>CAWGVL010000055.1:0-243316 GCA_963825845.1 Bryobacteraceae bacterium | reverse complement strand
GCGTGATGGTCGTTTCCTGGCTCTTGGAATGCCAGTAACACACCATTCGCTTCAACCGAGCCTGGTATGTGAATCGGTTCTCGGTCGCAGATGCTCAAGTCCGGACCGTCAGCTGCGTTTTGCTGAGGAGCAGAGCTCATCCGTTCACTCTAGCCCATGTCGAAGTTCGCACGAAATTGGGATGGTTCCGAGTATGCGCATAGCCTGCCCCTGCCATCATTGACACCAATTGGGGGATCGGGCTCCGTCTTTTCGAACAACCGGTGCTCTCTCGCAGACACATGTGCATTCATTTTCCTCTATCGGCTACGATCGAAGTGCAATCCCAGCCCTACACGCATGAGGTCCTCCACGGTGATGTTTCTCGTACTGATCGCCGACAACACCGCCGAATCCACCACTCGAGGCCGGACCCTGCCCAGTCGAAACGGAACCCGTCATCTCCAAGGCGCCGCCTGTGTATCGTGGCAAGCGCGATCGACGGCCGCCGGCGAGACGATTTCGGCGCAAACTAGTAAAATATTCACCACAAATCCAACAGCTTAAAAAAAAATGCCCCAAAACTCACGAGTACGTATGGTAATTTCCAACCAGGAGGAACCATGCGCACGGAAGAGCAAAATCGCAGCATTCGGAGCCAACGGCGTCGAATGCTGCGGCCCGGCCACGATCGTTGGCCACGCCATGCACGCAGAAACAGTGCGAACACCCGGAATGCGAGCCCGGAGACTTCCGAATCTCAACTACGAGAACCGCATGCGCCGAAACCGAAAATTTCCAAACGAACCCAAGAATTCCGGCGAATAGTCGCCAGCAATGATCGAAGTCACCACCAACTATGGCCCGAACCCGGCGCCTCTGCGATACGTGTACGTCGGCAGGCAACAACCCGAAGAAGCACTTGAGACCGAAACATCGAATGCCAAGTCTGCCGGCCTTCCAGAGCCGCCCGAGTGGAGTGACTTCGTTCTCCTTCTCATGCGAGCTCTCATGCCGTTCCCGTCCGACGCGCGCGATGCCGTGCTCGCCGCTATCGAGAAGAGTACCAGGGTGCATCGCCATGAACCACCTGCTGAACTCCGATACCGGGCGGAAATTTATCGGTACGCCGCCATCCCGGTAACCCGCTCGCCGATCACCAGCGCATGGATATGGTCGGTCCCTTCATAGGTCTTGACGGTTTCGAGGTTGCAAAGGTGTCGCATGATCGGATACTCGTCGGTAATTCCGTTGGCGCCCAGCAAGTCGCGGCTCAGGCGGGCGCATTCCAGCGCGATCGCCACATTGTTCCGCTTCAACATGGAAACGTGCGCCGGATCGAGCTTGCCCTTGTCCTTCAGCCGGCCGGCGTGGATGGCCAGCAGTTGCGCCTTGGTGATCTCGGTGATCATCCAGGCCAGTTTCTCCTGCACGAGTTGGTGCGAGGCGATGGGCCGGTCGTCGAACTGCTTGCGCAGGATGGTGTACTGGCGCGCGGTCTCGTAACAATCCATGGCGGCGCCCATCGACGCCCCAGCCGATGCCGAAGCGCGCCTGGGTCAGGCACGCGAGCGGCCGCTTTCAGTCCTTTGGCGCCGGGCAGCATGGCGCTCGCGGGCACGCGGCAATCCGCCAGGGACAGGCTGGATGTCACCGACGCCCGCATCGACCATTTGCCGTGAATATCGGACGTGGTGTAGCCCGGGCGTGCCCTTCTCCACCAGAAATCCGCGGATGCCCTCGTCGGTCCGCGCCCAGACCACGGCCACGTCGGCCGAGCGTGCCGTTGGTGATCCAGGTCTTTTCGCCGTTCAGATACCCAGTCGATCGCCGTCCCGCCGCGCGCGTCGTGCGCATCCCGGCCGGGATTCGATCCGAAATCCGGCTCGGTCAGCCCGAAGCAGCCGATCGCCGCGCCGCTTTGCAGCCGCGGCAGCCACTGCTGCTTCTGCTCCTCGGAGCCGTAGCGTGAGGATCGGATACATCACCAGCGCGCCCTGCACGGAGACGAAGCTGCGCAGCCCGGAATCGCCGCGCTCCAGTTCCTGCATGATGAGCCCGTACTCCACGTTGGTCATTCCGGCGCAGCCGTAGCCTTCCAGATTGGCGCCGAGAAGCCCAGTTCGCCCCATCTCCGGAATCAGCTCGGCGGGAAAGCGGGCCTCGCGGTAGCAATCGCGGATCACCGGCAGGACGCGATCCTCCACGAACTGTCGCGCCGTTTGCCGGACCAGCAGTTCCTGTTCGTTGAAACGGGAGTCGAGCAAGCATGTAGTCCACTCCGCGAAAGGGCATACGTGCTATGGTATCGCCGGGATCATCCCTCACGGGATCACATTCGAATCAATTACGTTACTAACCGGGAAAAAGTTCCCGAGTCTAAAGGGCAGATGGAAGCGACCGACCTGGCCGCTGTAGAGCGGACAAGAGCCGGTGACACGGCCGCCTTTCGCGTTTTGGTGGAACGCTACGGTCGAAGTGTGTTTCGACTCGCGTTCCGCATGACAGCGAACGAGTTCGATGCCGAAGACGTTGTGCAGGAGACATTTCTGCGGGCGTACAAACAACTGGACTCCTACGAATCGCGATCGAGCTTCAGCACGTGGTTGTACCGGATTGCGGCGAACTATTCGCTGGACCTGATCCGGTCACGGAAGCGTCACGCGTCTCGGCGAGCACTCGAGAGCAATCGAAGAGGAAGACGTATTGGAAAGCATCAAAGCGACGGATCCGAGCCAGGACCGGATCTACTACAGCACGCAAGTGAAGCAGCGGCTGGAGGCGGCGCTCTGCCGCTGCTTACAGACCAGGAGCGCACGGCGTTTCTTCTGCGGCACTTCGAAGGAAAGTCGATCGAGGAGATTGGGGCCATCCTCGGCTTGGGCGTCAGCGCGACCAAGAACAGTATTTTCAGGGCGGTTCGAAAAGTCCGGGAGGCTTTGGAGCCGGTAGTGAGTTCATATGAAGCAGCACCTTGAAGAAGAAGATTTGATATTGCACTTTTACGGGGAGACGGGGTCTGCCGCCGAGCCGCATTTATCGGATTGCGCCGAGTGCCGGGGGCGTTACCAGGCTCTCGTTCGGCTGATGAATTCGGTCGATTTGGAGGATGTTCCGTATCGACCGGCGGAGTATGAGGACCAGGTTTGGAACAGACTCGAGCCGAAACTCGGAGGTCGCAGCCGCTGGTCAGCGTGGTTCGCGCCCCGGCGGTGGGTTCCGGCGCTTTGCTGCTGTCGCCGTGCTGGTGATCGCCTTTTTGGCGGGCCGCTATTCTCCTCGCGCAGGCCAGCCGCAGGTTGCGGGTGAGGCGTCGGCGGTTCGAGAGCGCGTTTTGCTGGTGGCGGTCGGGGACCACCTGGAACGCTCGAAAATGCTGCTCGTGGAACTCGCGAACGCCGATCCTTCCCGGAAACTCGCGATCGCGGATGAGCGGGAAATAGCGCAGGATCTGGTACATACGAACCGCTTGTATCGGCAGACCGCGGTGTCTGCCGGCGATGAGCGCGTCGTTAGTCTGTTGGATCAGCTCGAGCGTGTGCTGGTGGAAATCGCACACAGTCCCGACGAGTTAGCTCCTGCCGAGCTCGAGTCGCTGCGGGACCAGATCAGAGACGAACATTTGATTTTCAAGATCAGAGTCGCCGGCTCCAAGCTGGCACAAGAGGAAACGTTATGAACCGTTGGATTCTCGGCCTTTTGATTGGCCTTCGTAGTGTCGCGATGCTGCACGCGCAGCCGAACCCGGCGCCGCCGCCGCCCGTTCCGCCGAGGGCCCCGGTCAGGGTTAACGTCGACCAACTCGAGATTCAGAGCAGGATCGACATGGCTATGCAGAAGGCGGTCGGGCGAGGCGAGGACCGGAATTACCGCGACGGCACACGAGCGCTGGATCGCAGCGAATGGGACAAAGCCGCCGAGGCCTTCAGCGCGGTTATCCAGGAAAAGGGCCAGCGTGTGGAGGGGGCCTACTACTGGAAGGCTTATGCGCTGGGTAAATCCGGCAAACGCGATGAAGCGGTCACGCTGTTGAACGAACTGGAGAAGAATTATCCGAAGAGTCGATGGTTGGATGATGCGCGGGCGCTTCGAGTCGAGTTGAGGCAGGCTGCCGGTCAGCCGCTCTCGGCTGATGTGCAGAACGATGAAGAACTGAAACTCATCGCCCTGAACGGTCTCGTTGACACGGCTCCGGATCGGGCGATTCCGGCGATCAGAGAACTGCTGAAGAAAAGCTCATCGCCGCGGCTCCGGGAGCAGAGCGCTGTTCGTCCTGGCACAAAGCGATTCGGCGCCGGCCCGCGAGATTCTTGCGCAATACGCGAAAGGCAGCGGAAACCCTGACCTGCAGTTGAAGGCTGTCGAATATCTCGGCATGCACCGGCGCAAGGAGAACCTGCCGTTGCTTTCCGAGATCTACAACGCAAACCCCGATATCGAGATCCGGCGCCGCGTGCTGCGGGCTTACATGATGCAGCGGGAGAAGGAACCACTTCTGCAGGCCGCTCGCACGGAGAAAGATCCTGATCTTCGGCGTGAGGCCGTTATGATGCTCGGCGGTATGCGAGCGGATGCGGAACTGATGCAACTCTACTCGTCGGAAACGGACCGGGAAGTACGACGGCACATCATCCATGCGGTTATGTCCTCCAAATCGCCGAAGTCGCTGGTCGAGATCGCGCGGAAAGAAACCGATCCCGACCTGAAGAAGGAAGCGGTTCGTATGCTGTCGAACATGAAGTCGCAGGAAGCCACGGACTACCTGATGGAGCTGGTGAATAAGTAGTCTGAGTGTTAGATCCATGGTTCCCCTTGTGTTCAAAGGGGAACCATGGTAATCTTCCCCTTTGAACCAATGGGGAGAGACACTGAAAAATCCCAATTAGACGTCGTCCGAGGCACTCTGGACGTCCTGATTCTGAAGGCCCTCATCTGGGGATCGCTTCACGGTTATGCCATCACCGATCTGATTCGGCGCCAGACCGATGAAGCGCTGCTGATCGAAGAGGGCACCTTGTATCCCGGCGTTGTGGCGCCTGGAAAGCAAGGGTCTGGTGGAGGCGGAGTGGGGCCTTTCCGAAAACAACCGCAAAGCGAAGTTCTACCGTTTAACTCCCAAGGGAAAGCGCCGGCTCCTGGAAGACACGAGGACCTGGGAGGCCTACTCGGCGGCCGTAAACAAGGTACTTCGCGCTACTGAGCCTCCGCTCACGGAGAAAGCATAATGGCGCGACCCCCCCTGTGGCGGCGTTATGCGCGTCTTTTCGGGCCCGATCCGAAAGCCGACGTGACCGACGAACTTCAATTCCACCTCGATTCCAAAACCGATGATTTAGTCGCTCAGGGTTGGGCTCCTGAAGCAGCCCGCGCGGAAGCCGGACGCCAACTCGGGAATATGCCTGCCTTGCAGGCAACCGGTGAGCGGCTTGGCGAACAGATGGAAGAACGCAGGCGCAGAGGAGACTACACAGCCGGCCTTCTGCAGGACCTGCGTTATGCCTTGCGCACGCTTCGCCGGGATCGCGGCTTCACGTTCGTCACCGTGCTCATCCTGGCGATCGGAATCGCTGCCAACACGGCAGTTTTCAGCGTCGTCAACACGCTGTTATTGCGGCCGCTGCCGTTCACGGATGCGCATCAACTCGCCTGGCTTGCCTCGGGTCGGGACATCACGAACGATTCGCGTAAGACTGCCGGACTTTCCGCCGTCACGTATACGGTTGCAGTGTTCCAAGAGTTTCAGCGCCACAATCATTCCTTTCAGAGCGTGACGGCTTATAACCCGTTCTTCGGAAACAGCGAGTACACCATGACAGGTCGCGGCGAACCGCTGCACGTTACGGGCGTGATGGTAGGAGACAACTTCTTCCAAACTCTTAAAGTGCAGCCTGCGCTAGGCCGCCTGTTCGTGGAGGAAGAGTGCAGGAAAGGCGGCCCGCCCGCAGTTCTTTTGAGCGATGGTTTCTGGCGGCGCCGATTCGGCGGCGACCGGGCGATTGTCGGACAGGCGATCGCGCTTAACAAACAAGCAGCGACGGTGATTGGCGTACTACCGGCATCGTTTGATTTCGGTTCCGTGTTCTCGCCCGGCTTCACCATCGATGTGTACGTTCCGGCTGTGATGGACGAAATGCGGACGTGGGGGAATACACTTGCAGTTATCGGTCGCCTGAAGCCCGGCGTCACTGTGGGGCAAGCCCAAGCCGAAGCCGACGTCCTCTTCCCCCAGATGAAGGCGGCTCACCCGGAATGGTACGGAGATTACGCGTCGACGATTCTCGGCCTCAAAGATCACGTGAGCGGCAGACTGCGGCGAGCGCTCATCGTGCTTTGGTGCGCAGTCGGCCTTATCTTGCTGATCGTTTGTGTCAATGTGTCGAACTTGCTTCTGGCGCGCGCGATCACGCGCAGCAAGGAATTCGCTTTGCGCGCCGCGTTGGGCGCCGGCACGAGCCGGCTGTTCCGCCAGTTGCTGACCGAAAGCGCGGTGCTTGCGGGCGCCGGCGCGATTGTCGGACTTGGACTCGCATTTGCGGTCACTGCGTATGTGTCCCGGCAGGGTTCCATCGCCCTCCCGCTATTAAGCAGCGTGACCGTGGACAGGACAGCGCTCCTCTGGACTCTGCTGATCACCTCTGTAACGGCGCTGTTGTTCGGTTCTGTACCAGGGCTCAGGTTATCTTCCGGCAACATGCAGGAAACCCTCAAGTCCAGCGGACGAGGGATGACCGCCGGCCGCAGTCACGAGCGTCTGCGCACGTTTATGGTGATGTCGCAGGTAGGATTGGCTTGCGTGCTCCTGATCAGCGCAGGTCTGCTGCTGCGGAGTTTCCTGAACGTCCTGGATGTCGACCTCGGCTTCCAGCCTGAGCAGGCCGCCGTGATCAAGATCGATTATGCGGACGGAGACGGCGCGCGTCGTGGCGTTGTGTTGCAGGAGATCCTCCGCGATATTACTTCGATCCCCGGTATTGAGTCGGCAGGGATTGCAGACATGCTGCCTCTTGGACGCAACCGAAGCTGGGGATTCAGAGCAAAAGACAAGGCCTACGCGAAGGGTGACAACATCGTTGCTCTCGTTCGGATTGTTACGCCTGGTTACCTCGGCGCGATGGGGATGCGTCTGAAGCAGGGGCGCGATTTCTCCTGGCGAGATGCCTCGAACGGCGAACGTGTTGTCGTTATCAACGAAGCGGCAGCGCGGCTTCATTGGCCCGGTCAGGATCCGGTCGGGCGCATGGCGCTGACGACGGGAAATCGCGGATGGGAGCCGACCAAGGTGATCGGGGTGATCTCCGACGTACGGGAGCACAGCCTCGAGGCGTCCTCTGATCCCGAGATGTATCTGCCCCCATGGCAAGGTACTCCCGAAGGAGCAGAACTCGTAGTCAGGACGAAACTGGCGCCCGCCGCGCTCGCTCCGACCGTCATGAAAACGCTACGCGCGCTTAATCCGGGCCAGCCCGTAACGGAACTCCGTCCGCTTCGGCATATAGTGGACCAGGCTGTTTCGCCGCGGCGATTCTTTGTGCTGCTGGTCACCTGCTTTGCGGCGCTGGGTCTGGTGCTGGCTGCGCTCGGGATCTTCGGAATTGTCTCGTATTCCGTTACCCAACGAAGGCAGGAGATCGGCATCCGCATGGCGCTCGGCGCGAGTACGTCGGAGGTTCAAAAACACGTGATCGCGCGTGCGATGCAACTGGTCATTGCCGGCGCGATCATCGGAGCCGTGGCGTCTTTTGCCGTCGGCAAGTGGATTGCGTCGCTCCTTTTTGCGACGCGGCCAACCGATCCGGCGACATTCCTGAGCGTTTTCGCCCTGCTCGTCGTTGTCGCCCTGGCAGCCGGATATGTCCCGGCCAGGCGAGCGTCGCGGATCGAGCCGATGGTCGCATTGCGCAGCGAATAGGTGTCTCCGCTAAGTGCTACTGGTAAACCTGTACAGAATTTCGCGGATCTTGCGTTTTGGTAGTGAACCGTGATGTGATGAACGGTCAATGGCGACTCATCCGTCCATGTCACGACCGGTCGATGCAACTGCGCAGAAACCTACAAAAGCCCGCTACTGGGTGATCGTCTTTGCGGTCACGCTGGCGATCCTCTCCTATATCGACCGAGTTGCGATCTCTCAGGCAGCGCCGGTAATATCGCGCGATCTGAACCTCACACAGAGTCAGATGGGCTATATCTTCTCAGCGTTTGCAGTCGCTTACGCGTTGTTCGAGATTCCCGGCGGCTGGATGGGCGACTACATGGGACCGCGTAAGGTACTGATGCGCATTGTCGTGTGGTGGTCGGCATTCACGGCAGCGACAGGCTTCATGTGGAATTTCGGGAGCATGTTTGCCGCTCGCTTTTTGTTCGGCGCGGGTGAGGCCGGATGTTTCCCGAACCTGACGAAGGCGTTCACGACGTGGCTCCCGGGGAATGAACGAACCCGCGCGCAGGGCATCATGTGGACATTTGCCCGCTGGGGAGGCGCGTTCACTCCGCCTCTCGTGGTCGCGACTTTCGCCCTGATGTCATGGCGATGGGCATTCGTGCTGTTTGGAGCGATTGGTGTCATCTGGGCAGTGTTCTTTTACGCATGGTTCCGGGACAACCCGCGCGATCACAAAAGTGTCAACGCAGCCGAACTTGCTCTTCTCGGCGACACCGAAAAGCTGGCTTCCGGTCATGGTGACGTGCCGTGGGGCAAATTGCTCCGATCGCGCAGCATCTGGCTGTTGTGGGCGCAATATTTCTTCCTGACTTACCCGTGGTACTTCTTCATCACCTGGCTCCCGACATTCCTGAGGGATCGCTTCCCGGAGATGAGCGACAGCCAGCGCGCGTGGCTCGCGATTTTGCCGCTCCTCTTTGGCGGGTTCGGTGCGCTGTTTTGCGGGTTCATCTCGGCCAGGGTGGCTCGTGCGACGGGCAGTGTCTCATTTACTCGCCGTCTGATGGCATGTCTCGGATTCTTTGGCGCTGCCATCCTGCTTTTCTTCTCGACGACAGTCAGCAATGCGCTCTTCGTCATGTTACTGATGGGTCTGGCGAGCTTTTGTAATGATCTCGTGATGCCTGGCGCGTGGTCGGCTTGTATGGACGTCGGCGGGAAGTATGCAGGAACGGTCTCCGGATCGATGAACATGATGGGGAACCTGGCCGGTTTTGTCGCTCCCGTCGTGGGCGGGCTGATCCGGGATGCCGGGTACGACTGGAACATTTTCCTGTACTCAATGGCAGCCGTATATTTGCTCGGTGGATTCTGCTGGCCGTTTATAGACCCGGTAACGCCTCTCGAGGTCGCCGTCGAGCATTAGGAGCGCATCTAGAAACAGTGGCTTAGCGTCTTGCGTCCCATGTGCGGAGGGACGCATGACCATCACTGTCACGCAAGCCAAGGATCTGCTGCTAAAGAGTTGGAATGAGTTCAACGAGGATCAGGCGCCACGTCTCGGCGCAGCCTTGGCATACTATACGGTCCTGTCACTCGCCCCTCTGCTGATCCTTCTGCTCGCGATTGCCGGTTTAGTGTTAGGCAAGGAAGCGGCGCAAGGGCAGCTCTTTGGTCAGATCAACTCAATGGTGGGACCGGAAGGCGCCAAGGCGATCGAGGCGATGATTGCGGGGGCCAGCAAGCCCTCCAGTGGTGTCGTCGCTTCCATCATAGGGTTTTTGACACTGATCTTCGGCGCCAGTTCCGTAGCAGGCGAATTGAAGGCCAGCTTAAACGTCGTGTGGGACCACTCGGATAGCGAAGCTGGACTCGTCAGCATCGTCAAGGATCGTTCAAAGGCGCTTGGTGTAGTGCTTGCCGGCGGATTCCTGCTCCTGGTGTCCCTGGTGATCAGTTCCGCGATCGCCGCCGCGGGAACCTACGTCACCGGCGTCTTGCCGCTTCCGGAGTTTATCTTGCAGGCTTTGAATTTCGTGGTGTCGCTTACCGTGATCGCCGGCGTTTTTGCCGTGCTCTTCAAGTACCTGCCTGACGTGAAGATCGAATGGCATGATGTGGCTACAGGCGCCGTCTTCACAGCTATCCTCTTTGGCTTTGGCAAGTTTCTGATCGGTATGTACCTTGGCAAGGCCAGTTTCGGGTCGACGTACGGCGCAGCGGGCTCGTTGGTCATTGTCCTGGTATGGGTTTACTATTCCGCGCAGATCTTTTTCTTTGGAGCCGAATTTACGCAGGTTTATGCTCGGGAAATCGGGTCCGATCCTCTGCAGCAGCGCCGCGGGCGGGAGACGACTCAGCCGGGACGTCAGCAAGTCCCGGCAGAATACGCCGAGACTGCGGCAGGGCAGACGAGTGGTGCTGTCGCGACAGTCGGATCCGTGCTGGGAGGCGCGTTAGCATTGTCGCGAATCGTCTCGTTGTTTCGCAACCGGAAGTAAGGCCGTGAGTTAAAAGCTGCGTACGGCCATGGCAACCACATCGTCGACGCGCATCGTCTCTTTGACGACGTAGGGTTCGCCGTACTTCACGCCGATGAGGTTGCCATAAAAGCGCGCAATCCCCGCGAGCCGGTCGCGTATCTCTGAGGCCTGCGGGAACAATTCCGAAGCCTCTGCTGCGTCCCCATATTGCGACTTATACGCGAAGAGCGATTCCATCCGCCTGTCAAATTCGCGCGTAATGTCCACCACGAACGACGGTGTCACATTGGCATACATCGACGAGTAAATGACATTGAACGGCCGGCCAGGCTGCGTGGCGGGATCGAGCTTTCGGAGTCCCGCGAGAAAACACGCATCGAAGCCGATTCCGGCTGCATGGTAATGATCCGGATGCCGCGCTTCCCAGTAGGGCAGGATGACGGTCCGGGGCTGCAGGCCGCGGATCTTGATCCCGAGCCGCTCCCGATACTCGACCCAATTGATTAGCTTGGTATCGGGAAACAGCATATTGCTTCGATGGAAGAGCTTGAGAATCGCGGCTGCCGATTCCGACTCGCGTATCCGCGTCTCAGGATCGCCGCGGCTGCCCATTTCCCCTGCCGTGAGATCGATGACCCCCGTACGATAGCCGGCCTCGGCCATGCGAAGCAAAGCACCACCGCATGTCTGTTCAACATCGTCCGGATGCGCCGCGATGGCCAGCAAATCTACCACTGCAGGTCCTTGCGATGCCGGAATCGTTCGCGAGTTCCCATCAGGTACACGAGTATAATCCCGGAAACAAAACCCCCAATGTGGGCAAACCACGCTACGCCACCGCGCGAAACGTTCGAGTAGCCGACGGAGCCCACCCCGCTGAAAATCTGGATTACGAACCAGTACAGCAGCATGAATACAGCCGGGATTTCCATAGTCGTCAGAAAAACGAACACGGGAACCAGAGTGATGATGCGTGAATGCGGGAATTTAATGAGGTAAGCCCCCATCACTCCGGCGATGGCGCCGCTGGCTCCCAACGTCGGGACCCTGGACTCCGGAGCAACCATGACATGGACCAACGCGGCAGCGAATCCGCAGAGCAAATAAAACAAGAGGTATTTGCCATGGCCCAATACGTCTTCGACATTGTCGCCATAGATCCAGAGAAACCACATATTGCCGATCAGATGCATCCAGCCGCCATGCATGAACATGGCGCTGATGATGTCGGCGTATTGCAGCCGGTCCGGCACAACCGCGTACCGTGCGATGAAGTCATTCAACTCATACGGGCTGAGCGATACCTGATGCAGGAATACCAGGATATTGACCGCGATGATCCCAATAGTGACGATCGGAGTGGTTGAGCTCGGCTGCGTATCCCGAAGCGGAATCATGTCCTAGGCCTGATGTGCGGAACGGGTGAGATAGTCCCGGTTCGAACGTCGCTCTGCCCGCTCGAGCAATGATCGAGCCTGGTCCAGCGTGGCGATTCCGCCTCTGGCGCCGATAGCTGTGCAATTGAGGGCTGCCATTGCGTTAGAGAAGTCGAGGGCATCCCGAATGGACCAGTCCTGTAACAGCGCGTAACAGAACGCGCCGTGAAAAACGTCCCCTGCGCCCGTGGTATCGACGCAGTTCACTACACAAGCCGGGGAATAGATGTATTGTCCATCCACGCGGGCCAGGGCGCCGTCAGCGCCTAGAGTCATCGCCGCCACTCGCATACCGTACTGATTCTGGATCATCTCCAGCGCTTTGAAATGGTCCTGCTCGCCAGTCCAGCCAGCAGGAAACTCAGAACTCGAGACCAGGTAATCGACGTTCGGAAGGACCTTGTCGAAGCCAGGGTAGATCGTGTCCACGTCAACGGTCACCGGAATGTTATGCGCGCGGGCGATTTCGGCCGCCCGGCCTACAGCTGCAGTGTCGTGGGCATCGATGTGGAGCAATCGGGCGCAAGTAATCTGCTCCGGCGTGATCTCATGCGGCTCGATTCGAAGACAGTCGGCACGCCGCCAAAGCACAGTTCGCTCGCCGGTGGTGTGGTCGATCAGGATATACGCGCTCTGGTTCGGGCAATCCTTCCGGACCTGAACGTGATCCAGATTGATGCCTTGACCGAGCAGGCTCTCCATCTGGATCCGGCCCCGCTCGTCGTCGCCGACGGAACCGATGTACTTCACCCGCAGCCCAAGCTTGGCGCAGGCGACCATCGCGCTGGCGACCTGACCGCCGGGGCTGAGAATCTCTTCCGTGAACGGAACTTTGCCGGCGTAAGCGGGAAATTTGGCGAGCAGGAGAAGTGTATCGGTCGCGTTCAATCCGACGCCAACTACGTCAAACGTAGCTGGCTTGCGCCTCACTTCTTCACCGGAGCATCGTGGTAGAGAAAAATCGTGTGCGTTCGGTTGTACGCCTTCATCTTCTCTACTTTCGCAGGTTTCCATCCTCGAACTTCAAAATCGTGGGAGACGACGCGCGAGCCCGCCTTCAATTGCTTCTCCAGCTTGGGCCGCAGCATGTCGTTCGCGCCCGTATCCAGATAAAGATCACGACGTCGGCGGGCTGCAGGTCGATGTCGAGCAGGCTGCCCTGGGTAATTTGACCAGATTTTCCAGATTGAGGCGCTTGACCTGATCGTTCGTCATACGGACGAGATTCGCGGACAATTCAACGCCGATGCCCTTGCGCTCTGAACTTTGAGCAGCCGTGATCAGGACCCGCCCGTCGCCGCAACCGAGATCGAAGACCGTCTCGCCCGGCTTGATCACGGCCAGGTCCAGCATTCGATCCACGATCGGCTGCGGCGAGGCGATGAAGGGAGCAGGTTCTGGGAATGGTCCCGCAGTTCACGCGGAAGCGGTGTTTGGCCTGCTACGGGCAGCAGACCGAGCCAAAGCAAAGCGAAACCGAAGCGCATGTCCTACTCGGAAGAAGACGTACCGGACCGCCGACCCTGTTTCGTTTTTACGATACGGGAGACCATTTCGGTCACGGCGAACCACAAATCCCTGGGCTTACTGATAGTGTACTCGTGACCCTTCAGGAATTTGACGGCTTTTCCGATGGCATCGTTCCAAGGGACTGCCTGCGGATACAGATTGTAGTTCATGTAAAAGACCGGATAGCCAGGTCGCCGATCTGCCGGAGCGATTCGGCCGGCACGCTTTCGTCGAGCAGCGCCTTTGGGCCGGCGAACACCACTGCATCCGGCGGTCGGGCCGTTGCCACCTCGTCCTGGATGAGCTTTGTGAGGAACTCGGCCTCCCCATGCTTCTGGCCCAGGCGCTTCAGATCGACGGTTCCGGGATTGATCGAGTCGAGCGCCTCGCCGAGGGCAGGGAAATCGATCTTCTCTGCATTGTCCTGACGGTAAACGACCCGGTGTTCCTGGAGATTGAAAGCGACGATCGTAAACTTTCCGATCCGCGGATCGCGGGAGATGTTCCGCAGGATCGCCGTCAGAGCGCTCGGTATCGAGTGGCTGCAGGGTCGCAGACCGGGCATTTTGAGGCGCAAAATTGATGAGAACCTTGACGTTTAGCGGCGGCGCGTCCGCGGACACGCTGAATTGGCGGTTCGTCTCGGAACTGCTCGCGCTCGCTTGGCTGGATCGCTCCGGGCGGAATCGCAAGAGCCACCTGTTTGTCTTTGGGCGGCAGAGTCGATTCGATGTCCCAGAAGGAAGAGCAGACACGCTCGGTGCGGTCGCGCATCAGCCACTCGACCTTGTATCGCCCTTCGCCGACGTCGAACCCGCCCTGGAAGTACGCATCCCCTTTGGCTTCTTCTTCGATGGCTGGAACTTTGATCCGGTGAATGAAATAAACGGTGAGCCATGATCAGCATCGATCGTGGAGACCCGGAATAGGATCGTAAGCATGTTTTCCGATCCGGCCAGCTCCTTCAAGGGGACGCTGACCTCGTATCCCGAGTGGAAGCGCAGATCGAAGCCGAGAACCGGCTTGATGCTGATGACCGAGCAGGGCAGATCCTGACGAGGCTCGCCGCGCCTCAAGAACGGCCTGATCGGTATTAAGAGAGCCGGAAGCGCCACCTGACGCGGACGTATTGAGTAGAACCTGACCTGGGCACTGATGGCCAAAAAAAGAACGATGATGGCAAGGGCTCGCATGATGCCCAACTCCGTACACAAACCCAACCTCGGTTTGTAACCGCGAGTTCAGTAGACGCTATTATCTACCAAATTTGGAATCGCGCAAGAGGCTACCTGCAGGGTAGCTCCGCGAACGTGAGATTACATTAGGGCAAGCGCAGTTTCAAGCCTTCTATGAAAATATGTATTTTATCGGAGATTTCTTCCAAACTTTAACAGTTTGCAGGGCGGGACCATTGCGGCTGTGATAGAGTTCAACCGATGGCATCCCGAAGCATCAACAAGGCGATTCTGCTCGGCCACCTGGGTAAGGACGCGGAAACAAAGTTCACGCCGAGCGGCATCGCGCGCACCAGTTTCACGCTTGCCACCAGCCGCCGGTGGAAAGACCAGCAGACGGGCGACTGGAAGGAAGAGACCGATTGGCACAACGTGGTGCTCTGGCGCTCGGAGAACCTGGCGAACTACCTGTTGAAAGGTAAGCAAGTTTACGTCGAGGGCCGCATCTCAAACCGTAACTACGAGGACAAGGACGGGAATAAGAAGTACTTTACGGAAATCGTGGCCGACGACGTGATCCTGCTGGGCGGGCGTGGCGAGGGCGGTGGCCGGCAGCGAGGAGTTCAGCCAACCGGTGTCGATGCCTCGAAGCGCGCCGCGAGGACCGCAAGCCAGGCTCCCAGCCTCAGAGGGAAGAATCCTCCTTCGATCCAGGGATTACGGACGACGACGTTCCGTTCTAGAAGCCTGCCTTGGTCGCTTGTCATTTACGGTTTGATACTGCGCCTTTTTGGAGTCTGGCTGTATAGCTGTGTTTTTTACCTGCGCGGAGGATTAGGAAGCAACCCGGCGTGTTTTCGTAATTCTTGAACCTCATCGGTTCAAGACCGGCTTCTGCGATGGGACGCCACGAAGCTGTTCGTCCAACTAAGCGAGCAATGCCTCCGCAGGTCGGAGTACAAGTGGTAAGCGTCCACGATGAGGATCGGGAATCCCCGTCGTGTATCTCGACGATTTCCGAGGCAATCGCTAGTGGTGAAGAGGAGATCCTACATCGTCGCGTAGCTCTTCGCCAGAGGCCGTTCACTGCGTCGCAGGTCCAATTATCCCAGCCGCCCACCAAAAAATAGATGGGCTGAAGGTGCGTACGGTGAAACAACCTCCGTGGTCTTGAGCGATCCGGTCCTGTCACAGCCTTTCGAGCGCGCGGAGAATCGGAGTGTATGCAAGTTGACCGGCCAGTCTCCCGAGCACACTCCCGAGTGCGGCGTTCTGCTCGGAGATTTGCCCTACCACCCGCGCGATTCGCTCTGAGTTTAAGGCAATTACAGCGTTCTGCAATTCGTGCCGGAGGCTGGTAGGAAGCATCGCGAGATCCTCCGTTCGAAGTGAAGTCGGCAGATCCTCCGTGGCCGCCTCCTGCCCAACTCCATAGCGATACCGAACGCCAAGATGTCGGGCCATGCAATCGAAAATCTCGTGGGGACGATATGGTTTACGCAGGAAATCGTCGAAACCTGCCTTGAGCACCTCTTCACGCTGCGAAGTGAAAGCCGAAGCCGTGACTGCCACGATCTTGACCTCCTCGCCCCCGTCGAGTTGGCGAATGCGCCTCGCGGCGTCCGATCCACTCAACACCGGAAGGCGAATATCCATCCAGATGAAATGGGGCCGCCACGTCTCGAAACATTCGACTCCTTGACGACCGTCGTTCGCCACTCGCACCTGGAATCCGACCGTTTGTAGCAGCCGTTCCAGCAATAGCCAGTTCTCTTTTTGATCTTCAACAATCAGTACCCGGTAGTCAGGCTGCCCCGGTTCCAGCCCGATTACCTGTTGCACATTGGCAATTGTCGACGACCACTTCGGACGGTTCCGCCGTTTGCACGGGAACCTCGACTACAGAACCGCGAGCCTCGCCCTGGATACTCTCCAGATCGGATAGTTCCCCCTAATAAATGCACGAAATGCCGGCTGATCGCGAGCCCCAACCCTGTCCCTTTGCCGGCTCTTCTGCCCCCGGCCTGCACAAAGGGCTCGAATATGCGAGCCTGATCCTCCGTTGCAATGCCGATGCCAGTGTCCTCCACTTCGAAGATCAGGGTCAAGTTATTGGGGGCCTCTTGTAACCTCGCGTCTGCCCGCAGTACAATGCCTCCCTCCTCGGTGTACTTCACGGCATTGCCGAGCAGATTCGTTAGTACTTGCCGGAGTTTGACAGGATCGCAGCGAATGAATTCAGGAGTCTGGGGAAATACTTCGAGCAACAGGGCCAGATTCTTTGTTCGGGCGCGCTCTCGCAGCATGTTTACTGTGTCGTTCAACAGGCCGTGCAGATCGACGGCTGCGGTCTCCACCGTCGTACCGCCAGACTCGATCTTGGCCATGTCCAGCACGTCGTTGATCAGGCCGAGCAGGTGTTCGCCGCTGCGGTTGATGATGTCAAGGTCTCTGCGCTGGCTGGCCGAGGCGCCATTTACGCGAAGGAGATCGGAAAACCCGAGGATGGCATTCAGCGGCGTACGGAGTTCATGGCTCATGTTGGCCAGGAATGCACTCTTGGCTTGGTTTCCTGCCAAGGCCTGGTCGCGGGCTTCCTCCATTTCCGCGGTTCGCTGCGTTACCAGTTGTTCCAAGTGCTCCTTGTATGCCTGTAGTTCCTCGCGGGATCGGCGAGACTGCGCCAGTGCAGATTGCAGACTCTTTAAAACGTGCGCCACCGGGACCGCGCCGATCAAAACGGTCACCACAAGGAACAACCAGATTCCTAATGGAGTTGCTTTCGTGTAGGGCGGGAACTCCACGCCGAGGATTTTGAAGATAGCGAAGGCTAGAGCGCTGCTCATGCTCACGCCCGCCGTCCAGAGTGCCGCTCTGTACCCGAGAAGCCAAGCCGCCGAAATTGGAATGGTCACGTAAAGCGATAGCACCGGGCTGTAGATTCCGGTGTGGAATGCGGCTACCAGGGTGGTGTACAACCACGTGCCGCCCATGTATACCAGGCCGGCTCGTCGGAGGAATCCAAGTCGAAGCAGAATCAACGCCGTGATGAAGCCGGTTTCGACCAGGACAAAAAGGCCAAACCTGTATATCGAAATTGGATATACAGTCGTGACGAAGTGCCCGACCGTGAACATAGCCAGCAAAAGAAGGTTGAGACCATGAAGCGTCTGCGCGGTTGTATCGGCCGCAAGAGGGCCGCGGAGACGAAAAGAGCGGATGACGTTTCGAAGGAGCTGCCGAAATGAGGACTGCTCGTTCAACCTGTACCCCCGGTACCGAATGACAGACCAATGACGATGGCTGGCCGAAGCAGCAACACGCGAGTGCCTCGGGGCAGCATACTACAATACCCCCTTAAGCGGGTATACCAGGCTTTGGGGACGTCAATGCGCATGCGGGTCATCATTGTGTTCTGTATCTTTCGCTGCGGACCCGTCACTCGCGCAGACGCTGCTCGGCGCAGGAGCTTTTAGTGGCGTCATTCGCGATGAATCCGGCGCGATGGTAGCCGACGCCAAGGTCAATCTGACGGAAGAATCGAAAGGCTTATCCCGCGAATCCAGGTCCGACCGAGGCGGATCCTTCCTGTTTCCGGCGATCAATGCGGGCGTGTACTCCGTAAGGGTGGAGAAACGAGGTTTCAGTCCCGAGCAGATAGAGGGCCTGAAGATCGAAATCGGGCAACATGCCTCGATGGTCATCAGCTTACGGCTCGAAGAACTCCGGACGAGAATCACCGTAAAGGCGCCCACGACAGTAGAACTCGACGCGGAAACCAACGCCCGCGGTTCGGTAATTGATTCCGAGCGGGTTCGGGGAGCTACCGCTGAATGGCCGCAATCTCCTGGAGTTGGCAGAGTTGGCCGCCGGCGCGATCGAACTCAGCCTCAGCAAAGCATCAGTTCACCAACAATGTGGGCTCGCCTGAGCGCACGATTGTTCTACCTGGAACGCTTCCCAACTCGGTGAGTTATTCACTGAACGGAATTAACATTACGGGATCGAGGGACGGTGAACTGGCACTCAGTCCCTCTATTGCCGCCGTCGATCAATTCAGAGTTCAGCAGAGTTTCCTGATGCCGGACCAGGGCGTCAATCCTGCTGTCGTAAATATCGTCACGAAGAGCGGAAGTAACCAGTTTCATGGCGAAGCTTTCGAATTTCTGCGGAACCGAGAGCCTCGACGCCCGAAGCTTCTTTGCCAGCAGTCGAGAGGACCTGAAGCGGAACCAGTTCGGCTTCGCGCTCGGCGGACCGATACGGAAAGACCGGATCTGGTTTCATGGATTTTACGAAGGACTGCGGGAACTCAGGGCGTTCTCCACCGCCGGATACAGCCCGACCGCGGACATGTTCAAGGGAGATTTCGCAGCCACGGGACGCATCATCTACGACCCGGCTACCTTTGATCCGTCCTCCGGAATTCGCCAGCCATTTCCTGGCAATGCCATTCCCTCGAGCCGGGTCAACCGGGTGGCGCAGAATCTCCTTCCTTACTATCTGCCGGGTTCAAGCCTCTCGAGCACGCCGACGAACATCCGCGGCAATCCACGAAATACTCTGAACGACGATCAGTGGGGAGTGCGACTGGACGCGGCCGTGCATACCCAGCGCACCAATTGTTCGGCCAGTTCTTCCGCCAGAATACGCCAACCGACCGGCCCGGATTGTACCCGCTCAGCGGGCTGTTGTACCAGAATGGGTCAACTCTGGCGATGCTGCAGGAAGTGTGGACAGTGAGTCCTCAAGCAGTGAACATTCTCCGGATCGGTTTTCTACGCAACCTCGCGACCGGCGGTAATGAGGCGCAAGACCTTGGCCCTATCCTTGCCTCCATCGGAATAACGAATACATTCGACCAAAGTGGAATCACCGCCATTAACCTGCAGGGATATTCTTCCTTTGGCAGAGCCAATGGCGACGTTGGCAACCGTGACAACACCTGGCAACTCGATGAGGAGTTTACGTATACCGAGGGACGGCACCGCTTCGCATTTGGAGCCGGTCTGCGGTATCGCCGTGGATGGCACGGGAATGGAAATGGGACGGCGCATGGGAGCCTCTCTTTCCAGCCTGCCTTCACAGCTCAGTTGACATCGAACCCTCAAGGGCAACGTGGTCCCGCTGGCGAACACGCGGCGACTCCTTTGCCGATTTCCTGCTGGGGTTTCCTGCTAACGGTACTTTGCTCGGTTTTCCCCCGGTCGAGTATCGGGGAACGCAGTTCACGCCATTTTTTCAGGACAGTTGGAAGCTTTCGAGTAATTTGACTCTGAATTACGGGATCTCCTGGTTCCTGGACACTCCTCCCGAAAGTCAGGGTTGGGCGCGCAATTTAATCCATGGCTTCGATACGCGGCAGCGGTCTGCTGACTTTCGCTGCCCTTGGACAGATGAGCGATCAGGCTGTAGCTACCGACAGGAACAATTTCGCTCCGCGCCTGGGACTGGCCTGGAAGCCGGATTTCCTGAGGGACACGGTTATCCGCGCCGGAGCCGGAGTTTACTACTCTCCGTTTCCAGTGGTTCTGGGCTCCCTACCCGCTGATAGGCTCGCCCGTAGGAGTGGGCTCCAGTTTCTCGAATGCACTCTCCAACCCGCAGCCTGCGTACATGATGGGCTTGAATATTTTTCCCCCAGCCCCGTCCGGCGCCCTCACGGAGAGCTATGCGGCAAACGTGCCAGCGGGCATTGTGGCGACGGCCCTGGATCCTGATTTCCGGATCGGCTATGTCAGCCAATGGAACTTCTCCATCCAACGCAGCGTCACCCGGAACGATTCAATCGAGATGGACTATCTGGGCTCGAGTGGCCATAGACTTCCAAATGTCTCAGATATTTCGCAATGCCGGCCCACCGCCAACCTGTTCTGCGGCGCAAAGACCTGGCCACGATATGGGGCGATGCTGTGGGCGGACAGCGGCGGCAACGCGTCCTATCAGGCTCTTATCGCCAAATACGAGCATCGGGAGGCTTACGGCCTGAATTTGCGATTCGAGTATGGGTTGGCGAAGGCTATGACCGACACCTGGCAATTCAATGTCGCGGCCAACAATCAGTTATCGAATTGTCGAGCTTGTTCGAAGGGGCCTGCGACGTTCGATGTTCGGCACCGAGTGGTCGGTAGCGTCGTGTGGGAAGTGCCCTACGGTCGCGGACACCGCTACGGCGCGCAGTTGCCAACTTGGGCAAACGAGGTTGTAGGAGGATGGACTCTGACCACGATCACGACATTCTCCACTGGCACACCTATCGTACTGTCGGGACCGAACCAGACGGGGAGTGCTTTCATCACTCCACTTCCGAACCGCGTTTGTGACGGACGTAGCGGCGAACTCTCCGGCAACATTCGCCACAATGGTTTCTTGTGGTTCGATACCACGTGCTTTCCCGTGCCGGCGGTAGGATATTTCGGCAATAGTGGTCCCACCGTGATTAATGGTCCTGGGATCAACAACTGGAATATTGGCGTGGAGAAATCCTTCAGGCTGTGGCGGGAGGCAACGAGACTGCAGTTTCGGGCAGAACTGTTCAATGCCTGGAATCACGCCCAATTCGAAGCCCCCAATGGCAACGCCGGCGCCGGCTCGAACTTCGGCCGTATTTCCGCCGCCCGCCCCCCACGCCTGGTACAAATCGCGGCGAAGGTTTATTGGTAGGCCGAGTTGTTGGAGACCATCCATAGTGTGTATGCACGCAGCTACCCTGGCCCAGGAGTAAATGGACACGAACGTTTGTGGACACAGGGCTTGACTGAGTCTAAGGTTCGCTTTCGGAGCGCTGGTCTTGGAATACCGTGCCTTCACGTCACGGCGACAAATGTCTGAGAGCCGTTCTCGGCAATCCGGACTTCACCGGACCCGATCTCGTACACCCAGCCGGAAACCGTAAGGTGTCCTCGCGCCATCGCGCCCGCTACCGACGGATGAGTCTTCAAGTGCGCTAACTGCATCAGCACGTTCTGCTCAGTCAGAACCGTCAGCATGTCGTCAACTTCCATCTGTTTGTGCAGCGTCTCGGCGACAATCAGCGCGGCGCGGCTATTGTTCAGCCAAAGCTTGACCGTGGGCATCGAATCCGTCGACCCCGGTTTCAAGAGCGCCTTCATGGCACCGCAGTCCGAGTGCCCGCAAACGACGACATGCTGCACCTTCAATTCGCTGACCGCGTACTCGATCACTGCGCTCACGCCACCCAGCATCTCACCATAGGCCGGCACGATATTGCCAATATTGCGTGTGGTAAAAACGTCCCCTGGTCTTGAGTTGGTGATAGTCTCTACGTCTACTCGCGAATCCGCGCACGTCACAAAGAGTGTATGCGGACGCTGCGGCTGGCTCGCCGCTCTTCGGTACGCATCCGCGTGCTCGCTATAAACGTTTGCGCGGAACTGGCGTGTCCCGTGCTTTAGCTTCTCAAGGATTTCGCACATGTGTGGGTTTTAGCGTAACGCAGCCAGCGCCGCGCAACGACTTCTACTCACACTTTAGCCGAAACGCGAGGTAAATCTTCGGTATGTCAGATCACGGACCGAAGCCGCCGAACGACGCCGAGCGACAACAGCACGCATCCGACCATGAGCGAATACCCGGGTTCGGGTACAGCCGACTGCAAACTGCCGAAGAGACCGTTCGCTTCGTCATTAGGGCCGGCGGTGAAATACAGCTTATTCGGATCGAAACCGGGTCCGCTATTGCCGAACGCTAAGCCCCACAAACCGTCGATTGCGATAGGATTCCCGTTAACGTCTAGAACTGCGCCGGCAAAAACGCCGGAGGACGGATCGAATGCGTTGATCCTGCCATCTCCGAAGTTGCCCACGAGCAACTTACCACCAAGTTCGCCGAACGCAGCGGGAGCCAATGCCAAACCCCAAGGCGCGTTTAGTGGACTATTCGGATTGCCGGGATCGCCGATGACTAAACGCTGCAGCAGGGTACCGTCGGCGTTGAACTTGTCCACAAACCCGAATCCAGGGCCATGCACGTCATCGTCGCCCGCCGCTTCCCTTTGCGCGAACGTAACGTAGAGCGATCCATTGATGTTCTGAATACCGAAAGGAGCGTACCCGGAGGGCACATTGGCATCCCGGAAGGCGTTTGCGGACAATGCGACCGGGTTATAGTTACTGTCGAAAACCGTAACGCGACCGTTGTGAAAATCAGTGGCGTAGATACGGTTTCCATTGATCGCCAAGCCTTTGTATACATTGTCAGCGGCTGACTGATCCGCGCGTATCGCCGCAGTCGTACCCAGTGAGCCCTGCCATCCCGAGATAATGCCGTCCTCGGAGGCGAACAGGAATCGATCACCCATGAATCCGGTAGTACTGTTGAACACTGTGCCCGTTGGGGCCGCACTTTCTCCGGGCGCGCTTCCGGGGGTAGGTGGAATGGTAACCACGAGCGCAAGCTTCGTTCCGTCGCCCCGATAGATCGTGGCTTTCCCTGTACCGTTGTCGGAGACCCAGAATGGAGTGCTGGGGCCGAACGAGATACCCCAGGCGTTCTTCAAATCTGCATCGGAATTATTGGCCGGAACAGCGCCATCCGACACGAGATTCGTTTGGATGTAGCCAATGGTTGCCGCGACGCAAGGAACTGACAGCAGACCGGCGACCCACGCCGTGGCGAAAATACAGCGACTCTGTGACATCGGAGTCCTCCGAACGTAAAACTACTGCGGTTCGCGTCCCGCATTAGGAAGGAGCCGCTAGTCTTCTGCTGCGGCGATCGATGTGATCGTCACGGTTCCGTCTTCGTCTGAGCCCTCAATCACTACTTTTTTGCCAAGGTAATTCGTGACCTTCTCCTTTCCCGCCGAGTCGATTTTCATAACTTTGCCTTCGGTGATAAGGACAGGATCTGTGCCATTTCCTACGCACTTCTTCACGCAAGCCGCTGCTTTCTCGGATGCGTCTGCATGGGCGGCGCCGCACTTGGCGTCCGAGATGACACCCTTGTACTGCTCTGCTGCTGCGCTCCCCGCCGAAATTGCCATCAGTCCGAGAATCAAACCCGCATATCTGATCATTCGCGATCTCCTTTTCATTTGCCGGGCGCACGACAACACTTCATCGTGCCGGCTATCGTCGAGTGTAGGCGCGAGCACGATGGCGGTCTACCCTATCGTTCGCTTGAGGAGCCTATCTTTCGATATGCTCCTATCCTTTGTTGATGCGCGGGCACTGCCAGACTTGGTAAACTCAGTCAGAACGCAGCCGCCCACTCGGGCAGAAAAGTGGCGCGCCGATGTTGGGCATAGTCACGGCATATTCTTCCGCACGGAGGCGAGTATCTCTCGCCGCGGCTGCCGCAATCATTGCCGTCGTCGCATTAGCCGACTGGTGGACAAACAGCCCGGCTTCCGTCGGCATCCTGTACCTATTCCCAATCCTGCTTGCCGGTGGATTTCTCGCGCGGACACAAATCGCGACTCTTGGATGTGTTTGCGCCTTGCTGCATGTAGGGCTGAATAACAATCTCGCGGCTCGTGACGTTGCTGCCAGCGCCGTCATGATCGCTTTTGCGTTTACGGGAACAGGCCTATTCGTGTCCGAACTGGCTGACCGGCGGCGACAGGCCGTCCGGCACCTGGAGGAACTTCAGCAGCAAGTTAGCTATCGGCGCGATGCGGAGGAGCAACTTCAACTCCTTATCGAAAGTAGCCCCGCCGCCATCCTCAGCATAGACAGCTCGGGCCGGATTCTCATCAATAATGACGCTGCGCAGAAACTGCTCGCGCCTGGCAGCGGACCATTGAAGGGGCAGGACATCGATCGATACCTTCCCGATCTGCGCATTGCCGCCCGGAACGGCCATGCACGACCATTTCGAGCAAGCCTGCAATGCAAGGGGCGACGAAACACAGGTGAGGTGTTCCAGGCCGCAGCCTGGTTCTCCAGCTATTCTACGGTCTCGGGACACAAACTCGCGGCCATCGTAGCTGATCTTTCAGAGGACCTGAGGGATCGCGAGCAACTCAGCCTCAATCACCTGTTAAGGAACACGCGGATCCTGATATCCGGCATATCGCACGAAATGCGGAACGTTTGCGCGGCGATCTCAGTCGTACGAAAGAACCTGTCGTCCGTGCCGGAATTAGAAGATCACCCCGATTTCCGTTCTTTAGGGATGCTCGTGCAAGCTCTGGAGAGACTTGCTTCTCTCGAGTTGGTTTCGTCTGCCGAAGACGATGTAACTACTGTGGAGCTTGCCGCAGTCCTCGATGACCTTCGCGTACTCATGCAGCCGTCTTTGGCGGATGCCGGCATTACGGTTCAGTGCAGAATTCCCGAAGACCTTCCGTGCGTTCGAGCCGACAGGTACGGACTGCTCCAGGTCTTCATCAATCTCGCACGTAATAGCCACCGGGCTCTTCAATCGGGGGTCCGAAAGGAACTGACAATCTCCGCAGAAGCGAACCAGAGTACCGTGACCGTGCGCTTTCGTGACACGGGAGCGGGAGTGCGCAATCCTGAAAGTCTGTTCCGCCCGTTCCATAAGGCGACCGACGCCAACGGGTTAGGTCTTTACGTATCGCGAGCAATCATCCGAAGTTTCCGCGGCGAGCTGGTCCACGAGCCTGCGGAATGCGGCTGCTGCTTCGCCGTGATGTTGAACGCCGATGACACCCGCAACTCCCCAGCCGCCTGAGAGCATTCCGACCAAGCCTACCGTTCTGGTGGTGGACGACCATGAGCTTTTACGTGACGGCATCGTGCGCCTGCTGAACACCGAAGGCGAGTTCACGGCGGTGTCCGGATGTGGATCAGTCGACGAGGCGCTGCAAACGATAATGACAGCTTCGAT
Source organism: Bryobacteraceae bacterium (assembly GCA_963825845.1). Taxonomy (GTDB): domain Bacteria; phylum Acidobacteriota; class Terriglobia; order Bryobacterales; family Bryobacteraceae; genus DASQDN01. The sequence continues at coordinate 218,037 of CAWGVL010000055.1, read as the reverse complement.
CGATATTGTTCTTCTTGATTTCGACCTTGGACATGAAACCGGGAGGAGGTTTATCGAACGAGCGCGGGCCATAGGCTATGAGGGTAAAGTAGTCATTCTTACCGCAGGCGTCACGGATGCGGAGATCTCGGAACTGATCGCCTCCGGCATCTCGGGCATCTTTATGAAGCACAATTCCGCCCAATCGCTTTCCGGCTGCATTCACCATGTTCTCGAAGGCAAAGTCTGGCTCGAACAGGCCCACGTTGCCGCCGCGGTGAATTGGCGCCATGACCAGCCGGGTCCGCCAGAGAAAAGGAAGCTGACCGATCGCGAACTCGCCGTACTTCAACACGTGCTGGACGGTCTCATGAACAAAGAGATCGCGGACAAGCTGGAAGTTTCCGAGAGCGCCGTGAAGGCGTCTCTCCAGCAGGTATTTGCGAAAACAGGGGTCCGGACACGCAGCCAACTCGTGCGCTTCGCACTCGAGCACTACAGAGATCAGTTCTGATGTCGTGGGTTCCGCCCCTATCCGAAAGATAAGGTCGAAGCCGTGAAAAGATAGCCGCGCGGCAACCGGGGCCATTCGTCTATTCCGGTACGTCATGTTGGCGCGCCGGAATCATTCCCTCGTATTGGTCCTGTGTTGCGTTTCGAGCGCGGCTCTTTGGGGCGCCGGCCACTTCTTGAATCGTGGCGTGGAGGACTACCCCGACGAAATTGAGCACCCCGAATCGCAGATCCCACCAGACGCGGACGAACGCACGGAGTTCGCTTTTGCGCGGCTTCGCTACCCATCCACCTACGAAGCAGCGCCATTTTATAGCTGGGGAATCGACGCGCCAAAGGCCGATCGCCAATTTGTACAGGGTGTCAGGCGCTTAACCCGTATCCACACACGGTCTGTCGAGCAGGTGGTCAGTCTGACGGATGATCGCATCTACGACTGGCCTTGGATCTACGCGGTCGAAGTCGGGCATTGGAATCTGCCGGTGGACCAGGCTGCCCGCTTGCGTGAGTATCTTCTGCGTGGAGGATTCCTGATGGTCGACGACTTCCACGGAACCCGCGAATGGGAGGTCTTCATGGAAACGATGCGGCGTGTGTTTCCCGATCGCGAGGTAACGGATATTGAGAGCACTGACGCCGTATTCCATGTGTTGTACGACCTCGGCCAGAAATTTCAAGTGCCGGGGATCCAATATTGGTACTCGGGCCGCATCTACGAGAAGGACGGCGTCGAGCCGCATTGGCGGGGAATCTACGATGATCGCGGCCGCCTCATGGTAGCCATCTGCCACAACCAGGACAATGGAGACGCCTGGGAGTGGGCCGACCATCCTAGGTATCCGGAAAAGTATGCGTCTCAGGCGTACCGGATGGGCATTGATTTCATCATCTATGCTTTCACGCACTGAGCGGCCGCCCGAGAAGGGCGCGTCAACACCCCTTAGGGCCTCTTCGAATCGCGTCCGTCGTTAGGTTAAGGTTCAGACCCGCTCTTAGCGTCCCGACTATCCACCCGGAAGGGGGATCGCGCAGATATGGATTTTATGTTTCTAGCGCGGTCATGATACGCGCGAGATTCGCCATACTCCGCTCATAAATGACGTCGAATGAACTGCGGCAGCTACGCCTCCGATCAGAATTCAGCGAATAGCGTCCAGTGATTGCCGTAGTCCTCGCTGCAACTCTTCCCGAAACTCCTCGAATTCCTATAATCGACGGACGCCTTGTTCCACCGTCAGCTTCAGGCACTCGCGGATCAGTCATATCGACGTCTCTCTTTTAGAGTTCAATCACTTCGTCCATCGAATCGCGCTCGCTCACACTACGAAAATACCAACCGCTAGGCGATCGGGTTTACACCATAAACATGCCGCCGTTGATCTCGATCGTCTGCCCGTGCACGTACCGGCTCGCATCCGAGCAAAGGAATAAGATTACGTCGGACACATCTTCATTGGTGGCCAGCCTTCCGGCAGGAGTTGCTGCGATCACGTTGTCGAGAATCTGCCGGTTCGAGTGTTTCTCATGGAAATAATTGTCGACGGTCCCAGGACTAACCGCATTCACCCGAATTCCATGCGGAGCCAATTCCTTCGCCCATCCTTTCGTAAACGTCGATACGGCGGCTTTCGCGGCTGAGTACATCGTGGCGCCGGGCCCACCGCCATTCCGCGCCGCAATTGAACCCACATTGACGATGATGCCGCTTTTCTTCTGGATCATCGCGGGCACAACAGCCTGGGTGAGAAACCACAAGCTCTTCACGTTGAGCGTCATGACAACGTCATAGATGTCTTCGGTCGACTCCAGGAGTTTCGCGCGCTGAACCAGATGCCCAGCATTGTTTACGAGGATATCGAAAGTCTGGTTGCGAACTTTCTCGATGAGCGAGTGGACACCGTCCATGTGGCCGAGATCGCATTGGATCAGAGTCACCTCCGCGCCGGCCCGGCGGACTGCGTCGGCGGTTTCGTCTGCGCCCTGCTGGAAGGAATTGTAGTGGAGTACTAGGTGTTTTACCCCAGCCTTTGCTAGTACTAATGCGGTTGACGCTCCAATGCCGCGAGATGCGCCTGTGATCAAGGCCGTTTGACCAGCCAAACTTGTAGACATTTCTCTCTTTTGTATCACTAGCGGATGGAACTCCCTTTACAATAGTTGAACTATGTGTGGAATCGTTGGCTACATAGGGAATCGCAAGGCCGTCCCGATTATCCTCGACGGATTGCGCCGGCTGGAATACCGCGGCTACGACTCCGCGGGCATTGCAGTGGTGGATGGCCAGTCGGAGATGTTTGTCCGTCGCGCCTCGGGGAAGCTACGGAATCTCGAAGAAGTCGTTCGGACCAGCCCTGTCGATGGACTCTATGGAATCGGTCACACCCGTTGGGCAACGCATGGCCGGCCGACGGAAGAGAATGCCCACCCGCACCGCGATTGCAAAGGTGAGATCGTTGTAGTCCACAACGGCATCGTAGAGAACTACATGAGCCTGAAGCGGCAACTTCAGAACGAAGGCCACGAGTTTAAAACCGAGACGGACACTGAAGTCATCGCTCACCTTGTCGAGAAGTATTATCAGGGCAATCTCGAAGCGGCCGTGCGATGCACCGTCAAGCAACTAAAGGGCGTGTTTGCGCTTGCCGTGATCAGTAAGTCTGAGCCGGATAAGATTGTCGCCGCACGCTCCGGACCTCCTGCCGTCGTCGGTCTGGGCGACAACGAGTACTTCATCGCTTCCGACGTGCCGGCCATCCTCAGCCACACGCGCGACATGTTCTTTTTGTCCGATGGCGACATGGCGATCCTGACGAGAGAAGGCGTTCAACTTACCGATTTCGATGGCCGTCCGATCAAACGGCAGGTCTCGCACATTTTGTGGGACCCGATCATGGCAGAGAAGGGCGGCTACAAGCATTTCATGCTCAAAGAGATTTTTGAGCAGCCGCGCGCGGTTCGCGATACGCTTCTCGGACGCGTCGGCCAGGAGACAGGACGGATCTTCCTCGATGAGATGGATATCTCACCGAAGCAGTTCAAAGAGTTTACGTCGGTCAAGATTGTGGCTTGCGGAACCAGTTGGCATGCCGCGCTGGCAGGGAAATTCATGATCGAAAGACTCGCCCGCATGCCTGTCGAAGTGGACTACGGCAGTGAGTTCCGCTATCGAGATCCCATTATTCCTCCTAACACTCTCACCGTCGTTATCTCGCAGTCCGGTGAAACCGCCGATACGCTCGCAGCCCAACGGGAGGCGAAGCAAAAGGGCTCGAAAACGGTCGCGATCTGCAACGTTGTCGGATCGATGATCACGCGCGAGGCTGCGGGAACGCTCCTGACTCATGCCGGACCGGAGATCGGCGTCGCCTCGACCAAGGCTTTCACCTCCCAGTTAACAGCCCTATTTGTAATGGCAATGTACCTGGCTCAGGTACGGGGAACCATCACGGAGGAACAAAGCAAGGCGCTGGTTCAGGAATTAACGACGCTGCCCGGCAAGCTCGAACAAATCCTCTCCAACGATGAAGGCCTGTATGAGGACTTGGTTCGCATGTTGTCGCGCGCGACCGATTTCCTCTATCTCGGTCGCGGCATTCACTTTCCGATTGCCCTCGAAGGCGCATTGAAGTTGAAAGAAATCTCCTACATCCACGCCGAGGGCTACCCTGCAGGCGAGATGAAGCACGGACCGAATGCGCTTATCGATGAGAAACTGCCGGTCGTCGTTCTCGCGACACGTGATCCAAACAGCGAAGAAAGCCTCACTCGATACGAGAAGACACTTTCGAATATCCAGGAGGTGAAAGCGCGAGGCGGCATCGTCATCGCCGTTGCGTGCGAACCTGACGCTGAAGAAGTGGTCAAGAATGCCGATCACGTGATCGTCATCCCTTCGACCCATGAGTTGCTGCTGCCGCTGCTCGAGATCGTGCCGCTGCAGTTGCTCGCGTATCACATCGCGGTCCGCCTCGGTTGTGATGTCGATCAGCCTCGCAACCTTGCAAAGAGCGTCACAGTCGAATGATTCAACGCACTACTTATCTTCAGGTCTCCACACAGGGGAAGGGACTTTACGATTTCACGGAGGAAGTTGAGCGGTGGCTCTCCACATCCGAGATCACGACCGGCCTGCTGACGATTTTCATCCAGCACACGTCCGCTTCGCTGACGATACAGGAGAACGCCGATCCGGACGTCATCGCCGACCTGAATGATTTTTTCGGCCGGCTCGTTCCTGAAGACAATCGTCTGTATAGACATACCGTCGAAGGACCGGATGACATGCCCGCGCACATTCGCTCGGCTCTCACGACTACTCAACTGTCCATTCCCATAGTGGAAGGACGGTTGGCCTTGGGCACGTGGCAGGGTTTGTACGTATTCGAGCATCGGGCAAGCGCACAGGGGCGGCGCGTTGTCCTGCATGCGTTAGGCGCATAACTCCCGCAAAATAGAAAAAGGGCGCCGCGAACTCGACACGCGGCGCCCTTCTGTATGTTTACGAGCTATCGTTGGATGCGGGCCGAACCGCCCTTAGCGAAAGCTCGGACATCTTCTACTACACACATCGTGGTATCACCGGGGAACGTCGTGAGAAGCGCTCCATGCGCCCATCCCAGATTGACAGCTTCCTGCGGATTCTCACCCGACAACAGGCCATAGAAAAGGCCCGCCGCGAAGCCGTCGCCACCACCGACACGATCGTGGACGTTGAGTTCCGTCGTCGGCGCCGTGTACGTCTTGCCATTCACCCACGCCACAGCGCTCCAGCTATGATGATTCGTCGAGTGAACTTCGCGCAGCGTTGTCGCTACAGTCTTGACGTTCGGATATTTCTTGGTAACGCTGTCGATCATGCCGAAGAACGCGCTCGGATCGAGCTTGGATTTCGAGTGCACCTCCGGGCCGGGGATCCCCAGACCCGAGTTGTAAGTCCTCTTCGTTGCCTACGAGTACATCGACGTTCTCAACGATGCGTCCGATCACAGAAGCGGCCTTCTCCGCGCCGCCCCAGATATTCCACAACTTCGCGCGGTAATTCAGGTCGAATGACGTGACGGCGCCATGAGCCTTGGCAGCCTTCATCGCTTCGATGATCAGTTCCCCGGTGGTCTCCGAGAGCGCCGCGAAAATTCCACCGCTATGGAACCAGCGAACACCGTCATCGAAGATGGAGTTCCAATCGAAGTCGCCGGGTTTGAGCAGAGCGCCGGCTTCATTCGCGCGATTGTAAAACACAACAGGCGCCCGGACGCCGAGACCACGATCGCTATAGACCGTCGCCATATTCGGGCCGTTTACGCCGTTGTGTTTGAAGCGCTTGTAGAAAGGCCTCACACCCATCGCTCTTACACGCTCGGCGATAAGGTCACCGATCGGGTAATCGACGATAGCGGTCGCAACACCGGTATTCAGGCGAAAGCAGTCGGAGAGGTTCGCCGCGCAATTAAACTCGCCACCGCTAACGTGGATGTGGCACTCCTGTGCCTTACGAAACGGGATGATTCCCGGGTCCAGACGATGGATCAGAGCGCCGAGCGATAAGAAATCGAGGGCGCCATCCTTCCGGATATTCAGACTGTTAGCCATTCATCTCCTGTAGATACGGCGAATAAACGTTATATGCCCGGAAGCGACACGGCCGCCGCGCCCGGTCCAATTCGTGTGGAAGAACTGACCCCGGGGCTTGTCGATACGCTCATAGGTGTGGGCGCCGAAGTAGTCGCGCTGCGCCTGCAGCAGATTCGCAGGGAGCCGCTCGGTGCGGAAGCCGTCATAGAACGCAAGCGCGGTTGAGAAGGCGGGTGTCGGAACGCCCGCTTCGATCGCGCTGACAATAGCGCGACGCCAGGAGTCCTGATACTTGATTCAACGTGCTGCTGAAGAACTCGTCCACCAGCAGGTTCGCAAGCTGCGGGTTCTTATCGTAGGCTTCCTTGATCTTGCCGAGGAAGCGGCTGCGGATGATGCATCCACCGCGCCACATGAGCGCAATGCCGCCGAAGTTCAGATTCCATTTCTGATCCTTCGCGGCCTCGCGCAAAAGCATATAGCCCTGAGCGTACGAGATCATTTTGGAGCAGTAGAGCGCTCGGCGAACGTTCTCGATAAACTCTTTATTGTCGCCACTGAGTGATGGCTTCGGTCCATTGAGGATCTTCGACGCAGCCACCCGCTCATCCTTCATGGCGGACAGGCATCGCGCGTACACGGCTTCACCGATCAGCGTGACGGGAACTCCCAGATCGAGCGAACTGATGCCGGTCCATTTCCCGTACCTTTCTGACCCGCGGTGTCGAGAATCTTGTCCACCATCGGTACGCCGTCTTCATCCCTGAAGCCGAAAGATGTCGCGCGTAATCTCAATCAGGTAGCTGTCGAGCTCGCCTTTGTTCCACTCGGCGAAGACATCGTGTAACTGGTCCGCGTTCAACCCGAGCGCATCCTTCAGCAGTTGATACGCCTCGCAGATGAGCTGCATGTCGCCGTACTCAATGCCGTTGTGGACCATCTTGACGTAGTGACCGGCGCCGTTCTCGCCCACCCAATCGCAGCACGGTGAGCCGTCCTCCACCTTCGCTGCAATCGATTGGAAGATCTCCTTCACATGCGGCCATGCCGCGGGGTTGCCGCCCGGCATAATCGAAGGTCCGCGACGAGCGCCTTCCTCTCCGCCCGAGACGCCTGTACCGATGAACAAAATACCTTTCTCGGCAAGCTCGGTGGTGCGCCGGTTGCTGTCCGTATACAGCGAGTTGCCGCCGTCAATGATGATGTCACCCTTTTCCAGGTGAGGCAGGATCAAGTCGATCATATGATCGACCGTTTCACCCGCTTTGACCATCAGCATGATGCGGCGCGGCCGCTTCAACAGCCCCGCGAGTTCCTCGATCGAGTGCGCGCCGACCACCTCGGTGCCCTTCGCTTCGTTCGCAATAAAGTCGTCGACTTTAGAGACCGTTCGGTTGAAGACCGCGACCTTGTAGCCGTGATCGTTCATATTCAGAACAAGGTTCTGGCCCATCACAGCCAGCCCGATCAGTCCGATGTCACATGTTCCTTGTTGCACAGAGGCTCCTCACGAATTCGATTCGAGGCCCTCCTTCGCAAGTGGATGCGAAGTCTCCAATGTCCTGACGGGCAATGGGGCCAGCCAACGCAGAGTATGGGGGATAGTTCCCATTCCCGCGCGGGGCCGAAATGGTTCCTTCTTGGCTGGTGTCTTTATTCTACATCGGCAGGGTGTTGGATTAGCCGTCGATGCCGGCCAATCTCTTGTACGCCCGGATGGCAGCGTTTTGAAACTCCCACGCGGGCTGCCCGGCCGGTGGGGTTCCGTCCCACTCGAGTTGCCACGCGAAACCCTGGAACAATGGTCGCGCAACGACGCGGAGGGCGCGACCGGCAAACTCCGGATACTTCTCGGCTGCTTCGGCTAAAGCTCTGCGGTTCAGCTCCGGATCGATATCGATGGCTTGCATGCGCCTATCATACAAACCCAGCAGCGCAAATTAGAGTGCACCGTTACACTCCCTCCTCATTTGTATCGCGTAAAGTTTTCCCATTCGTAAAAAGTACAAGACGGCCAACACTGCCGCACTCTCTAATTGATTGCAATCAAGAGAAATGGATGGCGGCGCCCTGATTGCGCGATTTTTTGAGGCTACATCGTGAAATGTGCTCGCGCGGCTTACCGCGTCGTGAACGGGGCCGCCGGCAGGGAGGAGCGTTTCACACTCGTCTACCAAGCATAGGAGGACAACTCAAATGGCCGAATTGGAAGTGAAGAATAAGCAGTCACAAGCCAAAGAAGGCGAACGTTCACAATCCGCCGGGCCGATGGCGCGGCGGCGCGAATCCGAAAGCTTTCCTTCGTTGTTCGATATGAGCGGCGGAGAACTCTTTAACATGTGGCCCTCAATGCTTCTCCGGCGCATATCCGACGAAATGGATCGCATGATGGCACCCGTCTCTCCGGCCCGCAGTTCCGAGTCTGGAAGGGCAGCAGCGTGGTGGCCCGCTATTGACATTTCCCGGCAGGAAGGCCAATTCAGGGTAAGCGCTGATATTCCCGGCCTTAAACCCGAAGACATCAAGCTCGAGGTAACCGATCAGGATCTGATTATCCGCGGCGAACGTAAGAAGGAACAGACAGATGAGCGGCGTGGATTTTACCGCAGCGAGCGCAGTTACGGTCAGTTCTATCGTCGCATTCCTCTACCAGAGGGGGCGAATCCGGACGAGGCGAAGGCGAGTTTCACCAATGGTGAGCTCCGAATCAACATCCCTGTTGCCGAGCCCAAACGCCAACATCGCGAGATCAAGATCACTGAAGGTGAGTCAAAGAAGTAGTTCTCAGACCCGGTCTATCAACCGAAGGAGGTTCCGATCTATCGAGCTTCAAACACCTGGAGGACACTTGCGGCTGTGATTCTCACGGCTCTCGTCGTACCAGCGCGTGCTGAGAATGCAAAGGAAAGGCTGGAGGCGACCGGAGTGCTGAATGAACTGATGGCGGAGGATAAACGAATACCGAGAGACTTACTCGAGAAGGCTCCGGTGCGTCATTATCATCCCCGGAGCCAAAAAGGGCGGCTTTTTATAGGAGCCGAGTATGGACGCGGCTTCGCCATTTGCCGCGACGAAAACACCGGATGGGCGCCCCGGCGGCGGTCCGTATGGAAGGCGGAAGCATCTCAGATCGGGGCCGCCGAGACCGACATCTTCCTGCTCGTAATGAATGATCGTGGTATGAAGCACCTGCTTGAAAGCAAATTTACACTGGACGCGTCGGGTGGCGTTGCTGCGGGACCGGTCGGCCGTTCAACGAGTGCACAAACTGACGCTCAGATGCGTGCGGAGATTCTGTCCTGGTCGCGATCTCGTGGAGTATTCGCCGGTATGACTCTTGGAGGTGGCATGCTTCGTAACGACCTAGATGAGAACAAAGAACTGTACGGCAAGCCTCTTACAAATCAGGAAGTACTTTCCGGCAACGTGAAGCCGCCCGCCGCCGCTGCCGGTCTCATCGCAACGTTTAACAAGTACTCTGGGACAAGCCATAAGGCCCGGGCAAAATAGGTAAAAAATCCGGTAAATTGTTCGTGGTGTGGTCATGCCGCCACCGTTCAAACACAGAACCGATGCAGGTCAGTTTCTCGCCCGTAAGCTGGAATACTTCAGGGATCGACCGGACGTACTCGTGCTCGGGCTGCCTCGTGGGGGCGTGCCGGTCGCCTTCGAAGTCGCAACTGCAATTCATGCGCCCCTGGATGTGTTTGTCGTACGCAAATTGGGGGTGCCGAATCACGAAGAACTCGCGTTTGGGGCAATCGCGAGTGGTGGAGTGACGGTATTCAACGAGGAAATCATTGAAGCCGTCGGGATATCTGAAAAACAGATAAACGCCACCGTCGCACGTGAGCAGATCGAATTGGCGCGCCGCGAACGCGCATACCGTGGCGACATTCCATCGCCGAGTCGCAGCGGAGCGTCGATAATCCTTATCGACGACGGAATTGCCACAGGATCCACAATGCTTGCCGCCGTCCGCGCATTACGCAAAGAGAACGTAGCGGAAATCACCGTCGCTGTTCCTGTTGCGGCCGCGGCCGTGTGTAAGCAACTGCTGCCGGGGATCGATTCTATCGTCTGTGCTGCTACGCCAGAGCCGTTCCAAGCCGTCGGCATCTGGTACGAAGATTTCTCGCAGACAACCGATGAAGAGGTCCGGCAGCTTATCAAACGAGCGGCACGACAACGCGTCTCCTCCGGTGCGTGAGCGGACCGGATTGCTGCGGTGTCGGCGCTTTGCCATCCGAGGAGAAATGGATATGACTTGTAGAGATGTAATGACCGCAAATCCGAAGTTCTGTGTCCCCGATGATCCGGTTAGTCGGGCAGCCGAAATCATGAGAGGGAACGATGTCGGCGCGGTGCCAGTCGTCAGAGATCGAGCGGGAAAGCAGTTGAGCGGCATGATCACCGATCGCGATATCGCCATTAAGATTGTTGCAACCGGCCGTGACCCGCGCACGACTCGCATCGAGAAGGTAATGTCCAAAGGGGTGGTTATCTGCCGCAGTGAAGACGATTGCAGGCACGCAATGGACGCCATGGCGCGTCATCAGGTAAGGCGCGTACCAGTAGTGGATTCTGACGGCGCCTTGATTGGGATCATTTCCCAGGCCGATATCGCACGTCAGAGTAATCAGCAAGAAACGGGCGAAGTCCTCGAGAACATTTCGAGACCTCGCGGATTGGCGCATACCGTTCATACCCGCATGAGGGTACAAACCTCACCGCATTCCGAGCAGGAGCGCGGCTTCGGACCGGGTACGTTCCTCTTGGGAACGGCTTTCCTGAGCTTCGGAGCCGGAATCATGTACCTGTTGGATCCGAATCGCGGTCGAAGCCGTCGAGCCAGAGTTCAGAGCAAGACCGTCGGCCTATATAGGGGTTTCGGACGCTTTGCGACCAAGGCTCAGCGCGATGTACAGAATCGTGCTTCGGGATTGGTGGCTGAGGCCAAGGCAAGGCTTCGACCACGGGAAGAGGTTGATGACGATATCTTGGAGGCGCGTGTTCGTTCGAAGCTTGGGCACGTGATGTCGCATTCGCGAGCCATCTCGATCGAGGTGAAGAAAGGATCCGTGACACTCGAGGGTTCTGTGCCCGCCGATGTAATCGATGACGTAATCTCTGCCGCTCGCTCCGTTCCCGGTGTCACGCAGGTGGTCAGTAATCTGCGCGCGCCAGGAGCATACGAGGGCGCTGCGAGTTCCGGTGCACCCGTGCAAGGCCGTCGTGACCGCTCCGAGTCCGGAGGAATGAAATGAGTCCGATGGTCCGCCTCGCCGCCAGCGCCATCGGCGGAACCCTCGCGATCTATGGGCTGCGCAGGCACGGAGCTTTGGCAAAAGCTGCGGGCACGTTGGGAGTGGGCCTTGTTGCCGGCGGTATCTCGAGGAAGGATGCCCGCGTATCCGCGCTGAGTCTCCGAACCGGAGATTGACTATGAATTCCGGTCCGGTGGCGGTTGAACGCGCCGTACACATTCCGCCAGACGGCGTTCAGGGTGACCTCGTGATCCCTGAACGCGCGTTTGGAATTGTCGTGTTTGCACACGGAAGCGGGAGCAGCCGTCACAGCTCCCGTAATCGGTACGTTGCCAGTGTCTTGCAGGGAGGCGGGTTGGCTACGCTGCTCATGGACCTGCTCACTTCCGAAGAAGAGCAGGTCGACATGCGGACCGCGCAGTTACGGTTCGACATTCCGCTGCTCGCGCGAAGGCTGGTCGACGCAACGGACTGGGCAGCGAGTCAACCCGAAACACGGGAACTGAACATCGGGTATTTTGGCGCGAGTACCGGCGCAGGCGCGGCCCTCGTGGCAGCCGCTGGCCGCCCCTCTGCAATCGGAGCCGTTGTGTCCCGGGGCGGAAGGCCGGATCTGGCCGGAGAGTCACTCCCTCTTGTCAAAGCCCCGACGCTACTCATCGTAGGTAGTCGGGATGCGGAGGTCATCGATCTGAACCAGCGCGCACAGCGCGAACTTCGCCCTGAGAACAGGCTCGAGATCGTTCCTGGCGCTACGCACTTATTCGAAGAAGCTGGAACGCTCGAGCGGGTCGCTGATCTCGCCCGCTCGTGGTTCGAACTTCATCTCCGAAAGCCGCAAGAGGAATGATCAACAATGAAGCTATCGAGTCCGGCGTTCGCTGAAGGTGAACTCATATCGTCCAAATACACATGGGATGGCGAGAACGTATCGCCACCTCGCGAATGGGAAGGCGCTCCAGAGCAGGCGAAATCTCTGGCGCTAATCGTGGACGATCCGGATGGCCGTCAAGAGTCTTTGTTCATTGGCTGCTGCTTCAGATGCCTGTAACGGAAAACGGCCTCACGGAAGGCGCGGCGACAGGAGTTCCGAAAACGGCCTCCATGGCAAGAACGGGTTCGGGAAGGCTGCCTACGGTGGCCCGTGTCCGCCAAACGGCACGCACCGCTACTACTTCCGTCTGTATGTCGCTGGACGCGCAGCTAACCTTGCAATCCGGGGCAGCTCGGAGCGAACTGGGATTCGGCAATGCGCGGGCACATTCTCGCGGAGGCGGAGTTAATGGGTCGGTACGCACGGAAATGACCGCGATGGCCGCCCGCGTTCAACCTTCTGATCTCGTATCCATGTAGCTGAAACCAAAGACAGATAAGTTTTTCCTGGTCCATTCCGAGCTAGCGCCCGTGTTATCCTCTGACCGGGCTGTAGATAACCCGCCACTCGCCGTGGCGGCTGAGAATTTTTTGCAAGAGAGTTGGCCTATCCTGAACTGAAAATTTCCAAACGAACCCAGGGCTGTCGCCGTAAAATCCTTGACCAGCCAAGTTAGCCCATGCTAACCTAGCGATGACTAAGTTAGCGCCTACTAGGATGAGCACCACCCCCAAACTGAATACAGGTTCCAAGCCGCGTATGACCTCCGAGGAGCGGCGAACGGCGATAACCGAAGCAGCCTGCCGTATTTTCGCAGAGAAGGGATTCCGCGGAACGACAACACGAGAACTCGCGGCTGCGGTGGGCGTAACCGAACCGGTTCTTTACGAACATTTTCGAACCAAACGAGATCTGTATTCCGCGATTATTGGTGAGAAGGCCCAACAAGGGCTGGCCATTCTCTCCGCGCTATACGAGCAATACGCCGACGCGGAGGATGACGTCGGGTTCTTTAATGCCTTGGGTAATACCCTTATCCAGTGGTATACCGAGGACTCTACCTTCATTCGCCTGCTGCTGTTCAGTAATCTTGAAGGCCACGAACTGAAGGATCTATTTCACGAGCGAAGCCATGAGTGCTTCAACGTGATCGCAACCTACATCGATCGACGAATTGAGCCAGGCGCGATGCGGCCGGTGAATTCGAGCATTGCCGGACGCGCGTTCTTCGGAATGGTCGCGCATTATGCCCTGAGTGGATTGATTTTTGGCTGCGCGCCGTTTGATGAATCACCAAAGGAAGTCGTAGCTCTAATGGTCGGACATTTTCATGAAAGGCATGTGCAAAGAGGAAAGCAAATGAGAGCACGCTTCTTCATAGTTGTGATCGCCGGTGCTGATCCTGGCCGGCTGCTCAACCGATGAGAAAAAGGCGGAAGCCGCGAGTACCAAAGCAGCCCGAGCCGATCGAAGTGCGTACCGCGGCGGTCGAGACACGAAAGGTCGACAAAACCATTTCAGTGACCGGATCGCTTCACCCCGATGAGACCGTCTCGGTCAGCTCCGAAGTTCCCGGACGCGTTTCATCGATCCTTGTCGATTTCGGCCAGAACGTTCGAAAAGGGCAGGTCATCGCCGAGTTGGATAAGCAGGAGTTGAACCTTGCGCGTCGACCGCAGCAGGGCCGCTCTTGCCCAGGCCTTGGCTCGCCTCGGCCTGGATCCGTCGCAGGAAAATATCCAAGCCCGGAAACCACGCCGTCCATACGTCAAGCTCGTCGCGCAGATGGAGGACGCGAAATCCAAGTTCGAGAATGCTTCTCGTCTTGTAAGACCGGCGATATCTCTCAGGAGCGATTCACCGAGATCGAGAAGGCATATCAATCAAGGCAGGCCGCTCTGGATGCCGCCCGAGACGAGGCTCGGACGTTGATAGCCAACGTTCAGGCGCTGAAAGCCGAGGTCAATCTAGCGCAGAAGCGATTGAACGATGCGACTGTGCGTGCGCCGTTCGATGGGTCTGTGAAAGAGAAGCTGCGTCTCTCCGGGCGCGTACTTGAAGGAAAACACGCCGATTTTGACGCTAATGAAGACCGATCCGCTGCGTCTTCGAGTTGACCTGCCGGAGTCCGCTGCCGGCTCGGTTCGCGTGGGTACGTCCCTGACGTTCACCACGGGCGCTGCGCCGGAGGGGACTTTTACCGCGGTCGTACGCGAATTGAACCCCTCGCTTGATCCGCAGTCCCGAACTTTGACGGTGGAGGCACGGCTGCCTCGTGGAGACGCTCGGTTGCGCCCCGGCATGTTCGTGCAGGTACAACTCGTCGCCCAGAAGGGAGCGGAGGCAGTGGTGGTTCCGAAGGAAGCAGTATATTCGGTTGCCGGTCTAACCAAGCTGTTTGTCATTCGCGACGGCCGTGCAGTCGAACAGAGAATCAATCCCGGGCAGGAATGGGATGGCTGGATGGAAGTCCCGCGCGACGTTTTAAAACCTGGAGACCGCGTTGCCACGAGTGCGCTCAACCAACTTGTTACCGGCGCACCGGTGCGCAGTAGCGGCTCACCTGTCACAGCGGCTCCCGAGAAGCAGAGTTAACGAAAACCCAAAGAGACTGAGTCATGCAAAAGCTGGCAGAAATCTGTATCAGGCGACCTGTGTTCGCCACCATGCTGATCATGGCGCTGGTCGTCCTCGGGATGGATTCGTATCGAAAGCTCGGCGTAGACCTCTTCCCAAAGATCGATCTACCTGTAGTCACTGTAACGACCACTCTCCGCGGCGCCGCTCCGGAAGAAGTGGAAACACAGTCTCCAAGCGTATCGAGGAAGCGGTAAACACGATCAGCGGCATCGACGATCTGCGTTCGACATCCGCGGAAGGCGTATCGATTGTCGCCGTTCAGTTCATGCTGGACAAGGATCCCGAAGTCGGCGCGCAGGAGATCCGCGACAAGATCAACCGAATCCTTCCAGAACTTCCGCAGGATGCCGATCCTCCTGTTATCGAGAAGGTCGCGACAGATGCATCTCCGATTCTCAATGTTGCCGTTTCGTCTCCGCGGGATCTCCGTGAAACGACGAAGATCGTTGACGACAAGATCAAGAAAAGCATCGAATCCTTAGCCGGCGTAGGGCAGGTCCGCTTCGTCGGTGAACGCCAGCGCCAGGTTCAGGTATGGCTTGATGGGGAGAAGCTCTACTCCTACAACCTGAACGTCGAGCAGATCCGGGCGGCGCTGGCAGCGCAGAACGTGGAAGTGCCGGGCGGACGGGTAGATCAAGGCGCACGCGAGCTGTCTTTACGCACGATGGGGCGTGTCGCGACTCCGAAAGAGTTTGAGCGTATTGTGATCGGCAATGTCGGCGGCCGCCCGATTCGTATCTCGGATGTCGGCCATGTTGTGGATGGCTTCGAAGAACCACGTTCGCTTGCGCGATTGAACGGGACGCCTGCGGTCGTGCTCGAAGTTCGAAAGCAGGCCGGCACGAACACGCTGGACGTGATCAACTCCATCAAGACCCGGATCACCGAGTTGCAAAGCTCGATGCCTGCGGATTTTAAGGTCACGTATACGCGCGACCAGTCGAAATTCATTTCGGACTCGTTCCACGCCGTACAGGAGCACCTCATCATGGGCGGCATCCTGGCCGCGTTGATCGTATTTCTGTTCCTTCGGAATTGGCGGTCAACGATTATTGCGGCGGTCGCGATCCCGACGTCCATTGTTGCCACCTATACGTTGATGAACGCGATGGGATTCACGCTCGATCAGATCACGATGCTCGCGCTGGTGCTGATGGTCGGCATCGTGATCGACGACGCGATCGTCGTGCTCGAAAACGTGTTTCGCTTCATGGAAGAAAAGAAGCTGTCACCGATGGAAGCGGCGATCATGGGAACGCGCGACATCGGACTGGCGGTGCTCGCGACGACGCTCAGCCTGGTGATTATCTTTCTGCCTGTCGCAATGATGAGCGGCATCGTTGGGCAAGTTCATGTCGAGCTTCGGTTACACGGCGGCATTTGCGGTGATGGTGTCGCTGCTCGTCAGCTTCACGCTGACGCCGATGCTCAGCGCGCGATTCCTGCGTCCTTCAGACACAGGGCACGACTCGAAGGATTCGGGATTCTTCCGCCGCTTCTCCGAGCCGTACCGGCGAATGCTCGTATGGTCCATGACCCATCGGTGGGCGATTGTCGCTTTGTCGGTGGCTGTGTTCCTCTCGACCATTCCGTTGTTCATGATGGTGGGCAAGGACTTTCTCCCGCAGGATGACCAGAGCGAATTCGAAGTCACATTCCGTCTTCCGCCTGGATCTTCGCTCGAGGGATCTTCGGAGTTCGTGAAGCAACTGGAAGCGGAACTGAAAGCGCTGCCCGGCATTCGCGACATGCTGACCGTGCTCGGCGCCGATCAGCGACGGCAGGTGGATCGCGGGTCCATTCTGATCGAGTTGGTCGATCCCGAGAAAAGCGGATAAGACGCAGAAAGAACTCATGCTGATGGCTCGCGAGAAGATCAGCGAAGTTCAGAGAATTGACCATCGGAGTCCAGCAGCCCGCGCTGATCCAGGGCGCGGGGTCGACGGCCGAGTTGCAGTTCTTCCTCCAGGGTCCCGAGCTGGCGGAGTTGGAGAAATACGCGCAGCAGGTCAAGAAGCGTCTGGCCGAAATTCCCGGTGTAACCGACCTCGACAGTTCGTACGAGGCAGGTAAGCCCGAGTTGCGCGTAATCGTCAATCGCGACAAGGCGGCTGACCTAAACGTCAACGTCTCTTCGATCGCGAACGCGATGCGAGTGCTGGTCGGCGGCGATGATCAAGTTACGACCTATCGTGAAGGTGACGATCGCTACGATGTGCAGCTACGCGTGCAGAAGGAATTTCGCGACTCGCCGCAAGCACTCGAGCGGCTCTACGTACCTCAGCTACCCTCGGCAACGTTGCGATGTCCAATGTCGCCACAATCGAGCCTGCAACCGGCCCGACGCAGATCGAACGGTATAACCGTCAGCGCCAGATCCTGATCACGGCGAACCTTGTGAAGGGTCAGGCGCTCAGCAATGTACTGACCGATCCTGAATCAGACCATCGACGGCTTGAACATGCCGCCGGGCTACTCGACCGGGCTTGTCGGCCAGTCGAAGGAATTCGGACGAGCGGCGAGCAACTTCGTCATCGCTTTCATCCTGTCCATCGTGTTCATGTATATGGTGCTTGCTGCGCAGTTTGAGAGCTTCATCGATCCGATTACGATTTTGTTGAGCTTGCCGTTGTCGGTACCATTCGCTCTGCTCTCATTGCTGTTGATGAACGAGAACTTCTCCGTCATCTATTCGTCCGTCGGTATCCTCGTGCTCTTCGGAATCGTGAAGAAAAATTCGATTCTGCAGATCGACCACATCAAATCATTGCGTGCCGAAGGCAAGCCCCGGCTCGAAGCGATTTATGAAGGTTGTATGGACCGCCTGCGTCCCATTCTGATGACGACGGCGGCGCTGGTGGCCGGCATGATCCCGCTCGCTCTTGGCGGCGGCGCGGGATCCGGGTCGCGCCGCACTGTGGCGATCGTCGTGATTGGCGGTCAGACCCTTTGCTTGTTGTTAACGCTGCTGGTTACACCCGTGGCGTACTCGTTGTTCGATGATCTCGCCAACTCGCCTGTGTGGTCGCGCCTGGCGAATCGTCTCAGCCCGAGCGGTCTTCGACGCCGCTTGGCCACAGGCTGGACAGGCCTGCTCAGGTAACCGCCACCAATAGGGAAGCGGTACTTCAAGGAATTTGACATGTATCGAAGAGTCTCAACCCTGCTCGTTCTTGGTGTGTCTGTCGTCCTGGCACAGCAGCCCGAGACCCGGGCATCACTTGATCCGGCGAGGCCGGCGCGTGTCGGTGTAGGTATCACACAGCGGAATCTCACTCTCGAAGAAGCCGTTCAGATGGCGCTCGAAAACAATCTCGAGATCGACATTGAACGCACGAACCGTTCCACAGCCGAGACCAATGTTCAAGCGGCTCGGGGTTTTTTTGACCCTAATTTCCGATGGACGCCATTATTGCAGACCACCAACACACCGACCGGTTCGCTCCTGCAAGGAAGCAGCGGAAAGCTGACGGACCGCGGATTTGTGAATAACTTCTACTTCCGGCAGAAACTAACGAACCAGGGCACGTCATTCAATGTGGACTTTGAGAACTCGCGGATAAGCACGACGAATCCGTTCACATCGTTCACCCCATGGATGAATAGCCGGCTGCTGCTGGGTATCTCGCAACCGTTGCTCCGAGGTCGAACCATCGATCGTCAACGGGCGCAGCTTCTCATCTCACAAAAGCAGGTCAATGGCTCCAACATTGATCTGGAAGTCCGTGTTATAGACATCGTTACTCGCGTCGAGCAGGCATATTGGGATTTGGTAGCGGCGCGACAGGCGGTCTCTGTGACCGAAGATTCCGTCGGTTGGGCTCGTGAGCAGTTAGCTCTCAACCAGCGGCTGGTGAAAGCAGGCACCCTTGCGCCGGTGGAACTCGCGGCCGCCGAAGCGGAGTTGCAGCGTCGTATGGACACTTGGTACACCAGCCTCGGCGCGCTCACCGAAGTGGAGAACAATTTGAAAACATCTGATAGCGGCGGAGAGAGTCGCCTCTATCTGGAATGACGAGATCATTCCCGTTGAAAACAAAATCGCGGAAGCCCCCCCACTCAGACGACTTGCGTAACGCTGTTCAGGTTGCTTTGAAACAGCGCGCCGAACTGCGTGGAATCGCGGTTCGCCGCGATATCAATGACGTGCAGAAGAATCTCGAACTCCGATCTGCAGAAGCCAGAAGTAAATTTCATCGGACAGTACTGGCTGAGTGGTTTGGGTGGTACGGTCAGCGCGGTCGATAACCCGTTTTCTGCGGCGAGCATTGCCCAGGCGCAGCGATTGAACGAGATCTCGACACGTCTTGGACTTCAGCCTCTGCCGACGAATGGCATGACTGGGACTCCTCCGGGCTTCCTTGTTGGTAGCTATGGGACGGCTCTCGGCAACCTGTTTGGCGGACGCTATCAATCTTTCCAGGTGGGACTATCCATCGATTTCAATTTCCGGAATCGCTCGGCGGATGCAAACTACAGCCAGACGCTCATCAATGAGAAGCGTATCGGTCTCGAGAAAGCGCGCGCCGAGCAGATCATCGAGGCACAGGTCCGCAACGCACTGCAAGGTATCCAGACGGCGCGCCAACGCATCGCCGCGGCAGAAGCTAGCGCGAGGGCCGCGAAAGAGAAACTCGATAGCGAGCAGCGTTTATATCAGACAGGCGAATCAACTAACTTCCTCGTGCTGACGCGGCAGAACGAATACGCGGACTCGAGACGACGCGAAGTTGTCGCGCGGCTCGATCTCAACAAGAGTGTGAGCCGGCTCGAGCAAGCGCTTGGGCAGACTCTGAACACGCATTCGATCGCTCTGAAATAGGTTTTTTGCTGGCGAAATCTTCCCAATCGCAGCGAAGCCGGAGTCTACCCGCTCCGGCTTATTTTTTGAGGGGTCAGCGACAAGAATCGACATGAGCGCCACAACGTACGCCGCTCAAGTGCGTCGATGATGCGCCCCACCAGGAACAACAATTCGGGCACCATGGTGCTACCTCCCGCAAGGGCCTCGTCACATTAAAGTGTGATCATCAACTCCTGTCATTAATTCCACAGACCGGACACGTCTGACCGTGCAGTTGTATCCACGAGGGTCGCCCGAACTTGCTTCTGAGGCTCAGCGTATCGCCCTCTCTGTGGAGTTCGTTTGCGAGCACGACCTTCATGCTCGCTTCTCTGAACCGGATTCCGATGATTTCGACCATGTCTCCCCGGGAAAGAGAGAAATCGTGTTCTTCGAAATAGCGTCTTAGGCCCAAGCCGTACTTCCAACTGTTCCGTTGCTGTCTTCATGCGATCGAGAGCTCAACGCAATTGCAAATCTCGCAGTTACGCTGGCTAACCTTCTCGACCATGTCCGGTAAATTTCTTTTCTTCCGGATAACTGGCTTTTGGCGTATCTTTCGCGGTCCCTTGGAGCGCGAAGACGCAAGCACGAGTACGAAAGCCCACTTTCGTTTGTTCAAGATGGAGCGCCTCCTTTTCAGCGGCGAGCTCGTCGGTGAGCCTGACGTTTCATGAAATCTAAGGCAACTCGTCTGCCACTCCTCCGAACCGTAAATCAGGGCGGCGGACTTGCGGAATCAGAACCCGTCCGAATATCGTTAAGTAATCACCACTATGACTCCGCAACAAACCGCCGAGCACCTCGGCCTCACGTTTGAAAAGCAGACTCCCGGCTATCTGAACCTGTGCATCCGTTCAGGCAATCAACTGATCAGTTCCGGCCATGTGAGTACGGCCAAAGGTAAACTGGGCGCGGGATTGACGACGGAAGAAGGTTACGCGGCGGCCCGGGATTGCGCCTCAAAGATTCTAAACTCCGTCTGGAACACATACGGATCCTTGAATGGCCTTCGGGTGATCAAGGTGCTTGGGTGCGTGAACTCCGCGCCGGAGTTCATTGAGCAGCATCTTGTCATCAATGGCGCGTCCGACCTGCTCCATGAGGTATACGGAAAGACCGCCGACGGCTTTCATGCAAGGTCAGCATTGGGATTTGCATCGCTGCCGACCGGCGCGGCGGTTGAGGTGGAAGCGATTTTCGAAATAAAGGAATAAAGCAGAAGGAGTGGCATTCCCGCGCGAGAATGCCACTCCCCGTGTTGTTAGAAAGTCAGCCGCAGGCCAAGTTGCATTCGCCTCGGGCCGACTCGCGTTGATGTAATCTTCCCGAAATTCGTATTCGTCATGGTCAGATTCGCCGATCCGAATTGGGTGTGTTTAAAGGTGTTGAACGACTCCCACCGGAACTGCGCGCGAAACCTTTCGGTGACCGTAAAGTTCTTGAACAGGCTCATGTCCCAGTTGTTCAGACCGGGTTGCTGAATCGTGTTTCGACCCGCGTTGCCGACAGCTCGGATACGATTGCCTTGCCCGTTCGTTCCGGATTCAGTAACATCGGAAATACGACCTGCCGTGTAATCGCCCACGATATTCGGTATCGATCGTGTCCAGTTCCCGATAAAGATCCAATCCGAACCAATGGCGAGCGTCTGAAACTGCCCGCTCGCAAAGGTCGTGATGCCATTGATCTGCCATCATCATAAAATCCTTGAGCCAAGAGTTTAAACCGTTAGTTCCGCGTAGATCTCGCACCAATTTACGCTGTTCATATACACTTATTGCTCCGCTTTTCGTGTGGAGGTCAGCAGTGAAACTCACTCTGGGGTTTTGGCGGGAACTATTCTGGTCCAAATTATATGTGCTGCTCCTAACAAGCATTTCTTACGAAATGGGGGACGCTGACAGGGCCTACCGCGGAGGACGCCTCGATTGTCGGAATCGGTTTCTCCGAAACGCGGCTGCATTCTACGGCGTGCCGGAGAGCGATCTCACCAGTCTGTACTTAGTAAGGGAGTTCAGGACCGATCACAACGGAGTCACTCACCTCCGATACCGTCAGCGATACGACGGCATCGATGTTGCCGGATCGGACTTCACCATCAATCTTGATAACGACCGTCGAATCCTGAACGCCGGCGGCGCCATGTTCGCCCGTCCAAACATCGAAACCCCTCGTCCGCGTGACGCGATGCTCGGGCCTTCCATGCGTGTCGCTATGAATAGCGTGGATCCATCGGCAGCGCACGACTATACGCCTATGGAGATCGCGGGGAAAGGAACTACGAAGCGATTCCATCGCCCGCAACAAGGCGACATTGACGCGAAGCCAGTTTGGTTCCCCATAGGCGAACGGCTCGAACCTGCCTGGCAGTTTGTACTCGATGCGCCCAACCGATCCCGGCAATCAGTGACGATTCACTCGGAGACGCAGGCGATCCTGGAAACACGGTCCCTCACGATGTTCCAAAGTCCGCCTGCTCCGCCGAGAGGCCTGGTGTTCACGGGCCCAAGTCCAAGGCCGAATCCGAACCCGGGCGCCGTTATGACGGAGATGCCGCCCTATGTTTCCCGGGTACTCGTGTCGTTCACCGGAGATCCGCAAGCATCTCCGGCCAGGTTGGGTGGAGGCGAATGAAACGGCCGGCAACAACGTGATCGCGGGAAAGAATCCGCTGGCTGAATTCTTTCTTCCCAACCCGGTGACTGCGAAATCCGCCACACGGGATTTCCAGTTTCCGCTCCAGTTTGGCATCGATGCGCCGAATCCGACGAACTTCGTCGAGGCCGCCACCGTAAATCTCTTCTATTGGATGAACCGGGCTCACGATCTCTTCTGGCACGTCGGCTTCAACGAAGCGGCCGGCAACTACCAGAAGAGCAATTTCGGAAGAGGCGGCATCGAAGGTGATCCGATCTACACCTACACCCAGTTCGGGATCCAGCAGATCTTCGGCGCAACCCTGAACAATGCTTTTTATACAGCGACGGGCTCGAAGACGGATCGCCCGCAATGATCGGCATGTTTCTTGGCGCGGGCCAGAACGGCTACTTCACAGATGGATCTCTCGACAGTGAAGTGATGATTCATGAGTACACGCACGGTGTCAGCCTCCGTCTGGTACCGAACCTTTCGGGCCATCACGGCGGCGCGATGGGCGAGGCCTGGAGCGACTTCTTTAGCCTGGAGTTCACTCTCCCGGAAGGCGCGCCGGTAGATGGCGTTTACCCCACCGGCGACTACCTCTTCCAGAGAGTCAGTACAGGAATCCGCACGAGACCCTACTCGACGCGGATGGACGTGAACCCGATCACCTTCGCCGATCTCGGCAGGGTCACGGTATTCCCACAGATTCACCAGGACGCGGGTATCTGGGTCGAGGCGCTATGGGAGATGCGTGCCAACCTCATCCGTCAGTTCGGCGAGACGGAAGGGCGTAGACGCACTCGCCTGCTGGTCATCGATGGAATGAAACTTTCTGTACCCGGTCCCACGATGGTAGATGCCCGTGATGCAATCCTGCTCGCCGATCGTGTCGACTTCAAGGGCGAAAGCCAGAGCCAGATCTGGGCTGCATTTGCGAAACGCGGTCTCGGAATCACTGCATACGTCAGGTCGAACAACTCAACGCGCACCACGGCATCGACGGCGGTACCGTCGCCAACTGGCACACTGGCCTTCTCTGAACCCAGCTACGTGTTGGGCGATCCGATTCGCGTCATCTTGTATGACGAGAACATCGATGCGCCGGTCGTAATTGTGCAACTCACGAGCTACGAGACTGGGGACCTCGAAACGGTACGGCTCCTCCGCGAGGGTTCTTTCTATACAGGAGAAACGCCGACGACAGCATTCGCTGCGTCTGCCAAGGAAGACGGAGAACTGACGGTGATGCCGGGAAGCATCATCTCGGCGTACTACGTGGATGCTCAGTCTCAGAGTGGCGCGAAACTCGCCCAGATAAGCGTGCCTATGCAACCTCCGTACGTTCGGAGTGCGCGAACCCCAGGGTTCCAGTTCGCCAACGAAGAGCCGCTGAATCTGCGAGCGGGCGCGGGAACATTTGTCAACTACGACCTGCCGTTTGCGTTTCCGTTTTACGGACGAACCTACTCGGGAGTGCAAGTCCATGCCAATGGTCTCCTGTCCTTCGATCTCCCTCCACCGGCGGGGTGTATCGACGCAGTCCTCTTCCGAAATATGACCGGAATCGCACCTTCTACATGAACGTGCGTACAAACGGATCCGCCCAGCCGAACGAGAACGTCTTCGTCGGCCGGCCATCAGACGATGCGATTTCGTTCCGTTGGGCCGGTGAGACGGCGGTTCTCGCCGGCATGGGCGTCAATCCGGAACCAGTGAACTTCGGGGTGACGATCTATAGTGACGGCCGCATCGAGATGTCATACGGCGCCGGTAATCGAAACATCGCGTTTCCCTCGCCCGTTACTACGGCCCTGAACTGTTCTGTTAGTCCGGTCATCGGCATTTCCAACGGTTTGTCCAATCTGCTCGCGACGGAGTATATCGGTCGATCTACATTGGAAAACGCCCCCCGATTGCTGTTCGAGCCGCCGTCCGGAGCAGGCAGCGCACCTGAGATCGAGATCGATGTGCCGAACGCGACCGACGCGTACGAGGGCATTCTTACCGGACGAGCGTCGATTTGGGATCAGAATCACTTAGTATCCGCTGTATACGTCATCATCGATGGCGCATTGCGTGGCCAGGCGACACGAACGGCGCCATGCACTGTGCAAGCGCGCCAGAACTGTGCCGTCTTCGGTTTCAGCTACAACTTTGAGAGCCTTGGCCTTTCACCGGGCCAGCACCAGGTCATGTTACGCGCCATCAATTCTCGCGGCGCCATTACGGATCGACAAGTCTCGTTCAACGTTGTTCCCGGCCAGTCACGTCTTCCGCGGGTCATGATTGAGGCGCCGGCCGCCGACCAGGAGGTCAACGGAAACATCCTGATTCGCGGCTACGCGCTTGCCGAGAACCTTCGGATTCTCGGTATCGACATCCTGCTGGATGGGATCTCGTATGGGCGTGCCCAGTACGGGCTGCCGAGACCGGAGATATGCGCCGAAGCGAATATTGTCACGCCGAATTGTCCCGCGATTGGCTTCTTGTTTAACGTAAACTCCACGACAGGAGCTTTTCCGCTGCCGAATGGCGAACATATGCTTCAGGTGCGAATCCAGGATGAGACTGGACGCTTCACCCTGTACCCGGAAACGCCCCTGCGCTTCCGCGTGAACAATGCTCTGAATCAGGCGCCGACGGGCGTGTTTGTCACGCCCGCCAATGGTCAGCGAGTGAGTGGAACGATTCTGATCTACGGGTATGCCTGGGATCCGGATGGAAAGATCGGCACGGTGCAGTTTCTAATCGACGGAGCGGTCCGCGCAACGCTGCCATATGGTGAGCCTCGTACGACCGAATGTACGGCCCTTCCTGACGTTGCGGAATGCCCGAACATCGGCTTCTCGCACCAGTGGAATACGAATACCGTTTTGAATGGTCCGCACATTATCGGTGTTCGGCTGATCGACGATCGTGGCCGGAGCTGTCATTGTCCCGCAGAACGCGGGAAACGGATTAACGGTCATCGTCGAAAACGAATAGCGCCAGGCTATGACGCTGCGCCGGGCGCCGTGAATATAATGGCTCGGTGCAGCCTGCGCATAAATAGCGGCTGATTCTGTCGATGGGAGCGACTGATCCTCAATGAAGTTGAAGACCTGCCTGGGCGCCCTGCTTGCCCTTTCTTTCTGTTATGCCGATGTTCGACTGCCGTCGGTCATCGGCGACCATATGCTGTTGCAGCGTGACGTGCCTGTCCGAATCTTCGGAAAGGCCGCCCCGCGGAAAGTGTTAGTGTCTCTTTCCGCGGGCAGAATGTGCAGGCGACAACAGACGCCCTGGGCCGGTGGGAAGTGTGGCTCGCGCCCATGAAACCTGGAGAGGCAGCCGAGATGACGATCAAGGGAGCCAATGAAATCAAGGTCTCGGATGTCCTTGTAGGCGATGTGTGGCTCGGCTCCGGTCAGTCGAATATGCAATGGTCGGTGCAACAGACCAACAATGCCGACCAGGAGATTGCATCTGCGAAGTTTCCCGAAATTCGACTGTTTTACGTACCGAGAAAACCATCGGGCGTTCCCGTCGACGACGTGGAAGCCAAGTGGCTGGTCTGCTCCCCGGAAACAATTCCGGGCTTTTCCGGCCGTTCTTTTCTACTTCGGACGCCAGTTGCACCAGGACTTAAAGGTTCCAATGGGCCTGATTCACACATCGTGGGGCGGCACGCCAATCGCCGCCTGGATCAGTGGTCCCAGTCTCAGCGCCAACCCGCGTTTGACGCCTTTCTCCACGTTCTGGGCGGACGTGATCGCCAAGTATCCCGACAATTACACCAAGTACGAGCAGAATCTGAAGAAATGGCATGAGGGCGGCAGCAAAGGTCCGCGGCCAGGCCTCCCGATGGGACCGGGAAATCCCCACGAGCCGACCACTCTCTTTAACGGAATGGTGGCTCCCCTGGTGAAGTACACGATCAAAGGCGCGCTCTGGTATCAAGGGGAAACGGAAGCTGGCCGGGGCCAAGGTCACATCTACGGCGATGCATTGATCACTCTCGTTCAGGACTGGCGAAGAGCGTTCGCCCAGGGTGACTTCCCGTTCTTTTTCGTCCAACTCGCCAACTTCGGAAGTGCCGTGAAGAATGATCACTGGATGAAGGTGCAGGAAGGTCAGGTGAAAGCTACTGCCCTGCGCGGCACCGGTGTTGCCATCATCAACGATATTGGCGAGCCGACGGATATTCATCCCAAGAACAAGCAGGACGTGGGTCGACGCCTGGCTCTCGTCGCTCGTCACGTGGCCTACCACCAGGATGGCTTCACCTGGTCGAGTCCGATTTATCGCCAGTCGACCAAAGACGGAAACAGCATGCGCGTATGGTTCAACCACGCGGATGGCTTGAAAACTCGCGATGGTGGTCCGGTAAAGGGATTCGTGATTGCGGGAGCGGATGGCAATTTTGTGGCGGCGAATGCGAAGATAGACGGATCAACCGTGATAGTGTCCAGTGATCAAGTCACGAATCCTCAGACCGTTCGCTATGCGTGGGATTACAATCCGGATGCGAACCTCGTAAACGGAGCTGGACTTCCCGCATCGCTTTTTCGGTCCGACGATCGCGATGAAGTTATCGTCAAGTAAGTTCGCAAAGGGGAACAGCCATGATTGATCGTCGAAGTCTGCTGCTAAGTCCTCTTGCCGCTGCGATTCTGCCGCGCAAGACTTATGCTGCCCAACTAGCGTCGCTGCACGGGGAGATCTACCGCCAACTGGGTATTCGTCCCCTCATCAATGCAGCGGGCACCTACACCACGCTGACCGGATCGTTGCTTGTTCCCCAAGCTCGCGAGGCGATGCATGAAGCATCGAAGTACTTCGTGCCGCTGGTGGACCTGCAGCAAGCCGTCGGAGCACGGATTGCCAAGCTGGTTGGTGTTCCTGCCGCGATCGTGACCTCCGGCGGCGCGGGCAGTATTTTGCTGGCGACCGCTGCCTGTGTCACGGGCAAAGATCCCGAGAAGATTCGCCGCATCCCCGATACCAGCGGCATGAAGGACGAAGTCATTATGGTGCGCCAGCACCGGATGGGCTTCGACCACGCGTGCCGCACTGTCGGAGTGCGGATCATCGAAGTCGAAACTGCCGACGAATTGAAACGCGCTATTACTCCGAAGACGGCGATGCTTTTCTGGGTTAACATCAGCGAGCCCAAGGGAAAGATCACCGCCAAGGAGTTTCTGGCCGCCGGCAAGAGCGCCGGTGTTCCCGTGTTTAACGACGCGGCGGCGGAGTTGCCGCCGGCAGACAACCTGACTACGTTGGTCAAGCAAGGCTTCGATCTTGTAGGCTTCAGCGGGGGCAAAGCGCTTCGAGGTCCTCAAGCCTCCGGTCTTCTCTTAGGCCGTAGCGATCTCATCGAGGCGGCCCACATGAACAACAATCCGTATTCGGATACGATTGCTCGAACGGCCAAAGTGGGAAAAGAGGAGATCATGGGCCTGCTCGCTGCCGTTGAGGTTCATGTGAAGCGGGACCACTCCGCCGATCAGAAGCTATGGCAGAGCATGATGCAGAACATCGCGCGCGACCTCGCGCGCGTCCGGGCAGTCACGGCTGAAGTGTATGTCCCGGCCTATCCGGGCGCTCACCCGGTTCCGTATCTCCGCGTCAAATGGGACACGTCGGCGCTCCGCATCGGCTATCAGGACTGCGCCAAACAGCTTCGGGACGGAGAGCCGCGAATCGAAGTGAACGCGTCCGGTGATGAGATAACGATCGCGTCGTATCTGCTCAACCCGGGTGAGGAGAGAATCGTCGGTTGGCGTCTCGCGGAAGTGCTCGGGAACGCGGCGCCGCGTTAAGCTCGCGATTGACGTTACTGCATTCCCCAAAGCTTCTCGCGCACATTGTGGAAGGTGAAGCGCGCGGGATTCACCGCCGTCGACCCCGGTGAATCCACGACAATAATTTTTGCCGAGGCAGGCTCATACGCTGCTCGAGGGGCGACTGTGCCTTTCGCGACCAGGATCTTCTGACGCTCCGGATAGATGCCCAGACTGACGATCTGGTGCATACTGAACGGAACGATCCGCCGCGTGGTCAGCACCAGCAGGTTCTTGTCATCCCGCGTGCCGCCGTCCACTTCGATCACCGCTGTCGGTCCCATCGCGAAGTATCGCCCGCCGCCATGGCGGACCTCGGTCTCCATGTACTCTCCGTCATGCAGCGACTTCACTTTGCCGCGGATCGTGACCGGCTTTCCGTGCAGATTGTCGGTCTTCCCGCCCACCGGCATGTTGAACGAACTCCCGATGCCGCTCTTCATCGCCGCCTGAACGGCGGCAGGATCGGCGATTGTCACCACCCATCCGGTTGCCTTCTGACGAACCAGTTCATCCAGGAGAAATGTGCTGTCAGCCGATGAGCCTCCGCCCACGTTGTCGCCCGTGTCGAACAACGCGACAGGAAACTTTGTGGCAGCCATCGCTTCTTTCACCGCGGCGGCAGGATCAGGAATCTTCAGCACGATCCGATCACGCGTCGCCCACATCATGTCACCGAAGCGCTTCGCTTCTTTCTCAGCCAGTTGCCGGTCCCCGTCGGTTACGACGACGACACTCGGCCCCATGTACGGCACATCCCCGTACTGATAACCGCCCATCACGGTCGCCGCGAGCACTTTCGGATTACTCTTTTCTAAATCCATCGATGCTCTTGTAATCGGGAGCAGCGGTTCGGCATAAGTGTGCTGGAAGATAATGTTGTACACCATTGGCGGCTTTACGATCACTTGCACTGGCTTGATTTCTCCACGCAGCGTACGCGCCATGATGGACGCCGCCCGCTGTCCGCGCAGCCTCGTGTCCAGATGGGGATTCTGCTGATACCCCACAAGCGCCGTCGATAATCTGACCAGCTCCGGCGACGGATTGGCATGAAAATCGTGCGTCACCACGATCGGTATCGTATCCCCGAAAGCCTTCCGAACCCGACGCACGATCTCTTCGTCGGCCTGCGGGTATCCGTCCGCGACCATCGCGCCATGAAGCGCAAGCAGAATACCATCGAGTTTCGGCGCGGCCTTGAGGCTCGAAATCAGACGCTGCGTCAGAACCTCGAAAGTATCTTTTGTCAATGGACCTTTCGGCGTAGCCGAAGCGAGGTACGCCGGATACACATCGAAGCCTTCTGAATCTGCCACGTCGAGATAGCCGGAAACCTCAGTGTTACTCTTGCGCAATGATTCAAGCAGATCCGCGCCTGAAAGATTGCTGGTCCCACGCATCCCTTCAAAATCAGAAACGGTGGTCTTGGCGGGATTGAACGAGTTGGATTCGTGCATCACGCCCCCGATCGCAACCGTGAAACGGCGCCCCTGACCCATCGCTGCGGACGCTCCCGCAAGAAGTAGACCAGCGACAATCAATGACCGCATATAATTTCCTTTCAGTCCAGCCGCTTCCCGTTGGAATCCCAACCTTTGGTGCAGAAATGCGACGCGTCCGGCGTCTGGTAGCGGACTTGTGCGAGTTGCGGAGTTCCCAGCTTCTTATATCCCTGGA
This sequence comes from Bryobacteraceae bacterium, assembly GCA_963825845.1. Taxonomy (GTDB): domain Bacteria; phylum Acidobacteriota; class Terriglobia; order Bryobacterales; family Bryobacteraceae; genus DASQDN01. Next base: position 188,196 of record CAWGVL010000055.1, on the reverse strand, counting down.
ACCGCGACTCCAACGCGAAGTCGAGGATACCGCTGGTGAGCATCGTTCGTTCCACCGGATACGGAGCCTTCCCGGTTTCGAATAGCTTCTCAATGTTCTTAACCAGGCAGCCAAAGTGATGGTGCGGTCTCCCGTTCTGCAGATTCATCAATGTCGATACCGGAGTAGATTGACCTTCGACATCAATGGCAACCGTGAAGTCCTCCACCAGCCCCGTGAGCAGAAACGCTGCCGCCTTTAATCCATCGTTGTAATCGATCACAAAGACCGTGGGTTCTTTCACCAGATCGCGGGGATTCCCGGGCTTCTTCGTATTGCTGCGAGTAAGCGCGACCTCGATCAGCTTCTTCGCCCAGCCGTTCTGCTCAATGAAATTCCAGCAGTCCTGTTTCTCGAGGCATTGAACGGTGCGAACGCCCGTTTCGCCGCCCTGACGCCGCTCTACCATACACTGCAAGGCTTCGAGCAAGTGGAACCCATAGATATCGAGGCCGCTGTACGAGATCGCGACCGCATGCGTCTGCCTGGCTCCGAACGGCGTGTCGATGGCGGGAACGCGCCAGGCAACCGGCACGGACGAACCGGCAAGCATGGGAAACTTCAGCTCATGCGAGATCTCTACTATTCGCTTCGCCTGCCGCCAGCTCCAGGAAAGATGCTTGTCATTGAACACTGGAACCGAGCGGCCCGATTGTCGGAACACGTCCGTAATCTTCAGGAACATCTCGAAGCGCGGGTACAGCTTTTGCTCTTTATCGTTGGTCGGATATTCGCCATGCTCACCGATGAGCAGCACACCGTCCACCGCAAGCTTCTCGCCTCCGAGCGTGAGTGCGTCCGCCACGGTACGGAATATCGGAACGGTGAACTTCTTCGCCCTCTCCCGGCTCATGTCCGCCTTCGGAACCTGCTCGGTAAACAATGCCACGATCTTCGATCGCGGGTACGGCGGACGCTCATCCTGATTGAACCCCTCCAAGTACTTGCCGACAATCACGTCTGTGTGGGATTGCGGCCGATACTCGGTCACGATAGCGGCAATTTTTCGGGGAGCAGTGGCGCTTTGATTCATCGCAAGGGCGGTGGAGGCAGAGGTGGCGAGAAATGTTCGACGATTCATTTCAGTTTCACTAGCGGCTTAGGACATACCGTATCACGACTGTTCTTCGGTGGTATGCTTTACCACCATGAAGCGGCAATTCACTCGCCGCCGCGTGCTCGGCAGTAGCATCTCGCTCGCGGCTCTGCCCTCAAATGTCGGGGCTGCCCCAAGCGCTCCACGCGATTTCCTGAAAGAACTCGGCGTCCGCGCGGTCATTAACGGAGCGGGCGTGTACACCTTCACCACCGCCTCGCTCATGCGGCCGAAGTTGTGGATGCGATTCGCGCCATGAGTGGCAAATTCGTCCGCTTGGATGAGCTGCATGACGCGGTAGGGAAGAGAATTGCGCAAATGTTGGGCGCGCCCGCGGCAATGGTCCCCTCGGGGGCAGCTGCCGGACTGACTCTCGGTACAGCAGCCGTACTTACCGGCGAGGACCCCGATCGCATCCGCCGCATCCCCGACCTCACAGGAATGAAAACCGAGGTGATCGTTCAGAAGGCTCATCGCTTTCCGTATGACCACATGGTCCGAAACTGCGGCGTCCGTCTCGTCGAAGTAGAAAGCCGCGAGGATCTCGAACGAGCTATCAACCCGAACACGGCCATGCTGCTTTTCCTTAACAAGGCCCGCAAAGACGGCAGCCTCCGTATGGAGGAGTTCGTCGCGATTGGAAAGAAACGCAACATCCCCACGATGAATGATTGCGCAGCCGACGTGCCGCCAATTGAAAATCTTCTAGGCCCGATCAAAGTGGGTTTTGATCTCGTCGTCGTATCGGGTGGAAAAGCGATCCGCGGCCCCCAGTCCGCCGGCATTCTCGCTGGTCGCGCCGACTTGATCAGAGCCGCTCGGAAAAACACCTCGCCGAACTCCGACACCATCGGACGATCGTGCAAGGTCAACAAGGAAGAAATGGTCGGGATGATGGTCGCTCTCGAGTCGCTTCTAAAAGAAGACTACCCGAGCATCTATCGCGGCTGGGTTCGCACGGCCGAGTCGGTCCGAAGCGCGGCGGTCAAGCTGCCTGGAGTGGGAGCCGAGGTCTTCGTTCCGGAGATCGCGAATCAATGCCCGCATGTTCGCGTACGATGGAACTCATCGCAATATTCCGTGTCGCCGGATGCGCTGCTGCAGAAGATGCGCGACGGTGAGCCCTCCGTGGAGCTTGTCCCGGCGCCAACGATTCCCGGTACGATCGAGATCGCCAGTTGGATGCTGCAGCCCGGAGAAGCGGATATAGTCAGTCGTCGAATTGGAGAAATTCTCACAAGAGGAGTTTGAGCGCGAGATGCATTTTTTGCGGAGAAAGTTAGTCATGGCGTTGGGCGCGTTGGCCGTTCCAGCCGCGGCCGCCCAGAGTGATACGAAGGGTGGAAAGAAAAAGGTACACTACCGGGGCGCCAAGCCGTCCGCGACGCCTCTCTACTCCGAGATCATCTCGTACGGAGACCTCGTCTTCGTAAGCGGCCACGGCACGAACAAAGTGGGTGGAATAAAAGAACAAACGGAATTCGTCCTCAACGAAATCGACGCCTGTCTGAAGACAGCGGGATCTTCGATGAAGAACGCCTTGAAGTGCAACGTGTACCTTTCAAAGCTCGACGACTACAAGGCAATGAACGAAGCGTACCTCGGCAAGTTCGGAACCGAGCCTCCCGTAAGGACAACCGTGGCGGTCGCGGGTATTCCGTTAGATGGAGCCTTGGTTGAGATCGAGGTCATCGCGCACAGATAACGACATCCATCTGAAGCATGATTCCCCACCGTCGCCGGTCGCAATCGATCCGTTCGCGCCAAAACTCCCGGCTCATTGCAGCGATTCGAGCGCTCGGCCAGCACGCTCGGTGGCGGTGTCTTCAGCGGGCTGCGTCGCAGCGTCCATCCGTACCCGCTCTTTTTCGATCATGGCAATGGCAGTCGGGTATGGGATGTCGGCGGCAACCAGTACATCGATTTCGGTCTCGTATTGGGTCCGCTGATCCTAGGGCATGCGCCGCAGCGTGCCGTAAAGGCTATCACCACGCAGTCCGCAAACATTTCACCTTAGGCGCTGAGCACGATCTCGAGTTCCACGTATCCGAACTGCCGGCCGATCATTCCATGTGGCGACCAGCTAACCCTCCAACGCTAGAACGCGTAAGACAATCCAATCAGCGGCGTCACCCTATCCTGCAGACCCGCATGACTCAACCGCACGAGCACGTTGAAACTCGCAATCAGATCCCCGACCGGATTCACCTTGAATCCGATCGCCCCGGACTGCGAGTGAAAGCTTCCAATCGCAAACCGCGTATTCGGATACGGGCTCCCATTCGCCGCAGTGAAATCGTTCGCGTAGATCCGTTCCACATCCCGAACGTGCTGGCCCAGGACATCGGCAGCCAGCGTGAAGCGCCGCGTCAGCCCATAATCGAATCCCACCGCATACAGGACCTGGTTGGGAAGGCTTGCCTTCTCACCAGTCGTCACATTCCCCGCGAGCACACTTTGGCCATTCCACTGATACCCGAGATTCACGTGCGGAGAAAAAGACCCCGCCGTAAATGACAAAGCGACAAACGGCTTCACGCCCGGCGCCCCGTCCCGAGAAAGTCGTAAGGATCCCCCGTCGGGACACGAACATCCACACCCAGAGCAAGCCCAAGCGACTTCCCGCGCAGGACATTTCCCTTTATCCGAGCCACCACATCGCCGATGCCGGAAGCCGACGACGAATTCGCAAACTGTCCCTGCGATCCGTCAGCCGACCCGCCGAATCCATGGATCGAGGTATCCGTACCGGTGCCGATCCGCCGAATCGTCGCATTCGAGGTCACACCCAGATTCGCCGAAATCAGAGGCAGTGCGACGGACACGTCGATACGGTCATGAATCCCGTACGTGAGGAACGTCGTAAACTGGCTGATCCTCAGATCGATGAAATTCTCGGCAGTGATGATGTCCTGCGCGAAAGTCGGGTTCGCGGGATTTGGAATGTGCACGAATACCGATGGCACCCGATTCAGCGGTAACGAGTCCATCGAATCGAATGCGAAGTTTTGGTGGCTGAACCCGAACGCGAATTTGTCTTTGCCGATGGTGTCCGCTCGCTCGGCGAGAATCGGACCGAAACTCCGAGCCGACCGCGTATACACGCCCAGCGCTTTGTCGAACGAATAAACAATACCCGATGCCGGGGAGGGGATCGGCAGCGATGTCAACTGGCTGGCGATCGCCGCGTTCAGCGGTCCGAAGTTCTGCTGGAACGAGCTATCGAAGTGGGCCTGATGCGTAGGATTCGGCAGCGTAAGTCCCGTAGGTCCGAAAAGATTCGGAATCAGAAACGCAAGTTTGCGTCTGCCCAGCGTCAAGCTGCCGGAGGATATCTCGTCATGCGCCTCGCAAGTCGCTGGAGTGAAGGCAAAAATGGCTGCCGCCAACGCCAGATAGAGGGTTCGGTGTCGATTCATTCGGATGAAAAGTCCTTACTGGATCGCCTCGAACACCCACTGATCGCCGCTTTTCCGCAGACGAATCGTTACAGTGTCTTCCAAGGCTTCTGCTGCCCGCGTCCATCGTGGAAGCTCATGGCACGACGGCACCGGACAACCGCAGTGTCGTTATCGATCTGTGGAGCCTGCGGCTTTTCGAGATGAAGTTCACGGCCTTGGGATGCGGAAGAACACATCAATGTCGTCCAAACTCGCGCTTTCCCAGAGACGGCCACAGCGATCCGACCCGGTGGCCATCGCGGCTCCGATACGCCTCTTCATAGCTCCGAAGCGCCTGCGCAATCATCTTCGCTGCGATCTCGGTTTGATCCAGTTGCTGGACCGCTGTTCCGCCTGCTCCGTGAAGAGTCCCCATCCGGGTGCTTCTCAGCGATTGCTCGATACGACTCGACTATCTTTTTCGATTGCTTGGCCGCCTTCCATTCGAGCAATTCGATTCGCCGGGCTGCTTCCTCTGCGAACGGACTGTTCGGACCTGTTCCGTGGTAGTCCGTAAGCAGCCGGATATCCACGGCGGCGGCCGCCGCTGCTCATTCTTCGACTTGCAGCACGCGTCGATCGGCGCTGAACTCACCGGCTGGCCGCGTCTATGGCGTCTTGGATCGACCTTCGCGAGGATCAGTTCTCCGCTTTTGTATCCGCGGACATCTGCGAATGGCCTCTGGCTCCTCCCTTGGCCAAGATCAACAATGTTCTGCCTGGAACGACATCTTGAATGAACCTCTCCAGGGACCCGAGCGTGATTTCTCCCCGGCCATTCGCTGCGCCGCCTTTCAGCGCTTCCACGATGGCCCACGTGGAGTATCCATGCTTTTTCTCGGCATAGATTCGCGCGCTCCCGATTCGAGTCGCGTATATTGTCGCGAACGCTTCCGCTTCGAATCGCGTGAAATCGAATCGAATCCGCGGCGGTAGGCATCCGTCATCCGGTTCGGCGCATCGCCGCGCCCCGCAGTCGGGTCATTGCGGCACGCGTCGAGCAGGATGATGACCTGCTTAACGCTCGTCTCTCCTGATCCAGTCCCGGATCTCCGTAACACTCAGCGCAGTCGACTGCAGCACGCGGATGTGATCGGACATCTTGGCATCCGACCGGCAAAAGAAAACCGTGGTTATCGCGTTCGATCCCATGACCCGCAAAAGCAAACAACAGGAGGCCGTCTTTCGGAACTGATCACCGCGAAAGGTTCGCGAGCCGGAGCAATACGTTCCCGCGTGTCGGCTGACGCTCCGCCCCAGTTGATTCGACGCAAGAACAATAACCTGTTCTTTCGGAAATCCCGCGTACTTCGTAAACGCTTCCGCGAGCGCCGCCTGCATCGTTAGACGCCGCGTATAAAGGACTGATCTGTTTGTCCTCATACGTGTCGACGCCAACGATGAGGGCCCCAACGTTTACTAAGTGGCGGGAGCTGTGCAACAGCGCTCGCGAGTGGATTCTTCTCCACCCGGATATCGCGCACCTGCGCGCTGGCTGCCGTGGAGAGAGTAACCGCGATGCCGAGATACACTCCTACTCGAAAGGGTAGTGACCTCACTCTTATCCATATCGGTCACAGTGCGCGAGGTTTATAGTCTTCTCAGTTTTTTCTTACCTTCCCGAGAGAATATTCCCCATTCTTCGTCCACTAGTACGGCATGCAACGTACATCGCATCCCTTGGATGGCATCAGCCTGGCATGGTGGCCGACCCTTTTGCAGATTCGCCGGACTCAGACGGAGATCTCCGCTTCCGCTCCGATGAGTGCAGATTGATCGCTTCAACGCGCTTTTGAACAAGTTGGCGAACGCGCTAACCTGTGCGGAATCTTGCGATCTCGAAGAGGAGATCACTCTCTCCGTAGCATCGGCTTCCGCCTGCGCGCAGCTTTCGTGCGGCGCCTTTGCGAACATTTTGCCCCTTCCTTTCGTCTAAACAGGTATGGCCCCTACGGAAAGCCGCAATTCAAGCTCGACAGCGGCATTGCGAAATTACCGCCGTTCGTTCGCGACCCTTCGCGAGGAGGTCCGAAAGATCCAGCAACTGAGCGCGGCTCCGCGCCGGACCGTGCGGCGATTGACGCCGCCGTCCTCAACATGGAAAAGGCCTGGCAGGACTACCGTAGCTCCCGTGACATTCTGCTGCGCCAATTGGCACCGGCGAGCTAGACCGCATCGCTCGCTCCGGAAATGGCTCGACCGAGAACGAAGTCAGGCATATTCGCAGAATTTTTTGGGAACTCGAAGGCAAGCGGGACGGCGCGGATCTGGACGACGGTATCGCGCCGAGAACATCGTGCGCCGAACTTCGCCCGTAGTCGTGTAATCCTCACCCGAGAACGCGCAGGATCTGCGCCCCGTATTTCTCCACCAGCTTTGGACCGACACCGCTTACAATCAGCAATTCTGCTTCGTGGACGGCTCGGCGTCCAGGATGCCGTCGAGACCCGATCCGCACATAATGCGGAACGCCGGAACGCCTTTTTTCTTCGCCTCAGCAGTACGCCAGGCTTCGGAGCGCTTCGCGCCTTGGCGAGCCTTTCATTCTTCGCTGCGGGGCGCGCGATTTCGCCGTCTTCCGGCTCTTGCGCTGCCCCGGCACGCCGCCACTTCCTCCGGTATCGTCACGTGGTCGGCGGCTCTGGCTCTTGTCCTCCGGGTCAGCCGCACCTTCCGGAACTCGATCCGCCTGCCATCTTTTTCGAACGATGTATCCGTCACGGTCACGAGGCCTGCGCGAGCCATCGCATTGAGCAGGTCTTCAAATCCACGCCGGTCCAGTGGGCCAGAAGGGAAAGCCTGCGGGTATAAACGACCGGCTGAGATCCCTATCCGCCCCGTTAAGGCCTCGGCAATCATCGCGGATATGGGCACGCTCCGCGGCTGTCGCGGGCCGGAACGTCTGCGCAATCGCCGACCCGGGATCGCAAAAGTCGCATACTCCGCACGACCTTCGTGAATCAGCCGTATCGCCGAAGTACCGCACCAGCGCGAGCATCCGGCAGCAAGCGCTCTCGCAATACGCGAGCACCTTCTCGAAACTGTTCGACTTTGTGCTGCCGCTGCGCTAAATAAAACTCGGCAAAATCGGGGATCCCCCGGCTGATATTCTCCGCGTAGTCGACGATTGCCCCACCATGAATCCACAGCTTTTCAAGCGCAATGTCGAAATCGTCACCCGTCATTCGCACTCTGGACTGCACAGCATCTTTCGGCTGCGGCTCTGAAGTAAGAGATCTGAAGATCTTCTCGAGCACGCTTACATCCGGATAATCGCGCTCAAAAAAGAAGTCGTGCGTCCGCCTGTCGGCGTAGGACTGCATCAGGATCGCCCGTGACGGCTCCCCGTCGCGGCCCGCGCGTCCGATTTCCTGGTAATACCCCTCGATGCTTCCAGGGAGCGCCGTGTGAATCACTGTCCGGATGTTCGATTTGTCGATCCCCATGCCGAACGCGATAGTCGCGACGATCACCTCCAGCCGGCCGGCTAGGAAATCGTTCTGGATTTGGTCCCTGCGCCTGCCGTCCAATCCGGCGTGATACGGCTCCGCCGCAAACTTGCGTCCGAGTTCGTGCGCCAGTTGCTCTGTCTCCCGGCGCGTGGGAACATACACGATCGCAGGGCGTCGCTCCTCAAAATCCAGCAATTCTGCCACTAGCGCGAACCGTGCGCTCGGAGGCACACGAGCGACCTCGATCGCGATATTGTCGCGGCGAAAGCCTTGAATGAACTCACGGGGTATGCGAAGGCCAAGCTGCTGTGCGATGTCCCGCTGCACAATCGGCGTCGCTGTTGCCGTAAGCGCGATGACCGGAGCGGGCCGGAGCGCCGGCAAATGCTGCCCGATGTTCCGGTAATCCGGCCTGAAATCGTGGCCCCAGGCCGATATGCAATGGGCCTCATCGATCGCGACCAGGCACGGCTTACGTTTGGCGAGCATCTCCGGGAAGCCCCTCACGCGCAGCCGCTCCGGCGCAATGAACAGAAAGTCGAGTTGCCCGTCTAAATACTTCAGGCAAACTTCGCGTGATGTCGCCCGGTCGCGGCCCGAGTGAATTCGCTCCGCCGCGAACCCGAGCGATTGCATCTTCGCAACCTGATCCTCCATCAACGCGATCAGTGGACTCACAACCAGCGTCGTCCCGCCCAGCATGGTCCCGGGAAGCTGATAGCACAAGGACTTGCCTGATCCTGTTGGCATCACCAGCAGCACGTCTTTCGCTGACGTCACCGCGCGGCAGACCTCTTCCTGGCTCGTGCGGAAAGAATCGAAACCGAAGCACTTCTTCAGCACTTCGTGCATCGTGCCCTGGCGATGTTCAGGCTCCAAAGTGCGCTGAGAGATTGAAGCCGAACGCGCGACCGGAGCCGCCGCGGTAGCAGCAGCGGTCATGAAAGCCCGTCCGTCTACGGGCCCCCGTACAGCCTTGCCCACCACATCGCGAACGTAATCTTCGATTCCTCGCATGAAGGGCGTAAGCTCCGCCTGACCGCGCTCAATGCGCTTCAGGTGTGCCTCCCATTGCCCTGTCATCGCCGGGCTCTTCACCTCGGGATGGACAACCTCGACCAGTCGAATGCCCTTGTCGGTCGCCTCCAGACTCTTCCCGCGCCGCACGATGAACTCGCGCTTCAGCAGCACCTCGATGATCTGCGCCCGTGTAGCCGGGGTCCCGAGCCCGTTCTCCTTCATCGCCTGCGATAGCTCTTTATCGTCAAGCGTTTTGCCGGCCGTCTCCATCGCGGTCAGCAGCGTCCCTTCGGTAAATCGCTTCGGAGCCCGCGTCTTCTTGGCAATCGACTCCACATCCAGAACCTGCTGCGGTTGTCCCTGCTCCAGATCGGAAGGCAACTTCTGTCCTTCCTCCGCGCTGTCGCTCTCCTCTGTCTTTCCCTTTGCCTTCTTCGCAATTGCGATATCGAGCACCTTCCATCCGACCTGCACAACCGCCGTGCCGCTCGAATAAAATCGATCGTCAACACTGCTTCGAACGAGAGTAATGATCGTGGTTACCGACCAGATGTGATCCTCATGCCACGCCGAGAGCAGCCGCCGGCAGATCAGATCGAACACCTTGCGTTCGTCGGGATCGAGCGATACATTCGCAGGCGATACGCCGGTCGGAATAATCGCATGGTGATCGCTGACCTTCGCGTCATCGACGAAGGATTTACCGAGCGGTCGCTCGCCCGTCCCTGGCGCGATGAGTCCCTCATAACCCCCCGCGATTGCCTTCACGATCTTCGGCAGTGTGCGCGCTACATCCTGCGACAGATGCCGGCTATCTGTACGTGGATAACTGATCAGCTTATGTCGCTCATAAAGCGCTTGCGCGAGTTCGAGTGTGCGCTGTGCGCTGAACGAGTACAGCCGGTTCGCATGCCGCTGTAACTCGGTCAAGTCGTATAACAGCGGCGGCGACATGCGCTTTGTCTGCGCTTCGATCTTTTCAACATGCGCCTGACCGGTACGGACACGATCGCAGATGGCTTTAGCTTCTTCGCCGTCAGCGGCAAGTTTCGCCGCCGCATCCATCGGCTCAACGCCCGGGCGAAACCACGTGCCGGTGTACTTGTCGCCGGCGCGTGGCGAGAACGTAGCCACGACGTTCCTGTAATCCTCAGGAACGAAGTTCCGAATGGCAAGCTCGCGGTCGACGATCATCGCGAGCGTCGGAGTTTGCACGCGACCGACCGAGAACTCTTCATTGCATCCGAGCGTGTACGCTCGTGACAAGTTCATACCGACGAGCCAATCGGCACGGCTGCGCCCCCGGGCGGCATCGGCGAGCGGATCGTACTCGCGCGAGTCCTTTAGCCGCGCAAAGCCATCGCGGATCGCTTCCGGTGTGAGCGACGAGATCCAGAGTCGTTGTACCGGCTTATCGCAGCCGACCGCTTCATAGATGTATCGAAAGATCAGCTCACCTTCGCGCCCGGCATCCGTTGCGCAGACAACGGCCCCGACCTTCGGAGAACTGAGGATCTTTTGAACGACGTCGAACTGATCTTTGGTCTTCTCGCCCACCACCAGAGGCCAGGTTTCCGGCAGCATCGGCAGCAGCTCGCGTCGCCAGGATCGCCACTGAGGATTGATCTCGTGAGGCTGCGCAAGCGCGACAAGATGACCGATAGCCCAAGTCACGATGTAGCCGTCGCCGTGCAGGTAGCCGTCGCCGCGCTTCGTCGCGTTCAAGACTCGGGCGATGTCGCGCGCTACCGAGGGCTTTTCGGCGACGACCGCAACACTGGTCTGTGTCGCCATTCGTAGTTCTTCTCCAGAATATCAAGCGATAAAAGCATACGTGGACCAACCTTCGGATTGCGGGAGAGATTAGCTAAATTGCACACGATGGAGATCTCATAACCAAACGTGGAAGCCCCGGCGCGACTGAATTGCTGGGTGACAAGCAGCACGCGCTCGAGGAAACAGGGCAGGACGCTCGTAAGCGGCCTGTTTGGAGCTGACCGATCGGATTCATCTTCAGCGGCGATCAGAATTCGCAGGTGCTAGTGTCTCCCGTTCTTGCGGCCTCCTGAACGCCGAACATTGAGGTAGAATCACGGGATTCGCATAGGGATCATTTTTTGCTTACGCTGAAGCTCCTTCCATGTTGTATCGCGTTGACGCTCGCGGTGGCGTTTGCCGAGACGCTGGTGTTCGAACACGTGACGGTGATTCCGATGGATCGAGATCGCGTTATGCCGGATCACAGCGTGGTGATCGAAGGCGATCGTATCGTGGCAGTCGGGCCCTCACGTGGTATACGCACTCCTCGCAATGCCCGGCGGATCAACGGCCGCAACAAATACCTCTCACCCGGACTGGCGGATATGCATGTCCACATCGGTGGGCTGCCGGATCATGAGAACATCCTTAGTTTGTTCGTCGCAAACGGCGTTACCACGGTACGCAGCATGTGGGGCTTCCCGGAGGTGCTCGATTGGAGAAAGCAGATCAAGGAAGGGACGCTGCTGGGACCGACCATTGTGACGGTGGGACCGGTGACGGATGGCAGTCCTCCGGTATGGCAGGGGAGTCGTGTCGTGGATTCAGAATCGCAGGCGGAAAGCGCGGCGAAGGCGGATCGCGAAGCGGGATACGACGCCATGAAAGTGTATAGTCGACTAACGTTCGGCGCATATGAAGCGCTCGTATCGTCGGCGCATAAGCTCGGCTTGCCGGTGTATGGGCATGTGCCCAGAGCTGTCGGTCTGGTGAATGCGTTGAAATTGCGGCAGGACTCGATCGAGCACGGTGACGGATACATCGCCGCGATGCAGAGCGATGCTTCTCCTTACGCCGGGAAGCCCGGGTTAGCTTCGCAAATGGTGGCCTATGTCGAGATGTCGAAATTGCCCGCGCTTGTCGAAGCAACACGCGCGGCCGGCACTTGGAACTGCCCTACCATCGTGGTCGCCAAGCGGACCTTCGTGCCGCCTGAGCGAGTCTCCTTGCAGCGATCCGAACCGGAGATGAAGTACATTTCGGCGGCGATGATGCAGATGTGGGATCCGAAGGAGGACTTCCGGATCAAAAACATGAAGGCCGAAGACTTCGAACGGAGGGGACGTGAGGCCGAGATCACCGTGGAGGTTACTCGTGCGCTCCACAAAGGGGGCGCCCGGATCCTGCTCGGGACGGATACGCCCAATCCGTGGGTGGTACCGGGGTTTTCGCTTCATGACGAGTTGGAGAACTTGGTCGCAGCGGGGTTGAGTCCGTTCGAGGCGCTTCGTGCGGGGACGTCTGGAGCGGCGGAGTTCCTGAAGCAGACTGCCGAGTTTGGCACGATCGCAGCGGGACAACGCGCAGACTTGATCCTGACAGATGGCAACCCACTCAAAGATGTGCGCGCCTTGCGGCAGCGGGCCGGAGTGATGTTGCGTGGCCGATGGATACCCACGTCGGAGTTGCAGGGCATGCTGGATAGGGTCGCGGCCACAAACGCGCGCAAGACGCACGCCGGGGAGTGACGTTCGTGACCCCGCTCGGTGTGTAGCGGACGATCTCCCAGTCATCTCCAACAAAATTCCGCAGAATCCGCCGGAAACCCGAAGACGCGTGCCACCGGCTGACGAGATCGAGATGGAAGTCGTCAAGGATGGCTGCGTCCCGATGGTGTCTCGGTCGTATCGAAAATCATGGAAAGAGCCCTGTTCAAGAAAGTAAAGTAACGAGGGAACAACCGGAGCCACTCGGACCCGATGCCGACCCTCGCGCGCTACCAGGGCCACCTCCGATGAGTCTACGAACAGGCCTGAAAAGTGATTCTGCAACCCCAAGCGGACCGCGAATACGAGGGAAAAACGAATCTCAGGGAGGCTTCACCGACGCGTCGCAATCCGCGCTATCGCGTGTGCAATTATGAAACTATCCGCGTTCGTCTCCACTCATCAGTGGCCAAATTCTCCGCGTAATCTGGCGAAAAGCATGCGATATGATACGACCATCTCTGTCGAAAGCGAGGGGTTTTCATGTCAAAATCTCGCCATCGAGTCGTAGCTGCGTTAGCGTTCGCCCTATCAACCGGCGCACTCTCTGCGCAGTCAACTCTTGGCACCATCACCGGCCTGGTCACAGATAGTACCGGAGCCGTTATCCCGAGCGCGGTCGTGGCCGCAACAAATACAGCCACAGGTGTCCGCGTTCAAACCGTTAGTTCAAGCACGGGCAACTATGTAATACCGAGTCTGCAAGTAGGACCGTATGAAGTCAGCGTAGCCGTCAGCGGCTTCAAGACTTTCTCCCGGTCCGGAATCAATCTTTCGAGTAATGACAATATCCGTGTCGATGTCGTACTCGAAGTAGGACAAACCAGCGACCGCGTGGTAGTGACGGCAGAGGCGCCGCCCCTGAAAACGGAGTCGACCGAAGTGTCGACGACCATGGAAAACAAGCTTGTCACCGACATGCCGCTCGCAGCCGCAGGTATCGGCGGTGGTATGCGCAACGCCTTCAGCATCATGATGATGATGCCGCAGGTGAAAAGCGGCAACGGCGAAAGCGCATGGGACGATCTTCAGATCGGCGGCGGTCAACAGCACGATTTCAACGTCAGCGTCGATGGCCTGTCCGTCGAAATGGGCTGGCGCAATCACGTCGGGTACATGAACCGCCTGACGCCCGCTGTGGACGCCGTCGAAGAATTTCGCATCGACACCGCGGCGTTCAAGGCCGAAGATTCACGGGCCAGCGGTGGCAACATCACCATCACCACGAAGTCCGGCACCAACGAACTGCACGGGCTGCTGTTCGATTACTACCAGTCGCAGCGGTTCAACGCCAACTCATGGCTGAACAACAAACTCGGCCGCCAGAAGTCCGTCTTCCATCGCAATGACTACGGAGCCAATGTCGGCGGCCCCGTGTACATCCCGGGACTCTACAACGGCAAGAATAAGACATACTTCTTCGTATCGTACGAAGGGTACCGTTGGCCGCAGACGATCGATCCGACGCAGCTCACAATCCCGACTCAGGATATGCTGCGCGGTGACTTCTCGGCCCTCAAAAACGCGGACGGCAGTCTGATCCCCATTTACGATCCGACCACCACGCGAAGTGACGGCAGGGGCGGATTTATTCGTGATGCGTTCCCGAACAACGTCATTCCGGCAAGCCGCCTGAGCCCGCTTACGAATCGCATCGCCTCGTATTTCCCGGCGCCGAACCAGCCCGGCCTGCTCCGCAACTATGTCTCACCCGGAACCGAGCCAAAGAAGCGCATCGAAAACGCGTACCTGACGAAATTCGATCACAACTTCGGAACCAGCAACCGCCTCTCGTTCACCTGGAACAAGAGCGGCTCGTATTTCAACAACGCGTACGACACCGATCCGACCAATCCGACTAACTGGAGCACGCTGCCGTATCCACTCTCCGGCCGCAAATACTACCGTGGCGACCAGTACTACGGCAATGTGTTTCGTTTAAACGATACGCACATCTTCAGCCCGACGGTGATCAACACGTTGAGCATGGGGGCGCACCGACTCACTCACCCCGAGCATGACATCACAGTCGAGCCGTTTGGTCAGAACTGGGGAGATAAACTCGGCGGATCCGTTCCCAACAACCCCGGATACAACTTCGGTTTCCCCCAGGTCAACTTCAACAACGACGGATACTACGGTTGGGAAAGCACGAAGCTATGGGACGAGTACCACACTGTCTACGGCTTCGATGACAACATCACCTGGATCAAGAACAATCACAGCTTCAAGTTCGGGTATCAGTACCAGAAGATGTTCCTGAACACCAACAACAGGAACCAGGCCGCGGGCACGTTCACGTTCGATCGCCGCAGCACCTCGATCCCGGGTGACAACAGTGGAAGATCGGGTAGCCCGATCGCGAGCTTTATGTTGGGCGAAGTCTTCAATGGAGGCTTCACCATCCCCGTCACGCAGATGTTGCGTTTCCCCTATCACGCGTTCTTCATCCAGGACGACTGGAAGATCACGCCTCGTCTGACGGCCAACATCGGTCTCCGCTATGAGGTGAACATGAGCGTGTTCGAAAAGCAAGATCGCCTTTCCTACTTCGATCCGACCCTGCCGAACCCGGCCGCCAGCGGACAGCCTGGAGCGCTTCGCTTCCTGGGCGATGGTGCCGGACGAGAAGGCCGCCGCAATCTCTACGACAATGCTTCCGGATGGGGACCCCGTGCCGGTCTGGCCTTCCAGCTAACGGACAAAACGGTCATCCGAGCCGGCGCCGGTATCTTCTATGCGACTGTGAAGGCCCCCGGCCTGACCGGCGCGAATAACGGCTTCGCCAACTCTCCTAGCTGGTCATCGCAGGACCAGGGAATCAATTCGGCGTTCCAGTGGGATCGTGGATTTCCAGGGTGGGAGGCGCCGCCGTTCATCAATCCTGGCTTCAATGCCGGGTTCACCGTCCCGTGGTATGGCGCCGAAGAAACTGGCACGTTGCCCCAGACCACCAGTTGGAACTTCGCCGTATCGCGGGTACTGCCATCCAACTTCGTCATCGACTTGACGTACACGGGAAGCAAAGGAACTCATCTCGCCTCTGACCGCGTGAACATCATGCAGATCGATCCGAAGTACGCATACCTCGGCGGGCTGCTGAATCGCCAGATCGATGATCCGGAAGTGGTAGCCCTTGGCTTCCGTCCGCCGTTCGCCAACTTCAAGCAGCTAATGGGCGGCAATGCCACTCTGGGGCAGGCCCTCCGGCCGTTCCCGCAATATCAGGGCGTCACCACCGGCGGCATGATGAACCACAGCGGCAACTCAACGTACAACGCCCTGATCATTAAGGGCACGAAGCGGTTCTCGGGCGGACTGTCGCTGCTCGCCAGCTACACCTGGTCCAAGCTTCTATCCGATGCGGATTCATCCGAGCCCTGGATCGCGGGTGTCGTCGGATCGGGTGTCGGAGCGGGCGCTGCGCAGGATCAATACAACCGGGGACTCGAGAAGTCCTACGGAGTGCTTGACCTGCCGCACATGTTCAAATTGACGGGCAGCTACGACTTGCCGTTTGGCCGTGGCCGCAAGTACTTGACCACGGGCGCCGCAAGCTGGGTTCTCGGCAACTGGAACCTGAGTTCGTTCATGTTCGCCCAGAGCGGATACCCAATGGGTGTCGTTGACTCGGCTACACAAAACAACCTCCGCGGCGGTACAGCGAGGCCGAACGTCCTGTCTCATGACTGGCGCGCTGCAACCGTTGGAGAGGAGTTCGATCCTGACAAGGACAACTTCTACAACCGCGACGTATTTGTCCGGAGAACGAACCCGGCCGCCGATCCGTTCGGCAATGCTCCTCGCCTGAACGGCGCAACCCGGATGTTCCCGACATATCGAACCAACGTTGCGATCACCAAGGCTCTTCCGTTTAGTGAGAAGACTCACGCCGATCTTCGCGTCGAGATCTTCGATCTGTTCAACCAGAAGACCTGGAACCGTCCCGTATCGCAGGATCTCGCCAATGCGCAGTTCGGCGCGATCACCGGCGCGGGCGGCAATCGCACAATGCAGTTCGGTCTAAAATTTGTCTTTTAGAAGCGCCGCGAGATAATCGCGAGCTCTTAGGAGATCGGGCTGGAGCAGAAGTGCCTGACGGTACGCTGCTTCAGCCCCTTTCTTATCCCGGTTCGCTTGCAGGCACACACCGAAGTTCACCCACGAGATCGGATCGTCGGCATTGATCTGCAGCGCCTTTGATACCGAGTCTGTCGCCTCCCGAAAACGGTTCTGCCTCCCATAAAGGACAGACCTCGCGTTCAGAACACTCGCATCTTCCGGTCCCGACTCCAGCAACTTCGTAGCTTCAGTCAACCGTCCCTCTTCGGCGAGCAACTCCGCCAGCGCAACATAGGTTGCAGCGTCGGACGAGTCCTTCGCGCGCGCAGTCTGATACGCGCCGATCGCGTCAGCCGTGCGTCCGAGCTTCCGATACGCCTCCCCGAGCACACGATACGCCTGGGCATCGGAGGCCCCCGACGCCTTCATCGCTCGCTCCAACACCGGAACATCGTTCTTCAAATCCCCCGATGATTGAACCTGCGCGAGCGCCATGTACAGGCTCGATGGGCGTTCCGGATACAGCGGCTTTATGCGGCCGGATAATCGGTCGTGTCGCTCGTTCAACGGCGCGAGCAGATCGCCGGCGGATGGTCGTCGTCGGATCCGATGATCGGTCATCACAACATGAACCGCATCCTCTGTCCGACGCTTCGGCATGTGGCACTCGGCGCATTGGGTCGTCTGTGTTTCATGAACAGACGCATGGCAACTGCGGCAAACGGCCGTGTACCGACGCTCCGCCTCTGCGCCACGATAAGCCGCATGAGGGTCATGACAAGTCGTACAAGTCAGCCGTCCGTTCTTTCGATAGCAGGCAGACTGCAGTAACTGAATCGCCGAGTTGTTGACCGTGATGCGATCCTCGGCCTTACTCGCGTCCGCGAACTGGAAGTACAGCTTGAAGTCACTCAGGGGCTCACCCGGCCTGTATGAGAACGGACCGCGATTGGCCGGCCTCACTGCTTCGGGGAGCGTGCGGCTGGAGGATTCGAGATGACACTGAAGACACACATCCATCTGCCGCTCGCGAGCAAGCTTGGCCGGATTCACGATCGACCCCTTGCTGCGAACGTGCGCCTCCCCCGGGCCATGGCAGCGCTGGCAATCGATGCCCGACGCAAGCCCGCCGTTTGCTTCCGATGGATAGCCGTTGTGGCAGAACAGGCAAGAGTCGGATACCTCGCGGCGGAAATCCGAGTGGTCAGGCCGGTCGTACCCGGGGCTCATCGCCCAATATCCGCCTCGTTCCGAATACTGACTCACCGGCAGCTCGAAAAGCTTCCCCCGTGTATCGCGATGTAGAAATGTCTTCGAGTGATTCCCCGACCCCATCACGTAATCGATCCGCTTCTCGACCAGGCCCGGAACATCACGCCGCAGGAACCATGTGCCCGATCTTTCTACGATCGAATACCGTCGTCCCGACTTTTCATGGACGAACTCATTCAAACGCGGGACCGACTGGGCCCGAGCGAAGGATCGCCCCATGCCGGTCTTCGCATACGAGTCATAGATCTGCAAATGGCAAGTACGGCAAGCGATCGGATCGACGTAGCCCGCTTCGGCGCCCAGGAGACTCAGCGCCAAGAGAAACAATCCGAGCCGCACGTCAACGCCCGCCCGAGCGCTTCATCTCGAGGGCCATTTCGAGGTTCTTCCGTGCCTCCGCGTGATCCGGACGCAAGCGCAGTACTTGCTGAAATTCGGCGATGGCCGCGTCAAGACGTCCCGCATCCCCGAGAGCCTGACCATACGCCAGATGTGCCTCCACCATCGCAGGCTTCATCGCGATCAACGCTCGATACTCGCCGAACGCCGCCTCCGTCGCGCCGGTCTCCTGCAGCAAACGCGCAAGGTTGTACCGCGCCTCCGCATGATCGGGCTTGATCTTCACTGCTCGACGGGCATGGCTGAGCGCCTCAGAGGCTTTGCCCTGCATCGCCAGTACCCGCGCCAGATTGTTGTGCGCTTCCACATGCGAGACGTCGATCCGCACGGCTTGATCCAACTGAGTGGTTGCTTCGGCGATCCGCCCCTGCGCGGCATAGGTATTCGCGAGGTTATTCCTGGCCTCGACATAGACCGTCCGTTCACGAATCGCCGCAAGGTAATGCTGCTCAGCACCCGCCGTGTCTCCCCGGCGAGCCAGCAAATTAGCGAACGCGTACTCTACTTCAGGTGACCGTGGTTGCAGTCGAAGCGCTTCTTCAAAAGCGGCCCGCGCCGCATCGAGTCGGCCCGCGGCTTCGAGCGCCAGCCCTAGATTGTAGCGAGCCTTCGGAAGGTCGGCCTGCGTCGACAAGGCTTTCTCAAACGTGCGGATCGCCGCCTCATTATTTCCCTCGGCAAAGTGTCCTTCCCCAAGGACACCGAGCGGCTTACCGGACTTTGCGCTTCGCTCCAGAAGTTGTATGCCGTGCTGCCGGTCCGCGCCTCCGCTGACCAACGCTACTCCGAGATATTCATCTCGCTCTTTGTCGCTGAGATTCGCGGGAAGGTAAACGGCCAATGGCCCGTGGTACTTTACCGCGTGTTCCTGCAGCGGTCTCGTCAAGTCCTGCGCGGGCCGCCTTCTCTGAATAAGATGGTCCGTCATGACTACATGAACGGCATCTTCGGCGCGTCGCTTCGGCATGTGGCACGATGCGCAGTCCGCGGTCTGCAACTCCGGATGTTGCCGTGTGGCGACGTTATCATGGCACGCAACACACTTCGCTCGATAGTACGCGACCGCATCCGCCCCGCGCGGCACGTTATGAGGATTGTGGCACGATGAGCACGTCATCTGCCCCTTGCTTTCGAGAAAACAAGCGGACTTCCGCAAACGATACGCCTGGTTCACGATCTCGAACTTGTCATCATGCCCTGTCTCCGGCGGATGATCGAAGTGGACCATGTAGGATCCGAGTGGCTCGCCCGGCCTGTACGAGAACGGCTCGCGATCGAACCTCCGAATGGCCTGTGGCAACTCCGCGCTGGTCGTCTCGAGATGACACTGCATGCACACGTCCATCTGCAACTCCGCGGATAGGCGCTTGGGGTTGACGATCGCCGCGCGAACCTCCGTCGGGTCGGACTTACCTGCTGACGCGAGTTGCACATGACGGGAACCAGGACCATGGCAACGCTGGCAATCGATCCCCTGGGCAAGTTCACCTTCGCGAGGATACCCGTTATGACAGAACAGGCAGCTCTCATCGACGAGTCGCGTGAAGTCCTGCGGATTGGCGTTGTCGTATCCCGGACTCATGCCCCACGCCTGCTCCTGCGAGTACCATGTCAGCGGAAGCTCGACGATCTCCCGATCATTGACCCGATGAAGGTACGTACGGGCATGATTGCCTGAGCCCACCGCGTGTGTCGCCTCGAGTTCAAACGCGTTGATCTCACGTCCGTTCTCGTCCAATTCGAACCGGCGTTGAAAAACGCGACCGTCGCGCTGCACGACTTCATAATGCCTGCCCGAGGCTTTATGAACGTAAGTACCCGGATGTATCCCGCTCGCGGCCGAGTGGAAGGAGCGCGCCATCCCCACCTGCTGGTAGTCGCGATAGATCTGCGCATGGCAACTCCGGCACTGCTCGGGATTGGCGAAGGCATCCTTTGCGGACCGGGCGCTGGCGGGTCGTTCCGACTTCGTGTACCACGCCAGTCCCGCCGCGCCCAGCATGAGCAGCAACAACACAATCATGCCGCGGCGTTTCAAGCCTTTCTCCATCGTGTTGATTGTAAACCCCGTGCTACAATTGAATTTCCGAGCAAATATTTCTTCTGTGAGGTACTCTCGCTGAACCGAAGGTCCGCCTTTAATCATCATTTTCGTCGACTGGAACGCGCCGATGCGCGGAATACCTTGTCGTGCGCCTCCGCTCGAGGCAGGCGCTACGGCTTCAATGCGCAGTATCGATGGTTAGCCGGCGGCTACGCGATTTGGGCGGGACATTGGACCCACCTCACGCAGGGAATCGGAATCGGAATCTCGGGTGAAGTCACACCCCGAAGTGTGCAGCAGGTCAGCCGCTATTTCCGCTCGAAGGAGGCTGTTCCGACCGTCTATATTTGTGACGCTCTCCCATCCGCTGTACATGAATTCGTGTGCGGTGGATATCGGCTTCTTGGCCACTGGAACGTGCTCGCGCGAGACTTGAGCGGCGCGCTCGATCCCATCCCGGCGAACAGCCTGGCAGCGCATCACTGCAGCCCTGCTGAGGAGTCCGATTGGATCCGCGCGTGCTCGCAAGGATTCCTGTCGAAGATGGATGTGGACTCGGATGAACTCGAGATCGGCGCGATCGTAGCAGGTGTACCCGATGCGATCCGCTTCTCCGCGCGCGATACCGAAGGCGCCGTATACGGGACCGGCGCGCTTACATGCCAGTCTCGCGTTGCGTTGCTGTTCGCGGACAGCACACGGCCCGCCTATCGCGGCAAGGGCGCGCAATCGGCATTGATTCGGTCCAGACTCGCTCACGCTCGTGCTGCGAAATGCGACATAGCGATGGCGGTCGTGGAACCCGGAAGCAACTCAGAACCGCAACTTTCTCCGCCACGGTTTCAAAAAAGCGTACCGCAGACTGACACTGCAGCACGGCTAAAAGGAAACCAACGCTCGCTGTCGCACGCCTTCTCGATCCATGAAGGCTTCCGCACTGTTCCTTTTTAGTACGCTTGCTTTCGCTGCTGACGATGATTGGGCGCGATGGAGAGGTCCGAACGACGACGGAATGGCTCGGGGTGACGTTCCGGTCGAGTGGAGCGATACCAGGAACGTCGCCTGGAAACTTTCCATTCCCGGCCGAGGACATTCATCGCCCGTCATCTGGGGCAATAAGCTCTTCGTCACTACAGCCGTTCCAGCTCCGCGATGCCGCAGCGCCGGCATCCTCGGGTGGAAGAGGAGCGGGCGGCGGAGCGGGGCTCGGTAAGGAATATAGCTTCCGGCTTCTCTGTTTCGATCGAAACACGGGCAAGTTGATTTGGGATCGCGAAGCGACAAAGGCAGTACCGCACGAAGGCTATCACGGCCGGTACGGAAGCTTCGCATCGAACACTCCTGTTACGGACGGCAAGCACGTCGTGGCTTTCTTCGGCTCGCGTGGCGTGTATGTATACGATCTCGACGGCAAGTTAGCTTGGCAGAAGAAGTTTGCTCCTATGGAGATGCGGCTCGGCTTCGGTGAAGGTGTCGCGCCGGTGCTGGATGGCAACTCTCTGTACCTGAAGTTCGACCAGGAGAAAGGCTCACACCTCGTCGTCCTGGACAAGAACAGCGGGAAAGAACTATGGCGCGTAGATAGGGACGAAGTCAGTTCGTGGTCGCCTCCGCTGATAGTGACGCATGATGGGCGCAAGCAGGTTGTTGTCAGCGCCTCCAATAAGGTGCGGTCGTACGATGCCTCAACAGGCAAGCTGATCTGGGAGTCGGCTGGTCTCGGGCACGAATGTCATCCCGGCTCCGGTCACGCTCGATGGAATGGTGATCGTCATGAGCGGCCATCGTGAACCGAACCTACTGGCGATCCGCCTGGGCAAACAGGGCGACCTCACTGGTTCGCATGCCATCGTATGGAAGAATGATCGCGGCAATCTCGTACACCCCGTCTCCTGTACTGCATGACGGCAAGCTATACATGCTGACCGACAACGGAATGCTGAGCTGCTTCAACGCCAGGACCGGCGAAGCTTATTACCGTCAGCAGAGCTACCGAAGCCGTACAACTTCAAAGCGTCGCCTGTGGGAGTGAACGGCAAGCTGTATCTGGCGAGCGAGGAAGGCGATGTCATCGTCGTGAAGATGGGCGAGAAGTATGAAGTGCTCGCGACGAACAGCATGCCTGATCAGATGTTCATCGCGACACCGGCTGTCGCCGAGGAAGCCTGTACCTCGGAGCCAGGATACGCCTCTACTGTATTCGCGAGAAGTGAGGCTTTATTCGCGCTTTGGTTCCTTGCCGGGCAAACCTGCGGGGTTTTCATGTACGCGCTCTTCGTACATGCCCTTGAGACCTGAAGCGACCGACACGCTCTTCTCGCCGAAGCGATCACGGAGTTTTTCGACCGCTTCAAGGCGCTCCGCCACTTCCGCGTCTTCTCGCCTTCCGAGCAGGTTCATCTGCCCTTCGAGCGCTCCAAGGACGAGACCTGAACGCCCAGCAGACGCACCGGGGCGCCATTCCAATTGCGTCGGAACAACAGCCGTGACTGTTCGATCAACTCGATGTCGATTTGTGTCGGCTGCTCCAATGTGTGGGCGCGCGTCAGCGTGGTGAAGTCCGAGTAGCGCAGCTTGATCTGAACGTGCGCGCATGCATCTCATGCTCGCGCAATCGACGTCCGACCATCTGAGCTAACTTCGCCAGCGTGGACTCCAGTAGATCGGCATTCGGACTGTCTTCGCCGAATGTATGCTCGTGGCTGATGGACTTTGGATCGTCGCGATCGCCGACCTCACCCTGAAGTATCCACCGGCGTCGAGCCCATGAGCCTTGCCGGCGAGCGCCAGTCCCCACTTCCCCAAGAACGATTCGAGGAAGGCCTCATCGATGCGCGCCAGTCACCGACCTGCCGGATACCATACTGTGCCAGATGCTGTTCGGTCTTCGCTCCGACGCCGGGAATCTTTCGAACATCGAGAGGCGCAAGGAACCCAGCCTCCGCTCCCGGCGGAACCCAAAGCATGCCATTCGGCTTCGCCTGGTCCGACGCCACCTTCGCCAGCAATCGCGAGGTCGCGATCCCGATGGACAGTTCAGCCCGGTGCTCGTTTCACGCTGTCATGAAGATGTTGAGCTGCCTTAAGCGGAGCGCCCAGCAATCGATGGGTACCCGTTAGATCCAGATACGCTTCGTCGATCGAGGCCATCTCCACCTTTGGCGAGAAGTGGTTCAGTACGTCAAATAACCTTCGCGCGACTTGTCGCGATATCGCGAGGGATGCCCGGGAAGAAAGATCGCGTGAGGACAAAGCTGCGCTGCGCGCCGTAACGGCATCGCGGAATGTACGCCGAACTTGCGAGCCGCATACGATGCTGCAGAAACGACGCCGCGCTCATTCGCCCTGCCGCCGACAACGACAGGTTTGCCCTTCAGCGAGGGATCGAGGAGTTCCTCGACTGACACGAAGAACGCGTCCATATCGACATGGAAGATCGTGCGGATCACGGCGTCCACCTGGCGGCGAGCACTCGTGGGATACCGGCCAGATCGCCAATGGCTTCAATTTCCGACCATCCATCCGTCAACATGTCTTTGACTGGATCGAGGGATCGCCACCCGAGTTCGAATAAGAGCCATCCGCGTGGACGAAGCACCTCGCGAGATTGCACGATGATCTTCTCGTACACTTCGGAGCCGGTCTCCCCTCCGAATAACGCGATGTGCGGCTCGAACTCACGCACTTCTCGCTGCATGCCTTCCGCTTCGTGCAGCCCGACATAGGGAGGGTTGGATACGACCACATCGAACGATGTGTGGCGAAATGCGCTGAGAAGGTCTGCAGCGACAAACTGCACGTCGGCATCCAGCCGTCTCGCATTCGATGAAGCGACGGACAAAGCCGCGGGCGAGATATCGACGGCCCAAACTTCGGCCCGGCATTCGAGGGCGAGAGTCACCGCAATCGCTCCCGACCCGCAGCCGATGTCGACTACGCGATCCATCGGATGCGATTTTTGCCAGCGCCGCTTCGACCACATGCTCCGTCTCAGGGCGGGGAATCAGCACGTCGGGCGAGACGGTGAAGTCTCGGCCGTAGAACTCTTGTTTCTTGGTGATGTATTGAGTGGGCTTGCCACCGATGCGCTGGTGCAAGTAGCGGCCGTAGTGAATCCAGGCGAGTTCAGTGAGTTCGTCTGTAGAATGACCGATTAGATAAACGCGCTCTTCGCGGAGCGCATGGGCCAACAGGACTTCGGCCGTCAGCCGAGGAACGGGGACAGCCGCTTCCTCAAGAAGCTTCGTTCCCTGCCGAAGCGCCTCGCTTATGGTCAGGAACCCCGTTTTGCTGGACATCCGCTATCTGTTTCAGCTTCTCAGTCTGGAAGTGGGTGGTCACTGCTTCAACCACCTGGTCAAGCCTGCCTTCCATGATGAGATCGAGTTGATGCAGCGTCAAGCCGATTCGATGGTCCGTCAGACGGTTCTGCGGGAAGTTATAGGTACGAATCTTCTCGCTCCGATCGCCGCTGCCGACCATCGACTTCCGTTCCGCTCCAATCGCAGCCTGCTGCTTTTCGAGTTCCAGTTCGTACAAGCGCGACCGCATTACGCGCTCGGCCTTGGCGCGATTCTTGATCTGCGACTTTTCGTCCTGGCAGGATACGACCAGCCCGGTCGGCAGGTGAGTCATTCGGACAGCTGAATATGTCGTATTCACCGACTGACCGCCGGGTCCTGACGAACAGAACGTGTCGATGCGAATGTCCTTCGGGTCGATGTGGATCTCGACGTCGTCAGCTTCGGGCAGAACGGCAACTGTTCGGCGGAAGTATGAACGCGCCCCTGCTGCTCGGTGGCGGGAACCCGTTGGACGCGGTGAACGCCGCTCTCGTACTTCAACTGGCTATACACTTTGTCGCCGCTGATCAGAGCCGTGACTTCGTTCAGTCCGCCAACTTCCGACTCCGAAAGAGTTGTGACTTCCACCTTCCAGCGACGCGTTTCCGCATACCGCACGTACATCCGGAAAAGCTCACCGGCGAATAAGGAAGCTTCGTCTCCGCCGGTACCCTTACGAATTTCCAGTACAACGTTCTTCTCGTCATTCGGATCCTTGGGCAGCAGCAGGATCTTGAGGTCGTTCTCGATTTTCTCGAGCTCGGGTTCCAGTTTCTCGACATCGGCCGCGGCCATTTGCTGCAATTCTTCGTCAGCCTCCGTCAGCATCTGACGAGCGCCTTCGAGGTCCGCGCTGACCTTCTTCCATTCGCGGTACTTCGCGACGACGTCTCGCCAGTTCGCTTTGCTGCTTTGCGACTTTCCGGTAGCGGTCGTTATCGCTGATTAGTTCCGGTTCCGCCATCTGCCGCGTCAACTCTTCGAAACGCGACTCGATGCCGTCCAGCTTTTCCTGATATTGCATGTGTTCGATTAGGCGATGACTAACTGTCCGCCCTGCTTCTCTTCGAGCACCATCGCGCCGTTCAGGGCGTGAATGGCTACGGCAGTCTGTTCGTCAGATGGCGGTTGTGTCGTGATCTTTTGGAGCCAGAGTCCTGGAGCAGTCAGGGTCGAAAGCAGGCTTCCGCGCCGCTTGGCGGCAAACCGGATCATCTCGTAACTCAAGCCGGCGATCACCGGAAGAAGAATCACCCGCGAGGCCATTTTGGCTGCGAAGCTGTCAAACGGAACCAGCGTGTAGACAATTGTCGAGACGATCATGACGACGAGCAGGAAACTCGTGCCGCAGCGTGGGTGCAGGGTCGTGAATGTCTGTGCGTTGGCCACATTGACCGGCTTGCCGGATTCGAAGTTGAAGACGACTTTGTGCTCGGCCCCGTGATACTCGAATACCCGGCGGATATCCTTCCACCGCGAGATCATGTACAGAAACCCGAGAAAGATGGCCATGCGGATTCCGCCATCTACCATGTTGAACGCGATGCGCCCATGGAGCGATGGGAAGATGTTCTCCAACTGCGATGTCAGGAACAACGGCACGAATTTGTACAGGAAGATGAAGAAAGCAAACGAAAAGACCAAGTTCAAGGTCATCACCCACGACGAGATCTCCTGCGGCTTGCCTTTTTGGGCCTGCGCTTCGGCTGAGTTCTCATCGAGCGATGCATTGGCGGAGAACTTCAACGCTTTCACGCCGAGCCACATGGCTTGGCCAAGCGTTCCGACGCCGCGGAACACGGGATATTTAAAGATCGGGTATTTTTCCGACACCTTCGGAAGCGGAGACTCTTCGGTCACCATCTCCCCATTCGGTTTGCGGACCGCGACACAGTAGCTGTGCGGCGCGCGCATCATAACCCCTTCGATCACGGCTTGGCCGCCGACGAGGGTTTCTTCCCCACTTTCCAGCACGGGAAGCAGCTGAGTATGCGCGGCAAGACGGACAAAGCTCTTAAGCGTCAAATGCGTAGCTCCTGATCGTCCCAGTATATCGTGGTATGCAGGACGAGCCTGCTATTTAGACGGCGCTCGCCTCCGATTGGATGCAAGTCCGGAATGATCAGCATCGCCCCCGGAACGTAAGTTATATCAGTTGCACGCAAGCTGAGCAGCATTCTTTTCGCTTCAGCCCTGACCAGTTCCTCTGGCGATTGCAGGCATTATGTAAGCGTCTTTCGGGCGTCCGTAAACGACCGCTTTGCGCTTGGGCGATCGACGTGGACGAATTCCTCGTTCCGCCTCGGCTTCAGCGATCCTGCCTTTGTGGATGAGGGCTTGGGCCACCTTTGTGTGAACCATCGGCGCATCAAGGTCGATTGCGAGAGCTTTTCGGAAGGTCGAAATTGCATCGAAGCGGCCCGCCAGCACATACGGCGCTCCCAGATTGCTGAGTGCCGCTACCAATTCGGGATCGATGGCGACCGATTGCTCCAAAGCGGCGAGCGGACCGGAGATGTCTTTCTTTTCAAATAACTTGGCGGCCTTTTTAAAAGCTTTACGTGCGGTTTTCGGAGCTTTATGGTTCAGCTGTTTCATTGACGCTAGGGTCGGAAATGGGCGCTCTCGACGAACTGACGGCGATTTCATGAACAAGCCGCATTACATTGGCCTTGAGGAAGTTACCTAGCTCAAAGCGGCCGTCGTAGGCCAAATCCGTCGTTCCATCGCCGGTGAGTTCTCGCCACTTTATATGTGTGTCCGGCGAGGTGAAAGCGGAAATGATTATCAATACAATTCGATACACGTATCCCACGTATGTCTACGGTCGCTTTTTGACGGATTTTTGGAGAAACGACAAGCCGGCCGCTACTTGCGGGTAGCAACGAGGATAGCGGACGAGGATCTCAGGTGAGCGCGACGAAAGCGCTCACCATCAACACGACAAGTTCGAGGGTCCTCTTATCGGAAGAGGAGCGAAGGACGGGAGAAAATTCTTAAGCCGTAACGGGAACTTGGTACGCGCGCATGCTGGTTTCGAGGATCCATTGAACCTGCGCGGTTTCAAACGGCGCTGCGCAATAATCGGCAGCCCCGGCTTCGATGGAATCGAGCCAGCCGGAAACTTCAGGATGCCGGCTGACCACAACAATGGGTGCCTCCGGCTTGGTTTCGCGGAGCGTGGTCACGATATTTGTGTCGGCTCCGCAGAAAATAATTTGTGCTGACGAATCAGCCACAGCACGTAAACTATCGTGATCTCGTCCCCGCGCAATCGACTGAATTTGGGTACAAAATCGCGATAACGGTTTCGCAAGTTCTCCGGCGAGATCATCGCTCAGTCCGAAAAGCAGTGCGTGGACGCGAGTCAAGCTTAGATTGGGCATTGAAGGTGATTCCCCCTTGTAAAGGTTTCTCGCCAGGGAGACGGCAGTCAGCAGGGACAGTGCCTACCCGGGACAGACACAGCTTATCCGGGGTAGTCTACAGTGTAACGAATAGCAGGTTAACACTCAACTAATTTGTGGTGTTGTTGGCGGTATTACGGGAAGCTGAGCACAAACGAAACGGGGCGGGATTCCAATCGCCGCCCCATGTAACAAGTTACAATTCGCGGAAGCAGTTCCGGCCTTCGTGGCATTCATAGTCGTCGACCATCTGCCCGTCGGGTCCGAGTGGAATCTGCGTTTTGTGACACCAGAATGAGCGGTCATTGCAATGCTGCACGGTACGGTCCCACTCCGCTGGAATGAACATGCCTTTCCAGCGAAGGTGGGCGCAACGATCATCGTCAATTCGAGCAAGTCCGGCGCGTTCCATCGTTACACCGCCTTTTTGCCGCTGGCCTCCAACAGGGCGCGCTTGACCGCGACCTTAGCCAACTGCACCTTGTACGCGTTGTCACTGAGCGGCTTGGCACCCGCGACGGCGGTCTTTCCAATCTGCTCGGCAACGTCGTCGCTGATGCTCTTACCGGCCGCGAGTTTCGCCGCCTCGGCAGCCACCCAGGGCGTTGCCGCGACGTGACCGAGAACGATCTGCGCCGATTCGACGCTGTTGCCATTCATCTTCAGCGCGACAGAAGCGGTCGCGAGCGGCCAATCAAGAGCGTCCTTTTCCCGCACTTCGTACGTGGCATTCTTCAGGCCCGAAGCCGGGATCAGGATCTCCGTCAGGATCTCCCCGGGAGCGAGGGCGACCTCGCGAGTCGTTTCGTTCGTAGGAGATACGAAGAACTTGTCAAGCGTTACTTCGCGACTCCCGGCGGCTGAGATCAGCTTCGCCTTGGCTCCGAGCGCAATCAGCGCTGGTCCAAGGCTCGACGGACTAACAAAGTAAGCCGGACCCGAGCCGAAGATGGCGTGGTAGCGATTCTCCCCGGTCTGGACTAGGCTCTTGCCGTCCTTCATCGCAAGCAGACCGTTCCCGGTGCGGAAGTACCAGCAACGCGGCCGCTGGCATAAATCCCCGCCGACAGTTCCCATGTTTCGGATTTGCGGGCTACTGACGCCGCGCACTGCCGAGACGAGGGAGGGGAATTGGGTCCGAATGGCGGAGTGGTTTGCCAGTTCCTCGAACGTGACTAGCGCTCCAATACGAACGCTGCCCTTGCTCGAAGAAATGCCACCCAGTTCCTTGATGTTCTTGATGTTAACGACACGCTTGGGCGTCTCGATGTACTCTTTCATCAAGCTGATGAGGTCCGTACCGCCCGCGAGCACCTGCGCGTCGGCCCAACTCGAGCCGAGCAGTGCAGTCGCCTCTTTTACCGTCTTGGGGCTAGCGTATTCAAAGTTTTCCATTAGGCGTTCCTCCCCTGGCCCTGCAGAGCTGCCAGGACGTTCCTTGGAGTCAACGGAACATAGGGCACTCGCACGCCGGTTGCGTTGGCGGTCGCGTTTGCGATTGCCGCGATTCCACCGATTGCACACGGTTCGCCAAGGCCGATAATGCCGCGTTTATCGTTCTCGGGCGTGATGTCCATGTGGACTACAATCTCGCCTATGTCGGAGATTCCGGCAAGCTTGTAGAACTCCATGTCGGCGTTCAGGACGCGCCCGGTCTGAGAATCGACCACGCGTTCTTCTATGAGCGCGGCGCACACGCTCATGATGCAGGCGCCATAGACCTGGCTTTCGGCCGTCTTCGGATTGACGATGAGGCCGCAATCCTGCACGGCCACGAGCTTGTTCAGCTTTACGCGCCCGGTTTCCATGTCGACGGAAACATCGGCCATCTGCACACCGGCGGCGCCGGCTGTGTTGAGACCTTCCGGCTTCTTCGGGTCGTTTTCGCCCATCTCGACAATGGGATTGACGCCGAGCTTCTGGCAGGCCTGCTTCCAGCTCATGCCTTTGTCAGGGTTGCCGACAACGCGGATGCGTCCGTCGACTGCTTCCAACTGATCCGGCGTTGCGTTGAGCGTGGTCGCGACGGTTTCGTACAGTTTGTAAAGCGCATTGACTGTCGATTTCCGCGTCGAGGACGACACACCGCCAACGGTGGTCGAACCGCCCGAAGGACCGGAGGCGGGATAACGATTGTTACCAAGCTTCACCGTTATCATGCTCATCGGAAGTCCGAAGGTTTCGGCGGCCACCATCGCGAGAATGGTGCGCGTTCCAACGCCCAAGTCCTGCGTGCCGAGTTCGAGCACGATGGAACCATCAGGATGGATGGTCGTCTTCGCTTTGCTGGCGTGACCTGCGCCGCCCCAGCTGTTAATGCCGAGACCCAAGCCGCGACGGATCGGTCCGCTGCCTTGACCGCGCGGATGCCAGTTCTTCTTCCAGTCGATCAGCTCGGCAGCTTTTGCCAACTGGCGTTGGTACATCTCCGGACGAGCGGTGAACTGAGCGTTCTTGGTAAAGAACTCGACCGGGTCGATGTTCAGCTTTGGCTGCCATGTCCTCGAGCGCCGAACACGTCAGGAACGAAGCCTGAGGATGGTTCGGAGCGCGCCATGCACGGATGGGACCCGTGTTCAGCGACACCGCCGTGTGGTTCAAACGGAAGTTCGGAATCTTGTTGAAGACATATGGCAGGGGAGCCATGCCGCCGCCGCCGAATCCGCCGGTGGACCACGATTCGGACTGCCAGGAGGTCATGGTTCCATCCTTCTTCGCGCCAATCTTGATCTTGGCGAAGTGCGACGGACGAACGCCTGCAATCGTCAGTTCCGTGGCGCGGTCGAGGAATACCTTTACCGGCTTGCCGCCAGCAGCCTTGGAAAGATGGGCACCTTCAATCTGCCACCGATCGGCTGGGAATTTGCTCCCGAAACCGCCGCCCATGTACTGCATGTCGACGAGAACATTCTCGGCAGGCACTTCCAAGGCGCGGCCGAGTTCGCCGCCGATGGTCGAGACGGCCTGAGTCGATGGCCAGTGGTTTACTTTGTCACCCTGCCACTGGATTACAGCGCCATGCGGCTCGAGACAGCAGTGCGTGATGACCGGAATTCCATAAGTACCTTCCGATGTCACCTCGGCCTCTTTGAAGCCGGACTCGGGATCACCGGTGATCTGCTCGCCCGAAGGTTTCGCACGGGAACCGACTTTCGAGAGATCGCGCTCGCTGACTATGTGCGGTAGAACTTCGTAGTCGACCTTGATGGCGCGCACTGCGTCCCTCGCCTGCGTTTCGCTTTCGGCAGCTACGATAGCGATCTCTGTTCCCGCCCACTGAATTTCGGTACCGGCTTTGGAGATCACGCGGACCCCTGCGACGCCCTTCATCTTTTCTGCTGCGCTGGTGTCGATGCTCTTTACGCGGGCATGAGCGTGAGGGGACGTCAGCATGACAGCAAACAGAAGCCCTTCGGGGTTCATGTCCGACGGATACTTAGCGCGGCCGCTGGATTTATCGAGTCCGTCCAGGCGATTGATCCGCTGGCCCATGACTTTGCGCTTGCTGGGGTCCGGCCAATTGTAATTAGGCATTACGGCCTCCCTTTAATTTCGATGATGCTTGGAGCACGGCTTTGCGGATACCCACGTACGTACCGCAACGGCACAGATTTCCGCCGAGCCCTTCTTTCACCTGCTCATATGTGGGACTTGGATTCTTGTCGAGGAACGCTTTCGATGCGACAACAAAACCAGGCGTGCAGTAGCCGCACTGTTGAGCGTCGTTCTCGACGAAGGCGTTGACAATCGGGTGCGGGTCGCGCCCCTGAGCAATCCCTTCCAGAGTCTGAATCTGTTTACCCTGCGAGTCGATTGCCAGCGCAGTGCAACTGTAGATAGCCTTTCCGTCGACAATGACCGTGCATGCGCCGCAGGTTCCGCGATCACACACGCGCTTTGCGGCTGTGAGGTCGAGCTTGTTCCGCATTACATCCAACAAAGTCATGCGTGGCTCAACCGTAGTCTTATGAGGCTTGCCATTGATCTGCAGCGTGATGGCAGTTTCGCCTGAGATCACGCCGGCAGGGGTCTGGGCCTGCGCTTCGGTCTCGAGTACGCCGGTGGAGAGCGCTCCACCGCTAACACCGACACCTTGCAGGAAGCCGCGCCGGGAGAAACCCGAGCCGGACTTCTTGGCTTCTGGATCTTTGTTAAAGCTCACTGGATGTCCTTTCGTGGGCTGGTCAACTGAAATACTAGCGCATCTCGAGCCCAAGAGGTTACGTTACACTCCACGTACGCGACAACGTACACGTCATCGGAGCATGAACACGATTGCGGCTGCCGCCCTGCTTGCCGGATCCGCGCTGGTGTCCTTCGCCCAACAGGATGGAGCGCAACCTAAGTCCCTGCCAGTGTATCGAATTCAACTCACACTCCGCGATTCTGAAGTTGGCCAGCAACCGACCGTGCGGAAATTCATGATGGTTATCGAAGAAAAGGAGTGGGCACGGTTAAAAACCGGCTCCAAGATCCCATACTCGACGGCGCCGAATCAGTTCAATTATGCAGACGTAGGAACAAACATAACGTGCCGAACGTTTGAACGCGGCGATCAGGTGAAGATCGACTACGAGATTGAAGTCAGCAACGTGAGTAAAGTAGACCCCGAGACCAGGAATCCGGCGCTGCACCAGTACAAAACGTCGGGATCGAGTTTGGTTGCGCTGGACAAGTCAACCCTGATTTCGACTTGGGACGACCCGGCGAGCAAGCGGCGATATGAAATTGAGGTGGCTCCTTCCCGCGCCAGGTAAAAGCTCATCGAAGCTCGAAGTCGATCCACTGGGATACGGCAGTTCTGCTGCCGTCGGTTTGAATTGCCTCGAGTTCGAGAAGGTATTCGCCGGGAAGCGTTTTGCGACCCAGCGTTATCGAGCCTCCCGCAACGATGCGTCGCGGGTCTTGTCCGGGTTCGGAAATCACTGGAATGGTTTTACCTTCCCATAGGATCTGGTCGCCCCGAATCAGGCGGGGTTGTAGGTTCACGGCCGGCTGGCCCGTGGACGGATCTGATGGGGGATTGTCCAGCGTGACTCCGTAAGAGAACGGCTGATCGTGGCGGAACATCCGGATGGCCGGGCTGAGTTGCGCCTGCTGAGATGGCGCTGCATCCTGGACCCGCCAGTCGCAGTCGCATATGGTGATGGCTGGACTTCCGAGTCCTCCCTTGCGTACGTCAGGCACCTCGATGAACCGGCGAGCCGATCCCACACGCCCGGACACCTGGTCCAACACAGCAATCCGCATCTCATGCGCCCCGGTTCTTTTGACCTTGCGTCAAGGGCATACACGAACCCACCCTGCTGCAACTGCTCCAAGGCCGCTTCCTGGGCGCGACAGTGTAGGTATCCTCGGTTACTCCGCTTCCTGATTCCTGTCCATCGATCACGGAAAGGACGCGCACCTTGGCCGAGCGGCGACCGTCTGATCCGGATGCGTCAAATGACAGGCCGTCTCCGTTGATGTGCAGAAGCGCGCGAACCGAAGGTTCTCCGGTATTGAAACCCGAGCAGATATAGCCTGCCTGGTCTTGCGTCATTCTCACAAGCGCCTGGTTTATGTCGTTGTTGAAAAATTGTGATAGACCGCCCGTTTGGGCCGCAAGAAAATGCATCGCCTCCTGCTCGTCGAGAAACTTGCCTACCCGAGACTTGATGGCATCCGTAACTTCGAAGGATTCCAGTCCGGATACATCATCCTGCGCTTGAATTCCGAAATCAGGAAGTCCGCGCGCGTCTACCGGGCCTCCCAGCATGAACCGGACGCGATCGATCGCGCTGTTGAGAACTCGTTTGTCCGTGGTGAATTGCTGAAGAGAGCTGATCCCGCCGCTGGTGGAGATGATCGCTACCAAGTCATCCTCCGCCATCGGTTCCTTTACAAAGTTCTTGAGCGCGGTCCGAGTGTGATTCACACTCACGAAGGACATCCGCAGATGGTCCACGAGAAGGGCGATCGTGCGACGGATCGCCTTCGGCTGACCTGACGTCCTTCGCGGTCTGTAACCACCACGTCGACTTGCACGAGCGTTGTTGAAACGCGAATCGGCGGTGGATCCTGTGCGATGAGGCAAGCCACCGCGAGAAATACGGGCAGACGTGCAGTCATCGTCCAAGGTCCTGGCCTATGATGAACGAAGTCGGATTCGCGAGCAAGCCGCGCTGCGATAATCACGGCAATGCGGCATCTCGTATTGCTCATCGCGCTGCCTTGCTTGGGCGCGGACCTGTCCGCTCGCATAAACCCGATCGTTGCCAAGTGTCAAGGCAGTGTCAGTTTGTATGCAAAGAATCTCGACACGGGCGAAACGTTCGGCATTCGCGAAACCGAGCGTGTGCGGACAGCGAGTACGATCAAGCTGCCGATCCTCGCTGCCGTTTACGCCGCCGTGGCTGAGAACAAAGGTAAATTCACGGATGAACTGACACTGACCGAAGCAGAGAAGGTCTCGGGATCGGGGGTCCTCGAGGGATTGTCGGAGGGAGTGAGGCTGCCGCTCAAGGACATCTTGCATCTGATGATCGTACTCAGCGACAACACGGCGACGAACATGGTCCTGGAGAAGTTCCCGGCAGACCTTGTCAACTCCTACCTGGTGAAATTCGGATTGAAAGAAACGAAGGTGCTTCGGAAGATATTACGGGGGGAGATCGCATCCGGCCATAGCCGGGAAGGAAAGAGGGATGAGTTTCAACGCTTCGGCCTTGGTGTGAGCACACCAAAAGAAATGGTCGATTTGTTGGAGAAGGTCGAGAAAGGCGAAATCGTTTCTCAAGAGGCGTCGAAACAGATTATCGCCACTCTGAAACGCCAGCAGGACAATGCCGGTATCCAGCGGCGAGTTGATTTTCCTGTAGCGAGCAAAGCGGGCGCGCTCGAGAAGCTCAGGTCGGACGTCGGAATCGTATACGCCCCTTGGGGCCGGATCGCGCTGGCGATTACGGTTGATGACTTGCCACCGAGTGGCTATAAACCGGACAATCCAGGCCTATTCTGTGTCGCGGACCTCAGCGTCGCCATTATCGAAGCCTGGAGACCGAGGCAGGGTGAACCATAGCCATGGTTGGTCCCGTCATCTCGCGTGTGATACTTTTTGTGTAGCCGTAGGAGGCGCTTCATGAAAAGACGCGATTTCATCCGGAGCAGCGCGGCGGTGGCCGCATTCCATAACTTCCCGTATCATCTTTACGCGGGTACGAAGAAGGAGGCTAGCGATCGCATCAAGCTTGGTCCTATGAAGGTCGAACTCAGCCGCCTCGCGTTGGGTTCCGGAACGAATGGTTCCGGAGGCAGTTCGAACCAGACTAAGAAGCTGGGCGTCGCGGGTCTCGCGGACCACTACAAGGCCGGCTTCGACGAAGGCATCACTTTCTGGGATACGGCGGACCAATACGGGTCTCATCCGCATATCCGCGAGGCGCTGAAGAAGGTTCCGCGCGAAAAGGTAACGCTTCTCACCAAGACGCACGCGTCCACCGAGGCTGAGATGAGAGCGGACCTCGACCGCTTCCGCAAGGAATTGAACACGGATTATTTTGACATCGTTTTGCTGCACTGCATGATCGATGGCAACTGGAACGAGAAGAAGAAGGGCGCGATGGCCGTGCTTTCCGAAGCTCGTGAAAAGGGCATGGTGAAGACGCATGGAACTTCCTGCCACACGCTGGAAGCGCTGAAGACAGCGGCCGCATCGGATTGGGTGCAGGTCGACCTTGCGCGCTTCAATCCCGCCGGGATTGCAATGGACGCCAAACCCGAGATCGTTCGTCCCGTGTTGCAGGAGATGAAGGCGAAGGGCAAGGGCATTATCGGTATGAAGATTTTCGGCGCAGGACGACTGCGTGATAAGACGGATGAGTCGCTGCAGTTTGCGCTCGCCCAGGAGTTTATTGATTGCTTCACGATCGGCGCGAGAGCCGGGCCGAGATGCAGGATCTGGTAAAGAAAATTCCCGCCGCCAGCGTGCGCGGCTAATCGCAAGGAGAGAAACTCGAGATGAGAAAGAACATTATTGCTTGCGGCTTGGTTGTGCTGGCCGCATTCGCGACGTATGCGCAGAGCAAGAAGGGCGGCGTTCTGCAGCCCCAGATGACTGTCGAAACCGGCAGCTATGAAAAGCCGGCAGGGACACTCGGGACCAAGCCTACAGCGCCGTGGTCGAACACGACAGTCGCTGCGGCAGTTGACGCAAAGCCGAATCCGGGCGCCAAGCCGGCGACGATGGTTGGTGAGATTGTCGATTTTTCCTGCTATTTGCAAATCGGGAAGCATGGCGAGAAGCATCGGTCCTGCGCCCAGAAGTGCTTCACCGCGGGTCAGCCAATCGGATTAATGACGAAAGACGGTTCGTTGTACATGCTGATGGAAGAGGAGCATGATCCCCGGCGCGACGGTCTGACGAACTTCCGTCAAGCCGCCGTTGAGCATGCGGGTCACATCATGGAAGTAACCGGCACCCAGTCGGAACATGCAGGCTACAAGGCGCTTTACGTTCACGGGTATCTCAAGAAATAGCTCGATAAACATGAAACTCACGAAAGTTTGGCTGGCCCTCCTGGCGCCAGCCTTTTTCTTGTTAGCGCAGCAGGAAGACACGGACATCCGGGTACCGCTCGGGCTGTTACCGATTCAGTGGCCCGCGGATAATCCATACACGAAGGCGAAGGCGGAACTTGGGCGGCTGTTGTATTTCGACAAGCGCCTTTCCGCCGACGGCAGCGTATCTTGCGCCGATTGCCACCATCCGAAGTTTGCCTTCGGCGATGGTAAGGCTGTCTCGACGGGGATCAAAGGGCAGAAGGGCGGACGCTCGGCCCCGATCGTTTTGAATCGCGCCTATAGCTTGGCGCAGTTCTGGGACGGCCGGGCGGCCACGCTGGAGGAACAGGCGAAAGGCCCGATGGCGAATCCTATCGAAATGGGCAACACGCACGAGGCGCTTGTCGCGAAGCTCCGTGACATTCCGGGATACAGGACGCGGTTCAAGGCGGTGTTCGGTACGGAGAGCATGGACATCGACCATGTTGCCAAGGCGATCGCGACGT
This sequence comes from Bryobacteraceae bacterium, assembly GCA_963825845.1. GTDB lineage: Bacteria > Acidobacteriota > Terriglobia > Bryobacterales > Bryobacteraceae > DASQDN01. The sequence goes on along the minus strand of CAWGVL010000055.1, from coordinate 151,051 downwards.
TTGAACGGACGGTGCTCTCGGGTAACTCTCCCTATGACCAGTACAAGGCGGGTAAGAAGAAGGCAATGACGCCGCAGCAGGTCCGGGGGATGACGCTCTTCTTCGGCAAGGCACGCTGCGATTCCTGCCATGAAGGCATCAACTTCACCACGAACGCCTACCACAACCTGGGTGTTGGAACGGACAAAGCCAATCCGGACGCGGGACGGTATGTAGTCACGAAGAAGGACGCCGATTGGGGTGCTTTCAAGACCCCGACGCTTCGTGAGATTGCGAAGACATCTCCCTATATGCACGACGGCAGTCTGGCAACGCTCGAAGAGGTGGTCGACTTCTACGACAAAGGTGGCATTCCGAACAAGAACCTCGATCAGACGATCCGGAAGCTCAATTTGACGGTGGAAGAGAAGAAGGATCTCGTCGCATTTCTCCACGCGCTCAGCGGAGAGGGATGGCAGACAGCGACGGAACCAAGCCAATTTCCACAATGAAGAAACTTTCGATATCGAGACGGCAGGCGCTCGCAATGGCGGCAGCGCTGCCGTTGCTTTCGAACTGCAATCGCAATACAAAGAAACGCATCGGGGTCGTTCCGAAAGGGCGAGCCCACATGTTTTGGCAATCCGTTCACGCGGGCGCGAACAAGGCTGCTCGGGAAACCGGTGTGGACATTGAGTGGAACGGCCCGGCGAGTGAAACCGACTTTAATGGTCAGCTCCAGATCGTTGAGGCGATGATCAACAAGCGATTGGACGCGATCGCGCTTGCTCCCATCGACAAGAAGGCAATGGTCAGTATCGTGGAGCGCGCGACGAAGCAGAACATCCCCGTGATCATTTTCGACTCGTCCGTGGATACCGATCAATTTGTTGCCCAGGTCGCTACCGATAACTACAAAGCAGGGCAGATGGCGGCCGAGCGAATGGGCGAGATCAGAGGCGGGAAGGGAAAAGTCGCGATTGTGGCGGTTCAGGTCGGCGCCGCATCCACGATGGCGCGAGAGCAGGGCTTCGAAGACACGGTCAAGAGTAAGTTTCCGGGGTTGCAGATTCTCGACAAACGATACGGCGAAGCGTCGGTGGAGCGGTCGCTTACGGTCGCGGAAAATATGCTGACCGCTTTTCCGGATCTGAATGCGATGTTTGCTTCGAATGAATCGAGCACGGTAGGAGCTTCACGGGCGTTGAAGGCGCGCGGCAGTAAAGTTCAACTCGTCGGGTTTGATTCGGGGCCGACTTTGGAAGAAGATTTGAAGAACGGCGTCATCGACTCACTTGTCGTTCAGGATCCGTTCAAGATGGGCTACCGATCGGTTACGATCGCCGTGAAGAAGCTGAACGGGGAAACACCCGAGAAGATCCAGAATCTTGACCCGCATCTGGTCACCAAGGCAGACCTGGGGAAGCCCGAGATCCAGACCCTGTTGAATCCCGATTTGAAGAAGTATCTGGAGTGAGGTTAATGCGTGCTGAACCGCACCAAGCAGGAATTCACCTTGGAGTAGATCCCGCTCATGGTATGTTGGACGCTCATCGGCATGAGAATGGCAGAGCCGGTGGCGACCAGAGCTACTAATAGTGCGTACTCGATCAGGTCCTGACCCGTTTCGTCGCGCCAAAGCTGCAGGAGCAAGCTGTGCATGATGAGCTATCCATGGACAGATTACTTCTGAATGGACCGCTGCCGCAATCGGGCTGAACCGTAATGTCTTGCGGTAAATACCTTAGTTTTACAAAACAGTTTAAGTATGCGCAATATGGGGCTGCGTCTGACACACAACGCAGCCCCGATTGTGCGATCCGTAACTCATCCGGGTGGCGTCGCCCACGCCAGCCAGGGACCGATCGCAGCGCCAACGTGGCGGCTCGGCGGACGCGCCACCCTTGCGCGACCCGGCATCGCGCCACGTTGAAACCCGCATGTTAATGCCTATATGAAACCTGCAGGACGTCTCCGGGCTGTGGAATCGCCCACGAGCTGAATGTGACGGTCTTGCCGTTGAGCAGGTAATCCATGCCGGACTTTTGAAGCACTCCATTTCGAAATAACTGCAGACTCGATGCAGGCACGGGGATTGCTTCTAGAGTGAATATTGCGTTCGATGAGTCGACAATTCCCGCGGGCGTTTCGTTTTCCACAAAAGTCATGGTCTGATTCGACACTCCAGGGATGCGGTACCAGGCTTGCAGTACGTCACCTCCAGAGGGGATGGACCCGGTCAGGATCGTGATCGTCGAACCCGAGAGCGTGTAGCCGATGCCATGCCGCATCAAAAGACCATTGCGATACAGTCGAAGGCTGGTTAAAGGAGTCGGCGTGCTCGTCAGTGTGAAGGACGTGTTCGTGCCATCTGTGGAGCCCGACGGGGTCTCGTCATCCACAAAGAGAGGACCTCCTCCGCCGCTGCTGCTGCCGCAAGGGCCCGACGTGCCATCCACTCGTACGCAATCTTCGGGGTTTCCGATGGCGGCATTGAGCAATCCTGAACCATTGATGACCGCCGCCCTGGAATTCGCGAATCCATTTCCTTTGACGGGTCGTACGTCGAGTTCTGATCGTAGTCCTGCAATATCTTCAATCGTGGCTGGGCCCGGCGAAGTGATCGGGCCGGCTTGCGACTGCGACCGGACATTCTGTAATCGAAGGGGCGTCGTGCTAGCCGGCACGGACCAATATTCTATAAATTGGGTGCGGCCATTGCTATTGAATTTGACCGTATAGGTTACGGGTTTCGACGCGTTCACTGTTGGCACAAGCGCGACGCGCAAATTGCCGGACACGACCTTCACGTTCAAGGTCTGCTGCGGAATCTCCGAGCCATCAGCCGCCTGAAAGCTCCTCCATTCAATTTGAGCAACTCCTTCGAAACGTGTTCCGTCGGCTTTGTACAGCGTGTCTACGATCGTTGTCAGTGTGGGCGCAGCGATGCAAGGGGCGGCCAGCAGCGCTACTATCAGGGCGAGATGCTTCATTGCTTTCCTTTCTCCAAAAAAAAAACCCGGCTGACGCTGGTGTCTTGCGTCGCCGGGTTCGGTGAACCTTTCCTGGCTTCAATGTATCGCAGGCCCTGTCTTTGACCCTGTGCCTTTATTCGCCTGAATAGCACATAAGTTATTGAGGGATTTGAGTTAGAATTTTTGTTCTACTTCGGTGAACGCACATTCCGGCTCGATGCGAGATGAGGATCTGAAGCGGGACGCAAGCTAAATCCTGGCCCTACAAACTCGTATACAATGACACGCAAGTTGCTTCCGAGGAGGAACTAAGGTGTCTCTCTTTCGATTCACGTCGATAGCGATTCTAATTGTGTTTGCTCTTGTAAGTCCCAGAGCTGACGCACAGGTGCTCTATGGCTCAATCGTCGGCTCCGTTGTCGATGAGGCCGGCAGTTCCGTTCCCGGCGCCAAGGTTCGCGTGACAAGCGTCGGTACCGGTCAAGTCCGAGAAACTGAAACAGATGAAGCGGGAACGTACTCTTTCCCATCTTTGGTTGGCGATGCCTACGCCTTAGCTATTACGAAGAGCGGCTTCCAAACCTTCTCTGTCCGCAACGTCGGAGTGGCGGCCGATTCGCGCATCCGATTGGATGCCACGCTGAAGATTGGCCAGGTCGAGCAATCCGTGGAAGTCTCTGCCACCGCTGCAGCATTACAGACGGACAGCGGTGAAGTACGGACTGAGATCACTACCAAGACTTTCGAGAACTTGCCGATCCCCGTTGGCCGCAATTATCAGAATCTGCTGATTACCGTGCCCGGAGTCTCCCCGCCGACGAATCAGCACTCTGTCGCCGCGAATCCCTCGCGAGGACTGACATTCAACGTGAATGGGTCTACCCGGAATTCAAACAACGTCCGTATCGACGGCGCTCTTGCGAACAATATTTGGCTACCGCACGTTACGGCTTACGTGCCGGCACTCGATTCGATAGAGCAGGTGAGTGTCGTGACTGCGAGTGCTGACGCTTCGCAAGGCATGGCCGGCGGCTCCGCAGTGAACGTGCAAATCAAAAGCGGCACCAATGAAATTCATGGGTCACTGTTTGAATTCCACGCAAGCAACCGCCTGAAGGCGAAACCCTTTTTCCTGCCGGCCGGACAGGACAAGCCCAAGTACATCGACAACCAGTTCGGAGGCTCCGTCGGCGGGCCGATTCTGAAGAATAAGCTGTTCTATTTTGGCAGCTACGAAGGCTCGTATAACCGCCAGCTCGGAGCGACCTTCGGTACGGTTCCAACCGAAGCCATTCGCTCAGGAAACATGTCGGGATCCGCGAATCCGATCTATGACCCGCTTACAGGGAATGCCGACGGAACCGGCCGAACCGCGTTTACCGGCAATATCATTCCCGCCTCTCGAATTGATCCTATTGCGGCCAAGATCGCTGCATCATATCCGCTGCCGAACATTCCTGACTTACTTGCCAATAATTACTACGCCACCGGAGCGTATGCGTATGATCGTCCGAAGCTCGACGCAAAGGGAACATGGGTTGCCACCCCCAAGCTGAATGTGAGCGGCCGGTTGGGATGGCTGCACTACAGCATGAACAACCCGCCGGTGTTCGGCGAAGCGGGTGGAGGCCCGGTTTCAAGCGCGGGAGGTCGCGCCGGCACTGCTTCAGGGAACGTGTACAGCTCCACGTACAGCGCAAGCTATGTGGTCCGTCCGACGTTTATCGTGGACAGTTATTTCGGGTATACGCAATCGAATTCGGATCATAATCCGGTGCGGCAATCCGAGAAGATTGGTCAGAGTCTAGGACTGCCGGGAACCAACGTCGGCGATTTGGCCGGTGGCTGGCCGACTTTCACGGTCACCAACTACGGCGATCTGGGGACACCAGGCGGTTCTTCCACGCTTCGCTACGCCGACACGCAATATGAGTACACAGCGAATGGAAGTTGGATCAAGTCGGCGCACACGATTCGTTTTGGGGTAGATATATCCAAGTACGCGCTGAATCACTATGAGGCCACATCCGCGATGGGCGTCTTCAATTTCACGGGGAACGTAACGACGCTCCGCGGCGGTCCATCGGCGAACCAGTACAACAGCTTCGCTCAGATGTTGCTCGGCCTTACGTCCTCTGTCGTCTCCGAGTTGCTACCCTTCGACAACAACAGGATTACCAGCAGACAGAAGTCTTACAGCTTCTACGCGCAAGATAGCTGGCAGGCGAGTCGGCGTCTGACGATGTCGCTCGGGCTTCGGTGGGATTACTTCCCGATGGGTACGCGAGCTTCGCGCGGAATGGAGCGGTACGACTTCAATACGAACGAAATGCTCATCTGCGGTGTCGGGAACGTGCCGAAAGATTGCGGCTACAACATCGAGCAGAAGAACTTTTCTCCGCGCGTGGGTATCGCGTGGCGCAAGAGCGACTCGCTCGTCTTCCGCGCAGGGTACGGCTTGAACTACGACCCCTACCCGCTGGCTTTCGTGCGCAACATGCTTACGAATTATCCGAACGATCTACTGCTGACTGTGAATGCTCCGATTGTGCAACAGCCCGCGACGCAATTGAGCCAGGGTATTCCGGCGATCGCGGTTCCCGACATCAGTTCGGGCCGCGTGATCGTTCCGCCTGCATATGCGGTGCGCTCGTTACCGGATAGTGTTCAGCGAGGGTACATTCAATCTTGGAACTTCAGTATCCAAAAGCAGTTTTGGGGTGATTTGGTAGCGCAGGCTGCGTATGTGGCGACCCGGCAGGTGAAGATCGCGCAAAGATTCGACCTGAACGCAGGCCAAGTCCTCGGCGCCGGAACGGCGGGTCAGCCATACTTCTCCAGGTTCGGTCGTACCACTGCGACTGAGCTTCTCACTCCCATCGGTCACAACAAATACGACTCTTTGCAGACGAGCCTACAGCGGCGACTATCGAAGGGCTTCGCGATGAATTTGGTGTACACGTTCTCGAAAACCGTGGGCATCTGCTGCGACGACCTGAGTGACGGTACTCCGCAGATTCAGATTCCGCAGTACTTCAATCTGAACCGTTCGCTGATGCCGTTTGACCGCACTCACAATTTCAATGCGTCGTTTATTCTGGAGTCCCCGTCTCGCCGAAATCTCTGGATGCGTGGATGGCAGGTTAACGGCCTGATCAGCGCATATTCGGGAACGCCGTTCAGCGTGGTCGCCGCAAACAACCTGAACGCTCCAGGGAACAACCAGCGCGCGAACCTAGTCAAGCCGGAGGTCGCGATGCCGGGAGGCACGGGACCCAACCAGTCATACTTCGACCCGCTGGCCTTCGCGCCCCCGACTGCGGCAGCGTTCGGAACAGCGGGATTCGACATCATCCGCGGGCCGGGCACCTTCAATTTCGATGCGGGCTTATTCCGTCAGTTCGCCCTCACCGAGCGATGGAACGTGCAGTTCCGGGCCGAAGCGTTGAACGTCACGAACACTCCGCATTTCGCCAACCCGGGAAACAACGTTTCCAACATGGTTCTGAACAACGATGGGAGCATCCGAAGCCTGGGTGGCTACACGGTGATCACATCCACGACAGGCACGGGAAGGGAAGGCATCGACGAGCGGATGTTCCGCCTGGGCCTCCGCATTACGTTCTAGTGAATTGCGGAGGGGATCGTTCTCCCCTCTCGCGACTACACTTTGTCCGGAACGACATACGGCTTGCGGTACTCCCGGGTCAGCAGCTTGTCAGCCTCGGAGTCACCGATGAACTTCATTTTGGCGGGGTCGAACTTCAACTCTCGTCCCATCCGGTAGGCAATGTTGCCGAGGTGGCAGTGAGCGGTAGACAGGAACGTCTCTTCAATCTCAGCGTGCAGGAGCTTGCGGTCGCGAGCTCGCACGGCCGCGGCGAAGTTATCGAAGTGATCGAGGTCCGCGGGATATTCGACCTCCGGCTCGAGTTGCTTGTTCCGACCCATCTTCACGCTGAAACGGCCATCGGCATTGATGTGCATGTGGCCCTTCGTGCCGAAGAAGTCCCAGGACATGGGCTCTTGCGTGTACAGCCCGCGTAACTGACCGACGATCATCGAGCCGTCATCGTAAGTCCATGTGACGTTCTGCGTATTTGGCGTCTGGCCCTGATCTTTGTAGCCGAATCGTCCGCCGGTGGAGTGAACCTTGACGGGCAATGTCTTCTTCATGCCCCAGCGAATGACATCAATTAAGTGAATGCCATTGTTTCCGAGTTCGCCGTTGCCGAAGTCCCAAAACCAATGCCAGTTGTAGTGGACAAGGTTCTCATGATACGGCTGTAAGGGAGCGGGGCCCAACCAGAGATCCCAATTCAACCAGGCTGGTGGCTCCTTGGGCTCTTTGAAGCCGATGGAGTCTCGATTCCCGGGGAAGAAGAAGTTTGCCTGGTAAATGTCGCCGATTTGGCCGCCGTGGACTAACTCGATCGCCTTTCGGAACCGGCCCCACCAGCGACGCTGCGTGCCGCCCGCCGCGATGCGGTTGTATTTCCGCGCTGTCTCGACGAGCTTGGTTCCCTCCCAGATATTGTGAGAGACCGGCTTCTCGACGTAGACATCTTTGCCTGCCTGCATCGCCCAGATGGCCGTGAGCGTGTGCCAGTGGTTCGTGGTGGCGATGGTCACCGCGTCGATGTTCTTGTCTTCGAAGATGCGGCGCATGTCGGCGTCGATCTTCGGCCGCTTGCCGGTCGCTTTGAAAATCTTCGATGACGCCTCTTCAGTCCGCCGTCCATCGGGGTCAACCAGCGCGGCGATCTCAACGTTCGCAACCGGGAGGATCTCTTTGATGTGGGCCGATCCGCGCGAGCCCACGCCGACGATGGCGATGCGGACGCGATCGTTGGCCGCGGCCCAGGATTGCGAAGCGGCAGCGGCGGAAGAAAGTAGGAAGTGGCGTCGTTTCATAAGAAGAAAACAGGGGTCCCACCCCCAGTCTATATTGAATTAACATCGTGTTAGTGCGTACCGCGTGGATTTTGCCCCTGCTCATCGCCGTTCCTGCCATGCCGCAGGACGCAGTCGTCATTCTCCGGACCAACTGCCTGGCCTGTCATTCGGAGAAGAATGTCACCAGCGGCTTGTCGCTCGAGACTAAGGAGTCGATCCTTAAGGGCGGCAATCGAGGGCCCAACATGGGCCTGCTGCTGGACGCGATTCGTCAGACCGGCGACCTGAAAATGCCCCCCGGCCGAAAGCTGAACGACCAGCAGGTCGCTACGGTGGAGAAGTGGATTGCCACGGGCATGCCGATGCCCGAGGCGCTTCAGAAGACCAAGCGACCAGGAGCGGACCATTGGGCGTATCAGCCGCCGAAGCGATACCCCGAACCCCAGGTGAAGGATGCGGCGTGGCCGAAGAATCCGATTGACCGGTTTGTTTTGGCGCGCCTGGAGACCGCGAATCTCAAGCCATCGGCGGAAGCGCCGAAAGCTATATTGCTGCGTCGAGTACACCTGGACATCACCGGCCTGCCTCCGACGCCCGCCGAGTTGTCGGAGTTCCTGAACGACAAACGGCCCGATGCGTACGAGCGCGTCGTCGACAAATTATTGGCGTCGCCGCATTATGGCGAACGTTGGGGACGTCACTGGCTCGACCTCGCGCGGTATGCCGATACGGACGGCTACACGATCGATGCCCCGCGTGACATCTGGAAATATCGAGACTGGGTCATCGACGCGACCAACAAGGATATGAAGTTCGACCAGTTCATCATCGAGCAGATCGCTGGTGATTTGCTGCCGAACCCCACCATCGACCAGTTGATTGCGACCGGCTTCCACCGCAATACGCCGAGCAACTATGAAGGTGGTATCGATTTCGAGCAGTACCGAGTTGAGGCGGTCGCGGACCGGGTGGCTACCACCGGCGGTGCGCTCTTAGGCCTGACCATCGGCTGCGCCCGCTGCCACGACCACAAGTTCGACCCGATTTCTCAGCGCGAGTTTTATCAGATATTCGCCTTCTATAACAATGTTGATGAGGTGGACAAAGAAGCCGACAGAAAGTACTTCAACAAGCCGTTCCTCGAGATCGGAACCGATGAGGAGAAGGCTACGTTCGCGGCGTGGGAGAAAGAGGTTTACCAGATCGAGGAAAATATCCGGAAGCGCGAGGACATGGTCACTGGTGATGGTGACGCAGACCCGGAGCTGAAGGCTCTCCGCGAGAAGCTAATTGCGCATCGGAAGGCCCGGCCCAAGCTTCTTCGGACGATGGTCATGAAAGAACTGCCCGAAGCCGCGTGTCTCATACATCCATTTGGGAGGCGACTTCACGCGCAAAGGCGCCGTCGTGAAGCCGGGCGTTCTTGGCGTGCTGAATCCGTTCGAGACGACCTCGCCGAATCCCAACCGGCTCGATTTTGCGAAGTGGCTCGTCGACAAGCGCAATCCGCTTACGGCGCGTGTGACCGTCAATCGCATGTGGCAGAAATACTTTGGGAGAGGGATCGTAGATAGCGAGAGCGATTTCGGCTCACAAGGAGAAAAGCCGACTCATCCCGAACTGCTCGACTGGCTGGCGATGGAGTTTATGGACAAGGGATGGAGCCAGAAGGCGATGCACCGGCTAATCGTGACGTCGGCCACGTACCGCCAATCGTCGGCGGGGAACGCGGATGTCACGCTCTACGCACGTCAGAATCGAATTCGCCTGGATGCTGAGATCATCCGCGATGCATCGCTCGTGGCTAGCGGTTTGTTGACTCCGACGGTCGGTGGACCGAGTGTCTACCCGCCGATTCCCGCGGGTGCGAACAACGTAACGCAGGTGAAGCGCGAGTGGCCCACGGCGACCGGGCCAGATCGCTATCGCCGAGGAATCTACACGTTCTTCCAGCGGTCCGCTGCGCATCCGGCATTGCTTATCTTTGACGCGCCGGATGCCTCGGTGTCCTGCACGCGGCGCATCCGTTCGAACACACCTCTGCAGGCGCTGATTGCGCTGAATGACGAGTCGGCGATCGAGTTTGCCGAAGCGCTCGGGGCGAGGATGCTGAAGGAAGCTCCCGTGGACGACGCGCAGCGCCTTCGGTACGGATGGCAACTCACGATGTCACGTGAGCCGCGCGCCGACGAGACGGAGCGGATGCTGCGGTTCATCCGGACCCGCCGCGATTCTAAGGACGACGAACCCGCAGTCTGGACCGCCGTATCGCGAGTCCTGTTGAATATCGATGAGTTTTTGACGAGGCAATAATGGCCATAAATCCCGAAGACCGATTTCTGCAGTTACGCACGCGCCGCCAGTTGTTCCATGACTGCGGTGTTGGCGTGGGCAAGGTGGCCCTAGCATCTTTACTTGGCGGCTCAGCGCTGGCGAACAAGCCTCACTTTACGCCTCGGATCGATCGTGTCATCTACCTCTTCATGGCGGGCGGACCCAGTCAACTCGAACTGCTCGACTACAAGCCTGAGTTGCAGAAGTATGACTCCAAGCCGACGCCGGAATCGTATCTGAAAGGCAAACGCTTTGCCTTCATGGATACGTTTTCTAAGGAGACGCCGAAGCTTCTCGGCACTCGCCGTGAATTTAAGCAGCACGGCAAGAGTGGTCTCTGGATGTCGGAGCTAATCCCGAATATCGCGTCCGTAGCCGACGATATTGCCGTTCTCCACGGCGTATCGACCGAGAACTTCAATCACGGGCCGGCGAAGCTTTTCACCAATACCGGGTCCGTACGACCAGGCCGTCCGAGCATTGGCTCCTGGGTTACCTACGGAATCGGTAGCGAGTCGAAAGATCTTCCAGGGTTTGTGGTGCTGCAATCCGGTCCGCGCGGTCCTCGCGGCGGCGCAGCACTGTGGTCAAGCGGTTTCCTGCCGACCTCCTATCAAGGCGTGCCGTTTCGGTCGACCGGCGATCCGATCCTCGACCTGTCAAACCCGCGGGGCGTCGATTCGACCGAGCAGCGTCAGACGCTCGACACCATCGCCGATTTGAATCGGATGCAACTCGGCGTCTCGGCCGATCCGGAGATCAGTACCCGTATCTCTGCGTACGAGATGGCGTATCAGATGCAGTCGAGCGGTCCGGAACTGATCGATCTATCGAAGGAGAGCAAGGAAACGTTGGAGATGTATGGGGCCGAGCCGGGGAAGGGGTCGTACGCCGGTAACTGCCTGCTGGCCCGCCGCTTGGTAGAGCGTGGGGTGCGGTTCGTGCAGTTGTATCACACGGACTGGGACCACCATCAGGACCTGACCAAGCCGCTCGAAGACGTGACGCGCGAGGTCGACAAGCCCACCGCGGCGCTTATTCGCGACCTGAAACAGCGTGGACTGCTTGACCGAACTCTCGTCATCTGGGGCGGGGAATTCGGCCGCACACCGATGGGCGAGGTTCGTGAAAAGGGTAAGATTGGCCGCAATCACCACATTGATGCGTACTCAATCTTTATGGCGGGCGGTGGCATTAAGCCGGGCCATGTCATCGGCGGCACGGACGAACTCGGCTTCTCACCAGCAGAGGAGAGGATTGAAGTATTCGATGTGCAGGCGACCATCCTGCAGCTGCTCGGACTCGATCACACGAAGCTGACGTTCCGCTCACAAGGTCGAGATTTCCGACTCACGGACGTCAGCGGTCGTGTCATCAAGCCGCTGCTCGCGTAGTTAACGCTGGGCCGAGCCGCTTCGTCCCATGATGGGCCACACGTCGACGATTTGCTCGCCTCGCGCGATGTAGTACCGGTCATAGCAATTTGTGCTCATGTCGAGATTCGTGCAGTAGATCTCGACGCGCTCACCCAGCTTGACATCGCGGCCTGCGTCGTCCCACTTTACTCCGCCGTACTCCGCGCCCTGGTTTACAACTTGCAGCCATGGCATGCCCTTGACCTGATCTGTCGGACGAGCCAGCGCCTTATTCCCGTAGTCGATAGTGGCGACGTTCTTGTGCCGTTTGCTGTCGACGGTGGTGAGTACGGTCAGCGATCCGCCGAAGTCAGAGTAGTTCGGTTCACCGGTCTTGCTGCCGACCCCGAAGTATGCCGTGTCCATGAACACGTAGGATCCGCACTCGAGTTCGGTGAGATTGTTCTCTTTATCGATGTTGTACGTGCCGGTAGATCCGCCGCTGACAATCTTCGCCTCCAGGCCCGCCTTCTTCGACAAGTCGAGAGTCTCCTGCAATCCTGACAGGTCGTCGGCCGATTTCTTGCGCCGGTTCTCCCAGCCTTTGGTATGGGAAGCTCCGCCCGAGTAGGCCATGTAGCCTTCCAGCTTCATGTGCTTCGATGCGGCGATCTTCTGGGCCAACTCGACTGCCGGACGGCCGTTCTCGATGCCTTGGCGGACAAGGCCGGCGTAGACTGCTACGGCGATGCGGCACTTGGCATTGGCCGCAGCGGCTGCGTCTTCCACCCACCCGGCGACCTGAGGATCGTCGATCACAAACATGAACGTCGGGTCTTTCTTGCTCAACGCAATCGCGCGAGAGATGTTGTTTACGCTGACGGGCTGCTTGGTCCACAGCACGCCTTTGATGCCTGCGTTCGACATCAGCTCCGATTCGGCGATCGTTGCCGTCGTCAGGCCGATAGCGCCGAGGGCCATCTGACGCTTGCCAATATCTACGCTCTTATGCACTTTCACATGAGGGCGCAATTGGAGGCCGACAGATTTTCCGTGATCCGCCATCTTCTTCAAGTTCTGCTCGAAGATGTCCAGATCGACGATCATTGACGGCGTTGGTAGGACGTCTTTGGTGATGTCGCGGAAATCGCGGCGCGCGATCTTCGCTTCAAATTCGGTGTGCGGGAATGCGGACGTCGATCTCGCCGCTCGCGCGGCGGTCGCGGAAAGTAGGCCCGTACCGGCAGCGGCCAGGAAATGTCGGCGCGATGTCATGTTTGCCATCCTCCTCGGATCTTCTAAGATTACGCTACTTTAGCGCATCTTTGCCGTCCGTTAACCAATCGAGCTTGAAGCGTGCAAGTGTTAATGCGCGCGTGCCACTGCCGCGCTCGAAGAAACAGTAGATTGTCCCGTCTTTGCTCACGGCCAGATCGGAATAGCCGGACCATTCCGGTTCAATCACCTTTTTCACAGGCCACGTGCCGCCCTCATCGTAGGAAAGCTGTACAGTGAGGTTCTTACGGTCGCGGTTCTTGCCCGGTTCGGCTGCCGATCCTGTACGCTCCAGCGTGTCCGGGTTGGAGAACAATAGTCGTGTTTTCGGCCGGAGCGAAAGGCGCGCCATGCTGCCGAAGCAAATCGGCTCGAGTAACTGGTCGTTGAATCGAGGCTGCGACCACTTCGTCGCGCCATCGGGACTTGTTACGAGTAGCCGCCGATTCGCCTTGGATTCGCTTCGCACATTCAACAGCACCTGCCCATCCGCCAGTTGCTCGGCTGCCGTCTCGTTTGGATGAACCCACTGCTCGGTGTTCGGTACCGCGATATCACCCTGCTGCCAAGTCTTGCCGTGATCATCGCTATAGATCGTCGACGTCACCGAGGGGCGGTGAGCATGACCGCCTGTTCCGGTAGACATCCAAATTGGGATCAGTAGACGGCCATTGCGAAGCTGAATGCCATGCCCCGGCCCGGTGGCGATGACGCGCCAATCGTATTCGGGCCGGAAGCGCTCGAATGTGTTTGTGATCTCTACAGGACTGCTGAATGTTTTCCCATCGTCGTTGCTGCGCATGTAGAACGCGCGCATGTACTCGAGGCAGAAGACGACGTGGATGGCTCCGTTGCGGTCCGGGATTGCTACAGGGTTGTTGTAGGTCACATCATTCGGGTCCGCGAGTTTCTGCGCAATCGCAACGGGGTTCTTCCTATGCTCGCCCGCTACCCGGGCGATGCTCTTTGGCTCCGACCACGTCGAGCCGTCGTCGGTACTTCGCCGGAGCATGATGTCGATCGGTCCCCAATCGCCGCGCTCCGATTTGCGCGCCTCGCTATAGGCGATTAAAGTTCCTTTGGACGTCACGATGAGACCTGGAATTCGGTAGAGCGCGTACCCCCCCGTACCCGATCGAAAGAGGTCGATTGTTGTCATCGTTGCGCCCGGCAAAATTGACGGAGTTGCGAGGAGGGCGATCATCCATGCGCGTTGGAAAGTCGGCAACATCGATTCAAGGATATTGAAGGGGCGCTTGACTCGCAAGGAAAGGGAATCATAGACTCACACAGAATGTTCTTGAAACGAACTCTCCTAGTGCCCATGGCGATGGCCGCTCTTATCGGCTGCGGCTCCAAGCCTCCAGCGGAGGCCACAAAAGAAGCTCCGAAACAGCCCGCCTCTGCCGGAACTCTCGTTCGGGTGGATCCGAAGTTTGATGAAATCGTTCCACCCGCGTCGACGATCGAGAAACTGGCAAACAGTTTCCAGTTCATCGAGGGGCCGTTGTGGTTTCCGGAGGGCTATCTCTGGTTCAGTGACGTACAGGGAAACGTAGTTCGGCAATGGTCGCCGGACGGCAAGGTGCTTGAAATTCTTCGTCCCGGCGGGTACGACGGCACGGATGCCCCGGCGGGAGCGTTCATCGGACCCAATGGCATGATCGCAGATAAGGACGGCGGCGTGCTGCTTTGTCAGCACGGGAACCACCGCATCGTGCGAATCTCGAAAGATCGCAAGGTCTCGACCGTGGTTGACAACTTCCAGGGCAAACGGCTGAACAGCCCTAACGATCTCGTCTACAAGTCCGATGGTTCGCTGTACTTCACCGACCCGCCGTACGGGCTCGTCGGCCAGGACGAAGATCGGAAGAAGGAGTTGAAGTTCAATGGCGTTTACAGGCTTTCGCCCAATGGAAAGTTGCAAGTTCTGGTTCGCGATATGACCCGGCCAAATGGCATCGCGTTCTCCCCGGATGAGAAGACGCTATACGTCGCGAATTCGGATGAAAAACGGAAGATATGGATGCGGTACGACGTCCAGCCTGATGGCACGCTTAAGAACGGGAAGGTATTCTTCGACGTCACTGCTCAAACCGAAGAGGGACTTCCCGACGGCATGAAAGTTGACGCGCAGGGCAATCTGTTCTGCACCGGACCTGGCGGGATCTGGGTTTTCTCGCCGGACGGCAAGCATCTTGGAACCATCAAGCCCACCGAAGTGCCCGCAAACTGCAACTGGGGGGACGATGGTAAGACTCTATACATGACAGCACGCACCGGACTGTATCGAATCAAGCTTCCGGTGGCAGGGAAGAAGGCGCTGTACTGAGAACGGAGACTATGCAACGACGAACCTATCTAAAATCGATCCTCGCAGCAACGGCTGCGACCCCTGTCCTCGCCGCGGACACGACCGCGAATCCCATCCAACTGCACGTCGACCTGACTGTCGATCCGGCGAAGGAAAAGGAGATGTTGAACACGTTTCATAAGACCTTCCGGCCGGCGGCGACCAAGCAGCCCGGGTTCATCGATGCCAAGATTCTCAAGCTGCGATCCACTATGGCAGGCACGGCGCCGCAAGGCGTGAACTACCGATTTGTTCTGATATTCCAGACGGAGGAGCTGAGACAAAAGTGGGTAGCGAGCGCCATTCACCAGAAAGTTTGGCCGATGATGGAAAGCACGCTCAAACACAAAAACTATAACGTGATCCTCTTCGATGTAGCATAAACATCCGCAGCGGCGGATCCGGTCGCTTGACTCGGCGATTTCATGGATATAGAGTGAGTTCGACCATGAAGCCTGCAACGACCATCACGAAGGTCTGCCGCCTTCTGGGGGAGCTTCGAACCCGGCCCTGCATGGGTGTCACCGACCTCGCACGGAGAACGGATTTGCTCCCCAGCGATGTCCACCGCATTCTCACCTCACTCAAACCGTACGGGTTTGTCGAACAGAATCCGCGAACCAAGATGTACCGGCTGGGCGTGGGGCTGATGAAGCTCGGACTGACAGTACTTCAGCGAAACGAGTTTCGCGCCTCGGCACGGCCGCTGCTCCAGCGGCTATCTCTCCAAACAGATGCTACGGCGCACATGGCCATCTACGACCGCCAGGAACCGGATATCTTTCTCGCCGAACAGATCGACGGCGCGAAGGACATCCCGTTCCAGCCGAAGTTCGGGATATCGACAAATCCTCACTCGACAGCACTGGGCAAAACGATTTTGGCCAATATTGATCACGAGACTGCGCTGCGGCTTCTCGACAAGTCGGGATTGCCCAGGTGCACTCCACACACGATTACGCAGCTGGCGGCGCTGGAGGTCGAACTGATCAAGATCAGCAAGCAAGGCTACGGGCTGGATCTTGAAGAGAGTGCGGAAGGCGCGTGCTGTATCGGCGCCCTGTGAAAGACTGGACGGGCGACACTGTGGGGGCGATCAGCGTGTCGATGCCGGCCTATCGTTTCTACGCGGCGTATGAGCCTGATTTGGCCAACATGGTCAAAGCGACTGCCCTCGAGCTTTCGGCGAGCATCGGCTATCAAGCTTCACTGACCAGCAGGCACTAGAACGCAACAGGATCGAAACAGAATGCTTCGAAGAGGACTTCTTACTTTCATCGCGGCCGCAACGGCTTTGTTAGCGCAGGGCAACCCCGATTGGCATCGTCCAGTCCAGGGATTCCAAATCGCTGGCAATCTGTATTACGTAGGTACGGCCGACCTTGCCGTTTACCTGATCCGTACGCCGCAAGGCAACATCCTGATCAACTCGAACTTCGAACAGGATGTACCTTTGATGCGCGCAAGCATTGAAAAGCTCGGATTCAACTACAAGGAGACGAAGATCATCCTGATCAGTCATGCTCATGGCGATCATGACGCGGCTGTCGGCTTGATTCAGAGGGATACGGGCGCCAAAGTCATGGTTATGGATGCCGATGTTCCGGAGGTGCAGAGTACGCGCCCAGGCCGCCCCGGAGCTAATGTCGATCGCGTGCTGCACGATGGAGACACTGTGGAACTAGGCGGCGCGAAACTGGCAGCGCGTCTCACGCCGGGTCACACCAAAGGCTGTACCACGTGGACGATGCAGGTTCAGGAAGGCGGTAAAACGCTGAACGCTGTCATCGTCGGCAGTCCCAACGTGAACCCCGGGTATATTCTGGTCGGCAATACAAAGTATCCGGAGATCGCTGAAGATTATGTGAAGACCTTCAAAGTCCTCAATGATCTGCAGTGCGATCTATTCCTTGGCGCGCATGGCGCCTACTTCGGCCTCAAAAGACAAGTACGAAAAGAGTATGAACGGCGGCGCGAATCCCTTCATCGATCCTCAAGGATACAAAGTATATATCACAGAGCGCGAGGCAGCATTCCGAAAAGAATGGGAGCGTCAGAAGCAGAACCCTCCTGCTTCCGCTCGAAAACTGATTCGCTAACGCGCGCGCTTCGCCGGCAGAAACGCGAAGCATACTGGGGCCGGAACGTCGACGACCTGTCCCGTTGGCGTAAGCTTTCCTGTCTTGGCATCGATGCGAAACACTACCACGTTGTCCGAACGTTGATTGCCCGCTAGCAGGTACTGTCCCGTGGGATCGATTTTGAAGCCGCGCGGGATCTTTCCCTGAGTTGACTCTCGCTGTACATTCGTCAGTTTGCCGGTCTTAAGGTCGATGGCAAAGACGGCGATGCTGTCGTGCCCGCGATTCGATGCATACACGAATTTCCCGGCTTCATCGACTTCGATCTCGGCTGAGTTGTCTTCTCCCGAGAAGTCCGAAGGTAGGGTGGACACGGTCTCGAGTTCTGTGAGCGTACCCTTGGCGCCATCGTACGAGAATGCCGTGACGCTCGAACCCATCTCATTCAACCCGTAGCCGAACTTCGAACTGGGGTGGAACGCAAAGTGTCGTGGACCCGATCCTGCCTTGATCTTCACGTACGGGGGCTGATTGGCCTCGAGTCCTTTATCACTCGCCACTTTATAGGTGATGTATTGGTCGAGTCCGAGATCCGGCACAATCAGGAACCGCTCATCTTTGGAGAGAACGACGGCATGGGCATGAGGTCCTTTCTGCCGCCGCGGATCGGTGCTGGAGCCGCTGTGTTTCATGAACGCTTTACGCTGGCCGATCGTGCCGTCCGCCGCCAAATCGAAGCGCAATGACGCTTCCATCCCCATAATTGGCCGCGTAGATGGCTTTTCCTGCCTTGTCAATTGCGAGATGACAGGTGCTCGTGCCTCCGGAAGGTACCTTGTTCAAGAACTTAAGGTCGCCCGTGGAGGCGTCAATCGCGAAGCTCGAGACGGAGCCATCGTTGCCCAACTCACTTACGGCATAGAGGAATCGGCCGTTCGGATGAATCGTCACCCATGAAGGATTGACAATCTCGGCCGCGAGTCGCGGCGCCTCGAGTTTGCCCGAGCCCGAGTCGAAGCGCGAGACCATCACGCCTTTGCTCTTCGGTCCGGTGTACATTCCGTAGTACACGAAATACTGGGATCCTGGTTTGTCTTTCGCGATGGCGCAGGGGGCAGCACACATCGCGAACGACAGTGCTGCGAGAAAGCTGGTTCGAAGCGCGTTAGTGAAGGTTCGCATAACGACCGCATCGTCTCAGATCCTGTGGCGGAAGTGGAATGGCGTTTTCAAGCATTTTGAAAGCGTCGTTGACTTGCGCCTCGGCGGCGAATAAACTTCGATCCAGATTTCCACCGGAGGACACTTATGCCCGAATCGACGTCTCAGTTCTCGCGACGCAGCATTCTTCGAAGCGCCGCTGTTGCTGGAGTATCAGGGATTCTCGGTCGCGCGTCGGCACAGACCGCAGGGCGGAAGCGAGCCCTGGCGCTGATCGGAGATCGGTATCACAACTCCGATTACATCCGAGTCGCGTTGACCAAAGTGTTCGACGGTCTTAACGTGAATGTCGACTATACCGTCCATTACGATCAGCTCTCCGCAAACCAGTTGAAAAATTATCAATTATTCCTCTGCCTTCGCGACGGGATGATCTGGCCCGGCGGTTACCTCGGACCTGACGCGTACACGCACTACGAACAGGGACTCGAGAACTCCGATGATTTTCCCAGATCGAAGCCCCAGAACTGGATCACGGAAGAGCAGGGCGTCGCCGTGAAGGAGTTTGTGAACGCCGGTGGCGGCTTCTATTCACTGCATAACAATAGTCACGTTTCCCTGTCCTCGAAGGCGTACCGGGAGGTCCAAGGCGGCGCGTACATCGGACATCCCCCGCTGAGGCCGTTCAAGGTGCGAGTCGTAAATACGAATCATCCGATCACGAAGGGAATCAAGGACTTCATGGTCAATGACGAGCAGCACTACGTCGAATACGACAAGGATTCGAAATACATCTTGCTCGAGGCCGAGAACATTGACGGACTGCGGTACGAGAAGCATGGAGTGAAGTCCATCGCGGGCTGGGCGTACGACTTCGGGAAAGGGCGCGTGGTCTTCACCTCCGTCGGACATACCATCCACGCCCTCTGGGCTCCGGAATATGTCAAACTGCAGAAACAAGCAATCCAGTGGCTGCTCAAGGAAATCTAGGACCGCTGCCTGTTCCATTGAAGATCGTGCAGGCGGGTACCCCCGTTCTGCGGCGGCGTACAAGTGATCTGACGGTTGAACAGATACGCTCGGGCGAGATACAACAGCTCATCGAGTTCATGCGCGAGACAATGCGCGATGCGCCCGGCGTCGGCCTCGCCGCGCCACAGGTCGGCTTGGGACTGCGACTCGCCGTAATCGAAGATCAGATCGAGTATCACCTCGATCTGAGTCCGACTGAACTCGCCGAGCGGGGGCGAAGCGCTGTCCCGTTCCATGTGATCATCAATCCCACATTGAAGCTTTCGGAAGCGCATGTGTCCTTCTTTGAAGGATGCCTGAGTCTGGCGGGACTCGTGGCCATCGTACCGAGAGCGATATCGGTCGACGTAAGCTGCCTGGATCATCGCGGCGAAGCCCGCACGATTCAAGCGAGCGGTTGGTACGCGCGGATCCTGCAGCACGAAATCGAGCACTTGAACGGAACCCTCTACGTCGACCGCATGATTCCGCACACCCTGATGACAGTTGATGCGCACAAACGCTTCTGGAGGGATACCCCCGTCGCGCAGGTGCTCGAACAGACCGGCATGATCTAGAGCCTGCTGAGGGCGCGCCAGCACAACTCACCACCCAACCAGGTGAGCCAGAGAGAAAGGGCCAGCCGGAGGGGACGAGCGGGAAGCATCGATGACAGGTTAGCGCCGAGGAAAGCGCCCGCTAATCCCGGAATCACGAGTTTATACAGCATGTCCGAGCTGAAGTTCCCTGCGGACAGGTGAAATCCGCCCCCGACCACGGAGACAACCATCCCGAAAACCATGTCGGTACCAACAACTCGCGCCGGGGTCAATGATGTCAGATTGAGCAGAACGACGGAGCCGAGGGCTCCCGCGCCGGCCGATGAGAAGCCGACTTCCGTGCCGATTCCCGCGGAGATCAGAGGGAGCCATCCCGAGTGGTCCTTGTCGGGACGATGGTCAACGCGACGAACCGCTCGGTAAAGGCTGTAGAGGGCGAGGGTCGCGATCGTCATTCCAAGGATGAGGAGAATGATGTCCTGATAGTCGCGCGCACTGAACGCCCGAATTGCATAATAACCGGCTATCACACCGGGAACGCCCCCTGCGCAGAGCAGCAGGAGCGTTTTCATATGCACTTGCTTACGATAGAAATAGACGGGTGCCACTGCCAGTTTGATCAAGGCTGCAAACGTCAGGGCCGTCCCAACGCTCTGCTGGGGTGTCAGATGGAAAAAGAGGATCAGAATAGGGGCGGTGAGCGAACCCGCGCCGACGCCCGTTAGTCCAACGGCTGTTCCGATCAAGAATCCGAGTAGATACTCCATCCCTACCTAGCTGACGAGAATGTCATCCAACTCTATCAACATAGTAGGAATTACTCGGCGCGTCAAGTTCTACCAGAGGGACGTCTTTATTTCGTCATTCCCGCGCGGTGGAACAAGATCGCTCGACGCGTCTGATAGTCATACCGTGCACTGGCGAACTGGATCTCGGCATTAGTCTTTACAAGCTGCGCCTGACTCAGTTCGACGATCGAACTCAACCCGAGATCATAGCGCGCTTGGGCGAGTTCAAGAGCCTGAGTCGCATGATCGATGAACTGCTTGGTGAGTGTCATTCGTTCTCCGGCCGTGTTTACGTCTAGGAGTGCGACCGTCACTTCGCGAGCGATCGCATTCTCGATTTGCCGCGTACGCCTCTCCGCGGCCCGCGCTCGAAACTCGGCTTGATTCTGCCGGGCCTTGTACAATCCTCCGTTAAGAAAGGGAAGTGCGATGTTTAGACCCACCGCCGCATAATCGTTAGAGAGAGACTGAACACCGCTGGGAATGTAGCCGGCGGCTGCAGTGGCTGTCACAGTGGGATACTTGAGCGACTTCTCCGCCGCAGCAAAACTGCGTGTGGACTCTGTATCGAGTCGCGCGGCCGCCGCTTCCGGCCGCTCCCGAAGCGCACGCTGCGTCAGCTCCGTTCTGGACAGAGGCTCGACGTTGGGCATCGGTTCTTCAACGAGTTCAAACTCCCGCGAGGTGGGATAACCCAACGCCTCCGAAAGTTGCGCATGGGCTGCGTGCCGCTCGTTTTCGGCCGTCGCCAACAGCAGCTTCGCCTCGGCCAGATTGGTGTTCGCGAAGCTGAGATCCAGACTCGATTTGAGCTGAGCTTTGACGAGCGCGGAAACCTGATCAACCATCAATTGCCGGGCTTCGATCGTGTACGTCGCGATATCTACCAGAGTCTTGCTCCGGAGCGCCGCGAAATATGCCTTCTGGACGTTCAACAGAGTGTCGGCCCGCGCGACCCTTGTCCGCTCCTCCTCTGCCTGTGATGAGAACTTCGCCGTTTCGATCAGGCGCGAAGTACGGCCAAAGTCAAGTAGAAGTTGGTTGATAGAAAAACCGCTTGCGAGCCGGCTGTAGATGACCGGGTTGTTTATGGCTCCTGCAGCGATACGAGTGTTCTCAGGAGCTCCTGCGCCCGTGAGATTTGCAGTCACGAAAGGATGTCGCGCTGCCTCCGTTTCGGCAATGCGCTCCTTCATCGCCAGCGCGTTGAACTCCGCAGCGCTGATTGCAGGATGATTTTTGAGCGCAATCTGCTCGGCTTCGGCCAAAGTCAATCGAGTTGGAGACTGCGCGAATGCCGCATCCGCCACGATCAACATCGCTACAGGAGCAAGGCGCATCATGCCTCTAACCTCCGCTCGCGACGTCCATACACGAGCAGGAAAGCGCAGGGCACGATAAAAATCGTGAATGCCAGTGAGACCACAAGCCCTCCGATGATCGCCTGCGCGAGCGGCGCATAGCTTTCACTGCCTGTTCCCAGCTTTAAAGCCATCGGTAGCAAACCGATCACTGTGGCCAGTGATGTCATCAGCACCGGCCGGAGACGCACGCGGCATGCGGTACCAACGGCTTCCCTCACGCTTATCCCGTCATTCACCAGTCTGTGCGTGAATTCGACGATCAGAATACTGTTCGATACCACGATTCCGACCATCATTACCACGCCCATCAATGACTGCACATTCAGCGTAGTGCCCGACGCGTATAGCGTCACGAGCACGCCCGTCAGGCCTACGGGGACAGCAAGCAGAATGATGAAGGGGTCGATGAACGACCGAAACTGCGCGACCAGAATGAGATAAAGCAGTACTACCGCGAGACACAGCCCGATCGCGAAGCTTCGCAACGACGAGCGCATGCCCTGCACCATGCCCCGTAAGTCGATTCGAATCCCCTTCGGCACATCCATCCTGGCGATGATTTCGTCGATACGGTTTGCGACCCGGCCAAGATCCTCGCCGGACAAGCCGACGAACACGTCGATGACACGCCGCAACTGATAATGGTCGACTTCCGTGGGAGCTTCGATTCGAGATACATCGGTCACGGCATCCAAGCGAGTCGGATCCGCCGACCTTGCCGAGCGGAGCGGAATCGACCGAAGGTCGAGCAAACTCCGGACCTGATTCTCGGGGTATTGCACTGTCAGGAGATAGTCATTGCCGCTCTTGTGGTCCACCCAGTAGCTGGGAGCAATCATCTGGTTTGATACAAGAGCCGTAATGACGTTGCTGACCACTTCGCGCTGGCTCAGACCCAACTGGCTCGCCCGCGTGCGATCGATGTCCAACTTGATGGCAGGATAGTCGAGATCCTGCGGGATGTAGACATCGCTGACGCCTTGGATCTCTTTGATCTCGGCGGCGAGCGCCGAGGCCACCTTGTATGAAGCTTTCAGGTTCGAACCACTGACCTGAATGTCGATAGGAGCGGGAAGACCGAGATTGAGCACGGCGTCGACAAGACCGCCGGATTGAAAGTACGTGGTCAGGTGGGGGAGGTCGGCCGCAATGCGCTGCCGGACGCGCCGCATGTATTCATAGCTGCCCGTCTTGTGACCTTCTTTGAGACTGGCCTGAACGAAAGCGGTGTGGTGGGCGGAATTGCTCGTATAGATGGAGGAAAAGCCAGGTTGAACGCCGATATTCGAAACGATAATGTCGAGATCGGTGTCATCGATCTCGTCGCGAATGATGTTCTCTACCTTGGCCACTTCTTGTGCTGTCATTTCCAGACGTGTTCCGGAGGGCGCCTTGACATTGATGACAAACTGACCGGCATCCGTTCGCGGAAAGAACGCGACGCCGAGCAATGGATACAACAACAAGCTGCAAGCAAATACGAGAGCTGTTCCGGCGAGTACTTGGACCGGCCTTGCCAGTGCGCCGCCAACGAGACTCGTATACCCGTTCAACAGTCGCTCGAAAAGACGATTGAAGCCGTCGTTGAACCGTGTTGACCAGCGTTTCGCGCCAGGGTGCTTCTGGTGTACGTCTTCGCTTCGAATGAATCGTGCGCAGAACAACGGGACCACCGTAATAGCGACAAAATACGACGAGAACAACGCAAGAACGACCGAGATGGCCAGCGCCGTGAACAGGAACTTGCTGACGCCGTATAGGAAGGTGACGGGAAAGAACACGACCGCTGTTGTCAGAGTGGCCGCCAGTACCGGCAGCGCAACTTCCTCCCCGCCTCTTTCAGCCGCGACGAGCGGTGCTTCACCCAGTTCAAGGTGACGGAAGATGTTTTCGAGCACGACAACCGAGTTGTCGATGACGCGCGAAAACACCAGCGCGAGCCCGCCCAGAACCATCGTATTGAGTGTTCCGCCTCCGAAAGATAGCATTAGAAACGTGGCCAACGCGGATAAAGGTATCGACAGACACACTGCGACCGTGGCTCTGAAGTTGCCGAGGAAGATCAGGATCATCAAGGCGGTCATGCCTAAGCCGATCGCGCCCTCGTGAACAAGGGTGCTGATCGCCTGCTTGACGTAGATCGACTGATCGAAGACGACATTTGCGGCGAGTTGCTCCGGCACGTCGAACAGATTGCTTATGGCCTGCTTAATACCATCGACTACGGCGATGGTATTCGTGTCACCGCCCTGTTTCAGGACGGGCAGATACACGGAGGGCTGGCCGTCCACACGCACGATGTTGTTCTGAATCTGCTGCGCGTCTTTTGCCTCTCCGACATCGGCGACGGTGACCATACCCCCGCTAAGAGCTTTCAAGGGGATGCGGTTGATATGGTCAATCGACTCCACCTGGCTGTTCGTGTAAATGCTGTAATCGAGCGGGCCAATCTTGGTGTCTCCGGCCGGAAGGATCAGGTTGTTCTCATTCACCGATCGAACCACATCCATCGGGCTTAGCTGGTGCGCTTCGAGCTTCAAGGGATCGACATACACCATGATCTGGCGATACCGTCCACCGAACGGCTGCGGAACCGATGCGCCCGCTACGTTGGCGACCTGATTGCGCACCGCGTATTGAGCGTTGTCCCGGAGTTGTGTCTCCGACAGGCCTTCGCCCTTCAAGGTGATCAGGCATACCGGTAGACTCGAAGCGTCGAACTTCAGCACGACCGGCGGGAGAGTCCCTGGCGGCAAGCGGCGGAGGTTCGCCATTGCCAGATTGGAGATATTGCTGACCGCGGCATCGGCGTCGGTGCCGGGCTGAAAGTAGACCTTGATCAGACTCACCCCGGGGAGCGAGCGAGATTCGATGTGTTCGATATTGCTTGCGAGTGTGAAGAATCGCTCGAATCGGCCGGTGATATCGGCCTCGATCTGCTCCGGCGGCATGCCCGAGAAAAAGGTAGCAACAACAACGACTGGGATATTAATCGGGGGAAACAGGTCGACGGGCATCCGCACAACGCTGGTCAGCCCTACGACCACGAGCACCAGGCAGAAGACGATGATCAGGTAAGGATTGCGGATGGAAAAGCGCGACATCTAGTGCCCGTCCTCCAACTCAGCCAGTTGGATCAGCTTGGGTTCTACCTTCTTGCCGGCCTTGAGCCCTCCGCGGTTGCCGATAACCACCAGATCACCAGCCTGTATTCCTGACGCGATCTCCACAAAGTGAGGTGTCTCCATCCCGAGCGTTACTTTGCGCTCTTCCAGTTGCTTGGCCGCGTTGATCACATAGACGGTAGGCTGTGCATCGTGACCCGAGACTGCCTGGACCGGCACCGCGAGAGCATCGGGGCGGCTTTCCACGTTGAGCGTCGCGTATCCATACATTCCGGGCAGGATGGCGCCACTCGGATTCGGAATGTCGACTTCGGTCTGCATGGTGCGAGTCGACGTGTCCAGCCGGCCTGAAAACCGCGATACGCGGCCCTGAAAAACGCGCTTCAACGCGCTGACGCGCACTTCGACCGGTCCGCCGATTCGCACGCGCGTGACAACGGATTCAGGAACAGGCAGCACTAGCCGGAGCCTGTTGACCTGCGAGAGGCGGATTACCGGCATCGCCTGTGTTTGCGATGCTGTGCCGGCTTGGATCATCGCGCCCGCGTCGGCATAGCGTTTTGTGACCATCCCGCTGAACGGAGCCGTGATTCGCAGATAACTCATCATCGTTCGAACTTTGGCTTTGGTAGCTCCCGAGACTTCGACCTGCTGCTTGATGGCTGCGAGGGTTGCCTTTGCCGTCGCAACCTGGGCCTCGGCTTCACGAAACTGCGCAGCGGTGGTATCGACCTCCTGCTGCGCAACCAGATTCGGTCGTGACTTGGACACGCCGAGCAGCCGATCATACGATAGCTTTCGCATTTCGTAAGCCGACTCGGCACGCTTTACCTCGCTTTCAGCGCGCACTACGTCGAGTTCGCTGCGCTTTTCCGCAGCGACTGCGTGCGCCAGTTCTTCCGTGTATTCCGGCACCTCGAGGATGCCGATCAACTGCCCTTGCGAGACGCGATCCCCTACGTCGACGTGGATCGATTTTAGATAGCCCGCCACTTTGGCGTGTATATCGACTTCCTGATAGGGGCGGAACTCCGCTGCCATCTCCATGTCACGAGTGAGGTCCCGCTGCTCGGCACGAACGGCTGCCACCGGGGCCGCTTTTTCGCTGACGGCCTGAACCTGCCCGCCTTTCTGCTGCGTGCAGGATGTCGCCGCGATCGCCGCCGCGACGGCGCATGCGCCTAAATTATTGAGTGCTCGATGCATCGATCCTTTCCTGTTATCCCGGATCGAACATCCTGCGCCCATCCCCCGTTGGGGGGATATTCGTCGAATAACGAGCGTATCTGGCGGAAAACCTTGTAGGCTTTTAGATAAGAGTCATGCGGAATCGAACTTGGCCCGTGTTTCTGGTTGGACTCGGCTCGTTATTGGCGCTGCTGTTCCTGCCAGGAGTGACCGCATTACAGAAAACACAGGATGTGTACGACATGATTCGGACCATCCAGGAGGCGCATCAGCGCAGTCAGGCGAGCTTGGCCGAGATACAACGCCGCATCTTCATGAACAGCATCCTTGTGCGCGAGCTGCTGCTCGACAGTTCGCCCACCCAGAGTGGCCGGTACGAGAAAGACTTTCAAGATAACAGGAACGCAGTGGAGCGTGAGATTGCAGCGTTGAGGACCGGAGGGCGGACACGCGGGGCCGGAGCATTGCAGCGGCTGGAGTCCGAGCTAGCTGTGTACTGGGCGTCCGTTCAACCGGTGTTCGGATGGACACCAGAACAACGCCAGCAGCGGGCAACGTTCTTCCTTCGGGAACAGCAGCGGCCCCGCCGGCAGTCGATCCTCGCGATCGCCGACGAGATAGGCGCGCTCACCACCGCAGCCTATAGGGATCAGTACGAACGCGTGAACTCGAGTCAGCGCGATTTTCGCTCAGAGATCCATCGCATAGTGATCGTCGCGTTTCTGATTGGCGTGCTCATCGCGGCCGGGACAGTGATTCGAATCTCGTCGCTCGAGCGACGTTCCCAGCGGCAACGCGCGAAAACCGAGCAGGCGGAAGAGCAACTGCGGCACCTCTCCACGCAGCTGATGCACGCGCAGGAAGAAGAGCGAAAGGCGATTTCGCGGGAACTGCACGACGAAGTCGGACAGATGTTGACAGGATTGCGAATGGAACTCGGTACCCTGGAGCAACTGCGGGAGGACCAGCGTCAGTTCCACGATCACTTGAGCGAAGCGAAATCGATCGCGGAGCAATCGCTTCGAACGGTGCGGGATCTGGCAGTGGGTCTGCGTCCTTCGGTGCTCGATCTGGGGCTGGTCCCGGCGCTGCAGTGGCAGGCGAGGCACTTCTCCAAGCACAGCGGCATCCCTGTGACTGTGAACGCCGAAGGATCATTTCAGAACCTCACGGAAAGTCAGCGAATCTGTGTGTATCGCATCGTGCAGGAGACGCTCACGAATTGCGCCAAACACGCCAACGCCACCCGGGCCGAAGTCTCCTTGCGCGAGAAAGAGCAAACACTCGAAGTGACGATTCGCGATGATGGCCGCGGGTTCGATTTGAAGCTGGCACGCCATGGAGGGCTCGGCTTGATCGGAATTGAAGAACGAGTTCGGGAGTTGGGTGGTTCGCTCGAGATTCAGTCGGAACCGGGGCGGGGAGCTGTTCTCGCGGTCCGGTTCGCCTCGCGCGAGAGGACGGCTGCTTGAGTCCGATTCGCGTTCTGGTCGCCGACGATCACGGTGTCGTGCGAAAGGGTTTGCGGTTCCTGCTGACGCAGCATCCGAATATAGAAGTGGTCGGCGAAGCAGAGGACGGCCGTGAGGCAGTGCGCTTGGCGGCGGAAACGCGCCCGCACGTCGTCATCATGGATATTGCCATGCCGCAACTGAATGGGCTCGATGCGGCGGCCCAAATTTGCAAAACGAACCCAAACGTCGGGGTCATTATTCTGAGCATGTACTCGGATGAGGAGTTTCTGATTCGGGCGCTCACTTCCGGGGCCAAAGGCTACTTGCTCAAAGATTCGGCGGAGCCCGACGTGGTTCGAGCGGTCCACGCCGTGGCGAACGGAAAGACGTTCTTCAGTCCTTCCATCGCTCACACTCTACTCGAGGACTACATGCGCCGGCTACAGCAGGAAGGTTTGCAGGATCGTTATGACCTGCTTACCGACCGTGAGAGGGAAGTCCTTCAATTGCTCGCCGAAGGGCGGTCCAACAAGGACGTAGCTTCCATGCTGAACCTGAGTGTGCATACGGTGGATACTCACCGTACGAATTTCATGCAGAAACTCGGTCTCCACAACACGGCGGAAATCGTGATTTACGCGATGCGGAAGAAGATCATTTCCTGATTCGGGTCACCGGCTACTTCCAAAGCTCGGAGAGGTCGAAGTTCGAGGTAAAGGTCACGAAGATGGTGTTGTTTCCTTCGAAGATCTGCCCGTTCCGTTGTCCCAGGAACTGATTCAGGTATCCAACTTCGACGTTCCCGGCCTTCCCGAGTGACCGTCCCACACCTGCGAAAATTCGATTCTGGTCGAAGCTTCTCGCGCCATAATTCGGCGGAATGCCAAGCAGCACTTCATCCCACACGGGTATATACCAGTCGTTCTTGAGGGGAATCTCGGCGCGGAACATGTATCTGAACCGATTCTGGTACGTCCACCGATCCGTCGAGGTGGGGTAGCGGATAAACCGTTGCTCCATTCGATAACGCTGCGAGAACCGCACACCTTCTCGCGGATGCCGCACCACAAGCTGCTGGTAAATGCGATGCTCCGGAAATGCCGCCCGGACGGGGTAGTCGCCGTACGGATAGGCGCGAGTGTACGCATACCCCGTCGTGAGCAGCAGGTTCGGATTCAGCGAGATATTCAGCGCCGGGCGAAGCTGGTATTGCTGCCAGGTCGTGTATAGATCCGACCGTCGCCACTGCGCGTCGAAATGCACTCCCCACCGGCCCGCAATCCGATGATCACCCGAGTACGATAGCCACCCGTGCTGGTTGAAATCGAGGATCTTTGGTCGATTTTGTGCAGAAAGGAAGAGTGTGCCGCAGAATATTAGAAGCGCAAGCTTGTGCATGTACCCCTTAGTTGCGTCTTAACAGGCATGTTCATTTGATTTTAACAATCGCCCGATTTGCAGCAGACTGATATGAGCACTCAACCGGTATATCCGGCAGCACGAGCCGCTGCTGCGAGAATCCAGCACCGATTCGAGAACCGTTTCACGACAACCGGCCTCTCCAAAGACACCGTCGCCAGCCTTCCAGACTCTGCAACCGTCGCATTCATGATCGATGCGGCATTCTGGGCGAGCCTGCGCCGTGAAGAAAGCTACACTCCATTGATCTCACTGGCCTTTATCTCGCCGGAGCAGTCTGTAAATCCGCTGAGGTTCGAGCGGTCGCTACCGCTCGGTTCGAAGGCTCTGACGAAACTCGCGCCAGCGGTTGAGCGGCCCGGGATTCATCTCGGTGTATGGCCTGATGGAGACGAGTTACGAGTTTGGGGTGCAACCCGGCATCTCCCGCCGCTTTGTTTCGTACTCGAGGTCTTCGCCCCTGGGCTGCTCGTGGTTAAACGAAGCCGCAGTGAGGAATCGGGCAAATATGTAAACATCGCCGTCATTCAGGGAGATGAGGTCAAAATTCTGGACGAGCGTGCGGCAACTGAACCGGACTGTCCGAGCCTTCTGACTTCACTTCTGGGATTGGAATCGCAGTTTGCCACGAATGGGAACGTCAGCGTCCTGATCCAACTCGCCGTTTCCATTCGCGAGCATCGCCGGGGTGGACGTTACTCGTCATCCCGGGAAGCTCGGACTCGTGGCAGGAGTCCATTCTTCATCCGATTACGTATTCGGTCGCGCCGACGTTTTCAGTGCTTGCCGATTTGATGCGAGTCAATCCAGAGGAGAGGCCGGATCGTACCTGGCAGGACGTGGTCACGAAAGAGGTTGACGGCATCGCGGGATTGACAGCGGTGGATGGCGCGACGCTGATCACGGACTCTTATGACTTGCTCGCTTTCGGGGCCAAGATCATACGCCGTTCAGGCTGGGTGCAAGTATCGCAGGTGATCCTTACAGAACCTGTTGAAGATGCCACCCCGATGATCGCCGACCCGGCGCAAATTGGAGGTACCAGGCACCTTTCCGCGGCGCAATTCGTTCATGACCAGCGCGATGCAATGGCAATGGTGGCATCTCAAGATGGCCGGTTCACTGTCTTCGCGTGGTCGACATGCGACAAGATGGTCCATGCGCATCGCATCGATGCGCTGCTGATGTGACACGCGGTTTTAGAAACTAAACCGCCCTCCCAGTTGCACTGCCCGCGCGGCACGGGCGCCGAGAACTGTGCCGAAGTTCGCCGCTCCGAACACGTGGCCGGGTAACTCGAAATTCGCGTGGTTCAGAAGATTATAGAACTCGCTCCTGATTTCGAACTTGTATCTCTCAGTGACCGGAAATTCTTTTGACAGCGTCATGTCGACCGTTTGCAGGCCATCCCCCCGAAGACCTGAGCGCGGTGAATTACCGAACGTGAACTGGGCCGGAGCGGCATACGCCTGCGTGTCGAACCAACGAGCAAGAGTGCGCTCGCTTCCCGATAGCCGGGGGTCGCGCAGGATGTCCGGCCGAAGTGACCCGGCAGAAAATGCGTTCGTTGTGTTCGCGGCTGTGATGACGGTGAATGGCGGTCCGCTTTGCAGTGTCGCCAACACTCCTAATTGCCAGCCGCCGATCACCCATCGCAGAATGCCGTTGTCCCGAAGCGCCGGCTCCTTGCACAGTCCCGTGAGTACGACTCTATGGGGAACGTCAGAGCCGCTAAGCGACTTGTCAAGGCGGCGATTATACGCGTCCATATAGCTGCCCGGATCGCCGAACTCATCGGCGCCCGCAACGTCGTCGATGAACTTCGAGAAGGTGTAGTGGGCCAGAACGGAGAAGCCCTGGTGAAACCTGCGCTCCAGTCGAACGTATCCGCTGTGATATGTCGAGTCCCCGATGGATGGATTAATCCAAGTAACATTCGAGAACTGAGGAAATGGCCGCCGCGCCTGGGCATCACCAGGACCCGATCTGATCTGGCGGGACCTGGTTGAGTGTCAGGTCATTCGCGGTCAAATGGTGACTGATATTGGCCATGTATCCCACTTCGACGATTGTTTCGCTTGCGACTTCGCGCTGGATGTTGAAGTTGTACTGATAGGAAATAGGGGCCACCTGATCCTGCTTGAAGAAACTCGCTGCGAGAACCGGCCGTTGTCCCGGAGGAACTGCGCCGAACGCGTCATCGAGAGGCGGTCTGCTGACCGCCGGAAAACCGTTCCGAAGTTGAAGGGCGCTCAAGAACTCCGCTTGCGGAACAACCAGGCTCGCCGCAGTTGAGAAACCAAGGGAAGCGGTATCGCCGATCGTATTGCTCACGGTCGAGCCATAGAAGACACCCACTCCGGAGCGGATTACCGTTTCCCGTGCGAATGGGAGCCGGTACGCGAAACCGATCCGAGGGCTAACATTGTTCCAGTCGGTGCGGAACGCATTCCGCGGCACCCCATTGCGCCCGGAGAACGTAACGACGCCGGGGGTTCCTGAGACTGGATTGATCTGCGTCAGATCGAACGAATTCTGGCTGTCGTCGATCGAACGACGGGGCAACTCTGTCTCCCATCGGATCCCGAGGTTGACCGTCAGACGATTCGTTACCCGCCAGTCGTCCTGCACATAGCCGGCAAGGTAGAAGGCGCGAGTACGAATTACGTCGGAGATCTGAATGTTGGCGCTGTTCGCTTCGCCAAGAAGGAAACTAGCGAGTCCGTCGCCCGTGCCTGCCACTCCCGGCAGGCTCGTGAATTGCGGAACAAACTGGAACATACCTGAAGATCCGCGGTCGCGGCTTTCATTGTTGCCGGCGCGCCGGTACTCGAATCCCGCCTTGACGGAGTGACTCCCACGAAACCAGTTGATCGCTTCGAGGATTTGCACATCCCGAATTGGGGTTTGGATCCGCCCTGGAGGCGCGCTTAACGCTGAATATCCGGGAATGACAAAATTGGGGAATGCGGTCCCACTCACGCCGCGCAATCCAATCGCGCCGGCAAGATCGTCATCCCAGCCATAGCGTTTGTCAATGAATTTCCGTTGAAAGAAAGTGACCTTCAGATCATTGACGAGGGTCGGACGAAAGATGTGATTGTAGCTTCCGAGAATGCTTTGTACCCGAACATCCGTAAAATTAGCGTTCGGGTCCGATTCCGGGATCCCGAACGAACCCTGATTCTCGATGCCGGCGTCGTTCATGTAGTAGCGGGCGGAAAAGAGGTCGTTCGGACGGAATTGATGATCGAGCTTACCAACGACGATATTTCTCGCGAGAATCGAATTGCTGTTTGCAGAGTAGTTGTTTGCGCCCGTGACCGTACCGGGACGGTTGGGCTCCGGCCAGTATTTCAGGGCAGCGAGCGATACCGGGTCGATGCGATTGAGCGGGATCTGGTTGTCCGGAAAAGGTTGCCGGTCACGTCCTACCGTGGTCGCCGGGTCGTAAATCACGATCCGGTTCCCTGCGGAGTTCCTCAGCTGAGAGAAGTTTCCCTGCCGCTGCGCCAGCGAAGGGACGGTAAGAAGCGGTGTAACGCTGGAAGTCTGCTGAGTTCGCTCCCACGACGCAAAGTAGTGTGTTTTATCCTTCTGAATCGGTCCGCCCAGAGCGAATCCGTATTGATTCAATCGAAGAGGCGGCTTTTCCTCAGCAAAGAAGTTCCTTGCATCGAGCACGTTATTTCTGTGAAATTCGAACACGCTCCCGTGCAGGTCGTTGCTGCCGGAACGTGTAGTCAGACTGATTACGCCGCCTGCTGAATGGCCGAACTCGGCGGAATAGTTGTTGCTCACCACCCGGAATTCCTGCATTGCGTCCATCGGCAGACTGGTCATCTGCATCGGCCGGGTAAGGCCGCTCGCGTTCGTCGCATTTCCTCCGTCTAGAGAGAAATGCTGGTTTCGGCCCCGTCCGCCTGCGACGCTGAAGACGGGATAATTCTCAGCGCCCGAACCTGGGTCGATCATCACGACACCGGGTGCCAGGGCTACCAACGAAGAGGCCGCGCGGTTTGGCATGGGGAGGGTTGCCACCATACGCCGACTGATCAATTGACCGACACTCTGCGACTGAGTTTCCGCCAGCGGCGCTGATTCGTGGATCGTCACGACGTCGCTAGTCGCGCCAACTTTCAGGGTTAAATCTACGGCAATAGTTTGGCCAGTGGTGATCACAAGTCCTTGCTGTAAAACCTTCTCAAACCCTGGTTTGATTGCCTGAACTCGGTAGGTCCCTGGAAGCAGCGACGTAATGCGGAAATGGCCGTCGTCGTTCGATACCGTTTCCAGTTGGGAGCCCGACTCCTGGTTTTGTAGGCTGATCGTGACCGCCGGAACCGCCGCCCCCGATTCATCCCTCACTGTGCCGGCTAGGCCCCCGGTGCCGGTTTGCGCGGCGCTGACCAAGAAAGAAGAAAACAAAGCGTTATTACACATCTCAGAGTCGAATAGTACATAGCCGATCAATTAAGTAGACTATACGTCTGCATTTCAGAGTCAAAGCGTTCATTTCGGTCGCCCTTGCAATCGTGCCCTGATATCCGTAAAGATGTCAGCCATGACCCCGAACATGATCGGTGCTTACGGCGATTGGGCTGCTCAATCAATGAGCGACCCACCGCGGCTGTCCTTCCGGCAACCGATGTTTACCAACGTGGATTCATGGCGTCCGGTCGCGCGAGCCCGCTTTCGTGAAGCGCTTCTCGGGCCGGGGGGCGCAGCGACACCCGTTGCCGCCATTCAGCATGCGTTGGAGTTCGATGGTCTGGCGATCGAGCACCTCCAGTGGCAACTTCCGTACGGTCCGGCTACCGAAGCTTTAGTGCTGAAACCCGCCGGAGCCAAGGAGAAACTGCCGGGTGTCGTCGGACTTCACGACCACGGCGGGAATAAGTATTTTGGGCTACGGAAGATCACGCAGATGTCGAAGGATCCGCATCCAGCGATGGTGCGGCATCAGAAGCAGTACTACAGTGGCCTCGCCTGGGCGAATGAACTCGCGCGCCGCGGCTACGTAGTCTTGGTACACGACACGTTTACTTTTGGCAGCCGCCGGGTTCGCCTGGCCGATGTGCCCGCCAACATTCGCAACAACATGGTCGAGGTTAACCCGGAAGCTGAGGATGAGATCAAAGCTTATAACCAGTTCGCCGGCGCACATGAGCACCTGATGGCCAAGAGCCTCTTCAGCGCCGGTATGACCTGGCCGGGAGTTTTCGTCTTTGACGATCAGCGCGCTGTGGATTACCTGGTTTCGCGCCCCGATGTGGATGCGACGCGTGTGGGCTGCGCCGGCTTGTCTGGCGGCGGACTGCGTACCGTCATGTTGACAGGAGCAGACGAGCGGATTCGTTGCTCGTGCTGTGTCGGCATGATGACGACCTGGCGCGATTACTTGCTGAACAAGTGCTACACGCATACGTGGATGTGCTACGTACCGGGAGTCCCGCGCGATCTCGACTACCCGGAGATTCTCGGCTTAGCCGCTCCAAACCCGATTCTCGTCTTAAACAACCGGCAGGATGCGCTGTTTACTCTTCCCGAGATGGAAAGAGCTGACCGTATTTTGACGGAGGTCTACAAAAAAGCAGGAGCGTCTGACCGCTACAAGGCGAGTTTCTATGATGGTCCGCACAAATTCGACCAGGATATGCAAAAGGAGGCCTTCGCGTGGTTCGACCGCTGGCTCAAAAGTTGAGTTCGTCATGGCCGCTGAGGACGATCTGCTGGTCGCGTTTGACGTCCACTCCCGGCGTTCTTCAACGCCGATTCGAGATGAACTGTGCCTACACGTCACTGCGTGGACTATCCGCACTCCACGTATGCGCCGAGTACAATTCCGTGAATTGCGCACGCGTACTGCGGACGGGCCTAGCTGTCGACGCAAGGGCGGCAACGGATCACGATGGGTTCGGCGGCCAAACGCCGCTGTTTGGTCAACAGCAATCAGAACTATCGCAGACCCGTGATGGAATTACTAGCGAATGCGGGCGCGGACCTCGATGTGCGGGTCAAAGGGCTCGTTTGGGGAGGAGGGTTCGAATGGAAGACGAACGTGTTCGATGTGACGCCCATCTCTTACGCGCAGTGCGGACTATACGCGCAGTTCGACCGGCGGGAACAGGATGTCTATAGCAATATCGCATTTCTTTATGCACGCCGTTACGGGAGCGAGCCTCCCGTTCGTAACGTCCCCAATAAGTACTTGCAGCCGACGGTACCGATCAGTAAGCCAGCCAGACTCCCGTGAGTTTCCGCTGCTCTATGCCGGGTTTGCTCCAGTCACAGACACCGCCTGGAAAAATCGAAGTGAGCCGGGCTTTGTCGGATTCCGTGAACTCCACGGTGTAATCATGAAAATCCGCAGGCTTCAATTGACATTTCAGAACGTCGTTTGTCACCGGCCCGCCTGCAACCATTCGAGGCGATGGGTACGTGGGATAGAGCTTGTTGCACTCCCCACCGCTGAAAGTCTGAGTTTCAATGATCCGCTCACCGGTTGTAGAGAAGCACGCATCGACAAGATCGACTGGCTTTGCACGCGCGATTTTGTCCCGTATATTGTCCGAACTCTTATCGTCCGTCAGATTCGTTAGCCACTCGTCCATCTTGGCAATCGTGTATGCCTCGAACATCGCGTGAGGCCGCTCAGCTGCAACAAGGAGCACTTCATTCGAGGTCTCTCCGTTGGCGCGCTGCAGACGTTCACGCAACCCGAAGGAATGATACTTCAGGTGAAGATCTCCGGCCGCCCTCATATCGAGGTAGTTGCGGGAATCGATGATCGGGACGGAAGCCAGACCGCCACCGCCGTTGGTCACTCGGCCGGTTTCATATGCTGCCCGGACTGCTTGCGGGTCGGCTAGGCTTCGCGATGCCACGTAGCTGCCGTCGTTATCGTAACCGCCGATGTGTTCGTTGATATCGAGGAACTGCTCGACGCTGATCACCCCGGCATTCAGCGCCGCCAGACCGTACTGCACTCCGGTGTTGTCGATGGGACGCCTCGCAAACCGGGTGTCAGGATCACGTCCGTAAACATTAATCGTATGGTCGAACACATCGCACCGGGCGCCCGTGCGATTCGTCACCGGGTCATAACGCATTGAGGGCGGCAGGTCGGGCGGACACACGCCTCTTGCTTTGATCCGGTCGGCGCCTGGAGCGGTTTGCGCGATGGTTCGAAAATTTCCGACACCCGCGATCGCTCGCTTCTGCTCTTCGGAGAGGCTATCGCCGGCACTCCGGTAATATCGGTTGAGCAATTGGATATCGGTAAGGAACTGGATCGTTGCCAGCACATCCGGAAACGTGGCTCCCGGAATGATCCCATCGAGCAGGCCAGGGTAGTTGTCCGCAATCTGAATCTGTTGGTAAGCTCCTCCGGAACCACCGCGTCCGAACGTAAACAGGGGTGAGCCAAAAGTCTCGATGAAGTGTTCTTTCACCATCATCATTGTTTCGGCCGCGGTGACATCCTGGCAGTTGTTTCCGAATACATTGAGCGAGGCGGAGACCGAAGCGTAGCCCTTGCCGACGATTCCGTCGTTTACAATTCCCGTTCCTGAGGCATTCGATCCCACGCCCAAACTCGAACCCTGCTTGTACCAGCCCCCGACACATCCGCCGCCGAATGAATAAAGCAGACGACGATTCCACGCGGTTGGCGGCGTAAATGGCGTAGGAATGGGTTCCGATATCGGATTGTGCAGAACCGCGATCTGATATATCGAGCGATTAATGGTACCGGTCTCGATGCGGACAATGAAGGGCACTTTGTCACCGAGTGACGTTGTCGTCGAATCCACATCCCGCGGCAAGGATGTCATATCGGTGAGCAGTTTGATCGCAGTTTCTCCGGAGTCAGCCTCTCTTGCTCGATAGACGTAATGAACGACTGTATTCACAGAGCAACTGAAATCGAGCGGCGGCCCCAAAAATTTACCGTCGGGCAGCTTGAATTGCTCCGTTTGGCAGAGAAACGGCTGCTCCTGTGGACCTGAAAAGACGGGACCTCGGATCGGGTGATTGGTCAATTCCAGTTCCGCCGAGGGATCCATTTCGCCTGCGCGAAAAACTTCGAGCTTATTGCTCCCGATGCGCAATCCGGTTACCAGGCCAACGAAACCGCGTTCCAGACTGCCGGCATGAAAACTCGAGCTAACGTCCTGCTCGTTGAGTTTAACGACGATCTCCGAGGAGGGCGCCGTGTCAGGGACGTCGACCCTGATAAGAGCATTTCCGCCGCTGAGTTTGTCCGGACGATTGGAAAGCGAAGTGATACGGAAAGACGCCGGTCCTGCCGCATTGGCGATCGTCGCCAGCAGGAGAGGACCGCCGGCGAAAGTCAACAGCGAACGCGAGAGATTACCCATACAGCTCATCGAGGAGGAAGTCAGGTCGAAAACATCCATTATTCTACCTGTTTGACCGTCGTCACCGTTAAAAAATCGATAGCAGTTGTGCGCTTTGTCTCACAGACATGGCAGTATGCGAAGTTTGTGGCAACGATTATTCCTTGAGCTTCGAAGTCGTCACAGCGGGTCACCGGCACATATTTGACAGCTTCGAATGCGCGATCCACAAGCTGGCTCCGATTTGCGAGCATTGCGGATGCAAGGTAATCGGACACGGTGTGGAAGGCAGCGGCAAGTTCTTCTGTTGCGCCAATTGCGCCCGGAACGCGGGATTCAAAGAGGCTCGCGACAACGTGTAGTTCTGATAGCTTTTTGAACTCGCTGCGTCGTCTTCATACGTCAAACGAACTAGCCGGGTTCTCCGGTTTCCAAGGAGAGCTGTTTTGCGCCGCAACCGACATTTCGGAACTCTTGCTACCTTCTTCCTGCTCGCAAGTTCGTTACTGCTTCCGGCAGCAACCCTCAGCGTCGAGCACGCCCAGGAGCAACGGTATCTTCAGGATCTTAAGATCCTCGCCGCCCCTGACATGGAGGGACGCGGGGCCGGAACAGCGGGCCTGGAACGTGCGTCGGCGTACATCGCTCGAGAGTTCAAGCAACTGGCGTTGCAGCCTGTAGGGGAGAACGGGTCCTACAACCAGAATCTCTCCGTCACGACCGGCGCCGTGCCCGGGAATCAAAACCGCCTCTTTGTTGAAGGCCAGAGTGCCGCTTCTTGGCGTTTGGATAGAGATTATCGTCCGATCAACTTCTCCTCCTCGTGTAAGGCAGCAGGTCCGGTAGTATTTGCGGGTTTCGGCATCACCGCCCGTGAGTTTGGGTATGACGACTACGCCGGCATGGATGTAAAAGGGAAAGTTGTCGTTGTTCTCCGCTATGAGCCGAAGTCTTTTACGAAAGCGGTACCCGGCAAGCAACCGAAATACACCTACCATGCGCATGTAGTGAATAAGGCGATCAACGCGCGGAACCATGGCGCCATTGCGATGGTGCTCGTAAATTCGGGCGCGCAGCAGGACAAGGACGAACTGATCGAGTTCGGCAGGATGGCGCGGTCCCGATGACATCGGAATCCCGGTGATACACGTAAAACGTTCGGTGGCGGAAGAATGGCTGAAGGGGGCAGGGGAGTCCTTAATGGCGCTGGAAACGAGGATCCATACCAGCGCGGCACCCGCATCCTTAGTGCTGCCGCAAAATTTCAGGCTTTCCCTACAGGTCGATATCGAGCGTCATCACGCGACCGTTCACAACATTTTGGGATACCTGCCCGGCAGATCGAAGGAATACATCATCATCGGCGCTCATTACGATCACATTGGGTACGGAGACTATAGCCTCCCTCGCGCCGGAGAAGAAAGGTCAGGTTCATCCGGCGCCGACGACAACGCGTCCGGAACCGCGGGACTGCTGGAACTTGCGCGGCTTTTCTCGCACGCGCCGCACTGATCTGGATCGGGGTATTCTCTTCGCGGCTTTTGCAGGAGAGGAGATCGGGCTTCTCGGGTCGGCCAAATGGGTAGAACAACCCACTCTTCCTTTACAGAGCGCGGTCGCCATGATCAACCTGGATATGATCGGCCGCGTGAATGGTTCGAAGCTGTACGTCGGTGGTGTCGGAAGCGGATCGACGTTTGAGGCGCTGGTCAAGAATGCAACGTCCAAATACGATTTCAAGGTTGAATCGTCATTCGATTCCTCTTCCTCGAGCGACCATGCTTCGTTCCTGGCCAAGAACATTCCGTCGCTTTTTTTCTTCTCCGGCTTACATAGCGATTATCATCGCCCGGGCGACACATGGAACAAGATAGATACGGCAGCTTCAGCCAAGGTGGTCAATGTCGTCGCGGATGTCGTTTCAGGTCTGATGAATCCTGAATCACGTCCGCAGTTCTCTCGAGTGAAAACGTCGGCGAGAAGCGAGAGGTCAGCCGGACGTTCGAGTGCCGGACCGTACTTCGGCGTTGTTCCGGACTACGTTCCGGTTGCGAACGGAGTTCGCATAGCTGAGGTGAGCGCCGCATCTCCTGCCGATCAGGCGGGACTTCAGTCAGGCGATCTCCTGGTCGCCTTCGCGGGCGCCCCGATAGGAAGCATCTACGACCTGACATATGCCTTCAGCGGTTTCAAAGCCGGAGATGTGGTGGATGTCGGCCTTGTCCGCGGAGGCGCGCGATTGAACGTCCACGTAAAGCTCGGAGTCCGACCTTAGGCTCCTTGGGAGCCCTCAGCTAGCCGTCGCAGGCTTTTCATGGGCGCCGCGCCGACCCATTCCAATATAGGTGAGGCCTGCCTGCCGGACTTCGTGGGGATCGAGGATGTTGCGTCCGTCGAACAGTACGCCGTCTGCTAACTCGCGATGGAGCATTCGGTAGTCAGGGCTTTTGTACGTGTCCCATTCGGTGACGACTGCAAGCGCATGCGCATCACGAACAGCATCGTATTTGTTATCGAACATGGCCACGCGATCGCCGAAATGCGCTCGCGCACGCTTGACGGCCTCGGGATCATGGGCCTGGACACGCGCGCCGGCCCGGAGAAGGTACTCGATGCAAGTGATTGCCGGTGACTCGCGAATGTCATCGGTGCGAGCCTTGAACGCAAGTCCCCAAACGGCGATGATCTTGTCGGCAACCGATCCGAAGTAGGTCTCGATCTTCCGGGGAAGATCGAGCTTTTGTCGATCATTCGATTCCTCGATAGCAGGCACCAGGCTCAAGTCGGTGCCGTGCTCGCGTGCGCTTTCACGCAGCGCGCGGATGTCCTTCCCAAAGCAGCTACCGCCATAACCCGGTCCTGCATACAAGAAGAGGTGGCCGATTCGAGGATCGCTTGCGAGACCCGTCCGTACATGTTCGATATCAGCCCCCACGTTATCGCAGTACCGAGCGAGTTCGTTGATCAGAGCGACACGGCATGCCAGGAAGCTATTGGCAGCCAATTTCGTGACGATCGCCGATCTTGGATCCGTGAATTGCAGAAGGCCCGGTTTGCGTCGGGTGAACGGCGCGTACAGAGCCTCCATGAAGTCCTGGGCTGCAGGTGAAACTGCGCCGACGATGACTCGGTGAGGCTCCCGGAAATCACGTACTGCCGTACCCTCGGCGAGGAACTCGGGATTAGATACTACCTCGCACTCCGTGCCGCCGGAGCCCTCGGTCAAAATTTCTTGCACACGCGTGTAAATATCCGGTGTTACCGTGCTTTTCAATACCACGATGTGCCGCACTTGGCCCCGAATTGCCCGAGCGATCTCTCGGGCTGCAGCCTCCACATACTGGAAATCGTATGCGCCCGATCCTTGCGAGGGAGTTCCCACGGCGATGAACGTTGCGTCGGCATTCCGTACTGCCTCGGGCAAGTCGGTCGTGAAGTTTAGTGTGCCGTCGGCAATTGTCGTGTCGATGATCTCGTCAAGCCCGGGTTCGTGGATCGTGCACGTGCCCGCGCTGAGGGCGTTGACGATCAAGGGATCTTTGTCTACACACGTGACGTGATTGCCGACGGACGCGAACATGGCTCCGCTAACCAACCCAACGTATCCCGTTCCAACAACTGCAAGCCGCTTCATAGAGTCAGCAATGTAACACGAACGGCGGAGTCGAGTCCATCGGGCGAAAAGCGGAGTGAATGCGCAGTACGCCTAGTTTGCTGCGGGCGTGGCGACTGCCGTTGCCTCAGTAGCCTTTGCGGTTTTGACCGTTTTGGCTGCTTTGGCCTGCTTGCGAGCAGCAGGCTTCAGCCTGGACGGTTTGATTTGGTTGGTCCGTATCATGTACCCACCGACAAAGCGCATTCTGATCTCGTGGGTTGGAGCGTCACGAACTCGCTGCTTGTCATCTTCGGGAGCCGCCGAAAGCAGGAACTTCTCGATATCCGCGTCTGTGACTGTCGCAACGATCCGGTCGAAATCAGGAATTTTAGCCATATTACTACTATTGTAGCGCGCTCAGCCGTTAACCGTTTCAATCCGGGAGGAGACGTGACAATGTATGGCGCTTTTCGGCCGGCCAATCAGCTAAAACGTTCGTGTCCCCGGCACTTTTGTAGGAATTTGGTAAACGGATTTTCTCGCGGTTATGTAAAGACCCCGGAAGCCTTCCGCCCAGCAGCAGTTGCTTGGGGTTTCCGGCGTAGTGATCGTACCGAGATGTTGTCCGCCGGCGTCGTAGACGTAGATTCCGTCGCGCGAGGCCATCCATACATTCCCCATCTCATCGGATTTCAGACCATCGACGCGGATGCCGGCGAAGTCACGTCCATTGCTCAGACGTCCATCCTTCTCGATGTCGTGAAGTTTCACCATATTCGTCTTTACGTCGGCGACGTACAGGCGCTGCTGGTTGGGTGAGAGCGCAACGCCATTCGGGGCCGGCGTTTCGGCAACAACTCGCACCTCGCCCCTGGGCGGCGCGCCTCCTACTCCGCTGCGTTGCCGAGTGATCTGGTACACGCGTGATTTAGGAAGATCAGAGAAGTAAACGCTTCCGTCTATGGCATACACCAGATCATTTGGCGCCTGCAGTCCTTCTTCGGCGAGGACTGTGATGGCTCCGTTCTTTTCCGTCCGGGTAATCTTGCCACCTCCTTCCGCGGCGAGAAGTCGTCCTTGATGATCGAACGTCAGGCCGTTGGCTTTGTTGCTGTTTTCGCGGAGGGTGGTGAGTTCGCCGCGCTCCGACTTCATGATCTTCTCATTGGGGATGTCGCTGAACAGCAGAAAGCCACGACGGCTGAACACGGGGCCTTCCGTGAAGCCGAAGCCGGTACAGACTTGCTTCATCTGGGCATTCTTATCGATTACCTGCCAAAATTTCTCTGATTTCGCTTCAAGCACTCGATGATGCTCCTTAGGATCCGATTCCGTGCGCGTACCAACTGTGCGCAGGGGCCTTATACGCGACGGTCAGTTCTGGTGTCTCCAACCTCTTGCCGTTCTGGTAACCGGAATCCATCAACTGAGCCAACGCGCCGGTGACCAGTAGCGTGCGCTCTACTCCGTACGGCCCTTTTCCTGTTCCGATCATCTGTGTGATGCCATGCACGAGCATCGAAAAGTTGTTTGAATTCTCCGTGGGTATATAGCAGAGCGTTGCTTCCGGCGGCTTGCCTTTTGGTTTCACAGCGACCAGATACTCAGACAGTTCATCAAGAGCGAGCACTGCGGCGCGAAAACCGTCCCGGTACTCGACAAGCCCGAGCACGGCTCGCATATCCTCGGGACGCTTATTTGAGCGCACCTTCTCGCGGCGTGCGAGGGCTGCATCCAATAACTCCCGGCGCCACAGCCCTTGCTGCGCGGATTTCCAGACTTCATCTCCCTTCAGCATCTGCACGGCGCGCACCCCCGTTTCGCCGCCTTTGCGACGTTCAACGAAAGCTTGAAGCGTGTCCAGGATATGGAAAATACCGCCATCCGCCACCCATCCACCGCCGACACTAAGCGCGCTTTCCATTTCGACACCCAGCGGTGGATCGTACTCAGGGCGCCGAAATGTGACCGGCACGCTGGAGCCGGCCATAAACGGGAACTTCAACTCCCGCGACCAGTCGTACATTTGTTTGGCTTTGCGCCAGTCGTAGGACAGATGCTTATCCACGAACACCGGGCAGGAGCGTCCGCTGTCTTTAAATACTTTCACCACCTGCTCAAAGAACTCGTAGCGTGGGTACAGTTGCTGCTGCTTCTCGTTATGCGGATAGTTGCCGTGCTCGCAAACCAGGATCACTCCGTCCACCGCTAGTTTTCCGGTTCCGAGCGTGAGCGCGTCGGCGATAGTTTTCGCGGATCGCGCGTTGTACGCAGCCGTGAGGCGCTTCCCAATGTCGGCTGGATGCACCTGGTCCATCCAGAGGGAAGCGACTTCGAACGGAGGCTCGTAATACTTTTCGTGGATCCAATAGCCCTCGAGAAACCGCGTAATGAAGTTGTCCGAATGGGAGCGAACATGATAGGTCGAGGACAGACATGCGATCCGCTTTCTTCCGGATTGAGCTTGAGCCAGCGGCACAGCCGCGGCCGTGACCACAAAATCGCGCCGTCTCATTTTGCTCTTGCCACCTCCCGCCCTTTCGCTATGTGTTCCGTAGCACGCATCACACGCAGGATGTTGAGACCCATAATTTTCCGAATGTCCTCGTCGGAGTAACCCATCTCGATCAGCCCTTTGACCAATACCGGATACTTTGAGACATTCTCCATACCCACCGGCGTCATGCCCGAGATGCCGTCAAAATCTGAGCCAAGTCCGACATGGTCGGGGCCGGCCACCTTCGCGACGTGGTCGATATGCTTCAGCAGAAGCTTGTGATCCACTTTGGGCATCTTCTCAAAGTATTTTCGCTGTATGCCTCGCACCATTTCCCAGCGCGCAGGGTCCGTCGATCGAGCTTCCAAGACCTGCTTGATCTCCAAATCCCGGGCAGGGCGGTTTGCGATGTAAACGTCATAGGCAGCCTTGTCGAGATACCCAGCATGAAAGTTGATGCACACCACGCCACCTTTCTTCGCGATCGCCTTGATGACGTCATCAGGCATGTTCCGCACGATGGGTGTTACCCCTTTTGCGGAGGAGTGGGATGCCAGCACCGGCGCCGCGCTCTCTTCCACTGCATCGAGCACGGCTTTATCGGAAATGTGCGATACATCCACCATCATCCCCATCCGATTCATCTCTCGGACCAGTTCGCGGCCCAGCTTCGACAGTCCATTGTGGGTATCGGCGTCCGTCATCGAATCGGCAAAGGCATTCGATTTGAAGTGGGCCAGCGTCATGTAGCGGATTCCCATCCTGTGGAACGC
Organism: Bryobacteraceae bacterium; assembly: GCA_963825845.1. Lineage (GTDB taxonomy): Bacteria > Acidobacteriota > Terriglobia > Bryobacterales > Bryobacteraceae > DASQDN01. The sequence continues at coordinate 106,508 of CAWGVL010000055.1, read as the reverse complement.
GCGCAGAACGCCGAAACTGTCGGCGATCAGGTGGCCGCCCTCCAGGCTCGCCAAGGCGGCCATTTTGCCCGATTTATGGATACGCTCGACATCGGCCGCGGAATAGGCGAACTCCATGTCCGTGCGATTGGCTGCTACTTCACGATGAAGCGCTTCCAAACATTCCAAGGAGCGGGGAAGCCATGCCTGAGGTGGATAGTCCTGCGGCTGTGCATAGATACCAAAAAGCACAGCGCCCAGCTTGCCTTTCTTCATCCGTGGGATATCGAGTTCGTAATATCCGTGCTCGTCGGCGAGACGATATCCTTCGTCAACGAAGTACCGCGGCGTATCAATGTGCGCGTCGAAGATGAGAATATCGCGCATCAATCGATCGAAGCGGTCCTGAGCCGGGAGAATACAGGCGCACACCGCCAGAACGAGAACCACTCGATGCATGCGACGAAGTATACTACGCGCACACAGGTGTATATAATGTCTGCCACTTCAAGGAGCGGAGTCATGCGTGTTGTTGCAATCTTTCTGATCGCGGCCGCTGCAGTCTTCGGGCAAACGGCCTCCACCCAAATCCTGGGTCTCATCACCGATTCATCAGGAGCCGTGATCCCGGGCGCGGCGGTTACGGCAAGTCGTGTGGAAACGGGTGACCGGCGCACTACCACTTCGAATGAGACAGGCAACTACATCTTCCCGCTTGTCGACTCAGGCACGTATGACATCACCTGCTCGGCCTCCGGATTCAAAACCGAGATCCGGCGCAACATCACACTCGAACTCAATCAAAAAGGTCGTATCGATTTCCAGTTGCAGATCGGCCAGCAGGCAGAGACGGTCGAGGTGTCCGCTTCCGCGCCTCTGCTAAAGACGGAAGACGCTACTCTTGGTTCCGTTGTCGAGCACAAGCGAATCATCGAACTGCCCCTCAACGGTCGGAATTTCGCGCAGGCCGCGACGCTGATGCCCGGCGTAGTGTACGGCTCTGCACGCATGGGTGTCGATGGCCAGCAGACGATTGGGACACGCGCGATGCCCGGCCAGATCGTAGGGATATCAGCGAACGGCCAGCGGGATGCGAACCAGAACATCACGCTCGATGGAGTCTCTGCTACCGATGGCTTCAAATCTTCCATGTTGTTTGTGCCGTCGATTGAAGCCATTGAGGAATTCAAGATTCAGAGTGCTGTTTATTCCGCGGAATACGGAATGAATTCCGGCGCGCAGGCGAATGTCGCGATCAAGAGTGGGACAAACCAATGGCATGGCTCTGCCTTCGAGTTCGTTCGGAACGATACCTTCGATGCGCGCGGCTATTTTCTGGCTCCGAACCAACCGAAGAACAAGCTTCGCCGCAATCAGTTCGGCGGCGTCCTCTCAGGACCGATTCGCCGCGACGCGACATTCTTTCTGGTGAACTACGAAGGCCGGCGTGAACGCCGCGGAACACCCGCGCGAACCACGGTTCCTACGCTCGCGATGCGGGAGGGCGATCTTTCCGAAATCCTGCAACCTGGAAACCGCTGGTACCCGAGAGATGCCAATCCAGCCGTAACTCGCGCGATTCGACTCCCGGGATCGTCAACTCCCCTTCCGAATAACATCATCCCGCGAAGCATGCTGAATCCGGTCTCGCTGAACATCCTGACATATACGAAGGGGACGCCTCTCGCGGAGGGCGGCTTTATGCCGCTGCCCAACTTTGACGAGCAGGCCCGAGCGGCAGGATCTACGCTGAACTACGTCGGGACCAACGATCAGGAACTCGATTCGAACCAGTACCTGACGCGGGTGGATCATCGATTCAATGACAACCATCGCATTTTCGGCAGGTACGTTCTTGTGCCGTCGCGCTGGCTGAACAACCCATTGATTCAAGTGAGTCAATTTACAACGGAATTTCGTGCCCAGAATATCGGTGTCGGTTATACGTGGATGATCAACCCACGGATGCTGAATGATCTTCGTGTCGGCTATAACCGCATTCGCGCCAATCAGGTTGCCTACCAGACCAACACCGACTTTACGCACCGTGATCTCGGACTCGATATGAGGGTCACGGGCGACGGGAACCGAACCCTGACTCCACGCGAGGAGGGCTTGCCGAACATTAACATCACCGCTTTCACCGGCATCGGTTCGGGGAACGTCACATTCAACACGAACGAAACGTCCGAGGTGGCCGATTCGCTATCGATTAATCGCGGCCGTCACAATTTCAAGTTTGGTGGACAGTGGCGTAACAGCCCAGTCGTCAACGAGGCCTCCAATCAGCCGCGCGGCCAGATTACCTTCTCGCCAGACATCACCGGTATTCCCGATGCATTCGCTGCGTTTCTGTTGGGCATTCCTTTGAACGCGAACTCGGCCGAAGGTGTGCCGACAAATGACATGCACCAACAGAAGTTCGGCTTGTATTGGCTCGATGACTGGAAGGCAACGCCAAGGCTCACGATCAACTATGGTGTCCGCTGGGACTGGTACGGCGCGGTGACGGAAGCCGAGGGCCGGATTCGAAACCTGTCGTTCGCCAATAGGGATGTACAAACGATCGGCGGTGTTACATATCCAAAGCTCGTTCCGGACCCCTATGTCTCGCAAGCCCTCTACGACGTGAATTGGAAGCAAATCATGCCGCGTCTCGGCATCGTTTACCGGCTCAATGACCGGACTGTGCTTCGCATGGGCTCGGGCCTGTTTTATTCACCGCAACAGACGAATAACTTCAACATTCTAGGATTGAACCCGCCATTCTCCGGGTCGACGGTGTTTCAAAACGACCGTAACAATCCCACGGCTACGATACAGAATCCCTTCGCAGGATCTCCCGTCGGCGGCGGACCCGCCGCCATTGTGATGCTCGGCTGGACGAAGGCCGACCGCGACAACCGGTCGATGTACCTGAATAACAAAATCTGGCAATGGACCACGGAGATCGAGCGCAGTTTCGGCCAAAACTTCGTGACCGGTATCGCCTATGTCGGAAGCGCCGGGTCGCACCTGGATATGCCGGTACAGAATTGGAACAATCCGGACCCCGGCCTTGGCGCGGTCCAGAGTCGGCGCCCCTACCAGTTCTACGTGGACTCTCGCACTCCGGATACGCTGCTTCCGCTCGGGACGGTACGCCGGCTCGAGTCCTGGACGAACTCCAACTATCATGCCGTGCAGGCGCGCGCCGAGAAGCGCTACTCGCGTGGATTGACATTCAATGCGTCCTTCAATTTCCAAAAAGCCATGTACATCGGCTACGGCGTGAACGAAGGAGGCCCTTATGGAAACAGCTATACGCAGGATCCACGCGACAGGCTAGCGGATTACGGACGGTCGCAAATCGACCAGAGATTTCGGTTCGTTATGTCGCATATCTGGGAGATCCCGTGGCTTCGCAATGACAAAGGTATCAAGGGCTGGATCCTTGGCGGCTGGGCGATCAACGGGATCATTCAACTCACGTCGGGGCTGCCGGTAACGGTTCAACAGAATGGCGATTCGCAGAATACGGGGCCTTCCTCGTTCCAGCGGCCCCATGTCGTCTCCGGACACGTGATCGGGCGGGTTTGGGATGACCGCAGTGTGGATCAATGGTTTGACACAGGAGCATTCGTGCGCTCCAAGTGCGATGGTTGCGCCGGGGAAGGCGTCTACATGGGCCCCACGGGATATGGAAACGCCGGGGTCTCGCTCTTTGATGCTCCCGCGCAAAAGACGTGGGACTTCGCTTGTTTCAAGGAATTCGCCTTCAAGGAAAGGCATCGAATCCAGTTTCGTTATGAAGCGTTCAATTTCCTGAACACTCCACAGTTCGCGGCGCCTTCGCGATCATTGGGAGCGGCGGATTTCGGCCGCATCAGTTCGACTGTGGTCAACAACCGCGAGATGCAACTCGGGCTGAAGTATCTCTTTTGAGCCCCGAAGCTATAGCGACACGGCATTACGTCGGACATACTCATCGACATCGGAATCGTCGGGACCGATGTAGTGGAAATACTCGGCGTACTCGAGACCATGAGCTTGTCCTCTGGATCGGTCTCGTTCGAGAGCGAAAGTCTTCGTATATTGACGATTCGCCGTGTCATCGTCACTGCCCAGAAGCGGCAGGCGCTTACGTTGTTGTGCCAGGCTCTGCCGTAATTTCGCGCCTGTATTGCCCGCAGGACCTTGCGTCACGTTCGCAAGATTTGCGAACACCTTCTGATCCATGAACGCGGAGATATCGACCACACGATTCACAAGCTGCGGTCCGCGCGCGAAGTAGTATCGCTCTTGCGGTGTGTGGGGCTTCAGTCCAACGAGGAAGTGCTCCGGATAATCCCAATTAAAGCCTGACACTGCGGCAGCCCATTCAACAGCGCGGGCGGTGACGTAATGATCGGGATTTCGTTCGTACAACGCGGAGGGGTCGTACACCAATACCGTATCGATCTTTAGCGCGCGGAAAAGGAAGACCAGGCGCGCGCGCATCTCGATTACGGGCCAGGCATCCATGTTGTGGTTCGGGTAATTGAGAAAAATCGAATCTTTGCATCCGAGCCGTTTTCCAACCTCGATGGTGTCGCGCTCGTTCTTCAGGACGATGTCGCCGTACGTGGATCCCGTTCCCGCCATTGAATCGTCGGACATCGTGATCAGATACCCGGTGTAGCCCTCGTCAATCATCTTCAGGACCGTCCCGCCGGCGAAGATCGGGATGTCGTCGCAGTGGGGTTGGATCGCAGCAAACACCTTGCCCTGGTGCGGTTTGCCGTTCTGCCGTCGTTCGATGACCGGTTGCTGGACCTGATACGACGTGCTTCCTGTGCCGCCCGCGACAGCCTCGCGTGTTGGTGTGGGCGCTTGCGCCGCCAGTTGAACGGGCGCGGCAAGGACGGAAGCTTCAAGAAATTTTCTTCTTCGCAAATTTCACCTCCATGCGAGCATACAACGACTTTTCGGTGTACGATCATGCGATGAAGCGAAAAGAAGCGTCAACGGCACGGCGGGAACTGCTCCGGGCAACTTTACTCGGAGGCGCCGGAGCAGGTGTATTGTCTGCACAGACCAAGGCGGAATGGTCGCCGAAGAAAGAGTCGGTAGGTGGTCCAATCCGTTCCGGCCATCTTCTCTTCCTCGGCGGAATCGGCGGGTGGTATCCCGACCGCCGGCCGAAGCCCGGCGATGTTCGTCAGCAGACCTCCGATGCATTGACCATCATGAAAGCAGCGCTCGAAAAAGCCGGATCATCGATGGAGAACGTGCTGAAAGTACAAGTCGCGCTCGTCGACCCGGAGAAGAATTGGGAGCCGATGGACGAAACGTACAACACGTTCTTCCCGAAGGGCAGGCCGGTGCGATCATACTTCGGCTCAACAGGGTTCCGCAGGCCCGGGCAACTGCTTCAGATCGATTGCATCGCTTACGTCGATTAGACAGCAACTTCTATTTGAAGTTGCTATAGGGTCCGGCCTCTTTCCAATCGGTCAGGCTGAGTCCCTCGGGATCCCAGACGATGTCGCCGTTCCGCATCGTGAGCACGCAGCGCAGTTCCTTATCCGCAGTGAGCTTGCCGTGACCCGAATCGAGGAACGCAACCTTACCCTTCCGTATCTCCAGGACGGCAATATCGGCAATGCCGTCCTGCTCGATCGAGCCCAGGTCAGGACGGCGGATGGCCTTCGCGGGGTTGATCGTGCTGCGTTCGATCACTTGCTCCAGCGTGAGGCCGATGGCGAGAAACTTCGACATGACGTTCGTCATCGTCGCGTGCGGCAACATAACGCTGCCTTTATGAAGGTCGGTAGAGATCGTGTCTGGAAGAAAGCCCTGTTTCACAGCAGGCGCGGCGATCCGGAACCAAAAGCTTCCGGATCCATGCCCGACGTCGAAAAGAATACCTTTCTTGCGAGCTTCCCACATGTACGGCTGGACCTTCTTCTGCTCGTCTAACTGCGGCGTAAGGCGGCCATAAAAATGGGTGTGGATATCGCCCGGCCTCATGTGTTGAAGGATCAATTCCCGATAGCCGCGGCCGGGCTTGGGATGAAAATCGATCATGGCGATTGTCTTGCTCAACTCGGCGGCCTTGACGGCACGATCAACCGCATCCCAGGTTGCGGGCTGGAAATGGGCGGTCTTGATTCCGACGATAATCTTCGGATACTTCAGCGCGACACGCGCTGCCGCTTCCGGATCCATCTCCGAAACGTCATCCTCCACCTTGCTGCCGTACATGCCGGCGCCGACGATGTTCACAAACGCCAGGACTCGCGTTTTTGAATGATCGATGGTCTCGGTTTTGAATTTTTCGAAATTCTTCCAGCCCGAACTACCGGCATCGACCACCGTAGTCACGCCATTTCGAAGCGCGTTGTGATCCGGATTCAAGTTCAGAGGCGCACCCTGCGCGTCGACGTGTGCATGGATGTCGATTAATCCGGGCGTGACGTAATAGTCGCTCACATCGACGACGCGCCGGCACTGAGCAGCAGGAATATGCGGCGCAATCTTCTTGACCCTTCCCCCGGCGACCGCGATGTCGAGACGCTCATTCCGTTTATTCTTCGGATCGATGACATGCCCGCCTTTCAGCAGAAAGTCATAGATCTCCTGCGAATTCGCGGGAACGGCGATCAGTACAGTGATGAGGATAAGAGCAATTCTTTTCACGGAATCACCTCGTACTCGCCGGCACTCGTCCACTCGGGAAATGCTCGACCCTCCAGATCGTAGACAACTTTGCCCGCCCTGATCGTGAGTACCGATTCCAGTTTCTTCGTTCCGAGCAATTTGTTTTGCCACGCGTCTTTGAACGCGAAAACTCCCGTGCGCAACCTTAGAACGGCGACATCGGCCTCCTGTCCCTGACCGATGGTTCCTAGTTGCGGAAATCTCCCGATGGCCTTCGCTGGATTCACAGTGGACCGCAACACCGCGTCCTGCAGAGTCATTCCCAGATTCATCAGCTTTGACATGCAGTTCGGCATATCGGACTCGGGCATCATGATGCTTGATGAGTGCAAGTCCGTGCTGATCGTATCGGGAGCAAAGCCCTGCGCCATGGCTTTCGTCGCTACCGGCCAAAGGAAGCTACCTCCGCCATGACCAAGATCAAACAACACCCCGCGCTTGCGAGCCTCCATGATGTAGGGCTCGAGCTTGCCGTTGAAGCGGTTAATCACTTCCAACTGCCGGTCGTTGAACACGTGCGTGTGCATGTCGCCGGGCCTCATCTTGACCAGCAGCTTTTCCCGGCTCGTTCGGCCGCTATTGGTGAAGATCTTGTCGTCGATCATCACCGGAACCTTCGCCAGATTTCCCGCGGCGATCCCCCGGTCGATCGCGACCCAGCCGCTACCGCCAAAGTGCGCAATTTTTATGCCGACGATATGATCCCGGCGCTCGGCGATCTTCGCTGCCGTCTTCTCCGGATCCATGTCGTTGACGTCATCCTCGTATTTTGAACCGATCATGCCGTGCCCCACGATGTTGATGAGCGCGAGCACTCTCGTACGGGACGGCTTGATCACGCGTTCATACATGTCATCGAACGTGCGCCATCCCGAGCCTCCCGCATCGACGACAGTGGTGGTCCCGGCGATCAGCGATGTGTCATCAGGGAAGATCGATCCGCTATAGCCAAAGACATGCGCATGCAAATCGATCAGCCCGGGAGTGACATACAAACCCTGCGCGTCGATCACTTTTTGCGCTTCGTTCGGAGAAATATTCGCCGCAACTCGCGCGATCTTGCCGCCTGCGATCGCCACATCCATCACGGCGTCGATCTGATTCGCGGGATCTATCACGTGACCTTGCTTGAGCAGAAGGTCGTATCGCTCCTGGGAATCCGCAACACCGTGGATTGCCAATAACACCGCTACAACAGTAAGAAAAAGTCTCATAGACCAGCGAAGAGGAGGATATCACGCGCATCGACCACCGTGCAGCCGAATGTCCTTACATTGTCGAGGTCCGAAATTCGGTATGCTAGCTTAACTACCAAAATCATTGGAGAGTCGACGGTGAAGCAACCAGAGAAAAAGCAGAGCCGGAATGGCATCAGACGGCGTGACGTTTTTACCGCGGGCGGAGCAGCGGCTTTGACCGCTGGACTCCCTGTTGGTTCGGCAGCGCCTGCTACGACCGCCAATCCTGACGTGTACATGAGGCTGGGCGTTCGCCCGTTCATCAACACAACCGCTACGCTGACCATCAACGGCGGCTCTAGAACGCTGCCGGAGGTGATTGCCGCGATCGAGCAGGCATCCCAGTTCCACGTCAACATCGACGAGCTTATGGAAAAAGCAAGCGCCCGGCTCGCCGAACTGCTGAAGGTGGACTGGGGCATGGTGACATCCGGCGCCGCTGCGGCGTTGTCCCACGCAACCGCAGCATGCATTGCCGGCGCCGATCCCGAAAAGATGCAGCAATTGCCCGACCTGCGTCGATTGAAGAATCAGGTGATCATGCCTCGGGAGTCGCGCAATGTGTACGATCATGCGACGCGAACCCTCGGCGTCGAGATCATCGAAGTCAACTCCGCCGCGGAGTTGGAGTCGGCAATCGGACCACGCACAGCGATGATTCAGATTCTCGGATCCCACTTCGGCAACTCACGCTTCGGCCTCCCCGAAGTCGCTCCGATTGCCAAGAAAGCCGGTGTGCCCATCCTGGTAGATGCGGCGGCTGATTTTCTCATCGTTCCAAACCCATATATCGCCCTTGGCGCCGATCTGGTTGCCTATAGCGGAGGGAAGATAATCCGGGGTCCACAGACAGCCGGCCTGCTCCTCGGACGCAAAGATCTGGTCCGCGCCGCTTGGGCGAACAGTGCGCCCCACCATGCGTTCGGCCGCGCCATGAAGGTCAGCAAAGAAGAAATCGTCGGCATGGTAGTCGCGGTGGAGACATTTGTAAACAAACGCAACATGCAGGCCGAGTTTCGTGAGTGGGAAACGTGGTATCAGCACATCTCTGAGCACATCACGCAAGTACCGGGGGTAAAGACACAGGTACGCGGTCCGCAGCGGGGAGGGCCATTCCCGACACTGAATGTCTCCTGGGATGCGGCACTCATCGGACTCACAGCCGAGCAGGTCGGCCAGCAGTTGCTCGATGGCGAGCCGCGCATCATGTCGCACGCTTCCGGAGAAGGCCACTCGTTTGCCATCCGGCCCGTAGCCATGCGGCCTGACGATTACAAGATCGTGGCCGAGCGGCTGACCGCCATATTCCGATCAGCTCCGAAGGGTGTCACCAAGGCCCCGCCTGCGAGCCCCGCGTCTGAGATCGCCGGCCGTTGGGATGTGACGGTCCAGTACGAGGCTGGTACGGCGGAGCACAAGCTCTTTCTCAACACGAAAGGCAACAAGGTCAACGGCACGCACGTGGGATGGGCCTTCGAGGGCGAACTGAACGGCGCGATCGACGGCGACAAGGTTCGGTTAGCGACCGTACTGCCGGTCGGCGGACAGCGCCTCACGTACGGGTTCTCCGGCCGCGTCAATGGAGATCAGATGTCCGGAGACGTAGATCTTGGCGAATACGGCCGCGCGAAGTGGACCGCAAAGCGTCACACGTCAGCCTGAATCCGCGATTAATTCCGTTCGTGTAATGTAAACGCGAGCACGTTCGAGCCCGCTGCCAAAGCGACGTACTGTTTGCCTTTGAAGCTGTACGTTATGGGAGATGCCGTAATCTGCTGACCGGTGTTGAAGTGCCACAGGGCCTTGCCGGTCTTGGCGTCCAGAGCGGTCAGCACTCCTTGGTCGTCTCCCGAGAAAACCAATCCACCGGCTGTCGACAGCACTCCGGCGCCATAGCGTTTCGATCCGACCTGCTTGTACTCCCACCGAAGTTTTCCCGTAGCGACATCAAGAGCTCGAATGTAGGTCTGCCAGGGAGCCTCCGGATCTTCGACATACCCCGTGGCCATATACGGAACGCCTCCGGGACGAAACGTATCGCGAGACTTGTAGTTGATCCCGCAGCCTTCCATCACCATCACATAGAAGAGATTCGTGTCCGGACTATAGGCGGGGGAATGCCAATTCGTGGCGCCTGCGGTGGCGGGACACGTTCTTGTGCCTTGAATGCTCGGGATGATCCCCGGAACGCGGATGGGTCGGCCTTCCGGGGTCAATCCCTTCGCCCAGTTGAGTTGCTTGATGAAAGGAGTGCCGTGAAGGAACTTGCCGTTCGTGCGATCGAGCACATAGTAGAATCCATTTCGATTCGCCTGAACCAGCAGCTTGCGGCGTTCGCCCTGAACTACCGCATCCACTAAGACAGGAATCTCAACTGCGTCCCAATCGTGAACGTCATGCGGTGTGTATTGGAAGTACCACTTCATTTTGCCGGTATCTGCATCGAGCGCAACCATGCATTCGGTGTAAAGGTTGTCACCTTTTCGCACATCGCCGTCGAAGTCCGGCGCGGGATTGCCGATTCCCCAATAGATGAGATTCAACTCGGGGTCATAGCTGCCGGTCAACCACGTGTCGCCGCCGCCGGTCTTCCAGGAATCGCCCGCCCACGTCTCGCTGCCAGGCTCGCCTGGCTTGGGAATAGCATTCCAACGCCAGAGCCGTTCACCCGTCTCAGGGTCATACGCATCGAGGAATCCGTTCAGGCCGTGATCACCCGGCGCAATGCCCATGATGATCTTGCCCTTAATGGCAAGCGGAGCCACCGGGCTCCAGTAGCCGTCTTTCGCCTCCGCGAGCTTCGTCTTCCAGACGGGATTCCCCGTCCGGGCATCCAGTGCGACCAAGTGTGCATCTGGCGTTCCAACGTAGACTTTGTTTCCTAAAACGGCGACGCCCCGGTTCGGTCCTTTCCGAAGCGCCGGCTGGTGTTGGTATTGCCAAATCAATCTTCCGCTGCGGCCGTCAAGAGCATAGACCTCGTTCGGTTGCGACACATACATCACGCCATCCACTACGACCGGAACGCTTTCTAGCCGGCTCGCTCCGGGGATATGGTACACCCAACTGGCGACCAGATCCCCCACGGTACCGGTGTGGATCTGCTTCAGCAAACTATGGCGCTGCGCATGGAAACTCCCCGAGTAACTCAGCCAGTTCTGCGGATCTGCCTTTCGCAGGTCGTCATAGGTGACTTGTGCCGTTCCTGCAATGCAAAACAGCATGACTGCGAATGCGCGTCTCACCGGCTCCTCCTGCTGCCCTCTTCGGAGCGCTGCCCCTGCCTGCTGAGAAATGCCAGCAAGTCTCTCAGTTCTGTTTCGTTCAAGGTCTTATCGTAATTGGCCGGCATCAGGGATTGCTTCTCATATTGGATATCGCGGACATCGCTTCGAGATAGAAGGTGCAGCTTTCCATTCATGTCCAGCACTTGAAGAGAGAAGTTGTGCTCGTTCTTCAAGACACCGCGCAACTTCTGACCGTCCGTCAAAACCAGGCGTACGGGCTGATACCCTTGCGGGATATGTCGGCTTCGGTCTGGTGAGTGACTCATGTATGATACGGACGCTTCTCTCGCCCGCGATGTTTGAAAGATCGGGGCCGACCAGTCCGCCGCGGCCGTTCATCATATGGCACTCTTTGCACCCGCCCTTGCCGTTGAAAATCTGCGAACCGTTTGCAACATCGCCCTGAACGGGAGTGTCAATCGCCGTCGCGCGCAAGCTTCGAATATAGGCCACAATCTTTGAGACATCGGCCTCGGGCAGCGGTGAAGCCGGCATCAGCGTTCCTGCGATGCCATTCTTGATCGCGTCAAACAGGGCTGATTCACTGGTGCGCAGATATCTTCGGCGAGCTGCCAGAGCGGGTCCGCGATCGCCTGCCGTGCCGTCTTGCCCGTGGCACATTGTGCATGAGCGGTTATAAATCTCGCGTCCTTGCTGAACAGCTTCAGATGGCGTTCCAGGCCCAGCCGCATTTGACGACACCTGAGGCGGTTTGTTCAGGAATCGCACAGAGCCGAAAGCATCGGGAGTATGAAAGCTCCGAATCCCTTCCGGAAGAGGCGACCATGTGCTAGCCTGCGCATTTGTAATACCACCCAGCCGCTGAAGATTAAGCCGCCAGACATCGCCATCATGGGGCGGCGTGTGTTCAGCATCGCGTGCAAAGTTCTTCAGTGGAATTGCTGCTTCCACAATCCAGTCGCGATCGTCCTTGGATTCGTCTTTCTTCGCCAGACCCTGAAAACTCGTACGATATCGAACACCGTCCGGCTCCCACGTCGGCTCCGTTGACCAGTCCGTCCGGGCCCGATTCAGCATCGTGCCGATCGCGTTGATTTCGAACGTATAGTAATTCTTCACCTTCTTCGGATTCGGACTGATAAAGATCTCCACGCAGTCATCCTTCGACACCGGGCCGTGCCGCTTCGTTACCGATGCGGAGATATTACGATCCTGCGCGTACCAGGATACGTAAAGGTTCTCATCATCCCAAAGGATCTTCGCGACTGTCTGCTCTTTACTGCCTTCCTTGAACCAGGGGAAGTCAAAATCACCGACACTCGGCGCAGCCTTCCAGGCGCCTTCATCGAGTTTTCCATCGATCGTGATCGGCGAGGTCACACGATGGATGTCGTAGGATTTCTGCCCGAAGCAGGCGATCGTGAACAGAATCGCAACCGGCAGAGCGTGGATAGCCGACCAGGATTTCATGGAGTGGATTCTAACGCACAGACGGCGAATCTCTCGCCTTCGTTACCCGATTCGACGTATACTTCAACGAAGCACGGAGGTCGATATGATGCGGGTCTTGTTATTGCTGGCCGTCACTATAGTGCTGGCCGTCTCGCCGATATTTCCCCAGGCAACTACCGCGAACGTCGTCGGTACCATCACAGACGCGTCGGGCGGTCTCGTTCCTGCAGCCACAGTAAGCCTTCGAAACCGCCAGACGGGTCAGGAGCGGAGAACGCAAAGCGACGATCAGGGAGCGTTCGAGCTTCGTTTTCTTCAAGCAGGCGAATACTCGCTCAGTGTTGAGAAGGCGGGTTTTCAGAAGTCCGACGTCGCGCCGTTCTCCTTAAGCGTTGATCAGGTCGCTCGAATTGACGTGAAGATGACTCTCGGTCAAACGACGGAAACCGTGCAGGTGTCGGCGAGCGCAATCCTTTTGCAGACCGAAGATGCCGTCGTTGGAACTGTCATCGACAGCCAGAAGGTCGTGGAATTGCCGCTGAATGGCCGGTCCTTCGTGCAACTTGCGTTGTTGACACCCGGAGTGAATCCCGGTACGCCCGGTAGCATTACGGTGCGAAGGCTGCGCGGATCCTTAGGACAGGCGGTCGGGATGTCGGCGAACGGGGCGCGCGATACGCAAAACCGGTTCTACTATGACGGCATCGAGGCCATGGATTTGGATAGCTACAGCTTCAGCTTTTCGCCTTCGATCGACGCAATCATGGAGTTCAAGGTGCAAAGCAGCACCTACTCGGCGGAGATCGGCGGAGCCCCTGGCGGTCAGGTGAATCTGACGACAAAAAGTGGAACGAATACTTTTCATGGGGGAGCCTGGTGGTTCAATCGCAATGATGCGTTCACCGCGCTGAATGGATTCCAACCTCATGTTCCGGGCGCGAAGCCGCCAAGACTAAATCGAAACCAATACGGCGCAAACCTTGGCGGTCCGGTCTGGCGAAACAAGACGTTCTTCTTCTTCAATTGGGAATCGGGACGTCAGATCGCAGGGTCATTCGGCGGTCAGGCTCTGATTCCTCCAACCGCGCTGCGCGGCGGCGACTTTTCGGGCGTCGCATCTGTGATTCGCGATCCCGCGACCGGGCAGCCGTTCCCAGGGAACCTGATTCCGACCAGCCGAATTCGTCCATACGCGTCGAAGTTCCTTTCGCAATTTGTGCCGGCCCCGAACGTTAGTGAGCCCGGCATCAACTATCGTGGACCCGCGCTCGCGGCCCCGATCAATCAGGACCAATATGTCGCTCGCGTGGACCACACATTTAATACGAAGGACTCGTTATACGGTAGTTACATCTACAACATCCAATCGGACGACACCGTCCCAACGTTCGGATTCGATTCGCGCGGGAATCGAGCTCGAGCCCAGAATGCGAGCATCACGGAATTGCATATTTTTTCAAGTAGCATCGTCAATGAAGTGCGTGCAGGATGGCACCGGTTTTTCGAGCACGAATTTTTCGGAACGACGGATCAACCCGAGCTGGACATCGCTAATATCATCGGCTTGCCCGGTGTTTCAACACGACCTCGCGATTATGGCGCGCCGGCGTTCAACGCCGGATACGTCCTCCCCACCGTCCGAACCATCGGTCCCCGCGACCGTCTGAATCAACTCTGGCAGGTAGCAGACAACCTGTCGATCCGGATGGGCTCTCACGCGATAAAGGCCGGCATGTCGATTGCACGTCGGAACTGGACGTTCGATGAGGCCGTAAATCCCCGCGGCACTTTCAATTTCGATGGTACCGTCACAGCCGGCGGGACAGCCGCCACACGCGACCATCAGTTCGCCGATTTTCTTCTCGGGCTCTCCACCAGCGCACAAGTCAGTATCGAGCCCTTTGCCACCCGCATGAACAACTGGTGGCAGAGTTACTACGCGCAGGACGATTGGAAGCTGACTAGAAATCTCACACTTAACTTTGGGTTGAGGTACGAGTACTTTTCCCCGCCAGTACAGCGGGGAAAAGCTACAAATTTCGATCTGAACGGCTTCATTCCGGCGCGGCAGATCTTCCATGGCTTCCCGGATATTCCGGACACGACAGATCGTCCCGAATCGTTAGTCTATCCGGACAGGAATGACTTCGGGCCAAGGTTTGGTTTCGCGTATTCCACTCCCTGGCTTCAGGATTTCGTGCTGCGCGGTGGCTATGGCATGTACTACACCCCCGAAATCACGAACTCGTGGACAACGCTGACGCTCAATCCACCTATCGTTCAAACCTTCGCCTTTACTGGCAGCGCAACCAATCCGATCAACGTAGAAACTGCATTTGGAGCTCCCGGTGAGACTCGCCTCGGTTTATTCGGTTCAGGCGCGCTCGATCCGCACCTGAGGACCTCGTATACGCAGCAATGGAATCTCATGGCGCAGAAGAGATTGCCGAAGGACATCTACTTCGATGTCGGTTATGTCGGATCCAAGGGTACGGGATTGACCGCAACGTACGATGGCAACCGCCCGATTCAGATCGTCACACCGGGACCGGGAGTCGCGCCCATCGCTTCCCGTAGGCCGCTGCAAGGGTTTGACACGATCAGTGTGACGAAGTCGCTCGGCAACTCAACGTATCACTCGATGCAGCTGAAGGCGGAGCGCCGTTCCGCGCGCGGGCTGAGCGTTCTTGGAGCATACACGTGGTCGCACAGCATAAGCAACGCGGATATCAGCAGTGTCGGCGGCGGTCAGTTCCTGGCTGCGATTCAGGATTACACGGATCTCCGCGGCAGCCGATCGGATTCTGTATTTGACATCCGGCATCGCTTGTCCATCGCTGCCATCTACGATGTTCCTTTGTTCCGCGACTCATCGCGGCCGCTTGTCAGGACGCTGCTTGGCGGTTGGCAACTCGGAACCATCATCACCGCCCAAACCGGATTTGCCGCGGCTCTGGCAGGGGTTGTCGATACAACGGGGACGGGCGTTCTCTCACGGCCAAATGTCGTGCCGGGACAGGATGCGATGCTGCCCCGAGGCGAACGGACGCGGGCGCGTTGGTTCAACACGGCGGCTTTCGCGCTTCCTCAACCGGGCAGCTTTGGAACGTCGTCTCGACACCAGATTCACCTGCCGGGCCTCAATCAGGTAGATGCTTCGGCTACGAAGAACTTCCGCTTTGCGGAAACCCATCAACTGCAGTTTCGCGCGGAGTTCTTTAATGCTCTCAATCACGTCAATCTGGGCGCGCCGGGGCTTAACATTCGCGATCCTGATAACTTCGGTCGCGTGACGAGCACCTCCCAGGGAGCCGGTATGCCGGGCGATTCGCGTGTGGTGCAGTTTGCGCTCAAGTACAATTTTTGACAAGCCTGCGGAGATGTCGAGTTTGCGGTCGATCGAAACGGGATGATAATAGTCTGCGATATGCGTCTGCTCGCTCTGCTCGTTGCTGTGCCGCTTGCGGCCCAGCACGGGCAATATACAAATGAATCGAAGAATCCGGCGATCGGGAATCCCGAGGCGATCGTGGCTGGAGCGAAGCTCTACTCGACGTCTTGCGCCGGCTGTCATGGCCCGGATGGAAGCGGAGGTCGAGGCCCCAACCTTGTCAGTCGCGCTCTGTGGCACCCGCTGACGGACGAGGCGATCTTCAATGCAATACGGAACGGAGTGCCGGGCGCGGACATGCCGCCTACCAAGCTGCCGGATGACCAGACTTGGAACCTCGTGGCGTTTGTCCATTCGCTAACAGGACCCGCCAGCGAGAACAATGTACCTGGAAATGTGGAGGCGGGCAAGCAGGTATTCTGGGGCAGCAAAGCGGGTTGCTCAAATTGCCATTCTATTCGCGGCGAGGGTACGCGAATGGGGCCGGACCTCAGCAACATCGGCAATCGGCCCCTGGCGATTATCCGCGAATCGATTGTCACTCCGTCTAAGGATCTCTCGTTCCTTGGAAAGGAAGGCGTGAACATCCTGCTCAAGAATGGCAAGACGATCGAAGGTATCGCACGCAACCGCAGTAACTATTCGCTCCAGGTCATAGACTCGAGAGGGGCTTTGCACTTGATTTCCATGACAGATGTTAAAGAGATCAAGGTTAGCGACCACTCGCCCATGCCGGATGATTACGCGAAGCGATTGACTCGCGACGAGATGCGTGATCTGCTGGCCTATCTGGCGCGCCAAACGGCGCGCACACCGGAATCCATTGCTGCGAAGGAAACGAAATAGGTGTTCCGAACTCTGTTATTAGCGTGCGTTTTATGCGCCCTTTCACCGGCGCAAGTGCAATATCAGGACATTGTGAAAGGCCCTGGGGCGGACTGGCTGACATACGCCGGAACCTACCAGGGTTGGCGATACAGTCCACTGAAGCAAATCACCGTTGAGAACGCGGGGTCAATGGTGCCCAAGTGGGTTTACCATGTGCCAAACGCTCGCGGATTGCGTACGTCACCTCTCGTTCATAAGGGCGTAATGTACGTAACGAACTCGAATTCGGTCTACGCGCTGGATGCGCGATCGGGACGCCTGGTCTGGCAGTACATCGACACCAGTGCCAAAGATCAAAGTGTCAATCGTGGGGCGGCGATCCTTGGCGACTCGGTCTACTTTACGACCAGCGACAACTACCTGATCGCGCTCGACCGGCAGACCGGCGCATTGTTGTTCAGCCGGAGATTCGCCGACAAAGACAAGGGAATCAGTTCTACCTCGGCGCCGCTTGTCGTAAAGGACAAGGTCATCGTCGGCAGCGCCGGAGGCGATAGCGGAATGCGTGGCTTTATTGCCGCTTTGTCCGCGAAGAACGGCGACGAGATCTGGCGCACTCACACGGTTCCGGCCAAAGGCGAACCTGGCGCCGAGACATGGCCCGGCAATCCGGAATGGGGCGGCGGAGCCACTTGGCTATCCGGTACGTTCGACCCTGAATCCGCGACTCTGTATTGGACGACCGGTAATCCATGGCCCGATTTCGCGGGCTCCCCTCGAAAAGGGGACAACCTCTACACCTGCTCGCTGATCGCGCTCGATCTCGACACAGGCAAGATGAAATGGCACTTCCAGTTCACACCGCACGACACACACGATTGGGACGCGCAGAGTTGGCCGGTGCTCATCGACATGGAATGGAACGGCAAGATGCGCAAGGTCGTGCTGCATGCCAACCGCAATGGGTTCTTCTATGTGCTCGACAGGACGACAGGCGAGTTTCTCAAAGCGACGCAACTGATCGACAAGGTGACTTGGGCGCGCGGCATCGATGACAAGGGCCGGCCCATTGTGATTCCCGGCAAAGACCCCACACCCGAAGGAAACTGGGTATGCCCGAGCGTAAAAGGCGCCACCAACTGGATGGGCCAAAGCTACAATCCGGGAACAGGATTGCTCTACGTGTTGACGCTCGAACAGTGCGGCATGTACACGAGTTCCTCTCAGGAGCCGGTACCTATGAAGAACTTCCCAGGTGGAGGAGCTACCGAAGAAGGCGGTCAGGTAATCCTGCGCGCCCTCAATCCGAAGACCGGCAAACGTGTTTGGGAGTATCCCATGACCGGAGCGGGTCGCATGTGGACCGGCGTGGTCTCGACATCGGCAGGAGTCGTATTCTCAGGTGACGATGACGGTCACCTTATCGCTCTTGAAGCGAGCACGGGAAAGCACCTGTGGCACTTCAATATGGGGGAGTTGCTGACGGCTTCACCGATTACGTATGAGGTGGACGGCAAGCAGTATGTCGCGATTGCATCAGCCAGCGCAATCTTCTCGTTCGGCCTGTTCGAGCCGGCGGAATCCATGCCGCTCCCGAAGATCAGCTCGGTACGGTAGCTGCCTCAGAGCTTGAAGAAAATCTTACGCTGATAGAGGAGGTAGCACAGGTACCACATCACCGCTGTCACCAACAGACTGTGAGCGATCAGCCCATAAGGGCCGATGAACCAGAACTGGCCGGTGAAGTTGCCTAACCCGCGGGACAACCAGCCTCGGAGGACCTGTGAGAAAGAATAAATGAAGAGGCAGTTCGTCCCGATAACGATAGCCGGGAACGTCCATCGGTTCCAGCCCTTCACATCCACGATGTAATACACGGCGAGTAGCGCCAGCAGCACCCAACCGGCGCTGAAGAATGTGAACGAAGCCGTCCACAGCCGCTTTACCATCGGAATCCAGTTCGCGAGCAGTAATCCGAGACTAAAACACAGCATTGCCGACCCCGCGAGGATCAGCATCCGCTGCTGCTCCGTCCGCCGCGATTGCAGCAGCATCCCGGTCCAGACACCGAAAAGTATTGTGACTGCGTTGCCTAGGAAATTAATTGTCGTGTAATAGCCGGAATAGTTATATCCGAGTATCCACCGGTCCAGCACAGCTCCGATGTTCCCCGTCGGGTCGAAAGGTCCTGCGGGACCCGGAAATAGGAAAAACAGCGTAGTATATCCAGCGAGCATCCCCACACACGCCGCAACCTGCCACGTGAATCGGAGTTGCATGATGAGAAAGCAAATCACGTACCCGAAGGCAATTTGGCAAAGTACGTTGATCAGCTGCAGTACGGGTCGTCCGTTCGAGTTCCAGTTCGATAAAACGTTCGATAAAGCAATGAGAAACACCGCCCGCCAAACGACATGTTGGAGCAATTGAGCGCGTGACGCCCCCTCTTGCTGACGCCTGCGCAGCGATAACGGCATTGCAACGCCCACAATGAACGTAAACGCCGGCTGAATCAGATCCCAAAGAGTGCAACCTACCCACGACGCATGGTCGAACTGGGCGGCTAGCCAGGAAGCGTTCGAAATCCGTGTCAGCGCCTCGTGCAAGCCGAATCCTTGGGAGATCAGGAGCAACATCGTCAGCCCTCGGAAGGCATCCACGGATACCATCCGGGGCGCGACATTCGGTCGTTCGCCCTGCTCCAAAGGTTTTCGATCTTCTGACGGTACGGGGAGTGTGCTTGTAGTCGCCACGGGTGCGTTTAACTCGCTGGTCGGAATTCTATCATCCACCGAAGTCCGGCGCCCGCCACCCGTGTAACTCAAAGAACGCGCATGAACGCCACGATATCGCTCTTTTCCTGTGTATTGAGTTTCAGTCCCAGCACCAAGTTGAAAAACTCCACAGTATCTTCGAGCGTCAAGAGTCTTCCATCGTGCATATAGGGAGGCGAGTCCTTGATGCCGCGCAACGGGAAGGTCTTGATCGGACCGTCTGCCGCCGCCGCCATGCCGTTGATCAACTGCGCTTGAATAGAATCGCTCCACCTGCAGGTCATGCATGTTGTTGTCGGTG
Source organism: Bryobacteraceae bacterium (assembly GCA_963825845.1). GTDB lineage: Bacteria > Acidobacteriota > Terriglobia > Bryobacterales > Bryobacteraceae > DASQDN01. The sequence continues at coordinate 86,616 of CAWGVL010000055.1, read as the reverse complement.
TAATACGGCGCCGCGATGACAAGCGCCGCATTTGCCCTTCCCGAAGAACAACGTCTGCCCACGTACTTCCTCCGGTGTCGCCTTGCTCTCGTCAAGAGTTCCGAATACGGTCAGCTTCGGGGCGGGCGGGAAGTTTAGCAACTCTTCGAACTCAGCCATCGCGTGAATCTGGCTGCCGCGTTCCAGGATATTTTGACCCTTCTTCGTCGCAATCACAGGATCGCCATCGAAGTAGGCTGCTCTCTGCTCGAACTCGGTGAAGTCTTCCACCGTTCTAAGCGCTCGCTGCGATCCGAAAAGACGTTGCACATTCACTCCACGCAGTGTCGGAGTCTCGATGCGATGACGGAACGCCTGCGGTCGAATGTCACCCACGAGGTGCGCGGCTCCATTCGTGTGTCCATTCGCGTGGCAATCGAAGCAAGTGACACCTAAACTTGCCTTCTCTGATCGCCGGTCGGCGGTGCCATTGAACTGCTGTTGAGGAAACGGGCTCACCAAGAGACGTAAGCCTTCCATCTGCTTCGGATTCAGGATGCCGTTGAACAGTTCGTAGAAGTTGTCGCTGGTGACCAACTTGCCTTGCGAGACATCGCCGAGGTCCGGGCGCGTTGTGAGATAGATCGGCGGCGGAAACTCCGGCAAAAAGTGGTCCGGCAGGTCGAAATCAAGATCGAAGCGGGTGAGGTCACGATCGGTCTGCTTCTTCACCTCGTCGATGTGAAACTTAGGAAAGATCATTCCTCCTTCCGGATGGTTTGCATGCGGCAGCGGCATGAATCCCGTAGGAAACAACTTCTTGGCGCGAATATCGTCGGGAGCCATCCCGGCCAGTTGATCCCAGGTAGCGCCGGACGGGAGTTTCGCGCGTACGCCGCCCTGTACTGCTTTCCCTCGCGACATCGTGACACCCGGAGCCGGCTGGTTCGCCATGTTGTACCGCTGCTCCAGTAGAGCAGTCTGCCGCTTCATCACTTCGGGCTTCGCCGCGCTCATCTTCTTCATTACGGCGTCGAAATCGCCCTCCACAACCGGCAGGTAGCTCGTATCACCCCGCAGTTCAATGCCGGCGCTGCGAGCTTCCCTGGCGATTCTGGTCGCGGCTGACTGTCCCTGTGTAGGCGTTTCGGGAGAGGCTCCAGTTCTGGGCCTCGTCTGCTGGGCATTGACATGCCTCAGCGTAATCAAGCCGCTCGCCAGCACCAGGAATCCGATGGAAACGGCGAGTGAGAATTGTTTTCTCATGACTTACCCCCGGAAGAGGAATTGTTCGAGATTACATAGCGTGTCGTCAGTAGACGCTGATCGGCGCTATAACTATACTCAAAAACCGCGAACAGTCGATTCGCCCGGCATTCCTGGGCGATGTATCGTTAGCGGCCGAACCAGCGTCTACTTACGTGTCGCGGGCGCTCGTCCTCACGCTCCTGATCGCTGCTGCGCGAATCTCGGCCTATTCGGTGCTCTCTCACGAAGCCATCATCGATGCCGCGTGGGACCGTACGATCAAGCCGCTGCTAGTCAGCCGGTATCCGAAGTCGAGCCCCGAGGACCTGCGCGAGGCGCATGCGTATGCGTACGGTGGAGCGATCATTCCCGACAGTGGTTACTACCCACTCGGAAATCGGCTCTTCAGTGATCTCGTCCATTACGTCCGGGGAGGCGATTTCGTTCGGACGCTATTAAATGAAGCCTGCGATGTAAATGAGTTCGCTTTTGCGATTGGAGCGCTTGCGCACTATGCAGCCGATGATAACGGCCACCCGATAGCTATCAACCGCATCGTCCCGATGCTTTACCCGACGCTCCACAAGAAATACGGCTCCATCGTTTCCTACGAGCAGGCTCCAGGGGCGCATATGAAGACTGAGTTCGGCTTCGATGTCGTTCAGGTAGCGAAACAGCATTACGCCCCCGAAGCCTACCAGGACTTCATCGGCTTCAAAGTGGCAAAACCTGTATTGGAGCGCGCTTTCCTGAAAACGTACGGGATGGAGTTGAAGGAGATGTTTCTGAGTGTGGATCTCGCCCTAGGCACGTTCCGGTACAGTGTTGGAGGCGTGATTCCGAAATTAACCAAGGCCGCCTGGTCGGCGAAAGAGGACGAAATCACCAAAACGAAGCCGGGCACAACTCGCGATAAATTCATTTACAATCTTTCGCGTGCGAGCTACGAAAAGGAATGGGGCAACGAGTACGAACGGCCAGGTATCTTCGCTCGTATTCTGGGTTTTATCTTTCAGTTAATCCCGAAGGTCGGACCATTGAAAGCGTTCGCATTCCACGTTCCGACACCCGAAGCGGAAAAATTATTTATGGAAAGCTTCAACCAGACGTTGGATCGATATCGTGCCCGGCTCGACACGTTGCATCGCGGCGAGCGAATGCTCCTGCGGAATGTAAATCTCGATACCGGGAAAATGTCGAAGTTCGGCGCCTATAAGCTGGCAGATAAGACGTACGCCAAACTCCTGAAAAAGCTCGAGGAGAGAAAGTACGATGGCGTGGACACGAACCTGCGGACAACTGTCCTGGAATATTATCGGGGAGCCCAGCCGCTCGATAGCAAGATTGCAAAACAACTCAACAATCTCGAACGCGCGGCCCTGCTCCCCGCTGCACAAGCTAGAGAATCGAGTCCGTCCAGTTCTCCAGGACTTCCTTGACCTTTTGCATGAACTGATCGGCCAGCGCACCGTCAATTAATCGATGATCGAATGTCAGCGCAATATAAGCGACAGACCGAATGGCGATGGCATCATCTACGACGACTGGGACCTTCTCGATGGTTCCGACGCCGAGAATCGCAACCTGGGGTTGATTGATGACCGGCGTCGCAAACACGCTTCCGAAGCTGCCGAAGTTCGTAATTGAGAAGGTGCCGCCTGTAACCTCATCCGGCTTCAACTGACGTGAGCGAGCACGCGCCGCCAGATCCACAATCGACCGCTGGAGTCCGACGACATTCTTCTCATCGGCATTCCGAATCACGGGAACAATCAAGCCTGAGCCGCCGTCCAGCGCAACGGCGATCCCGAGATTGATGTCGTTGTGGTACACGATATTCGTGCCCTCGATTGACGCGTTCACGATCGGGAACGCGCGCAAAGCTTCGGACGAGGCGCGCGCGATAAATGGCAGGAACGTTAACCCAAACCCATACTGAGCCTGGAACTGTTCCTTCTGTTTCGCTCGGACCTTCGCGATCTTCGTCATGTCCACTTTATGGACAGTGGTCACATGCGCCGATGTTCGCTTGGAGAAGATCATGTGCTCCGCGATCTTCTGGCGCATATTGCTCATCGGCTCAATCCGAGTCCGAGCCTGCTCACCCCGAGGCATCGGCGGAGGCGCAGGCATCGGAGCGGGAGCAGCTGCTTGTTGCTGCGGAGCCGGTCCTGACGGCGTAGCCGGATACGGACCCGCCGCCGGGGCCGGATACGGCGCCGGACGCGCCCCACCGTGGATGTATGCTTCCACATCCGATTTCGTTATGCGTCCACCCGCTCCGGTTCCTCGTACCTGGCGTAGATCGATATTGTTCTCGCGCGCGATTTTCCGCACTACGGGAGAAAGTGGACCCTGCTGTCCTTCGTCACCTGCCGGAGCCGCCACCGGCGCGGACGGAGGAGCAGGTGCTGAAGCCGCCGCGGGCGGAGGAGCAGAAGACCCATTGCCACCTTGTGATGGCGCGACTGAATCAGAGGGATGCGGCTGTGCAGCTGTCGCAGGCGTCCCATCGGCCTGCGCGCTCGGCGCCGGAGCCGCGGCGGGTTCCGCTGCTACAGGTGCTGGAGCCTGCGCTCCGCCCTCATCCGCAATCCGCCCGACGACAGTGTTGATACCGACCGTCTGACCTTCCTCTATCAGTACCTCCTGCAACACGCCAGCCCCGGGTGAGGGGATTTCCGTGTCGACTTTATCGGTCGAAATCTCGAACAGCGGCTCGTCGCGTTCTACGCGATCACCGGGCTTCTTCAGCCATTTCGTGAGAGTTCCTTCCACGATGCTTTCGCCCATCTGGGGCATTACGACGTCGATCATAGGGTCCTTTCCGTTACGAGTGCCGGCTGTGTATCCGCTTCCTCGCGGTCTTCTGTTGGCGTGTGCATCTCTAAGTCAAACTGTTTGGATAACTCGCGCACAAGCGCCGTTTGCACGTCTGCTCTCGAGGCCGTTCGGCCGAGAGACTGCATGGACGTCACTGGTTTGGTGAGTCCACACGGAACTATGTATTGAAAATAACTCAGATCAGTAGAGTGATTGAGCGCGAAGCCATGCGATGTTACCCACCGGCTGATATGAACGCCGATCGCGCAGATCTTTCCCTCGGGCGTCCACACGCCCGTGGCGCCCTGTTCTCGACTGCCATTGATGCCGAACTTGGCCAGCGCGTCGATTATGGATTGCTCCAAAGCGCGGACGTACGCGATAACATCGCGCTTCCACTCACGCAAATCGAAAATCGGATACCCGACAATCTGCCCAGGGCCGTGATACGTAACGTCGCCGCCCCGGTTCGTCTGGTAAAAGCCGACCCCGGCCCGCGCCAAGACAGGCTCCGAAGCGAGCAGGTTCTCCGTATGTCCGTTCCGTCCGAGAGTGATGACATGAGGATGCTCGACAAAAAGCAGTTGATCGGGAATTTCTCCCCGCTTCCGCTTCTCGACAAGCTCACGCTGCATTGCGGACGCTTCGGGATACCCGACGCGTCCACAATCGCGCACCTCACATCTACGCATTGATTGCGAGTCCGTACACCGCGTTGAACGCTTCACCGACGGCTTCGTACAACGTCGGATGAGCGTGGATCGTGTGCATCATCGTTTCAACCGTCGCCTCGGCTTCCATCGCCGCGACGGCTTCGGCCACCAACTCGAACGCTTGTGGACCAATGATGTGCACGCCAAGAATCTCGCCGTACTTCGTGTCCGCGACAACCTTGACGAATCCTCCGTGACTGCCGAGAATGGTGGCTTTGCTGTTTCCGACGAACGGGAATTTGCCGACCTTGACGTTGAGGCCGGCGGCCTTCGCCTGCGCCTCCGTCATACCCACGCTGCCGATCCCCGGCTCTGTGTACGTTGCGCCCGGGATGCGATTCTTGTTGATCGGAATCGCCTGTTTTCCCGTCATGTGGTCGAGCGCGACGAACCCTTCCATCGTCGCAACGTGCGCGAGCTGCGGCGTTCCCGCCACTACGTCGCCAATCGCATAAACGCCAGGCTCGCCGGTCCGTTGGAACTCGTCGACCTTGATAAATCCCCGATCCAACTGAACCTTCGTATTTTCGGTACCGATCTTCTCGGAGTTCGGCTTGCGACCCACGGCGATCAGCAGGCAATCGAACTCCATGTCCTCCTGCTTGCCGCCGGACAACGTGACGCTGAGCTTGACGCTCTTGCCGGTTTTCTTGACATTCTCGGCCTTGGCGCCCGTTTCTACGCGGATACCTTGCTTTTTGAAGGTCTTCTCGAGTTCTTTCGAGATCTCTTCATCCTCGACAGGTACGATGCGAGGCAACATCTCCAGCACCGTTACTTTCGTGCCGAAGCGATTGAAGATCGAGGCAAATTCAACCCCCACCGCGCCCGCGCCAATGATTCCCATCGTCTTCGGAATCGTCGTAAGATTCAGAATCTCGACGTTCGTCAGGATGAACTGCGGATCAGGCTCGAGCCCCGGAAGCATGCGCGCCTCCGATCCGGTCGCGATCATGATGTTCTTCGCGTCGTGCGTCTGCGTGCTGCCATCCGCAGCCTTGACTTCCACCTTTCCGCCGCCCTTCAAAGTCGCGTAGCCTTTGATCCACTCGACCTTGTTCTTCTTCATCAGGCCTTCCACGCCCTTGGCGTGCTTCGCGACAATGCCGTCCTTCCGGTCCTTCACTAGCGGCATGTCGAGGCGCGGATTCTCGCAATGGATGCCCTGTTCCTTGGAATTCTTGAAGTACTCCCAAACATCGGCGCTATGGAGCAGTGCCTTGGTAGGGATGCATCCGACGTGCAGGCAGGTTCCCCCGAGTTTGGGGTCCTTTTCAATGATCGCGGTCTTCAAACCATACTGCCCGGCGCGAACTGCAGCGGAGTAACCACCCGGTCCACTGCCGATGATGATCAGATCGTATGTCATTTTATTACTTCATCTTAACAACAGACCCGCTCAGGCCTTCGCTTGCGGTAGGCTTTTGAGCATGGATTCGGAGCCCGCATTCAGGACCCTACCTGCACGGTACTACATCGATCCTGAGGTATTCCGCGATGAGATGGAACGGCTCTACTTCAACAGTTGGGTTTGCGTCGGTAGAAGTGATGTCATACCGAACGCCGGCGATTACTTCCTGCGTGACATCGTAGGGGAAAGCATCATCGTCGTTCGTGACGCCGCTGGCTCCATCCACGGTTTTTATAACGTGTGCCGCCACCGCGGCACTCGCCTGTGCTCCGCGCCGGACGGCAATTTCAATGGACGAATCCAGTGCCCGTATCACGGTTGGACCTACGGGCTGAATGGCCGGCTCGTGGGCGCTCCGCACATGAACGAGGCGGACTTTTCCCGCGACGACTTTCCGCTTGTCGAAGTCGCAGCAGAGTTGTGGGATGGCCATATCTTCCTGCACCTCGGCTCTAGCCCCGAACCGCTCGCGGACCATCTTGGCGAGTTGCCCTCGAAGTTCGCCGCGTGGCGAATGCAGGACTTGCGGCGTACGAGCCGCATCGAATATGCAGTGCGGGCGAATTGGAAACTCATCCTTTTGAACTTCAATGAGTGCTTACACTGTCCGTTGCTGCATCCCATGCTCAATCGCTTGACTGACTACCTGGGTGCCGACAACGAAAAGCCCTCGCAAACATATGTGGGCGGGTCCATGGGTTTCCGTGACGGCGCCGAGACCATGAGTATCGATGGGAAGCGGCGCCGCGACTATCTGCCGGGTTTGAGCGAGGATGAACGCCAAGCGGTCTTCTACTACAGCATCTACCCGAATTTGCTCCTCAGTCTCCATCCGGACTACATGATGGTTCACACGGTTTGGCCGGAAACCGTCGACCGCACGAACATTATCTGCGACTGGTATTTCCATCCGGCCGAATTGGCCAAACCCGAGCCCTGCATCAATGACGCGATCGAGTTCTGGGACACCACGAATCGCGAAGACTGGTCTATCGTAGAGTTGTCTCAGGCCGGAATAAGCTCGAGAGCCTATATTCCAGGGCCGTATTCGAAACGCGAAGCCCTTCTCCACGCGGTTGATCGCGCGGTAATCGACTGGAAACCAAAATGAGAACTGGATGGCCTCAGATACTCGTCCTCAGCATTGCGGTAAGCGGGCACCTGTACTCCGGCGACTGGCCGCAATGGCGCGGCCCGGATCGCACGGGTGTTTCTCAAGAAACCGGGCTCCTGAAGGAATGGCCGAAGGGCGGACCCAAACTCCTCTGGCACGTTAGCGATATGGGCGACGGCTATGGCACTGTGGCCATAGCGGGGCAGCGAATCTATCTTCAGAGCAACAAAGGCATGGAGAACGAATTTGTCCAGGCGCTCTCAGTGACCGACGGCAAACCGATCTGGACGACTCGTCTCGGTAACGTCGGGAACCCCGACCAGCAGCCCCCATATCCGATGGCGAGGTCGACACCAACCATCGACGGCGATCGGCTTTACGCGTTCAGCTCTGACGGTGACCTCGCGTGTCTGCAGATCACATCCGGCAAGCTGGTATGGCAGAAGAACGTCCGCCGCGAATTCGGCGGAGTTCCGGGGACATGGGCCTACGCCGAGTCGCCTTTGATCGATGGCGACGCAGTGATCATTGCGCCAGGAGGAGCCGAAGCAACGCTGCTGAAACTAAACAAGCGGACCGGAGCGGTGATTTGGAAGTCGGCGGTGCCGGGAGGAGATCGCGCCGCCTATTCGTCCGCGATCGCAATTGAAGCGGCAGGCCGCAAACAATACGTTCAATTTCTGGATAAAGGGCTCGTCGGTGTGGACGCCCCTACCGGCACATTTCTGTGGCGCTACACGCAAACCAGCGGGGGACCGGCAAACATCGCGACAGCCATAGCGCGAGAGCAATACGTATACAGCACCAATGCCCGTCGATTCGGGGCTGGTCTGGTACAACTCATTCCTACAAGCAGAGGCGTCTCTGCCGAGCAGGTCTATTTCGAACGCGATGTTCCGAACTCGCTTGGCGGGCAAGTGCTGATCGGAGATTACTTGTACGGAACCAACTCCGACGGACCGGCCGCAGCCGAGTTTGCAACGGGCAAGATTCGCTGGAAAACGCAAGATGCCGGACCCGGAGCAGTCTTCTACGCCGATGGCCACCTTTATTTCCATCTGGAGAACGGTGACGTAGCCCTGGTCGAGGCCACCCCTGACGCATATCGTGAGAAAGGACGATTCACGCCCTCAGGACAGCCGAAACGACGCGACTCTCGAGAGAGGGCATGGTCGTACCCGGTAGTTGCCAATGGCCGCCTCTATATCCGCGACCTCGGTCACCTCTGGGCCTATGACGTGAAGCAGTGATTCATCGCCGTGCGCTAAATGGGACGGCGCGTGTATATATGAACGTTCTGCACCGTGTGGCCATAAACGACGCCCACGACAATGCCGTAAAGACAGTGAAGCATCAGGAACACCAGCGGCCCAAACGCCATGTGGGACAGAAACGGGCCAGGCGCCGATGCGACGTTCGGATCCAAAGGATTCATGGCCTGAATTCCGCTCATGAAGAGACCCGCTATTAGTCCGTGCGCCAATCCAAGTCCGCCGCCCATCAATGCGCCCGCGCGCTGGACTGCCATTTCAAATACGAACGCATAAACAAGCGCGACGACAGCGCCTATGAACAGGTGAAGAACGAAGCCGCCAACCCACGTAGAGACAATTTCGTTTTGCGGAATCAAGCTGCCCAGCAAAGCCTCGAGGCTAAGTTGGATTCCTGAACTCCGCATGAGAAACATGGCCAGACTCATGGCAAGTGCTCCCATAATGCCGCCGAGGATAGCTCGCAATACCTTCATTCGATACCTCCAAACATCTGGCTAAAGCGTAGTCCCATACGTACATACAACGCAAGCGGCTGCCCGGCCCGGCTTAAGATGAGGATCATGGTTGCCCGGCTTCTACCGATTGCTCTCTTGCTATCGCCAGGTTTCGCGCAGGATTCGAAATTCCTGAGCAACCCTCGGCAGCTTACCTCAGGAGGGCAGAACGCGGAGGCTTACTGGTCGCCCGATGGCAAGCGGCTCGTGTTCCAGTCGACCCGCGATGGCGCATCCTGCGACCAGATATACGTAATGGACTGGGACGGCAAGAACGTCAAGCGAGTTTCCAATGGCGCCGGCGCGACCACGTGTGGATACTTCCTCCCGGACGGCAACCACGTCCTTTACGGATCGACTCACGGACAAGGCGCCGCATGTCCGCCGCGTCCTGATCGCTCAAAAGGCTACATGTGGGCCATCCCTCCGGCTTATGACATCTATGTGGCTACTCTCGACGGGAAGATCGTACGCAGACTGACGGACGCGAACGGATATGATGCCGAAGCCACGATCAACTGGCCTCGTAAGAAGATTGTCTACACCTCCAAGGCATCGGGAGACCTCGATCTGTGGTCGATGAACCTCGACGGCAGCAAGAAGACCCGGCTGACATCCGCCGTTGGATACGATGGCGGCGCATTCTTCTCGCGAGATGGCAAGAAGATGGTTTGGCGAGCGCATCGTCCCTCCGAAGGCGCCGATCTCGACAAGTACAAAGACCTTCTCAGTCAGGATCTGACGGCGCCAATGAAGATGGAACTCTATGTCGCGAACGCCGACGGTTCGGATGCAAAGCAAATCACGCGCTTCGGATGCGCGAGCTTCGCTCCGCAATTCACGCCTGACGGAAAGCGAATCATCTTCTCTTCGAATAAGAACAAATGTGACAGCCGGCAGTTCGAGTTATTCATGATCGACGTCGACGGCAGCAACCTTGAGCAGGTCACCGCATTCGACGGCTTCACGTCATTCGCCGACTTCTCACCCGACGGGAAACAGATTGTATTCACATCGAGTTGGAAGGCGAAGTCACCCTATGAGTTCAACATCTTCGTAGCCGACTGGTCCGATCGTTAGCCCTGGAGACCAGAATTTCAGTGATTCCCACCTCCCTGGAAACGGGGATAGGACGGTCCATCGAGACGCTACCATGTCACAACATCTGCTGGCGCGGGTCATACAGGCAGGAGGTACGTGAATGAACTGGGACCAAATCGAAGGCAACTGGAAGCAATTCAAAGGCGTGGCCAAACAGAAGTGGGCCAAATTTACCGACAGTGACTGGAATGCAATGTCCGGCAAACGCGACGAACTCGTCGGACGCCTGCAAGAGCGGTACGGCTACGCCAAGGACGAGGCAGAACGCGAAGCAGACGAATGGAGCCGGAGCGTAAATCAGCCCTAGCCGACGCTGCCATGACTTGAAGCTCAGGCGCGACATGGGCTCGTGAGCTTCTCGTCATTTTTGTCCCTGGCGGCCGTGCAGCTAAGCTGTCTGCACGCAGCCCGTCGGGTTCTCCCCGACACCGCTTAGTTGATCCAGAACGTGAACCATGTGAGGTGCGGCTTGACGTCATTCCCCGACTTCTCACCGATGGCCAACTAATTCGTATTCACATCGAGTTGCGTTCCGCTCTCGGCAGATGGGCTCCGGCTCTCGACGGGCTTCACTCGCCAGTTGGCCTGTCCGGCGTCGATAAGAGGCGATCTGTCACCGAAGTCTCTCTCAAAGCCGTGCGCGTCGGCGTACTTCTTCCCGCAGCATGACGGCCTGATACGGCAGGAACTCAAGCTGGCGGACGGCCAAACGCTGGTAATCAGCTCGGCTCCAAACGGCCTTCATGACTCCGCTTTGAGAATGTTGCTCGGAACGCAGTAGCACATGTCCAACCTCATGAGCCAGTGCACTACCTAGGATCTTGTCAACACTCGACGCCTCCGACACCGCTGCCGTTTCGATCCGGTCGTACATGATAGTCGCATGCACGCCGTTTCGCGTCCATGGGAATGCGTACCCCAGCATGCGGGGCAGGATGGCCGCCGGCAGTCCCCCTCGAACGATTCGCACCACGAGGAACTCCCGAATGTCCGATGTTTGACGCGTAGCGAAGCTGGGGGCGGTCATGTCGAGGGTGTAGCCCTCTGAGGAATCCGTTTTGCCGCATTCGAGCTCGATGCCTGCGGCGGCGAGTTACGAAAGCATGCGAAAATCTCCACTAACGTGTCGATTCAGAGTCTGCTCTGCTTTCCTGCAGCCTGAGCGGAACAAGGTCGGCTGCGATCTTTCCGTCCCGAGGAATGGCGATTCGGGAAAGACGGCTTTCTGAGCTTTCTCCTGCCATGCCTACCGCCGCTCATATTCGCGGGCGTGATTGCAATCCCGCCTTACGACCGGCAATGACATGTCACACACTCTCCAATGCTTCCAGCGCCGAACCGCTCTCCTGCTCCACACCGGCATGCAAACTATTTCCGTGCGCATCCATCGTGACAATCGCCGCAAAGGCCTGAGCTCGCAGATGCCACATGGTGTCACCGATCCCGTTCTTCAACATCACGGGGCCGCAATGGTAGAGTGCGGTGTCATTCAGATCCACCGTGGGCGGATTCTTCATCAGGTAGGCGTGCACAGCGTCGCAACCGGCATACATGTCGCCGTTAGGGATCACGATGTCCCGAACCTAAACGAACGCATTTGCTCTTCGGTCAGCGGAGGCGTCAGCACGATCTCGCGCCCCTGGATGCATCTAACGTCACGCCAGCCGTCGGAACGCCCAGCAGTCATACGCAATGCAAACAACGAAACTCACGGGCAACGGGTTTGCAGTCGTGATCTTGCCCCCCGACCAACGACACGGCTTCACTTCAAGTCGTCTCGACGGTAAGGAAATCGTATTCACATCCAGTTGGAAAGCGAGGTCACGCTTCGAGCAATATCCTCTTTGCCGACCGGTGTGAGGAGCTTGCCACGTCGGCTGAGGCCGCGCGCTACCTTCCGCTCTCAACAGAATGCGCCACCGACTCTGAAATGAGCCCGGTACCATGTTGGAGTTTTTGAATAATCTGCTCGAAGAATCTGGCTGCTACTGCTCCGGTAGTTAGTTCACGGTGCCACGACATTGACAACATCGCCGCCTTGCGTGCGACACAGCTACCATCAACGACCATGGGATACTCTTTCACCTGGCCAAAAGCGGACTGCACAGGCCAGCAGGACTTCACGTATACGCCTTCAGTCCCATATTCTGCAGGCGAAGTCACGGCGCAGCTTCCACCTCGGAAACGCAGCCACAGTTTCGGATGTAGGCTTGTAGCGCGAGCTAGTACGGCGGTCAGGAAAGCTGGTACACGCCTCAATCATGTCAGCTGTTGGTCGTTCGCTGGTGATGAAGCCAACCGAAGTAGCGCATTATTTATTCCATCCAACCCAAGGCGGTCGACATTGCGCAGAATGCTCGCATAAGCGATGTCCAGATCACCCTCCACGAGTTCGACAGCAAGGGCGATATGGATCTGATCAAACTGCGCCCAGCGGTAGCCGAACAACCCTCGATAAACCACTCGGTTCAGTTTGGGATGCTCCAGCAGGGCGCGTGCGATCGAATCAATAACGAACGCCGTATAAGTTGGTTTTGCTACCGCTGTGCTGACGGAGGGCTTGCTCTCTGTTCAATGCGGTGAAATCTACCAGCTGCGAAAACGTCACTACCTCTTTCACACGCCATTCCTTCACCAATCCAATTTGCGTGCTGAGCTAGTGGTTCCGGTCCAATAGTCTATAGGAATCCGCCATACACGCTCCAATGTGAACTGTGAGATCAACATTCGCCAGAGTGCGATATCTGACCTGTCTCACATGTGCGTTATCGTCTCTCAGCTAGCAATAGACAGCTTCTGTGCGTGGATCGCAATATATCACTTGTTGCCGCGTAAGGTGGAGCCGGATCGGCCTGTTCACCCTTCAATAAGCCAACCACGTCACATACTCTGCAATGCTTCCAGCGCCGAACCGCTCTCCTGCTCCACACCGGCATGCAGACTATTTCCGTGCGCGTCCATCGTGACAATCGCCGCAAAGCCCTGAGCTCGCAGATGCCACATGGCCTCGGGAATCCCGAACTCCATCAGGTTCACACCCAGCACTTCCTGAATCGTCCGAGCGTAAAACTGTGCAGCCCCGCCGATGCCGTTCAAATATACGGCGCCCGATTCCTTCAAAGCCGCAAGCGTCTTCGGGCCCATACCGCCTTTCCCGATCACCGCGCGTACGCCATACCGCTTTATGACATCCGCCTGATAAGGCTCTTCCCGAATACTCGTTGTCGGACCTGCCGCCTTCACCGTCCACCGATCCCCGTTCTTCAACATCACCGGGCCGCAATGGTAGAGCGCGGCGCCATTCAGATCCACAGGGGGCGGATTCTTCATCAGGTACGCGTGCACAGCGTCGCGACCGGTATACATCTCGCCATTGAGGATCACGATGTCCCCGACCTTCAATGACCGCATTTGCTCTTCGGTCAGCGGAGGCGTCAGCACGATCTCGCGTCCGGTCAAAGGAAATCCCGATTCGGCCGCCATCTTGTCCACGGCACGCTCCGGATCGCGATACAGCCAACCTGTAATCGCGCCCGTGGATGCATCTAATTTCACCCCTAGCCGCCGGAACGCCCAGCAGTCATACGCAACGGAAACAAAGAAACTCGCGGGCAACCGGTTCGCAGCCATGATCTTGCACCCGATCAACGACACTCGTCCACCGAACCCCATCGGCCCTACGCCGAGAGTATTGGACTGTTCCATGATCTCGGACTCGAGTTTTGCCAACTCCGGCACAGGATTCACATCATCCAGGCTCCGCAACAGTTCGCCCTTTGCCAGCACATATCCGTGAGCGCGATCGCTCCCGATGCAGACGCCGATTGCGCCGGGCGCGCAGCCCTGGCCCTGCGCCTGCCATACCGCGTGCAGAATGCACTTCCGCACGCCTTCCAGCGTACGATCGGCACGGCCAAGGTGCTCCAACGTGCAGGGCAGGGAATATTGAGCATTCTTGTTCTCACATCCGCCGCCCTTCAGCAGAAGCTTCACTTCGATGTCATCCTTCTCCCACTGCTCGAAGTGAATCACAGGCGTTTCCACGCCGAGGTTGTCACCGCTGTTCGCTCCGGTAAGCGAATCGACCGAGTTCGGACGCAGTTTGCCGCGGCGGGTGGCCTCCGCTGTCGCTGCGCGAATCGCCTTGGCAATCGCGAGCTGATTGACACCCACAGGCGTATGCACAAAGAAGGTCGGCATGCCCGTGTCCTGACAGATCGGCCCTTCATCTTCCAGCGCCATGTCGATATTCGTGGCAATGATGCTCATCGCCTGAGACGCCTGAGTGCCGGGAGTTTCTTGCTTCATCGCTTCCGCCATGGCCGCCCTGACATCAGGAGGCAGATTGGTGGAGGTCTGCGTGATCAGTTCGAGAAGACTGCTTTCCAGGAATTGCATTGGGAAATTACACCTATGTTAACTTGATGCGAATCTGCGCGGTGAGGCCTGGCTTCACAAGAGCATTGGGATTTGCGAATTCCACGGTAACTTTGCCGCTTTCCACTTTAAGGACTGTGCCTTGCAAAAGCTCGCCGGCCATTTCAGCCAGGGTCACAGTCGCTGGCTGGCCCTGCTTGATCTTGCTGATCTGGGCGGGAGAAGCATCCGCAACGGCCTGCAGAACACTGATATCGGACGCGATCTGAAACAGGTCGGTCATCGACGGGTGAACATCGTCACCCGCCTGACCCCGGCGAGCAACGACGATTCCATTGACGGGAGACAGCACCTCCCCGGATCCTGCGTGGAGTTTCGCCCCTTCCGCATCTGTGGCCTTACCTTCCAGAATCTTGCGAGCTGCATCCAACTCTCGCGATACGGATGAGATCCGCTCGTCCGCAGCCACGGCCACGGCGTCCAGATTCTTCGATTCGGCCTGGAGGGCGATGTATTCCTTCTGCGCCTTTTCGAACGTCAGCCGCGGGGTGGCCCCTTCTTCCAGCAGCATCTTGT
Organism: Bryobacteraceae bacterium; assembly: GCA_963825845.1. Classification (GTDB taxonomy): domain Bacteria; phylum Acidobacteriota; class Terriglobia; order Bryobacterales; family Bryobacteraceae; genus DASQDN01. The sequence continues at coordinate 71,506 of CAWGVL010000055.1, read as the reverse complement.
ATCGTTGATAAGCTTTCTCCGCTCGCTCGTAGTCGTTCCGGACGCGGCTCGCATCGGCGGACGCTCTGGAAGACTCCAGGCGGGCGGCAGACAGCAACGATTCCAAATTGCGGACGCGTTCTTCCGCCTGCTCGAGATCGACTTCCGCCGCCTGCTGTACCGCTTGCAGGGCCTCGCTCCTGATTTGAGCAAGCAACTGCCCCTCATACACCTCGGCTCCGACGTCCACCTGAAATGATTCGATCTTGCCTTGTATCGGAATGCCTACCGGAATAGTTGTCACAGCTTGCAGCGTCGCTGGGAGACTTATCTCTTCTTCGACAACGGCTTTCGGCGCCGGTTGAGCCGCCGTAGCGGGTGGAGCGCTTCGTCGAACAACAAAAACACCCGTTGCGGCAATTGCGGCGATGACAAAGACGACCAGGATGTACCAGCGTACCTTCATGAGTCGAAATCCATTCTCGCATCAAGGCCGTTTGATATACTTCAAAACGCAAGGCCTACTCTATGGATGAACTTCGGCTGGGCGACATTATTGACGATTATTGCGTCAAGTGTCGCCGCTTGACCAATCACGCCATTGTCTCGATTGTCGACGGAGAAGCCGCGAAGGTGCGGTGCCGTTCCTGCTACCACGATCACACCTATCTTCGAGAGATCGTTCCGCCCTCTAAGAAGGACTTGAAGAAGATGGAACTGTTCAACGCTGTCCTTGCCGGCAGCGGAGTTCCGCCCGAAACAGAAGGCGAAGCAGATCCGCCGGGCGACTCTCAGGCGCCAGCGGCGGAACCTGCGGAAGCCAAGAAAACCCGTGGCCGCGCAAAAAAAGCCTAGCAGAACCCTCACGCGTTAATCGTTGAGACCGGGCTACCCTATCTACATGCGGACAACCCTGGCCATCGGCGGCATTCTCACTGCAATCATCCTACTCGCCGCGGACCCCGCCACGAAAACGATATCCCTTGTCGACCTGCGAGACAAAATCGAAGGTGGCTGGGCCGGACAGATGATCGGTGTCAGTTTCGGCGCTCCCACCGAATTTCGCTACCGGAGAAGATCATCGACGGTGATCTCCCTGAGTGGAGGCCCGAGCGAATCACCAATTCACTCAATCAGGACGATCTCTACGTCGACATGACGTTCGCCAAAGTCTTGGACGACAAGGGCCTGAACGCCACGACCGAAGACTTTGGCGCGATGTTTAAGGACGCGCAATACGCGCTCTGGCACGCCAATCTGGCGGCCCGCCGTGCGCTAAAACGGGGTGTGCCGGCGTCCCTGGCGGGCACGCCGAAGTACAATGCTCACGCGAACGACATCGATTTCCAGATTGAAGCCGATTTCATAGGTTTGATGGCTCCCGCGCTGCCTCGATCCGCGACGGACATCGCGTTCCGCGCGGGCCGTGTCATGAATTATGGCGATGGCATCTACGGCGGCGTGTTCGTTTCATGCATGTACTCCGCCGCGTTTTTCGAAACGAACCCAAGAAAGGTCGTGGAAGCCGGGCTTGCGTGTTTGCCTGCGAAAAGCCCGTACGCGATGACCATCGCTGATGTGCTTGCCTGGTCGGAGCAAAATCCCGACTGGAAAACGACTTGGGGTCTGATCGAGAAGAAATGGAACAACCGTGAGCCTTGCCCGGAAGGCGCCATGCAGCCGTTCAACATCGACGCGAAGCTGAATGGCGCGTACATAGCTCTCGGTCTCCTGTATGGCGGTTCGGATTTCTGGAAGACATTGGAGATCTCGACTCGCGCAGGTCAGGATTCCGACTGCAATCCCTCGAATGCGTGCGGCATTCTCGGGACGATGATCGGCTACAAACGCATACCGGAGCAGTGGAAAAGCGGTATTCCTGAGATCGCGAACGAGAAGTTCCGATACACGGATTTCACGTTCAAGACGATCGTGGATAGCACCGTGAAGCGCGCGATTGCGCTCGCTGAAAGCACCGGCGGCAAGCGCAGCGGCGAGAACTTGACGATCGTGGCGCAGACTCCGAGACAGTCTAAGCTCCAACTGTGGGATGACTACGGTTCGCCTGTCGAGCGGGTAGCTGTTGCAGACTCGCGATGGACATGGAAAGGCGATTGGCGCGCGGATAAAAACCTGAAGCTCAGCGCGGCAAAGGACGCGGAGGCCGCGATCGATTTCGAGGGTACCGGGGTCATGATTGTGGGTCCGTACTTGAAAAATGGGGGCACGGCTGACATCTACCTTGACGGAAAGCTCAGTCGCAAGGTCGATGTTTATCCGGACGAGAACGCCCAGAAAAACGGCGAGTCTGTGTGGCACGAGTTCAAACTCAAACCAGGGAAACATTCGGTTCGTTTGGTAGTGCGCGGCGAGCCCTACGCAGGTTCGCCAGGGGCGGAGATCGGCGTCCAGGATCTCGTCGTTTTCCGGTAACGGCTGAGATTTTTCAGGGCGTGAGACGACTTCCACTCTGGTGGAAGTCTCGTGGCACGGTCTTGACGCAATCGCACTGGCCGTGCTGTCGCCGTTAGCCGTCTGGATTGTGCTCAGCGGAATCGACGACCTCTTCGTAGACATCGTTGCGATCGTTGCCGCTTATCTAGGTGGAAGCAGGAAGGGGAACCGTCCGAGCCGCCGCCAAATCCTGGCGCGTGAGCAGAAATCCATCGCGATCCTCGTACCGCTCTGGCGGGAGTCCGCGGTCATCGCCAGGATGGTACAACAGAACAGCGCTTCGATTCTCTACCGTAACTACCACTTCTTCATAGGCGCATACCCGAACGATGAGCCGACGCTTAGAGGAAATCCGCAAACTCGAGACCCGGTTCGGCAACGTTCACATGGCCGTGTGCCCTCACGACGGACCTACGTCGAAGGCCGATTGCCTGAACTGGATCTTCCAGCACGTGCTTGCTTATGAGCGGGAAAATTCGGTTCGTTTCGCAATTTTGATGACTCACGATGCTGAGGATGTCATCCACAGCGACTCGCTCCACTGGGTCAACTACTACGCCGATGACTATCACATGGTCCAGGTGCCGGTGTTGCCCGTCCCGACGCCGGTGACCCATTGGACGCATGGTATCTATATCGACGAGTTTACGGAATACCAAACCCGTGACATGCCGGCCCGGCAGATCATGGGTGCCTTCGTCCCCTCAAACGGGGTGGGAACCGGCTTTCGCCGCGATGCGCTGGATCGGTTAGCCGCATTGGATCACAACCGGGTGTTCGACCCCGTTTGCCTGACGGAGGACTATGAGAACGGGCTCCGACTCCGGCTGAGCGGCGCAAAACAGCTTTTTTTGCCGCTTCAGGCGCAAGGAATGGCAACACGGGAGCTATTCCCGCATACGCGCCAAAGCGCGATCCGACAGCGTACCCGCTGGGTGACCGGAATCGTTCTTCAAACGTGGGATCGCCACGGGTGGCGCGGTGGCTTCGTTCAGAAATATTGGCTCTGGCGGGATCGGAAAGGGATTCTTGGGAATCCCGCAAGCCTGCTAACCAACGTGCTCTTTCTCTACGGAGCAATTCGATCGCTGTGTGGAGCGCCATTGCCCGTTGCCCCGGTGATGCAGATGGGAGCCGGCCTGGCTGCATACCGCATCGTGTACCGGATGGTCTGTGTCGCGCGTGTGTTCGGCGTTCGATGTGCGCTCCCGACACCAATTCGTATCTTGGTGGCAAACTATATCAACTCGGCGGCGACATTCGCGGCATTGCGGCAATTCTTTGTCGCCAAATGGCAGGGGAGACCGCTTGTATGGATCAAGACCGATCACGCGTACCCTTGCCAGTCCGCGCTGGCAAGCCAGGCCAGACTCGGCGAGCTGCTCGTCATGAATGGATACCTGGAGCAGCACGACATCAACTGGGCGCTCGAAACGAAGCCGAATGACCTGCGATTGGGCGAGCACTTGATTGCGACCGGTCTCCTGGATGAGAATTCCGTTTACGAGGTGCTCAGCCTTCAGCAGGCCGTGCCGCAAAATCGAGTCGAGCCCGACAGCGTCAAACGATCGATCGCCAGGTCGTTGCCGGCGCGGGTGGCGTCGCGGCACAAGCTAGTGCCGTACAAGCTGGATTTGGGAACGTTATTTGTGGCGGGACCGGAATTACCCACGCCCGAGGTGCGGAACGAAGTCGGACGATTTACCAGCGCTCGAGTCGAGTTTCACCTTGTGACCCCGAGCAACTATCAGCAATTAGTCAACGAATTTCTACGGGCTTGAAAAACTCGACCGGATCGAGCGATGTCACAGTGTGATCCCGGACGGTAACGAAAACCGGACCCTTGCGCCGCTCGAGTAGCGATTGTAGTCGACCGGCTGCGAAGGTCCATCAGCCAGTCGAGTTCAGCGCGGCCGTTTTCGATATTCACCAAACGAACCGAACAGGTAATCTCCGCCTGACCGATCAGGCCGCGGATGTTATCGATCAATCGCTGCCGGTTCGGAAGGCTGTCGGGAATGCGGCGGCTGAATGCGTCCGCATCCCCTTCGCTTAACGCTGCTGCAAGAGGCGTCACGGCCTCAATCACGTCCGAACGCTCATCTGCCCACAACACAGCAGCAGGCAGAAGAAGCGCCGTACGCCGTGTCACGTCCGGTAGCTCGCGTTGATCTTGACGTAGCCTTCAGTAAAGTCGCAGGTCCAGAAGCGGGTCTCTCCTTTGCCGTCGCCTTTGATCTCGAAACGGATCAGGATGTCGCGATCGTCGAGTTTCGTCTTCAGGTCCATCTCTGAGAAGTCCGCCCCCACACCGTTCGCGCATACCTGCACGCCCTGCATGATAGATGTCTACCTTATTCGGATCGAACTCGACCCCGGAGGTACCGGCTGCCGAGAGCACTCGACCCCAGTTCGGGTCAGATCCCGCGAGGGCCGTCTTGACCAATGGCGAATTCGCGATGGAGCGTGCGATCTTCACGGCCGACTCCTCGTCCGCCGCGCCAACGACGCGGAGCGTGATCAGTTTCGTAGCGCCTTCTCCGTCGCGCGCAATCTGCTCGGCCAGATCCTCCATGACGAGACAGAGCGACTCTTCCATTGAGCGCCGCTCGCGCTCCGACGGACGAATTCCGGACGCGCCGTTAGCTAACAAAACGACAATATCGTTCGTTGACATGTCGCCATCGACGCTGAGCCTGTTGAAGGTGCGCTCTACCGTATTGACGAGCATCTGCCGGAGGTGAATCGGGGAGATCGCGGCATCCGTCATAACGAACCCGAGCGTGGTCGCCATGTTGGGATGGATCATGCCGGACCCTTTGGTCATGCCGGCAATCTGGACCTCGCCGCCCTTGAGCGATACTTCGGCGTGGGCCATCTTCGGCACGGTATCCGTTGTCATCATCGCGTGTGCAACGTCCGGGAACCGGCTTTCGAGCAGATCCTCAAAAAGTTGAGGCAGCGCGGCGACCACCAGATTCGGGTCCATATCGACGCCGATCACACCAGTCGATGCGGGCAGAATTTGTGCAACCGGCACCTTGAGTTGCTTAGCGACAGCACGGCAGCATGTAAGCGCTACTTCATCTCCGTTCTTGGTCGCACAGTTCGCATTTCCGGCGTTGACGATAATTGCGCTCACACGCCCGCGCGATGCGCGCAAGTGTTGGCGGGCAATTCGTACGGGGGCGGCCTGAACTCGATTCGTCGTGAAAACAGCGGCGGCCGATGCCGGCTGATCGGATACGATCAGCCCCAAATCTTCTCTGCTATCCTTCCGGATGCCCGCATAGGTAGCTGAGTAACGAAAGCCCAGCGGAAACTTCAAGTGGTTTTCTCTCCTAGCATTTCGTCTGCGCCGAGACGATGACCATTGACAAAGGCCTCGGCTGAGACTCGTTTGCGACCTTCCAACTGCAAGTCTTGGATTTCGAGGGCTGTGTCGCGCCCGCAAGCGGTCATCAGCTTACGGCCCTCGATATGAATGGAGCCTGGAAGCCCCAAACCTATATGATGCGGTCTGGAACGCCAGATATGCAACCTCTGTCCGCGCCATGTGGTATAAGCCCCAGGCCAGGGGCGGAATCCCCGGGCTCGGTTATGGATCTCGTATGCGCTTGAATCCCAATGAATCAAGCCGTCTTCCCGCTTCAAAACCGGAGCCCAGCTAGCCAGGGAATCGTCCTGCGGCTCCGGCAAAATAGTTCCTTGCTGTAGCCCTAAGAGGGTACGAAGCGCCAGATCGGCTCCAATCTGAGACAGGCGTTCCGACACTTCTTCCGCTGTTTCATCGGGGCCGATGGGAGTCTCCGACTTCAGCAGCATGTCTCCGGTGTCGAGCCCCGCATTGATCAGCATGGTTGTTACTCCGGTGACGGTCTCACCGTTCGCGATGGCCCACTGTATCGGCGCGGCGCCACGATATTTCGGCAGCAGGGACGCATGAACGTTCACAATTCCCAATTGCGGCAGGTCAATGATCGACTGTGGAATAATTTGCCCGTATCCAACAACGACCATGATGTCCGCTTCCAACGAACCCAACAATTCAACCTGGTCTGGACGCCGGATCCGCTCGGGTTGGTGAACGGGTATCGCAAGTCGAAGCGCCGTCTCTTTCACCGGCGAAAACGCGAGTTGATGCCCGCGTCCTTTCGGACGATCGGGCTGCGTCCACACACCGACGCACTCATATCCGGCTTCGACGAGCCGCTGCAGCGTGGGGGCGGCGAACGCCGGCGTCCCCATAAATACGAATCTCAAGCGTTATTAACTCCACTCGCCGGCTTTGGCCAGCTTGCGGATCTTCCGTTTAATCAAATCCCGCTTCAGCACGCTTACATGGTTGATATAGAGCGTGCCGTTGAGATGGTCGGTCTCATGTTGAAAGGCGCGTGCGAGAAGGTCCTCGCCGGTCATCTCGAACCACTCGCCTTTTGCATTTTGCGCTTTGACGGTGACGCGTTTGCCCCGCGTTACATTTTCTCGAAATCCGGGAATGCTGAGGCACCCCTCTTCGCTCGAGTGTGCCCCTTCCACTTTGACGATTTCCGGATTTATTATGACGATTTTTTCTTCCTGACGCTCGCCGTTCGAGCAGTCGATAACAGCGATGCGTTTTGAAATCCCGATCTGCGGGGCAGCGAGGCCCACACCCCTGGCCGCGTACATCGACTCGAACATGTCCTCGAGAAGTTCGTTCAACTCCGGGGTATCGAATTCGTCGACAGTGGCGGCCTGCGTTTCCAAGACCGGATCGCCGTATTTCACGATTGGATAGATCATCAGAAGTTTTTTACTTGGTCGAGGTAGTTCTCGTAATTCCGTTTCGTCTCGCGAAGGGAGTCGCCACCGAATTTCTCGAGCATGGCTTGAGCGAGCACTGATCGCCACCATCGCTTCGCCGATTACGCCGGCCGCAGGTACGACAGCGACGTCGCTTCGTTCGTACGCGGCGGCCGATGGTTCACGCGTCTCGAGATCGACCGATTCCAGCGGCCGGCGCAGTGTCGAGATCGGCTTCAGAAAACCGCGGACCAGAACATCCTGGCCATTCGTCATTCCACCCTCAATGCCGCCGGCGCGATTGGCGCCGCGGAAGAAGGCCTGATCTTCCTTGTTGTAGTGGATCGTGTCCTGGACTTTCGAGCCGAACGCTGCGGCGCCTTCACCGGCAAATCCCACTTCAACGCCCTTCACGGCCTGCATCGAGACGATCGCCTGCGCCAGGCGGCCGTCCAGGCGGGAATCCCATGTGATGTGCGAGCCGAGGCCCGGAGGCACGCCGTGCGCCACTACTTCGAAGACGCCACCGACCGTATCGCCGGTGCGGTACGCATGATCGACTACGGCCTTCATCCGCTCCTCAGCTTCCGCGTCGATGCAGCCCAGCAGTACTTCGCTCTTCTTGGAAAGCTCAACCAATTCGTCCCATGTGGCCAGGCGCTCAAGCCTTTCGCTGCCGACAGCGATCACGTGACTCAATACTTCGATGCCGAACTGTCCGAGAAACTGTTTCGCCAATGCCCCAATCGCGACACGCGCCGTCGTCTCGCGCGCGCTCGCCCGCTCAAGGATGTAGCGGGCATCCGGAAAGTCATATTTGATCGCTCCAGCGAGGTCGGCATGGCCCGGACGCGGACGAGTGACCGGCTTGCGAAGCGCAGGATCGCCGCCCTCAACCGGCAAATTATCCGTCCAGTTCTTCCAGTCCGTATTCCGGATGATGACCGCAATCGGGGATCCGATGGTCTGGGAATGCCGGACTCCTGAGACGACTTCGGCGCGGTCCGTCTCGATCTTCATTCGGCCGCCGCGGCCAAAGCCCTGCTGACGACGCCAAAGTTCGTGATTGACCGTATCGATTGAGATTGGAATTCCCGCTGGAAGGCCCGTCAGCGTTGCCACAAGACACTCGCCGTGGGACTCGCCCGCAGTTTCGAAGCGTAACGTGCCCAAGTATGTCACTTTATCAACTTAGGGCTCACTTTTCCAAGCCCGAAGCGGTTAGAGGCACTCTGAGGCTAGTAGATTCATGTTATTGCGGGCTTTTGGCGCTTCTGTATACCTATATAAGGTCAATGGGTCTTCTGCCTGACAGGAACCGTCTTGTCGCGTGGTGTTTCGCAGCGCTGCTGTTGAATACCGCGTATATCGCCGCCTTTGCCGAGCCGACAGTGTTTTACATGGGCAATGTGCTGGCCCATCTTGTTGGCGGCGTTGTATTTACGGTTCTCGCGCTAACGGTTTTTCCACGATCGGTGTCCATAGTTCTTGTCGCGTTGACCCTGGTCGGTTTGTATCTGGCGAAGACCGGAAATACATTCGACCAAAGATGGGTTCTCTGGACCCACATCGGGCTCGGGATCTTATTTACCGCCATGGGTTTACGGTGGTTCTGGGGCGCGCTGCCCGGCTATCGCAATCTGGTGGCCGCGATGGCAGCCCTCCTGATCCTGGTCCCCGCCGCGGCCGAAGTCTATCGACGAGCGTTTCCGAATCCTCATGACCGCATCCGCAACCCGAAGGTCATCCCGGTTTCAATGGAGGAGGAAGGGGGTGGACCGAAGATTCACCGTTCTGGCCTTCCTCGTCGGCAACAAACGTCGGCGGTACGATTCCATCCAACTTTTTCATGGATTCCGAGCTTTGCGGGTCCTGTCACAAGGACATCTACGAGCAGTGGAAAAGTTCGATGCATCACTTCGCATCGTTCAACAACCAGTTCTATCGGAAATCAGTCGAGTACATGCAGAGCATAGACGGTACCAAGGGCAGCAAGTGGTGCGCCGGTTGTCACGACCACGCGGTGTTCTTTAACGGCCGGTTTGAGAAGCCGATCAAGGATCAGATCGATACGCCCGAAGCACAGAACGGGTTAGGCTGCGTGTCATGCCATTCGATTACTCGCGTTGACAGCACGATGGGGAATGGCGGGTTCACGATTGAATACCCGCCGCTTCATGACCTGATGTCCAGCCGGAACAAATATATCCGTGCAATGGATTCGTTCCTCACGTATCTAGACCCGGAACCGCATCGAAAGACGTTCATCAAGCCCTTCATGCGCCTGGATTCCGCGGAGTACTGCTCAACGTGCCATAAGGTTCATCTGGACGTTCCCGTGAACAACTATCGATGGATGCGTGGATTTAACGATTACGACAACTGGCAGGCGAGCGGCGTCTCCGGCCAAGGCGCGCGGTCGTTCTACTATCCGCCGAAGACTTCGACGTGCGCACAGTGCCATATGCCCCTGGTGAAATCGAAGGACCCTGGCAACCGAGATGGGATGATCCACTCCCATCGTTTCGCGGCAGCGAATACCGCCGTGGCATACGTGAACAAGGACGAGAAGCAACTCGAAGAAACGAAGAGTTTCCTGACCAACGGCTTCATCTCCGTTGACATCTTTTCGGCTTCGGCCGTCGACTCGACTCCAGGCCAACCTGATATGCGCCGGCGGTCCGATGGGCCGCAACTGGCTTCGACCTTTGCCGTAGGCGAGGAATCCGAGCAATCAGGCAATGTGTTTCTGCGCGACGTCGGAAAACTTGTGGCTCCCCTCGACCGTGGAGACGCGAAGTTCCGGCCCGGTGAGACGGTACGTGTCGATGTTGTCGTCAGGACACGACGCATTGGTCACTTCTTTCCCGCGGGAACCGTGGACTCCTTTGACATCTGGCTGGAACTCATCGGAACGGATGCGACGGGCAAGCCGGTTTTCTGGAGCGGCCGCGTCGGCGACGAGGGGAAGGGCCCTGTAGAGCGGGGCGCTCATTTTTATCGTTCGTATCAGCTTGATGGTGAAGGAAACCCGATCAACAAGCGCAATGCGTTTCAGACGCGTAGCGTGCTGTATGTGCGATTGATTCCGCCCGGCGCCGCCGACGTTGCACACTATCGCGTGCAGATTCCAAAAGATGCGAAAGGACCGATCAAGCTGCACGCGAAGCTGAACTATCGCAAGTTCTCCCACTTCTACACGCAGTTCTCCTATGCCGGCGAGCCGGAGCCCGGGCCGGCCGTCGCTGGTGAGCATCGCTCACGACAATCGTACGTTTTCGTTTGCGCCGTCGAATATCCCAAAGAATGTTTCGGGCGCGATCAAGGACCACATTCCGGATCTTCCGATCATCACGCTGGCTGAAGCGACCTCGAAGCTCGATGTCGGCGATTCGAGTACTCAGACGGATTGGCGGCCGGTCATCGAGAAGAAAGACCGCGAACGGTGGAACGACTGGGGAATCGGAATGCTGCTGCAGGGCGATCTCAAAACGGCAGAGTACGCTTTCACACGCGTCACCGAGGCCGAGCCGGAATACGCCGATGGCTGGCTGAACGTCGCACGGGCCTTGATTCAGGAAGGCGAAACCGATCGAGCCAAGCCGTTTCTGGAACGTGCGCTAAAGATCGATTCGAGCCTGGGCCGAATTCACTTCTTCAAAGCTATGGTCCAGAAGGCGGATGGGGATTATGACGGCGCGCTGAAGTCTCTTGCCACAGTCAGGGCGAAGTATCCGCGCGACAGGGTGATGTTGAACCAGATCGGGCGGATTCTGTTCCTGAAGCGCGAATACAAGCAGGCCGTCGATGCGCTGCAGGCTGCCCTCGAGGTCGACCCGGAAGATGTGCAAGCTCACTACACTCTTATGCTTTGTCATCGCGGGCTGGGCGAGACGGCTAAGGCAGAGCGTGAAGAGAAGCTGTTCCGACGATTCAAGGCCGATGAGGCATCACAGTCGATTACCGCGAAGCCGCGCATGCTGAGCGCCGAAGATAATAATGAACGGCAGATGATCCACGATCACGAAAGCGTTACCGTCCGATGAGAGTACTGGTTGCGCTCCTCACAGCGGCGCTCGCGCATGGCGCGGTTAAGTTTACCGACGTTACCGCGGCCGCAGGAATCAAGTTCAATCACAACAGCGGCCGGGCAGGAAAGAAGTATCTTCCGGAGACGATGGGCTCGGGCGCCGCGTTCATTGATATCGATGCGGATGGCTGGCCCGACATTCTGCTGCTCAATAGCAAGGACTTCGTTCCGCGTGGGAAAAAATCGACGTCCGCGTTGTACAAAAACAACCGTAATGGCACGTTCACAAACGTAACCGCGGGGAGTGGTCTTGATGTGGAGATGTACGCGATGGGTGTCGCCATCGCAGATTACGACAACGACGGACGTGAGGACGTATACATCACGGCGTTAGAAGGCGACCGGCTTTTCCACAACGAAGGCTCCGGCAAGTTCCGTGACGTTACGAAGACTTCCGGAATACAGAACGCGAACTTTGGAACCAGCGCAGCTTTCCTCGACTACGACAAGGATGGGAAGGCGGATCTTTTCGTCGCTAACTATGTGCAGTGGACGGCGAAAGGTGACCTGTGGTGTTCGCTCGACGGCGCGACGAAGTCCTACTGTACGCCTGAGTCGTATAAGGGCACATCCTCGAAGCTATACCGCAACTTGGGCGGCGGCCGCTTCGAAGATGTCAGCGCGAAGGCCGGTGTTGCAGACCCGAACAGTAAATCCCTTGGCATCGCCGTGATCGATTACAACTCCGATGGCTGGCCCGACCTGTTCGTGGCGAACGACACTCAGCCGAACAAGCTGTATCGCAACCGGGGAGACGGGACGTTTGTGGAAGAGGGTGTCTCGGCGGGCGTGGCGTTCGGAGAGGACGGTATTGCGCGGGGCGCGATGGGTGTTGATTTCGGAGATTATGACCGGTCCGGCCGAGCGCACCTTCTGGTTGGAAATTTCTCAAATCAGATGCTCGGCTTGTACCACAATGAAGGAACCGGTCTGTTCGTCGATGAGGCGCCAAGGTCAACGGTTGGGCGAGCCAGTCTGCTTTCGCTGGCGTTCGGGGTTTTCTTCTTCGACTACGATCTTGACGGCTTTGTCGATCTGTTTGCAGCGAATGGTCATATCGATGAGGAGATCGGGCGCGTACAGCCGAAGATCGCCTATAAGCAGCCGGCCCTGCTGTTCCGCAATACCGGTAAAGGACGTTTTGAGAATGCGTCCGCCGTTGTTGGGCCCGATCTGATCACGCCTATGGTCTCGCGGGGAGCGGCCTATGCCGACTTCGATGGGGACGGGGACTTGGACCTGCTGCTGACGGCCAATCATGGTCCTGCCAGGTTATTCCGCAATGATGGCGGGAACGCGAACCATTGGGTGCGATTCCGATTGCAGGGCCTTAAGTCAAATCGAAGCGGACTTGGCGCCGTGGTGCGTATCGAGAGCGCCTCGGGCAAGCAGTGGCAGACGGTGCATAGTGGATCGAGCTATTGCTCGGCGAGTGAATTGGCGTTGACGTTTGGATTGGGCAAGGATGCGGTGGTGAATTCGGTGGAGGTGATTTGGCCTGGAGGAACCCGACAGAAATTCACTGGCGTTCAGACGGGCCGCGCATATGTGATTGATGAGGCTGCCGGGCTGAAGTCCGGCGCCGGCGTTCAGGCATCCGGGAAGCCCGCGATGCGGGCGGGATCGCATGTTCGAGTGCCGTCGCTTCACACTGTCTACCGGCTTTCACGGGCCCAGCGGCACAACTCCAGTCTTGCGTGCGACTTGTTCTTGGACATTTGCTTGCTGACATAAGCTGATTGAGCTTATGCACGCAAAATCCAGATTGATGTCGTGTTTCGTGGTGTTCCGGGTAGCCGCACTGGTTGTTGCGGCGCTGTCTTCCCCAACGGCTTCGGGTCAGGCTCCAGAGTTGGGCCAAGGCTGGAGTTCGGAGTTCGACCTCGCAGCGCGCCAGCTTGTTTTCCCTCGCGGAAGCAATTCCCGAAGAGAACTTTAAGTGGCGGCCACGCCCTGGCGTACGGTCGACCAGCGAAGTCTTCATGCACATCGCGTTTGGGAACTACTGGCTGCTCGATCAGGCCGGAGGCAAAATTCCCGATGACACTCCCGAGATTCCGGCAGACTTCGAGAAGAAAGTGAGGTCGAAGGCGGAGGTGATCCGCTGGTTGAAGAGTTCGCTCGAGGCTGTTAGAGGAGCGTATCCAAATACCAATCGGACGAAGACGGTACGATTCCTTGGCAAGAACACGATGTCCGACGCCGTTTTTCTCAGAATGCTCGTACACAACCATGAACACATGGGCCAGTTGATCGCATATGCCAGGGTGCTGGGTGTCGTACCACCTTGGTCGAAGGCTGGTTCTGAATAGCATTGGTACATCGATACTCACCCTAAGCGTTCGGGATGAGTGTAGACGTTGAACTTGCTTTCCCGTAGAAATCCCACTAGCGTTTGGCCGCTCGCTTCCGCAAACTGAACAGCAAGACTCGAAGGCGCCGACACAGCCGCTATGATCGGGATGCCGGCTCCCAATGCCTTCTGGACGATCTCAAACGATGCTCGGCCGCTAACGAGGAGCACGTGTTTCGATAACGGAAGCCGTTTCCGCAGAAAGCTGTACCCGATCGCCTTGTCCACAGCATTATGACGTCCGATGTCTTCCCGGATAACGAGCGGCTCGCCTGACGTATCGAAGATGGCCGCGGCGTGCAGGCCGCCTGTGCGCGCAAATCCCGGCTGTGCTTCCTGGAGCTTTCGCGGCCACTCATAAACAGCTGAAGCAGGAACCGTGAAATCGCTATCGACGGGCGCGAAGTGTTGATGAACGCTTTCAATGCTCGCCTTGCCGCAGAGGCCGCAACTGGAAGAGATTGTTCCATAGCGTTGGAGCCGCTGCAGCGCAGAGTCTTCGACGACTTCAACGGATACAGTCACGCGGTTGGGGTGATCCTGTTTGAGCAGAGGCAGAGTGTCCGGGCGCAAAAGGCCCTCGGTTAACAGGAAGCCTGCAGTCAACTCGATGTCATGGCCGGGAGTGCGCATCGTAATGCCGACCGTCTGCTTACCGACACGCATCTCCAGCGGTTCCTCCGTCGCGAGTTCATCTGTTAGCTCGGAGGTGTTTCCCTGTTCCCAACGGATAACTCGGGCTCGCGAGATCTTCATTGTGTTACTTCGATGCGAACGATCGCATTGTAGTCGGGCACGCCGCCCGAGGGGTCACAGACGCCGCCGGGGAGCAGAATGTTCCCTTCGGGCCAATGCACCTGCAGATTGCCTTTCGCGATGGGCGCCAGATGCACGCGCGCATCATAACGTCCCGCATCGCTGACAAGGGTGACCGGATCGCCGTGACGCACGTGGAGTTCCGAGGCGTCATCCGTGCTCATCAACACGGCATCGCGCGAGGCCCCATTCAGGGGGTCGACTTCCGCGTAAATGAGAGTGTTGAACTGGCGGCCACGACGCGTCGAAACGTGGAAGGTACCGGGAGCGCGATCGTTCGCGGGGAGCCTTGGCGCGTGGAAGTGAGCTTTGCCGTCCGGTGTCGCAAACCGCCCGGCTTCGCAGAGATGGGCGCCGCCGTACTGGATGGCATCGCCGGTCTTGCTCAAAGCCTCGATGCCGCGGTATGCGGGCACGACGTCGGCGATTTCTTCGCGTATTGCCTGACCGGTATCGCATCCGATCAGGTGCGCTCGTTCCGGATACGCGCGCTCAGCCAGTTGTTTCAGGATTCGCCATTCCGCCTTCGACTCGCCCACCTGGCGCGGGAGTTGCGGGCTGAACGCGATGCGTCGTTCCGTTGTGGTTTCCGTGCCGCCTCCTTCCTGCTCATATCGTGTTTGAGCAGGAAGGAGATAGGTTTCTTCGCCCGGTTCGAGCAGCATCTGGTCCGTGAGGATGATGTCCTGGTGCACCCGCACAGGCGTTCGCTCGAGCGCTTCGGCGACGTAATTCGGGTCTGGAAGCGTCCGCAGGAAGTTGCCGCCAACCGCATAGAGAATGTCGAGCTCACCGCGATGGGCTGTTTCAATCATCTCGGGCGCAGAGAGCCCCGGCCGATCATGAATGCCGAAACCATATTTCTTCGACAGCGCAGATGCGTTCTCCTGATTGACGGGCTTTCCACCGGGCAGCGCTGTGGCGTATGCGCCCATCTCCGCGCCGCCTTGTACGCCGGAGTGGCCGCGGATCGGCATGAGACCGCAGCGATCACGACCTACGAAGCCCTTCATCAGGCCGAGATTCAGGATCATCTGGACAGCATCTCCGCCGCAATTGTGCTGAGTGATGCCCATGCTCCAGACCAGAACAGCCGTTTTTGCCTTCGCGATGAGATCGGCAAACTCAGCGATGCTGGCGCGCGGCAGACCGCTCACTTCTTCGATGGCAGGCCAGTCGCAGGCGGCGGCTGCTTGTTGAAGATCGGAAAACCCTATCGTGTGCTGCTGGATGAAGTCGCGGTCGTAGGCGCCGTTTTCGATGAGGATCTTGATGACGCCATAGAGAAACGCAATGTCACCGCGCTGCGCGACAGGAAACCAATAGTCTGCGATGTCGGTGCCGAATAGAGCGCTCTTCGCGATAGACGGAATCCAATAGCGGTCCATGCCAGGTTCGCGATAGGGGTTGACTAGGACAACCTTCGTCCCCTTCTCCTTCGCTTCATGAATGTACTTGATCGCTACCGGCTGATCGTTCGCGGGATTCGACCCGAAGAAGATGAGCAGATCGGTTCCGTACCAATCTTTGTAACTGCAAGTTGACGCGGCAACGCCTAGCGTCGCCTTCATCGCTCCCGTGGATGGCGAGTGACAGAGCCGTGCGGCGTTGTCGACGTTGTTGGTTCCGAGGAAGCGAGCTACCTTCTGAGCGACATAATAGCTCTCGTTGGTGAGGCCTCGCGATGTGAGAAAGAAACCGAGTCGCTCTGGGGTTGTTGTGCGGATTCGGGCCGCCAGGCGATCATACGCCTCATCCCAGGAGATGCGGCGAAAGCCCTCGGCTCCGCGCTCCCGGAAGTAGGGGTAGGGAATGCGGCCGAGTTCACGCAACTCCGCATTCGACATCTTGCGGAGGATGTCAATGTCATCAAAGTGGCGAGCTTCGATGGCGGGCATTGTATTCAGCCGCAGTAATTGCAGCCGCGTCATGCAGAGATGCACGCTGTCGATGGTCCAGTCATGAAGCCCGGCGACGCCGAGAGCGCATCCATCGCAGACACCTTGGGAAAGGACTTTCCAGCCATAGGCGAGATTGTCTCGGTTTTTCCAAGCGATGAGGGGCATGTCCGCGAAGTGCTGTGGCTTGGTCTGACCCAGCCCAAGGGGGATCGCCGCTTTCAGTTTTTGCTTCCAATCTCGACGGATTTCGTGTGACAAGGTGAAGTTCCTGACAAAACGCCTATTGCACCATGGATGCACCACCGATGACAAGGTATGCTGGCTCACCGGATGATTCAGGTTGTTATCGTCGCAGCGTTAACTTTCTTCTTGGCCGCCCCAATCGGGTCCGCGAAGAATCATGACATGGCAAAAGGACATGGCAAAGCATCGCCGCCCTCCACTCGAGTAGAGGTCATTCACTGGTCATCCGAAGATCGCCATACTCTGCGAGAGTATTACACGCAGCATCCAGTCAACCTCCCGCCGGGGCTTCAGAAGAAGTACGCGCGCACCGGACAACTGCCACCGGGTTGGCAGAAGAAGATGCACGCGTTTCCGGCTGCTGTCGATACGAGGTTACCTCCTCTGTGCGCCTATTGCGGACGTGGCGTTGTCGATGGGTACGGTGTGATTTACGATAAGCGAACGAGCATCATACTCGACGTTATTCGTCTCGCGGGCGACATCATGCGATAACCGTCTGCTGCGGAAAAAGACACTTCTCCCCTCGTCTGTGCATCCAAGGGTCGATATGGCAACAAAGAAGACAAGCGGAAGAAAACGATCGACCTCGGGCGCGAGCGAATACGTTCGCGAAGAAATGCATGAAGTCGGCAAAGGCCGGGTGAAGAACCCGAAGCAGGCGATCGCAATCGGGTTGTCACGGGCACGTCGCGCGGGTGAAGACGTGCCGCCGCCAAAGAAAGGGAAGACTACTGCGGCGACTCGGAAGAAGGCCGAATCTGACTATAAGGCTGGCAGAAAGAAGCGCGCCACGAAAAAGACTACGGCGAAGAAGACCGCCACTAGGAAGCGTGCTGCGAAGAAGACGAGTACAAAGAAGCGAGCGACGAAGAAGGGAGCAGCGAAGCGACGGTCGTGAGAGGAGGTTGTTAGGCGCGGCGGCACAAGCACTCGAACCCGCGACTCTCTGCTTAGGGCGGAGGACTCTGTGAAAAATCGCGATACGGAGTAGCGTGTGTTGGGTGCGCCGGGAGACCGACTTCCTGATCCAACTGTGCACCAACGTTTCCAGAAGAATCTGGAAGTTCCTTCGAATCTGGTCGGCTGGATAAGTAACGCCTTAGCCCTCTATACCAAGCTCGACCTTGTCCGACTCTCGGCCGGCCGGTTCGTCTCAACGTTGCCCCCATCGCTACAGCCCGGTAGTTCTCGATGCCCTTCGGACATATCTCACGACGGACAAGACACATCCGGTGCGAGCGTACAACCAGTGGATGATAGAAGTAGGAGCGATGGAGACTCTTAGTCGTATCACCTATTTGTGTACAGCAGGCTTCTCTCTCGCTCTCGAGATTCTTCAGGGATCGCCTGAAGATTATGCGCCGCGCCGCGCCGGTACATCAGTCGCGCAGCAGCAGTCGCAGCGACAAAGACAAGACAGGAATCGAGTAGCAGGTTGAAGAGAAACTGGTGTTTTGTATTGTCGTGGGAATCACCGAAAGCCGCTACAAAGAAAGCCAGAAAGCAGCATGCTGCAAGGCATGTGCCGAGCTCGACCCATCCTCTTTCGCCGGCGGGTGATCTCCGGGCGCGCAGCGTAAAAACGCCTCCGGCGATTACGGACAGCGGCAGCGCGGCAAGGATAAGCAGGCCGGCGGGCGCAAGAACTCGTTCATGCACGCTGCTCCAGAGAGCGAGTGCCCGGCTCTTAGCT
Organism: Bryobacteraceae bacterium; assembly: GCA_963825845.1. GTDB lineage: Bacteria > Acidobacteriota > Terriglobia > Bryobacterales > Bryobacteraceae > DASQDN01. The sequence continues at coordinate 53,189 of CAWGVL010000055.1, read as the reverse complement.
CCCGGGGCCTTTCCGGCTGAGGCTTCGAAGTTGCCGCAGAATTCCGGCCGCAGAGAGAAATATGCCGGCAGCCGCATCCGTACATGCCGGAGCATGCGGTTTGGTCGCGACAGATAGAACGCGGCCAGTTTGAACGGTGTCATCTTTTCAAGGAGAGACTTCACCAACGCTCCGTCGACTACGCCAGTGCCCTCGCTCCAGGGCAGAGTTCCGGAGTAGCGTACATACTCCCGGTTGAGTCCAAGGGCATTAAGGTCGGCTTCGGGATCAGGGGAGTCAGGCAAAATCGCGTAAAAGACAACGTTGTAAAGCGAAATGACGCGCGGTGCGGGCAGCAAGGAGCTATACATTGCTATCCCTGCGACAGCCATTGCTGCCGCTCCAGCGAAGGACACAAGCTGAACTCTTTGGGTGCTTCGCAGTGCCATCCAGACGAGATAAGCTCCGAGGGAGATACCGAGCGGGGCATTCTGCGTTTTGGCCGTGATCAGCAGCACAGCGAAGATGCTGAAGCGCGCGGCAGCCCCAGCCGTGATCCGACTGCTGATGCAGAACCCGATTGCTTCGCTCAGCAGAAACAAAAACCAGATACAGGAAGCAGGCTCCGTATAGAGTGAGTTCCAGTATGCGGTGTAGCCAACATCCGTAACGACGAGGAGCGTCAGTCCCCATACGACCGGCCAAGCGCGAAGTGCTCGCGTGACATATAGCAGACGCGCAAGCGCTAGAAGAAAGAACAGGGTGTGAGTCAGGCCGATGAGCGTCAGGTCAAAGCGGTCGACTTTCCCCAGCAGACTGTGGAGATAGATCGAAGGCGCAACCAGCACGAACTCCGACGTGATCTGTTCAAAAGCCGGCTGGCGGTAACTTGGATCTTTGACAAATTCACGAGTAAGATACCAGTATTTGTGTTCAGGCCCTTTGGGAACAGGGGCGTAGCCAAGAGGTCCGAGCAGCTTATGAAAGTCTCCCTGATCAGCGAGGCCGATAATCGGAGGGACAAAGAGTTGCCATCCTACAAGCGTTGCGGCGAAAACAACGGCAACGACAACAGACTTCACTCACTCTTCTCCACGCGCTCTTCAACCGGCAGCAGCAGCGGCTGTGCCGTCCACACACCGCCCACGGCCGCTGCGACAGGCACGTCGCCTGCACCCGCCTCAGGCGGAACCGTCACATTGAATTGATAAACGCCCACAAGGCCGGGAGCGGCTCCGGCATAGGATGGCCTGACCATCGCCCGGCCGATCCGGAATGTAACCGCGTTCGCGAGACTGTTCGAGCCGGAGGCAATCTGACCAGTGGCAAGCGGATTTTGTAATGGACCGAAACCAACTCCATAAAAAGTGATCAGCTCACCTGGTTTGGCCCGGCGGAATTTGCGGCCCTCCGTAGGAAGCCCGACCTCGGCGCCATCGGAAAAGTGGGCTGAGATGTAGTTCTGTTCGCCGGAAGGAAGCGGTTGACCTGTCTTTAGCGCCGGTGCGAACGCATCGACGGTGATGGAGTAATGGCGGGTCCGACCGTCCGACGTACGCAGTGCCAGAGTGGCTGGTCCGGTTCCGGATTCGGTCGGAATCTGAAGGATCACTTCTCCTGGATTGACGTATCTCACGGCAGATGCATTGCCATTCACGGTGACACTGACTCCACCAAGAGTCTGCGGACCGACTTCGGATCGGAAATCGCGGCCAGCCCACTCGCGGATGGTTGATGCGGACAGTGGCGCCGTAGATGGTCACCCACAGTCCTGGCGCGACGTTGCCAGTGGAGTTACTGAAGGCGTTCAGCAGCAGAATGGAACCAGAAGGATCCGGATCATTTATCGGCTTTAGCGCTCGTAAGGGCTTACGGTTAACAAGCCTGCTGAACAGGTCGTAAGACTGTGACTCGAAGATGCCTGACTTCCAAAAGATATTGCCTTCGAAATGCCGAACGGCTCGATAGCCGAGTATGTTTAGAAGACTACCCAAGCGTGATCTCTCATCGTTGTCCTTGTAGCCGATCAGCACTGCCTGCTTCGGCGACGAGAACAGCGCGCCTGCATTGTTAGCGGTATTCTGCTTCGACCAGTCCCAGAAAGCTCCGTTTTTGTAGTTGGTGTAGATATTGGAACTGAAGTACGGCTGAACGGCCGTACAGGGATAACCGATTGCGTATAACTCCCGGAGGTGCACATCGCTCTGCCGGAGATACCGGGCTGCCTCTTTGCTTCCGGAGTAGGAGTGGCGCCAATCCCACGAGATTGTCTTTGCGGTCCATAGCACTGGCAGACAATTACGGCTGCTAGAGCGATGGCCGCAGGCGGGTTCATCTTCACGTGCTGTGCGGAAATCCACAGAGCAAAAACCCATGCAAGAAAGAGAATACCGAAATGCCAGATCTGGGCGTACACCGCAGCTCCAAAGACAAGAAGACCGGCAGCTACCGCAATGAAGAAGAGTAGCCCGCCGCCTGCTCGGAGAAACGGGACTGAGAGCAAGACGACTCCGATGGAAGTCATCCACTCTTCGGTGAATGCTCCTTCCAGATTGGCGCGGGTAACGTAGGGCAGATATTGAAGTCGCGACATGCCGCGGTTTTCGACAAAGGCGACGTCCTTCGCCGGCCACGCGGCGAGCATCAGTGCGACGAGAACCAGAGCGTACACCGCGGTAGCGCCGAGAACCCGGCGCCGGTGGGCATTCCTGATCTCTCCCCGTAGAAGCGGCCGTCCGAAAGCACTCAGCCAGATAGCGCCTGAGATGATGACACCGTGGACGCTGATGCCGGCAATAAGGAGGATGAGCGCGGTAAACAGAAAGGGACGCTCCCGCGCTTTCCGATAAATGGCAGCGGCAGCGAATAACAGCGGCGCCAAAAGCGAGTAACTACGAGCTATTACCGCGTATTGGTAGCACAGGTAATATGTGAACGGGAGAGCCACGAGAAACGGAACCGGGAGAGGCGAGCGACGAATAAGCAGCCACACGCCCACAAATGCGAGGGCCGCCGAAATCAAGTTGTATGCAGAGTACGGCAGATGCAAGGCGATAACACCATAAGCAGCGTGTGCCACAGGCCGGGCGAGCCTTCATAATGAAGCAGTCTGCCCCATATCTCCCACAGACCGGCGTCACGCGCAAGAAGCCATGCCTGCGCTTCATCCGCCCATGGCTCATGGTGAATCGCTGCCAAGCCCACCACGGCGGCGTAGAGCGCCGACACGCAGACTGACGCAAAGGAGGACAACTGGTTGCCACGGGCTTCTATGAACTTTCGTGAGATGCTGCCCATCGAACTCATGTGTATGCGGTACCGTCATAGTGTTGGAGTTTGTTTGTTGTGTAAGTTTGTGAAGTTTAGCAGTTACATGCTCAGCCAATGCAGCCGAAAATCGACCGGACGGAGCATTACTAACGGGACTTGCACAAATGCGTCGGCGTGCTCGGGCACTTCACGCCCGCGATCAGGTACGTGAACGAAGGCGAGAAGATTTCTCCATCAAGACAGTCCAGAACTTCGCGACGGCGGAGTGTGCGCTCCTTAGAGCGGATGCCTCGATATGCTGGGCCAGACACGCCAAAGGGTTCCAGGAAGAACTAAAAGCGTCTGAATTGGAGGACAGGTGACTTGTTATTTGCGAGGGACGGAAAGCTCGTCGGCATCGCAAGTTGTGGGGTATGAGACTTAACTGGTAGGCGCGGCAGGACTCGAACCTGCGACCCTCTGCTTAGAAGGCAGATGCTCTATCCACCTGAGCTACGCGCCCGCCGTTATCAATCCATCATAACCCGCGTCAACGGTGGCGCCCGCGTTTACTGGTGTTCACACCTGTGACAGAGTACAACAGTCGGACTGGTCATTCGGGCTGCAGATACGGGGATTTAGATGATGGCAGTCAGCATGCTTTCACTCGGGCATGCTCGTTTCTTTCTTGCTGCACGTCGTGCTTATCGCGCTCGTGCTTTTGTTATCGTCCGCTCCCGCGGACCTGGTTCGACCGCCCGTAAAAAACAAAACGAAGCCAAATCGTATTCTTCTGTCGCCGGTGCCTGAACCATCCAAGGACGGGAGTGGATCGGAGTCCATCGTACCTCCGAGTCGCCGGCCCCTGCCGCGGTATGCTCGACGGCAAGTCGCCGCGCGGGGTGGCGACTCGGTGGTTTAGTGATCTATCATCTATGTTCCCGTTACGTCAGGCTTGCCCCACCAGGAAGGCAGGTTCTTCTTCGTCGCAGTGACGATTTCGAGAATCGCCTTGCGATCGGAGGCGCTCAGATGAGCGAACGCGGGTTTCGTCTGGTCAGACGTGAGAACTTCCCATAAGCGGCGCAAGATCCGCTCGCGAGCGAGTTCCGGCAAGCTATCGAAGGATTCGGAGTAGATCATATAGCTGCACGGATATTTGAAGATCCGGCTGTTCAGGTCGAAGTCGCGTAAGGAGCGACCCTGCTTGTCGCGAGGGCCAACCTTCGCAAATTTCTCAGCGAAACCGGAGTTGCCGCGGATCTGATCCGTGATCTTCGCCTCACCGGAGAACAACATGTATTCGAGCAACTCTTCCGCTGCGTTATTGATACGGCGTGTGGAGGATTCGCTCAGCTTGTCTTCCGGCTCTCCCAAGGCTTTGTTGATGACGCGTGAACTCATTTCCGCCATGCGCGTCTCAAAGCCAACACGCGTGATCAGGTTCGTCATGTGCGTCTGATGTTCCAGCACTAGCAGCGCCGCGATATCGCTGTACGGTGATAGATAAGCCCCTGTATCGAATCGTCCCGTCAGATCCGTTTGGTTTTGCGTGTTTTCGGTCTCCAACACGTCGGGCTTGCTCTTGTCCTTAACCACGGCATTCCCGCGGTGTTTCATTTCTCCGTGCGTGCCCGTGACATACCACCCACCCCATCTTTCAGAGATCGGACGTGTCTGGGTGACCAGCAACGTGCCGTTTTGAAATAGCGGCATCCCGGAAGGCTCAGGGTACACAGATGACACGAGAACTCCAGGTACGCCGAGGGTCGCGCCCGACTGGTGGCACTGCAGGCACGTGTCTCGCCGCTCGAACTTGGGGCTGGGGGTTGCCTCTTGATCCAACGTGTAGAAGATCACACCCTGTTTCGGATCGTGGGCGGCGACTTCGACGACATCGCCGCCGCGAACGAATCCGACAGAGACGTCATCGTTGAAATACAATGCGCGAGGCATTCGCGGTGAGATTCGAGGAGCCTGGAAACTCGTCTTCGAGAACACGAGGACCTGCGATTCGACCGGCACGTCCAACGCCTTCAAAACCGAATCGAGGTAGCCGTGCTCGTCGTTGAAGTTCAGCTTGAGTTCTCCGCTCGCGATCTTCTTCTGGAGGCGCGCGACCGGATCGTCAACAGGACGAGTGGCGTACTGGATGGCCTCATTATCAAGCGGAACCACATACGATCCGCTCAGACCGGCAAGGGCGACAATTGTGCCCGTCGTCAATGCAATGGTTAGCTTACTGAATCGCGCCTTGAACATGATTGATTTGTACGTGGTCACAGAGAGGTTTGCTTACAGTTGCTTCGCCTAGAAGATCGGCCATCGTCGCCGATCGAAAGGCCTCTTCGACGACACGCGCCGCGTCATCAAGTTTGCGGTGGAGCGGGCAAAGATTCGTGCCGTGAGATGGGATTCCAACCGGGCACATATGAATGCGGCGGATCGGGTCGACGGCTTGCACAATGTCGTACACAGAGATCTCGGAACCCGGCTTTGCTGCCTTACAGCCCCCGTGCCGGCCACGCTGTGCGATCACAAGCCCGGCCCTCACAAGGGAATTCAGGATCTTCGCCATGTAATCGACTGGAACCCTGGCCTGCGTGGCAATGTCTTGCGCGGAGCAGAAGGTTAGTTCCTCGCGAGACAGCAGCACCACCATTGCGCGTAGTGCGTACTCGGCCGACTGGGAAATCATACGTCTGTCCTATTCTACGATAAAACGATACGGATATCCAGAATCAATTCTGTAGCAAGTTCATGTGTACGGAATCCAACGAATGTGCATACCTGTCCCGTGTGCGGAGCCGTCGTCCAGCAGCCCGCCGCGTCGGCGGCAGAAATTGGCCGTGAGTTTCTCGCTCAGCGGGATTTCGTGCTCTCGAGATTTCTGTCGAGCCCGGCGCCGGAAGAGCTGAAAGATCTCACCGACTTCATGCATGACGCGCCTTCGCCCCTAGTCCGGTGCGCTGTCTGCGGATTGTTGGCGCGGGCCGAGCCCGACCTCGAAGATGCTGATTCCTATGAAGAAGACCCCAACGATCCGGGAGTCATGGCTCAAGTTTATCCACGTTATGTTCAGGCATTTCGGAATAAGGAAGCGGCCTATCGCGGGCTCCTGCGACCCCGCGCCGATGTCGTCGAGCTCGGTCCGCACCTCGGCGGGTTCCTGCAGGCGGCTGAGGAATGGGATTGGCGTCCGACCGGGGTTGATGTGGGTGTGGACACCTCAGAGTTTGCGCATCGCCAGGGATTGAAGGTGATCCGCGGGACGCTGGACGACTCGGGCCTTCGCGGCACATCGCAGGATGCCGTTTTTGTATGGAATTGCTTCGAGCAACTGCCCGACCCTATGGAAACGCTTATGGGTATTCGAAAGGTACTGAAGCCCGGCGGTCTGCTCATCGCGCGAGTGCCCAATGCCGCCTTTTACAGTGCTTTTCGCGGTCGTGCGCGAATGGCTCTGGCCTATAACAATCTGCTCGGGTTCCCTTATCTGTACGGATACTCGATCGAAACGCTGAATCGACTGATGGCCCGAGCCGGCTTTGAATATTTGGAAGGGTATAACTCGGAACTAGTGACCACGCCCTTCGCCGACCTGACGCGCGCGGTTGAAAAAGAACAGCGCGAGGTTAGCCGGGCCGTAGCTCAATGGAGCAGCCGAACGAGCAGGCGCCTGGTCACATTGACCGGGCCGTGGATCGAGGGTGTGTATCGGATGACTGCCGCGCCCCTGATTCCAAAGCCCCTAGGCCACGTTGACGCACGCTTTCTACCCCGCGCCGTTGCCTGAGGCCGCAAGGGCAATCGCGCCCAGGACTCCGGCATCGTCTCCAAGCTCCGGCGCAACAACATAGGTGTCGATGTGCTGCAGCAGCTCCGGGGCACAGACATACCCGTTCAGCAGATGCCAGCAGCTTTTGCCGAACCAGTGGGAGCAGGCCGGTTTGGTGCATTACGCCCCCACCGAGGATTATGCGCTTTGATGACAAGGTACACACCCAGTTCATCAACCCGAGCGCGAGATAGTGCGCCTCCAAATCCCACGCCGGGTGTCTGGCGGGGAGTTCGCGACCGTGTACGCCCCAACGTGCCGTCATGGCCGTACCTGATGCCAGTCCTTCCAGGCAGTCGCCATGATACGGGCAGCATCCGTCGAACGGATCCGCCTGCCGATCGTGTGGAATGCGAACGTGTCCCATCTCGGGATGGATCAGACCGTGCAGCAGTTGGCCTCCGACGATCGCGCCTCCTCCGATTCCCGTGCCCACCGTCAGATATAGCGCATCGCTCAGGCCTCTTGCCGCTCCCCATCGAACCTCGCCCAGCACGGCGCCATTCACATCGGTGTCAAACGCGACGTCTATTCCTACCGCACGCCTGAGCTCGCCGGCGATGTCGAAATTCCGCCAGCCCGTCTTAGGTGTAGATGTGATATGGCCGAAGGTCGAGCGACGCAGGGCAAAGGTCGACGGGTCCAAAAGAAGCGATTCCGAGACGATCCACCCGCCTTTGGCGAAAGAAGTCACAGGCCCTTTGAACCGTCTCCGCAGGCGTAGTCGTCGGGAATTGTGTCTTCTCCAGATCGTTCGGACCTGTGCCTACGCCGCACACGAACTTTGTCCCACCTGCCTCAATCCCTCCGAAACAAGCCATTGTCACTAGTATGAAATAATCCTTCCCGTGAACCGACGACAGTTCCTATTGACAACATCGGCAGCCATGGCCTCTGCGGCCGCTGCGAAGGGCCCGCTCATCGACACGCATATCCACCTTTTCGCGGACGACCAGAAGCGGTTTCCTTACCACGCGAATGCGGCCTACAAGCCACCAGCCGCGCCGCTCGAGCCGTATAACAAGTTCGTCAAAGAGGCCGGTATCGACCATACGCTCATCATTCATCCCGAGCCGTACCAGGACGACCACCGCTATCTCGAGTATTGCTTCGAGAAAGAGCCGTCGCCGATGTTCTTCAAAGGTACCTGTCTGTTCGATCCGATCAAGCCCGACACACCTGATCGCATGGCAGAGCTCATGAAACGGAACCCGAAGCGCATTGTGGCGTTGCGGATCCACACGAACCGGACGCAGGGAGTGGCGCCGACAACGACGGGTCCTATCCGCGACCGCGATCTTAAACATCCGGGGGTGCGTGCGTCGATTCGCAAAGCGCATGATCTCGGGCTTGGCATTCAGATGCACTTCATCCCGCTGCATGCGCCGGAGATCGCAGCTCTGGCGGCGGAGTTCTCGAAAACGCCATTCATTCTCGACCACCTTGCTCGCGCAGGGCAGGGGACTCCTGAGCAATACAATGCCGTACTCGCAATGGCGAAACTCGGGAACGTGTATATGAAGTATTCCGGCGTCAACTATTCATCGAAAGAGAAGCCGCCATACCGTGACGCCAAGCCGCTGGTCCGGAAGACATTCGACGCTTTCGGACCGGATCACATGATCTGGGGCGGGCTGGGGCACAACATGGCTGAGTTTCGGGAAGCACAGCAGACCTTTGAATCGATGTTCGAGTTCGCCTCGGATCAGGACCGCGCGAAGATCCGTGGCCTCACGGCCGCGAAGTTGTTCGGCTGGAAAATCTAGCTTACGGAGTGGCGGGCTTTGGGTCCGCCGCAGCGGGCTTGGCTTCCGGAGCTTTTGGCTTGTCTTCCTGCTGCTGTTGCTGCTGCCGGAACCGCGGGAACCGAGGCACAGGTTTCGCGCTTACGATTTCCGTGTATGTTTTGAGAATGCGTTCTTTCTGGGCCGGATCGTAAATGAGCTGGCGGTGCCTGCCTTGCGGTGACGACGCCAGCTTCAACTTACCGCCTTCGAGGACTGTGATCGCTCCGGGTTCAGACAGCTTGAAGTAGCCCTCATGCGGACGTACCGCATGGAGTACGGCCGCCAGAGTCGCAGTAGGCGCGTCGTACGGCATTGGCTTATACGATTTGTAGGCGTCCACCACGGGATGGGCTTGTGTCCACGCGAACCCGGATTCAATGCTCGAAGCAGGGTATAGAACCTGGGCGCCGATCGCAGGATCGACTACGACGACAGCGCCAGGCCAGTCCGACAGCAGCTTGTTGGTATCGGCCAGATCTGCCGGGTCGGGCACAACAGTCAGAAAGCGCAACTTCGTGGCGATCAGGTCTTTGACGCCCGGCAGCAGCAGGGCCTTGCTGAAATTCGTCGCAGCGCCGGCCAGGATCGCCAGACAATTTCCATCGTGATGCGCGGTGAGCGCATTGCGAATCAGAGCGGCGGGGTCGGCCGTGTCGTTCATCGCGTGAATTGTATGCTTGTAGTCCGGCTTTGCCAGAGGACCGTCGAGCATCGGCTCAGCTCCCGGCCTTGGCCCCTTCACTTCCATGCCGACCGGCAGCATCCGCATGAACTGCACGGCCGCCCCCGCGTAGAATCGGGCAACCGCGTCGGAGAAAGCCGCGGCCTTCAGACTGGGCCGGCTGATACTCATCGAGGCCACTCGCGCTTCGCGCTTGCCGTCCAATCCAAACATCAGGCTCAATGCCAAAGCATCGTCGATTTGCGCCATGTCGCAATCGAAGATAATGCCGACGGGAGGCTTCTCGTTGGTGAGAGGCAACTGCATCAGGTCAGGTCCGTCAACCCGTCTAACTTGCCGGTCGAGTCGCCGAAGTGCTCAGCGGGGACGCCCATCCGGTCCATCATGTTCAGGAACAGGTTCGCCATCGGCGTCTCTTTGCGGTAGACGATGCGGCGGCCCGCTTTGATGTATCCGCCGCCGGTTCCCGCAATCAACGTAGGCAGATCCTCGTGGCTGTGACGATTGCCGTCGGCCAAGCCGGCGCCGTACACGATCATCGAATTGTCGAAGAGATTGCGGTCGCCTTCCTTGATACTCTTCAGCTTCTCCATCCAACCCGCGAACTGGCGCATGTGGTACTCGTTGATCAACGCGACCTTGTCCATCATGGCGGGATCGTTCCGGTGATGCGTCAGCGGATGGTGACCGTCAGGGATGCCGATCTCACGATACGGACGCGATGTGCCTTCGCGCGTGACCAGGAATGTCAGAACGCGGGTCAGATCAGCCTGGAACGCGACCGTGATCATGTCGGTCATCAGTTTGAAGTGCTCGGCGAAATCCGCCGGGACCCCGTACGGCTTCTCCATCTGAGGATCGATCTGCGCGTTGTCGGTCTCGGCCTTCGCTATCTGCCGCTCGATTTCACGTATCGAAGACAGATATTCATCCAATTTGCGGCGATCGGTCGGGCCGAGGTTGCTTTGGAGTTTCTTGGTATCTTCACTAACAAAGTCGAGAATGCTACGCCGGAACTTGGCCTGGCGCGCGCGTGCTTCCGGCGGAAGCGCTACGCCGTTGCCGAACAAGCGCTCGAACAACACGCGGGGATCCAGGATGGGAGGCAGCGGCTGCGTTTCACTGCGCCATGCGAGGTTGTTCGTGTACGCGCAGGAATACCCTGAATCGCAATCGCCTGCCTGACGCGCGTCTTCCAGACCGACTTCAAGCGATGGAAAGCGAGTTTCCTTTCCAATTTTGTTCGCGACAATCTGGTCCGCGGAGATCCCGCATTTGATGTCGACGGCCGACTTCCGAGGCTGCACGCCGGTCAGGTACGCGCCGCAGCACCGCCCGTGATCGCCGGCGCCGTCGAGCAATGCACGACCATTGTTGTGCGTCAGATTGCCGAGGATCGTGATGTCGTTCTTGAAAGGTTCCAGCGGCTTCAGAATACGAGGAAGCTCCTCGAGCTTACCCTCATAATTGGGAGTCCAGTTCCGCATGTCGATGCCATTCGGCACGTAGACAAAGGCCATCCTCACGGGCGGCTTGGCGGACTTGCTCGCGGCGAACGCCGGAGTCATCGCATCCAGAAACGGCAGTCCGACTGCGGCTCCCACACCTCGCAAGAATGTGCGTCGTGCAAGCGATTTCCCGGTGATCATCGATGAGCAACCTCTTTCAATTTCGTTTCCGTTTTGATGGTTTCGCCTCGCCGTTGCTGGAACGGGAGACTTCGCACAATTTCGTAAATCAGTGTCTGGAAGCGGTAATCCGACGCCTCCAGTTTGCGGGTGATACCTTCGACCGTCTTGCGGTCGTAGCGTTCCAGCCCCCGCCCAAGAGCGTATGTCAGCATCTTCTCGGTCAGGCAGCGCGTGAAGTCAGGCAAATCGCTCAACAGCAGTGTCCGCATTTCCGCAGGATTCGTGAACGACTTTCCGTTTGGGAGCGTACCGCTCGAGTCGACCGCGAACTTGCCGTCCACCGTCCGCCATTTGCCGGTCGCGTCGTAGTTCTCGAGTCCGAACCCGAGCACGTCCATACGGCTGTGGCAGGAAGCGCAAACCGCGTTGCTCCGGTGCTTCTCCAACTGCTGTCGCAACGAGCCTGCGTTTCCAACCGATTCTTCATCCAGCGCCGGAACGTCGGGCGGAGGTGGGGGAGGGGGAGTGCCGAGAATATTCTGCAAAACGTACTTTCCACGAATTACCGGTGACGTGCGCGTCGGGTAACTCGAGACCGTTAACACGCTTGCCTGGCTGAGAATGCCGCCGCGCTGATTTGTCGTCAGTTCGACGCGGCGAAACTCCGGCCCGGTAATCCCTTCGATTCCATAATGCTTCGCGAGTTGTTCATTGAGGAACGTGTACTTGGAGTCGAGGAACTCGCGCAACGGTCGATCTTCCTGCAGCATGGCGCCGAAGAATAGACGCGTCTCCGTCTTCATCGCGTCCCGCAACTCAGGTCCCCACTCAGGGAACTTCTGCGGGTCAGGCTTAACGCTGTCCAGATTTCGTGTCTCGAGCCACTGTCCGGCGAAATTCTCTGCAAAGGCTGTCGATCGCGGATCCGTCAGCATGCGTTTCACCTGGGCATCCAAATTGACACGCAGCTTGCCAGCTTCGGCCAACTGCAGGAGTTCGTCATCCGGCATCGATGACCAGAGGAAATAGCTCAACCTCGATGCCAACTCGACTTCGCTGATCGGGTGACTCTTGGACGCACATCGAGGGATCGCGCTCTACCCGGAACAGGAAGTGCGGCGATACGAGCATCGCCTGGATGGCAAGCTGAATCCCTTGCTCGACGGTCTGGCCCTCTGCCTTCGCGATCCCGACGAATCGGAACAGTGCATCCACCTCTGCTTTCGATACCGGCCGGCGATAGGCGCGATGCGCCAAGGTTCGAGATGATTCTGTAGGCACAAGCATTGCCGCCGGTGTTCGGATCGCACGATCAGAATCTTCTTCCGGCTGGCTTTTTCGACGTTAGCGGGATACGGACCGACGAACAGAAGCGAGCCGATGTATTTATTCTTCTTGGTGTTGTAGGCTTCCTTCTCCGTCTTGAATTGCTTGACGAAATCGTCATTCAGGAACGCGACCCGGAAGTTGTGGTCTCCTTCGGGAAGATAAACGCGGAACTCTTCTTCGGAAAACGGATTGAAATAGACCAGCTTCGATGGCTTCGTTTCGACGAGCTTCTCGTCGATCTTCTTGCCGTCCATGAAAATTGCAAGCGCAACCGGCTTGGCGTCCGCGGCCCGCTCGCCAGGCAAGCCCACGCGAATCACGTACTCGGCATCCCAGTCGACTCGATGGGTGGCGACCGCAGTTGAAAAGTCGACACGTCTCAGTTGTCCGTTGGTCCGGGAGTACTCGGCTGTCAGCGGTTTCTTCGGAAGCGGATCGGCTCCGATCGCTCTGGCAGCGATGCGCTCGGCCGCCGAGATGTACTTCTCCATCAAAACAGGCGAAATCGTCAGGACGTCGCCTATGTTGTCGAAACCGTAGCCGGAGTCGTCGGTCGGAAAATCTCGTTCAGCGCGGAAATCGACTCCAAGCAGGTCGCGCACCGTATTCGAGTACTCGTTACGATTCAACCGTCGAGCGGTGACACGGCCCGGATCGGGAGCTATGTTCCGGTCAGCTGCTTCCCACTTCTCGTGAACGAACTTCATCAACGCATCGGTTTGGGCAGCCGGCGGCCGGGGCATGCCTTTTGGCGGCATCTCACCGGTGCGGATCTTCTGCAGAATCCGCTCCCACTCTTCGCGATGGCTCATCAAGGAAGCAGGGTTCGTAAAAGGTCCGAGATTCAGTCCGCCGGACGCGAGCCGATCGTTATGGCAGGCAACACAGCTCTTGTTGAATAAAGGCGTAACAGTCGCGTCGAAAGACGGGGCAGCCGTCCTCGGTGGAGTCGCTTTCGGGTCGTCAGCAAGGACGATGCCAACAGCCAGCGTAACTGCGGACAGAGAGATAACTTGGACGCGCATGCCGCTCCCTTATAAACGTTTGTAGAACCCTGGACGTTACCAATACCCAGGGATAATTGTCGTGAAACTGGGTGGTACTTCTATTGTCGCAGGATTCGCTATCGCGACTGGATGGAACTAGCGGCTGAGTTTCGTCTCTCCGTTTGAAAGGCGGAGTCCGACCCTCGGGATTCCGGAGTGTTCCTCCACTTGCGCGGCCAAGCTGTGGGAGTGAGTCGTGATCCAAAGCTGCGTGTCCTTTGACGCGCGAACGATGAGCCGAGCGAGCGGGTCGACCAGGTCGGGATGAAGGCTGGTCTCAGGTTCATTCAGCGCGAGCAGCGTGGGCGGCCTCGGACTGAGCAAAGCCGCGCAGAGGCAGAGGAATCGCAGTTGCCCATCGGAAAACTCGCGGGCATAAAGCGGGCGCAAAAGTCCGGGTATCTCCAATCGCATCGAAAACAGCGTTTCTGTGTTCTCGATCCGTAGCCGAGCGCCGCTGAATGCGGCGCCGATGGTCTCCTGAAGGGTCGCGTTGTCAGCCGATCTCGATTACGGTCTGCAAGGCTGCTGCGAGGTCGGATCCGTCGTGGCTTAGCACGGGAGTTTGTACGCCCACCTGCGGCTGACGCAACGGCGACGAAACGTCCGTCCGGAAGTGGTGATAAAAACGCCAGCGCAGAATCTGCTGCCTGACAGCCGAAATCTCCGGATAGAGGTGCGGCTCGATGATCTGCGACAGCACCGATTCCTGCTTCATGACCGAAAACGGATACTCGACAAACGAGCCTTGCGCATCACGAATCCAGGCGCTTGGACCTTTCCGCTCCAGCATCAGCGGCCGCCTCCGGCTTTCTGCCGGCCAGATCCGTTCTTCTTTCACTTCGGGATCCAGGTTGAACATCGTTCCGATCGCCAGCGAATTGAAGGCCGGAAGGCCTGATTCCATTTCGTAACCGTACTCGTCCGATTCAAAACCGAGCAGGACCCGTTTGGGCGGCTTCTTCCGCGTGTACCGGACGACCTCAGGTCCGGCCCAGAAGACGCTTGGAACACCACCTTCCTCAGCCATTGCCCGCGCGAACTGGCCTTGTGCGGCGCGCGCGATGAGCAAAAGCGAGTTGTACAGGTTCGATTTGCCGCAGCCGTTCGGCCCAGTCAGGACGTTAATGGGACTGAGTTCGACACAGAGGTCGCGAACAGAGCGGTAGCCCTCCACTCGGATCTCGGTCAGCGGCATTGATCCATATTAGGTTGCCGGCAGCAATTTCATAACGGGAAACCATGCTCACCAGCCCATCTGCCTCATCCGAGTCTGGATTGCCGCGCTGTACTGATTCATCCGCGCAGGACGACGCTTTCGGGGCGACGGAAGTATCGCCGCTAGTCGTGCCGCCTGATCGCGTGACAGCCGGGAGCGCTCGTGTTGAAGTGATACTGCGCCGCCGCCTCAGCGCCGAAAACTCCTGGCCCCCACTCGACCACATTGAGATACAGCTCGAGCGTGCGTTGCTTGCCCAGGATATAGTCGGCCATCGGAGCCAAGCGTGTACTCGCAGACTTTTCGTACAGGATTCCGATGTGTTGTGAAAAACAGATTCTTTACGAGCTGCTGCGTTATGGTGGAAGCGCCTCGCGCGATCTCGCCCGACTCACGGCTCTCCTCTGCGACCTTCCGGACCTGCTTCCAATCGATGCCATGGTGCTCGATAAAAGCGGCCGTCCTCCGCGGCGATCACAGCATGCTGCAGTTCAGTCGAGATTCGTGCCAAAGGTGCCGTTTTTGGCGATTCTGGTAGGGCGTACGACGGAAATTGACTCGACGCGGCGCTGCAACTGGACACCTGTGACCGGAGGATCGATGAATCTGAGTGCGCCGAGCGCGAGCCCACGAGAAGATGCGCCGCGATGACCACGACCATTGTCCACCGAATCCCCGGGGCCAAAACTACGCTTGCTCCTCGATTGTCCGCGAAGGATGCTTGAATGGCTTTGCCACCAGTTCTCAGTATCTCGCGGACGCGGAATTGCGTCTCGTTAGAATGAAGGTTTAAGGAGATCTATATTTTGCGTTATCCGGAACAGTTAATTGCGGCGATGCGCCAGGACTTGACCCAGCACGGTGTGGAAGAGGCTCGTACGCCTGCGGATGTTGATCGTCTGCTCGGCGGGAATTCGGGCGAGATTAGTCATGATGGTCGTGAATTCCGTGTGCGGCTGCGCCGCAGGGAAGGCGCGGCCGGGAATTGCGCTGGCTCTGAAGCACGATGTTACGCCGGATAAGGTAGCGACCGTTTTCGCCGGCGGCGACGTCGAAGCGACGGACCGGGTTCGCGAGTTTGCCGGCGCACTGCCGCCCTCTTCACCCTGTGTCTATCTTTTCCGCGACGGCCAGCCGGTCTACCTGCTTCCTCGCCATCAGATTGAGAACCGGCTGGCCCGGAGATCGCGAAAACATTGACCGATGCATTCGATCGGTTCTGCAAGAAGTCGGATAGCCGCAATCCCGGCAATGATCGAGTTGGACGCGGTAGAAGCGCGAGTGCTCGGGTGCCTGATCGAGAAAGAGATCACGACGCCCGAGTATTACCCGTTGACGCTGAACGCATTGATCAACGCGTGCAATCAGAAGTCGAACCGCGATCCGGTTGTCACATACGAAGAAGACGACGTCGCTGAAGCACTCGATCGCCTGCGGCACAAACAGTTGGTAATGACGTTGACCGGCGGCGGGAATCGTGTACCGAAGTACGGCCATCGCTTGCAGGAGAGGCTGAACCTCGGCCGGCGTGAAGTTGCGCTGCTCTGCGAATTGCTTGTACGCGGCCCTCAGACCGTGGGAGAACTCAGGGACCGTGCGGGCCGCATGCATCGTTTTACCGACTCGGATGAGGTGGAGCGGTGCCTTCGCGCATTGAGCGAGCGCGCCGAGCAGCCGTTCGTAAGAGTGCTGCCGAAACTGCCCGGCACCAAAGAGCCCGATGGGCTCAATTGCTCTCAGGTGAGCCCTCTGTGTCTGAGCACATCGAACCGCTACAGCGCAGCGGCTCCGCGGCACACGACCGAACCAGCGAACTGGAGGCCGAAATGTCGGAATTGCGTCAAAAAATTCTCGATCTCGAGCAACAATTTGCACGATTCAAGCAGCAGTTTGAGTAATCAGTTCGTCTGGCCTTCATAAAATCGGGCTATGCGGTCGTAGATTTCTTTTGGGAATTCGAGATTGCGATACACATTGCATTGCCCCGGATCATCCGTAGCGGGACAAATCGGAAACTTCTGACGCTCCATCCATTCGAGCACGCGTTCCCGCTTTGGCGGATTATAGCCCCGCGCTTCCACCTGTTTTAGCAGCGACCGTCCCTGCTCTTCGTTGAACGTCTTATCTTTCTGCAGATGCTCAATGATTTCATTGTCATCCATGAAGTGCCGCGCTACCATCACGAAGACGAGTCGTCCGTAATGACCGATATCCCGGCCTCGATCAAGCGCGTCGAGCGTGGGCCATCATGGGTCGCTGTTTCCGCTCATCGACAGGCATTCGTTTGCCTCCAATTGTTGATTCATCACCGGGCGAACATGTTTCGCCCTTTCTTCTCTTCTCGCTTTACGTTTTTCAATTCCCTAATCCGCGGTGGATTTTTTCAAGGTTGTCGCAATTCGCCGCGGGGAAATCCCCATCCGACGCGTCTTGAGTAGCCAAAAGGGTCCGAGTGCTGTCTAATGAGGTAAGCGCGTCCGGTTCCATCGACGTCGCGTTCTGCACCAGCGAGATCCGCATTGTCCCGAACAGTTCCTTATGGACAGGCCCGACATCGTTATCGCTCATAAGGATTTGCCGATAGCGGAAATTTCCGAACGCGGCTCATTGCTGCGGGCTATGAGCCGGGTGAGACGCCCGCTGACGGTCGAACCACTGCTGAGTCAAATTCAGCCACTGCTGGCTTTGATCGATTCGCGGCTTGTTCACGCAGCGCTGCCATCTCGGTTGCCATTCGTTGCCATCGCGACTGCCGACCTCATCTCCAGTTCGGTACTCCATGTCCGGAACTCGTCGTCCCACTTCCGCTGCGAGGAAGGGAGCTGGAGAACGCCGTGGCATTGGCTCTGAAGAAGGCGCAATGCAATCCCGAGCGCTCCCTGGTTTCCGCGGTGCGTCATTATGCGCTCTTCATGCTCAATCCGGCGGCGTGATCGTTTCTTGGAATCCCGGCGATTAGTGCGTGCACGGCTACGTAGCCTCTGAAATTATCGGCAAGCATTTTTCGGTCTTTTATACAGACGACGATCGGACCAATAATGTCCCGGAGAACGAATTGCGCATGGCCGCGAAGGAGGGCATGCGGACGACACCGGTGGCTGGTAAGACAATGGTGAGAAATTCTGGGCTGAGGGGATGACGACTTGCGTTAAGGATCGCAGCCGGTGAAGTGATCGGATTCGCGAAGGTCACGCGTGATGCGACGGAACGCCGGAACCTGGAAAGCCAGCTCGAGCGATCGAACGACGAATTGCAACGATTTGCCTATACTGTTTCTCACGACTTGCAGGAACCGCTACGAACCGTCCGCTCCTATGCCGAACTGCTGAGCGCGCCGGTACTCAGGGAAACTGGATGCAGACGCCGACGAATTTATCCACTTCATGATGGATGCGGCGGGGCGTATGACTCAGCTTTTGAAGGATCTGCTGGCATATTCTCAGGCTGGCCGGCCCGATCGTACCGTGCCAGAACCGACTTCTTCGGCAAATATTCTTCAGTGGGCGATCATGAACGTCGATCGGCTGGTGAAAGAGAACGGCGCACCATCACGTATGATCCGCTCCCCATGGTGGAGGCCGACCAGACGCAGCTATCGCAGGTGTTTCAAAACCTGCTGATCAACGCAATCAAGTACCGCACAGCGGTGCCGCCCGCGTTGCATATCTCGGCTGTCCGCGTGAACGACATGTACGAGTTTTCCGTGCGTCGACAACGGGATTGGTATCGATGCTGAACACCACGAGCGGATTTTTGGCGTTTTCAAACGGCTGCATGGGAAAGAGGTACCGGGCACCGGCATTGGGCTTGCGATCTGCCGCAAGATTATCGAAAGCCACGGCGGGCGAATCTGGGTGGAGTCGGAAGCCGGGCAAAGGCATCGACTTTCAAATTCACGCTTGCCGCTCACGACTGAGCGGAATCGTGAAGGTAGAAAGTTGATCCCTCGCCGAGTTGGATTCCGCCGTCAGTTCGTCCCCCGTGGACTTCGACGATTTTCTTGCAGATCGCCAGCCCGATGCCTGTTCCCGGATACATGCTTCGCGGATGAAGGCGCTGAAAAACATCGAAAATCTTCGTCGAGGAACTCCCGCAGGAATTCCGATGCCGTTGTCCTTGATGCGGATCTCCCAGGCCTCCGGCTTTCACGACCTTCCGGACTCCGAGACACGTGAATCTCGGGATGGAACGCCATCCTTGCCGGTATTTCAGGGAGTTATCGAACAAATGCCCGAAGACCTGGATCGAACGTCTGCTCTTCGTATTCAGAGCGTTGGCAGGTCGATATAGGTGACTTACCGCGCCGTACTGCTGGATCTGTCGATTGACAGATTTTCGCACGCTTTCTCACGGCCGATGACAGTGGCGCAACTCAGAACAGGTTTATTGCCTTTGCCGGCCTGCTGTAAGTCCAGCAAATCCCGAAGCAGAGATCTGGAGCCGCTCCGCTCCCTCCACGGCATAGCCGATAATGTATCGGCGTCCGCATCCAGTTTTCCTTTGTAACGGCGGGAAAGAAGCTGCAGGTAGCTGGCGATCATGCGCAGTGGTTCCTGCAGATCATGCGCCGAGACATATGCGAACTGCTCAAGTTCGGCATTGAAACGCGCAATGTTTCGAGCCTGCTCGATACGATGTTGAGCGCTGAGTTCACGCTCCGTAATATCCAGGTGAATGCCCACCCAAGTTCTTCTGCTTTTCCTCCTGCGCCGTAGACGGGAATGCCGCGGCTTAAGAACGACGTACTGGCTGCCCGAGGGCGCCTTGAGACGGTATTCGTAGTCCCAGAAGTAGCCCGAACGCATGCACTCACTCCAGTCGGCGAGTACCTGATCGCGTTCGGATTCATCGAGCAGCCGCATCCAGCCTAGTCCCCGACATTCGTCCATTGTCGTTTCGAACGTTTTCAGAAAGGATTCGCTGAGACGCACCATGTTGCCTCGCTTATCCGCGACCCATCCGCCGAACGGAATCAATTCCGCGAGGCTGCGGTACCGTTCTTCGGATTCCGTCCAAGTCGGCGCGTGCCTTGCGGGCGTAATGGATCAGTCCTATGATCGACCGCCGCCGTGGCGAGAAACAGGAAGAACCTGACCTTGAGGCTTGCGTTAAGCAGTTCGAAGCTGTTGTACGGCATCAGGAAGAAATAGATCGATCGCCAGCGCCGACAGCAGCACGCAGACGAAGCCATACCGTGTACCACAAAGCCACGCGGCAATTGCGCTCGCGGCGATGAACAACGATCAAAGGTGGGTTCAAGCCACGAACGCAGTAGTTGGGATGACCAGCAAGGCCAGCGCTGGAAGTGCGATCGTAACCGCAACCCGCGACGGGACCGACCGGATCAGCACCAGGTGTTACCTTGGCAGTCGCACTACGTGGAGCCAGAAGTTTTCGCACGCGCGAATTACTTCCATGTACTCGTCCAGGTCAGTAGGTTTTTTGACGTAGCAATTAGCGTGCAGTTCGTAAACCCGAGAAATATCGCGCTCCGCTTCAGAGGTTGTGAGAACAACAACGGGAATCCGGCGCAGCGATTCGTCCTGTTTTATCTCGAGCAGGACTTCACGGCCATCTTTTTTGGGAGATTGAGATCCAGAAAGATGAGATCGGGTTTTGGCGCCGCCGTATATGGGTGTCGCCGGTGCAGATAGGCTAAGGCTTCTTCGCCATCCTCAACGGCATCCAGTTTTTTTGTCGCGTCGCCGTTGCGGAGCGCTTCCCGCATCAGCCGGACATCTCCCGGATTATCCTCTACCAAAAGGACGTTGAGTGGCCGTATTCGCCCGTCGAACAAAGATTACACTCCAGTGGTCAATATGAAAGCGCGACTTAGGTTTAGCGCGTCAATCCAAAACTCTAAGTATGAACGATGTCCATCACAACTTGCGTTGAAATAACTGTAATACCCTTACATTTTGTGCGGCGATAATATTTCGTAATGGTCGCCGCTAAAGACGACTACGCGCACTTGTCCGCGCTGTCCGATGGGTCCAATCGGCCGTCCATTCATCCGGACGTCGAGGCCCGCCGCATTGCCGGTAAGCAATTTAGCGCTCTCACTCAAATCGAAAGTCTTGGTTTGGCTCGCGTCCAGGATTCCCGCAAAAACCGTTCGGCCCGCCGAAGAAATCGAAACCCAAGTTGTCTCGTTCGCTGAAAGATCTACGTTGATTTTCTTGGGATCCGCCGGAAGGGCTTCTGATTGCGCGGGCGGCGCGACAGGCGCTGCGGGAACCGTCTCCGGGGGCGCCGCAGCAGCCGCCTGAGGAGGAGCGCCTGCATCGGTTGCACTTTGCGATGCATCGGCCGTCGCATTTGTCGCGGTTTCCGCCGCCGCGGGTGGCACGTCGAACGACTCGTGGGCGCGGTTCCAGATCGCGTAAAGGCCCGAGCAACAACCGACTACGACGAGAAAAAGCGCGACCGCTACGCGTGTCGGAACTTGGGCGAGGGGTTTGGAGCGTTGCTCCACCTCGGCGATTTGTTGCGGGAGCGCAAAAGTTGGAAGCGGATCGATTTCTGGGGCGGGTTCCACCGCCTCGAGAATGTGCTTGATGGCCGATTCATCCAGACCTAGAGCGGTTGCGTACTGCCGGATAAAACTGCGGTAGAAGAAATCTCCGGGAAGAATTCCTATGTCGTCCGTTTCGATAGCTTCCAGGTATCGGACACTAATCCGCGTCTCCGATGCGATTTCAGACAATCCTCGCTGGCGCTGTAAGCGCTCATTACGAAGTAGTTCACCAGCGGAGGGCATAGATGACTCGGGTTGGGACGTTTCAGCAGTTATAATACTACAGCACGTGACTTATGGACGCCCCCTGATTACAGTTGTTGTTGTCAACTGGAATCGAAAGGATCTACTTAGATCTTGTCTTTCGTCGCTTGCTTCACAACGTAACGCCCCAAGTTTCGAAGTAATCGTCGTGGATAATGGATCTTCTGACGGATCACGGGAGATGCTCGGGGATTTGAAGCGCCACTTTCCACTTCCGTTGCAAGTGATACAGAACGAAGACAATCGCGGGTTTTGCGGCGCCAATAATCAGGGGATTCAATTGGCGGCCGGTGAATGGATAGCTCTTCTGAACAATGACGCCGAGGCCGATCCGGACTGGCTTGCATCGATGATGAATGTTGTTTCCAACCGCCCGGATTATGGAATGGTTGCTTGCAAAATCCTCGTTTATGAGGATCCGCGCAAAATCGATAAGGCAGGTCACTTGATTTATCTCGACGGCCAGAATCGGGGCCGCGGATCGGGCCAGCCGAACGACGGGCGATTCGATAATGTTGAGGACGTGCTTTGGCCCGACGGCTGCGCGGCTATGTATCGGAGCGCAATGCTAAGAGAAATCGGCGGTTTTGACGAGGATCTGTTTGCTTATGCCGACGATGCCGAACTTGGAATGCGTGCCAGAATTGCCGGCTGGAAGTGTATTTATGCGCCGAAAGCCGTTGTTTTACACCACAGAGGAGCAACTTTGGGTGTCCTTTCGAGCAGACGGCTGCAATTGATCGAGAGGAATCGTGTGCTGCTGGTCCTGAAGCACTTTCCCGCCAGCCTGATCTGGTTGAATGTACCTTACTGGGCGATGAGGCTTGTCGCGGGCGCATGGGCAGGCTTCAGGGGAAGAGGGGAAGCGGCGCGTTTTCAGGGCGTCGGCGGTAAGGCCAAAATCGCGGCGGCTCTCTTGCAGGGCATGGCCCAGGCGATCACTATGGCCCCTGCTACGCTCCGGAAGCGGCGCGCCATGCGGAGAATCCGCAGATTAACGCCAAAACAGGTACGAGAACTGTTGTTTCGATATCGAATCAGCCTGAAGGAGCTATCGGAGCACGCGATTTGACTCCGGCTCCAACAAGCGAATGCTGTCCCGCGTGCGGGAGCAGACGTTGGCGACAACTGTACTGTCAAACAGACCGTCTATTCGGCACCACCGACAAGCGATTCTCGGTCATCGAGTGCTCGGGTTGCCGGCTGCTGCGCATGCATCCGTGGCCGACTGTCGCTGAACTCCAGAAGTTCTATCCCGACAATTATTGGTTCGCGCCGCAGGAGAACAGTGTAAGCCGTCTGGAGGAGCGGTATCGCAGGTTCGTTCTGCGGGATCATATAAACTTCGTCTCATCGGCCTTCCGGACGGAGGATGGACCATTGCTCGACGTCGGATGCGGCGGAGCCCTCTTCGGCCGGTTGATGGCTGACCGAGGCTATCGGGTGTTCGGATTGGATTACTCGAGGCAGGCCGCTGGGGTCGCGTGGTCACAGAATGGCGTGCCGGTTGTGGCGGGAGTCTTTTCGAGCGCCCCGTTTCCGAATGATTTCTTCGCCGCCGTAACGATGTTTCATGTTCTAGAGCATCTTTACGATCCCGCCTCCTATCTGCAGGCTGCGTGGCAGCTGCTGAGGCCAGGAGGACGATTGATTTTACAAGTCCCGAACGCCTCATCATGGCAGTTCTTGGTTTTTGGCGAGCGGTGGAATGGCCTCGATGTTCCGCGGCACCTGATCAACTTCCGCGCTCACGATCTTCAAGTTTTGCTTGAGAATTGCGGGTTTAAGCTGTTACGTACAAAGTATTTTTCTCTTCGTGACAACCCAGCGGGAATGGCATCAAGTATGGTCCCATCACTCGACCCGATGGCGCGGCGCGTGCGGCAGGTCGCGGAGGGTTCTAAGCTTAGGCTCTTCAAGGACTTGACGTATTTTGGCCTTGTTGTTGCGGCGCTTCCTTTCACGTTGCTGGAGGCCGCCTGCGGCGCGGGATCCACCGTCATGCTGGAAGCACGTAAGCCGGAATGAAGGCTCGGCCCCCGCTGGATTCGCTTCCGACGTGGTTGCAGCATCATATTCTCCACTTTGAAGCACGGATAGAGGTCGAATTGGCTTTGTTTGGTTCACAGTACGGGCCGCTGGACCGTGTACTCGATGCGGGGGCCGGTGAATGTCAGTACGTCCGTGCATTTCAGCACACCCAATACACCGCGGTCGATCTCGGGATCGGAGATGTTAGCTGGTCGTACACTCAGCTTGATGCTCTCAGCGACCTGCTTTTCCTTCCGTTTAAGGACAATACCTTCGATGCTGCTTTAAATGTGGTCACTCTGGAGCACGTTACCGATCCGGCCCAGGTTGTCCGGGAGCTTTACCGGTGTCTCAAGCCGGGTGGCCGCCTGCTGCTAATTACGCCAATGGAGTGGGAGGAGCATCAGCAGCCGCATGACTATTTCCGCTACACACAGTTCGGTCTTGAGCACCTGACCCGGTCGGCGGGGTTCGTCGACATCGAATCGAAGCCGTTGGAGGATTTTTCCGCCTGCTTTCCCGACGATTGATGAACTCGGTCCAGTTCTTCCCTGGGATTTTGGCAATTCTGCCGGTGATTGCTTTCGGGCCGCTTGCGCTTACCCTGCCATTCCTCGATACACTCGACAAGAAGCGTAGTTTCACCCTCGGTCATATATGTTTCGCACGAAAGCCCTAGTCCTGCTGCATCGCTGCTCCGCTTTTGGCGGAACACGCGCTCCGAGCCGATTCTCCGGAGCAAACGCTCTCCAGTTCACACGAGCAGCGGTCGCCTTCGGGCCGAGGCCTGTCGATTCTCCGGCCCATCACAAACTGCAGAGCTACATCACGAGCAAGCTTCGCGTTTTCGGCTGTGTAGTCGAGCAGGATGTGTTCACGGCACCGACACCGATTGGGCCGAAGAGGATGAATAACATCATTGCCAAGATCAAAGGGCAGGGCGGACAAGCGGCCGTAATCACCGGCCACTACGATACGAAAGTCATGGCCGATCGAGTGTTTGTTGGCGCGAACGACGGCGGTTCGTCAAGTGGCTTTCTTCTGGAGATGGCGCGCCTGTTCTGTGGGAAACCTCGAAAAAATGATCTTTACCTTGTTTGGCTGGATGGGGAGGAAGCCGTCCAGAACTGGACCGAAAGCGATAGCCTGTATGGCAGTCGGCACTTGGCGAATCGCTGGCGCGAGGACGGAACGCTGGCTCGTATAAAGGCTGTCATCAACGTCGACATGATCGGCGATGCCGACCTGAATATTATGCACGAATGGAACTCGACTCCATGGTTGCGGAATATGGTGTGGGAAACGGCAAAACAATTGGGATATGCAGCCCATTTTTCAACGTTGGACAGCGCGGTGGAGGACGACCATATCCCATTCCTTAAAGCCGGCGCAGCCGCTCTTGACCTCATCGACTTCAACTACGGACCAGAGAATGGGTGGTGGCATACTGATCAGGACACCATCGAGAAGCTGTCGGCCCAGAGCTTCCAGGTGGTTGGTAATGTTCTAGTGAAGGTACTCGCCAAATTGGAGAACTAATTATGAAACGCAGGCGCTTACTGCTTAGCGCTGTGGCTTTGTCAATGCCTGGCGCTGCGGCTCCGAAACTGCCGGACGGAACGGTAGACGAACAAAACGCTAAGTTGACGAAGGAGCCTTTCGGCGATCTCCGGATTTATTATGACGGTCCGACGGACCAGTTGAAATCGATGACCGCAGGCAGTTTGCGACTGAACGCCGGGGCCGAACCGCATCCGCCTCATAAGCATCCGGAAGAGGAGTTCATGCTCATTACGGAAGGAAGCGGCGAGATGAAGGTCGATGGCAAGCTGACAAAAGTGGGTCCGGGCATGATGATGTACTGCGGCGCGAATAAACTGCACGGCATCAAGAACACGGGGAAATCGTCGCTTCTGTTTTACTTCTGGAAGTGGAAGGCATGAGGGCCTCCTGTCTGCTTCTTTGCTGGGCCATCGGTTTAGCGGTGGCCGCCGACACGCCGTCGTACCAGGAAGTCCGCAAGGCGCTAGAGGCGAAGTCCCCACAATTTGCCCAGGTGTTTTCCGCTGCGGCCGGAGGCGACTCTTATGAGAAGGGACAGGGCGTAGTTGCTGAAGGCGGCAACTTCATCTTTGCGGTCGAGTCGTCGTCTGCCCCACAGGTTGTCATCGATGAGAACGAGCCGGTTCGGATGACCAAGACCGGCCCGAATGTCTGGACGCATACGGCAGTTCTGCAGACCTCGCGAACACACAACTTTTCCTACATCGCTGACGGCAAGGTGATTGGCACGCGAAACGATGTTCCGGCTTTCGGTCCGTACAGCTACGAGAAGCCGGGTGTGCCGAAAGGTAAATTGTCCGAGAAGATGGTCCACACCAGCAAGATCTATCCCGACATGAAGAGCGACTGGTGGATTTGGGCGCCTGCACAGTACGATCCGTCGAAGCCTGCGGCTGTGATGGTGTGGCAGGACGGGGAAGTGCTCGTCAATCGCGAGATGCCGTCGCGCGCGCAGATCGTTTTCGAGAACCTGACGCATGAAGGCAAGATTCCCGTGATTATTCACGTTCTGATCTCACCGGGACTGGTCGGCCAGCGCAGAATGCGATCCATCGAGTACGACACCGTCGACGACACGTACCCGCGGTTCATCAAGGAGGAGATCCTGCCTCTGGTGGCAGAGAAGTACAATATCCGGAAAGATGGGTATAGCCGAGCGATGGCGGGGGATTCCTCGGGCGGGATCTGCGCCTTCAATGCTGCGTGGATGATGCCTGGCGAATTTAGCCGCGTGTTGTCGCGTATCGGCAGCTTCACCAGTATCCAATGGCGGCCCGGAACGATGGACGGCGGCAACGTTTATCCGTTCAAGATCCGCAAGGAGCCGAAGCGGAATATCCGCGTGTGGCTGCAGGACGGCAGCGGCGATCTCGAGAACGATCACGGAAGCTGGCCGTTGCAAAATGTTCAAATGGCGAATTCGTTGAAGATGAAGGCCTACGATTACCACTTCAGTTGGGGCAACGGTTCGCACAGCCGTAACGGCGGGCATTCCGAACTGGCGGAAGAGATGATCTGGCTCTGGCGGGATTATGATCCCAATAAGACAGAGGCTCCGTACATACAGGATCCCGCGGAAGCCACGAGGCCCACGTGGCGCATCAAGGCGCTCACGCGTTAAGCTGGTAACCTTTTACCAGCGGCATCCATCCAAGTCCCGGAGGGGTGTACATCGGAGGAATTGGTCATGGGAGGTATCGGCGTGATAACGAAACACATTTCGCTTACGGTAGCGCTCGGGTGCTTCCTTGCAGGGGCTTCAGTTGCTCAGGACCTTATCTCCGCGCAGTCCGGCTTGGTTCACTACATCGAGGGTGAGGTGTTTATTGGCGATAAGGCCATCAGGATGAAGCCGGGAGAGTATCCGAGCGTCAAGGCTGGTCAACACCTCAGGACTACGGAGGGTCGAGCTGAGGTTCTGCTGACACCGGGAGTCTTCCTGCGAGTTGCCGAGAACTCCGAGATCGCGATGGTTTCGACTGCTTTGACGGATACTCGAATCGAAGTTGTAAATGGATCTTTGATTCTCGAGGCTGGCGAAGTACAGAAAGCGCAGGGGATCGAATTGACGGTTGCAGGCACCGTCCTGGATGTGCGCAAACGCGGCGTATTTCGTGTCGACGCCGGAACTCCACCGCGTGTCCGTGTATACGACGGGGAAGTTACCGTTGCTGAGCCGGGGCGGCCGGTGACGGTTAAAGAAGGCAAGCAAGTGGTACTTACGAGTGTCCCGGTTGTCGAGAAGTTCGCGAAGGAAGAGACAGACTCGTTCTACCGCTGGGCGGTGCTGCGCTCTGGATACCTCGCGATGGCGAACATGTCCGCTGCGCGGCGAATGCATGAGAACAGCGTTCCTTGGCACGTCGGCGGATGGTATTACAGTCCGTTCTTCGGAATGTTCACCTATGTGCCTTTGCGGGGCAGATACACGAATGCTTGGAATCACTCGTATTATGCCCCGGCGCCGATCTATCGGCCGCAACCGATGAATCCGGATTTCGGCGGCTACTCGGGTATCGGCGCATCACGCGGACAATCCGGCATGTCAGGCCGCAGCGGCGGATACTCAGGCGGGGTGTATATCAGGCTCCTGCGTCGGCTCCTGTGGGCGGCGGCGCTGCTCCACCTGCTGCGTCGCGTGGCGCCGATTCCGGAGGATCGCGCGAAGGCGGCGGCGGCCGGCGGTAGTTCGAATCGCTGTGCCATCCTGTTAACGTGAAGATCACCTTCTGGGGTGCTGCACGAACCGTCACCGGCTCGATGCATGAAGTGGCGGTAGGCGGTCAGAAATTCCTTCTCGATTGCGGTACATATCAGGGGAGACGGCAAGTCGCCCGCGATATTAATACGAAGTTACCGATACCGGCTGCCGACGTGCATGCTGTGATGCTATCTCACGCGCACATCGATCACTCCGGAAACCTTCCGAGCCTGGTCAGGAACGGCTTCAGCGGTCCTATCTACACCTCTCCTGCAACTGCGGATCTTTGCGATCCGTTATTACAGGATTCCGGATTCATCCAGGAAAAAGACGCGTTTTATCTGAACAGGCGGTCATGGCGCCGCAAGGCCGTACTCGGGGAAGAGGACACTTCGCGAACGGTCGAGCCCATCTACACGGTGCAGGATGCTACACGGGTTCTGCCGCTCTTTCGGCGAGTGTTGTTGCACACTCCTACGGAGGTGGGCAATGAACTCACGTACGAGACATTCGAGGCAGGGCATCTGCTGGGCTCCACCACTGATGGTTCTCGAGTCACATGAAGGCGGTAAGCCGGTGCGCTTGTGTTTCTCGGGCGACGTTGGTCGCCCCAACCTGCCGATTATTCCTGATCCCGAACCATGTCCCGACGCCGACTATCTGATCATGGAAAGTACGTACGGCGATCGTTTGCACAAGGATCTGGGGCAGGCTACGAACAAACTCGCCGACGCGGTTGTACGGACGGCGGGTCGCGGCGGAAAGATCATCGTTCCGGCATTCGCGCTCGGTCGTACGCAACAACTTATTCTGTTGCTACACGAGTTGGTGAGACAAAACCGGATTCCATCGATTCCGATTTTCATTGATAGTCCTTTGGCAGTGCGGACGACGCAGGTGTTCCGTGCTCATCAGGATGCGCGCGACGCGGAGACGAACGCGTATTCTCGACGTGGCGTCGATCCATTCAGCTTCCCCCGGCTGAAGTACATTCAGGATGTAAATGAATCGAAGGCTCTGAACGATATTCGTGGACCTTTCATCGTTATCTCCGCGTCGGGCATGTGTGAAGCAGGCCGCATCCTTCATCACCTCAAAAACAACATCGAGAACCCGCGCAATACAATTCTGATTACCGGTTTTCAAGCGGAGAATACACTCGGCCGCAAAATCGTGGAACGACAGCGCGAGGTTCCAATTTTTGGAGATCCCATGCGGCTGCGTGCCGAAGTCGTGACACTGAATGAACTCAGCGGCCATGCAGATCAGCGGGAGTTACTGCTGTGGATCAAGCGCGCAGCGCCCGGACTGAAGAAGATTTTTCTGGTCCATGGCGAGCCGTTGCAGCAGCAGGCGCTGGCAGGAGCAATTCAGCAGCAGTACGATATACCAGTGGCTATCCCCGCTCGCGGAGACACCTTCGCTCTGTGAGCGCGTTCATTCCAACGCTCCGGAGCGCGTTCCTCTTCCTTTCACAGCAGAAAAATCTGCGGCATTGGATGGAGACATCGCGTGTAGCGCAATCGCTTACGTCGCGTTTTATCGCGGGTCTGCGCTTAGAAGACGCCGTGCGCGTCGCGTCGGATCTACAGCGATCTGGTGTCCTGACTTCCCTCGATTATCTTGGTGAGAATGTGCGCGTTCCAGAGGAGGCGACTGAGGCTCGCGACGCGTATCTCTCGGCGATTCGAACTGTGTACCCGCTGCAAGGAACCGTATCGATGAAGGTAACGGCCTTGGGTCTCGACGTATCCGAAGAGCTTTGCCTCGCCAACACGGATGCGCTTGTGCGGTTGGCGTGCGAAACCGGCAGCCGCGTCGAGATGGACATGGAGGACTCGTCATATACGGATCGCAATCTAAAGATCGTGCATGAGATGCACAAGCGTCACAGAGGCGGGGTTCGGGCTGTCATCCAGGCCTACCTCTATCGGAGTGAGGAAGATATCCGGGAGCTGTGTGAGCGACAGGTACCCGTTCGACTTTGCAAAGGCGCCTACAAGGAGCCCGCATCCGTTGCGTTTCCGAAGAAGGCTGATGTCGATGCCAATTATCTCAAGCTGATGCGCATCCTCTTCGATCATGGTACGTATCCCGCGATCGCGACCCATGACGATGCGATGCTCGATGCAGCTTTCGCGTATGTACGGGAACGGCGGATTCGCGTCGATGCGTTCGAGTTCCAGATGCTATACGGCGTTCGCCGGGATTTGCAGGCTCGTGTGGTGAAGGAAGGCTACCGCCTGAGGCTTTACGTTCCGTATGGAGTGGCATGGTACCCATACTTCATGAGAAGGCTCGCTGAACGTCCCGCTAACGTCTGGTTCGTGGCGAAGAGCTTGTTTCAATAATTCGTGCCCGTTGCGCCGCTAAGGGATGCTGTCGTCAGTACGCTGTCATCACTACAATGAGAAGCGACCAATGACTTCACTTTATCCTCGTGGACTTGGACGACGTGATTTGCTGGCGCTTGGCGTAGTCACTGCAGCCAGCGTTGGCAATTGCGCAGGCTACTCCGGCGCGATCATAGACACTCACGTACATTTCTATGACCCTGGTCGGCCGCAGGGTGTTCCGTGGCCGCCGAAGGATGACGCCCTGCTTTATCGGCGCACCCTGCCGACCGAGTTCCGTCAGGCGACTGCCGGGCAGGGAATTAGAGGCGTGATTATTGTTGAGGCCAGCGCGTGGTTGGAGGATAACCAATGGGTGCTCGACGTAGCGGAGGACGATCCGCTTGTTGTGGGTGTTGTGGGACGGCTTGAGCCCGGCAAGAAGGAGTTTCGGCACCATCTGTTGCGATTCACAAAAAGCCCCCTGTTCCGTGGCATTAGGCTCAGTGGTAATCCGATCGCAGCGGGTCTGTCGAGTCCCGACTGGACCGATGACGTCCGGAGATTGGCCGACGCCGGTTTACAACTCGATGCGATTGGCAGTGAGTCGATGTTTGCCGATCTGCTACGTTTGTCAGATCGAATCCCGTCGTTGCCGATCATTATCGATCATCTTCCGTTTTACACGCCTGGCGTGAACGCCGCGATGCGCGAGCTGACGAAGAGGCCGCAGATTTACGCCAAAGTGTCTGGAGTATTGCGAAACGTAGAGGGTCGAGTGCCTTCGGATGTAGGCGCATATAAGACATCTCTGGATGAGCTGTGGGACGTGTTCGGGAAAGATCGTGTAATCTATGCGAGCAACTGGCCTGTGAGTAATAAGATGGCATCTTACCCGGTTGTACTCCGGGTGATGAAAGAGTATTTCACCGCCAAGGGCCACGATGAGGCTGAGCGATATTTCTGGAGAAACTCGCTCGCCGCATACAAGTGGATCAAGAGAAAATGACCTCAGCTTACTTATGTCCTCCGGACCACTCCACGGCTGCGGCGAGTTGTTCTTCCAGGGACGCCTCCGGTTGTCCGTGCACTTGTTCACTCAACTGTCTCCGGAGTTCGGCCACTGTGTTCATCTGGCCTTCGGTCGGGCGGTAGCCTTTTTCAAACATCCGAAGTTCCATAGCTCCCAGCATGTTGAGCAGGATCTTTGCGCGGCGCTTGTCCATGGTGAGCGTGTACGCAATCGGCGTGACTTTCTTGGAAGCGGCTTGTTTCGCTTTGGCCATCGCCCTAGTATTGCGCGAGCACCGTCGTAGATTTGTGAGGTCGGGATATACGAAAACCTGCATGGCTGTTGTAGACTGGTATGGACGGTCCCAGACAGGAGCTAACGCACCCGTGAATGTTGTTGATATCACTGTTGCGAGCGATACCCCTATTTATCGTGTTTCTGGATGTACCGTTCTACGTAACGATCGGCATACCAATCGCCACGCTACGTAGTTGTTGATATTCGGGCCGTGGCGCAGCCTGGCTAGCGCGCTTGCTTGGGGTGCAAGAGGTCCCGGGTTCAAATCCCGGCGGCCCGACCAGCTTAATGTTCCTTCTTCTCACTGAGCTACGATCTTTTCTTCCGTTTCAGTTGTGCTAATTGGTGGCGCGGGCTTTGCTTCAGGCCCTGCGCCATCAGTTTGTCCTACGCGGCGGCGACGTCCTGGTCAGTATCGGATAGCGCGTGCGTATAGGCCTTGGCTGTGGTGTACGAACGCGATGCCCGAGGCGTTTGGCTACGTTCGTAACAGGAACTCCGGTGTGGAGCTGAGGCATCCAAGATGGGTTGGTTCACTTCGGCCGCTGTGAGTGTCTTTCGCTCGATAAGAGGTTCAGCCACGCCTTCAACGGCCCAAGATAGAACGTCAACTAAATCGCGGGCTTCAAGAAAGCAAAGATGCAGCAGCGCCCGCACGGTATCTTGCGGGCCGAAGACGTGGATTGCAAAATTGACCGCTGATAGGTAATCCGCGTGGCGATGACCCTCGAATAGTTCTTCCCCAGCGCTACCAGCGAAGTCGACGATGATTAGATTTCTCCGGTTGTCGCCGAGCGCGATTTGATTGCCCGGGCTAGAAGTTGAACCATTTGGAGGTTTTGCAAACAATACATGGCCCAAGTTGCCTTCTGCTTTTTGAGGCACGATGGTCGCATGTTTGAATGGGAGCCGCTTCTCCCATCTTGCGACCGCATGGCCAGCCTCGTGATACGCGGTCCCTTGCAGTCGCTTACGATTCGTCTTTATACGCACATTATGCTTGCGTCACATATGTGCCCGCTCGCCCGCTTCATGCAAGTAGCGCTCTCTAAAGGTGGTCTTCAAGGCTTACGTGGTTGGGTGTTCATAAAGTGCCAAACAAATAACGGCGATACCATGGTCGCGATGGCCGGGGCTTGGCCGTGAGGAACCTCGACGGGCTGGAGGATGATAAACCGCTTTTGCGGGAACGACCCAAGCCTCAAAGGACGATGACCGTAGATCCGAGTATGCGCTGTTCCACGTAGTAACTGCCCTGGGCCCGGAATTCATTGTATTCTTTGACTATCTGCAGGTGCTCATGGTGCTCCGCAAACTGCGCAACTGCCTCTATGTACCTGGCGTGGTAGGCAGAATCAGCGGCAAATAGCTTGTTTCCGGTATATGCAAACGGGCGAATCGATGATTGCGTTTCGAAGAAATAGCCGTACACAGCTTCGGATACACTCATCGCATGTGGATTCATGAAATCATCAATGGCCATAATACCGCCGGGCGCCAGTGCGGCGCTTGCGAGTTCCAGATCGCTTTTTACGGCAGGTGCAGCGTGGTCGCCGTCCACACTGATGAAACTAGCGCGTAATCCGACGAGCATTTCGAAGATGTCTGCGGCCGTGAGATGGCGGGAATTGCCTGGAATTAGTTTTAGTCCATCGAGTGAGCCGAAAGCTTTTTCCAAAGCATTGACCGCATCCTCCCGCGGCAACCAAACGAATTCATCGATTCCAACGACGGGCTGCCCGTATTGACGTGCGTTGTGGTGGAGGACTGAAAGGTACTTTCCTTTCCAAACACCTATTTCGACAACGCCTTGAGCCAATCCGGCCTGCTTCTGGGAGGCCATCAGGCAACAGGTAAGGTACGCGGCTTCATGACGACACCAGCCGTCAATCTGATTGAAGGTCGTGTGAATGAACGCTTCATCCGCGCCAGTGGGCGGGTATACCTTTCCGCGTCGAGCGGGTTTTGCTGTCAGCCATTTCATGATCATTGAAATGCGCCAGTTAATGTGAAATTCCATCTCCGATGCGTACCGTCTTGGTGGTCGCCATTTCGTTCGTATGATTGTAGCCGAAACTTGGCGAACGACTCTCCCGTGCAAGTGAGGTACAAGCCGTTGCAGCTACCCCGCAGTGCTTGGCGAGTTAAAGGTGAGCTTCGGCCGACCTTGGGCATAGATGCGCCAGCACGGACACAATCGCATCGGATCCAATAATCGCAATCAAGCAGCGCGGCGTGCGATGCAGGGCCACGACGAAGCAAACGGCATGGGCGGTGGTTCAGGGAACCGAAGCAGCCCAGATGATCAGAAAGGGACGGGTTCCCGGAATCACCCGGCATAACCGACACGGTCAGGCATGGGGCTTCGCCGCTCTGTTCGGCACAGCGTAAATCACGCATGAACCGTTTGCCCTTCGTCCAGTTACACTTCGAGGCCAAATCGTTCACGATTCAGAATCGAGGTCGGTAGAGGTCGGGGTAGACTAAACGCGTATCGATCAACGCGATGAACCTACATCGCCGCGTACGTCATGGATCTAATCGCAGAACTCCAGAGGATCTACGATAGCGAGATTATGTTGAGATCTCATGGCTGTGGGACGGCGGCACTCACGTGCTGCTTTGCGACGGCCGAAAGTGTCAGAACTGAGGTCATGATGAGTTGGTGGGCCTTCAGGGTCCGTGATGGGCACCATGTGATCGCAAAGATTTGAAATGCGACGTTCGGAGTTCCCAAGAAAAAACCAAGCAGGACGCTATCGTCGGCCGACCAGCACTCAGTTTTGCATCTGTCAGAGGAACGATCGGAACTGCCCGGTATTTGTGCCATCGTTGTGCCACCACAGCACGACACACCGATACCAGATGAGACAGGCATTCGCGCAAGTTGCTGAAATCTCTACACATCAGCACGCGACGGTACGGAGCGATATGAAATGAATCGGGTTCAAATCGCCGCGGCCCGACCATTCAACTGAAAGCCGGCTCTACGCGATTAGTGGGCGTCCTTCTGTTCTCGACTAAGTAAGCGCTATCGTGGGTTCGGTGAGATCGAGTCGATCTCGAACCGGACGAGCCACTCCGCGGATTCAGGAAAGTCGGACCGCGCCCGAACGTAGACTCCCAATAGCCTTGCCAGTGCGTTGCCTCCTCAATGAAGAGCGCGGAATTGTTCTGATTCAACAGTTGAACCGTGACACGGGAAGTGCTTGCAATCGCTCCATCCGATGCGCCTGTCAGTACCGGTACTTCGCATGTGTGATGTTGCCGCCCGGGGCCTCGCGTTCCTCAAACGCAGTCGCAGCATCACCGTGCGAGATAGTTCGAAACCGTTGAGTGAATCCTTGGAGGTGCGCGCTCGGCCGAACACTGTGTCTCGTGACAGCTTGTGGTGCCGTTTGTGATTCGCCGATCTTCGGCGAATGTTGCTAACGTGCCATCTTAGGCTGATCCTAGGAAATTTAGCGATCCCCCTAACTGTCCGCTGCCTTACGTAGCGTTCGCAATACAACAATTACCTCCGCGGCTCGCCGGGTAAGTACGGCGACATCACTTCCTATCTCCGGGTCCGGATACTCCAGCTTCCGCAATCCGAGTGCGAATAGAGTAAAAAGCCCATCTGCTGGCCTCTTTCTCTCCCTCAATCGCCGCGTCAAAAGGCTGTATAAACCTTACGGCAACTGGCTGAATTCTTAGTGCGACTCAACATTTTGGCACAGGATTTCTGAAAAATGGTAACCGTTAACATTGTCATACTGTATGTTCACCGCGCTCTAACCCGCATAGACTACTGATTGGGCGTCTTTAAGAGGCGCCTGGTCGGTAGAAGAATCTTCGTCGCGAGCACCGAACGCTGGCAAGGTTTCGTCGAGGCATAGGCTTTCCTACATGCCCCAGATCTTTAGCCGTAGCGCCAATACCGTCGCGCCGTTATCAATCGCTCTTGCGATTCTGTTGGTAGGCGGTGGCATCCTCTCGATCATGGGATTGGACCGCTCGGAATACATCACCGAGATCGGGGTCGCAAAAGTTCAGCCTGTTCAATTCAGCCACAGACACCACGCCGGTCAGCTCGGCATTCACTGCGCGTACTGCCACAGTTCGGTTGAAGTAAGCTCATTCGCCGGAATACCGCCGACTCATACCTGCATGAGCTGCCACTCGCAGATCTGGATCAATAGTCCGACGCTCGAACCTGTACGTGAGAGTTACCGGAGCGGTCAGTCGATTGAATGGGTTCGAGTTCACGACCTTCCCGATTTCGTGTACTTCAATCACAGCATTCATATCAATAAAGGAATAGGTTGCGCTAGTTGCCATGGGCGCGTAGATCAGATGCCGCAGATCTACAAGGCGCAGTCGCTCCAGATGCAGTGGTGCCTGGATTGTCACCGCCAGCCGGAGCGGCATATTCGGCCTCGCGACAAGATCTATGATATGGCGTATCAGCCCGCCGAGGACCAGATGGAACTCGGGCGCAGGCTCGTTGCGGAGTATAAGGTTCAGAAGCTTCTGGATTGCTACACCTGCCACCGATGAGAACCCGAGACACAGCATGCGGCAAGATTGACATCGCGGAATTGCGAGGCAGGCTCGAGACTTCGGGCGGGCCCCATTATTGGCGCAGCCTGGATGAACTTGCCGCAACCCCTGAGTTTCAGGCGTTCGTCGAAGATGAGTTTCCTTCACAGGCCGATGATCTAAAGAACCCCGCTACGAGACGAGATCTGCTGCGCGTGATGGCAGCTGCATTCGGCTTGGCTGGGCTAACCGCCTGCACCCGTCAGCCGAAGGAAAACATTCTTCCGTATGTACGTCAGCCAGAGGAGATCGTTTTAGGGCAGCCGTTGATGTATGCAACAGCGATGCCGTTTCGAGGCTCCGCGGTTGGATTGCTTGTTGAAAGCCATGAAGGAAGGCCGACCAAGGTTGAAGGCAACCCGCAGCATCCTGGAAGCCTCGGTCGAACGAACCTTTTTAACCAGGCGTCAACGTTGGGTCTCTACGATCCCGACCGATCGCAGGCTGTTTACTTTCACGGACGGATCAGCACATGGGGCGAGTTCCTGGGGAGGATGGCCGAACTTCGGGAAACGCTCGGTTCCGGAGAAGGTTTGCACGTGCTGAGCGAGCCGATGCATTCGCCGACGCTGATGGCGCAACGCAGCGCGCTCCGGCGCCGATATCCCGCAATGCAGTGGTACGAGTACGATCCAATTCGTGACTCCAGCCGCGACGGGATTGTCTACGATTTCGCGAGGGCTGACGTCGTATTGTCGCTCGACTCCGATTTCCTGTTCGCGATGCCAGGCAGCATAGCGTATGCGCGCGCCTTCGCCAGCCGCCGTCACGCTGAGGCAGACCGGTCGCGCATGAACCGGCTCTACGTGGTCGAACCCACACCGTCAATAACAGGGGACTCCGCAGATCACCGCCTGCCTGTTAAGGCGAGTGAGGTGGAAGCAATCGCTCAGGCCGTGGCGGCTCGCGCTGCCGGGTCTACGGGACAAAGCGCGACCTTGCGGCCGGAACTATCACGGTTTGTAGACGCGGTCGCAAAGGATTTACAGGCGCACCGCGGAGCCAGTATTGTCATCGCAGGTGAATATCAACCCGCCTCGGTCCACGCACTTGCCCAAGCACTGAATCAATCACTCGGCAACATCGGTTCGACGGTTCGTCACATTCAGACGACGCCCGACGAAGCGCAATCTTTCCCCGATTTGGTGAACGCGATGCGAGCGGGGCGAGTGAAAGCCCTGCTGATCATGGGTGTGAATCCGGTGTACACCGCTCCGGTCGATTATGAGTTCTCCAAGCACCTGGGCGCCGTTCCATTTCGGATGCATCTGGGGCTTTATAGGGATGAAACTGGATCGCTCTGTCAGTGGCACGTTCCGGAGGCGCATTACCTGGAGTCGTGGAGCGATGCAGCCGCGTACGACGGTTCCGCTTGCATCGTACAGCCCCTGATCGCGCCACTTTACGGCGGTAGGACTCCCCACGAGGTGCTGGGAACCCTGACGGAAACACCGGATCAGAGCGGCTACCAGATCGTCAAATCATTCTGGCAGTCGCAGTACCGGTCGCCTGATTTCGAGCAAGCCTGGGAACATTGGCTTCACGACGGGATCATCCCGAACACGGCGTTTCCAGAACGGCAGGCGACTTCGATACCGGCCCAAAAGGTAGCGCAACCCGGAAGTCAGGCCGCCCAAACGGGTCTAGAGATTGTGTTCCGCGCCGATCCGTGCGTGTGGGACGGCCGATTTGCGAATAACGCCTGGCTGCAGGAGACACCGAAACCCCATACGAAAATCACCTGGGACAACGCGATTTACGTCAGCCCGCGAACTGCTGAGCGGCTGAAAATTGAGAATCAAGAGCTAGTCGAACTCCGTTATCGCGGACGCAACGTTCGAGGTCCTGCGTGGGTGGTGCCCGGTCAGGCCGATGATTCAGTGACTGTTTTTCTCGGATACGGCCGGGGACGGGCCGGCAGAGTTGGAACTCGCGCGGGCTACAACGGATACGCACTGAGAACAGCAGATCGTCCTTATTTTGACGGCGGCCTGGAATTGGTCAAGACTGGAGATCGGTACAACGTGGCCTCCACACAGACGCATCACACCATGGCCGGGCGCGATTTGATTCATTCGGCTACCAACGCCCGGTTCCTGAAAGATCAAACGTTGTTCAGGGGCGAGGAAAAACAGGAGCACGAGGTCGCCGAGTTGTCGCTCTATCCCGGCTGGGAGTCCACTGGTTACCGTTGGGGAATGGCGATCGATCTCAATGCCTGCATCGGCTGCAACGCGTGTGTAGTCGCGTGCGTGGCTGAAAACAACGTTCCGGTCGTCGGGAAAGAGCAGGTGGGGAGAGGCCGCGAGATGCATTGGTTACGCGTCGACCGATATCACTCCGGTTCGCTTGACAATCCTCAGGTCTACTTTCAACCACTGCCTTGCATGCACTGCGAGCAGGCGCCGTGCGAGGTGGTGTGTCCTGTTGCCGCAACGGTTCACAGTAGCGATGGTTTGAACCAGATGGTCTACAACCGTTGTGTCGGTACTCGCTACTGCTCGAACAACTGTCCGTATAAGGTTAGGCGATTCAACTTTCTGCTCTACCAAGACTGGGATACACCCAGCCTTGCTGCAATGAGAAATCCCAATGTTACGGTGCGCAGCCGAGGCGTTATGGAGAAATGCACCTACTGTGTGCAGCGCATCGAAGCTGCGAAGATCGAAACGCAGAAGCAGGACCGGCGTATCCGGGACGGCGAGATACAGACCGCTTGTCAGCAAGCCTGTCCGACAGATGCAATCATCTTTGGCGATTTGAATGACAAGTCATCTCGTGTTCACAAACTGCGCAATGGGCCGCTTCATTACAGTCTTCTGGCCGAGTTAGGAACCAAGCCGCGCACGACATATACGGCGAAGCTTCGCAATATTAACCCCGAACTGGAGACGGTGTCATGATCGATGTCCCAGTGACTGAGCGCGCAGATAATCCACCCGTGGTCGGTCCTGGTCACAATTACACGACCGTCACAGACCAGATCAGCGACGCCGTTCTCAAGTTCCCGATAGAGACCCGCTGGCTGATTCCATTCGGTTTGGTATTTGCCGGGATGATGCTGCTGTTCCTGTCACTAACGTACCTTGTGCTGCGCGGCATTGGGATTTGGGGGAACAATATCCCTGTTGCCTGGGGATTCGACATCATCAACTTCGTATGGTGGATCGGTATCGGT
The DNA here is from genome assembly GCA_963825845.1 of Bryobacteraceae bacterium. Classification (GTDB taxonomy): domain Bacteria; phylum Acidobacteriota; class Terriglobia; order Bryobacterales; family Bryobacteraceae; genus DASQDN01. The sequence goes on along the minus strand of CAWGVL010000055.1, from coordinate 13,952 downwards.
CACGCAGGGACTCTCATTTCTGCGATCCTCCTGCTGTTGAAGCAGGATTGGCGGACATCGATCAATCGCTTTGCAGAGGCGATGACCCTCTTCGCGGTCGCCTGTGCAGGCATCTTCCCACTGTTTCACACCGGACGTCCCTGGCTTGCTTACTGGCTTTTTCCCTATCCGAACACGATGAACATGTGGCCGCAGCCGCGCAGTCCACTGATTTGGGACGTGTTTGCTGTATCCACATACTTCACCGTCTCGTTTTTGTTCTGGTACGTGGGACTCGTGCCTGACATGGCGACCTTCCGAGATCGCGCCAAGAAACGCTGGCAGCAGGTGACGTATGGCATCCTTGCTCTAGGCTGGCGCGGGTCGGCCCGGCACTGGGCGCGTTACGACATGGCCTATCTGCTACTGGCCGGACTTGCCACGCCCCTGGTGGTTTCCGTCCACACAGTGGTTAGTTTCGATTTCGCAGTGTCTCAGTTGCCAGGCTGGCATACGACGATCTTTCCTCCTTACTTCGTCGCTGGCGCAATTCATTCCGGTTTTGCGATGGTGATGACTCTCGCTATCCCGGCACGCGCCTATTACAACCTTCGCGACTTCATCACGATGCGCCATCTGCACAACATGGCGAAGCTCATGATCGCCACGAGTTGGATTGTTGCGTACGGCTACATCATGGAAATCTTCATGGCGTGGTACAGCGGCAGCAACCCGGAGATTTACATGATGGTCAATCGCATGACTGGCCCGTACGCTCCTTTATATTGGGCGCTCTGGGCCACTAACATTGTTGCCGCGCAGTTCTTCTGGTTCAAGGGTGTTCGGAGCAATATCGCGGCATTGTTTGTTCTCTCTCTTGTCATCAATATTGGTATGTGGCTGGAGCGATTCGTAATTATCGTCGTTAGTCTGCATCGCGATTTCCTCCCGTCGTCCTGGGGCATGTACTACCCAACGATTTGGGATTTCGCAACGCTGGCCGGAACCATCGGCTTATTCCTGACCCTGATGTTCCTGTTCATGCGTGTGTTGCCCGCAATCTCGATTTCCGAGATGAAGGCCATGGTGCCGCCGCCACCGGAATCACCGTCCGATACTAAGGCGCGTCCACCAGCCGAGCCCGAGGCTGTCCCGCGATGAAACAGGAAGAACTGTTCGGACGACGACTCTACGGGCTGTTGGCTGAGTTCGCAACCCCCGACGATATCGTGCATGCCAGTGAAAAGGCCTACTCCGCGGGTTATCGCCGAATCGACGCATTTTCGCCAATGCCCGTGCATGGGTTGGATGAGGCTATTGGATTTCCCAAAAATCGCGTTGCGTTGGTGGTGCTCATTGGCGCCCTAATCGGAGCCGCCACAGGTTACGGGCTTTGCTATTACATGGCTGCCATCCCGTATGTTCATAACGTCGGTGGTAGGCCGATACACAGTTGGCCGGCATTTATTCCGATTACGTTCGAAACCACTGTCCTCTTCGCGTCCCTATTCGCTGTAGTGGGCATGATCGTGATGAATGGCCTTCCTCGGCCATATCATCCGGTTTTTAATGCTCCACGATTCGACCGCGCCTCGCACGATAGATTCTTTCTTTGTATCGAGGCCAGCGACCCCAAGTTCCAGGTTGAGGAGACTCGCGCATTTCTGGAAAGACTGACGCCGTTGGAGGTCAGTGACGTCGATGAGTGAACGCCGGTCGGGTATTGTGATTGCACTGTTCTCGGTTCTAATCGCGTGCCGCCAGGACATGCATGATCAACCGGCGTATAGGCCACTGACGAAGAGCACATTCTTTACTGATGCCCGTTCCGCCCGTCCAGTTGTGGAAGGGACGATTGCGCGCGGACAACTCCGAACCGATCGTGCTTATTACACCGGACGTACGGGCCAGGCCCCGGCACAGCAGGGAACACAACCAGCGGCGATTCAACAGGTGGGCCAATCAGTTCGGACGCCCCCGCAGCCAGTGGATGCGCGCCGGTCCGCTCAGCCGGCCCGAGGAGGTACCCAAACTGCAGGTGAGGTGTTTGCCGCCAGTTTTCCCACGGATCTGGTGAAAGAGTTTCCTTATCCTGTCACACGCCAGATGGTGCTGCGCGGGCGTACTCGATTTGAGATGTTCTGCGTTCATTGCCATGGCTACACAGGTGACGGGAACGGGATGATCGTGCAGCGTGGGTTGAATCCGCCGCCCTCGTACCATATTGAGCGTTTGCGCAACGCTCCAGTTGGCCACTTCTTCGACGTGATGACGAACGGCTACGGCGCAATGTACAGCTACGCACAACGGGTTTCTGTGGACGACCGCTGGGCGATTGCCGCCTACATCAGAGCGTTACAGGCAAGTCAAGCCGCCACTCTGGCCGACGTGCCGGCGGACCAGAGGATCGTGCTCGAGCAAGCTCCCCAACAGGAGGCTGCACCTTCACCTGGCGAAATGCGTCCGGGAGCGCCTCCCACGCCGGAGGGTCGACCCCAAGGTGGAAGCCCGGAGAACAAGCGATGAACCCTGCACTCACGAACCAGGCCAGATTGAATCGCATACAGCGGGCTTCACTTGGGATCGGTGTGGTCGCCCTGTTGATCTGCGCGGTCGCAGCGTTCTTCGATGCGGGATCCTTCTTCCACTCTTATCTGGTTGCGTATGTCTTCTGGGTAAGTCTGGCACTCGGGTCACTAGGCGTCGTGATGCTTCACAACCTGGTCGGAGGGCGCTGGGGAGCCATTATCCGACGGTTCCTGGAGTCTGGTGTGCGGACACTCCCGCTGATGGCGGTGTTGGTGATTCCTATTCTGCTAGGCATTCCCGCTCTCTACGAATGGTCCCATCATGAAGTGGTTGCTCATGACGCCGTCCTTCGCCACAAAGAGGGATACCTTAACCCCACGTCCTTTATCGTACGAACGGTTTTATACTTCGCTATTTGGATTGGCATGTCGATTCTATTAGCGCGCAGATCGTCAATCGGGCCTGCCTCAGCTCGACTGAAAGGCATCAGCGCAGTCGGGATCATCGTATTCTCATTTTCCGTAACGTTCGCGGCAGTCGACTGGATTATGTCGTTGGAGCCGCACTGGTTCTCAACGATTTATGGCGCGATCTTCCTTGTCGGACAGGCTCTACAGACGCTTGCGTTCTGCACGGCGCTACTGGCTTTCGTCTCAGATCGCGAACCGTTCGCGGGGAGAGTTGAGCCCTCGTGGTATCACGACCTCGGGAATCTGCTTCTCGCCTTTACCTGCCTGTGGGCGTATACTTCGTTCTCTCAGTTCCTGATCATCTGGTCTGGCAACATACCCGAGGAGACACCGTGGTATCTCCGGCGTACTGCGGGAGGATGGGTCGTGGTGTCAGTGCTGCTCATGGTGTTTCACTTCGGCGTTCCATTCGCCATTCTGTTGAGCCGGCATGTGAAGCGCCGTGGAAGATTGCTTGCGCGCGTTTGCATCGCAATCATCATTATGCGATTCGTGGATCTTGTCTACTGGGTCGAGCCGGCGACACCACGGGGTGATTTCCCACTCGGATGGCTGAGTCTGGTAGCACTGGCCGGCGTTGGAGGCGTTTGGCTTTGGATGTTCCTATGGCAACTCGAGAGAGGACCGCTTGCTTATATGGAAGATCCACGGCTTGCGCCTGAAGGAGGCCATCACTGATGGAAACTCAACCTGGGAACGGACACCAGATCCACGACCATGAACACACGGACATACCGGTTCGCACTATCGGGAAGTATATGCTCGGGCTCGCGATCAGCGGTGTAGTCATTGTTATTGTTCTCGGTTTCATGTGGAATTGGTTTGCACGTGCCATACCCGAAGAAGCGCGAGTGCCAGCCTGGCAGGGACCTCGCGAATTGCCACCTACTCCGCGGCTTCAGTTAGCGCCGAGCGTGGACTTGGCCGATTACCGACAGAAGGAATCTAAGCGGCTGAACAGCTACGGGTGGGTAGATCGATCCGCTGGCAAGGTACATATTCCCATCGATCGAGCGATCGATGAGGTACTGCGCGCAGGGCTGCCAGCACGTCAACAGACGCCCGCAAAGATTGGCGCCGAACAAGGTAAACCAGTTCCGGAGAGAGCAAGACCATGACGTTCGTGCGAAGTGGCGTTTTCATTGCAGCGTTCTGTTTGCCTTTCGCGGCGAGAGCGCAAACGTCCAATGACGTGCCACCCCAACTTCGGAACGTCCGCGTGCAGCAGAATCTGAATACACAGGTCCCGTTGAATGCAAAGTTCGTGGATGAAAATGGCGCATCCCTAAGTATTGGGCAGTTGCTGCGGGGCAAGCCGGTGATCCTGTCTCTTGTGTATTACAAGTGCCCCAGGCTCTGCTCGATGACCCTCACAGGGCTGCTGAAAACGTTAAGAACCCTGGACTTCAATATTGGCAAGGAGTTCGACGTCGTTACCGTCAGCTTCGATCCTCGCGAAAAGCCCCAACTTGCCGCGGCCAAAAAAGCGGCTTACATCGAAGGGTACGGCCGCGCGGGGGCGGCCGACGGATGGCATTTCCTCACCGGCGAACAACGTCAGATCCTGCGGCTGACCGATGCTGTAGGGTTCGGTTTTGAGTACGACATTACGCAAGAGCAGTTCGCCCATGCCAGCGCGATCATGATCCTGACGCCAGATGGCCGAGTGTCGCGTTACTTTTTCGGAATTGAGTTTTCACCCCGAGACCTGCGGCTCGGATTGGTAGAAGCTGCCGATCGAAAGATTGGATCGGCGGCTGATCAGATCCTTCTGTATTGTTTTGAATATGATCCCCACACGGGTAAGTACAGTATGGCGATCATGAACATCATCCGCTTGTTTGGCGTTCTGACGGTCATTGTTATTCTGGCGTTCATTGTATACAACGTGCGGCGGGACTCCTCACGGAAGCGTGCACGTATGCGGGAGGCGCTGATGTCATGAACTTCATGCCTGAAATCGCCTCGGAGTGGGCGGGGAAATGGGAATGGCTGAACTGGTATCTGAATTTCTGGATGGTATTCTTCACCGTCCTGATCTTCATCGGAGTATTCGGATTCGCGATAAAGTATCGCCGCCGCTCGGAAGCAGACCGACCCAAACCAATACTCGGTTCCGTCCCTCTTGAAATACTCTGGATCGTGGTGCCGTTTCTGATCTCGATGACGATGTTTGCATGGGGCGCGGCGTTGTATTACGACTACGGTAGCCCCCCGCAGAACGCGACCGAGATATACGTTATCGGCAAGCAGTGGATGTTCCACACGCAACACCCCGGAGGACAGCGGGAGATTAATGAGTTGCACGTTCCGACGGGGCGGCCGATTAAACTGACGATGTCTTCCGAGGATGTGATCCACAGCTTCTTCATTCCCGCGTTCCGGTTGAAGCGGGACATCGTTCCCGGCCGCTACACCAGCATCTGGTTCACGGCGACAAAACCCGGCAAGTATCACTTGTTTTGCGCGGAATACTGCGGCACACAGCACTCCCAGATGGGTGGATCGATTTACGTCATGGAGCCCGCCGACTATGAGTCCTGGTTGAGCGGCGGCGGCACAGGATCGATGGCATCTCAAGGCGAAAAGCTCTTTTCGCAGCTAGGATGCTCTACATGCCACCAGTTGACTCAGCAGGGACGTTGCCCGATTCTGTCTAATGTGTTCGGAAGCAAAGTCGAACTTCAGAACGGAAGCACTGTTGTAGCTGATGAGGCTTATGTTCGTGAATCCATACTGACTCCTAGCGCAAAGGTGGTCGCCGGATTTCAGAGTATTATGCCTTCGTATCAGGGCCAGATCAGCGAACAGAACATCCTGCAACTGATCGCATACGTGAAGTCACTGAGCGCCCCGGCGGCGGCTCCGGCTGCAACTCCGAGCGGAGGTCCTGCAGAAGCTAAGGAGCCGGCAACCGGGCCCAATCGCTTTCAACCACCGAGGGAAACGAAATGAGTAGCGTGCCACTTGTGCATGAACAGCCAATTACACCGGAAGGCAGAACCGTCAACTATTTGAATGTTCGCCACAGCATTGCTTCGTGGCTCCTCACCGTCGATCATAAGCGCATTTGCATTCTCTATCTCGTCTCTATCACGTTCTTCTTCATCATCGGGGGACTTGCAGCGACACTCATTCGACTCGAACTGATTACTCCGGGTGGCGACCTGCTTACGGCCGATGGTTATAACAAAGCCTTCACGGCTCACGGGATCGTGATGATTTTCTTTTTTCTGGTCCCGTCGATCCCGGCTACGCTAGGGAACTTTCTGATTCCGATCATGATTGGCGCGCGGGATCTCGCGTTCCCGAAACTCAACCTGCTGAGCTGGTATTTGTTGATGATCGGCGCCATTGTCGCGATGGGAGCCCTCTTCTTGGGCGGTGTGGATACTGGCTGGACGTTCTATACGCCTTACAGCAGCCGGTACTCAAACACCTATGTCTCTATCGCGATCATTGGCGCTTTTCTCGCGGGTTTCTCATCGATCCTGACCGGACTGAACTTTGTAGTGACAGTCCACATGATGCGCGCTCCCGGTATGTACTGGTCGCGGCTACCGCTGTTCGTTTGGGCCCTCTATGCAACGAGCCTGATTCAGATTCTTGCTACCCCGGTTCTTGCGATAACACTGCTGCTTGTGGCGGTCGAACGTAGCTTCCGCATCGGTATCTTCGATCCTGCTCTAGGCGGGGATCCCGTTCTGTTTCAGCACATGTTCTGGTTCTACTCGCATCCGGCCGTTTACATCATGATCCTTCCGGGGATGGGTGTGATCAATGAACTGGTGACCTGCTTCTCCAGGAAAAGAATTTTCGGCTACGAAGCGATCGCCGTCGCTCACGTTGCACTGGCGGTTATATCGTTCCTGGTCTGGGGACATCATCTGTTCGTCTCCGGCCAATCGATTTACGCCGGAATGGTGTTTTCGATCTTGAGTTTCGCGGTTGCCATTCCCTCCGCTGTCAAGGTATTCAACTGGACGGCGACAATGTATCGAGGATCCATCTCTTACGACACACCGATGCTTTACACATTTGGATTCATCGGCCTGTTCACGATAGGTGGGCTGACTGGATTGCCGTTAGCAACTCTGGCCGTGGATGTTCATCTCTCAGACACCTATTTTGTCATCGCACATTTTCACTACATCATGGTGGGAGGCATGGTACTCGCTTATCTCGGAGGGCTGCACTTCTGGTGGCCGAAAATCACGGGTCGTATGTATCCGGAGGGATGGGGAAAATTCGCAGCTCTGGTGATCTTCGTAGGCTTTAACCTGACCTTCTTCCCCCAATTCCTGCTGGGATATCTCGGTATGCCGCGCCGGTATTATACGTATCCGGACGAATTCCAGGTCTATCACGTGCTGTCGTCAGCCGGAGCGAGCATCCTTGCAGCCGGTTTTGCGATCCCCGTTTTCTATCTTTTGTGGTCGCTTCGCAATGGACCAATGGCGACGGCGAACCCCTGGGGAGCAAAGGGGCTCGAGTGGGAGCACACTACCTCGCCGCCGATCACTGAGAACTTCGTTGAGACACCCATCGTCACTGAAGAAGCCTATCATTACGCGCCGGAACAGGAGCCTGAAATTGTCGGAGCCTGATACCATCCAGTCCACCCACGCTATCCCTGAGCCGCCGGTGGAGCATGCACACGCGCATCCTGCGTTTCAGCATCATTTTGATGACATGGAACAACAGTTTGAGGCAAGTCACCTCGGCATGTGGGTGTTCCTGGTGACGGAAGTCATGTTTTTTGGCGGGCTTTTCGCTGCGTATACCATTTATCGCACGCTGTATTCCGCCGCCTTCGCAGATACCAGCCGTCATATGGATGTGATCCTCGGCGGTATGAATACTGCGGTCCTTATCGGAAGCAGCTTGACCATGGCTCTTGCGGTACATGCCGCCCAGACTAATGCCCGTAGACGCCTCCCGTGGTTCCTGATCGGAACCATCGCGCTAGGATCGGTGTTTCTTGTTGTAAAAGCGTTTGAGTACACGCACAAATGGCATGAACATCTGGTACCCGGTCTTCACTTTCAGTACGAAGGACCGTATGCAGCACAAGCACAGATTCTGTTCAGCTTTTACTTCATCATGACTGGCATGCACGCGCTGCACATGATCATTGGTATCGGATTGCTGACCTATCTCATTGTGAAGGCGCGGCGGCTGGCCTATTCGTCAGAGTATTTCACGCCAGTCGAGATGGTCGGTCTGTACTGGCACTTCGTGGACATCGTCTGGATATTTCTTTTCCCGCTGCTGTATCTCATCGGGCAGCACAACTTGGGTGGGGGGCACTCATGACCCACGTAGTTCCGAAGTCGACGTATTACATGGTCTTTGCAGCTTTACTGACCCTGACGGCGGTCACAGTGGGCGTGACGTATATCCACATGGGACGATTCAACCTGATCGTCGCGTTGCTCATTGCTATCACCAAAGCCAGTTTGGTTGTGTTGTTTTTTATGAACGTGAAGAACAGCAGCCCGTTGACGAAACTCTTCGTCGTGGCGGGACTATTCTGGATGGGGCTACTTGTTGTGCTTACGTTCAGCGACTATGTAAGCCGCGGTTGGCTCGCGGTGCCGCAGTCTTGGAGTTCGGAACATAAGACTCCAAACGTGCTTCGCTAGCAGATCAAGAGAACCGACGCGGGGTGGGCTTCACTGGTTGTGATTGCGTACCGCTCCTGCGCGGGACGGGCATTATCGTTCTCCGTCGGTGTGTATTCCAAGCTCAGCCGTCGGCGGCGCGGAGCCGGCTACTCGCGAACTTCCGGGGATCCTTTCGTTTCACCTTGACCATAAGGACCCCACTTCCATTCGCGGATCTCCGGCAGATCGTCGCCGTATTTCTCGATATACCTTCTATGATCGACGAGTTTATCTCGTAACTCTTGCTTTACATAAGCGCTACGAGCGCCTAGCTCAGGCAAACGGTCGATCACATCCATCGCAAGGTGGAAACGATCCAGATCATTCAGCACGGCCATGTCGAATGGCGTTGTAATCGTTCCTTCCTCTTTGTATCCGCGAACGTGGAAATTGTGGTGATTCGTCCGCCGGTAAGTAAGCCGGTGTATCAGCCATGGATACCCGTGATACGCGAAGATAACCGGTTTGTTCTTCGTAAACAGAACGTCAAAATCTTTGTCCGGTAGGGCGTGAGGATGTTCCGTGGGCGATTGGATCCTCATCAAATCAACAACGTTGATGACTCTAATCTTTAAGGCGGGCAGGCTGCGCCGTAGAATCATCACTGCTGCCAATGTTTCGAGAGTCGGCACATCTCCGGCGCATGCCATCACGACGTCGGGCTCCGATCCCTGATCGTTGCTGGCCCACGCCCATATGCCGATGCCGGCCGAACAGTGTCGAATCGCGGCATCCATATTCAGCCATTGCGGCGCGGGATGTTTTCCTGCCACAACCACATTGACGTAGTGGCGGCTTCGGAGGCAGTGGTCCATGACCGAGAGCAGGCAATTGGCATCGGGCGGCAGATACACGCGGACGATCTCGGCCTTCTTGTTCACGACGTGATCGATGAACCCGGGATCCTGGTGAGTGAACCCGTTGTGATCCTGTCTCCATACGTGACTCGCGAGCAAATAGTTCAGGGAAGCGATTTTACGCCGCCAAGGCAGACCAAGCGTAACCTTCAGCCACTTTGCGTGCTGGTTGAACATCGAGTCGACAATGTGAATGAAAGCTTCATAGCTGTTGAACACGCCGTGACGTCCGGTCAACAGGTAGCCCTCGAGCCAGCCCTGACACTGATGCTCGCTCAGGATTTCTATCACTCGCCCTTCGGTGGCGAGAAATTCGTCTGTGGGTTCTATCGCGGCAAGCCACTGCCGGTTCGTTCCCTCGAATACTGCGCCAAGCCGGTTCGAAAGCGTCTCATCTGGTCCCCAGATTCGGAAATTACGCTGTCGTTCGTTGTGCCGGACCACATCCCGAAGAAATGTTCCAAGGACACGAGTGTCTTCGGCCTGGACCGATCCCGGGTCGGGAACACTGATAGCGTAGTTGCTGAAATCCGGTAGACGCAAGTCCTTCAGCAGCAGGCCGCCATTCGCGTGAGGATTGGCTCCCATCCTCCTCTCTCCATCCGGAGCGAGCGCTTGCAGATCGGACCGCAGCCTGCCGGCGGCATCGAACAGTTCCTCAGGCCGATAACTTTGAAGCCACTCCTCCAGTTGCTTCAGGTGGGTAGAATTGCCGGCCAAGTTGCTGAGTGGCACCTGGTGTGAGCGACTGGTCCCCTCTACTTGCTTTCCGTCTACAACTTTCGGCCCTGTCCAACCCTTGGGCGTTTGGAGGACGATCATTGGCCAGCGGGGCCGGTTCATGTTACCTTGCTCGCGCGCGTCTCGCTGAATGGCTTTAATCTGCGTGATGGCCCGGTCGAGCGTGGACGCCATCAATGAGTGCATGACCGCAGGGTCGTCTCCCGCTACGAAGTAGGGTTCCCACCCGTAGCCGAGCATCAACTGCTGCAACTGTTCACGAGGGATACGTGCCAGGACGGTGGGATTGGCAATCTTATACCCGTTCAGGTGAAGTATGGGTAAAACAGCGCCGTCGTTAACGGGATTAAGAAACTCATTCGAATGCCACGCGGCCGCGAGAGGCCCGGATTCCGCCTCACCATCACCGATCACGCACGCGACGATCAGACCTGGATTGTCGAATGCAGCCCCAAAAGCATGACTGAGCGAGTAGCCCAATTCGCCACCCTCGTGAATGGATCCGGGTGTCTCGGGCGCCACGTGACTAGGAATACCGCCGGGAAACGAGAATTGGCGAAAGAGTATCCGGAGTCCCTCCTCATCCTGGGTGACCAACGGGTACACTTCACTGTATGTGCCTTCGAGATACACATTCCCAACAACGGCGGGGCCTCCGTGGCCCGGACCGGAAATGTAGATCATGTTCAGATCGTATTCGCGTATGACGCGATTCAGATGAACGTACACGAAGTTTTGTCCAGGCGTAGTACCCCAGTGGCCAAGGAGACGAGGCTTTATGTGCTCTGGCCGGAGCGGTTCCTTCAGTAAAGGATTGTCGTACAAGTAGATCTGTCCAACGGAAACGTAGTTCGCTGCCCGCCAGTAGGCATCCATCCGCGTCAGCAGTTCCTGAGAAGGAGCCTCAGCCATCGTCGTTGTGTTCGATGTTGTCATGTGTTCAAACTTTCCGGTCGGATTGACCTGCCATCAAATCCAGAACGATCTTTGCAACCATGGACTCTTCGTCCGTCGGGATCACCCGCACTGTCACCCTTGACGCAGGCCCAGAGATCACTTGCGAAGAAGTTTGGTTGCGTTCGGGATCGAGATCGATTCCAAGAAATTCCATTCCTGTGCATATGCCAGCGCGCGTCTCCGGCGAATGCTCTCCGATGCCGCCCGAGAAGACCAAAGTCTCCATTCCTCCGAGGACGGTTGCAAAACTACCGATACACTTCTTTACCTGATAACAGAAGAGTTCAATGGCGTCGGCAGCGTTCGCATCCGTTGTTCGCCGTTTCATGAGTTCCCGCATGTCGGATGTGATACCCGACACACCCAGTAAACCGCAGCGGTGGCTGACGAAGTCGTCCATCTGTTCGAGAGGCGAGTTCTCGGATCGCAAAAGATACACAAGCAGGCCAGGATCGAGATCGCCGGGCCGTGTACCCATCATCACTCCTGACGTGGGTGTAAACGCCATCGTCGTGTCCACAGGCGCACCTCTATGCATGGCGGTCAGACTCGACCCGGAGCCGAGATGCGCCATGACGACTCGTCCATCCACAGCGGGGCCGTCGATTCGTCGCAACGTCTGCAACAGATACATGTACGAAAGACCGTGAAATCCGAGCCGCCTGACACCCGCGTCCGTATATTTGCGCGGGATCGGTAGCAGTTGCGCGATGCGGGGTAAGTCACGGTGAAATGCGGTATCGAAGCAGGCGATCTGCGGGACATTGTCGAATCGGCTTCGAAATGCCTCAATCAGAGCGATCTCACGAGGTAAGTGAGCTAAATCGAGAGGCTGAGTCTTGTGAAGTTCTTCAATGAGTTCGTCGGTTACGATTTGGTGCTCATTCAGCTTTACTCCTCCATGTACGACGCGATGGCCGACGGCTGTGAAAGGTTGTTGTCCACTCCAATCACCGATCCACGCGATCAAGCCCTCGGCCGCTTGCTGGTGGTCCTTGCCGCTAATTGACGCCTGATGCTGCTCGCTGTTATGTGTCGCGGTCAGTACCGGTCGCGTTTGACCAATGCCTTCAACCTGCCCCTTCAGAATTTGTTGGGGAGCAGAGTTTCCGATGTACACAGCAAATTTGATGGTGGACGAACCGCCGTTGATTGTGAGAATGCGGGATTCCATACGCCTCCACACCAGCGGTCTCTGACAGCGATCGCTAGCACACGGTTCCTTTGAGCGCATTGGCTGCAGGAAGGGTCACATCGTCTTGGCACGAGTAGCCGCCTTGCTCAATTCTCGCAGCCATAACACCGAACTGGCTACAGCCGCACAGCGCAACCAATCCTCGAGACTCAGGCTTACAGTTGAGAACGCTTGCTGCAGAGGCGGCAAGTGAATCACCCCAATGTGCATGACCAGTGATAATCCAACGGCTGCCCACAGCCAATGATTGCTGAATAATCCATTGAAAGCGCTCCGCTCATCGGAACGGGCGCTGAAGACATTAAAGAGCTGAAACATCATCAATGTCGTGAATGTCATCGTCTGCGCGTAACGCATGTCGCCTGAGCCCTCCACCAACCCTCCTGGCAATGAAGCGTCAAGGATGAATAGAGTGCCTGCAGCCATAACAGTCGCAACGAAAAAAATACCAAACCACATCTGCCGCGTGATCACGGGTTCGCCCTTAGGGCGGGGAGGGCGTGTCATGACGCCAGCGACGGCGGGGTCAACGCCGAGCGCGAGAGCGGGTGCGCCGTCAGTCACCAGATTGATCCAAAGCAGGTGCGTCGCCAAAAGCGGCAATACGAGGCCGTTTCCTTCGGCCTGCAGTCCGATTACCTTCGCTAGTAGCACGCCGAAGAACATCGTCATCACTTCACCGATGTTCGACGAGAGTAGGTAGCGCAAGAACTTTCGAATATTAGAAAAGATTGCTCTACCTTCTTCAACCGCCGCGACGATAGTAGCGAAGTTGTCGTCCGCCAGCACCATATCTGCGGCTTCCTTGGAGACGTCAGTTCCCGTGATGCCCATCGCAACTCCGATATCCGCGGTCTTTAAAGCAGGCGCATCATTGACTCCATCACCAGTCATCGCCACAATTGCGCCCTCGGCCTGTAGCGCCTTCACGATCCGCAGCTTGTGCTCAGGATTTCTCGAGCGTAGACCGATACTTCCCGGACTTTTGCAAGGAGCGTATTGTCCGGCATTTTCTCGAGTTGAGATCCCGTCAACACTTGCTCATCGTGCACAATTCCGAGTTCGCGCGCTATGACTCCAGCCGTCCTTGGATGGTCGCCGGTTATCAAGATTGGCCGAATGCCGGCGGCCCTTGCTCGCGCTACCGCGTCCTTTGCCTCCTCGCGTGGTGGATCAATCATCCCGATCAAGCCTGCAAACACGAGGTCCCGCTCGACGCTCTCGTCAACGTTCTCGACGTCCAGCCCATCGGCTCGTAGTGAGCGGAATGCGCTTCCGAGCGTGCGTAACGCGCGACCCGCGAGTTCTTCGTTCGTGGCCAGGATCTCCTGACGCCGTTCGTCGCTTAATGCTCTCTCCTCCTTACCGGCGAGCTCGTGCGAGCATCGCGTAAGGAGTACATCCGGCGCGCCTTTCGTGAAAACAGCAACCTGTCTGTCCGTTCCGAATCACCATGAACCGTACTCATCAACTTACGCTCGGATGAGAAAGGAACTTCTCCAACACGCGCGAACCGTTTCTCGAGAGCTTCAGATTTCAGACCGGCCTTACGCGCTGC
>CAWGVL010000054.1:2500-153181 GCA_963825845.1 Bryobacteraceae bacterium | reverse complement strand
GATCCTCCGCACTCTGGAGCTGAGCCCGATGCACGGTTCGGCGATTGCGGAACGTATCGCTCAGGTCACGCAAGGAACCTTTCAAGTAAGGGCCGGCTCGCTTTTCCCGGCCCTTCATCGGCTGGAACAGGAGGGGTGGATCGAGGGGGAATGGGGCGAATCGGCGGAGGGACGCCGGGTCCGGTCATATACTCTCACCCGCGATGGCCGACGACAGTTAGCGGTCGAGAAGAAGACATGGACGCGGATCGTACATGCGATGAACGCGCTATTGGAGTCTGCCTGAGGTGCGCGTGACCAAGAAGATCAAGAGGCTCTTGGAAAACCTTCTCCGCAGACATGGGAATGAAGAGGCGCTCGAGGACGAACTACGCGCCTATATAGAAGAAGCGGCGGCATCGCACAAGTCCTTCAAGGCATGGCCCGCGATGAAGCACACCGGCAGGCGCTTGTAGAAGCCGGCGGCATCGAACAAATCAAAGAGGAAGTTCGAGAGGTGCGGCTTGGATACGGAATCGAGACTACACTGCAGGATGTCCGATATGGTTGTCGCTCGCTGCTGAGCGCGCCGGGGTTTTCGCTTCGTGCTGATTATTACGCTGGCAATGGGCATCGGTCTCACACTTTCGATGATCAGCGTCATGCGTGCGGTGCTTTGGCGTCCGCTTCCATATCCCGACCCAAATCGAATTGTCGTCATTCGGGTAGATGCCCGAAATGCGCCGAGAACACGGGCGCCACGATGGGAGAAGTGAGCGATCTGAGACACTACAGTCGCTCACTCGAACAGGTTGCCATACTCTGTCGGCCGACGCCAGCCTCGAATATGCGGGCGGAATGGAGCATGTTGCGGCGGCGGAGGTTTCTGCGACAATTTTCTTCCGCTACTCGGTGTACGCGCCGCGCACGGGCGGCCACTCGATTCCCAGGTCGATGCGAGCCCGCAGCAAGCACTCGCCGTTCTGATCAGCGACGAACTGTGGCGCCGCCGTTTTCTGCCGACCCGGGTATTATCGGGCGGGGCGTGCGGATCAATAATTGCAACATGCAGATCGCCGGCGTGCTGCCTTCCGGCTTTCGTCTCTTCGTTCCGCCCTATCTGAATGCTTCGGAGCAGATCGATGTCTGGTTCCCGTATCGCATCGACACAGCTCTCCCATATCGCGGTATTCGCGTCGCCGCTCGCCTGCGCCCGGGAGTTACTCTCGACCAAGCGAATGCCGAGTTACAAATGTTCGAAGCGCAATTCGAGCGTAAGTATCCCGACGCGTATGCGGGCGCCAATGCTCTATTCACTGCGCGTCCATTGCATGATGAGATGACCCGTGAAACTCGACCGGCTCTGCTGGTTCTGTCCGGCGCAGTAGGGTTTGTGCTTGTGATTGCGTGCGTCAATGTAGCAAATCTCATGTTGGCGCGAGGGTCCGCACGACAGCGCGAGTTGGAGATCCGAAGAGCGCTGGGCGCGGGGACAGTCCGCATCGTTCGGCAACTTCTGACAGAGAGCCTTGTGCTTGGCGCGATCTCGGCGGCGCTGGGGCTGTTCTGGGCACGGTTCGCACTCGCCACAATTGAAATCTTTGGCGCCTCTCACATTCCCTTGCACTCGCGAATTACCATCGATGCGCCGGTGCTGGTCTGTGCACTGGCGCTTGCGTTCATGACAACACTGCTGTTTGGATTCCTGCCCGCCTGGCGGCTGGCTTCGGGTAAGGACGGGCACCCACTGCGCGCAGGCCGTACGGAAACTGCAGGATCGGGCGCGCGAAGGTTACAGCAGAGCCTGGTGGCCGCAGAAGTAGCGTTGTCAATTGTTCCGCTGGTGGGTGGAGGCCTGATGCTCAGGACGTTCCTGAACCTGCTGCATTCCCCTCTTGGGTTTCATTCGGCAAGTGTTATGACTGCAAAGGTACCGGTGGACATGAAAAGACACCCGCATCTGGAGCAGCAATGGCCGATTCTGCAGCACGTGTTTGATCGGGTACGCGTTGTCCCCGGAGTACAGTCCGTGAGCGCGGCGTGGCCGTTGCCGCTATCGCCGGATCAGCAGACTCGTCGCGTGGGACGGGCCGACGACGTTGACGCGCTGCCTCTCCTCGCGACCCAACAGTTCGCTGCTCCCGGATATCTGAATCTCATGGGTACCCCACTCCGGGAAGGCCGCGACTTCACTGCTGACGATGTTACGGCGCAGCGCAACGTGGCAATAATTGATGAAATGCTCGCAAAACGGCTGTGGCCGATGGGAGCGATTGGAAAGCGTTTGGCCATTTTTCGGACCAGCCGGACGGATGAACTCGAGATAGTAGGGGTGACAGCGGCTGTGCGCATGACTCGGATACGCGCGGAGAACATGCCCCACTTCATGATCCCGTATGGCACGTATCCGCCCTACATGTCGCTCGTTGTCAGGACGACAGACGCGCCAGACAGTATGGCGCTCGGGATCAAAGCGGCCATTGATAGTACGGAAGTGGGGCGTGCAGCCTTCGATATACACCCAATGAATCGCTACGTGTCGGATTCGATTGGCGACACAGGTTCACCTTCTTCGTGCTGTCTACGTTTGCTGCCGCATCCGTGCTGTTAACAGCGGTGGGTCTGTATGGAACGTTGGCGTACCTGACAATGCGGAGGACGCGGGAGTTTGGGGTCCGGCTGGCGCTGGGCTCCACCGTGGGGGCAATTGTCGTGATTGTCGTCCGACAGGCTGTATTCCTGGCAGCAATCGGCGCGGCGATGGGCTTGATAGGTGCAGCAGCCGTCACGAGCGCGATGCGCGAGTTGCTGTATGGTGTGCAGCCTTTGGACAGCATGACATTGGCGGCGGTTGTCACGATTGTGGCAATCGTAGCGGTGGGCGCCGCAAGTTTTCCCGCGTGGCGTGCGGCTCACGTCGATCCACAATTGTTACTGCGAAGCGAGTAGGGGGCCCGCAATCCGTTCAGTGATCACGACCTCGTTGACCGGGGTAACAGCCGTACCGGCGCTTGCTACACGTTGTGCTGCCGGAATGTGTGCTGTCCGCAGCTCACCGTCAAGGTCGCGCCGTAGTCTTCGTAAAAATGGTCCCAGCGCCCACAACCGGCTATCTCGAGTCCGAAATGTTCATCCTGCAGATTCGGTGTCAGCGCGAGGTCATTGTATAAACTGAGCCGAGTGCCCTCTGCGAACCGTTTTCTTGGCGTTGTTCTCTTCCTACTGCTCGCGATCGATGCCGCCGTCGCGGCGGATCTCCTTCGCTACACGATCCGTTACGATCCGTTCGAAGTGGAGCTGACACTTCCTGATGGAGGCAAGCAGAAGAAGAGCCTGCCGCGGCAGGCGAGCTACTTCTATCACCGGGTGAATATGCGTTGGCCGACGCCCGAGGGACCGCTGACAAGGCCGTACGATGCGAGTTCCGGTGGGTTGGCTTTCCAGCAGACTGGCGGCTCGTGAGCAGTTGGAGTGTTGACCGCCGGGAGGAGGTGGTTGACACGACACTTCGCGGATTGCGAAAGGCAGTCTTCGCTGGAGGTGACTTCCGAACCGCAACGTCAAAGGGCGGGCTCGTGCTGGTGACCCGGGGAACGTGGCCGTTTTCCGATACCTCTCTCCTAGATCTGGTGGACCGCGTCGCAGCGTCCCACACAGCAGTGTGGCGGGACCGCGGCGTGGCAGGCCACAAAATCTTCTTAGTGCCGACCAGTCGGAGTTGGGAAGGGGAGGGGCGAACGCAGGCACTCATCATGGAAGGAAATCCCGACACGTACGATCCGCCATTCTTGCAGAGGCTTTTTTCACACGAACTGTTTCACGAATGGAACCCTCGCCGCTTAAACTACCCAGACGACGAGGAACTGTACTGGTTCACAGAGGGGTTCACCGACTACTACACAGTCGCTGGTCTGTGGCACTCGGGAGTCTGGACTTTCGATGACGTGATTGCTGACTTTAACAAGGTCGCTCGCCACTACTATGTCTCGCCGGCCCGCAACTTTACTGCCCGCCAGATGGTGGCGCTTCGTCAGAGCAACATTTCAGCCAACCAATGCCGTATCGACAAGGCTACCTGCTCGCCGCTAGTTGGAACCGCCGCGGGAAAGGTCTGGATTCAGCCATGCGGAGCCTGCTTGGGAGCAATCGGGAACCTCTCTCAAATGCCCGCATTGCAAAGGCCGTACGCTCAATCGGGATCAAGGAGGCGGCGGGGGAGATTCAGCGGTTCGTTGTTGAGGGGAAGACGATCGACTTGCCGGGGGACATCTGGGGTACGTGTGCGGCCGAATTCAAAGCACCATTTCGCGCGTTCGACATGGGCTTCGACTGGACTCAATCGGAACGGACCAAGATCATCAAGGGTACGAAGCCGGACAGCAATGCCTGGCGCGCCGGTGTTCGGGATGGGCAGAAGTGGACGCCCATCGATGTTGGAGTGGGTGATCCGACGTACCTGGCCGAGATTGAGATTGAGGACGAACAGGGAAGCGACGGGTCAAATTTTATCCAGCATCGGTAGACGCCGTTATGGCTCCGCAATACAAGGCCAGCCCTCCAGGGTGCAATCCAGTAACGCTGACTCCGCTTCCATATAAGCGAGAAAGCCGGGAAGCTTCGAACTGGAACAACGCGCAGAAATAAAGCAGGGCTGACTCGCGATGTCCGGCGAGTTCACCGCACACGCCTGTAAAATTCGGGACTCGAGCTTGGAGGTGGCCGATCCTATGTCTACGTTTCGACGGCCTCTACGCTGCAGTATACGATGCGGGCGATACATGGCTGTTGCGCTTTCTTCCCTCAGCAGCGCGGTAGATCTCGCGGCGTTTCCATCGAAGCTGAAGGACCACAGCGCGAACGAAGATCCACCATTTCAGGAAACCCGGAGTGAGAGTTTTCCGCATTTGCCCGTGCGGAATCTCCGCCATGACCAGATGCGGAAGATCAGCCGGTCGTATTGATCATTAAATTCTCGCAGGCTCATTCGAGTAGGCTCGATCACCATGTACATGAAGGTATAGAAGTCGAGCTTTTCGGTGATGATCCTGCCCTCCGTCTTGTACTTCGTATAGTCTGCTGTTCCCGGAAGCGGAGTAAGCGGAATTGCTACAGGATATTCGAACTCGTTCTCCTCGATAAATGCGTATACGTCATCGAAATCCTGAGAAGTCATGTCCGGCGAGATCAGCAGGTGCGGGATCGCAAAGATTGATCTCACGCAGGATCTTCAAAGACAGAAGGTTCTGTTCCTGATCGACCTTGTTTTGAGTTCCTTCAATTTGTCAGTTTTGACAGACTCTACACCGATCACCAGATAGCGCAGGCCAATGTCATACCACTTCTTCATCAGGGCCGGATGCTTGCAGATATGATCTGCCCGGCAATAGCTCGATATTTCCTTCCGGATACCGGCTTCTTTGATGGCGTCCGCCAGTTGCTCCGCGTATTTGGCGTCTGCGAAAGTATTGTCATCCCCGAGATAGACATAGGACTCCTCCATGCTCTTCAGGTCAGCGACGATCTCCGGGATCGGGCGCTTGCGATAGAGGCCGAGATTTGCTGGCCAGATCACGCAGAAGCTGCAGCGGAAAGGGCAGCCCTGGGTCAGCAGCGTGAAGCCGGTCCGGCCTTTGTGGCCCCATGGGCGGCCGGTGTGGTGCGGAATGTTTGTCTTGTAATGCTTTCGGTATTGGGCCGTGATCTGACGGTCGGGCAGGGGATAGCTGTACACCCGGGGAGGGCAAGGATCTTCGATCACCTGGCAGTCTCCGCGACCCATTCCCGTTCTGCATAATTTGCGCCATATCCGCTCACCTGGGCCGCGGACAATCAGGTCGATGTACTGGCGGTCGAACAGCTCAGGAGTGACTGTGGCTTGGCCGCCTCCGATGACAACAGCCGAGTCGGGCCAAAGTCTTTTGCACTCGCGGACCCATCGATTGACGATGGGTACCTCCGGGAAGCCGTGCGTGGTCAGCCCGATGATATCAGGAACGAAGCCGCGCTTTGCGAGACGTTCGCAACCGCCGGATCCACACGCAGATCGATCAGCTCCACCTCGCAGCCTTCTTCTTTGGCGATGGCCGAGAAGATCTCCATAACGAGTGGCTCGTACACACCGAAGAAAACTACATTGTTGAGTGGAGGGAACAGGAGTAAAACTCGGCTCAACTTTGCCTATTTGTCCTTAGATCCAGGGTGTCGGGGGAAGTTACGACGTGGAAGTCTCGATGGGGGTAGGATTCCATACCGTATGTTCGACCTAATTCTTGTGGGGTATATAACCTATTCCTATTAGCGGACGCTTCTGCAGATCGTCCGCTGCTAGTTTAGTTTGCTCTGTTGGTGATTACTTCGGAGTCGCTGCAGGAACCTTCGGGGGACTCGGATGCTGCCGTCGGCTTGCTGGTAATTTTCCACGATCGCGATCCAGGTGCGGCCGACGGCCAGTCCGCTGCCGTTCAGGGTGTGGACGTAATCGGTCTTTCTGCCGCTTCCGGATAGCGGATTTCGGCGCGGCGGGCCTGGAAGGCTTCGAAGTTCGAGCAGGAAGAGATTTCGTTGTACTCGTTCTGGCCGGGCAGCCAGACTTCGATGTCGTAGGTTTTTGCGGAAGCGAAGCCCATATCGCCGGTGCAGAGCACTACGGTCGATAGGGCAGCTCCAAGTCGCTGCAGGATGTCTTCGGCGTTGGCCGTTAGCTTTTCGAGTTCGTCGTAAGCTCTGTCCGGGTCGCGTGAACTTGACCAGTTCGACCTTTTGAAACTGGTGCTGGCGGATGATGCCGCGGGTATCTTGCCCGTAGGAACCGGCTTCGCTACGAAAACAGGAGCTGTAGGCGCAGAACTTGATGGGAAGCCGTCAGCGTCGAGGTTTCGTCGCGTATAAGTTTGTTACCGGGACTTCCGCTGTCGGAGTCAGCCAGAGATCGGTGTCTTCGCAGTTGAAAATATCCGCGCGAACTTCGGCAACTGTCCGGCGCCGTAGAGGCCGTGAATTCACGATAAACGGCGGCAGGATTTCGGTGTAGCCGTGCTCGCGTGTGTGCATGTCGAGGATGAAATTGGCGAGCGCCCGCTCGAGCCGGGCTCCAGGCCTATTAGACGGCAAATCGCGCGCCGGTGATTTTGACAGCGGGTTCGAAATCGAGGATGTCCAGATCGGTCGCCGAGGTCCCAGTGAGGTTTGGGCGCGAAATCAAAGGTTCGGAGCTCGCCGACCTGCGCACTTCTACGTTGTCTTCCGCTCCCGCCTCCTGTGGGCACCATGTTCGTATTTCTGCTGAGTAAGTCGTATGCTGTCATCCAGGGATGCGATTCGCTACGATCGCGCGAACCCTCCGCCTGACGGGTGGAAGGCTCTTGACCGTCTTTGCGGAGTTCGCGATCTCCTGGCTGGCTGCGTCGCGCTCCGCCTTCAGTCCTTCGCCTCCGTCAGCGCACTTCGGCGTTGGGTGTCAAGGGCTCGGAACTCGTCCAGGTCGAGCTGGAAACCGCGGGATGCGAGGCGGGCCGCAACCGCATCCAAATTGGAACGGAAGAACTGTAGGTCGTGAATCTATGCGCTAGGCTCTTGTCCGACCCACCTAGCCGTCCGGCTTTCCCGTTACTCCGCGCGCGGCCGGATCAAACGATTGTTCTTGTACTGCTCCATGATATGCGCGGTCCAGCCGGACATGCGGCTGACGGCGAAGATCGGAGTGTAGAGGTCGACCGGAATGCCGAGGAATAGTAGGCGGACGCAGAGTAGAAGTCGACGTTTGCGTTCAGGCCCTTGGTCTCTTGATGAAGGACTCGACTTCCTTGGAGGCGAGATACAGTCAGGTGCCCGTCGCTTGCCGATCTCCTCAGAGAGCTCACGAAGGTGCGTGGCCCGGGGATCCTCGGTGCGGTAGACGCGTGACCGGCCGGCGATCTTTTCCTTTTTGCTCAGTTTGTCGCGGACCTGCTGGCGGCTCGTCGGTCTATCGACTTCCAGAAGAAATTTGATGACGTCCTCGTTCGCGCCTCCGTGCAGGGGTCCCTTGAGACTCCGATGGCGGCGGTGACGGCGGAGTAAATATCGGACAGGGTGGCGGCGGGGGCGCCCGCGACTGGAGGGGTTCAGTTCATGATCGGCGTGCAGGGTGAGGGCAATGTCGAAGGCCCGCTCCATGACATCATCGGGCCGTTTTCCGCTCAACGTGTACGGAAATTGGCAGCCATTCCGAGTTTCGGATCGCCTTCGTGCTTCCTTTCCGTGCCGCAAACGATCGAAGGTCGTAACGATCGTCGCCGTCTGCGCCATCAGCTTCTGTGCTTTGCGCATGTTGGCTTCCGGCGACATGTCGTTCGCTTCCGGATCGTGGACGCTGAGCATCGATACGGCGGTCCAGACTCATCGGTTGACCTTCAGGAACGCTCTTGAGGAAACATCACCGGCGCGGGAATAGGGCGATTGACCAACGCCGCCTTCAGCTCATCCAGTTCACCCTGCTTCGGCAAACGCCCATGCCAGAGAAGAAATATCACCTCCTCGAAGGTCGCGTTTTCGGCCAGCGTGTGGATGTTATAGCCCTGATAGCTGAGTACTCCGGCTTGCCCGTCGATGTGGCAGATGCTTGATTCCGCGGCGATCATGCCTTCCAAGCCCGCGCCTGTGACTGCCATTGATTCTCCTCGTCCCTGAACTCTGTCCGTGCGATTGGCTCGCACCTCTAGATGGAAGCGCAAGCAATTGAAGCACTTTGATTATAACAATGGACCGTGGAGTTTGGATGCATAGTGTGGTGGGCTTCGCGCCGTCAGTGTCGGGCTTCGGCACGGCGCTTGTCCGTTCGATTGCCCAACGCCCCGACTGTCGGTATTCCCTCAGGATTCAGCGCTGCAGCCGCCGCGCTCCACCGTTTTTCGATGAATGTTGGAGGGATCGATGAAGGTTGCTATCGCTTTTGCGCCTGCGCAAATACCCGATTTCACACCGCCGACTCCGCTGATCGGCGCAGTCCTTGGTAACAACACTGCGCAAGTGAAGCAGATCCTTTTTGGGGTGAACCCGAAAAAAATCTCGATGGTCGCGGGCCCTTCTGTGGGCACTGCGGCATCAGAAACCCGACATGGTCCAGGCCCTGATCACCGCCGGCGCGGGGATTCCTCAAAACAGACGATGCCGGTGGCTCTACGGTGTTTGACGCGGGCGGCTGACAACGAATCTCCCGATTTGGCGCTCGTGCCCATGCTTCTGAACCCGGGCGCGGATCCGAAGGCGAAGAACAAGAAAGGCGCACACGGCGCTTAGCCCTTTGAGCAGCGGTACACTACTACCGCAAACGGTGCCATCGCGCGGAGCGCAACCAACAAGGGCAGCGATCCGCGAGTCGGCAGAAAAGGCGATTGCGCTCCTGCAAAAGAGCGGCCCCGGGTTTGTCAGAGCTTCGGGCTGTACTTCCTGCCATATCCCCCGCTTCCGCAGATGGCGTGGTCGATCGCGCGGGAACCCGGGTCAGGTCTTCGACGCGGCCATCGTGGAACAGCAGGTGAAAGGCGATTTTCGCGATGTTCAAGCCGACGGCAGGAAGCCCTGCGGCCGGGAAGATGAGACTGCCGACGCGCGGCTCAGTGTTACTCTCTGGTGGGTATGGGCGGCGGAGAACTACACTCCGGGACGCCTTGCACCGAGAGAACGGCGAACGTTGTCGCGCGGGAACAGCAACCCGAGGGCAGGTTCCTCGTTGTGCCTGAGCGGCCTCCGCTCGAGGACAGCACGTTCACCGGAACCGCTCTGAGCATCCGGGCGCCGCAAACCCATGGGGAAGATCCGCAGGATCAGATTCAAGGTGCCCGTCAGTGGCTCGGAGAGGCCGAAGCCGTCGACTCACTGAGGACGCAGTGATGCAACTGCTCGGCATGACGTGGGCGAAGAGCAGCCCGAGCCAGCTCCGGACCGCGTCAAGCAGCTTCGGGCCGAGTCGACCGGACGGCGGGCGGTCTCAGCTGCCGGATCCTCGAAAGCGGAGCCTACGCGACCGGGCAGGTGCTGACGGGCACCAACCCGTCGGTACAGCTCCATATGTCTCCGATCCGGCATATCAGCGCGGAATCCTACTACCTGTTGCGCACGCACTTTCGATGCGGCTTTCCGAACGGCCCACAACCAACGGGATTTCTCACACCCGTGCAAATCGGCCGGTGATGGCGCTGGGCGTTGAGCACACAGCAAGTACCTGTGAGAAAATTTCGAAAGTTGAATCGTACCGAGTAGCTCTACCTTCCCGCTGGCAGCTTAGGGTGACCTGACCCACGGAACCGGGCCAGGGCTGGCGTTTTGCTTGCGTACCAAAGAACTCAACTAGCAGTTCGAAAGCGGCTCAGGCCCAGGAAGCCGACGGCAATGCCGAGTATCCCGTCAGGGCCAGATCCGCGAGCGCTTCGCCGATCGCGGGCGAGAAATCTGAAGCCGTGTCCCGAAAAGCGGCCGCCAAGCAGAGATTCGGGAACTAGGTGACGGTCGATGAAGGAAGTGTCGTCAGGCGTCATCGTATAGAAGCAAGTCGTGGTTCGCAAACACGCGGTCGAATCCGCATCTGTAACGGGCCTGTGAGGGAGGGCATCAATTTTCCGTGAGTTTCAATGACGGGCCGCACTTCATCAACACTCCCCTCCCGGCTGAAGATCATCGGGATTCGCGGTGGGCGCGACGCCTCCGTGGATTGCGAGCTTGACACCCTTTTTAGTCGGAAAGCCATAAAAGAAATCGCTCGCTGAAGAGAACTCTGCAAAGGACTGATCACGGAGCGGGTTGACCCAGATCAGAACCTTCCGCGACAGTTTCCTCGGGTAACGCCAGATCGGCTAGGATCCGACTGACAAGGCGCCGCCTGTAACGATCAAATGCGCGGCCATGAAGGTTCCGGCAGATGTCCGCACAGCGAATTTGTTGCCGGTCCATGACCAGCTTCGACTTGCTGTGCCGGTGCGTAGATCCGCTCCAGCACGGTAGGCCTGCTCCAGTCCTGAGCGGAGGGCCGCATTCACGTTCATCCAGCCGGCAGTTCGTTCCAGGACACAGATCCACCCGACTGGGATTTCGAACACCTTTTCTCTCGATCGGATCTGAGAGCGCGACAAGTTCTCGATCGTAAGAAGATGAGCAGCGGCACTCGCGCAGGCGCCCACGCAGCAATGGACTATCGGGTGAACCCAGGCTGAGCATGCCCTGTGCGCCCTAGTTAGCGCCTTCTCTTGAAATTTCCGTATCTGTCCCAGAGAACACGCTGCGCGTAGACCTAGAGGGGACATAATCAGGATGCTCGGCGTAGGCTGTGCGCAAAAGTCTCGTCCCCTGGAGCGGCTGCCGCGGTCGTGCGGGAGGCGCGGTCCCATCGAAGCCGATTACACTCCGCCGACGACGCGCAAACTCGAGGCATGTAAAAGTCCCCATCGTCCCAAGGCCGATGATGGCAGCGTCGTAAATCACCACTCCCATTGTGGATTGTGCAGGTGGTGAGGCAAACACTTGTCGCATCAGGCCAAGGTAGGCCTACCTGGGAGGATGTGCTCGGTTGTGTGTAATTTTTTCGGGGTTCTCGGAATCTTTAGGGGGGAGAATTCGCATTCGACGTCATCTTTATGGTTTCTAACGTACTTCGGAGCTTTTCTACGCGCTCGTGCATATACCCCAACTCTAAAAGTGCCCTCCTCTGGCGTTAATTTGTTGCCTATCCACATCTCCATGAGCACGTTCCGGGCCAAAACAAAGCGGCTCCTGCGCGGCGTTTCAGCTAAACTTTTCCCTCAGGAACTAGGGCCCCACGCCCGCCGGCACGGATATTGCGCACCTTGGAACTCTGGTCGGACTCGATCGCGAGCAACTGATTCGCGCCTTCCGGATCATGTACATGTCACGGCGCATCGATGACCGTGAAATCCTGCTGAAACGGCAAAACAAGAATTTTTTTTGAGATCAGCGCGGCTGGCACCCCCCCCCCCCCATCGCCGCCGGCATGGCATTGCGCGCCGGTTATGACTGGTTTTATCCCTATTATCGAGACCCGGGTCCCGCGCTCACGCTGGAGGACCCCCGGAAGAGGCTGTCGCAGGCCGTGGGAGTACTGTGGGACCGGGCGTCTGGAGGACGTCAGATGTTATCGCACCGAAACTCCCTCGACCTGCACATCGTTACGGGTTCTTCGCCGACGGGAACGCAGTTCGTCCAGGCTGCAGGCTGCGCCCACGCCAGCCAGCTACGTGAACCCGGGCACTGACGAAGTGACACGGGCTCTGCAGCGGCCGAAGGCGCGCTACCAGTGAAGGTGAGTTTTGGGAGTGCATAAATGCGGCGCGTCTCGAGAAACTGCCGCTACTGGTGCTGGTAGAAGACAACGGATTTGCGATCTCTGCCCCGGCCCCCCTCAGACGGCGGGAGCTTCTCCGCGCTTTTGCGTTCTTTTCCCGACCCACGTAACGGGCATCGCCACAACCCACCTGCTCATTGATTGAAGCGATGCTGGCGAGGACCGTGCAACCGGCACGAAACCAGCTCCGACCCACTAACCGAACTGAGCAGGCAACAAACAGGATCCTCTGACATCGCCTGGAAGGATTCAAGGAAATCCGTTTTTCCCCATCGCATTGCGCGATAAATTGGTCGGGGAAAGAACGCAAAAGCGCGGAAATACTCCCTCCCGCCGTCTGAGCTTCCACCGGCACAGAGATCGCAAATCCGTTGTCTTCTACCAGCACCAGTAGCGGCAGTTTCTCGAGACACGCCGCGTTCATGCACTCCCAAAACTCACCTTCACTGGTAGCGCTACTTCGCCCGGTGCAGACCAGTGTCACTTCGTCAGTGCCCGGGTTCACGTAGCTGCTGGCGTGGGCGCAGCCTGCAGCCTGGACGAACTGCGTTCCCGTCGGCGAAGAACCCGTAACGATGTGCAGTTCAGGGGAGCTCCAGTGCGACGGCATCTGACGTCCTCCAGACGCCCGGTCCCGCGGCTGCTCCCACGGCCTGCAACAGCATGTCTTCCGGCGTTACTCCCAGCGTCAGCGCCAGAGCCCGGTCTCGATAATAGGGATAAAACCAGTCATAACCGGCGCCTAATGCCATGCCGGCCGCGATCTGAATTGCTTCGTGTCCAGCCGCGCTGATCTGGAAAAAAATCTTGTTTTGCCGTTTCAGCAGGATTTCACGGTCATCGATGCGCCGTGACATGTACATGATCCGGAAGGCGCGAATCAGTTGCTCGCGATCGAGTCCGACCATAGTTCCAAGGTGCGCGATATCAGTGCCGGCGGGCGTGGGCATTCCCCCCGGTTCCTCCGACGAATGAGTTTAGCTGAAACGCCGCGCAGGAGCCGCTTTGTTTTGGCCCGGAACGTGCTCATGGAGATGTGGGATGGGCAACAAATTAACGCCAGAGGAGGCACTGCAGCGGCTCGAGTCTCTATGCACGAGCGCGTAGAAAAGCTCCGAAGTACGTTAGAAACCATAAAGATGACGTCGAATGCGATTCTCCCCCCTAAAGATTCCGAGAACCCCGAAAAAATTACACACAACCGAGCACATCCTCCCAGGTAAGCCTACCTTGGCCTGATGCGACAATTGTTTGCCTCATTACCTGCACAATCCACAGTAGGAGTGGTGATTTACGACGCTGCCATCATCGGCCTTGGGACGATGGGGACTTTCCATGCCTCGAGTTCGCGCGTCGCCGGCGGAGTGTCATCGGCTTCGATCGGTTCGCACCTCCGCACGACCGGGGCAGCCACTCCGGCGCAACAAGAGTTTTTCGCACAGCCTACGCCGAGCATCCTGATTATGTGCCTCTAGCTGTACGCGCAGGTGTTCTCTGGGACAGATACGGGACCGAGGAAGGCACTACCTTGCTACACCGCACGGGCATGCTCAGCCTGGGTTCACCCGATAGTCCATTGCTGCGTGGCGCCCGCGCGAGTGCCGCTGCTCATCTTCTTACGATCGAGAACTTGTCGCGCTCTCAGATCCGATCGAGGTTTCCGGTGTTCGAAATCCCAGTCGGGTGGGAAGGTGTCCTGGAACGAACTGCCGGCTGGATAGACGTGAATGCGGCCCTCCGCTCAGGACTGGAGCAGGCCTCCCGTGCTGGAGCGGATCTCTACACCGGCACACAAGTGGAAGACTGGTCATGGACCGGCAATAAATTCGCTGTGCGGACATCTGCCGGAACCTTCATGGCCGCGCATTTGATCGTTACAGGCGGCGCCTGGGTCAGTCGGATCCTAGCCGATCTGGCGTTACCGTTGAAAGTGTCGCGGAAGGTTCTGATCTGGGTCAACCCGCTCCGTGATCAGTCCTTTCCCGTGTTCGCTTCCGCGAGCGATTTCTTTTATGGCTTTCC
The DNA here is from genome assembly GCA_963825845.1 of Bryobacteraceae bacterium. GTDB lineage: Bacteria > Acidobacteriota > Terriglobia > Bryobacterales > Bryobacteraceae > DASQDN01. The sequence continues at coordinate 138,849 of CAWGVL010000054.1, read as the reverse complement.
GAATATCGGCGGAGAGGGTGTCAAGCTCGCAATCCACGGAGGCGTCGCGCCCGCCGCGAATCCCGATGATCTTCAGCCGGAGGTGAGTATTGATGAAGTGCGGCCCGTCATTGAAGCTGCCGCCGAGTTGATGCCCTCGCTCACAGGCCCGTTGCCGGATGCGTTCGACCGGGTGTTGCGAACCCGGACTTGCTTCTATACGATGACGCCCGACGAGCACTTCCTCATCGACCGTCACCCTGAGTTCCCGAATCTCGTCTTCGCGGCCGGCTTTTCGGGACACGGCTTCAAGTTCGCGCCCGCGATCGGCGAAGCGCTCGCGGATCTGGCCCTGACGGGATCTTCGGCATTGCCCATCGGCTTCCTGGGCCTGAGCCGCTTTCGAACTGCTACCTGAGACGATTCGCTCCAAGGCTGAATCGCCAACATCCAGCTCGTCAAATGCAGCCTTAGGGTCGCACCCTCTTTGGTACGCAAGCAAAACGCCAGCCCTGGCCCGGTGGAGTGGTCAGGTCACCCTGACTACCCCGCAGTTCGGAAGGACGCTAGGTCTTACTCGGTACGATTGACTTTCGAAATTTGCTCGCCGGTTACTGGCTGTGTCATCGCCAGCGCCATCACCGCCCAACTCGTGCCGGCCGCTGAGATCCATTGGTGTCGGCCGTGCGGAAAGCCGCCAAGATCGAACTGCGTGCGCAACAGGTAGGAGATTCCGCGCTGATATGCCGGATCGGACGTATCGAGCTGTCCCGACAGGTTCAGTGCCGTCAGCGCCTGCCCGGTCGCGTAGGCTTCGCTTTCGAGATACGGCAGCTGAGACCACCCGCCGTCCGGCCGCTGTTCGGCCCGAAGCTGCTTCCCCGCGGTCCGGAGCTGGTCCGGGTTGCTCTTCGCCCACGTCATGCCGAGCAGTTGCATCACTCGGTCCTCAGTCGTCGACGGCTTCGCCCTCTCGAGCCACTGACGGGCACGCTTCGATCTGATCCTGCGGATCTTTGCCATAGGATTGCAGCGCCCGGATGCTCAGAGCGGTTCCGGTGAACGTGCTGTCCTCGAGCGGAGCCGCTCAGGCACAACGAGGAACCTGCCCTCGGGTTGCTGTTCCCGCGCGACAACGTTCGCCGTTCTCTCGGTCAAGGCGTCCGGAGTGTAGTTCTCGGCCGCCATACCCACCAGAGAGTAGCCTACGCTGACCGGCGCGTTCGGCAGTCTCATCTTGCCGGCCGCAGGGCTTCCTGCATCGGCTTGAACATCGCGAAAATCGCTTTCACCTGCTGTTCCGCGATGGCCTCGTCCACCTTGAGCCCGGGTTCCCGCGCGATCGACCACGCCATCTGCGGAAGCGACTGGTTATGGCAGGAAGTACAGCCCGAAGCTCTGACAAACCCGGGGCCGCTCTTTTGCAGGAGCGCAATCGCCTTTTCGGCCGACTCGCGGATCGCTGCCTTGTTCGTTGCGCTCCGCGCGATCAGCATCTGTGCGGTAGGAGTGTACCCGCGGCTCAAAGCCCAGTTGAGCGCCGTCTCGCCTTTCTTGTTCTTCGCCTTCGGATCCGCGCCGGGTTTCAGAAGCATGGGCACGAGCGTGGAATCGGGAGATTCGTTGTAAGCCGCCCACATCAACGCCGTAGAGCCGCCGGCATCCGTTGCCTTGATATCCGCGCCGGCGGTGATCAGGGCCTGGACCATCTCGGTGTTCTGATGCCGCAGTGCCCACAGAAGGGCCGGCGAACCAAAGAACTGGCCTTCGTTCGGGTTCGCCCCGGACGCGAGCATCTGCTTCACTTGCGCAGTGTTGTTACCAAGGACTGCGCCGATCAGCGGAGTCCGCGGAGTGAAATCGGGTATTTGCGCAGGCGCAAAAAGCGATAGCAAGCTTCATCGATCCCTCCAACATTCATCGCGCGTAACGCGTGAAGCAGGCGGCTCACGCTGAATCCTGAGGGAATACCGACAGTCGGGCGTTGGGCAATCGAACGGACAAGCACCATGCCCAAGCTCCGACACTGACGGCGCGAAGCCCACCACACTATCCATCCAAACTCCAGTCCGTCATTAGGTCCATTGTTATAATCAAAGTGCTTCAATTGCTTGCGCTTCCATCTAGAGGTGCGAGCCAATCGCACGGACAGAGTTCAGGGACGAGGAGAATCAATGGCAGTCACAGGCGCGGGCTTGGAAGGCATCATCGCCGCGGAATCAAGCATCTGCTACATCGACGGGCAAGCCGGAGTACTCAGCTATCAGGGCTATAACATCCACACGCTGGCCGAAAACGCGACCTTCGAGGAGGTGATATTTCTTCTCTGGCATGGGCGTTTGCCGAAGCAGGGTGAACTGGATGAGCTGAAGGCAGCGTTGGTCAAATATCGCCCTATTCCCGCGCCGGTCATCGATTTCCTCAAGAGCGTTCCTGAAGGTCAACCGATGCACGTCCTTCGGACCGCCGTATCGATGCTCAGCATCCACGATCCGGAAGCGAACGACATGTCGCCGGAAGCCAACATGCGCAAAGCACAGAAGCTGATGGCGCAGACGGCGACGATCGTTACGACCTTCGATCGTTTGCGGCACGGAAAGGAAGTCATCGAGGGCGATCCGAAACTCGGAATGGCTGCCAATTTCCTGTACACGTTGACCGGAAAACGGCCCGATGATGTCATGGAGCGGGCCTTCGACATTGCCCTCACCCTGCACGCCGATCATGAACTGAACGCCTCCACGTTCGCCGGGCGCGTCACCGCCGCCACCCTGTCCGATATTTACTCCGCCGTCACCGCCGCCATCGGAGCTCTCGAAGGGACCCCTGCACGGAGGCGCGAACGAGGACGTCATCAAATTTCTTCTGGAAGTCGATGCCAAGACCGACGCAGCCGTCCAGCAGGTCCGCGACAAGCTGAGCAAAAAGGAAAAGATCGCCGGCTTCGGTCACCGCGTCTACCGCACCGAGGATCCCCGGGCCACGCACCTTCGTGAGCTCTCCGAGGAGATCGGCAAGCGCACCGGGCACCTGGACCTGTATCTCGCCTCCAAGGAAGTCGAGTCCTTCATCAAGCAGACCAAGGGCCTGAACGCAAACGTCGACTTCTACTCTGCGTCCGCCTACTATTCCCTCGGCATTCCAGTCGACCTCTACACTCCGATCTTCGCCGTCAGCCGCATGTCCGGCTGGACCGCGCATATCATGGAGCAGTACAAGAACAATCGTTTGATCCGGCCGCGCGCGGAGTACACGGGAAAGCCGGACGGCCAGCCGTGGGTTCCCATCAACGAGCGCTAGCGCATAGATGCACGACCTACAGTTCTTCCGTTCCAATTTGGATGCGGTTGCGGCCCGGCTCGCATCCCGCGGTTTCCAGCTCGATCTCGACGAGTTCCGAGCCCTTGACACCCAACGCCGAAGTGCGCTGACGGAGGCGGAAGGACTGAAGGCGGAGCGCAACGCAGCCAGCCAGGAGATCGCGAAGCTCCGCAAAGACGGTCAAGATACTTCCACCCGTCAGGCGGAGGTTCGCGCGATCGGTGAGCGAATCGCATCCCTGGATGACGGCGTAAAGCAGGTGGACGACAAGTTCCGCGACTTACTCGCCGGAATCCCGAACGTCCCCCACGAGTCGGTGCCCACAGGAGCGGGAGCGGAAGACAACGTAGAAGTGCGCAAGGTCGGCGAGCCCCGAGCCTTTGATTTCGAACCGAAGGCTCACTGGGACCTCGGCCCCGATCTGAACATACTCGACTTCGAACGCGCGGCAAAGATCACCGGGGCGCGATTCGCCGTCTATTTCGGCCTGGGCGCCCGGCTCGAGCGGGCGCTCATGAACTTCATGCTCGACACGCACACGGCTGAGCACGGGTACACCGAAACCCTCACCCCGTTCCTCGTCAATTCCACGAGCCTCTACGGTACAGGTCAGTTGCCGAAGTTCGCGCAGGATCTTTTCAAGTGCGAAGGCGCCGATCTCTGGCTGATTCCGACAGCGGAAGTCCCGGTAACAAACTTATTGCGGGACGAGACCATCGACGCTGACCGGCTTCCGATTAAGTTGTGCGCCTACAGTTCCTGCTTCCGCAGTGAAGCCGGTTCCTACGGGCGTGATGTACGAGGCATCATCCGCCAGCACCAGTTTCAGAAGGTCGAACTCGTCAAATTCGCGCGACCGGACCAGAGCTTCGACGAACTGGAAAAGTTAACGGCGGACGCCGAAAACATCCTCAAAAAACTGAAGCTCCCGTACCGAACCGTAGTGCTCTGCACGGGAGATATGGGATTCTCCTCCGCAAAAACCTACGACATCGAAGTCTGGCTTCCCGGCCAGAACGCATATAAAGAAATCTCCTCCTGCTCGAACTTCGAAGCCTTCCAGGCCCGCCGCGCAGGAATCCGCTTCCGCAGCGGCAAAAAATCCGACTACGTTCACACCCTGAACGGCAGCGGCCTGGCCGTGGGTCGCACCTGGGTAGCCATTCTGGAAAATTACCAGCAAAAAGACGGCAGCATCCGAGTCCCCGAAGCCCTGCAGCCCTACCTGAACTCCGAAGTAATCACCAAACAAGGCAAACTAAACTAGCAGCGGACGATATCCCGGTTCGTCCGCTAATAGGAATAGGTTATATACCCCCGCGGGACCGGGTCGATAGTACGGGTATGGAATCCTCCCCCCATCGAGACTTCCACGTCGTAACTTCCCCCGACACCCTGGATCTAGGCGCCAATGGCAAAGTAAGCCGCGTTTTGCTCCTGTTTCCGCCCCTCAACAATGTAGTCTTCTTCGGTGTATACGAGCCGCTCGTAATGGAGATCTTCTCGGCAATCGCCAAAGAGGAAGGATGTGAAGTGGAGTTAGTCGACCTGCGCGTCGACCCGCGCGGATGCGAACGTCTTGCAAAACGCGGCTTCGTTCCAGACATCATCGGCCTCACCACACACGGCTTCCCGGAAGTTCCGATCGTGAACAAGTGGGTCCGCGAATGCAAACGCCTTTGGCCCGATTCGTCGGTTGTCATCGGCGGCGGACAGGCTACGGTCACTCCTGAACTCTTCGACCGCCAGTACATCGACCTGATTGTCCGTGGCCCCGGAGAGCGGATATGGCGTCAAATATGCAAAACGGGTATCGGTCGCGGACAATGTCAAGTCGTCGAAGATCCGAACCCTCCGCGCGTGTACAGCTATCCTTTGCCCGACCGCCAGATCACAGCGCGATACCGGAAGCATTACAGGACAAATATTCCGCACCATACCGGCCGCCCGTGGGGCCACAAGGGCAGGACCGGCTTCACGTTGCTCACGCAAGGCTGCCCGTTCCGCTGTAGCTTCTGCGTCATCTGGCCGGCCAATCTCGGTCTCTATCGCAAGCGCCCGATACCGGAAATCATCGCCGACCTGAAGAGCATGGAGGAGTCGTATGTCTACCTCGGCGATGACAACACGTTCGCAGACGCCAAATACGCCGAGCAGTTGGCGGACGCTATCAAAGAAGCCGGTATCCGGAAGGAAATATCCAGCTATTGCCGGGCGGATCACATCTGCAAGCATCCTGAACTGATGAAGAAGTGGTACGACATCGGCCTGCGCTATCTCGTAATTGGTGTAGAGGCTGTCCAAACCGACAAGCTGAAGGAGCTCAACAAAAAGACCGACCACGAACAGAATGTCCTGTCTTTGAAGATCCTGCGCGATATCGGAATCTTTGCGATCCCGCACCTGCTGATCTCGCCGGACATGACTTCTCAGGATTTCGATGACGTCTACGCGTTCATCGAGGAGAACGAGTTCGAGTATCCTGTCGCGATTCCACTCACTCCTCTCCCCGGAACGGCAGACTATATGAAGTACAAGATGGAGGGCAGGATCATCACGGAAAAGCTCGACTTCTATACCTTCATGTACATGGTCATCGAGCCTGCGCGAATGAGCTTGCGCGAATTTAACGATCACTACGACCGCCTGATCTTCCGCATCTGGTCATGGCGGAGATTCCGGACCGGCAAATGCGGCAAGCTCTCACTCCTGGGTTTCCTGAAATGGTGGATCTTCGTTCGCGCTGTGGTCCTTCAGCTTCGATGGAAACGCCGCGAGATCTACCGCGCCGCTGAGGGAAGAAAGCGCAACAGCCATGTATCGCCCGCATCGTATACTGCAGCGTAGAGGCCGTCGAAACGTAGACATAGGATCGGCCACCTCCAAGCTCGAGTCCCGAATTTTACAGGCGTGTGCGGTGAACTCGCCGGACATCGCGAGTCAGCCCTGCTTTATTTCTGCGCGTTGTTCCAGTTCGAAGCTTCCCGGCTTTCTCGCTTATATGGAAGCGGAGTCAGCGTTACTGGATTGCACCCTGGAGGGCTGGCCTTGTATTGCGGAGCCATCACGGCGTCTACCGATGCTGGATAAAATTTGACCCGTCGCGTCCCCTGTTCGTCCTCAATCTCAATCTCGGCCAGGTACGTCGGATCACCCACTCCAACATCGATGGGCGTCCACTTCTGCCCATCCCGAACACCGGCGCGCCAGGCATTGCTGTCCGGCTTCGTACCCTTGATGATCTTGGTCCGTTCCGATTGAGTCCAGTCGAAGCCCATGTCGAACGCGCGAAATGGTGCTTTGAATTCGGCCGCACACGTACCCCAGATGTCCCCCGGCAACTCGATCGTCTTCCCCTCAACAACGAACCGCTGAATCTCCCCCGCCGCCTCCTTGATCCCGATTGAGCGTACGGCCTTTGCAATGCGGGCATTTGAGAGAGGTTCCCGATTGCTCCCAAGCAGGCTCCGCATGGCTGAATCCAGACCTTTCCCGCGCCGGTTCCAACTAGCGGCGAGCAGGTAGCCTTGTCGATACGGCAATTGGTTGGCTGAAATGTTGCTCTGACGAAGCGCCACCATCTGGCGGGCAGTAAAGTTGCGGGCCGGCGAGACATAGTAGTGGCGAGCGACCTTGTTAAAGTCAGCAATCACGTCATCGAAAGTCCAGACTCCCGAGTGCCACAGACCAGCGACTGTGTAGTAGTCGGTGAACCCCTCTGTGAACCAGTACAGCTCCTCGTCGTCTGGGTAGTTTAAGCGGCGAGGGTTCCATTCGTGAAACAGTTCGTGTGAAAGAAGCCTCTGCAAGAATGGCGGATCGTACGTGTCGGGATTTCCTTCCATGATGAGTGCCTGCGTTCGCCCCTCCCCTTCCCAACTCCGACTGGTCGGCACTAACAAGATTTTGTGGCCTGCCACGCCGCGGTCCCGCCACACTGCTGTGTGGGACGCTGCGACGCGGTCCATGAGATCTAGGAGAGAGGTATCGGAAAACGGCCACGTTCCCCGGGTCACCAGCACGAGCCCGCCCTTTGACGTTGCGGTTCGGAAGTCGCCTCCAGCGAAGACTGCCTTTCGCAATCCGCGAAGTGTCGTGTCAACCACCTCCTCCCGGCGGTCAACACTCCAACTGCTCACGAGCCGCCAGTCTGCTGGAAAGCCAACCCACCGGAACTCGCATCGTACGGCTTTGTCAGCGGGTCCCTCGGGCGTCGGCCAACGCATATTCACCCGGTGATAAAAGTAGCTCGCCTGCCGCGGCAGCGCTCTTCTTCTGCTTGCCTCCATCAGGAAGTGTCAGCTCCACTTCGAACGGATCGTAACGGATCGTGTAGCGAAGGAGATCCGCCGCGACGGCGGCATCGACCGGGAGCAGTAGGAAGAGAACAACGCCAAGAAAACGGTTCGCAGAGGGCACTCGGCTCAGTTTACACAATGACCTCGCGCTGACACCGAATCTGCAGGATGAACATTTCGGACTCGAGATAGCCGGTTGTGGGCGCTGGGACGATTTTGACGAAGACTGCAGCGCGACCTCGACGGTGAGCTGCGGAGCAGCACACATTCCGGCAGCACAACGTGTGGCAAGCGCGGGTACGGCTGCATCACCCCGGTCAACGAGGTCGTGATCACTGAACGGATTGCCGGCCCCCTACTCGCTTCGCAGCAACAATTGTGGATCGACGTGAGCCGCACGCCACGCGGGAAAACTTGCGGCGCCCACCGCTACGATTCCCACAATCGTGACAACCGCCGCCAATGTCATGCTGTCCAAAGGCTGCACACCATACAGCAACTCGCGCATCGCCCTCGTGACGGCTGCTGCTCCTATCAAGCCCATCGCCGCGCCGATTGCTGCCAGGAATACAGCCTGTCGGACGACAATCACGACAATTGCCCCCACGGTGGAGCCCAGCGCCAGCCGGACCCCAAACTCCCGCGTCCTCCGCATTGTCAGGTACGCCAACGTTCCATACAGACCCACCGCTGTTAACAGCACGGATGCGGCAGCAAACGTAGACAGCACGAAGAAGGTGAAACGTGTGTCGCCGATCGAATCCGACACGTAGCGATTCATTGGGTGTATATCGAAGGCTGCACGCCCCACTTCCGTACTATCAATGGCCGCTTTGATCCCGAGCGCCATACTGTCTGGCGCGTCTGTCGTCCTGACGACGAGCGACATGTAGGGCGGATACGTGCCATACGGGATCATGAAGTGCGGCATGTTCTCCGCGCGTATCCGAGTCATGCGCACAGCCGCTGTCACCCCTACTATCTCGAGTTCATCCGTCCGGCTGGTCCGAAAAATGGCCAAACGCTTTCCAATCGCTCCCATCGGCCACAGCCGTTTTGCGAGCATTTCATCAATTATTGCCACGTTGCGCTGCGCCGTAACATCGTCAGCAGTGAAGTCGCGGCCTTCCCGGAGTGGGGTACCCATGAGATTCAGATATCCGGGAGCAGCGAACTGTTGGGTCGCGAGGAGAGGCAGCGCGTCAACGTCGTCGGCCCGTCCCACGCGACGAGTCTGCTGATCCGGCGACAGCGGCAACGGCCACGCCGCGCTCACGGACTGTACTCCGGGGACGACGCGTACCCGATCAAACACGTGCTGCAGAATCGGCCATTGCTGCTCCAGATGCGGGTGTCTTTTCATGTCCACCGGTACCTTTGCAGTCATAACACTTGCCGAATGAAACCCAAGAGGCGAATGCAGCAGGTTCAGGAACGTCCTGAGCATCAGGCCTCCACCCACCAGCGGAACAATTGACAACGCTACTTCTGCCGCCACCAGGCTCTGTTGTAACCTTCGCGCGCCCGATCCTGCAGTTTCCGTACGGCCTGCGCGCAGTGGGTGCCCGTCCTTACCCGCAGCCAGTCGCCACGCGGGCAGGAATCCAAACAGCAGTGTTGTCATGAACGCAAGCGCCAGTGCACAGACCAGCACCGGCGCATCGATGCTAATTCGGGAGTGCAAGGGAATGTGAGAGGCGCCAAAGATTTCAATTGTGGCGAGTGCGAACCGTGCCCAGAACAGCCCCAGCGCCGCCGAGATCGCGCCAAGCACAAGGCTCTCTGTCAGAAGTTGCCGAACGATGCGGACTGTCCCCGCGCCCAGCGCTCTACGGATCTCCAACTCGCGCTGTCGTGCGGACCCTCGCGCCAACATGAGATTTGCTACATTGACGCACGCAATCACAAGCACAAACCCTACTGCGCCGGACAGAACCAGCAGAGCCGGTCGAGTTTCACGGGTCATCTCATCATGCAATGGACGCGCAGTGAAACGTCCTTTGGCGCCCGCATACGCCTCGGGATACTTACGCTCGAATTGCGCTTCGAACATTTGTAACTCGGCATTAGCTTGGTCGAGAGTAACTCCCGGGCGCAGGCGAGCGGCGACGCGAATACCGCGATATGGGAGAGCTGTGTCGATGCGATACGGGAACCAGACGTCGATCTGCTCCGAAGCATTCAGATAGGGCGGAACGAAGAGACGAAAGCCGGAAGGCAGCACGCCGGCGATCTGCATGTTGCAATTATTGATCCGCACGCCCCGCCCGATAATACCCGGGTCGGCAGAAAACCGCCGGCGCCACAGTTCGTCGCTGATCAGAACGGCGAGTGCTTGCTGCGGGCTCGCATCGACCTGGGAATCGAGCGGCCGCCCGAGCGCCGGGCGTACACCGAGTAGCGGAAGAAAATCGTCAGAAACCTCCGCCGCCGCAACATGCTCCATTCCGCCCGCGTATTCGAGGCTGGCGTCGGCCGACGAGATTATGGCAACCTGTTCGAGTGAGCCACTGTAGTGTCTCAGATCGCTCACTTCTCCCATCGTGGCGCCCGTGTTCGGCGTATTTCGGGCATCTACCCGAATGACGACAATTCGATTTGGGTCGGGATATGGAAGCGGACGCCAAAGCACCGCACGCATGACGCTGATCATCGAAAGTGTGAGACCGATGCCCATTGCCAGCGTAATAATCAACACGAGCGAAAACCCCGGCGCGCTCAGCAGCGAGCGACAACCATATCGGACATCCTGCAGTGTAGTCTCGATTCCGTATCCAAGCCGCACCTCTCGAACTTCCTCTTTGATTTGTTCGATGCCGCCGGCTTCTACAAGCGCCTGCCGGTGTGCTTCATCGCGGGCCATGCCTTGAAGGACTTTGCGATCCGTCAGTTCTTCTATATAGGCGCGTAGTTCGTCCTCGAGCGCCTCTTCGTTCCGATGTCTGCGGAGAAGGTTTTCCAAGAGCCTCTTGATCTTCTTGGTCACGCGCACCTCAGGCAGACTCCAATAGCGCGTTCATCGCATGTACGATCCGCGTCCATGTCTTCTTCTCGACCGCTAACTGTCGTCGGCCATCGCGCGTGAGAGTATATGACCGGACCCGGCGTCCCTCCGCCGATTCGCCCCATTCCCCCTCGATCCACCCCTCCTGTTCCAGCCGATGAAGGGCCGGGAAAAGCGAGCCGGCCCTTACTTGGAAGGTTCCTTGCGTGACCTGAGCGATACGTTCCGCAATCGCCGAACCGTGCATCGGGCTCAGCTCCAGAGTGCGGAGGATCAGCAGGTCGAGAGTACCTTTAAGGAGCTCGACATTGGACACAGGCATATCGGTATAGATCTCCGATATCGATAGTCTATATCAAAAGGGCCCTGGGGCGCAGCCTACTCATCAATGTGTCAGGCGGTAGGAGTTCCGTCTGCGTGTGAAAACATGAACGGTTTAGCGACCCGCATCCGGTCAACGATTCGCCGGCGACAACTCCATGTTTTCATCTTTCAGATCGCAATGCCGGCCGAAGACTTCCGAAACGCACAAGCCCGCCAACGAAGGCGAGCGAATCCTCGTGGATCAGATCGCAGCGAACTCGTGGCGGTCTTTGCGAGCCCAGCGAGTCCAGCGGAAGAAGACAGCCTTACGGAACCGGCACTACCGGCAGCACAATGTGAGACGCCTTCGCCGCGCCATGATGCACGGTCTGCGCCGCCACACGAATCTTACTCGACGCCCCTAGATCATCACCGGTATTCGGATTCCGGTCAAACTGCGGAAAATTGCTGCTCGTGATATCGACACGAATCCGGTGCCCCGGCTGGAACACGTTGGCTGTGCCCGCCATTTCGATCTCGTATTCATAGACTTGGCCCGGCTGCAGCAGTTCCATCTTGTCGACACCAGTGCGGAAGCGAGCACGCAACATGCCCTCGGCCACGTTCATCGCAAAGCCGTCAGGATAAACATCAACCAGCTTGATCATCCAGTCGGTATCGCGCCCGTCCGTAGCAGCAAACAGCTTCATCCGCACCGGTCCCGCAATCGCAACGGGAGCCCGTAATGCATCGCTGGTGTACCCAAGCACGTCATTGCGTGACTCGATCGGCCGCTGGTCCTTTGGACCCGCAAGCGTCGGAGTTCCGCAGCAATTGTTGCCGCCAAGCGTAGGCACGGGATTATTCGGATCGTACTTGTAGTTATCAGAGCCCGCCCCCGAAGGCTTGGCATCCGACAGCGCGTGACCGCCGCCGAGATAATACGGCGTAAACTTCGTACCCGGCAGCGGCCATTCCTGAGCATGCTGCCACTTGTTGACACCCATGAAGAAGATTTCGATCGGCGGCTCTCGATCGATACCGTTGTCTTCACCCTTCAGATAATGGTCGTACCAACGCAGTTGCCGTTCAAACATGTCTCGATTTGCGCCAGGTCCGAAGTCCACATCGCCGAACTTCTGGCTGGGACCATGGCCCCACGCGCCGATAATCATCTTCGATTCGCGCCGGGCTTTCTCCGTACCTCCGCTGCGCCGCACCCCGGTGAAGCCGTTGATGGTGCCATTCAAGAAAATGTCGAACCATCCGCCCGATGTATGCACCGGAACCTTGACCTTATCGAAATGTTCCTCGTCACTGATCGACTTCCAATACTCGTCATACGACTGATGCTTCAGCCAATCGCGAAAATGCTGTACCGGCTGGCCGCCCGACTGAACATCGATATCCTTCAGCGGTAAATGCCTCAGAATTGTCTCGTACTTCAACTCTTCGGGCGCATACTTCTCCGTGTGCCAGTACTGCGGCAGCATGATTCGGTTCGGCATTCGGACCACGCCCCAGCCGTAATTGAAGCTCAGGCGGAATGCCCCGCCCTGAGCCAGCCAGTTTTTGTAAATGTTCGTCGAAGCGACCGCCGGAAACATCGTCACCAGGCTTGGCGGAGACTGCGTGGCCGCGCGCCACTGGACGTGGCCCAGGTACGAACCACCTTCCAACCCGACCTTGCCGTTCGACCAGGGCTGTTTCGCCGCCCATTCGACGGTATCGTGGCCGTCATTGGCTTCGTTTCGAAATGGGTCCCACTGGCCCTCTGACTCGTACCGGCCTCGAACATCCTGTACAAACGCTGCGTACCCGTGCTGCGCAAACCGGATCATGTTCTGATGCACACCGTCGCGCTGGACGCCGTACGGAGTGCGAATCACCAGAACCGGAAACTTACCATCGCGCGCCGGACGATACAGATCTCCGTACAACTTCACGCCATCGCGCATCGGCGTGGCGAGATGCCTCTCAATCCGAATCTTCTCTGGATTATCGTGGCTGCTCGATTGGGCATAACACCAGCAAGCGGTCATCAAAAGAGTTGCAGCGACCTTCATTTCTTGTCCGCTCCGAACCAACCCCGATCCCAAGGCTGCGCCAGCGTCGGAGGATTCACGTAACGGGCCATCCGGAATCGCAGCCGCGCTCCCGCTCCCGGCTCGAGTCGAACATTCAACAAAGGTCCCGAGACCGTCTGCGTCTTCCCGTTCACCTCGACGGAATCGAAGCGGTGCTCCCCGTACCCGCCCGCCTGCACAATCACGGTACGGGGCTCAATCGGGTCAACGTTCACCAATGTCAGCGTCGCGCCATCCGCCTCGAGTTTCTCGACCAGCGCACCGACATCTTCCGGCAATCCCGCACGGCGGCGCACCGGATCGAAGTACCGGAACCGGCTATGCAAAGCCCAAATTCGTCCGCCCGAGAAATACGCGCCCATCGTGAGATTCGCCAGAGCATCGGTTTCGGGGGGATTCAGATCCTGCAGATAATCCGCCAGCCGCGTATCCGCCGTCGTAATGTCCGTCTCGATCTTGCGCATCGTCTTGCGTACCTGCTCCATGTCCGCCTGAAGCGCCTTCACCGGATAGTCAGGATCCTTCCCCTCCAGGAATCCGATGAATCCCCGGATCGGCACCCGTTCCAGATCCTTGCGGTCCATCGACATAAAGTAAATCTCGGCCAGGCGGTCCTGAAACAGATTGCCCGTGTAGTGGTACCAACTCGGAGCGCCTGTGCCCTTGTAACCCTTCGGGTCGCCATACATCTGCGGCAGCAGCGTCTTCCCGTTCTCCACTTTCTTATTCGCGTAGATGTTGTCGAGTTGCTTCCGCAGAACACCCACAAAACTCTGATCGCCCGTCAGCATCAGCGCATTGCTGAACCCCGGCCATGCGCCGGCCGTAAACGTGTTCCGATGCGCGATCTCCTCGAGTTCCCCGTCGAAGATGGTGAAGTTCCAGCCGTATGTTCCCTTCCACCACTGCCCGCCGTATTCCCCGCCCGGCTTGCCGTCTAACCCAACATTGGTCGGAATGTTGCCGCCGCACTCCTCGGCTCGCTTCTTCCACGCGCTGACATACTCGACAACCCATTCCTTGTACTTCGGCTGCTGCGTCAACGCAAACGCATTCAACCCGAGGTTCGTAGACGCCAGATTCAAGGGATGATCGCCCACACTATCCAGATAGTCCGCGCAGTGGGCGAGCATCTTCGGATAGTAAGCGTTCAGATCGAGAAGCTTGCTTTTTCCGGCCTTGTTATGCAGCAAATGGAAGCTGCCGGGAACCGGATCGCCCACCCAGTCATAGGTCGTCGCCTTGTGCATCATCGGGCCTTTGCTGCCCGTCCACAGACTCTTGATCACTTTCGTATTCGGGTCGTAGTTCGGCGCTTCCGGGTCCTCACCCATGTACATCCCGGCGAATCGCTTCATCCGTTCGCGATAGACAGCGTCGTTCGGGTCGGACAAGCCGAGAAACATGAAGGCCCGCATCCCCTCGCCCGTATGGAACCAGTCAGACTGTGTGACGAACTCCTTGTAGTACGCCCCGTTCTCAGCGAGCTTCGTCAGCTTCGTCCGCATCTCGCCGTACTGCTTGTAGTGCCCGTCCAGCGCCTTCTTGTAAAGCTGCAGTACCGAGTCCGATCCACCCATCGCGTGCAGCAGCGTCCAGTTGAAGAAGGTCTCAATCGCGTCGTCCGGACCATCCAGCGTCCCCCATCGCGGCGTGTGCAACAAATATCCGCGCTCGTCGACATACTTCGCCGCGAAGCGTTCGGCTCCCTTCGAATTCGCCTGCAGCAACTGCCTTTCGAGCAGCGCCCACGCAGGAGCGGGCATCGGGGTATCGATCACGACGGAAGGATCGGCGGCGCGAACCTGCGTCGCCATTGTCACAAGGGCAAGGACAGCGATTCGAACGGTCATAGTAGGATTCACTTCGAAAGGGGAACAGCGTTCTTCTTGATCAGCTCTTCAAGCTTCGAGGGTTCCGGAGCGATGTAGTGGAAACCTTCGGCGTACTTCAATCCATACTTTTTTCCGAGCACGGCATCGTGCTCCAGCACGACCTGCTTCACATACTCGCGATTCGCCGTAGCGTCATCGTTGCCCAGCATCGGCAGCCGCAGGTTCTGCTTCGCGAGACGCGCGCGCAACGCTGCTCCGTTCTCCCCCGCCGGACCCTGGGTCACATTCGCCACGTTCGTATCCACTTTCTGATCGATAGTCGAACTGATGTCGACCACGCGATTCATCAGCTGTGGACCCCGGGCATAGTAATACTTCTCGGTGACCGCGTGCGGCTTCAATCCGACATCGAAGTGCTCGGTCAGGTCCCACTGCCCGCCTGACATCCAGCACGCGGCTTCCACCGCCTGCGCCGTTATGTAATGGTCGGGATTTTCCTCGTAGTGGCCCCACGGGTCATAGCAGATCACCGTATCCACTTTCATCGCGCGGAAGATGAACACCAGCCGCGATCGCAGCTCGTTGTGCAGGGATTGCTCCATCATGTGGTTCCGATAGCCGAGGTTGTAGATCTTCTTCAACCCCATCTTCTCGGCGATGGCGGCGTTGTCTTTCTCGTTATTGAGAATCACTTCGCCGATGGTCGCGCCCCGGCCTGCCATTTCGTCGTTGGTTGTACGGATCAGGATGCCCGTGTAACCTTCTCGAATCAGTTTGACAATCGTACCCGCCGCAAATAGGGGCAGATCATCCGAGTGCGGCTGGATCGCAGCGAGTACTTTACCCTTGTGCGGCTGCCCAGTGCGATCCCGCTCGACAAACACTTCCGGCGATTGGTCGAAGCGAACGCGATTCTGAGCGAGCCCCGCAGCTCCTGCGGCGAGGATGCCTGCGAAAGCTCTACGGCTCGTCATACCTTGTGTCGGTCGTAATCGAATCGCTCGTTGACCAGGTGATATTCCGGCTCGCCGCTCTTCTGCAGATAGTAGGTCTTTAGTGGAGTCCGCGGGAAGTCCGTCAGCTTGCGCGGCAAAGCCTCGCCGTCGATCCATTCGTAAACCGGAACCTCCCACGGATTAAACGTGTCCGAAAGACCGCGCTCTTTTGCGATGCGGTACAGATTGATGTTCCCCGGTTCGTGGCCGCCCAGATACAGACCAATCAAATCCAGGCGGAACTTGTCCTTGCTGAACATCACCAGATTGCTCAAATAGTCGTTGCCAATCCCGAAACCGTTACCGTCGCGGCCATAAATTCCTTCGATCATCGCCAGCCCGGTCTTCAGTACGCTCATGTTGTCGCAGGTCTTGTGCGCCCAGATCTCCTGGTGCATCGGGCTGAGATTGGCGCCGCCTGTCGTAGCGCGCGTAGCCCATCCGCCTGTGACGCTCGAACGAGCTTATTAATGACCGGTTCCACCCTCGGAGTGAATGTCCGGCTGCATGAACTCAGGCGCGCCCGTCACCATCTTCCATCCCGGACAAAACCGGACATACGGCAGCACGACCAGGCCCTGCTCGTTCTTCACGGACTGCGTCAGGCACATGCCGTGCGCCTTCCACTTGGCGATGTTCAGCAGCCACGTGTCCGGCTCGTTCACCGGCGCGTAATGCGGGATGCTCGTGTACACCACGCCGTCCGGCACCTTGCTCCACGTCATGTCATAGCCGTCATGGAAATTGCGGATGCGGCGCTCCGGCTCGTTCATCTCGATGCCGTGGCGCTCGTTGATGTCGACAAATCCGCGGTAATTCCAGGCATGGAAGTTGTTCGCCTCGACGAAGTTGAACTTCTTCAGGCCGAGTTCCTTCAAGCCCATGACCATGCCTTCGTAGAACTGAGGATCGGTACCCGTCCCCCAGTTCTCCTCGTGCGGCCGGTCCTTCCCGCGGACGCTGCACACATTCGGCTTCAACACGATCCGGTGGCTCACCGGGATCCCGCCTTGCTCCTTGGGCACAAAGATCTCGCGCGCCAGAGTCAGCCCTTCGCGAAGCTTCGACTCCTCGTGCATCTTGTGCGGTACGTTGGTGCGCCGGATAAACACCGCCTTCGGATTCTGCTCGATGAACGGGTGGAGGCCGAAGAAGGCCTGCGGGATGCGCGATGGCGGCGCAGCCGGAAGAGTAAAAGTCGTCGCGGCGCCGGCTGCCGTAAGCGCGCTTGTTCGAATAAAGTCTCGGCGAGTAACCAAATCCAACCTCCGTTACCAAGTCTAACTAAATACGACCACCCCGAGGCGGCGCAACTCCGGAACCTGCACCTCGGTCATACTTCCACGCTTTGCCGGAGCCAGCGGGATCGATGCCCCTTCCGGCCGCAACAACGTTGCCTTCGAATAATGTCCCTGCACTCGAGCCTGCACTTCCATATCGATCGGCGACCCGTAATTCACCAGGTGCATCAGCCGCTCACCGGTCGCAAGAGCGATCACCGCCGGCGCATTCCAGGTACGAACGGCACGGCGCTTATGAGTAATGATGTCGATCACGTCGAGGGCAAACTCGCTCGGATCTGCGACCGGACGCTTGTACGCCACGATCTGACCTTTACCGAGCGCATAGTATTCGCGGTCCTGTTCAGCCTTCATCTGCTTCAGTCCCGGCACGCGCCACCACTGCTGCGATGGCGAGGTCGCGACGATCAAAGTCGATCCCGAGTCGGCATGAGCGATGATCTTCTTGACGATTTCGGGCGCAGGCGGTTTCACGTTCGCCGCAACCAGCGCGACTCGCCTGTGTGGATCGGGCATCGGAGGCGCAGTCACCGCAGCGAGCGCCGGAGAGACATTCCGCCGGTACAGCAGGTTCGCAATCTCCGCCGTGGGTCCAGGCTCGACGAGCGCAGTGACTATCGGGACGGCAGGCTGCCGGAACAGCTTGATATTTTCCCTCAGCCACTGAGCCGTGCGCCCGAGTTGCTCCCACGCGGCAACCGCCTTGGCATCCTTTTTCAAAAGCGCCTCGCGGTAGTGAGGCTCCATCGCCATGATGTAGTTCCCGCCTGCGACCCAAGCCTCTATAAGCGCCAGTTCCAGCGAGTCATACGGAACATTTCGGTCGCCGAGTTTGTCCGGAACATACGCGAGCACCGGCGGCCGATCGGGATACAGCGCGCGTAGATAACCGACCTGGTATCCGTTCGCATCCACCCACGGTTCACGGCTCGCACTGGCAGTCTCATCCCCGCGACCGTCTACCGTAGGCGGCCTGCGAATGCCGGGCCACAAGCCGCTCTTCGCAAAGTCGGTCAAGCCAAGCGACTGAATCTCCCCGTCCGGGATCGGCGTGATCCCGGCCTGCGGCGGCAGTCCGCTACCGTCGCGAATGACGATGTCCGTCGCCAGATTCAGAGACATTGTTGACCAGTAAAGCATAACTGCCCGCGCCAATGACCAGCAATACGGCGATAGCCTGCATGGGAGCTTCGTAGCTGCCGGTCGACTGGATCAGCCAGCCGGTGAGAATCGGGGCTGCGACACCCGCCAGATTGCTCGCCATATTCTGCAGGCCGCCGATCCTTCCGATTGCCGCGCCCGGCACAACCGTCTGCGTCAAAGCCCAGTAATTTGCCGTTGCGACGCCGAGCCCGGCCAGCGAGAAGATCGAGAAGAACAAAGCGACCTCCGCTGACGTGGCGACGGCTCCGAACACCTCTGTCGCAGCAAGCAGAAGCCCCACGATCGTGAACCCCTTACGCACTTTCACGGGATCGCCGCCGCGCGCAATCAGCCGGTCGGCCGCCCATCCCGAGAGGATTGTCGTGATAGCCATACCCGCGAAGCTGAACATCGTATACAGTCCCATCAGCTGCAGCGGCAGTTTGCGCTGCTCCTTGAAGTACGCCGGAAGCCAGGTGATGCAGAAGTACAGATAGACGCTGTAGCAGAACGTCCCGACGAGAATGCCCCAGATCGCGGGCGACCGGAATACCTGGAGAAACGGAACATCGGCTTTCGCACCGCCGGCACGCGCGACTTGCGGTGTCTCATCCCGTGGAACGAGAGTCAGCCATGGAATTAGCCAAATGACCGATGCGAGTCCTGTCACCAGGAACATCGCGCGCCAGCCGTGCGCCGCAATTAAGAAGGCGGCGATAGGAGCGCCAATGGCCGGACCAATCTTCGTGCCCGCCATGTAGATACCCATCGCCAGGCCGCGCTGCTTCTCGTCGATGTTCATCCGAATCCATCGGAGACTCGCGGGAGAGATCACCGACTCCCCAACGCCGAGCAGCAGCCGGACGAAGAACAACTGCGACACGGTCCTGGTCAATGCGGTCATGGCCGAGATGATGCTCCAGAAAACGAAGCCCCCGGCGTACGGATACTTCACTCCGACCCGGTCAACGAGCCATCCGGCCGGAACCTGAAGCAGCGCATACGACCAGAAGAAGGCCGAGTTCATCAGCCCTCGCTGGCTGTCCGTAAGTCCGAAGTGGTCGCGGAAATCCGGTACTGCGATCGCCACCGACAGAGCCGTCCGGTCTACATAGGCGATCACCATACCGAGACACAACAACACCACGATCGACCATCTACGAGCCGATCCCATCTGAGTTCGTGTGCTGGTAAGGACGGGTTGTATGGAACTATAATGCACTAAAAATGAATCGTCGACACTTTCTCGGCGCCTGTGGATCTGCGGCATTCGCACAGCAGCAACGATTCGACCTTGTGATTCGCGGTGGAACCGTGCTCGATCCCGCGGGAGGCGTAAAACGGCGAGCCGACGTCGGCATCTCCGGCGACAAGGTCGCAGCCATCGAAGATAACCTGCCGGCCGATCGCGGGCGAGATGTGGTGGATGCCAAAGGCCTGTTTGTCACACCGGGCCTCGTCGATCTGCACACGCACTGCTATTACGGCGGTACAGGTCTGGGGACAGATCCGGAACCGCTTGCCGCCCGTTCGGGAGTCACCACCTGGGTCGACGCGGGAAGCTTTGGCTGTCTGCAGACGGAAGGCTTCCGGAAGTTCATCGTTAAGCCATCGCAGGTACGGATCTTCGGCTTCGTGTACCTGTATCCGGACAACCGGAATCCCGACATGGACCCGATCAAGTACGTCCGCTCGTTCATGAAGCGCACCGGCGAGACGGTTCTAGCAAACCGGGACATTCTGCTCGGAGTGAAGCTGCAAGTCGGTTCCAACATGAACGGCCGCTACAGCTACGACTTCCTGAAGATTGCCCGGGAACTCTGCGACACATACAAGATCCCGTTGATGACGCACATCAGCTTCGCGCCGCCGGAAACGGATCAGGTGATGGAGTTGATGAAGCCCGGCGACGTCATCACGCACTGCTATAACCGCCACACACTCGGCATACTCGATGAGAATGGCAAAGTAAAGAAGAGTGTTCGCGATGCGCGCGCTCGCGGCGTTCTCTTCGACGTCGGCCACGGACTCGGCAGCTTCAACTTCGAAGCAGCCCGGAAAGCTTTGGCGGACGGATTTGTCGCCGATACGATCTCGACCGATATCTACAACCTGAATGTGAACGGGCCGGTTTACGATATGCCTACCACGATGTCGAAGCTGATGTACCTGGGCATGTCGTTCGATGACGTGCTGTCGCGTACGACCATTGCTCCGGCGAAGATCATCAATCGCGTTGAAGGCACGGGCACGCTGAAAGTCGGCGGACCGGCCGATATAGCGCTGCTCGCGATCGAAGAAGGATCATTCCCATTGACCGACTCCCAGAAGAACACCGTCAACGCCAAGCAGCGCATCGTCAGTAAGCTGACGATCTGCCGCGGAAAGCGAGTGGTCGCAGCATGATCGTCAAAAACATCAAGCTCACACACGTCCGAGTTCCGCTGGTTGAGCCCTTTCGCATCAGTTCGGGCGCGGTCGCCGAGAAGGACGGCATCGTCGTTCGTGTCGAGACGGATGAACTCGTCGGCTATGGCGAATCATCGCCGATGGCCGGATCGTTCTACTCCTCCGATACACCGGAGAGTTGCTGGCGCGAACTGAGCGAGTCGCTTGCACCTCCGTTGATCGGCGCGGATTGCACCGCCGACTCCGTAAGCCGCATGGCCGGAAGTAACTTCGCCAAAGCTGGCTTGGAGACCGCCTTCTGGGACCTTGAAGCCAAGCGTGCCGGTAAACCGCTTTGTGAGATCCTCGGAGGCGAAGCGAAGCCCGTTGAGTCCGGTTTGGCTGTCGGCCTCTACGATGACCCTGCCGACATGCTCCGAACCATCGAGCGGTACCTTGTCGACGGATACAAGCGCGTGAAGATCAAGATCGAGCGCGGTCGAGATGTCGAGCTTGTGCGCGCTGTCCGCAGTACCTTCGGCGATATCCCTCTCTTCGTCGATGCGAACGGAGCGTATGACCTTTCCGACATCGAAGTCTTCAAAGCTCTCGACGACTTCGGCTTGATGATGTTTGAGCAGCCCTTCCCCGGTCCCATGCTGCAGGAGCTTGCCCAGTTGCAGTGCAAGGTCCGCACACCGGTCTGTCTGGATGAGAGTCTCGAAAGCGAAGCAGATGTGCGCCGGGCAATTGAGCTTGGCAGCATGAAGATCGCCAACATCAAGATCCAGCGTGTCGGCGGCTTCGGGCCTGCTTTGGCTATCTACGAGATCTGCAAGGAGCACGGCATCCCGGTTTGGGTGGGCACGATGCCGGAACTTGGAATCGGTCAGGCGCAAGGGATGGCTCTGGCAACACTCAGCCACTGCGTGTACCCGACGGACGTCGAGGCCAGCCTGCGGTGGTTCCGCGACGATATCATCCATCCCTACCTCGAGGTTCGGGACGGCTATCTCGATCCTGGTCGCGCATACGAGGTGAGCGAGGCGAAGCTGAAGGAGTACGCGATATGAGCCTCACGCGCCGATCCTTTCTGCCCGCGCTTGCAGCCGGACTCGCCTCCGCAAAAGACCGGCTGATCATCGACACTCATCTCGAGGTCTGGACTCTCGACCCGAAGTTTCCCTTCGCGCATCCGGAGCGGCCGAATCTCAAGGTGCCTATGGCCGCGCCGATTGAGAACCAGGTCGAGCAGATGAAGGACTTCGGTCTGAAGTATGCGGTACTCATCAATCCGCGATTCTTCGGCTGGGACAACTCCTATATCAGCTACAGCCTTCATAAATACCCGAAGCTCTTTGTCGCGCACGGGCTGGTCAACCCTGAAGATCCAAACGTTGCCGACCGTCTGCGCTACTGGGTCAAAGAGCAAGGCTTCCAGGGCATGCGCTTCAGCCCCATCTATCATCCGAAATCGACGTGGCTGAATTCGAAGGAGCACTATCCTCTGTGGAAGGAAGCCGAAAAGCTGGGAGCGGTGTTCAACTACTACATCCTTCCCGCACCAAATGCCCATGCTCGAAGAGATGGCCGGACGCTTCCCGGGCGTGAAGATCGTCATCGATCATCTCGGGAAACCCGACCTGAAATCCCCCGATCCGTGGCCGGAGTTCAAGAAAATGTTCCGGCTAAAGAAGTTTCCGCAAGTCTGGGTGAGCGCTTCTGAACCCTACGAGCTATCGCTGACCAAAGAGTACCCCTATCGAGACACCATCCCGTTCTTCAAAGCCACCTATGAAGAGTTCGGCGGCAAGCAGCTCATTTGGGGCACCGGCTATCCCCGGCCTCGGTGGGAGCTGCCGATGGACAAGGAACTCGAATTCGTGGACAAGTACCTGGATTTTTACACAAAGGAAGATCGTGAGCGGATTCTGGGAAAGAACGCTCTGAAGATCTGGCGCTTTCCGAAGCAATAAGGCAAACCATGCGAACTACCATCCTGTTGAGTGTGCTTATGAGCCTCTCCGCTTTTGGCGCTGAGAAGAAAGTGATCACTCCCACCGGCGGACGCGCGCCCGTGGGTCCGTACAGTCCCGGCATCATGGTCGGCGATTACCTCTATGTCTCCGGACAGGGCGCTGCGAAGGCGGACGGCGCCTTTCCTGACACGGCCGAGCAGCAAACCGAGCAGAGCCTCAACAATGTGAAGGCCATTGTCGAAGGCGCAGGCCTGACGATGGAGCACGTCGTCTATGCGCATCTGTATCTCAAGAACATGGCCGCCCTTGAAGACGCAAATCGTGTGTGGGCCAAGTTCTTCCCTAAAAACCCTCCAGCGCGCGCCATCGTCGGCGTCACCAAAATGCCGACAGATACGCCGGTCGAGGTGACCGTCGTAGCGGTTCGTGATCTAAGCCGCAAAAAAGTCGTGCCAGGTGGTGTCATGGTTGGCGACCGGTTCTATCTGTCGGGCGTGATGGGAGACTCGGGAGCAGATCCGGCACAGCAGGTTCAGTCCGCTTTAGACGCAATGGGAAAGGCGTTGAAGGCGTCTGGGATGGACTTCCGTCATATGGTGTTCGTCAATCCGTACCTGACCGCCGAGATGCCGCAGGACGTGATGAACAAGATCTACGCCAAGCACTTCGAGTTCGGCGATACACCGGCACGGGCAACGATTAAAGTCGCAAGCCTTCCGAGCGGCGCGCATATCGAATTCACCGGCGTTGCGGTTCGCGACCTTTCAAAGCGCAAAGCCATCCGCCCGAAGAACATGGCGCCGAGTCCGACAGCGAGTCCCTGCGTGTTCGCGGAAGACACGTACTACTGCTCGGCAAAGTCCGGATTCATTCCAGGACCGAATAGCGGAATTTATGCTTCGACGGTCGAAACCCAAACCCGGCAGACCATGCGTAACCTGCTCGACGGACTCGAAGAAGCGGGCTTGACTTTCGCCGATGTCGTTGCCACGAATGTGTATCTCGATGACATGGAAGACTTCGCGAAGATGAATAAGACCTACGCCCAGTACTTCACAGGCGCGCCGCCAACGCGGACGACTTTGCAGCAGTTTCCGTCGGCAGAAAGAAAGGCCAACGATCAGGATCGTTGGCCTACTTTGGAACAGATCTCGCTGATTGCGGTGAAGTAGTTAGAACACGAGACGAAGTGTGTACTGCATCTCGCGGCCGCGATTGCCGGTCGCCTGCGCAGTCGATCGGCCGAACGTCGCCTGACCGACCGTCATGTTGGGGTTGGCCCACATGAGCGAGTTCGTCGGGTTGTATGCCTCAAGCCGGAACTCGAGCTTGTAGCGCTCGCGCGATCGGGAATGACTTCGACACGGTCGCGTCCAGTTCCAGAAGATCGGACCCGTGATGTCGTCGATACTGCCACGGGTTCGTCCTTGGCGTGAACGGAGTGGGCACCCGAAACGAATCCGTGTTGAACCACTTGTCGGGACCCGGGTTGGCGATATCGGGTTCGCCGACGACATCCATCTGGTCTGCGAACCGCAGAAATTCGCCGGAACGATAGGTGTAGATGCCGCTGAGCTGCCAGCCGCCGAATACACCGTTCAGCATCGGGTGCATGCGACGAGCCGAGCTTGCGGCCTTTGCCCGACGGGCAGATCGTAGGTTCCCGCGATGGTTGCCCGATGCCGCGCGTTGTTCGATCCCAGCCAGAAGACCTCGTCCGCGAACTGCTGCGATTCGTTGAAGTAAGCTTCGTTTCGCTCCTGGTTGTAGTTGTAGGCGAACAGGACGCTCGCTCCAGCCGTGTATGTTCGCTGAACGCGCAACTGAAGAGCCTGGTAACGCGAGCGCCAGTCGCCGACGTTATTGATACGAAGGTCGCCGTATTGCGGATACGGCCGCAGCAGACTTCCCCTCGTAACCTGTCGCCTGATTGCGATGAGGTCCAGGGAACATCTCCGGTGTCAGGTAGTTGTAGAAAGGATTGGCAATGTTTTGCGACAACTGCGCCTTGTAGGTATAGCCGAGCTTCGGGTCAGCCAGGTTCATTACTGCTGATTGCGCGGAACGTGCCGTCCGATAGTTCATGAACCACGTCGCGTCCACTTTGAACTGGCCGGGTATCTCGCGCATGATCGTGAAGTTGATTCGATCGTTCGTTTGCGCCCGGTAGTTCTGATCGGCCCACACCACTGTCGCGGTGTTCCCGCTATTCGTTGTACGGACCATGTCCCTTGCCAACTACCGGCAATTGAAGCGGATTGGAATCGGCCGGGAATGGATTCGCCAGAGTACGCCTGCGGGCGTCCTTCCACGATCGGCAGAGGCGTCGATGTCTGGTTGAATCCCGGAGCACCACGTGACATCGCGGCAAGAGTATTGGCGCTCGTGGTCCCCTGGCCACCACGACCGGCACGACATATCGCGCGAAGCCGACATTGACGGCAGTCTTATCGTTGACTCGAATGGCCATACCCGATCGAGGCAGGAATATGTTGCTGCTGCGTGACAAAGGCTTTCGGTTGTTGCCATCGGTGAACACCCAGGCGCCGTTGAACTTCGGCGTCGGACAGCGCCAGCAGGTCCGCCGGAATCTGCGGCGGAGTCTTCTGCATCGCTGTGTTCGGCGCATTTAGGTCGAGATATCGCGAGAAGATTTCGTTTCGTCGTAAGGACCCGACTCCCACTCGTGTCGAATCCGAGGTTCAAGGTCATGCGCCGGCTGATTTTCCAGTCATCGTGGATGAACAGTCCCGATGAACGGAACGCGCATCGTCTGGAATGGATAACCTTGCGCCGCCGATCGGTTGTCGACCGCGCCCAGCAGGAACGACGCATGCGCGTCGCCCGACACCGCGGTATTGGGCGACAGGTAGGTGCTGGCTGTGGTGTCCGGGTAGAAATTGAAGTTCATCAGGTTCGGAAATATTCCGATCACCGACGTGGTACCGGTACTCTGCGCCGAATTTCATGTAATGCGAACCGCGCGTGCTGCGACATCTTGCCGCTGAAGGAATAATGATGGGGATGCTGGTACCAGTAGCTGCCTTTGCCGTAGCTCGACTGCCGTCTGAGCCATTGATGAACGATATTCGGGTAATAAATCGAGCGGCATGTCCGTCGTATAGGGCTTGTACCACGGGTTGTTTGGCCAGAATTCCGCCAGGCCCTCTTCTCCGACCGCCGACTCGGGAGCCGAGTAATCGTCCTCCAGCATGGAGTAACTGCCGCGGAAATTGAAGAGCGTCCGTCGCGGACATCGTGTAAACCAGGTCGCCGGCAACGTTCCGCGAATTCATGATGCCGCCGTTATCGTTCGGCACTGCCGGTGAGTGGTTCGGCGTGTAGTCGTCCTGGTCCAGGGTCGTCCTGAATTGCGAATACCGGCCGAACACTTTCAGCTTGTCGCTGATGTTCCAGTCGGTGCGGCTGGAGAAGTTCGCATTCTTCATTGGCCAGGCATACGACGCCTTGAAGTTGTTGGAGCCGGAAAGATCGTCGCCGGCGTTATTCGGACCCCAGAGATCCTGCATGATGCGCTGCGCCGTTGGATCGATGCGGCTTGCCGGGATCATGTTGCCCGGGAACGGATCGCGGGTCGCCGTGTTCGTCGCGACGTTCAAGAACTGTCGTAGTCGGGTCGTAGATCGTCCGCAACCCGCCCGCCCGGTTCAGCGACTTCGAGAAGTCGCCGATGCGCTCGAGATCGGTCGGCATGGTTCGGACCGTGTCCCTCGGTTCCTTGGTCCGCCATCCTTCGTAAGTGAAGAACGTGAATAATTTGTTCTTCTTGACCGGCGCGCCGGCGGTGCCGCCCCAGATGTGATTCCGGACGAAATTCGGCGTGCGGTTGGTCGGGTTCACCACGGCATTGAACTTCGGGTTCGGCCGAAGTAGTAGGCAGTGCCATGAATCTCGTTGGTGCCCGACTTCGTCGAGCAACCGACAAGGTGCCGCCCGCCGAGTGTCCGAACTCCGCGTCCACGGAGTTCTGCTGGACCGAAAACTCCTGGACCGCATCCATCGGCGGCGAGTAAGAGCCCTTGGGTCCGATCTGCGTTGGAGCGCCATCGATCAAGAGATCGTTCTTCTGGGACGTGTTGCCGCCGACGTCGATCATTGACGAAGACCACATGAAGAAGGGATTGCGTCTCGCGAAGTATATCGATTGACAACCGCCGGATCGAGCAGCGCCAGCGTGAACGGGTTGCGCGCCTTTACGGGCAATTCCATCAGCATTTTGCGATCGACAGTCAGTTCGCGGGTGCTGCGTATTGAACTGCAAGCGCGACAGCCGATCGCAGTCACAGTCATCGTTTCCACAGTGCCGCCGGGTTTTAATGATGAAGTTCACCGTTACGTCACCGCGCGTCTGCACGAGCACATTCTCATGAATCTGTTGTGAGAAGCCCTGCAGTTCGGCCGAAACCGTGTAGGTTCCCGGTTCGACGCTGTCGAACAGATACGCTCCGTTCGCGCCGGACTCTCGTACTGTGACGATGCCGGTGCCGTTGTTCTGTAGAGTCACCTTTGCGCCAGGAACTATTGCGTCCGAGGAGTCCGTGACCAAGCCTTGCACCTTCGCACGATAGTCTTGTGCGAACAGGGATACCGCACATACCGCAAGAGTGAACACTCGCAGCAGCAATTCTGACCTCCAGAATGGAATTGGTTATTGATCCCACATCTTTTGTAGGGTTGTCAAGAAAAAAAATCCGGAACATCCACGATCGCTCCGCTGTGGCGGCGCCGCGACCGCTGATTCGCCTTTAATCTATTTTTTTCCGAAATATACTTGCGGAATTCATATTATTCGCTTACTATCTTGCGGGCAACAAAAGATCCGCCGAACGATGATTCGGTTGCGCCATTTTTTACTGCCCCTTTTGAAAGGAGTCTCGCGTGTCTACTTTACCCGCAGTCCTTAGCTTGATGGCCTTCGCCAGTTCAACCTTCGCGGCGGCCCTGCCCAAGACCGACACGTTTCGAGTGAGCGGAAACAGCGTTACGGCGTTTTTCACGAACCCCGTTCCGAGTTGCATCGAGACCGTGGCGACGGTCAGCGCCAGCGAGGAGACCGGGCATAGCAGTGGCAGCCCGAAACAGTTCGCCGGCAGTGTGTTTTTGAATATCACGAAGAGGAACCTCTGCACTGGCGAGACGCTACTGGACGCTTTCGCCTTCGAGTTGCTAACCGGTTCGAAATTCCAGGTAAGCCCAAACTTGGCAACTGCAACGCTGAACCTGAATATCAGTGCGTTCGACGTGGTCTCCGCCAAGGCGCTCGATGTCGTCGTCGCCCTCGCCTGGACCGCGACGGAAGGAGTTTCGAGCGGTCACACCACCTCGCATTCGCGTTTCGGAGGAACCACTTACCATTCGAGTTCCAGTGGCGCAACTCGCGGCGCTCTGGCAACGGGACAATTCTCATTGCTTGGCGCCAATTTCGCGGATGCGCCGGCAGTATTTGCTTTCATTTCGAAATACTCGAACGGTTCCGTAAGTATTACGCATTGAGGGACATGGATGAGCTTGGCCGGACTTTGGCGGCCAAGCTCACTTGCATTGAGTCAGCAGAAACGGTTAGGCTCTACACAACAGGTGCAGCATGTTTTCCAAAGAAGTTCGATCCTTTTTCAACGCGGGTCTCACGCGACTCAGCCGGCGCAATCTCCTGGCCGCCACGGGTTTTGCGGCTGCGGCACAACAGCTAAGGATAAGTAATCCAAGTTCCGTCACCGCCGCTGAGGCCGGTACGCTTCGCATCGGACCCGACCTCTTTCAATCGATCGGTGTTCGTCCCTTGATCAATTGCAAGGGAACGTTCACGATCGTTAGCGGGTCGCAGAGCCTTCCCGAAGTGAAGCAGGCGATGCTCGAGGCGAGCAAGCACTACGTCCACATGGATGAATTGATGGACGGTGTCGGCAAACGGCTGGCGGCGATCACAGGCGCCGAATGGGGTATCGTGACCAACGGTTGCGCGGCCGCCTTGACGCACTCCACTGCGGCCTGCATCGCCGGCGCCGATCCGGAGAAGTTGCAGCGACTACCCAATCTCACCGGATTGAAGAACGAAGTCATCGCGCCGCGACATTCCCGAAACGTATACGACCACGCGATCCGCATGTTGGGAGTTCGGATGGTGAACGTGGGGACTGTTGAAGAACTCCAGAACGCGTTCAATCCGAGGACGGCGATGGTGATGGTGCTGGCGTCTCCCGCGGCCGATCGCGAGCCGCTATCGACAGCGACTGTGTGCAGGATCGCGCGTGAGCATAACGTACCGGTGATCGTAGACGCCGCGGCCGAGGTCCTGACAATCCCGAACAAGCACCTGCAGGCGGGCGCAACGCTGGTAGCCTATAGCGGAGGCAAATGTCTGCGCGGACCGCAAGCCGCAGGCCTGCTCCTCGGCCGCAAGGACCTGGTTCGCGCCGCATGGCTCCACAGCGCGCCGCACCATGCATTCGGCCGGTCGCTGAAGGTAGGCAAGGAAGAAATCATGGGTATGCTGGCCGCCGTCGAAACATGGACGAAGCGCGACTACCCGGCCGAGATGAAGATTTGGGAGTCCTGGCTGGCCGATATCTCCAAAACGGTGACCTCGGTTCCCGGAGTGACTACTGAGGTCCGGCAGCCGGATGACTTATCGAATCGATCGGCACAACTGAATATAGGGTGGGATGCAGCGAAGATCGGAATTACCGGCCGCGAAGTAGAGAAGCTTCTTTATGAGACGGAGCCGCGCATCATTTTGGGAAACGCAACGGGTGATCGCCGTGGAAATGCGCCCAGTTCGGTGACGATCATGCCATATATGATGATGCCCGAAGATCATAAGGTCGTCGCGGAGCGCTTGCGAACCGTGCTTGCGAATCCGCCCAAGATTGCTCAAGCCCCGAAGCCTACAGGCCCGAATGCGAATGTGGATGGACAGTGGAAGCTGAACATCCGGTATTTCTGCGGCGCATCCGACCACCAACTGGTGTTCGAGCAGAAGGACCGTGATCTTGTCGGCACTCATCGCGGGGATTTGCTCAGCGGCGAACTCCGCGGGTCCGTCGAGGGACCGGAAGTTCGTTTCAGAAGCCGTCATCGATATGAGGGCACCAGCCTTGATTACGATTTCATCGGCAAGCTGGAGAACGATAAATTGACGGGGACTGTTCAGATGGGCGAGTACGGGTCGGCGGAGTTCACGGCCGAGCGCTTCCAGTATCGCGCGTAAGCATGCGCGGCAATGATCCTGGCGCGCCGGGCAATCTGGCGCATGCTCGTTTGCGTTAACTTCGATCCGAAGCGTCAGCGCGCCGGTATCCAGTCCGCGCTTCACAAATTCAGGAAAGCTGCAGCATTTTGCGAACGAATCCTGTCCTTCACGCCGTCGGGCTTATCGAGGACTTCCAGCTTCGCGAAGGCCGGTCCTGGATAGTGGAAGGGAATTCCTGTTCCGAACACGATGCGCTCTTCGCCCAGATTCTCAATCAGCTGGCCTATTTCGTTACTGAGTTCCGCGGTCAGCAAAGATATGTCAATTAAGTAATTCGCAGGCAGGCCGTTGTTCTTCCGTCCCAGAGACGAGGAGACAAAACCAGATCCGTTGACCAAGATGAAACGCGCACGAGGACACGCCGCGATGAGTCTTGCGATCTCGTCTCGATCTACATCCGGTATATCGACAAGCCAACTGCCCTGTCGCCGGTCTTCTACTCGCAGCGGTATGGAGATCGCCATGTGGAGTTCCGTCGCCGCGTGCACCAGTTCCTGACAGGCCGGATCTGTCAAACGGTAATTGTGCCAGCGAGGATACAGCCGTATGCCTCGCATCCCGAATTGCCGATGACAGATCGTCAGGTCGTCGCGCCAGCCTGCGTATGCCGGATTGAGAACGGCGAAGCCCGTGAGACGATCCTGACGAGACCTGATCTGTGCGGCGAGTTCTTCGTTGCCCGGCTGCGGGTTGCGATAAGCGATGGCCGCCGCACTGGATACGACTGCGCGGCCGATACCCGCGCGATCCATGAGAGCCAGCAGTCCGGCCGCGGTATTGTGCCGGAGGCTGCGGAACGCGAAGTGACCGAGATAAGCGTTCACATCGATGATCACGGTTTTGCCCTACGACTGATAATGCCGGCCATATTGCCGCCGTAGATTTTCTGCTTGTCGGCGTTGCTCAGGTTCGCGGAACGCATGCGGCCTACGCTCGCAGTAAAGGACATGTCACACGCAAACAGCAGCCGGCCTGCGCCCAGAATGCCGGCAGCCATTTCGATAACACCTTCGTCAACGACGCTCCCACTCGTATCAAGGTAAACGGTGGGTGAGTTGCGCAGCGACTTGATCTCCCATTCCCAATCCCCTCCCCCACAGATATGGCCGCAGATGATCATGGCTTCCGGATAACGTTTGCCGATTCGCGCGAAAGCGGCCCCGTCGCTGATTCGCGGTTGTGGCGATGGGAGCCAACTGACGTGGCCGGCGTGGTGCAGGATGGAACGCGCAACTGGATGGCGAGTTCAATCAGAGGCCACACCACAGGCTCGCTCACCACGTAATCGTTATACAGTTTGATGCCCACGAAGTCCCGGTCTTCGACACAGCGGCGCACTTCCTCTATGGCTTCGGCGCCGTAGCCGGGATTCACGTGAGCGTAACCAAGTATTCGCCCGGGGAAGCGCTGCATGGCCTCGTACACCCAGTGGTTGCACTCGCGAAACGCTTCGGAGTAGCCGGTGGTTGGGTTGAGAGAATCGAGCAGCAGCCCTGATCGATGCCGAGCTTATCGTAGGCGTCGATAACCTGCCGGTCCGTTGTGCGCCAGTCCGGGCGACTATGATGCGTCAGGTGCCCGTGCGCATCGATCGTCTTGCCTGCTTTTACTGGGGCGGAGGCCATGGCTGCGCGCAGGCTACCGCCCGTGATAGCACACCCGGCGCCAGCGATGAGTTTGCGCCGGGATATCTGTCGGGCCGAGACCCTCATCCGCGATAAACCTGCTTAGAACGCATAGCGCAGCCCCAGCTCGATGACACGGGGGCGCTCACGGACGTGATTCTCCCAAAGGTTCCATTCAGTACCGTCGTGTCCGGATTGTTGAGATTCGCGTGGTTGAACAGATTGTAGAAAGACCCACGGAATTCTAACCGCTGCCGCTCCGTAAACCGGAATTGGCGTTGTACGGCAAGATCGCTGTTCCATGACCCGGGTCCCCGCATGAAGCCGATGCCGGTGGCGCCGAAAGTCCCCGGCAGCATTTTGGACAAATGCCGCAGTATTAAACCAAGCGCTCATTTTGTCCTGCCTGCTGCGGCCGGTTGTTCGGACGCCAATCGCCAACTACATCCGCGGTGTCGCCGCCGATTCCCCGAAGCGAATTGTCGCGACCCGCGCGCACAGTTAGCGGGGCGCCGCTGACCATGTTCGCGATGCCACTCAGTTGCCAGCCGCCAATGATGTACTGCTGCCATTTCGGCGCGCTCGCTCCGCCAAGCGGCACATCCCAAAGGGCAGAGACAATAAAATTGTGCGTACGGTCCAGACTCAGCGGTCCGTAATCGGACCGGTAATCATAGGGGTTGCGCGGCCCATTGCTGCCTTCGCCGGAAGAGACGTTTACGCCGAGCGCTTTGGACCAGGTATAAGAGCCGAGAACGCTGAATCCCTTCGCGTAGCGCCGGTTTACGACCACTTGCATCGCATTGTAGTTCGCGCTGAACGCGCTTAGCGTATTGTTAATCTGGCCGAACTGTGGATACAGACGGCGCGCCTGTGTATTGGCAATGGTGGATTGGCCGGGAATATACTGCGCAAAGTTCGATTCAACGCTGGAAAATAGATTTGACGAACTGCTGCCAATATAGTTGAGTTCCACGGCGGTATTGCCGCCCAGCGCCTGTTGCAGTGAAAAACTCCACTGATAATCAGCCTGTGTCTTAAAGGGAAGGCTCCATGTCGTTTCGTTTGCTGTCGGAACGAACTCCGCCGTCTTCAGACTCTCGCCCATCGGCCGTGGAAACGGACTGACTCCATTGAATGGGGCATTCGCGAAGATGTTATAGGCGTCGCCGCTTACGACCGTGATGTCCGTCGTAAAGGGCTGGATCAACGTGAACCGGTTCAGGCTGATGCCACGAGTCAACGGCACGAAAAATTTGCCGCCGCCTACGCGGACAGAAGTCTTGCCGTCCCCAAAGACATCCCAGGCAATCCCCACTCTGGGCGCAAGGTTGTTGTACCGGCTGCCGACCACACTTTGGGGAACCCCCGGATCGCCTGCGAACATCAATCCTGCCGGAGCCTTTGGAAAGACACTCGACTGCTGGCCGGAGCGAACAGCATCAACTGGCTATCCTCAGAAATATAGCCGTTATAGGGTTCCCATCGGATCCCGACGTTCAAAGTGAGCCGCCGGCTCAATCGAAAATCGTCCTGCACAAATAAGGCGGGAAGATTCTGCCGCAACCTCGATGTGAGACCGGTCACCTGCCGGTACGAGTTGAACTTACCCAACAGGAAATCAGCTGCCGCATTGCCGGATTGCGCGCCGGTGAACTGGATGTTGCCTCCGGATTGCCAGTTCTGTAATTCGTTCACCCGATTCCGGTAGTATTCGAAACCAAGCTCAGGGTATGCCTGCCGTTGTTCCACAAGACTGTGTCGTTGATGTGGGTGGTTGGCATGATATCGCGAGTGGAGCGCCTGTGCCCGCAGATACGAACCCGGAAATGCCCAGGACGGATTCCGGGCTCAGCCCAAAGCCGGTGTTGATATTGGCGATGCTAATCGGCAAGCCTAGACCCGTAAGCGAGAAGTCCTTCTCCGAGAGGAGACCGAACGCGCTGCGGACATAGCTCATGCGGAATGAGTTGATCAACGAGGCCGAGAAAATGTGGTCTTCCCCAAGCGTGTAGTTCTGGAATCGCGTGGGAAGGTCGCATAACCAATCAGCGGCGACGCTGGAACAGGATTGAACCTGTGGCACATCGTTATAGAAGACACGGAAATTGAGCTTGTCTTTATCGCTAATGTGGTAATCGAATCGGCCGATCCACTGAGTCTGATCCAGGCGATTGCCGCTCGGCGCGAACGTGTAAAAATTGTTTCCGTCGTTGGCGCGGGGAAGAAAGTCGTTCAGGAATTTTCTCGCAAAGGGACGGATGCGGGACTCCGGAATCTGATTGTTCGGGAAAACCATGCCCGGGTTGTCCGGGTCACGAATCACGGCTGTTTGGCCGGAGAAGTTGCCGAGCCGCTCTGCATCGCTCAATGTTCGATAACGCGTATCGCTTGGCGTTCCGCGAACTTTGGTTCCCTGATAGCCAACAAAGAAAAACAACTTGTTTCTCGCAATCGGACCGCCCAAGGTTCCACCGTATTGGTTCCGCTTGAAATCGGCGCGCTTGGCGGCGAAGAAGTACCGCGCATCGAGCACAGTATTCCGGAGAAACTCGAAGGCCGACCCATGAAACTCGTTGGTACCGGAGCGTGTCACCGCAGAGACGGAGGACGTGCCTCGCCCGAATCCCGCGGAATAGTTTCGGGTGGTTGTCGTGAACTCCTGCAGCGCATCCGGATTTGGGTATTCGTTGGCAATGGAATAAAACGAGTTCATGTTGTAGCCGCCATCGAGGGTGAAATTCATGTCGATGTTGCGGCCCCCGGAAGTGCTGAATGTGGACTGCGTCGCGCCGAACTGGCCGCCTGTGCCGGCATTAACCACGCCCGGCAACAATGCCACCAGTTGCAGCGCGTTACGACCGTTCAACGGAAGCTGCTCGATCCGCTTGCTGTCCACCAGTTGCGAAACCGAGCTGCTCGACGTGACAACGGGCGGCGGTGTCCCTTGCACCTCCACGGTTTCGGACACACTTCCGATTTCGAGCCTGGGTCGCACCGTCATCTGCTGACCGACGGTCAGAACCAACGGGCCCAATTGCAGTTCGCGAAATCCCTGTGCGGTTACACGGATCTCATACTCACCGCGCGGCAGATCGATAAACGTGAAAAATCCGTCCTCGCTGCTCGCCGTCTGCCGGCTTTCTCCGGTTTGAGTATTCTGTAGAACGAGGTTGGCCCCGGGAATAGTGGCTTGACTGGCATCCGTTACTGTCCCGTTTATCGAGCCATTGACTTGCGCAAGAACGATAGCCGGCAAGATAGCCGCAAACAGAATCAGCCGAACTTTCGAGACAATCACTGTTTCCTCCTGAAACTCTAATCCGCTTTGAGTACGGGTATTCCCGGCGACTATATCACAGCGATTTTCAAGAATTGGACGTTTGAGAATCTACGCCGACAAGAGCTGACGTTGCGATGCGATGGACGCCGCTTTCGGTAAGAGAGCTACGCGCCGTCCGGTATGGCCGAACCCGGACGCTCGCTGATGATTCAATCATCGAACCGCATCCCATTTGGACGAATGAGGCTGGCCGCCGGCACGAAACGAAATAGATGAAGCAAACGGTAAGCCAAGAACTGGAACGGAGATCTGAGTCATCTGTGAAAACCGGCTCACTCGTTTACGCGCGGTGGATCGTTGGAGTACGCGGGCACTTCCGGTTGCTGCTATTCGGCCGTTCTCTCAGGGCAGTGGCTCGGTTCTCTGGGTTTCGTCGTCGACCCAGCGTATGACGATTTCGCGCGCTTGTTCGTCGCGAGTGTCGCGGTAGAACTCGAGCAGCCGGAGATAATCGCCGTAGGTTCCTTTCTTCTCCGCCGACGCGGTGAGGTGTGTTCTGAGTTGGCTGAGCAACTCGCCGAGCGTTTCGAGGTGTTCGTCCGGCTTGGGTGGTTTTCTGTTCTTTCGAGTCATGCGTGTGTGAGTTTTGTTCGTTGTGATCCAGATGTGCTGCGGTGTTTTGCGAAACGGACCGAATCCCGGAATCGGACACTGCCGCGGCCGCTGCCGCGACAGGCTTTTGGGGCGCTTTGCTGTGCTGGCGAGCCCGCTGAAGTCGTGTAAGGGCATCGAGCGTTCTGAAGAAATCACGGGCGATGGTGGTGTCGTAGCGGAGATAGGTCTGCCAGCGCCCGGCCGGATTGATCATGAAGCCAACGGCGATTCCGTTATGCGGGCTCAGGTGTTCCGGGCAGTCCTCGACGATGTTCCTGGCGAGAGTACGTTCGTTGGCGGCGGTGATGTTGAGGATACCCGTCTCGACACGGCGCGACCGGAGGCTGCGCCAGTGGGCTTGGGCGAGGCGCAAGACGAGCGCGTCTTCGGCCGCGTTGTGCGGCTGGAAGGACTCGCGGAAGCCGCGGAGGACTTCCTGGTATTCATGCTCGTGTTCCTCGGGGAGGACTACGAGCGTTGTCGAGGTGAGGCCGTGCTTCAAGGTGTTCAGGCGGCTGCGTTGTTTGCCGGCTTCGGTCTTGGGTCCGCCTTTTTGGCCGTTGCGGCGATTGGCCTCGCGTTGTCGTTCTGATGCCATTTGGGTTTCGATCCAATAGAAAAGGAGCGGGCCGGTTGGCGGCGCTCGCTCCTGGCTTGATGTTCGCATGCGGGGGGCCGACTGGAGAGGGGGCCGGCGGGTAAGTGGTAGGGAGGAGGCGAGATAGAAATTTCGGTGTGGTGTGGACGAGGTGGAGGATGCCCGGAATTTCGTTAAAGAGCGACTCCTGCCGGAGCCGTGAGAGGGCTCCGGCCAACCGTTCGAGTTGAGGAGGGTCAAAGTGGAGAAACCACTCGTGTCCGGCTAACGCCTGGAGCGGTCTGGGCAATCAGCTGAAGGACGGCCCCTTAGGGCGGCTTTTTCGCTTGCCGCGAGTTGAAACGAACGGCGGGAAGTGCACCCTGAGGCATGAACCTTGGCCGCACGGTGTTCGCAACGTACTTCCCACTTGCCCGACCGCGAGTTTCGCCGCTGCGTGGCCCGCTATCATGGCGACCGCGGGCCTCGCGGCTTCTCCTGCTGGGACCAGTTTCCTGTGCATGGCCTTCGCGTAACTCACTTACTGCGAGAGGCTGCGTCATGTCGAAGCGTGCACGCAAGGCCGCCCGTTTCAGGAACTGTTTCAGTATTTTGCGATGGAGCGATTCCTGTATCGGCTCGGCAGAATCGCCATACTCGGATCGGTTCGTTTTGAAGGCGCCTTGTTGCCGAACGCCTGTCTTTCGTTCCCGGCAAATACCTCTAGGGCAGTAACGCAATTCACTCCATTGGCCGTGTGCAATTAAAGTATCGGGATAGTGGTCAATGCTTTTGGCCGACGGTGTCGCCAATTCGAGACTCGTTCCGTTCGACTCGAGTCTCAGCTCGGCAACTCATTGAACCCACGCCCACTCAGGATCATTGGCACGCACTTTTCCGCCCGCGCTGCTCTGGTTTTTGCCTGCTTCGCAGATGAGACGTGGAAGATGTATGACTTCCTCCGGCCTGGTGTGAGCGTTGCGAATGCCGACCTGAGAACCGCGTTGTCATCCAGCCTCCTCTGCAACTCCTCAGGAATTGGGTACTCTGAAGGTTTCTTGAGCTCTATCCTCTTCCCGGACTCCTCCAATTCGATGGCTTCGTAGAGGTAGTCCTTCAAGGTCGATCGCAGGGCCGTAATCTCCCGAAGCGAGGTGAATTTAATCCATCGCCCGGCCTGCGTATGCTCTCCAATCCTTTCGAGAATGTGCTTCGGATCTTTGAGCAGTGCGCCCTTGAAGAACGAGAACGCGCACGACTCCTTGAGCGGGATCACGATCGCCACGTTCTTCTTCAGAAAGGTGAAGCACGGTTTGCCCCACTTGAGTTCTTCGGTCAAGTCGCAGTCGAGCGCGATCTGGCGTAGCTTATCTGTTTCCTTCTGCCACTTCTTCGCATAGGGAACTTTCATCGTTCCAGGCCCTTTTCCAAGATTGCTGAATTCATTCAATTCTGCCAGAAAATACAGTAAGTTTGCCCCGTAATACAGTACTTTGCTCCACTGTCCCGCTGACGGCGGTCTGGGCAACCAAATGAAGGACTGCCTCTTAGGGCGGCTTTTCGCTTGCCGCGATTTCAACGGCGGAAAGTGCACCATGAGGCATGAACCTTGGCCGCACGGTGTTCGCAACTTATTTCCCACTTGCCCGACCGCGAGTTTCGCCGCTGCGTGGCCGCTACCATGGCGACCGCCGGCCTCGCGGCTTCTCCTGCTGGGACCAGTTATTGGGCATGGCCTTCGCGCAACTCACTTATCGCGAGAGCCTGCGTGATATCGAAGCGTGCTTTCGCAGTTGACCGGTTCATTTCACAACTAAAGCGGCTGAAGTGGGTCGTCTACGCAAAGCGGCCATTCGGAGGACCTGAATGTGTCCTGAAGTATCTGGCGAGGTACACGCACCTCGTGGCCATCTCCAGCGGGCGTCTGATCTCGTGTGAGAACGGAAAGTGAGCTTTCGCTGGCGAGACTCCGCCAATGGCAACGAACAAGAAGTGATGACTCTCGACGCCGTGCAATTCATTCGGCGCATCCTTCAGCATGCATTGGCACCAGGGTTCGTCAAGATCCAGAACTTCGGTTTCCTGGCCAATCCCTGCCGGGAAAAGGCGGTGCTGCTCGCACGGACGCTGATGCTGAGTGGGGCTCCACCGGAGATGTCACTCACGGCGGAGCAACGCAACGCGGTCGAGCGCAGGCGCCCGGTATGCGGCGTGGGAACACTATGTGTGCTCGGTTGGAGTCGGCCGGACCTTATAATAGCTCTTCAGCCAGGAGTCAATTCCTCCTGAACACGCCGTACGTCGATCGCCTGCAAACTGACGGAGTTTTCACTGCAACCCTACGACTGGCTCCGGCAGTTTCGACCGAAGTGTGTCCCGATGCATAACAAACTCACAATCACTCTCCAACGACTCAGCCACTGGCTGATTGTTGGGGCGAATCTTCAGCTCCTTCCCGGTTGGGCCGCCGGCGATATGCCTGATTCTCATACCATGAAACCGAATAATCCCCGTACTGTACAGCCTCCGCTAAGTCAAACGCCGTTATCGTGAATGCCGCGGGCGTTCAACGGCGGCGCCATACTCCAGGTATCTGCGCCCGCGCATTCCCGATCAACGCTATTGGTGTACCAGTCCCTACTCGGATGGGGAGAGAGTCTAGCGCTTTTGGCCGAGGAACAGCAAACTGTTCATGCGTTCAGCACGAGGTGTTTCATGGTTCAAAATATGTACGTTGTAGTTCGATCTTTTGCGGGGACGCTCAAGGGCGTACAGCGGTCAGGCAGCGCGGATATCATCTTGGAAGACCTCGAACGCGGTTCAAAACCGCTCATGTCCGGAGGTGACGACTGGTATGTTCCGAAACTTACGACGCGATCTCTATTTCGCACTACGCTCCACAAGAACGCAGCCGGTCTTCTTCGCCGTCGCGATACTCGCTCTCGGCCTCGGTATAGGGGCCGCAACCGCTATTTTCACGGTCATCAACACGGTCGTCCTTAACCCAATTCCATTCTCTGAGCCAGACCGCATCGTATGTCTCTACGAAAAACAGAGGGGAACGGGCCTGAGCAACGTATCTACGCCCGACTTCCGCGAATGGAGGCAAAAGCTGCGATCGTTCGAGGTGATCGGAGCCAGTCGCTACGACAACTTCAATATCGCTGATTCAGATCAGCCCGAGCGGGTTCGCGCATCCCTCGTGTCCGCCGGTCTGTTCGAAGTTCTTCAAGTCAAACCGATCCGCGGCCGCACGATTCGCTTGGACGACGAAGCGGCTACTGCTGGTCCCGTAGTCGTCATGGGATACGCGCTATGGCAGCGCCGGTACAATCGTGACGAATCAGTACTTGGTCGATCCATTCGTATGAATGGGCAGCAATACACGGTTGTCGGCATCATGCCCCCGCATTTCGAGTTCCCCAACAGCGGCCTATCGGGATCGGAGCTGTGGGCGCCTTTAGTTCGCACACCTGAAGAACAGTCGGAGTCTGCACGTGCTGTCCGTCAATTGATGGTGTTTGGCCGCTTGAAACGGAACGCATCACTCCCCCAAGCACAAGCGGAACTCGAGATCCTCGCAAAGCAAATTGCTGCCGAAAATCCCGCCTCAAACAACAAGGTGGAGGCCGTTGTTCGACCGCTTTCGGAGCAACTTGCAGGTGGGAATCGTGATTTGCTCTATGCGCTCCTTGGTATCGTTGGCTGCGTTCTCCTCATCGCATGTGCGAATGTGGCAAATCTCCTCATCGCACGGTCTAATGCGCGCCGAAGAGAGATCGCCATTCGATCTGCGCTTGGCGCTTCGCGTGGCAGACTCTTCGCACAAATGATGACTGAAAGCTGTGTCCTAGCGATCGCAGGATTGCTTGTCGGGATCGGTATCGCGTGCTTTGCCCGTGACCTTCTGTCCAGCCTGGTCCCCCCGATCCTGATAGGTCAACGAGAGCTTGCGATGAGCCTTCCCGTCCTATCGTTTTCGTTTCTGCTCTGCGCAGCTACGCTCGTGCTGTTCGGTCTAATGCCTGCTATTGGAGCTACCCATGTCGATCTGCAATCCGTCATGAACGAAGGCGCGCGGCACACCGGCGGCAGAGCAAGCGCAGCGCTTAGATCAGGACTGGTCGCGGTGGAGATTGCGTTGTCGATGGTCCTGTTGACTGTATCGGCTGCCTTGATAGGAACCTTCTATGACGTTTTGGCAATCTCGCCTGGCTTTCAGCCCGACCACATACTAACCATGCGTTTGACACTCCCACTACA
The DNA here is from genome assembly GCA_963825845.1 of Bryobacteraceae bacterium. Classification (GTDB taxonomy): domain Bacteria; phylum Acidobacteriota; class Terriglobia; order Bryobacterales; family Bryobacteraceae; genus DASQDN01. Next base: position 98,544 of record CAWGVL010000054.1, on the reverse strand, counting down.
GCAGTATGGGACGGATGAGTCGAAAGTGGCTTTTCATAACAAAATCATCGAGACACTTGCCGTTATCCCTGGCGTTCGATCCGTGGTTCTAACGAATTCGGCTCCGCTCCGAGATACGCAACAGCGCCGGTATTACATCGAGGCCGGGCCACGCCCAGAGCCGGGCAGAGAACCGGTGGCCTCGTTTCACACCGTTTCGGCGGGATATTTCGAGACACTCGGAATGAAAATAGAAGCCGGTCGCGTGATCCATGAGCATGATCGTGAAGGATCGCCAGCAGTGGCGATCCTGAGCACATCGGCTAGTAAACAAATGTTCGGACATCGGAGCCCCATCGGCGAGAACATCATCCTTCTGGACCAGGCCGGCACAGGCCGTATGGCGAACATCGTTGGTGTCGTAGCGGATGTACGACAGTACGGGGCGTTGGTAGAAGCTTCACCACAGATCTATGTTCCGTATCGGCAGTTTCCGACACAACGCATGGACCTGCTGGTTCGTACGCAGATGGACCCTGCGAATATTGTGTCTGCAATACGGCAGGCCGCTTCGTCTCTCAACCGAGACGTACCGGTGTACAACATCGCGAGTATGGACCACCTGCTGGACGAATCGATTAGCGAGCCTAAGTTCAACATGCTTCTCGTTTGTGTTTTAGCTGCCATTGCACTCGTGCTTGCGAGTATCGGCGTGGCTGGCCTACTCGCATATATTGTCACTTTGCGCCGGCACGAAATTGCGATTCGCTCGGCCTTAGGAGCTGATGGCCAGAGCATTGCGTGGCTGTTCCTGCGGTACGGTGGGACACTCGGCGCTGTGGGGGTTCTGCTGGGCGCGATCTTTGCGATCGTGTCAGGTAAGGCGGCCGCGACGCTCCTTTTCGGAATTAGATCTATCGATGCTCTCGCGGTGAGCACCGCTGGCCTTCTCCTGCTTACAGCCTCGATAGCAGCGAGCGTCATCCCAGCCATGCGGGCGGCAAAAACCAGCCCAATGTCGGTTTTGCGTAACGAGTAGCGTTGCGCGCATGATCTGCACGTGGAGTCTCTGTTGCTTCAACTACAAAGGTATGGCTGTCGGTTGACTACTCAGTCATGCTGAAGACGGCTTACTATTTAATCCGGCTTGATTCCCAGAACCCGAACTGGATCGGGAACTATTGCCCATCCAACACTACCGGCTCAACTATGAATGCGCAGAACTTACCCAACGAATAAGGTAGCGTCTACCGTTGAAGTCGCTTTCCGCCTGTGACGTCCGCTTACCAGAAAATCTCCAAATACACCGCGATTTGATCACGTCCTCGCGCGTAGTGCTTCCCGCGCCCGTCTTGCGGTGACTCGCTGCGGCCGGCAGCGAATCACCCGGAATTGCTGATTTCCGCGTAATTCGTGACTTTAATCGGCAATCTGAAGCGGGGGTCAAAAGTGTCGCCTTTATCGCCTGTCTCGTTGAACTGACCTCTAACTACACGCTGAACGCTTGAAAAGGCGAGATCGCGTGCGGCGATGAAAAGGGGCAAACCGCGACATTGCGTTTTAGTGTGTCTGCGCGTGAAAATTTCGTGAAATCGACCGGCGCGGTTGCTCCCGGCAATCAGAAGGTGTTGCGCGTGGGCGGCGTCCCAGTTCCGGAGGAGCCTGGACTGATCTGCGACGACTCTTCACCCCGCCGGCGGTCAGGAACGAGGCCCTTTTTGCACCCGCATCCCCTATTTCCGTTACACCGGTGCACCGAAGAGCCAGCACAGCCATGCGTGAAACTTCGGCGGGGCTTGAAGCATCGGAGTTGCGGGCGGAACAGAAACAGCCACAGGATTTCGTCTCCATCTCTCACCCTGAGCCGGAATGTGATGCGTATGGATCAGTCGTGGATGCGATGTTGGCGCTTTTGAAGGAATCTAGAGCCGAAGACTGGCTCGCGGGAAGATGTGCGTCCGTGCAGTGCAGATGCGGGACTGGCTGGACAGAGGCGTCCGGGAAGGCAGGGTCAGTTTGACCTCGAGGATCGACGCAGACGTACTGTGGTGAGCGATATATTACACCTTGCCACGGTGCTCAGTACGGCTCGGAGTGAAGGCCAGCGGTCACATGCGGGAACGGTGTACACTGCCCTGACACGTGTCGATGCCTGTTATCGTGAGCGAAGCAAACGCCTATATCCACAAATCCACAGACCTTGACAGCAATCTGGAAATCATTCGAGAGATCGCGAAAAGTGTTCCAACTAACGCACTGTGAAAATAAATACAGCACCTTTGGAAAGTTGATCTTCACGTTTAGTCCTTTAGAACAATCAGTCCGCGGATTACCTGTAAAAAAGTCTTCAATAAAAATTCCATTTCCTATTGGCAGCCGCTTTGAGATGTGCCAAACTACGTTGGTCCTCGACAATAGCCGTCTCTGAGCGGGGACATATGTGATGTGCTCGGGCGTTTTGGCGCTCCTGCTCGAGCGCGGTAGTGTCTAGCAGCACCCACTTTGATTTAGGAGGGTCGCTCAGTGCCAGTGTCCCCGACGTATCCTGGCGTGTACGTCCAGGAAATTCCCAGCGGCGTTCGAACAATCGTTGGCGTCGCTACCTCCATTTGCCTTTTTCTCGGAACATCCAAAAAAGGTCCGATAGATAAACCCGTTCAAATCCTCAGCTATTCGGACTTTGTCCGCAACTTCGGCGAGGATCCGTCCGGTGGCCAGCTTGCCACGTACGTAAAACTGTTCTTCCTTAACGGGGGCTCGAATTGCTACGTGATGCGGATCGCGGACGGCGCCGGAACGTCAACCGTCACGCTGCTGAACGAGCTGGGAAACCCGGTGCTCAGACTGGACGCGCGGGACAAAGGCTCGGCTGGTGAGTTCATTCGCGCGATTGTGGACTACAACACTCCGCAGCCCGAAGCCACGTTCAACGTCGAGCTTTTCCGTTGGCAGATCGATTCCGCCGGGAAGAGACAGAAGAGCGAGATCGAGAGTTGGAAAAACCTGTCGATGATCGCAGGTTCGCCGTTGTACGCCGTCGATTTTCTGAATGGCAATTCGAAACTCGTCAACGCTGTTCTACCGGGCGCGCTGCCGGCTGCCACCGCGGCATTTTCTTTGTCCGGCCGGCCGGTGAACGTAAGCGGTGGATTTCAACCCGCCTGGCAGGCCCGCCTCGGATCAACGCAAACGGGAGCGAACCAGTTCCAGATCAGCGTTGGCGGGAGTCCGTACGCCGAAGTGGATCTGCAGAGCGTAGTCGTTGCTGCGACGGCTCCAGCGACGGCGACATTGATTCAGGGCGTGATTGAGGCTAAGTTCACCGCCCTGAACATTCCCGGAACACAGGTACAGGTCGACTTCGTCAACGGCCCTATCGCCAACACGCAGCAACTCCGCATTGCCCGGCGCAACCCTCCGGCGGGCGCAACACGGACGTCTACATCCGTCCGGCGAGCAGCCGCGATCTTGCCGTGCCCCTCATGCTCGGCACCGGCCAAGGCGGCATCGAAGTTTCCATGTCGTCGCGGTGGCGTCCGGCGCCGTGCGGCATTACCTTCGACATCTCGGAACTGACAGCCGCGCCCGAAGTATCGACGCAGTTCAACGCGCTGGGCGCAGTGCTGCAGAACCAATGGACGGGCATCACCTTGAACACCGTGACCGATGCCGGGGTGCCCGCCACCGTCACCATCCAAATCGTGAACCCTGCGCCCGCTGACACAGTGGTGACCACTGTCGCGGGAGACGCGTGGACCAAGGACGGACTCGGCCTCCCGGCGCCCAACAACTCCCCGCTGAACAACAACGACGGAGTTCGTGAGAAGCTCGCGCGCGTCGTCAACATGGTGAACGCGTTCGTCCCCCCGGCCGGGACTAAATTTCTGTGGAGCGCTTCGCTGTCAGGGTACCGTCTTGTGCTCACTCCGAAGTACACCGACGACAACTTCTTTGCCGGCGCCGTTTTTGCCACCCCTGGCGCACCGGCCGGATTCGCGGCCCGTTTCACAAACAATGTGCAGATGTACAGCCTGGGCGCTTCGGGCGCAAACGTTGGCGGATTCCAGACCAACCCCGCCGCCGCAGCAACCGACGGCAACCCGCCGATTTCCGCGAACTACGACACTGCCTACGAGATCGCGGACAAGATCGATCTCTTCAACCTGATGGTGCTGCCGCCCGACGCCGCGGTACCGATGACTCAGATCTATCCGAACGCCAGCGTCTTCTGTGAAAAGCGCCGCGCGTTCCTCATCATGGATCCGCCAGCGAACTGGACGACGACGCAGATCGCCGCGGCGGACGTCAAGAATGTGCGGATCGGGGTATCGAAGCAGTACAGCGCTATCTACTATCCGCGACTGATTGTTGAGGTGAATAAACTGCCGACGCCCGTTGGTCCCGCGGGCGCGATGGCTGGTTTGTACGGTCGTATCGACACGCAGCGCGGCGTGTGGAAAGCTCCGGCAGGCACGGAAGCGGACTTGCGCGGTCTGCGCGGACTCGAGTACGCGCTTTCAGACGGCGAGAACGGCGTCATTAATCCACGGGGCATCAATGCGCTGCGCGCATTTCCGAACGGCATTGTCAGTTCGGGCGCCCGCTCCAACGATGGCGACGACGACTTCGCCAGCGAGTATAAGTACATCCCTGTCCGCCGGCTCGCGCTGTTCATTGAAGAGAGCCTGTTTCGCGGGCTGAAGTGGGTCGTGTTTGAGCCCAACGATGAGCCCTTGTGGGCGCAGATCCGGTTGAACGTGGGAGCTTTCATGCACAACCTGTTCCGGCAGGGCGCTTTCCAGGGTGTCACGCGCAAAGAAGCCTACTTCGTTAAGTGCGACTCCGAAACAACGACTCAGAACGACCGGAATCTGGGGATCGTGAACATTATCGTCGGATTCGCTCCTCTGAAGCCGGCTGAATTCGTCATCCTTTCGCTACAGCAAATGGCTGGACAAATCGAGGTCTAGGACTGGACGACTATGGCAGCGCCACAATTCAGCGTCAACACGCACCGATTCGATCCGTACAAGAACATGAAGTTCCGCATCAAGTGGGACGGCCGCTACGTCGCCGGTGTCAGCAAGTGCAGCGCTCTTAAGCGCTCCACTGAACCCGTGACGCACCGGGAGGGCGGCGACCCCAGCACTTCACGGGTATCCCCCAGCGTCTGGAAGTTCGACGCGATTACGCTCGAGCGCGGGGTCACCTACGACCCCGAGTTCGAAAAATGGGCGAACCTCATCTACAGCACGGGTGGTGACATGGAAATCTCGATGAAAGATTTCCGGAAGGACATCACGATTGAACTTCTCACCGAGGGCGGCGAGGTCGCGAAAGCATACAACGTCTACCGCTGTTGGGTGTCGGAATACCAGGCGCTCCCGGAACTCGATGCCAACGCGCACGTGGTTGCCATCGAGATGGTGAAACTCGAAAACGAGGGCTGGGAGCGCGATGAAGCGGTAGGCGAGAAGCCGGAAAAGTAAACGAGAAAGGTCTGCGCCGACATGATGCGATCCGCGACAGGGCAGGCTGGCGGCGCCTTCTCAACCGGTGGCGTCCGCGAGTTGAATGGGTACGACGAACACGCCGTCTCCGGCACTGACACCTTCAACGCGTTGCGTCTGATCTCGAACGTCACTGGCGCCTCAGGTGACGTTTCTCCTCTCACGGCCAGCGAGCGCGACCGGTTGCTCGCCTCGATCTACCAGCGGAATTTCGGCGAGCGTATCAGAAGCACTACGACGTGCAGCTCCTGTTCGAATCTCTTCGATCTCGATTTCTCGCTGGGCGAGCTGCTGCGAGTGATGCAAACAGCCGAGCCGCCGCCCGTCGAGCCGGAGGATGACGACATATGGCGTCTTGCGACAGGGGTCCGCTTTCGCGTCCCTGCCGCCGAGGACGAGATCGCGGTTGCGGGTCTGGATGCTTCGGAAGCGGAACAGGCGTTGGCGACTTGGTGTGTCGTCGATGCCGCTGGTCAGGCGGACGCGGTCGAACAGGTGGCTTCGGCGCTCGATGAAATGGCGCCGCTGCTCTGCCTGGACATGAACGCTGTGTGTCCCGAATGCGCCGCGCAACAGTCCCTTCGTTTCGACATTCAGGAGTATCTCTTGCGGCGCCTGCTCGCGGAACGCTCGCACCTGCTTGCCGACATTCATCGCCTCGCAACAGCGTACGGCTGGAGTCTTGAAAGCATTCTCGCCCTTCCGCGACAGGATCGCCGCGCGTTCGTGTCGCTAATCGAGACGGAAGCCTCTCTGCGAAATCGGAGCGTGCTGTGAACTCGTACTTCCGGCGGCTGGCAGAGCGTGCAACCGGCGCTGTCGCACAGCCGGTACCGAATGTCCCCGCATCAGCGGCTGTCGCCGCCATCGATGACCCGTTTGAGCGTGTCATCTACGATCCACCGCTGTATCCGTCTGTCGCGCGCGACGGCCTCTCCGCGTGCGCCGAATACGCTTGAGCCGGTCGCAAGCGAGCCCGCCACTCCGGAACGTACACGCGAAGCGCCGCGGAGTGTGCTTGAACCGGAAGTGAACGCGATTACGCCGCACGCGCCTCCTGCGCCGCTGCGGCGTGACAGCCCATTCAGTGAAGCGCACGACCTGCCTCCAAAACGCGATGCGCCTGCGTTTCCGCCAATTGCGGAACCAATGAGTGTCGTCCGTCCTCCCGCTCCAGAGGAGGTACACAACGTGCGCACAGTGGAACGATCTGTCGAACCTCCGCCGCCAGAGCGCATCGAAACGCGCCTGATTCGCGAGCGCGAGATAGTTCATGAACGTATCGAGCGATTGCGCGCCGCCGACGTCCGCACCCGAGCAGCAGGCCTACGCGAGGCGCCGACGGCGAGCATGGCCGCTCCCGCGCCCGTACAACGAATCATGCCGGCGGTCGAACCGCCCGCTCCACCCGAGCCGTCCGATCAGCCCCGACTCGTGATCGGCAGGCTGCGAGTCGACGTCGTGCCCGCGCCCGCGCCGCTCTCTCCACCCAAGCCACAGGTTCGACGATCGTCTCCGCGCGCATCTCTGAGGCCTACACCTCCGCGCGTGTTCGGTTTACGGCAGACATAACCATGCTGCTCGACCTCGCGCTCGTCACACAAACGCTGCTCGCACTGATCCGCGAGCACGTGGCGAACTCGCCGCTGGCGGGCAAGCTGAATGCGCTGTCGACGACAGCGCAGCCGCCTGACAAGCTGACCGGCAATCAGACAGTCGCGATGTACCTGTATCACCTGTCGGAGGATCCGCACTATAAGAACCTTCCATCGCCCGGCCTCGACAGTCCGCCGGTACGTTTCACGCCTATGGCATTGGCTCTGCAGTACCTGCTGACTGCGTCCAGCCAGCAGCAAGGATCTGCGGGCGCCGAACTCGAGCAAACCATGATGGGCGCGGCGGTGAAAGCGTTGCGCGACTACCCGATCATCGACGACACGACCGAAATCGGCGGCATCAAAATTCTTCACGCCGACCTGCAGGGTAAGGACAACCGGCTGCGTGTCGTGCTTCATCCCGTGCCGCCCCAGGAGGCGGTGCAGTATTGGAATGCGGGTTCGCAGTCGATCCGACTCGCCGCATACTACCAGGTGTCCGTCATCCTGCTCGAGCCGCCGGAGGTGCGCTCGAAGTCCGGTCGTGTCCTCAAGTATGGAGTCACTACGCTGCTACGCGGGTCGCCACGTCTCGACACCAGCCGGAATCGAATTTCATTCACGATCCCCGGTGAAACCGCGCCGCGCACAGTGGAAGCACGTCCGGCGGAAGCTGCCGTCGGACAGGCGATCGAGTTCATGGGCTCGGATCTGGCAGCGGACCAGACGACGCTGCTCGTCAAAGACGACCGCTTCGACGACTTTGTCGAAGTCTCCGGATGGGGTGTCGCAACGAACGGCAGCGTGGTGTTTGCGACAGTAGGCGCGTTTATCGACGTTGAGCCGACGCTGCCGGGTGTCTACTCCGCGATGGCCGAAGTTACTACCCAACGTCGTATGCCCGATGGCGCGATGCGTGACTTCTCTGCGGTATCGAACGCCACGGCGTTTCTTGTCGCGCCTTCGATCACGGCCGTGTCGCCGCCAAACGTGAATGGGGAAGTCGACATCACAGGGAGCGTCTTTCAGCATCCGGATCTGAAAGCGACGGACATCGTGCTTTATATCGGCTCGGAGCGTCTTGATCCACGTGTGCCGCCGGCTGCTCTTTTGCCAGGTCAATTCGAGGTTCTGAACGCGACCACAGTACGTTTCCGCTTCCCCGTCCCCAAAGTTGTCTCTGGCACGCAGGTTCCCCTGCGTCTGATGATCCGCGGCGCTGAGAATGCGCCGCTTTGGGTACCCGTGCCATGACAACGCGCTCAGCGGCGACCCAAACACGCGGAGCCACACGCCGATCGGACGCCGATCGCGTCATCGAACGTTTTCGCCTGCTCGCGACCCTGCGAGCAGCGTGGCTGCGGAAGTTGTGGTCGGAGGAGGCGCCGGAGCAAGGGTCGATCACGCACAGTGAAGTCTCCTTACATCTCGAAGGGCGCGACCGCGCCGAGGCGGAAAGCCGGTGGCAGCGCAGCCAGGAATCTCTGTCGCAAACGCGAGCGCGACTGGATGAGCTGACGCCTTCAACGGAGGAGCCGGGACGGCTGGCGGAACTCATAAGAGTCTTCGGACTCGACGAAGCCGAATCGGTCGTTCTCGAAGGCTGCATCGCCCTTGCCCTCGAGCCGGCGCTGCGCCGTGTTGCCGCCTATCTGCAGGATCACTCAGGGCGCGAATACATCACCGAGGAGCTCGTTGCGAAGCTGTACCGCCCCAAGGATCTGCCGCTACCGGCTGAATCGGCGCTGCTTCGTTGGGAAATCGTGCGCGCCCGCGAACTCGGCCCCGGCGAACCTCGCGCTCTCACATGCGACCCCGTTATCGCGGCATGGCTGCGCGGCATAGTCGAGGTTAGCGATCCGCTCGTGGGCCTCGCGTCAATTCCTGCTCCTGTCACGCCGCTTAACTCCTGGCCATTCGATCGAGTGCGCGAATCTCTGGCGCGCGTCCTCGAACCGGGTAGTCCCGCAACGGTTCGCGTCATTATCACGGGGCGCGCAGGAAGCGGACGCAGATCGTTGGCGGCGGCGGTCTGCGCATCGAACCGGCTCCCGCTTGTTGTGCTGGACACAAGCCGTGCTGAGGAGTCGCAGTGGAATCGCATCTACCGGCACGCGCAGCGGCACGCGTTCCTGAACGGCTCGCCCCTGTGCTGGACCGGCGAACTCGCAGTCACGCGACCGTGGCCGTCGGACCTGCCCGCGTTTCCACTTCAGTTCCTCGCCTGCGAACATGCCGAAGACGTCGCGCCTGCCGCGGGCGTTATCGACATGCGCTTTGCGATGCCCGCGCCCACGTCTGACGAGCGTCGGAAGCTGTGGCAGACTGCGCTGCCCGCGACGAGGGAGTGGGAGCCTTCGCAATTCGATGCGCTGGTTTCGCGATACCGCGTCGTTCCCGGTGAGATCCGCGCTGTAGCGGCGATGCGGCCTGCGGACCCTCGCACTGCGCGCAAGGCGTTACGGAGCACAACGCGCGCGCGCCTCGGCGATATCGCCCAGTTGCTGCCGGCGACGTTTCGTTGGACCGATCTCGTATTGCCTCAGCCGCTGACAGAAGCGCTCCGTGACCTGGTGTACGAGGCGTCCACGCGCAGCGTGTTCTGGGAACGGAAGGAAGTGCGCCGGCTGTTTCCGCTCGGCCGGGGCCTGCTTGGTCTGTTCAGCGGCCCGCCGGGAACCGGTAAGACGATGGCCGCGCAAGTGATCGCGGCGGCGCTTGGCTATGACCTGGTGCGCGCCGATCTCGCTGGTCTCATCAGCAAGTTTGTCGGCGAATCGTCGAAGAATGTGCGGCGGTTGTTCACGCTGACGCGGCACTGGCCATGCGTTGTGTTGTGCGACGAGGCGGACGCGATGTTCGCGCGTCGCAGCCAGCAGGTAAACGACGCCATGGACCGGTTCGCCAACGCAGATGCCGCGTACCTGCTGCAGGCTGTAGAAGAGTTCCCTGGTATCGTGCTGCTCACTACGAATCAGAAGGGCAGCATTGATCCGGCTTTCCTTCGGCGCATCCGCTATGATCTCGAGTTCCCGAAGCCGAACGCCGCTGACCGGTTGAAGATGTGGACGAATACGATCGCCTCGCTGGCCGGATCTGCGCCGCTCGACACTGGCGCGGCCGACGCTAATTATCTCGCCGGCGCCCACGATCTCACGGGAGCTCAGATCAAGAACGCGGTGCTCAGCGCGATCTTCATCGCAAAGCGAATGGGAATACCGCTTTCAACGGGGAGCCTGCTGCGCGGAGTGGAACGCGAGCTCGCAAAGGAAGGCCGCACACTCAGCGGGCGCGATCGGGAAAGGATTCTGCGCGATGGCTAGGAACGTGCACATCGAGGAGATGGTGCTTCGCGTTCCCGGCCTGACGCGAGCGCAAGCTGAGAGCGTCGCGCGACAGGTGACACAACGAATCGCCTCGGGCTTGCCCGCCGGCGGACGCGTCGAGAGTCTGGCCGCGATCGCGCGTCGTGTGAACGTGCCTGCTGGTACGCCCCTCTCTGAACTCCCCGCGCGGATTGCGGCGGCGGTGCTGGAGGCGCTCAAATGAAGTCGACCTTTAACACCAGCCGGCCTGTGCCCCAACACCGGATCGAGAGCAAGCCCGAGGTGATCTCAGGCAGGCGCGGCGCGGCGGGCAATCATTTGCGTGTAAAACCGCACGCGCCGAAGCTCGAGACGGAGGCGCGCCAGGCAGCCGTGGCGTTGCTCCGTGGCGAACGGCAGATCGGCCGCAGGCTCACCAAAACCGGAGCAGCGGGATGGAAACCGGAAGGCAGCCAGGGACGGCCCCTGCCACAGATCCTTCGGAACGAGTTCGAGCTCGCGTTCGGGGCAGACCTTTCCGCCGTTCGTATCCACAACGACGCAGGTTCGCATATCGCCGCGGACCAGGAGCAGGCGATTGCCTTCACCAGCGGCCGCGACATCTATCTTCGCCGGGGCGCGCTCGAGCGCAAACTGCTCGCGCACGAAGTCGCGCATACGATTCAGCAGACGGCCGTCTCGCAATCGGATGGGCGGTTTCGAGTCACCGATCGTGCCGGCGATAGCGACGTGCAGTACGAGCGGGCATCGCCGCTGTCGAGCACGGATCCGATTCCCGACATCGACACGATCTTTGAAAGGCACAAGAGCGAGAACATCTCCGATACGGCATTCATCAAGGAAGCCGAACGCATTCGCGGCGAACTGAATAGCAAAGTTTCGACCGGCAACGAGGAGTCGTTCTGGAACACGTGGTCGGACGCGGCCCTCGCGATGAAGTCGATTCCCGACAACGACGTGCGCAAGTGGCAGCTCATCTTCGACCTCCTCAAGTTCAAAGGGAGATGGGATGGCGCCGCGAACCTGCTGGTGGCCAGATACAAGCTGATGACCGCGTTCTATTCGGCGGGGCTGTTTCCCGCCCTCGCGGCCGTGCGCGCGCCCGGCGACATCGTCAACATGGGCGTCAATCTGCGCCCGGCGTTCTTCGATCGCTTCCCCGATGACAGGTTTTATGCCACGACGATCGAGTTCCTGATCGGTCCCACTCGCGATATTCAGGATCTCGGCACGGCATCTCACCACTTCGGAATGGAAACGGATGAGGTACTGAAGGAGCGGGAAACTCCTGTCCGGCTGATCGAAAATGAACAGTTCTACGTGGCCGTCGTCGCGCTGAAGGCAGCCGACAAGCAGCGTCAAGTGCTGCTCTGGAACGCTGTGAAAACCGTTGGTGGCGAAAGCCAGCTGGCTTCATTCCTCACTCCTGAGCAGCGCAGAGCCGTCGCGCAGGAGTTGGTCGATCGAAGCTCCGAAATCATTGCCGGCAAGCCGCCGTCGAATCTCGAACCCGAAGCCGCGCACATCTTCATGAGGGTGGTTCCGCGTATCAAGGCGGCAGCCGAAGACGCACTAAACTTCTGGAACCTGGCAATCGCCCTGTTCGACGCGGGCCCCGGCGTTACCGAGGAAACGCGCGCGGCTGCGGCGGCCGTTATCCGGACTGGCGCGCAGCGGTGGGAGTACAAGTCATTCATTGCGGAGTTCGAGAAACCTGTACGCGCGCTTTCAAGCTTGACGAGCGAGGCTTCCCGCAACCCGTCGACGATTACACCGCCGCCCGTGACGCCCTGGCAGCCGCAATCCGATCGCTGTCTCGACAATACCTTGAACTGCCGATGATCGCTGAGGCGAAGAAAAAGCCGACGCCGAACGTGATCCGCACAGTATTGTTCTTCGGAGCCTTCCTCGCGAGGCTCTTTCCAATCCTCGATGTACTCAAGGACTACGATCCCGATCTCGACCGTTTATTTGGCGAGGGGAACAAACTCGTTTCGCCCCGGGACCCGAAGTTGGATGGACAAGAGTACCCTGCGCCCGATTACCGCGTCGAACACCGCTATAAGCTTGGCCACTTCCTGTGGATGCTCTCGACCACGGTCCCGATGCCGGCGATCAAGGAACTCGCCGACCAGGTCATCGCGGGCACTCAACCGGAAAGCCGCCGAAGCTTTATCGCTTTAATCGGCAATTGGACGGAAGATGCCAGCTCTGACTATCACGACCTGCTCGGCGATTTCTCTGCGTCTGAGCCGATCAGCGGATTCGGTCCATTGCGAGCCTTGGACATCGTTCGTCTTTACGATCTGCTGTTCAACATCGCCTATAGCTTGCGGCTGAACCAAGTCTTGCGCGAATCCGAATACACGTTCGAAGGGGAACGCCCGAAGCCGAAGGTGGCGCAGGAGCACGAGTTCGTCAAATCCAAGCTGCCAACACCGAAGCGGTACACCGTTGAGCAGTGGGCCGTGTCGATGTCGCCGAAGGATGAAGACGCCTACTCGTTCGGCGACCTGATCCTCGACCACCCAAAAACCAAACGATTCCTGGATGAACACCTGGTGGATGGGCAGATCCCGATCCACGTCGTTCCGGAAGATACCTCGAGCGTCTACCTCTGGATCATTCCAGCGACATTTACTCTGCTGATAAAACCACTCCGTCAAGTGCCGGCGATCAATGAGGCTCTCACAGAGTCGCCGGCCATGTACGAGAAGCTAAAGCGCGTCCCCACTATCGAGGACGTCAAAGCGCTTTCGGATCTCGATTGGATCTTCGTGCTTTCGGATTGGATGTCGAACTTCACGACTCCCGACGCCATGGCCGCGGCCATCGAGGCGATCCAAAGCACGCTGAAGACCGGTGTCTCGCAATCGGAAGCTCTGGTGACCACTCTCGAGCGGAGCGTATCCATCCGCGATCGCGTGAATTGGGTATCCAAGCGCCTGGCGCCCCTGATTCAAGCGTGGGACCCGACCGACCCCCTGGCGTCGATGAACGCCCCTGAAGGCGCTGGTTTTAAGGGCAAAGCAATCAACATCGAAGTCCCCACGATGGTCGCCAATGAACTCGGGGCGCTGTCGACTTATATGCGTCCACCGGCGGAGCGGCCTCTGCACTTCGCGCTCTCGGTCCTCGAGTTCGCCAGATTGCCGGGCTCGCCCGGTGGCGATCCGCCGATCGACCGGCTCAAAGCTCCCCGCGATCGCTGGAAGATGGACGTCGTCGGCGCGTGGAGCCAGCTGCTGGAGAACGCCGTCACCATCATCGAGAACCGCAGGGCCGAACTCCCGCTCGTGATGACGCCCGAAGAACTCGCCGACTCGACTTTCGTCGACACGCGCCTGGCCCTCATCAAGAGCGTCATACAGGATCTAAGCGCGACAAAAACACGCGTCGAGCGGTCCGCCCAGGAAAGCTACGGCATCCAGGGACTGCGCAGCAAGGACGGCACTGGCGTGCTGTTGGGACTGGGCCACGGCTTCGAGATCAAGCAAGGTGAAACCTTCACGATCGGCGACATCAAGACTTCGACAACGATCCAGTGGACGATCGAACAGGTCTACACCGACTTCATCTTCAAGCCGAGCTATGGTAGCGAGCCCGCCAAGTTGTACATCACCGACTCGCAAGGCGAGCCGTATCTCGATTCCACAGAGAACCCGATCGAAGCAACCAAGGATCAGCAGGGTCAGCCGCTCGTTCGCATAAGCAAAACCATCGATAACCAGAAGGTCACTCGCGACCTCTATTTCAACCGCGCGGGCGATCTAGCGGACCTCGATGCTCTCACCTTCGCCATCAACATGGAGGCGATGAAGCGCGGGCTCGAGAACCTGAAGGAACTGACCGAAGGCTTCGCCGAACTCACGATGGACGTCGTCGAAATGATCCCGGGCATGCAGTGGATGATGGGCGTCCGGCTTTTCATGTCCATCGTTCAATTCATCGCGAGCCCCGAGTTCGAGGTCCTCAAACAGGAGATCGCCAAGGATCCGACGAAAATCATCACCGAGGCTCTACGCATCCTTGTCGAGCTCGTAAGACCTGAGGATTTGTGGCAGTACCTGTTATTCGGAAATTCGAAGTTCAACCGCCTGCACGGAAATGCCTCACCACCGCAAAGCAAGTTGAAAGGCTCGACGGGCCTCGGAAGCAAGATCATGAGCCTCTTGACGCGGCTCTATCAGTTCGGCAAGGAACTGCTCGGGTCCACGAGCCGTTTGCAGACACAGGTGCGCTGGAAGCTCGAAGCGGTTGAGATGGCCGTTCTCAGACACCTGCTGCTCGCGACCATTCTGCGCTTTGTTGCTATTCATTTCGATGAGATTCTCGAAGCGGCAAACCGCATTGTCGAATCCGTCGAACAAGCGGAGCGAACGTTCGACAAGATCCAGGAAGCCTTTGCGGAGTGGCCGGAGAAAGTCGACGAGATGGTGCAGCAGCTCGAGAACCCCAAGCTGCCGGATCAGATCATTCCCATGGAGCAGGTCGTCGAGGTCATCATCGGCCTCGTGCTTTCGCGCCTCAGCTTCAAATACCGGATGGCAGGCAATGTCGTTATCTTTCTCCTTCAGAAAGTCGGCAAAGATCAGGAAGTTTACAAGATGATCGTCGATGCGCTCGGCGACGCGAATCCGAACAAACTCTGGTTCGACGACAAAACGAAAACGGGTCTGAAAGTTGACGTCGAGGCGGACATGAAGAGCGCCGGCTACACCCTCGCCAGCCTCATTTACGGGACTCTCGCTCAGCTGCCAGATACCTTGGTCGGCACCACCCAAAAGGAGGCGTTCGCGGGCAAGAAGGCGGCTGCCGACAAGTACGTGCAGCCGCCGCAGACCACGCCGCCGGCCGCTCCGTTCGGATGGAATGCGGGCATGTCGGCGCGCTTCGCCATGCCGCCGGACACCGCGGGCAATCCTCTGCCTCGGAATGTCCTCACGGGAGTTCAGAACACCTACGGGCAGGACTTCTCACACGTGCGGCTCCACCAGGATGCAGCCGCCGCGCGTTACACCTCGAATCTCGGAGCGGCTGCCGTCACAAGTGGAAGTCACGTGTACATGCAGCCCGGCATCGCTCCGGCCAGCTCTGCCGGCTCGCATGTTTTGAGGCACGAGTTAGCGCACGTGGTACAGCAGACCGGCCCGCGTCCCTTGAATCGAAGCTGGGGCGCAACACCCCAAGGCGGTTACAGCCCCGTGGTCCGGCACGACGGCGCGCTTGAAGCGCAAGCCGACCGCGCGGCACGAGGCGCGGGCGCGCTCTCCGCCTCATCCCGGGCACGGGGCCCTCAGCAAGCGTCGCTTAAGTCCATCGCGGCGCGCTTCCTGATTGAGATTACAGGCAGTCACGATGTTGCGCACGATGCCGCCGCTGCCGAAAGGCCCGGCCTCACAACCATTCCTCAGGAAGTGAAGAATCGGACCTCCGGATTGTGGGCGAGCTTCCAGCACGCGGCACGGGAGCTGAAAGCTACTGGATCCTTTTACCCTGCGCAGAACATGCTCCGCAAGTACTTGTCCGATACGACCGCTACCTCCGGCGGAACGCACGTCAAGAAGCATGTGGACCGCGTGATCCTGGACTCGACCGAAGAGGAAAAGGTCGAGACCGATCCGCAAGGCGATAAGAAGGTCACCTATCGACTGAATGAAAAGAGGCTGAACACTGCTCTCGAACGCTATGTTCTGGGCGCAGCCGGGATTCAGACGAACATCACCTTCAAGCCTGTTACCGGTAAGGAGGCTCTGGTTGAGGTCGCATCGATTGAGGTTACTTACGTTCACTTGCCGGTGATCTACGGTGGTGAAGATCTTTGGAAGGAAGCGATCAAAGGCAAGGTCTCCGATGCCGATCGCCCCAGCATGATCCCCCGCCTGCGCTCATTCCTGGCCGGGAAAGATATCTCGATCGGCCTCTGGAAGCTGGCGACGTACGCTCTTGCGGATAGCGTCTACGACGATCTCGAAGCGCAAAAGAAGCTCGGTGGCAGTGGCGTTCTCGAACCCAGCGAGTTGCCTCCGAAGATCGAGTATCTGAAGACCGATGCCGGCAGCGCAGGATCCCAGATTGGCCTCAGGCTTGGCGTGTACGACGACAAGAAGAGCGGGAAGCAGAGCGGCAAAGGCCGTGAATCGCACCACATGACCCAGTTCCTGCTGCTTGACTACTTCAGGAATGACACGACCGTCAAAGCATTCGAGTTTCTCACGTCTTCGCACAACCCGTATTACGGGTTGGAAGCTCCAGGTGGCACAATCAATGCCTTCAAAGTGCCCGGGCAGCAGCCGATCAAGATCGACGAATTTCACCAGCGCAGGGGCGGCAAAATGCCGTGTATCCTGCTGAGCCGCGAAGCGCACCGCATGCCCGGCCTGCACGTCACGACAAACCTGGACGACTTGCCGAATGAGGCGGACTCTCCGGCCGGCGTTGTGAAGGGTTGGTTCACGGAAGCTTTGAAAGCAAAGGACGAGAAGTTCGGGACCGACTTCTTCTCCGCTACTGACATCGACCAATACGCTACACCGGCCAAGCGGGACGCGGCTCGCGCGGCTATGTATGAGGCGATGGAAAAGACGTATCACCAAGTCTGGGATGACCGTGAAGAAAGGTCTCGAACGCGCGTTGATGGGACCGGAGTTGTTTTACTACAACGACATGGCCAAACAGCGAAACATGCCTGAGATCACCGAAGGGGAGATGCGCCTGGTGTACAGCGCTGCCGTGCAGCATCTCGAAGCTGGACTGAAGGCTGGAGGTTGGGTGTAATGGATACCGGGTACTCGCGCAGTCCCAAACTGCTGAAAGGCGCGATCATTCAGTTTTCCGCGCCGCTGCTGATCCCGATTCCCAACATCATCATCTTTCAGTACAACCCGGAGACCATCACGCGGTCGATGTCGCCGTGGGCGCCGCCTGAACTGGACGAGAAAGGCAACGTTAAAGATCCGAAGATCGCGGCCAAGCTCTCTCAGCCGTATGACCCTCAGGAGACATTCTCCGTCGCGCTCGAACTCGACGCCGCCGACGCGCTCGAACATCCCGACACGCACCCGGTTGCCGTGCTCACCGGCGTGGCCGACCGTATCGCTGCGCTCGAAATGCTCATGTACCCGCCGCAGGATAGCGCGCTCGGTGGGTTGCTCAATATTTCCGTCAGCGTGTCGATCGGCGCCGGCGGAATTAGCGGCGGAATCGGTGGAGCCGCTGCTGTGGATGTCGTCAAGCGCAAGGAAGTGCCGATCATCCTGTTCTTCTTCGGCCCCGGCAAGATCGTTCCGGTTCGCATCACCAGCTTTCAGGTTGAGGAGCAGGCGTTCTCACCGATTCTCTACCCAATCCGGGCGAAGGTGACGGTTGGCATTCAAGTGCTCCCTGCTGAGGCGTTCGAAGACGGGCGTGATTCCGACGCGATCGTTGAAATCGCGAAGGGTTGCTATAAATTCACGCGCGCGCAGAAGGAAGCGCTCGCGCTGGCAAACCTGGCCAATAGTGTGGAGTCGATTCTGGGCATGCTGCCCATCTGACAAAGGACCTATGTTCGATCCGAAGAGCCGTTACGCCAAAGTGCCGCTGTACGAAGTTGTTGATCGCCGCGGCAGGAAAGCTATCGTTGCCGGGGCCGCCCCCGGTATGTCGCAGGCGCTGCTTGGTTATCACGTGCTGCGCCAGGGAGAACGTCTTGACCTGCTCGCAGCTCGATATCTGTCCGATCCGTGCGCCTTCTGGCGAATCTGCGAACTGAACGGCTCCGTGTTGCCGGACGCCCTCGCGGAGGCGCGCGAAATCGCCATTCCGGGAGGGCGCCTGTAGCATTTCATGCTGCCCGATGTTGCGGTGCTGGTGAATGGCTCGAAGGATGATCAGTTGACAAATGCGCTCCAAATCGAAGTGATCCAACGCATGGGCGAACGAACGGAATACTCCATCCAGTACACGTTCGACGAAGCCGAGGGGGACTTCCCGCTCACTTTCGACGAGCGCGTCGGACCCGGGTCGGAACTCGCCATCGTTACGCCGTTCGGGGGCACGAACGAGTATCTGGTGAAAGGCCCTGTCGCTGGGCATCGCCTCGAATTCAAACGCGCCGGCGAGGGCTCCATCCTCACCGTGCTGGGTAGCGATACCGCCGTCGCGATGGATCGCGAATCGAAGGCGGCCCTCTGGGACGGACTCCACAGCGACGCCGCGAGCGCGATCCTCGGCCAGTACGGCTACACGCCCGATGTCGAGACCACAAAGGCTGGCCAATTCGAGGCAAAACACGCGCTGGTGCAGCGCGACACCGACTATCGGTTTCTGCAAATGCTGGCTGCGCGAAACGGATTCCTCCTCTGGATCACCTGCGATGACGCTGGCGTGGAGACTGCCCACTTCCGCCGTCCGTCGCTCGATGGCGAGCCGGCAAAGGAGTTGATCCTCAACAGCACCGAGGGCAAGAACAACATCGACGCGATCGAAATCGAATGGAACACGGAGCGATATACCAGCGCCACCGCGAAGCAGCTTGACGTGAGTGACCACTCGACGATCGACGGTGATGTCATGGCGTCGCCGCTAACGCCCCTGGGAGCGGACCCCCTGTCGTCCATCGCAGCAGGCGCTCGTACGCAGCATCTCTACGCTCCGGTCGACGATGCCGCCAACCTGCAGGCGCGCGCCGAGTCGGCGCTCATCGACGAGGGATGGTTCATTCGCGCCAGGTGCGAGACCACCGCCAAGCTTCTCGGAGGTGTCGTGAAGCCGACCGACCTGGTGAAACTGCGAGGCTTAGGCAGCCGGCACAGCGGGCTGTACATGGTTGCCGCGACCCATCACGTAATAAATGTCGACGCGCACACGCTCAAGATCGAGCTGTGCCGAAACGCATGGGGGAACTAATATGACACCCGAATACATGTACCAGGTGCTCGAACATCAGAAGCGTCACTGGCCAGGTATTTATCGCGGCATCGTCACCGATAATGCTGACCCGACGTAAATGGGACGTCTCAAAGTAAAGATCCCCTCGATCTCGGATTCACTCGAGCTATGGGCCATGCCGTGCGTGCCCTACGCCGGAGATCAGGTCGGTTTTTTCTTCACTCCCCGAACCGGGCACAAACTGCTGGCTGATGTTCGAAGCCGCTGACATCTCCTACCCGGTTTGGATGGGATTCGGCTGGGGCGACGGTGAACTGCCGAGTCCCGGAACGGCCGACACCAAGCTCTGGAAGACCAAGACCTTCACCGTCCAGATCGATGACAACGCTTCGGAGATGAAGATGACCAATGACACATCCACAGTCACCATCGCAGCGGAGATAACGTCCGAGTGCTCGCCAGGCTCCCATACTGTCAGCTCTTCTGGTGTAACCAGCGAAGCCGGCGCCGGCAAGGTTGAGGTCACGACCACATCCGTGAAAGTCAATAGCGGCGCATGGGAGGTGATGTGATGGCGGGCAACACTCTCCACGGTCGCCTCAACGCTGATGTGTCCCCACGGCGGTTCCGTCACCATCATCAGCACGAACCCGAAGTCTCCATCCGCCGGCGCCCCGATCGTTACAGTGTCGGATCAGTTCATTGTGGCCGGATGCCCGTTCACGATTCCTGCCACCCCGCCCATCCCGAGCCCTTGCGTGACCGTCAGGTGGATCGTTTCGGACTTGCGCGTCAAGACACAGGCGGGCGCTACCTTGAGCCAGTCGAGCCAGGGTTTGTGCATGAGCGCCGCGCAAGTGCCGCAGGGACCCGTGTCCATCGTTGCGACTCAGCCGAGGGTGTCCACACAATAGGACCGGTCATGGCGCAGCCCTTCACCAGCATCCGCTACCCTTTCGCGATCGACGCCTCTCGCAGCCGATTGCAGGAGGAGAACCATTATTCCCAGCACATCGACCAACTCGTCAAGCAGGTCCTCTTCACCGCGCCCGGCGAACGCGTGAATCGGACCATTTCGGATGCGGCATCAAGCGCCTTGTATTCGCCCCCAATAGCAAAGCCGCTGCGAGTCTGGCGCAAGTCACTATCTTCAACGCGCTCGAGCGCTGGCTGGGATCGGCAGATTCTGCGGTTAAGGACGTAAAAGTTACTTCACGCGATGAAGTGCTCGAGATCCGTGTCGGGGATATGGTAGAGGCGCGGGCGAGCAGAGTACCTCAACCTGGAGGTCACACTCTGATGGCTGTGCCGGATCGCGTCGAACAGCTGAACAAGCAGAACGTCGTCACTGGAATCGACTTCATCCGTGTGCACCCGACGCAGGTAACGCTCGATGTGTTTTTCCTGCGGCCGCCGTTGACGCTATCAGATCCCCCTCGACAGTGCGGGAAATCCGATCGTAGCTGGCGATATTCGCATCGAGGGAGGCGGAGCGCGTACTCAATATTCAGTGCCGCGGCCGTTTGGGCCGTGTTCTCCGGTCGGACGTGCTGCGGCTCAGGTCGATCAGCCAGGTGACTTTTCGCTCTATAAGCTGTTCATCGACGATCCCCGCATCGATGTCTACTTCAACGGAGTCACCTTCAGCTTCAAGGCGAATTGCCCCAGTACGCTCGACTGCAAAACGCCTGAGCACGAATGCCCGCCCGAGGATCTCGACGATCCATCTATCGATTACAGCGCGCGCGACTGGCGCAGCTATCGGCAGGCGCTGATTGATTTCGCCGCAGCGCGGCATTCGCGGTGGCAGGACCGTCTGGAAGCCGACGCGGGCATGATGGTGCTCGAAACGCTCTCGGCTCTGGCGGACGAATTGTCCTACGCGAAGGATCGTTATTTCCGCGAAGGCTTCCTCGAGACCGCCACGGAGCGTCGTTCCGTGCGCCGTCTCGCGAACCTGGTCGACTATCAGATCCATGACGGACTCGGGGCGTCTACGTGGCTCGACTTTCGGATCGTCGCGGGCGTAGGCACGATCGATGCGGGGACACCGGTGACGGACGGGGCGGGCAGCATCACCTTCGAGGTGGGACGCGGATTCGTAGACTCGTGGCGCATCCCTCCGGCGCCCGTTAAACAGTACCCGGTCCGATTCACGCTCAACTCCCTCGATCCGCATATTTGGGACGAAGATGACCTCTGTTTGCCTGTCGGCGCCACCGAACTCTACCTGGAGGGTGCGCACACCGCGAGCATCGTTTTCGATGATTTTCCCGTGGGAAAGCCTGCCGGTAAATGGATGCTTTTGAAGACTACGCCTGTGTCCGCCGAGAAGCCCGCGCGGGCATGGATGGCGCGTGTGATCAGTCGAAACGATACCGTCGACGCGGTGATCAACGCGCCCGGTCCGGCCGTGCCCATCACGCGCATTCAATGGGAACAGGAACAGGCAACTCCATTCGAACTCGATCTCACAACCCTCACCATACACGGCAACCTGCTGCCCGCAACGGCCGGCCGACAGGATCGACAAGGAATTTACGATCGGTCCAAGCATCGATCCGCTACGCCCCGAAGCTGTCGAACGCGAAGGTCCCGACACACTACCCAACCGGCCCGGTATATCATCTGTCTCCTGCCTATTCAGCCTCGCTGGTTCCGACACGGAGAACCTCGTATGGCTTCATCCCGTCACCGCGGCCGGCGATCCGCGCGACTCGTTACCCGAGGTGCGGCTGACCGAAATCGACAACCTCGGTATCGCCGTTCCCAACGGTGTCTGGACGTGGACGCGAGCGCTGCTCGGCGCTCGATCGGCGCAACAGCAGGACGCAGTGTTCACGTTGGACGACGGCATGTGGGATCGCGTGGTCGGATTCCATCGACCCGGCAAAGAAATCATCCACAATGACTACAGAACATCGGCAGGGTTTACCGTACATTCGGTCTGGGCGAGTTCGGCCGCATTCCCGCGATCAAGACACTCTTTCGTGTCAGTTATCGCCTCGCCAATGGCGCCGAGGATAACGTCTCATCCGGTTACGCTGACCGTATGTTCAGATCCCCTCGTTGCTTCTGTCGATAATCCCATCCCCGCTGCGAACGGACTCGAGCCCGAGCCTCTTACCGATGTCCGCCACTACGCGCCGGAGGCCTTCAAGGCGACCACGTTCCGCGCGGTTCGTCCGGAGGACTACGCCGCGGCGGCTGAGTTGCTGCCGTGGGTGGAGCGCGCGGGAGGCGCGTTCCGCTGGACTGGAAGTTGGCTCACAACGTTCGTAACCCCTGACCCGCGAGGCACGACCGTGGTCGAGCAGGCACAGCGCTTCGAACTCCGCGACCAGTTGAACCGATACCGGCAAACCGGCCGACCAGCGTTCGAGCTCAATCCCGTATACGCGAACCTCGATTTGCGCATTCTGATTTGTGTCGAAGCCTTCTCGTTCCCTGGCGAGGTCGAGGCGCGAGTGCTCGAGGCACTGTTCGGAAAGAAGGGCCTGCGCCCCGCGCTCGGATTCTTCTCGCCCGACAACTTCACGTTCGGCACGCCTCTCGAACGCTCTCAACTCGAGCGGGCGATACAGCAGGTTGCGGGTGTCAAGGCTGTGGAAGAGATCTATATCCGCCGGCGCGGATGGTTCCCCGAGCGCCTTTTCTCCGAACTGACCTTTAGCGTCTCGGTTAACGAGGTGATCCGTGTGGAGAACGACCGGCTCTTTCCCGAACACGGATCTGTGCGACTGACGTTCTTCGGAGGAGCGTAGGCAATGAGCTGCCCGTGCGACACCAGCGTTTTTCCGCCGAATTCGTTCTCTTTCGCGGCCGGTCTGCCGCGCGTGCCGCGCCAGCTCGCCACGTTCCCCGAGTATCGCGCGGCGATGCTGCGCGCTATCGGTTCCAAGCCGCCACTGTCGGCGTGGCGTGCGCGGTCTCAGGAAGACTTCGGCATCATGCTGCTGGAGTTCTGGGCATATCTCTGCGACAACCTCAGTTTCATCGATGAGTTCCTTGCTAACGAAGCGCTGCTGCGCACAGCCATCGATCGATCCTCGCTTCGAAAACTGACGGACCTGCTCGGATACATACCGCGCCCCGCCATTGCCGCGCAAGCTGACTTGGCTCTGCTGCTTGACGGCCGCCGTGCGGTGCTGATCCCCGCGGGCACGGGATTTCGCTCCGGCGCCTTTCAGGGGAGCCCACCGCAGGTTTTCGAGACCGCGCTCGACGTTACGCTCGACCCGCGCAACAACCAGTGGTCGCTCGTGCGGCAGCGCGCAGCGACGATCGGCGGCGCCGGCTCGGTCACGTTCTTACTCATTGATCCCAAGACGCTGCGCGTCAAAGAGGGCGACGTCATACGCGTTACGGCCCCGGGGATTGCGTTCGGGCGCAAGGTCACGCGAGTTTCCGATTCCATCGAGGCGGACGGCGAGCAGTACAAAAAGATCGAGTGGACGCCATCGGCGGCCATTCCGTCGTCCACCGCGCCATCCGCGCTGAAGATCACACGCTCTACGCGCACGGCCCGCCTCTGGAACAAACCGATAGCCAGTGATTGGTACTATCCCCCGATTGACAAGAATTTGTCGGGCGAATACTTCGCCTATCTCGACAACGTGTATCCCGAACTGCACACTGGCATACCCATCGCATTGGAGCGCGAAGGAGAAGTTCGCGCCGCGGACATCGCACTTACCAACGTACAATCAGTAACTCAATTACCCGAGCAGACAACGGAGGTGAAGGACGCTTCGAACGTCGTGCAGTCGAAGATCACATCACCCGCGGTTACGCAAGACCTGAGGTGGTTTTATACGACTCCGGATTTCAACACCGCGCCCGCCCGACCGGCCGGAGGCGCTATCTGGACGGCGAGCGATGCCGGTACTATCACGGTGCACTTCAACTTCGAGCCGGGTGGTGACGTGATCGCTCCCTTCCTGCCGCAGATTGGAGTGGGCGCTCCGCTGCTACTGGCGTCGCCAGTCGAGACCTCAATCGTGGCCCCACCCGGGCAGTTCCAACTGACTGACGCCGACGAGAACGCGATCGCTTTCACTGGCGGCATCAATTACGCCCTGAAGAAGATCCTCCCCGATCAGGGAGTCGGCTTGGCGGCGCCCATGACGCCCCCGGTGACGGCATACGGCAACATCGTTCGCGCCACTCGGGGCGAATCGGCGCCTTGGGAAGTGCTCGGCGTTGGGAACGGCGCAGTAGCGCGGCAGTCGTTCTCCCTGAAGAAGAAGCCGCTGACATACATGCCCGGACCGGAAGAGCCGCTTAGCACGCTGCGCGTGTACGTCGATGGAGTGCTCTGGCCGGAAGTCCGCTCCTTCTACGGGCGCAAGCCAGAGGAGGAAGTCTATATTGCTCGACAAGACGACCAGGACGTCACTACCATCACGTTCAACCCACGACTTCGAACGGGTGCATTGGTCGCCGCCTCCTACAGATTCGGCGCAGGCCTGCGCGAGTCCGCCCGCGGGGTCGATCAAACAGATCGCCAAACCGGTGGAAGGTCTCCGCGGAGTTCGCAATCCCATCGCGGCGTTCGGCGGTGACGATCGCGAGGCGGCTTCAGGACTGCGTGTCTATGCGCCCCGCAGCGCGCTGCTGCTCGGTCGCGCTATTTCTCTTCCGGACATGGAGGCCGCTGCGATCACCACGGGCGGTGTTCGTGCGGCGCGTGCGGGTTGGCGTTGGAATGACACGTCGCAGACAGCTGTCGTCCAGATTTGGTATATCGGAGCTGCGCCCGTAGAGGAACTCGTTCTCAATCGGCTCCGCGGTTTGTCCGACGGCGTGACTCCCATCGATGTCGATCCTGCTCAGCCGGCGCCCGTCGAGTTGTCGATTTCGATCGGCGTGGACCCGAAGCGCATCCAAGCGGACGTCATCGCCGCAGTCGGCGCTGCTCTGCTGACACCCGGGGAAGGACTGCTCGTTCCCGAGCGCATTGGGATCGGCGTACCGCTTTTCCGCAGCCGTGTCTTTGAAGCGGTCCTCGCCGTACCCGGAGTAACGGCCGTTACCGGCCTGCTTTGGAACGGCGCGCCCTGGATGGCGTTCGGCAAGGACCCGCAAGCCGGCAAATACTTCGACTTTGAAAACGGGACCGTATACGTGAACGGCGAGGCGCAATAACCATGGCAACGTTACCGGTACGTCTCCCCGACGATCAATTTCTCACCTACTTCACCGAGAAGCTCTGGGACATGATCCCAGCGTTCTACCGCGAAGACGATGCCTCGGCTGACAATCCGACGCCTGGCGTCCTCCGCAGCCTCGTCGAGATTATCGCCGAACAGGCCGTCTACCAGCGGCGCAGCACGGACCAGCTTTGGAACGACGAGTTTATTGACCTCTGCCGCGATTGGGCCGTCCCCTATATCGCGGACCTCCTTGCAACGCGCCTCGTCTCCTCGCAGAATCGCAGGGGCCGACGCGTCGATGTCGCGAAGACGATTTACTATCGCCGGCGCGCGGGCACGGTTCGCGTCCTCGAGGAACTCATCAGCGACATCACGGGCTGGGAGGGCGTAGTCGTCGAGGAATTTCGCCGCCTTGCCCGATTTCATCACCTGTTCGACCCTTCCACTGAGGGACGAGAGGGACGTTTCACGCACACTCCTCCTGGCGGCTACGCCGACCTGCGCAGCCAGCGCGGCGCTGAACTCGCCGGCACGCCGTTTGACGAGTACTTTCACCTGCTCGATGCGCGCAAGCCTCGCGGGCGCGACGGCGTGTACTCCGTGCCGAAAGTCGCGTTCCACCTGTATCGGCTGAGCGCTTATCCGATTTTGCTGTCGGCGCCGCGCGAAGGCCCGGACCCGCTTCAGTTCACTATCGACCCCTCGGGCAGGGACACACAGCTTTTCATGCGCCGCAGCCGTGCCGAAAGCTATGACTGGGACCAGTGGCGATCCGCCAAGGAATGGGAACTGCCCGCGCCCATGCGCTGTCGTGTGTTGAACCACGCCGAGTACCAGATCACGGAGGAACTGATCATAGAACTGCAGGCGACAGCCGTGATCACAGCGGCGCAGGCGAACGAACTCCGCACGCTCGCCGGCATCCTTTATGCAAGCGAGCTTCGATTCCGCGCCGCCATCGCGGCGTTGCCCAGTGGCGCAGCCCTCGTTGCGGTCGCCGTATTTCGGCCTATGCTGCGAGGCGCTCTCATCCAGGACTGCGGTAAGTCGGCGCTGCTCCCCAGCTACGTCATGCCCGGCGCGGTCGAGCCAAAGTCGCTGCGCGTCGAAACGCCCGCCGGCGCCGAACTGACAAGCGAACGCATCGTCGCCGGCGACCTGTCGGCTTGGAACAAATCCGCCGGCTCTGAAGCGGCTCGTGATCGACCCGAACCGCGGACGAATGCTATTCCTCGGCGCTGCGCCCGCGAGTGCCCGCGTAACGTATCATTACGGCTTTTCGACAGGGATCGGCGCAGGTGGCTTTGACCGTTCGGGCTCAGTGCTGCCGTCGACTATGCCGCCAGTCACCGGAGGCGGGGCCATCGCGGCGCCTCAGATCGGCGTGGGCATTCCAACGGCCCCTGCCGTTACCGAGATCACCGATTCGCTGAACTACGGCCCCGTCGCGAACCTGAATAATCTCGTGAACACAGTCATTCAGGCCGCGAGTCCGCAACGCCCCTACATCCGCCTGGCAGGCGACTGGGTGATCGACACAGGCGCATCCGTCGAATCGAAGCTCGTCCTCGAAGGTCTATGGATCGGAGCCGATGTTGCCGCGGCCATTCGCATCCGAGGCGATTGGGAGGAGATCGTCATCCGCCACTGTACGCTTGACCCCGGAGGCGTCGACGCTTGGGGCAACATCATTCCCGCGGTGACATTGGTGATTGAAGAGGATTGCGAGCGGCTCATCATCGACAGCTCCATCACGGGCAGGCTGAACGCGCTCGCCGCCGCCACCGTGGAGACGGTAACCATCACGGATTCCATCGTTCACTTTGAATCTCCCGGAACCGATGCGGTGCGGTTTGCCGGCGCGACGGTGGAACTGATTCGGTCGACTGTATTTGGAAAGGCGCGATCCAACCGCATGCAGGCTTCCGAGGCGCTCATCACTGATAGCGTCTTCGTAATCGACTCGCAAAACGGCTGCTTCCGATTCAGCGCGGCTCCGAAGGGCAGTCTCGTGCCCAAACCATACGAATCATTTTTCTTCGACAATGACGCCGGGTTCTTCACGTCGCGCCGGTTCGGCGACCCCGGATACGCGCAGCTCAGCGACGGCGCTCCCGCGCAATTGCGTACAGGCGCCGAGAACGGAAGCGAAATCGGCGCGTTCTCGAGCTTGTTGAACCCCATCCGGCTTTCCAGCCTGCAGCACAAGGTGGATGAGTACTTGCCCTTCGGCCTCATCCCCGTGTTCCTGAACGAGACATAGGAGATGAGATGGCGACCATCGATCTGACACGTTCCGCGACCGATTACAAGAAACACTACAAGAGCGTTCGAGCCTTTCAGGGTCGCGTTCTTCTCGATGACGATCACAATGAGAACGAGCGAATCCACGGCGAAGACGAACGTCGCTCACGTGTCCACATTATCGGCCCGTCCGGCTCCCCTGACGACGGATTCAAGATCGCGAATGCCACCATCAATGCGGGCAAGATCGACTTCGACATCTTGCCGGGCACAATGTACGTCGGCGGCCACGCCGTCGAACTGGAACAGGTGGAGAAATTCCAGAAGCAGGCCGATTGGCTGCAGCTGACGAGCGCTTCTCTGCCGGGTCCGCCCGCCGCGGGTACAAGGCGCGACCTGGTCGTGCTCGAGGTTCGGCTGCAGGCGGTCTCGCCTACAGAAGATGCGGAGCTCTTTGAGCATGCGGTCGGGCCCGGCGGGGACACCGCGGGCCGCATGAAGCTCGTACGCCGCGTTCGTGTCATCGAGAATGTCAGTTCCGCCGAATGCCAGGTCGCATGGAACGCCGTGCTCGCGCAGTGGGCCGCGCTCGGCCTGGGAACTCTGAACGAGCAGAACGAGCTCGTGACCGATGCGAAGCTGAAGGTCGACTTCGTCGAGCAGGAGGATGCGGACCTTTGCTCTCCGCCCGTACAGGACGGCTATCTTGGCGCGGATAACCAGGCGATTCGCGTACAGCTCGTCAGCTCCAATCAGTTCGTTTGGGGGTTCAACAACGCAACGCCCGGATATCGAATCCAGGTGACTGGGCCTGCGACCGCACAGCCGGCCGTCAAACTCCTTACGAAGCCGAAGGACCAGGAGCACTGGCCTCGTGCTGGCCAAATCGTCGAGATCCTTCCCTGGGGTGCTCAGCTGCCGAACAACGAAAAGGTGGCGGAGTTCAGCGGTCATCTGGCGCGTATCGCAAGCAGCTACGATCCGAACAGCGAGACCTTTACGATCACCGGCGCCCTGCCTGGCGGCGCCGCGTTTGGGCAAGGCTGGTTCCCGCCTCCCGCTGCCGGTGACGCATTTTTCTTCATGCGAGTGTGGGACCGCGGAACAGACACGGCCTCGGCGCCGGCGATCAACTTCGGGGCCGCGCCCGTTACGCTCGGGCAAACGGGACTGACCGTGACGTTCACAGGGACGCACAAACGCCCGCACGACTACTGGATCATCGCCGCTCGTCCCGAGACTCCTCAACTCATCGTGCCCTGGGACTTCAAGACCGGCCATGGGCCGCACGGGTACCGGCGCTTCTTCTCAGTCCTCAGCATCATTGAATGGACGGCCGGGGCGCCGAACGGACAAAATCCTGCATGACTGCCGAGACACATTCCTCCCGCTCGTCCGGCAGAAAGGCTGCTGCACGTACACCGTGGGCGACGGCGTAAACAGCTTTGGCAAGTTCACGAGCATACAGAAGGCAATCGATAGCCTCCCGGCGGAGGGCGGCGAAATCTGTCTGCTGCCGGGTGTCTTTGTGCAGAACTTCATTATTCAAGGCGGCGCCGGCATACGCATTCACGGGTGCGGATCCAAGACGATTCTCCGCGATAAATCGGACGGAAAGGCGCCGATCGTCTCCATCCTCGATTCGAACGAGATTGAGCTCGACTCGTTCCGGGTCGAGGCGCCCGGGACGATCGGCATTCTCGTCAGAGGTCGCATGAAGCGTCCGTGCATCGACATCGACATTCACGGTCTTGAAATGGAGGCCCGTGACCGCTTCGCCATAATCTGCCGCTATGTACGCAAGCTGCGCATAGAGCACTGCGATATCTCGCTCCTGGAACTGGCTGAAGCCTTCACCATCGGGAAGCCGTGGGGAAACGAACCAGCCGTGTTCATGCTCGGCCAGGACATGCTGTTCGAACGCAACGAGATTCGCAACAAAGCTGCGCGGTCGCTTGTCTCCGCGATGGGCGGATTGCAGGTCGGCGGAGGCTCGCTAGACGTGCAGATACGACGCAACCTCATCTCAGGCGGCAATGGCAATGGAATCACCCTTGGCAGCATCGTCTATATCCCCGAGCAGTTGTTTCTTGGTCTCGGGGATGACTATGAGGGTGTCATCGGTAAGTCCATATCGCCGTTTGGGATCGGTTTTGTCATCGACGAGAACGGCTGTATTCACCCCGACCCCGATCCCAAGGACCCGAAAGATCCGGAAGGCGGGCCGCTCATTCCTGTGAGTGAAGGGGACGTCCGCCGCGTGCGCATCATCGACAACGTGATCGAGAAGATGGGCAACAACGGCATTGCAACTGTCCGCTTCTTCAAGGAGGCAGCCAAGCTCATCCGGGTTATCGACCTGCAAGTGCGCGAGAACCGGATCATGTCGTGCCTGCAATTGGATCGGCCCAATCTCTTGCCGGTGGACCAGGTCTACTACGGCTACGGCGGTATCGCGCTTAGTTCGGTCGACTACCTCCTGGTATCGGAGAATCGCATCGAAGATAACGGCGTAAACTTTGTCGATGCGACGTGCGGCATCTTCGTGCTCCGAGGCGCCGGTGTCATCGTCGAAGCCAATGTCATCAAAAACAATGGTCCGCTGACGGCAACCCAACAGCAGGCAGCCTCCGGAGCGCGCGGCGGTATCTATGTGTACATGGGCCTCGTTCCAACCGTCGGCGCTATTTTAAAGGACAAGCAGACGTTCGATGACGGCTTCCCGACCCTGCGTGTGCATGCGAATGTCGTAATACAGCCGATGGGGCCGGCGCTGCACTCGCTGATGTTCGGCTCCGCTTTCGTGGAAGGAAATGAGCTGACATCCCTCTCGCTCGAGAATCTTCCCGCGTCGAACAATCCCCTCGATCTGTGGCTCCTGTTCATGGGCGGTCATGCGGTCCGGCTCCTGAACTTCAGCACCACGTTTGAGGTCGCGGGCATAGTGAAGTTTCTGACCATCGTCGGAGCCTACCCGAATACCAATCCCACCGGCGCGGCCGGAGCCAGTCCGTCTTACGAGGCATGGATTCCGCAGTTCTACGGCGGGCATATCACATTCAACGATAACGAGGTGCTGCTGCAGGATCGAATGCGATCTCTGGCGGACGTGCTGTCGTCTGTGCTGCTGTTCTGCCTTGGGGATATATCGATCGATGCCAACAAGATGTCGGCTGATCTTCGTAACACCGACATCATCACAAACCTATTTGGCTGGGCGATGTCCTTGCGGGCCACGTCGAATCGATTCATCGAATGGTTCCTGCCTTTTCGGGCATCGGCAATCACGGGAGCGCAATACAATCAAACCTCCCTCAATCAGGGCACGCGCTGCATTATCGTGATGGGATTACCCACAATGAAAGTCAACATGGGCAATAAGACTTCCTACGACTTGACGAAGTCCGACGCGTGCGCTTCGCTGGAGCAATTGATGAGCGCACAATTTAAAGCGCTCGGCTGGTAAGAGGACTTCATGGCGAAACAGGAAAGGACTTTCCGCATCCCGGCGACCCGGTTCAGCGCTGCGCAAGACGTCCCGAAAGGTACGCCGCCGATCGCCAAAGCCGTTGAGGGAGCGGACGAGGCGCACGCCATCTTCGCGGAGGGTGTTGCTCGGATGGAGCGCGGAATCCAGGAAGGTCGTAAACTCGAGCGGATTCGGCTTATCGCGACGTACGGTGAAGACAGCGAAGCTGTGAAGGAGATCGACGCCGAGTTGGAAATCGCCGACTCCGTGATCGAAGCGCTGGCTCGCAATGCATATCGCGCGGGGATCGACCTCGGAGCGCCCGATAAGGAGGCATTCGTTTTGCGCGGCATCGTAACGACCGCGCAAGGAAAACCCGCCGGCAGCGCGACCGTTATCGCGAGCGGCGAAGGCGCGGATGTCGCCAAGGCAGCCGCCGGAACGGACGGCATGTTCACGCTTCGCATACCGGTGAAACCGCCGGGCGACACGACGGGCGCTGCAGGCGAACCCAACAGGGCGGTCAACAGCGCGACCGTTGTGACCATCCGCATCGAGCCCCGATCCGGGCCCGCGTTGCAAAATGCAGACAAGTTGACACCTGCCGCGGGAATGATCGCCTGGCGCGAGTACAGCCTACCGGAAGCACCGGGCACACCGCCGATCAAGAAGATGACTGAGAAGACCGCCGCCGGCACGAAACGTCGATAAAAGCGAATTACGAGAGGTTTACGGCTTCACGTGGCTCGGGCAGTTCACCATTTAGGTGACCCGTGGATGGGCTTAGCCCGGTGTTTGTCTTTCGGCTTGCTTCCACCTGCCGGTTGAGCGTCGTCACTTCCTTGCCGATGGCTCCTGGCTCGAACTTTGTCGCGAGCCATCTTTTGAATCGTGCATGACCAAGCACATCGATTGTCGTTCTGCGTAAATGCATCGCCGTCGTTGATGGGAGACTAGGATGAACGCCATGACACTCCCCGCTGCTGTCCCGGAGATCCCCGCAGCAAACGTCGACAGAGCGGTAGCCTACTACGTCAACACGCTAGGGTTCTCCTTCGATTGGGGGGACGATCGCGGCGGCATTGCAGGCATTTCAAGGGGAAATTGCAGGCTGTTTATCACAAATCGCTCCTTCCGAGAATCCTACGGCAACATAGGCCCTATCCTTTTCTGGCTCAATCTAGATAGTAAGGCCGAAGTAGACGAACTCTTTGCACAGTGGAAAGCCACGCAGGCGAAGATCGTTTCCGAGCCAGAGGACAAACCTTGGAAACTGCATGAGTTTATGGCTGCCGATCTAGATGGCAACCTCATTCGTGTCTTCTATGATTTCCGGCGCGACATCTAGTCCTAGCGAGTAAGTTTCCGGATACGATGCGCCTCACTGTCACCCACGTACACGACGCCTTTCGAATCGACGAAGATGCCATGAGGCCGACTCATCTTGCACTTCAAGGGATCGCCGTCGGGGCCGTCGCCCCGCACGCCTGTACCGGCGACTGTGGTGATCACACCCGTCTTCAGGTCCACTTTGCGGATCGCGTGATTCTCCGTGTCGGCCAGGTACATCGCGCCGTCACGTGAAATCGAGACTCCCTTGGGTCCATTCAGGTTGGCCGCCACCGCCGGGCCCCCGTCACCCGTCAACCCCTTCTGCCCCGTTCCGGCAACACGTTTGATTTGCATCGAAGGATCTACCTTGTACACTGAGTTCCCTTCCCTCAGCACGAGATATAGATTGCCTGCCGAATCAAAATCGATGGCTCGCGGACCATTCACAGGCACGCCTTTGGCAGGACCGTCAGGCGTCGGACCGCGATCGCCGGTGCCGAGGAATGTATCGATGGTTCCCTTCTTAAGGTCCACGCGGCGCACACGGTGATTACCGATATCGCAGATCAGCAGCGCGCCTGAACTGTCGAACGCGATTGAGTGCGGCTGTTTGAACTGAGCTTGCGCCGCCGGTCCGCCATCGCCTCCGAAACCGGCCTGCCCGGTACCGGCAACTGTCGTGATCACGCCAGTTTTTTTATCTACCCGCCGGACCACATGATTGGGCATGTCCACGAAGAAGAGATTGCCCGCTTTGTCGAAGCGAATCTCATAGGGCTGATCGACCTTCGCCTGTGTCGCGGGCCCGCCGTCTCCGCTATTCCCCTTCTCCCCCGTACCGGCGATTGTCTTGACCTGCTTCGATTTCAGATCCAGGCGGCGGACTGCGTGGTTATCGATGTCGCAGAAGTAGAGTCCTCCATCCGGGCCGATGATTAAGCCGTACGGATTGTTTACGCTGTTTTCATCGAACCCCGGTTTACCGGTTCCAATCAGTGTTGTTATCGTTTGGGCGTACAGCGTCGTCGCGAGCAGAGCGGCAGCAAGTCTCATCAGCAGCAAGTTTATCGCGATACCAAAACGCGATTAGGTCGCGCGTTAACTGTTGTTGTCACAAACTCCCGGGCTGATTTGTCTTGCGTAGGTGAATGAGCGTTATGGAAGATACACGCGACGCGATCTTCGAAGAGAATCGTCCCCTTTTGTTTTCGATCGCATACAGGATGCTCGGTACTGTTGCGGATGCCGAGGACGTCGTGCAGGACACGTATGTGCGCTGGCGGTCGGATTCACGGGACGACGTGAAGTCCCCGAAGCACTATCTGATCTCGGCGACTACGCGGCAGGCGATCAATCACTTGAACTCCGCGCGCGTACGCCGTGAAGAATACGTCGGGCCGTGGCTGCCTGAACCGGTGCTGACCGCCAAAACGACAGATCCGGTTGAACTGGCCGAATCGCTCATGGTCGCGTTCCTGATCCTGCTCGAAAGCCTGTCGCCCGCGGAACGGGCAGTCTTTCTTCTGAGCGAAGTTTTCGATTACCGCCCGGGCGAAGTGGCCGAGATCGTGGGGAAGTCCGAGGCAAATTGCAGGCAAATACTCCATCGTGCAAGGGAGGCTGTGAACCAACGGCGGCGGCGTTATGAGGTATCCGTCGACGCCGTGCAACCTGTCCTGGAAACTTTTGGACGTGCGGTAGAACAAGGCGATCTTGGCGCATTGTTGAGTACACTCGACACAAACGCGGTCGCGTACACGGATAGCGGCGGAAAGGTTCGCGCGGCGATCAACCCTGTACGGGGGGCGGACCGTGTAGCGCGCTTCATCGCGGGGATTGCGGCCAAGGGCGGAGCGGGCGTAACGTACGAGTTCACTGAGATCAATCGCCAGCCCGGCATGCTCGCTCTCCGGGATGGCGAGTTATTCAGCACAGTGACCTTCGACATCGCGGACGGGCAAATTCACGCAATCTACATCACATCAAATCCGGACAAACTACAGAGCGTAAGAGAGGAGCAACAGCCGTGATGAACACGCTTATCAATAAGAAGCTCGATAGCCTGGAGAAGGAACTCGGAGTACCCATCGACGAATCGCGCTATATCGCGAAACATTACCTGCGCGCGCTGTATGCGTTCTCGAAGGTCCAGGACTTTGCCAATCTCCGGCATGTGCTTCCAGCGGAGATATATTACGTCGCCAAGATCGCGGCGTATCGCCAGGAAGACTGTGGGTCCTGCTTGCAGATCGCGGTGAATCAGGCGCGTAAGTATGGAGTAGGTACGGCGACGATCCAGGCGGCTTTGGACAGAAAGCTGACTGCACTCTCGCCGGATGCTCAGATGATCTTTCGTTTTGCGGAGAGTCAAGTGAATCGTGAAGACGATCCAGACGCGCGGGAGCAGATCATTCAACGCTTTGGACACCAAGGACTAATCGAACTTGCTATGGCACTCACGAGCGCGAGGATGTTCCCCACCGTAAAGCGCGTTCTCGGCTACGCAGTGAGTTGCTCGCGTGTGAAGGTTGCGGTATGAAATGGATCGCCTCGGGCGAGGCCTGTGCCCGAGGCGAGTGACTGCGAATTGTTTCTGCGTTATCGCCTGGCGGCGACAAGCGTAGCGCTCAGCTGCCCGGCCTCCGCCAGCATCTGTTGAGATTCTTTCTCCTTTACCGTTCATCCGCAGGGGTTTCGCATAGACTTCGAAGGTATGCAAATCGCGACGCCGGCCCGCTTCCAACTTCGCGATACGAAGACCTTGCGCCGGGTTCTTGGCGTGGTCGAGATAATACAATGCGAGTTCACGGTTCGCGTTATCGAGTTTCTCGGATTCTGCCAGCGCAGCAGCTTCGAACCTCGCGAAGACAGATTTCGCTTCCGTCCCGATTGCCCGCCTTCACGAGCGCGTCGCCCCAGTTATAGAGATTCTTCAGGATGTGGCGCGCTTTCGTGTCGCTTCTTGTACAGTTCGGCCGCCGCCGCGTAATTCCTCTGCTCCTTGCGTATCTCAGCGAGATTTGCGAAGACGTAATGATAGTTCGGGTACAGATCGAGCGCAGCCTTCAGCGCCAGCTCCGCGTTTGCGTACTCATGTTCCTTCCGAGTAGCCGGCTGATATGGGTGAGAATTCATGCGCGATCTCCTTTGTCCTCGGGCCTCGTACGATTGAACGACTGCTGCATTAGTTGAAGCGCCCCGTCGAAGTCTTTGTATAGCTCGCGCAAGTAGGCTGCGCGAGTGAGACCGGGTGCGTTCCGCGGTCTCAGATCGAGCATCCATTGCGCTGCCTTCTCAGCGTCGGCATAATTCCCTAACTCGACATTGGCATCGACGAGAAAGCCATAGACGAGCAGGTCATCAGGAGCTTTCGTGTTGAGTTTCTTCGCGAGTTCGAGCGCTTCGGCGAAGCGATGCTGCCCCAGAAGAAGCCACGTCTTCGCTTTCAAGCCATCGAAGTTATCCGGAGCAGCTTCGAAGGAGTTCGCAAGCGCCTCCTCGGCCTTGGCGTGATACACGGGATTGGCTGTGTCGCGCGCCTGCCGCACATACTCTAGCGCCTGCGCGTTGTAATCCTGAGCAAAGAAAAGCAGCGCAAGAAGTGTCATTGTTCCGCCTTATCTCCGGTTGTGGTCGTGGCCGGCGCGTCAGCGGGACGGCCGGAGTGGGCCCACGCGACGTACGGGAACGTCTCTTGATGAGGAACGTCGTTCGTATTTACGCCGTCCCCGATCATGTTGTAAGGCGCATTGTTGAAGCCCACCAAAGTGGCGGGTGCGTTTGCCGGCGAATTGACGCCCTGACCGGCTCCAATGAATCCAGTAAAGATACCTGGCGCTCGGATCTGCGTTTGAAACCGGAACTCGAATCCGATATCGGAAAGGGCATCCTGATCGTTGTCAATCCGCTTCGAGTGGACGATATCCGGATCGAATGGGAAGTAGTTGGGACCGTTGTCAGGACTGAGCAGCGGATCGACATTCAAAATGAATGTCACCTTTGTTGGATCGTCATAACTGACGAATGCAAGCCAGTCAGTTATATCGGCTGCGCGATCCAGAGCGGCTATCGGCGCCTCGCGATGATTCGCGCCGAAGGATACATTCGGTGAAACCATAAATATCGCCAGGAACGTGGCGGTATGTCGCCGCATCATTCGCATTGCGGCTCCTTTGATCGGTTGTATTGGTGCTGCTCGAGCGCGTACAGCAGTCAATACGAGAGTCACGTGCGAATGGATGTCTGTTTCCGAGGATGTGTTAAAACTTCAGGCGGCGGGGATCTGTCCCGTAAAGCGGTCTGCTCCGATTGTGCCCTTCGGTTCACTGAGATAAGCGGTCGCGTTCGCTATATCGAGCAGGTATGAATCCGCGAGCTGCTGGTCGGTCGGTTGACCGAGCGCCGCGAGTTTCAGGTTGATGTAATTGAAAAGGCTCGCCTCATGTGCGGCCGGCCCGGATTCATTTGTCATGAATTACCAGTTTGACAAATCGTTGAAAACGTTCCGCAGTCGAGCTTACTTTAACCGCGCGGTTGATCACCAGGCATGGATGTAGCCATTGCGCTCCGCCATGTCGACTTCGATCCCAAAGAGATTCTCGATCGGCTTCTTTGCCAACAGTTCCGTTCGTGGACCATCGGCAATGATGTGGCCGTTCTTCATCATGATGATGCGATCGATTTCGGGAATGATGTCGCTCAGATGGTGAGTGACTAAAAGTATCGCGATCCCTGACTGTGCCAACGTACGCATCGCCTCGCGCAGGTCGTGCTGCGCCGCAAGATCAAGACTCGTTGTGGGCTCGTCCAACAGGAGCGCTTTCGGCCCATGGACGAGGGCCCGCGCGATCAGAATCCGCCGCGTCTCGCCTGAAGACAGCTCTTCGAAATCCCGGTCCGCCAGGTGCGTAGCCTCGATCTGAGCCAACGCTGCGTCCGCACGATCCTCCATCTCGCGAGTCACATGATGATGCGGCCAGACGCCGACGCTGCTAAAGAACGATCCGATGACCAGTTCGCGGCCAGTCAACGATCGCGATGGCGCCGGAAAATGATTCGACACGATCCCGAGCAATGACCAAAGCTCAAATACATTCCAGACCTCCTGGCCAAATAGTCGCATCGAGCTGCCTGGCCTCTGCAGAGGATAGAATTCGCGGGCGAGCGTGCGAACCAGCGTGGACTTTCCGCAGCCGTTCGGTCCCAGGATCGCGACGTGTTCGCCGACTTCGATCCGCAGATTCATGTCTCGGATAACGACCTGCTCGCCTCGCATGATCGAGACGTTGCAGAGTTCAATGAGTGGGGGCATTCTGTTCTTCGTAGATTCCAACCGGGAAGCCTTCCCATCGAGCCACAACGGCCGTGGCAAGGCAGTTCCCGACGACATTCACCGAGGTGCGAGCCATGTCCATTACGGCATCGATGCCAAGCAGGACGGCTGCGCCCTCGATGGGCAGGTTGAACGTTGCCAACGTTCCTGCGAGGATGACGAGGGCGGCCCTGGGAACACCGGCAACACCTTTGCTCGTAAGCATCAGCGTCAGCATCATGATGAGTTGCTGACCAAAGCTCATCTCTACTCCCGCAGCTTGCGCGACAAAAACACTCGCCAGCGATAGATACAAAGTTGTCCCGTCGAGATTGAAGCTGTAGCCCGTCGGCATCACGAAACCGACAATGTGTTTCGGAGCTCCGAATTGCTCCATGTTCTCGAGGGCACGGGGAAGAGCGGCTTCACTCGACGCCGTGGAGAAGGCAATGAGAAACGGCTCGCGGACCGCCCGGAGAAATGGACGGACGGGTATGCGGAAAATGGCGACCACGCTTCCGAGAACCACGAGCACGAACACGACCTGTGCCACGTACATGGTCGCGATCAGTTTACCGAGCCCGAATAGGACGCCGATTCCCTTGGATCCCACAGTCACAGCCATCGCCGCGCCGACACCGAATGGCGCAGCATACATCACGTAATTCGTGTACCGAAACATCACTTCCGCGACGGATCCCGCGAAACTCGACAACGGGCTTTGCAGCGCTTCCGACGGCAACACAGGCCGCGCCGAAGAGGAATGAGAAGACAACAATCTGCAAAACCTCGCCCCGAGCCATCGCGTCAATGATGCTCGCCGGGAATGTATGTTCCAGGATCGCTCCGAAGTTGCTCTCAGCTTTGGGCAGATTCGCTTCCGCGGCCGTGCGCTCCAACCGCATACCCTCTCCGGGCCTGACCAGATTTACCGCCGCCAATCCGAGGAACAGCGCTGCTGTCGTGACGATCTCGAAGTACACGATAGCTTTCATCCCGATGCGGCCCATCGTGCGCACACTGCCGGTACTCGCAATGCCCGCTACCAGCGTTCCGAACAGCAGTGGGGCAAGAATCGACTTCACGAGTCGAAGAAATGCCGTGCTTACCGGAGCGAGCTTCACAGCGAATCCTGGCGCCATAGCGCCAAGCAGGATACCGGCGGCCATCCCGATGAAAATCCAGGATGTCAACGACAACCGCTTCATCGCTCGCCCCAGCTCAATTTCTCTCGAAGTACATCGAAGAACATCATTCGCGGAGGCCGGATGAGGTACACGTACTTCTCTGACCTCTGACACACAATTCGATCCCCAGCTCGAGCGGCTCGCCGACCTGGCCATCGATGGTTAGGTAAGCCGTATCGCTGGTGGCGCGCGAGATGATCTGGATTACGCTGTCGTCGGGAACGAGGACGGGCCGATTCGTCAGAGTGTGCGGGCAAATCGGCGTTATCAGCAGAGCCGCGACACTCGGGAAAACAATCGGACCACCCGCCGATAACGAGTAGGCCGTGGACCCGGTCGGTGTGGATATGATGAGGCCGTCCGCGCGATACGTGCAGACGAAGTGCTGATCGACGCGAGCCTCCACCTCGATCATTCGGGCCAGCGACGCCTTCGTGAGAACAACATCGTTAAGCGCTTCATACTCGGCCATCTTGTATGATCCCCGGTGCAGCTCGCAGTGAAGCATGCGCCGGCCGGCGACACGATACTCGCCGCGAAGAGCGCGTTCCAACTCCGGATACAGCTCTTCGCGTGTAATGGCGGTCAGGAAGCCGAGGTGCCCGAGATTCACTGGAAATAGAGGGATGTCGCGTCCCGCCAACGCTCGTGCGGCGGCCAGCAATGTGCCGTCCCCACCAAGCACGATGACAAGATCACAACCATTCGGAACATCTTTGCGATCGACAGCGCCGGGCAGATTCAGATAGATGCCCGTTTGCTCGTCGAATCGGACATCGATGTCACGTTTTCGCAGCCAATCGTAGAGCGTAGGGACGATCTCCTGCGCTCGCGGGATGTTTGGTTTGGAGATGAGCCCAACGTTCTTAGCGGTGGGCATGCAGGAGAAATTCCTTATTGCCTTCGGCGCCGGTGATCGGGCTGTCCATTAGTTCGGTCTTATACCCAAGCGATTCGATCACATTACGGACTTTGTCGCATGCGACGCGATGCAGTTCCGGATCACGCACGATTCCTCCCTTGCCGACGTCGGTACGACCGACTTCAAACTGCGGCTTTATGAGAATGACCATCTCTCCTTGCGGCCGTAACAAGCCCGGAAGCACGGGCGCAATAAGGGTCACCGATATGAAACTAACATCGCATACCGCTATGTCGCACAGCTCGGGAATGTCGGCGGCGGTCAGATGGCGAGCGTTGGTATGATCCTTCACAATGACGCGCGGATCGGTACGGATGCGCCAATCCAGTTGTGTGACCCCGACATCCACGGCATACACACGCGAGGCGCCGCGCTGCAGCAGACAATCGGTGAAGCCGCCCGTAGATGCGCCAATGTCGATACACACCTTGCCCGTCACATCGATACCGAAGTGAGTCAATGCCGCATCCAGCTTAAGTCCGCCACGACTGACAAAGGGCAGTTTTGCGAGTATCTCGATCTGGGCGGTTGCCGGGACCGAATGTCCGGGCTTTTCCTGTTTTTGATGGTTCACCAGAACGCTACCGGCGAGAATCAGCGCCTGTGCTTTCTGACGCGACTCGGCGAGACCGCGATCAACCAACAATTGATCCAACCGTAGCTTGTCGCCGGATTGCCTGGCCGAAGCCTTCATGCGGTGCGGTGGACGATTAAGTCAGCGAGTTCATGCAGCCAGTGAGCCCGCTCGCCGAAACTCGCGCAGGCATTCGTGCGCGCTTCGCAGCTCGACTTCAGCCATCTGCCTGGAACGCTCAATGCCGTAGACAGCCGGGAAAGTGATCTTTCCTTGCTGCGCATCTTTGCCGGCGGTTTTGCCCAGAGCTTCCGAGGGCTGCTCCACATCGAGGATGTCATCTACGATCTGAAACGCAAGTCCGACGTGCTCGCCGTACATCGAAAGCGCTTCGTACTGCTCTGGACAGGCGCCCGCATGGATGGCGCCCATCCGTACGCTGGCTCGAAGCAGCGCTCCCGTCTTTGCCCGATGGATCGCTTCGAGCAGTTGTTCCGTCGGGGGTTGCCCTTCACCCTCTATGTCGTGTACCTGGCCGCCGATCATTCCTCGGACGGTGCCGGAAGCTGTGGCCAACTCGTCGGCCAGCGCAACGCGCCGTTCGGCCGCGATCTCGACTCGCGCAAGAACCTGAAAGGCGAGCGTGAGAAGAGCGTCGCCGGCGAGAATTGCCATAGCGTCGCCGAAAACTTTGTGACAAGTAGGACGTCCACGGCGCAGGTCATCGTTGTCGAGCGCGGGCAAATCGTCGTGAATCAGCGAATATGTATGGATCAGCTCCAGAGTGCAGGCTGTGTCCGCGATACGCTCGCTATCCCCTTCTACCGCCCGAGCGGCACTCATACACAGGATCGGTCGTATCCGCTTCCCGCCTGCGAACAGGCTGTACCGCATCGCTTTGTGAATATTGTGCGGCGGTTCTGTTTCGGGCGGAACCCAGCGATCAAGCGCAGCTTCCACGAGCTGGCACTGCGCCTGGAGATAGTCGTTGATCATGCTTTCTGCGGTTTGAACGGCTCGGCTTGCACACCGCTTCCACGCCGCGTCAGAATCTCTACGCGTGTCTCCGCTTCTTCGAGCTGCTTGCGGCATGTCTCGCTCACCTGCATGCCCTTTTCGAACAGTTCCAGCGCCTTATCGAGCGGCAGATCACCGGACTCGAGTTGCTTTACTACAGACTCCAATTCGGCGAGTCCAGCCTCGAAGCTGGCCACGGGTTTGGGATCTTCCGCCATTGCTTCTATTCTACGTTGGCGGACGTGTGGGATTGAGGCTATTGCGGATCGATGCGAGTGACGTCAGAGTTGCGTTTCTCGGGAGAAACCTTCAACCGCTCCAGTTTTCCACCCTTGAATGCGCCCTCGATGACAGTGTTGTTAGGCGCGTTGAGCTTGAACTCGGCATCCCAATCCTTCGGCCAGGCCGGGCCGACGAGTATGCGGCTGCCATCGGCCTGCAGGAGCATGGTCTGCAGCGCCATCGCGGCAACGTTCCCGTGCGTCTGGTCGGGGAGCCAGTCGAAGTTCGGGC
This sequence comes from Bryobacteraceae bacterium, assembly GCA_963825845.1. Taxonomy (GTDB): domain Bacteria; phylum Acidobacteriota; class Terriglobia; order Bryobacterales; family Bryobacteraceae; genus DASQDN01. The sequence continues at coordinate 56,539 of CAWGVL010000054.1, read as the reverse complement.
CCCAAAACGCCGGAAACCGCTGTTCGGACTTTGCGGTGTAATTTTGGACCACATACTGGCGGGCCAGCCCGGCGAGCCCGAGATAGGCGGCCTGGATCGCGTCATGCCGCCAACCGCCCGATCCCTTGTGTTTTCGTCCTTCGAACGTACTGAGGGCTATGTCAAGGTCCGGCTTCCCGGCTCCGTAAAGCCGAAACGGGAACACGGCGTACAACTCGGGATTTTCCGTGTTCTTGCTTTCCCCAAAGGTGCGCTCAGCGGGCGCAAGGACTTTCTTTCCGGCAACGTCCGCGGTCGGAATTTCAGGTAACTGCTGCAGGAGTTTCTTCAACGCCGTTTGACCCGGCTTGCTCAGCGGAATCTTCTCGGCGCTGAGCCGTGTCAGTACATACTTCAGACCGGCCACGTCGGGAAGAGGATTGACGGCCTCCTGCCACGTCTCGAGCGATTGCGATGGGCTCAACCGGAGGCGACCATCGCTGTCACGCTCATAATGCTGGTCGAAGAAGATGATGATCGCCTCCGCGAGCGGTGCAAGCAGCGATCGCACGAATTGCTTGTCGTTCGGGAAGTAAGCGGCATAATCCAGACCCATAGCCAACAGTTCCAGGTTGCCAGTGAAGTAATTCCGGATGTACGTGTTCTCCACCCAGCCCGGCGACTTGCCCTCTCGATTCCAACCGTAGTTCGAGTTGGCGTAAGCGCCCCAGAAATACATCGTCTCCGGGAAAAACGCGCCATCGTGTTTGAAATAGGCCTTCGTGCGGCGCTGCGCAAGCAGGATGGAGTCGCTGTACATCTGGAAGAACGGCTGCATCAGATCGGAATCACCGGCCGCCAGCATCGGCCAGTAGATCAGACGTGTGTTCTGAAACCAATACGGACCACCCCAGCGGCGATAATCGGCGTCGTAGGAGACGTCCTTCACTTTCGCATCAACATTGAAGATTGACCCGTTAAATTTGATCGGATACGCGCCGCGGCCCCCGCACGCATTCAGAAACCGCTGCAGCACGTAACCTTGTGTCACAGCCTGTGCGTTCGGCCCGCCAGTAATGCGGATATAGCTTCGATCCCAGAAATCGCTCCAATACTTCTCATGACCCGCGCGCCTGTCTTCAATGCGAATCTCGTTCAGTTTCGCAATTACATTCTGAAGTTCGCGAGACCATTCCTCAGAACTCCCGGTAACCGCAGTGTGCAGGAACACAGACAACGCCTGCTTCTCGGCCGGAGCCTTCGATTTCAAGGTCGTCGCGTTCATACGATTGAAGCCTTCTCCCCGGATTGCGGCACCGAACGTCCGATCCTGGATGGGGTCATCCAGCGAAGCAATGAGGTCGCTCAAGCCCTGGTGCTTCAAGATTCCGGCCCACGGGCTTTTGGTGTTTCGGTGATGCCACACCACGCTGTCGGGCACATCGAGTTGGATTGTGTCACCAAGCGACCGGATCGGCTCAGGTCCCGCCGTCCAATCCATAGGCGCTATGTGTCTCTTCGCCCTCCAGAATCCGAGCCTGATCTCTCCAGCGTTCGTACATGGCCTGGATTTCGGTGGGCTTCCGAGTATCGGCTTCAATGCGGATCACGGGATTGAACGCATCGACCCAAATCCTCAGCTTCGCCTCCGAACCGGCCTTTCCACCTTCAACGGTGATATCGCCGGTTCGCAAATTCAGGGTCTGCTTGAAAGGTTGTCCAACGGGGAATGGATTCGGATTCAACCGCAAACGGACACGGCCCAGCTTTACGAGTCTCACGTTCTCGCTCCACGCGTCACTCTTTCCGATGTAGAAAACGAGATCCCCGGATTCCTCTACCCAGACATTAAGGCCGATGTCTCCATTCCCGATCGGCATGGAGCCGGTAGAGTCTTTGCTCGGCGTGGTCCAGACTACGTTGTATGCGTCGATCGGATGCTGTGCCCAAAGCGCTGAAACGCATAGAGCCAACAGCAGAAATCGCTTGGTCATTATTTTTTGTCGGAATAGGTGATGCCGACCGTAGCGTCGTCATCGCCTGCGGCGATGTTCAGAACCGCAGTCCTTCTCTTATCGGCTGACTCGGCTGTAATCATTGCGCCGGACGTTTTCCCATCCTGCTGCATGAGATTTACGTTAGTGGTGAAGCCCGCTTTTCTTAGAGCATCGTCATAAAATGACGAGACTTTATCGACCCGATCTTTTGTGGTGAAACTCACGGCGGCGCCGGATTGACCGGCGCCCTGCATCGCGAAAGTTCCCTGCGCGTTGGACCCCGGGTAATCGGGAATCCATGACGGTAACCGCGCGGATGCATTAGACCCGATTTGTACGGTGGATCCGTCGTTGTCGGTCAGATTGACGCCATCCGTTGTTGAATCGACCGTTACCTTTTTGCCGTCCTCCTCAAATACGATCCGCCCCTGCTTGATCTGATCGAAATCGAGAGTAATAACTTTGCCCGATTTCTTATCCTTAAAGGTGACCGTTCCCTTGCTATCGTCGCTCGACAGAATCTCAACATCGGGATTCGCAGCGGCCATGACCTTCGCGGCCGTCAGCGCGGGGTTGGCCGCCGCGTCGTGGAATTTCCTCGCGACGAACAAGCCGCCCGCGACGATTACGACACCCGCTACCATCACGAGTCCGAGGACGCCGACGATAATCCACACGACAACATTCGCCTTTTTCGGCTGAACGGGAACAGGTCCCTGCATCGACGCCGCCATACTGCAGTCTCCTTTAAGTCAATTGATAGTACACCAAAATACGCGTATTTTATGGGAAATACGTATGGGTACTAGAACGGAATACGTCAGAAACCAAGACGCCGTAGTACCCTGAGATCGCGGCGTCAGAAGAACACCCTACCGGACTTTGAGGTGATATCCTCATCACGTATCGTGATGCGGACACTTGGTTTATTTCTCGTCTTGACGTGTGTTGCTGTTGCGCAGAAGGTTGAACTTCTCTGGCCTGGAGGAGCGCCGGGAGCGCTCGGAGACACGGATAAGGACAAGCCCTCCTTGACGATCCGTCTGGCTGATCCCTCCAAAGCCAATGGGGCGGCCGTCATCGTCTGCCCGGGTGGCGGGTACGGCAATCTCGCCATGGATCATGAAGGAAGGCAAATCGCCGACTGGCTAAACAACATCGGAGTGTCGGCGTTCATTTTGCAGTACAGGCTTGGGCCGAAATACCACCATCCCGCGCCGCTGCAGGACGCGCAACGGGCAATCCGCACCGTGCGGACTCGAGCAAAAGAGTTCAATATTGACCCGAATCGCCTCGGAATCTGGGGATTCTCGGCCGGCGGCCATCTTGCCTCTACCGCCGGGACTCACTTCGATGACGGGAAATCGGATGCCAATGATGCGATCGATCGCGCCAGTTCACGACCTGACTTCATGATCTTGGCATATCCGGTAATCAGTCTCACGACGGAGTACGTTCACAAAGGCTCACGGAAGAATCTCCTGGGTGAGCCTTACGATCCTGCACTCGCAGAGCAGTTGTCTAACGAGACGCAAGTCACGGAACGCACGCCGCCGACGTTCCTGTTCCACACGAATGAGGATACCGGCGTTCCGCCGGAGAACAGCGTGCTGTTCTACCTTGCCCTGCGGAAAGCGAAAGTCCCCGCCGAAATGCACATCTACCTTAAGGGCCGGCACGGCGTGGGTTTGGCGCCCGCGGACCCGGTCCTATCTACCTGGGCCGGGCACTTGGCTGATTGGATGAAGGCGCAAGGATTATTTTCCGCCTCGCCAGTTCAGCAGCACCGTGATTGAGCGCTGGTTCATTTCCGGCTCCAGGCACAGCACAGCGAATTGCCTCCCGTCGCGAGTAGCATCGAAGGACGTATCGCCCGGCGCCGGCGCCTGGCTGTCAGCACAGAGGCGGAACAATGCTGTCGGAATACCCACCTTCAGAACTCGGCCCGTGGTCACGGCAACCGACATCAGAGTATCGTCAGGGGCGATGTAGAAGACCTCATTCCCACGCCACACTGCGTGTCGTCCTCCGTTGATGGAAATGCGGCGCTTCTCAGGTTTGCCAATCGAGGAGATATAAACCTCAAATGTCCCGGATTCATCGGATGAGTACGCGACGTGTTTACTATCCGGCGAGAACGAGGCGTCAAGATCGCTGGATTCGGATTCACGCCATCGCGTCGACATGCGGCCGTCGAGCGGATACATCCACACGTCAGACCGGCCCGTTGCATCGAGCCGATGATAGATGAGAACACGGTTGTCCGGCGAAACATCCAGCGGAAACACTCCGTTCACGACTGACGGCAAGAGCGAGTCTTCATTGCCCTGTCCATCCGCCCTTTTGCGGAAGATACTGAAACGGCCTGAACGATCGGACGCAAAGAGCACTTCGTTTCCATTTCGCATCCAAACCGGGGACCAGTCATCGGCTGGATCAGACGTCACCCGAGTCATTCGGCCGGTCAATGCGTCCATAGTCCAAATGTCTCGATATCCGCCCACTTGGTCCGCCACGGCCATCGCGACCTGCTTGCCATCCGGAGAAATGCGCAGGTTCGAAAATGCTCGCCGCGGCTGTACAACCTTCGCTGCAGCGCCTGACCGGTCATACCAGTGCAGTTCGGCGTTGCTCTGTGTTGCGTCGTAGAACGTGATCACTGGAGCGCGCGCAGACACTCCGAACATGGCCTTCGCGCTCGGAATATTCTGCTGAACGCGGCCAACCGGCAGCGGCTCACCCGATAGCTCGAGTGCTTGCGGGTTGAAACGCTGCGCGATCAGTGTTCCCTCTCGACCGAACAAGAGATAACCGGGGTCGGTGTACATCGCGTTCGATTGCACAGTCATCAGGCGCTTGGGTGTACTCGAATCGAGTGAACCTACGTAGACTGCCGTATTGTCCGGTCCACCGCTGCGCGCGGTGAAAAGGAAGTGCCTGCCGTCGCCCAGGAAATACGGCCACGCGTGCGAATTCTCCTGGCGCGCTGCGTCCAGTCTTGTGACAAGGGCGGGTTTCCCACCCGTTGCGGGTACCCGGTAGAGCGGTGTCCGATTGCCGAGCGCGATCACGATGTCACCCGACCGGTTCCACGTACCTCCGGCGCCGCCGACGGCATCGCAGATGTTCTGCGGCGATCCACCCGAGACGGGTACACGCTTCAGTTTGCCGTCTGCAAAGAATGCGATGGAAGTACTGTCGGGCGACCAGAACGGCTCAGATGCGCCTTCGGTTTCGGGCAGCCGTTGTATCGTTTCAGAGGCCACCGATCGTAGCCATAACGCCGAAGGACCTGAACCATTTCGCGCAACGAATGCAATCAGGCGTCCGTCGGGCGAGGGTACCGCAGCCGGCAGGAGCGAGTGACCTTCCGGAGCCGAGAGCGTGAATGTTACAGGATCACGTCGTGCTCCGTCTTTGGGTAGAAACGGAAGAATCGTGAAGATGATCGAAGCCGCGATGGCCAGGAATCCGACTATCGAGGCAGAGGAATATCGGCTGACACGTCCTCGCGAGGGGTTCGTCGCATCATACGGGGCACCGCGCCCACCCGACAGCACCTCCTCAATCTGAGTGCGGGCATCGCGGATATCCCGCAGCCGCATTTGAGGATCCTTGCGAAGACACCGGTGAAGCAATAAGCAGATCGCCTGCGGAGTTTCTCCGGGAAGAGCTTGCCAGTCGGGCTCATACCCGGCGATGCGAACGAGCGTTTCATCGATGGTCGCGGCGCCAAACGCCTTTTTTCCAGTGAGTCCCTCGTAGAGGAAACAGCCGAAGGCCCATATGTCGGCACGTGAATCGGTTGGATCCCCGCGAGCCTGTTCGGGTGACATGTAGGGTGTACCTACAGTCGTCCGTGTGAGACCAAAATCGAGAACCTTCACCTGCCCATCTTTTGTGATCTTTATGTTGGCCGGCTTCAGATCGCAATGAACGATGCCCTTCTCGTGCGCGGCCTCAAGCGCTTCCGCAACTTGTTTAGCCACCGGCAAGAGTTCACGGATCGGCATTGTGCCGCGATGCAACCGGTCCGCGAGAGTCTCTCCCGGCACGAACTCGAGTACGAGAAAGCAAATCCCAGAGTGCTGCTCGAACCCGTAGATCGCAGCGATGTTGGCGTGCGTGAGCGACCCGACCTCTCTCGCGGCTCGTTCGAACTGCTGACAGGCCTCCGTGTCCACCAGAAGTTCGTTTCTGACCATCCTGAGCGCAACCTTCCGTGTCAGCCTGGTGTCAACCGCCTCGTAGAGAATGCCAATAACTCCCTCACCGACTTTGTTTACGATCCGGTAGTTTCCCAGGACCGTTCCGGCATCGAGGGGGTCGCGAGCAGGCACGCGGACGTTTGTGGGCACGCTCCACGCCGATGTAGGAAATACGGCTCCGCCAGCCGAAGCATTGGCGAGGAGAGACTCGATTTCATCTCGCAGTTCGCGATCCCCCTGACACGCTTCGGAGAGGAATGCGGCTCGCTCCGCGGGATCGAGTTCAAGCGCCTGGTTGTAGATTCGCTCGAGCTTTGGCCAATGCGCTGGCATGCCATTGAGATGCCGTTCAAAGCGGCGCCCACAGATTCAGCAGCGTAGTGATATCAGGGCTGGCCTGACACCGCCATGAGGTCAAGCATTATATAGCAGCAGATGTGACGTCAAGGCGGCGCTGCCGGCGTCTTGTCGTCAGCGCTGAAGCGCAAGACGGGATCGGCGCCGGTCCAAACAAAAGAGCCCGCACAAGGCGGGCTCTTTCTTTTCGATTGGGTTGGTAGTTTACTGCTCAGCGACGACGTTTACCGCGATTTCTGCGGTCACTTCACGATGCAGGCGAACGGGAACCTTGTATTCACCCGTGTTCTTGATCGGATCATCCAACTGGATCTTACGCCGATCGATAGTGTAGTTCTGGCGCTCGAGCGCATCCGCGATGTCCTTTGCGGTGACCGAGCCGAACAGGTGGCCTTCTTCCCCGGCGCGCTGTGAGATCGTGATCACAACGCCGGAAAGCATGCGACCCAGATCCTCAGCCTCGCCTTTCGCCTTCGCTTCGCGGCGGAGATACGCGTCCCGCTCCTGCTCGACGATTTTCTTGTTCGCTGATGTCGCGGCAACCGCCAGTTTCTTGGGCAGCAGGAAGTTGCGCGCATAACCCGGGGCTACCTTGACGACTTCGCCGCGGTGACCGAGCTTTTCGATGTCTTCACGAAGAATGACTTCCATCGTTGTTCAACCTCCCTTAGACCGGCGCGGAGAACGGCAGCAGCGCAATGCTGCGCGCCTGCTTGATCGCTTCGGCGAGTCTCCGCTGGTGCGGCGCACACACGCCGGAAATCCGGCGGGGCGTCACCTTGCCTCGCTCGGAAATGAACGAGTTCAGCAGCTTGGTGTCTTTGTAGTTAATGTCGTCAATCTTGTCGACACAGAAGCGGCACAGCTTCTTGCGCCGGAAGTATTGCTTCTTCGTCGCGATGGCTTTGTCGCCACCGGTTGGCCGCATCGAAGAGGCGATCGGACGTCCGCCTTTTTGTTCTGCCATGGCTTACTCCTGTGTCTCCGGTGTTGAAGTGGCGGGAGCCTCAGTGACTGGAGCCTCAGTGACTGGAGCCTCAGTGACTGGAGCCTCAGTACTGGAGCCTCAGTGACTGGAGCCTCAGAGGCGGAAGCCTCAGGGGCTGGCGCACCAGGGACCGGAGCGCCGGGCATGGGTGCTCCGGGAACGGGCGCGGAGGGCATCAGACCCTCGATGGGTGCTGGCGGGGCAACAACCGGCGCCGGCTTGCGAGCTGCACGTTTTTCGCGTTCCTTCTTGCGCTTTTCAATCTTCTTGAGCTTCTCGTCGATGCGGACCGTCATGTACTTCAGGACGGCATCATTGACGCGGAGACGGCGCTCAACTTCTTTGACGGTCTGCGGCCCAGCAGTAAATTGCATGAGCACGTAGTAACCTTCGTTTCTCTTTTCAACGCGATAGGCCAGCTTGCGCACGCCCCATCGTTCTTCTTTGTCAACAGTTCCGCCGGCGCTCGTGACAGTGGTTTTCACCTGTTCAACGATCGGAGTAATTTCTTCCTCCGTTGCGTCCGGACGAATGATGAACATCTCTTCGTAGATGCGGTTCATTCTTCCTCTTGTGTTAAGCCTCGGGCGCGACGATTGAATTTCGTCATGGCCTTTTCGACGCCTTCAGCGAGTATGGATTCCGTTGCCGCGGCCGTATGGTCGAGCAACTCCTCCAATTCCGGAGCGTGCGCCTTCTTGATTGGAGAAAGCACGAACTCCTTACCATTCCGGGGTCTTCCCGGATCAATCCCCAGGCGGATCCTGGGAAAGTCTTGCGTTCCGACGTACTTGATCACGTTCTCGATGCCGTGATGTCCACCGGCGGAACCTCTGGGCCGGATGCGAACTCCGGTCCAAGGTAAATCCAAATCGTCGTAGAGCACCAGCAATTTGCCTGTATCTACGCCGTGTTTGTCGAGAAGCGCCTTCACCGACGATCCGCTCAAATTCATGAACGTCTGCGGTTTGGCGAGGAGCACTTCCTGCCCGCTTACCGAGCCAACTCCGAGCAACGCCCTGGAATCCATCCGGGTAACCCGAATGCCATTCCGCTCGGCCAACCTGTCAATTGCGAGGAAACCCAGGTTGTGGTACGTGTGCTCGTACTCAGGGCCGGGATTTCCCAGCCCGGCGATAAGCCAGGGCACAGAACGTTATTTCTTCTTCTTTTCGTCCTTCTTCTCGGGAGCGGCGGCCTCTTCCTTCTTGCCCTTCTTCGCAACCTCGGGCTCGGGGGTTGCAACCTCAGCGGCAGTTTCTTCCGCGGCAGCCTTGATACCGATGACGTGCGAGATCACCGCGTCGGCGGGGCTGACAAGCCGCATAGAGCCGCTCAGAGGAATTTCGCCCGCTCGAACGCTCTGGCCGATGGTCAGTTCATGAACATCCACGTTGAACGACTCCGGGATGTCATCGGGCAGACACTCGATTTCGATGTCGCGAGTGATGATTTCGTGTTGGCCGCCCTGCAGTTTCACACCGACCGGGTCGCCATGCGTGTGGACAGGGACTTTGACGATAACCTTCTTGCTCAGGTCGATGCGGAGCAAATCAACGTGCAGCAGGCGGCTCTTCAGAGGCTCATGCTGCCAGTCGACGACCATCACCGGCGACTTCGCGCCTTGAATATCGATATCGAAGATCGTGTTGTGGCCGGACGGGCTCTTCAGAATTCCCGTGACTTCCTTGGGACTTACTGCGATGGCGACAGGGTCATTTCCCATCCCGTAAACGATCGCGGGTACGAGGCCCCGGACGCGCAGCCGGCGTGCTTCATTCTTGCCGCGCGTGTCGCGAGGCTCAGCCGTAATCGTGATTTCTTTTCTCATTGAATCTCTCCGTTGGCGCGGTCCGCCCTGTGATGGCCCCCGCTAAACAAACAGTGTGCTGATGGACCCACCCTCGTGGATGCTCTGAATGGCGCGCGCCAGCAGAGGAGCGACCGAAAGCTGTCGAATCTTATCGCAGCGACGGGCCTCCTCCTTGAGGGGAATCGAATTCGTTACAACCACTTCCATGATTTGTGACTCTTCAATGCGCTTCACTGCGGAACCCGAAAGGACCGCGTGCGTCGCACAGGCCGACACGCTCTCAGCGCCCGCCGAGATGAGCGCATCCGCGCCGTTCACGAGCGTTCCGGCCGTGTCGATCAAGTCGTCCACCATGATGCAATTCCGTCCGCGAACATCGCCGATGATATTCATGATCTCGGCTACATTCGCCTGTTCACGCCGCTTGTCGATGATGGCGAGCGGGGCGTTGAGACGCTTGGCAAAAGCTCGTGCGCGCTCTACACCTCCCGCGTCGGGCGATACTACCGTGAGATTCGGTAGTACGGCAGCCGAGCGGAAATGCTCGATCATCACCGGGGCGGCAAAAAGATGATCTACAGGGATATCAAAAAAACCCTGTATTTGCGCCGCATGCAGGTCCAGGCTGAGAATACGATCCGCGCCCGCCCGCTCAAGCAAACTGGCGACCAATTTTGCCGAGATCGGGACGCGCGGCTTATCCTTCCGGTCCTGCCGGGCGTATCCATAATAGGGTAACACTGCCGTGATCCGCTCTGCAGACGCCCGCTTCAGCGCGTCGATCATCAGCAATAATTCGAATAAGTTACGCTCTACGGGAGTACAAGTGGGCTGGATAGCGAACGCGTCGACGCCGCGCACATTTTCAAGGATTTGAACCTGCATTTCGCCGTCGGCGAACGGCTTTGCGGAGATCGCGCCGGACTGGGTACCGAGGCATTCGCAGACATCCGCGGTCAACGCCGGATTCGCATTCCCGGTGAAGATTCGAATTTGTTCGTATTTCATCGCGCGTATCGGCTGTGCGGTGGCCATTCCCTACCCTGGATGTGTTCGCTGAGTTGCTGCCGCCATGCGGCGTAATACCGGGCTCGACTGACGAACGAAATCGGGAACACCTTCTCACCTGGAAAGGCTGCCTGCGCCTGCTGCACCTTCTCCGCCGACCCGAACACACCGTACACGGAAGAGCCGCTTCCCGACATCAGCGCCGGCCTGGCGCCGAACTGTTTCAGTTTTCGCTTGATTACACCAAGACGAGGATACTGCCGAAAGACCGCAGCCTCGAAATCATTGCTGCAGAACTCCGCCCACTCCCCGAAGGCGACACGTGTTGCGCCATCCAAGACAACGCAACCTGTTGTGAAGTATTTATTTTAGGTGACGGATAATCCCAAGTCAACGGACGCGCCAACGACTTGAACGCCTCGGGCGTCGACACGTGGATTCCCGGCGCAACGACGAGTCCTCGGGTTCGTTTTGCATCTTTGAGCGGGTACAGTTCCGTCCCCGGCCGAGACCTAACGCCGTACCGCCGAGGAGGAAGAACGGCACATCGCTCCCGAGCGTCGAGCCGATCTCTACCAAACGAACCCAATCGATCGGCCGGCCTGTCAACACCGGTAACGCCAGCAGGACCGCCGCTGCATCCGCCGATCCGCCGCCGAGCCCGCCGCCCATCGGGATCCGCTTTCGCAAAACGAACCCGACACGGCCCTTTGCGTTGGTCTCGTCCAGGACAGCCCGCGCTGCGCGCACGATCAAATTGTTTGCTATCTGAAGATTAGAGTCGAGATCGACATCGGAGCGACGACCGGGCGTGAACTCGACGTCGATCGCATCGTGGAGCGAGATCGTTTGGAAAACGGTCCTCAGGTCATGAAAGCCGTCGGGCCTGCGCCCCAAAATTTCGAGCGTCAGGTTGACCTTGGCGAAGGCTTTGACCCGCGCTTTCCGCATCAGTAGTGCAGCAACGAGTAGATGTCGTAGTGCGGCAGCTTCTCACGGCCCCGGAGGAAATCGAGTTCGAGGACGAACGCGTAACCCGCGATGTGGCCGCCGAGCTTCTCTATGAGTCGTGCCGATGCCGCAGCCGTCCCACCCGTCGCGAGGACGTCATCGACCACCAGGACTCGCTGGCCCCTCTCAATTGCATCGCGATGGATCTCGAGCCGATCTGTACCGTATTCAAGCTCATACTCCCAGAACTCGACTTCGCAGGGCAGTTTCTTCGGCTTGCGTACGGGAACAAACCCGGTCCCGAGCGCCAGAGCGATCGCCGGGGCGAAGAAGTACCCTCGCGCCTCGATCCCGACAACGACATCGATATTGTCGTCCTTGAAATGCGCGTGGAAGGCGTCGATGACCGACCGGAGACCTTTCGCGTCCTTCATCAGGGTCGTGATGTCGTAGAAGTTGATACCCGGTTTGGGGAAGTCAGGAACTTCCCGAACGAGTGCTTTCAGCTGCTCCATGAGTGGGAAAAGTTATTGTAACGCAAGGCTATACTAAGTCCCTGGATATGATTGACAGACCCTCTATTGAGGCGGCAGCCGCTCGTATCGCAACCTACATTCGGCGAACGCCGATAATCGAGGTCGCCGGCGAGGACTTCGGATTGGGTTCGTTTCGTCTTACGTTGAAGCTCGAATTTCTCCAGCACTCCGGTTCGTTCAAAGCGCGGGGCGCGTTCGCGAACCTCCTGATGCGCGACGTCCCTCCCGCGGGAGTGGTGGCCGCCTCGGGCGGCAATCACGGCGCGGCAGTAGCGTATGCGGCGAGGAAGCTCGGAATTCCGGCCCGGATCTATGTCCCGACCGTGTCCACCCCCGCAAAGATCGACCGCATCCGGTCCTACGGCGCGGATCTGATCGTGACCGGTGAGCGTTACACGGATGCACTCGCAGAGAGTGCACGGTGGGCAGCCCAATCAGGCGCTATGCCGATCCACGCCTATGATCAGCAGGAAACGCTGCTCGGCCAAGGTTCCTGTCGGATTGGAACTGCAGCACCAGGCGCCAGACCTGGATTCCGTCCTGGTTGCGGTGGGCGGCGGCGGGCTCATCGGCGGCATCGCAGCATGGTACGGACGGTCAACGCGAGTGATCGGCGTCGAACCCGAACTGGCTCCGACTTTGGCCACTGCTTTGGCTGCCGGACGCCCCATCGATGCGCCCGCCGGCGGAATCGCGGCTGACTCGCTTGCGCCCAGAAGTGTCGGCGAATTGATGTTCCCGATTGCACGGAATTCGGTGGAGCGCGTTGCGCTGGTTTCGGACGACGCTATTCGGGCGGCCCAAGATCTGCTGTGGGATAGGCTTCGCATCACCGTCGAGCCAGGAGGAGCGGCAGCGTTCGCGGCCGTCACTTCCCGTGTCTACCGGCCCGCGGCCGGTGAGAATATCGGTGTAGTCCTCTGCGGGGCCAACTTAAGCGTGTAACTTACAGCAGCCGTTCACGTTAACAAGAAATTGTTTGTGCGGCACGGCCGTAATCCCGATATAATGCTGCACCAGGAGTGCATGCTAACGGGGGCGTGCATATTTTTGCGAACTTAGGGGTTTAATCCATGTCATTCAGTCCACCACGATTGTGTGCTGTCTTCCTCCTGCTCGCGATGGGTGTCACTTCAGCTCAGGAGTTTCGTTCAACGCTTTCCGGGCGCGTGCTCGATTCGAGCGGCGCGGCAGTACCGGGCATCAAGGTTACCGCTACCAATAACGAAACGGGCGCGAGGTTCGAAACGACCTCGACGGAATCGGGCGAGTACACTCTCCCCTTCCTTGCTCCTGGTCCGTATCGCCTGCAGGCCGAGGCACAAGGTTTCAAACAATACGTTCAAGAACGCATTCAAATCGGCACTAATACTCGCGTTAGTCAGGACATCACGTTGGAAGTCGGTAGTCAGACGGAGGCGGTAACCGTAACGGCGGATGCTAGCCTTTTGCAGACGGCGACCGCTTCAGTGGGCCAAGTCATTGGAACGCAGCAGATCGAGAATCTACCGATGAACGGGCGTACGCCTCTGACGCTCGCCCAGCTATCCTTCGGTGTTACGCCGAGTTCGGATCCGCGCTTCACACGTCCTTTCGATAACGGGGGACCAGCGGGATTTTCCATGGGTGGCGGCCAGAGCCAGAGCAACGAGTTGCTCCTCGATGGCACTCCGGACATGACGAAGAATCGCCGGGTCGCTTACAACCCGCCCGTGGACGCAGTAAGCGAGATCAAAGTGGAAGCCTTCCAGCCAGACGCCGCTTACGGGAACACCGGCGGGGGCACGGTGAACGTGGTGATGCGCGGCGGCACCAACGACTTCCATGGTTCGGTCTACGAGTTCAACCAGGTGTCCCGATTGAAGGCGGTTCCGGTCTTCACAAAGCGGGCCGGTCAGGAAAAACCAGTCACGCGGTTCAATCAGTACGGGGTTAGCGCGGGAGGGCCTCTCCTCATCCCGAAGATTTTCGACGGACACAATAGAGTGTTCTGGTTTTTCTCCTACGAAGGAATCAAACAGAGCGAGCCTGAGCCGACGTTTTCAACCGTCCCAACGCAGGAACAGCGCAACGGCGATTTCTCGGCGCTCCTACGCATCAACAACTCGTACCAGATCTATGACCCCAACACCGGTGTGCTCGAGAACGGGCGCGTTGTCCGCCAGCCGTTCCCCGGCAACGTAATCCCATCGAACCGGCTGAATCCCGTCGCGAAGGCAATCATCGGAAATGTGCCATTGCCAAATCAGCCTGGGGTGGTCGGTGTCAACTCCTATAACGGGACGAACAATTACTTCAACAATGCAGTGCGCTCCGACAACTTCTCCGGCTATCTCGGCCGCCTCGATGTGAACCTCAGCGAAAAGCACAAGTTTTTCTGGAGCTACCGACAGAATGATCGCGTCGAAGATCGCAGCGATCGATTCGGGAACGATGTCAATGGCAACTTCCTGTCGCGCGTCAATTGGGGGACTACAGTCGACGATGTTTATACGATCAGTCCGACGCTGCTGTTGAACACGCGCGCCGGATGGACGCGATTCGTCGAGGGCAACATTCGTCAGAGTACCGGGTTTGATCCTACAAGCCTGGGATTCCCATCGTATATCTCAGCGAACAGCACCAGGCTTCTGTTTCCGCGCATCGATTTCGGCCAAATCACCGACTTGAGTGACTCAGGCGGCGACACCACACCCTTCGACACGTTCCAGATCTTCAGCACCCTGACGAAAGTCGCTAACAAACATACCGTGAAGTTCGGCGTTGATCTTCGGCAACAACGCGAAAGCTCGACGAGTTTCGGTAATTCTGTCGGCCAGTACACCTTCAACACGAATTGGACCAACGCAGGAACCTCCGCTGCGTCGGCTGCGCTGGGCCAGGACATCGCGGCGTTCATGCTGGGATTGCCGACCGGCGGCAATTACGACCTGAATACATCGCGCACGCAATCGGCGAATTACTATTCCGCATTCATTCAGGACGACTGGCGAATTCGATCGAATCTCACCCTGAATCTGGGCCTACGCTACGAGCGTGAGACAGGCACGATCGAACGATTCAACCGTACAACGATCGGTTTCGATCCCACGGCTGTGAACAGCGCCACTGCCGCCGCTCGCGCCGCCTATGCTGCGCGTCCGATACCGGAACTTCCCGCCAGCCAGTTCCTCGCTACCGGAGGAGTCATATTCGCCAATCCTGACGCTCGCAACGTGTACAACACGTATCCGTACGCATTCAGCCCGCGCCTTGGATTATCGTGGTCGCCACTGAGTCGGACCGTTATTCGAGGCGGCGTCGGCGTCTTCTATAACACTTATGGCACAACCGGAATCCAGCAGCCCGGCTTCAGTCAGCAGACCGCGCTTGCGGCAAGCCTGGATAACTACCTGACTCCAGCCGCGACGCTGTCGAATCCGTTCCCAGGCGGTATTCAGCAGCCTGCAGGTTCGTCGCAAGGATTTGATACGTTCCTGGGGCAAAACGTGACGATCACGAATCGGGACCTCGCGCAGCCCTATGTGTGGCGTTGGAGCTTCAACGTTCAGCAGGAACTCGGACACAACATGCTGGTTGAGATCGGCTATATGGGCAGCCGAGCCAGCAAGCTAGTCGAAATTCGCTCCGGTTCAGACACGGATGTCGACCGTAACAACGTTCCTGTCGAGTACCTGTCGACCAGCCCGGTCAGAGACCAGGCCACCATCGACCGGCTCACGCGTCTCGTACCGAATCCCTTCGGCGGTCTGCTTCCCGGCACGAGTCTTAACGGAAGCACGATCAGCGTCGAGCAGCTTTTGAGGCCGTATCCCCAGTTCAATGGAGCGAACGGACTGCGCGTGCAGGGATTGAACACGGGCCGGTCCTGGTTTCATATGTTCCAGACGAGATTTGAGAAGCGGTATTCGTCCGGATTCAATCTGTTGACCAACTTCCAGTGGCAAAAAATGATGGAAGAGATCAACCGGCTCAACCCTGCCGATCCTTTCCTGGAGCATCGGATTGCCGACGAAGATCGCCCTCTCCGATTGGTGGTCAGCGGCACCTATGAGCTGCCGTTCGGGAAAGGCAAGCCGTTGCTCGCCGACACGAACGGGTTCATCTCGCGGCTGGTGGGCGGATGGCAGGTGAATGCCATTTACATCGCACAATCCGGTTCGCCTATCGACTGGACCGATCGCAACACACTGATCTATTTCGGCGGTGACATCAATCTGAAGCCGCGCGAGATTGATGGGCTTGCGTTCGACACGACCCGATTCGAAACGCGTCCAAGCCAGCAGCTCGCGCAGAACCGGCGCGTGTTCCCCACGCGGTTCGGCCGCTTGCGTAGCGATGGCGTCAACAACCTGGATGCGTCGTTGATCAAGAACACACAGATTTTTGAGCGTTTGAATCTACAGTTCCGGGCGGAGATGTTCAACACGCTGAACCGCTTCCAGTTCAACAGTCCCGAAACCAACCCGACTAGCGGTACCTTCGGCCGGATCACAAGTGCCGCGAATCTACCTCGCGCCGTGCAACTCGCGTTGCGCCTGCGCTGGTAGATGCTTTTCCGGAGCTGCCATCCCTCAGCAGCTCCGGACTTCTTCCACCTGCGATGATAAACACTAAATGAAAACCGGAGCGGAGCTGTTTGTCGACGCGATCGAGCAGCATGGCATTCGCGATATCTTTACGCTTGTTGGCGATCACCTGAATGATGTTCTGCTTTGCGCGGGTCAGCGTGGTCTGCGCATTCTCGATATGAGGCATGAAGCCGCGGTCGTCCATGCGGCCGATGCGTGGGCTCGGATCACACGACGGCCGTCGCTTTCCCTCGTCACAGGCGGACCCGGTCATACCAATGCGCTGACCGGAGTCGCAACGGCGTACCTAGCTGGGAGTCCTGTGGTCACAGTCAGTGGGAGCCGCCCGTCGGTGCAAGCCCAGCGCGGAGCCTTTCAGGACATCGATCAAATGGGCATGATCCGCCCGGTGGTGAAGTGGGCAGCCGAGCCATCCAGTGTAACGCAAATCCCTTTCTTCGTCGGACGCGCATTCGCGGAGGCGATGGCGGGACGTACCGGCCCGGTACATCTCACGATCCCGGCTGACCTGTTTGCCGCAAAAACACAGACACCGATTCAGTATCCCGAGCCGGCCCACCCGTTCCGTCCAGCGCCTGAGGCAAACGACATCGAACGGGCCGTCGAGATGCTCCGCGGCGCCAAGCGTCCTGTGATCATCGCCGGTTCAGGCGTGTGGTGGTCAGGAGGCGAAGAAGCTTTGCGCGCGTTCGCCGAGCAAGCGAACATCCCCGTATACACGATCACGCTCGCGCGCGGCGCGTTTTCCGATACGCACCCGCTCGGGTTCGGTTATGCCGATGCATCACTCAATCGCGCAGCCGCGAAAGCTCTCGCTGCTGCCGACGTAGCACTCATACTCGGCAAGCGGATTGATTTCCGTCTCGGGCTCGGGGCTGCTCGCGTTCTCCCGGAGCAGTTGAAAATCATTCAAGTTGACATCCACGCAGCGGAACTCGGGATGAACCGGCGTGTCGACATCCCTATCTGCGCTGATGTGAAGTCGACGTTGACGGCTTTGTCCGCGGCATTCGGCAAAAACGCGCTGGATACTAGCGCGTGGGTAAACCAGCTTCAGGGTTACCGCGATGAATGGAATTCGTGGCTCGAGTCGGCTGCCGGCGAAGGAGGGTCGCCGATGCATCCGGCGGCCTTCTACGCGGAGCTTCGCCGAGCTTTGCCCGAAGACACTCTCTTCTCATGGGATGGCGGAGATTGCGTGCATTGGGGACGAGCGATGCTTGCTGCCACAACTCCGGGCGGTTGGATGCGACTCGGACCGCTGGCAACAATCGGAGCCGCCCTTCCGAATGCGCTTGCCCTGCAGATGGCGCATCCTGAGAAACCAGTCGTAATGATTACTGGCGACGGTTCCCTCGGCTTTTACATCGCAGAGCTGGACACCGCGGTCCGCCACAATCTGCCGATCGTGGTGATCGTCGGTAACGACGCAGGATGGGGACTCGAACGTGAGTTGCAAGGCCGCGATCGTACCGTTGGATGTGAGTTGCGCGCGACACGATATGACATCGTGATGCAGGGCTTCGGAGGCGAAGGCGAGAACATCACCACGCTGGACCAGGTTGGCCCCGCCGTGAAGCGAGCCTTCGCCGCTCGCAAGCCCTATCTTCTGAACGTGAACATCCGGGGTGAGAGGTCGCCATTCACGCGTTGGAAGCTTGGCGATGGCTAGTCGTTGTCAGGCGGCCGAGAGCATCGGACCAGGCTCACATCATTTGTTTTTCGTCGCGAACATGCTCGCCCAGCTCGCCGGCTTGTATTCCGAGCAACCGAGTGTCGAACTTCACACCGAAGTACTGGCGTGAAGGCGCGAGCGGGCGGAATCCGAACATCCGTTGATACGCGTTCGAATGTTCGACGCGAGGGCATGCAATCAGCCAACGCACACTGTAAAAGTCGGTGAGAGCTGCTATGTTGCCGACAAGCCGCACTTAGGCATCCCTACGCGCCGACTGACCGAAGCACAAGCGGTTTGCCTCGACATAAGACTCGTTTGCGATGGACTGAAGGCGGGATGATCTCCGTAAACGGGAGAATCGGTCCAACCGCAATCAGGCCTGTCCTATCCTTCGATAGCATTCGTATCGAAGCCGGTGTACTTGCGTCCGCATATCCGCCGTGTCCGCGAGAATGCACTTTGAGATGACCTTGCTGTCGCTGTTTTGCATTCGCCGAGGTATGCGCCGCAACTCTGCATCCCGGGACATTTGTTTCTCATCTTCGAGGAGACCGCTGTGAACCGATCAGCGCAGAATCTTGAGCGGCCACCAAACTTTAGACGCCCGCGTAGTGCTATGATCGCGCGCGTGCATCGTTTATTCATTGCTCTCCTATTGGGCGTGTCCCTTCACGCCGAATCGATCGCGGTTCCGGGCCTGAAGCAACCAGTCGAGGTGCTGCGAGACCGCTGGGGTGTGCCACACATCTACGCACAGAACACCCATGATCTGTTCTTTGCGCAGGGTTATACCGCCGCGCTGGACCGCTTGTGGCAAATCGATCTTTGGCGCCGCGTTGGTACCGGCAAGTTGGCCGAGGTGCTTGGTCCGTCGGCTTTGCGCCGGGATCGCCTGGCGCGGACTGTCCAGTATCGCGGGGATTGGGAGGCCGAATGGCGCAGCTACGGTCCAGAAACCAAGGCCATTGCGACCGCGTTCACGGACGGGATCAACGCGTACATCCGCTCTCTTGGAGGCAAACGGCCGCCAGAATTTCGAATCGCCGGATACGATCCAGGTCTGTGGGTCCCCGAGGATTGTGTAGCTCGCGTTGCCGGTCTGTTGATGACGCGCAATCTGACCCGAGAGGTCGCCCGAGTGCAGGATGCGCGGCGGTTTGGGTTGCCGACGCTGCAGAAGTACCTTCCACCCGATCCGGCTGTGCGACTCGAAATTCCACGCGGGCTCGATCTCGATGACATCGTTCCGGAAATTCTGGCAGACTACAACGAAACAATCGGTCCCGTTCGCTTTGCTGAACAGGGCAGCAACAACTGGGTTGTAGACGGCAGTATGACGGCGACGGGCAAGCCGATACTGGCCAATGACCCACACCGTCCGATACAACTGCCGTCGCTCCGAAAGACTGTCCATCTCGTCGCGCCCGGCTGGAATACATTCGGAGCGGGAGAGCCTTCGCTGCCCGGTATCGCACTGGGCCACAATGACCGCATCGCATTCGGCTTCACGATTGTCGGCATCGATCAGGTGGATCTTTACGTCGAGAAGATCAATCCCTCGCGTCCTGACGAATATCTGCATAAAGGCTCCTGGCGGAAGTTCACCGTGGTGCAGGACTCCGTCGCGGTGAAAGGCCGTGAGGCGCCCGAGACGGTGGAGTTACGCTACAGCCTTCACGGTCCCATCATTCACGAAGATCGCGCCAGAAATCGCGCCTATGCGCTTCGATGGGTGGGATCGGAACCGGGCGCGGCCGGTTACCTCGCGGCGCTGTCATTAATGCGTACGCGGAACTGGTCTGAATTCAGAGAGGGCATGGAACGATACAAGGTTCCGAGCGAAAACCTGGTCTATGCCGATGTAGATGGAAATATCGGTTGGCAGGCCGGCGGGCTTGCTCCGGTGCGCAACAACTGGTCTGGGCTGTTTCCCGTTCCCGGCGATACAGGCGAATACGAGTGGAATGGCTTCCGGGCGGCAAAAGAGCTTCCATTCGTATACAACCCACGGGAGCACTATGTCGCCACCGCGAATCACAACATTCTTCCGCCCGGATACTCGGTTCCACTCGGATACGAGTGGGCGCTGCCGTTCCGGTTCCTGCGAATAAAAGAAATGCTTTCCGCGGGCCGGAAGTTCACGGTCTCGGACTTCGAGCGCATGCAGCAGGATGTGACGTCGCTACCGGCACGACGTTTTCAAGGCATCCTGCGCAAATGGGTTCCTCCGACGGCGGCAAATGACATAGTGAAACAAGTCTCGGACTGGAATGCGGTTCTCAGCGCAGATTCGGCGGCGGCTGCAATCTATGAAGCGTGGATCACGGCGCTGCCACGCGCAGTATTCGGTCCTGAACTGGGCGTACGCGTTGATTTGCAGACCACACTCCAAAAACTCGAGGCGGAACCCAATTCCGAAGCGTTGGCGAATTCTCTCGAGGTGGCGATCGCGGATCTCGACAACCGGCTCGGGAAAGACAGGCAGTCCTGGTCCTGGGGCCGACTGCATCGGGTGCAGTTCCGGCATCCGGTACCGGGAATCGCAAGCGCAGGGGAGTTCGCCCGCCCCGGCGACGGAAATACCGTGAATGCAACGTCGGGATCCGGGTACCTGCAAACGGCAGGGGCATCCTACCGGCAGATCATCGACGTGAGCGACTGGGACAAATCGGTGATGACGAACACACCCGGTGAATCGGGGAACCCGGACAGCTCTCATTACGCTGATCTGGCGCAACCATGGTCTCAAGGCAAGTATCATCCGATGCCGTTCTCGCGTAAGGCGGTGGAGGCGGCGGCAGAGCACCGGTTCAGTCTGGTTCCATCGGGCGTGTCAACGCCATCCGGCGCTCAGCGGCGGACTCCGTCCACGCCTTGATCGTCCAAAGATTCGACTACAGTCACGATTGTCTTGCAGGAGATTTCACCTTCCTGTAATCGAGTAACAACTTCACTCTGCTTAGAATTGAAGGTATCTATGAGGAAAGCTACGTTCCCGTCACGTACCCTGGCAAGGCAAGGGGGCCTGGCCGGTATTTTATTTCTCCTTTCGTCCGTAGCTGCTTTCGCGCAGTTCGATACGGCCGCTGTCCTCGGCACAGTCCGAGACCCAAAAGGCGGCGCCATCGCGGACGCCAAGATTACCGTTCGGAATACCGCGACCGGTATCACGAACCAGGCAACTACCGATGGCCAAGGTGACTATATATTTCCTGCCGTGAAGATCGGCACGTATGAAGTGCGCGCTGAGGCTCCCGGCTTTTCGGCGGCCGTAGCCGGTAACGTAAATGTTACGGTCAACGCTCGCCAGCGTGTGGATCTCACACTACAGGTCGGGCAGGTCTCTGAAGTCGTGAATGTGGTCGAAAGTACGCCTCTGCTGGAGACTGATTCCAGTTCGAAGGGTCAGATCATTAATCAGCGTCAGATCGTAAATCTGCCGATACGGGGCAGGACCTATTCTTCGCTCGCGTTGCTCGTGCCCGGAGTGCGTGAATCGCAATCAGGAAACTCGGGCGACATCACAACGCGGCGCGAGGGTTCGTACAACGTAAACGGCCTTCGAAGCGTATACAACAACTTCCTGTTGGACGGCGTGGACAACAACTTCTACGGAACGACCAACCAAGGCTACTCGAATCAAGCTGCCCAACCCTCACCCGATTCCGTGGCAGAGTTTCGCATGTCGGTGAATGCTTATTCGGCGGAGTATGGTCGCACCGGCGGAGCGGTGATGAACGTCTCCTCACGATCCGGCTCCAACGAATATCACGGAACGTTGTGGAACTATTTCCAGAACACGTCCCTGAACGCGACGGGGTTCTTCAAACCGGCGGAGAATCGCAAGCCGCAGACGAACCGGAACCAGTTCGGGTTCGTATTCGGCGGCCGCATCATTCGCGATCGCACGTTTTTTTTCACCGATTACGAAGGATCCCGTTGGATCCAGAATCCATTCAGCCTCACCTCGATTCCATCTCTCGCACAGCGGGAAGGAATCCTTAACGCCGACGTTCGCGTTCCGTTCGATTTCACCGCGAGCGATGGACGGCGCATCACGGCCGGCACGTTGATTCCGGCCGGCCAACCCGTTCCGATGACTGCGTTCGCGCAACGCGTGCTCACGGAACTACCTGCTCCAAACCGGCCCGGCGGCGGCGCTTTCGGCATCTCGAACAACTTCGGCGGCTTCTCCGGGAACAAGCTGTTTGAGGATAAGGGCGCAGTGAAGATCGACCATCGGATCAGTGAACGGCTGTCGTCTTTTGCACGCTACTTCCATCGCAATCAACAGATCGAACAGCCCGGACTGATTACGGGATTCTCGGGCGGGAATGCCACAGGTCTGCTCGATACGTACAATCAACAGGGCATTGGCGGGCTTACCTTTGCCGCGTCCCCATCGTCGGTGATCGAGTATCGATTTGCGGTCACACGGCTCGGCATGGACCGTCTGCCTATGCAGGTCGGTGGCCCGAGCATGCGTGAGCTATTCGGTATCACCGGACTGCCGGAGGGTCCGCGCATTCAGGGCGGCGTTACTCCCCAGGACATTACCGGATTCGCGCGAATCGGCCGGCAGTCGACGAGTCCACAGGCGCAATTCCCTCGAACTCTGAACTCGCGATTCAACTACAACAAGATCATGGGCCGCCACAACCTGAAGACGGGGCATGAATGGCTGCATCTCGCGGTTGCCGTTGATGATACGAATCCGTTGTATGGCATCGACGCATATGGCGGTGGATTCTCGAGGCCCACGCCAGGCGCGACGAACACGGCGTATTCGCTGGCAGATTTCTATTTCGGCGCACGCAGTATCTACCAACTCGCCACACAGAAGATCGCCAACACGCGGCAATGGGCGAATTGGTTTTACATCCAGGATGACTGGAAGGTGAACGACAAGCTCACACTGAACCTGGGCGTTCGCTATGAGATCACGACGCCCATGTATGACGCAGACAACGAAGCAGCTAATTTCGACTTAGCGACACAGCAGCTGGTGCTCGCAAAAGACGGCTCGATCGAAGATCGCGCGCTGCGAAGCATGGACTGGAACAACTTCGCGCCCCGTATCGGATTGGCCTATCAACTGACGAAGAAGACGGTGGTTCGCAGCGGCTACGGTGTTGGCTACAACTACTGGAACCGGATGGCCTCAGCGGAGGTGCTCGGCACGAATGCGCCGTTTGTCACTCGCTTCTCGAGAACCAACAGCGCGTTAAACATCGGCAGTCTGTGTACCGGAAATACGTTTCAGAACTGCTTCCGGCCCACCTGGCAGGGATATCCGACGAACCTGCCCAGCAACGTGATTCTCTATATGCAGCACGAGATGCCCTGGAGCTATATCCAGAACTGGCACTTCACGGTGCAGCACTCGCTGACGCCGAATACCGTGCTCGACGTGGCGTATGTCGGCAACCGCGGTGTGAAGCTACCGCTACTGGGTGATTTGAACCAGGCTCGCCCAGTGACGGCTGCCGAACTCGCGGCTACAGGCAATCCGCTGGCGACGCTCGATGCACGACGTCCGATTCAAGGGTTCGGCAACATCACCGCCGTGGTTCCCACGGGCTTCTCCGGCTACAACTCGCTGCAGTTCAAGTTCGAACATCGCGGGGGCGACCTGACGTTGCTGAACTCATTCACCTATTCGAAGGCGATCGACAATGTGGGTCAAGTCCTTGAAGGAAGCAACGGCGGCTCGCCCAATCCGCAGGATTTCTACAATCCGAACAACGACAAGGGGCCGTCGAGTTTCGATCAGCGATTCAACAATACGACGAGCATCGTGTGGGCAGTGCCATTCGGTCGCGGAAAGAAGTTCGGCGCCGATGTTCCCGGCGTCGTCGATGCGATCGCAGGCGGCTGGGAGGCATCGAGCATCATCAGCCTGCAAAGCGGCCAACCTCTGAACCTCCGGTACGCCGATAACGACGGTCGCCTGTCGGATGGACAAGCGGACTTCCTCGGCAATGTCGCACTTCGTCCGAGTGTCGTAGACCCGACGGCAGGCATCCTAGCGCCGGACGGTCAGCGGACATTTGAGAATTACTTCAATCGTACGAATATCGTGATTCCGCCCGCCACAGCGCCGTTCGGAAACATTGGACGCAACGCCGTCTATGGCTATCCCTTGTATCAAGTCAATTTGATGATGCAGAAGAATTTCGCCATGCGGTTCATCAACGAGCAATCGCGGTTGACGTTCCGTGCGGAAGCGTTCAATCTTTTCAACACGACCAATTTCACGGCTCCGACGACTGACTTGCGGAGCGCCAATTTCGGTCGTGTCGGCTCCACGTTCGATCCGCGCGCGATCCAGCTTGCACTGCGGTTCGCATTCTGACGCTTGAATTAGGGAGGCGGCTCTCCGTCTCCCTCTCGTAACATTGAATTGGACCTCAGTGCGATACTACATCTCCTTACTGCTCCTGGGCGTGAGCATGCTCCCGCCCGCTCTGTGCGCGCCGCCCGATGGCACGGGCTTACTGCTCATCTCGATTGATGGGCTGAATCCGAATTATGTGACCCACGCGGATCGGTACGGCTTGAAGATTCCGAACCTGCGCCGGATTCTCCGCGACGGCTCGCACGCCAGCGGTGTACGCGGCGTCCTGCCGACGGTAACGTATCCGACGCACACGACCATGCTTACAGGCGTGCTTCCTGCCAAGCACGGGATTCACTCCAACGTCACTTTCGATCCGACGCGGGCGAACCTTGGCGGCTGGTACTGGTACAGCGAGGACGTCAAATCGCCAACGCTTTGGCAAGCGGCTGCCGATGCTGGTTATGTCGTTGGCAGTGTCGCATGGCCGGTGAGCGTTGGAGCGAAGGGTGTGCAATACCTGATCCCTGAGTATTGGCGGGCCATGACGACCGAGGACGACGTGAAGCTACTGCGAGCCCTGTCGTCTCCGGGCCTACTTTCCGAGTTCGAGAAGGTCCACGGCAAGTACATCATCGACCTTGACAATGCGACTCCGGGCGATTGGATGCGCACTCGCTATGCGGCATCGATCATTCGCGAGAAGCGCGCGCGGCTGCTTACGATTCACATGGCATCGCTCGATCACATCGAGCATGCCACGGGTCCGGGGACGGCGGAGGGATTCGCCGCGCTGGAGGAGGTCGACAAAATGGTTGGCGTTCTCGAAGAGGCGATCCGATCGATGGCTCGGAATGCCGCTGTGTGCGTGCTGTCGGATCACGGCATGGCGCGCGTTGAGCATGAGTTCAATCTCAACATGGCTTTCGTGAACGCGGGCCTCATCACCCTGGGATCGGAGAGATCGCCTGTGCGCGGACCTGCGATCACGGCATGGACGGCTCAGCCGTGGGTAGCCGGCGGTTCCGCCGCGATCGTGCTGAAAGATGCCGATGACCAAGAGACGGTCAAGAAGGTGGAGCAACTCCTGAAGGATCTTGCCGCCGATCCCGCGAACGGCATCGCGGCCATTCTGGATAAGAAAGCGATCATGGATCTGGGAGGATCTCCACGAGCATCTTTCTGGGTGGATATGAAGCCTGGTTTCGCAGTCGGATCGGCGATTACTGGCGCGCTCACAAGGGCGGTTTCGGTTCGGGGCACTCATGGCTACTCGCCGACGCAGAACGAGATGCGCGCCTCGTTCTTCATTGCCGGACCGGGTATTCAGAAGGGCACGGATATCGGCGAGATTGAAATTCGCCGCGTGGCGCCGACTCTGGCGCGGCAACTCGGGGTAAGTCTGCCGTCCGCCGATTTGAAGCCGCTGGAGATATTCGAATAGTTCGTTGCAGACATGCCGGGACCAAGCGATAGCCCATTTGGTACGCCGGACATGGCCGCGGGCTATGCGGCATTTCGTCCCCCCATCCATCATCCGATCCTGGAGAAGGCATTCAAGCACTTGGGGTGGTCAGGACAGGCTCGCCGTGGCTTGGACGTCGGGTGCGGGGCTGGCTTGTCTACGAGAGCCTTGCTGGGCTTCGCGGACGCGTGCGCAGGGATCGAACCCGCCGTCGCAATGCTGAGATTTGCGATGGACATTGTGCCGGGGGCGCATTTCATTGCCGGGCACGCGGAATCGCTCCCGGTTCGCGGGAGGTCCATCGACGTAATCACCGCGGCAGGGTCGTTGAATTATGTGAACCTTCCGCGTTTCTTCGATGAAGCCGCTCGCGTTCTTGTGCGTGAGGGCGTGTTAGTCGTGTACGACTTCTCACCCGGCCGAAGCTTCGTGGAAGGCAAACGCCTGGATGAGTGGTTCGGCGACTTCACCACACGATATCCGGCTCCGGAAAGTGAAGCTACGCATCTCAGCCCAGAAATTCTGGCCAGCCTCGATACGAGATATGCGACCGTTGCATCCGACTCCCTCGAAATCGCGGTCCGGCTGACTCGCAGCTTCTATCTGGATTACATGATGACGGAAACCAACGTCGCGGCCGCCGTGCGAAATGGAACTGCTTATAGCGAAATTCGGGCCTGGGCAGCGCAGACGCTCGCCGACACATGGGGTAATCAGGAACGCGAAATACTGTTCCGAGGATATTACTCGTGTATGAGGCTAACGTGACGCGTCTGCTGTTAACTCGGCGGCGGCTGAAATCTTCAGCCACTGGGTGCCCTCCGCATTCCTGAACGCGCAGTACGCTCGACCATCGCGTCCGCAGTACTCGATGACTGTATCCCCGCTGCGGGTGACGAATCGACTTACCTCTTCAATCGGGCAATCCGGGGCCGATTGCATAGGAACTGCGTAGCCGTCTGTCGAGAAATACCTTTGCACTTACGCAGTAGACGCGATCCGGCCGGCTCCGTTTTGGACTTCGTAACCCGAAACCGTGATTAGAAGCGATTCCGCTTAGGCCAGGACTCCCGGCAGAGGTCCGGTGCTGTCGGCGAAACGGTCAACGGGCGTTCCGAAAGCGTCCAGCATCGAGACGTAAAGGTTCGCCGCCGGAGTATCTTCCGTGTACACCAAATGTTGACCCGTCGCAAGACGACCGCCGCCACGACCGCCCACTACAAGCGGCAACTTGTGCGGATTGTGCGAGTTTCCGTCACTTAGGGCCGAAGCAAAGAGGACCATGGAGTTGTCAAGCACTGTACCGTCGCCCTCTTTCATCTCACGCAGTTTGCGGAGAAGATAGGCAAACTGATCGATGTGCCACTTGTTGATCAGATGATACTGTTTCAGCTTCTCCGGATCCTTGCTATGGTGCGAGATCTCATGATGGGTATTCGTGACGCCTTCAAGGAATCGGAAATTCACGCCGCTTACGGCATTACCGAACATGAATGTGCTGATCCGGGTGGTGTCGCTTTGGAAAGCCACGGCAATCATGTCAAGCATCAACCGGACGTGCTCGGTGTGGCTGCCCGGAGCATCGGTGGGCCGAACGACGGAGTCCAGTGATGCGCGCGGCTTCCAGGTATTCCGCTTGGGATCGCTCGCCCGTTCCATTCTCGCTTCGAGGGAACGCACGACCGAGAGATATTCGTCGATACGGACCCGATCGGCTGCACCGACTTCGGACCGGAGCTTCTTTGCCTGACCAAGCACACGATCCAACAAGAAGGTGTCCCGTTTCGTTGAGTTAGCGTTCGGATCTGCAGCACTGAACAGCCGCTCATAAACGGAGCGGGGATTGATCTCCCTGGCGAGCGGTGTGGTCGGACTGCTCCAGGCAATGTGACTGCCATACACGCGCGTATACCCGACGTTGGTATCGACGCCCGTCGATTCCGGTTCGATGCCAAGTTCCAGCGAGGGCAACGGCGTCTGGTCGGCAATGCGCTGCGCGGCGAGCTGGTCCATCGATATGCCGTGCATATTGATGTCGACGCCGAGCGTTTTACTAATGGTGGTACAAGTCAGAATGCTTGATTCTTTGACGTAGTGTCCGTCGCCTGTATTCGCCCCGGCGTTCCAGAGGTTGCTGACGACAAGCACCTGATCCTTCAAATCCTGGAGCGGTTCGAGCGTGGGTGACAGTTTCCAGTCGCGCCCCTGCCCCTCCGGAGTCCACGTAGAAGTGTTCACGCCGTTCGGCATGTACATCACGGCCAACCGAACAGGAAGATTCGCTTGCTTTGACGTAGAGGCCAAAGCAGACGATGGGACCATAGCCTCGAGCCACGGCAGACCGAGAGCAACGCCGGCGCCGCGAAGGACGCTCCTTCTGGAAATTGTTCGATTGCGTGGAATCATCATGGCTTCTTCTGTTCCTTTTGAGCAGTTGTTGAATTGTGATGCGTGCGAGGAAGTTGAGACGTCAGCGCCGCCGGCGCCTGGTATCGAAACGGCATGCTAAGGACAACCGCGTTGATCAGCGTGTGTGCGCTGTAATCACTTCGCTCGACTTCGGCAACGATATTGTTCACGGTACACGCGTCCTGCAGAGTGAGTCCCCGACCAAGAGCATACCCCAAGATTTTAGTTGTCAGGTTGCGAATGAAGAGGTCCTTCTTTTCGAGCAGGACAGCCTTTAGCTGTGCCGGGCCTTCGAATGTCTTGCCGTCGGGTAACTCACCACGGGCATCAATCGGTTGACCGCCTTCTTCGGTACGCCACCTGCCGATCACGTCGTAGTTCTCCAGAGCGAACCCAAGAGGATCGATCCGGCTGTGACAACTCGCGCATACGGGATTCGCCCGGTGCTGAGCCAGTTTCTCACGCAGAGTATGGGCAGTCGCGCCTTTCGTTTCTTCAAGCGCAGGAACATTCGGAGGAGGAGGAGGCGGCGGAGTGCCCAGCATCGCTTCGAGCAACCATTTCCCTCGAAGGACGGGACTCGTCCGGTGCGGATGGGAAGACACAGCTAGAACGGCGGCCATGCCCAGGAGTCCACCGCGATTAGTACCCTCCGGCAATTCGAGACGCTGCGGCTGAGCCTGATTGTTGGGTCGAGCTGGAGTGATGCTCGTACCATAGAGCTTCTGCAGCTTCCGGGTTCCGATCGTGAACTTGGAATCAATCAGATTCAGCAACGACAGGTTGTTCGCGAGGATCTCCTGGAAAAATAAGACCGGCTGATAACGGATGTCTCCCTGAAGTTCGGCATCCTTCCAGGCGGGGTACAGCTCGAGATCGGGCTTGAATGTCTGGCCCAAATCGCGAGTATGCAGCCACTGCTCGACGAAACTTTGCACGAACTCGAACGATTTCGGGTTCCGAAGCATTCGCGCGACCTGGCCCTTCAGGATCTCGGGATCACGTAGCTTTCCACTCTCAGCGAGCGCAAAAAGCAGACTGTCGGGCATGCTTCCCCAGAGAAAGTACGACAAACGGGACGCGAGTGCGTAGTCCTCAACCAACCTCGGTTCGGTCCCGCTATTCGGAGACTCGGCGCGAAATAGAAACTGCGGCGATACCAGGATGCCCCGAAGCGCGTATAGGATCGCGTTGTCGAAAGACTCGCCCTGTTTCTGCGCGGAATGAAAGAGTTCGAGGTAAACATCCAGATCGCTTTCCGCAACCGGACGTCGAAACGCGCGTGGAAGGAATTCGGCCAGGATCGTACGGGCAGCCTGTTCGGGTGTTACGTCGTCGCCGGGCTTAGAAATCAAGAACTTGGCGCGGGAGCGAGGATCTTTCGCGGCGGCTGTCAGGGCATTCTTCGCGGCATCCAAGTACTTTTCGGCGTGAATCGGAGAGATGAAGAGGGTCTCGGCAGCGTTGTCGAAGCCCTCGCCACCAGCGCTATCAACCGGCAGCGCGCCGCCCGCATCAATGTGTAAATTCAACAGATCACGGATCGTAGCCGTGTACTGGCTCCGATTCAATCGCCGTACCGGAGCCGGTCCCGGCGACATGCCTGCAGCACAGGCTTCCACTCGCAAAGTGTCGCGAACCCACTGAACAAATTTCTCGCGACCGTCCAAACTCGGAGCCGGAGCCCCTTTGGGCGGCATCTCATTGTTGTGTACGCGAGTGACTAGCCCGTCCCACGAATGCTGATTGTTCCGCAGCGTTTCGGGGGAGGCCACCCGCGAGATACTGAAACCACCGACCGATGCCTTCCCACCATGGCAAGCGCCGCAATAGGTCTTCAGAAATTGCTGAGAATCGCCGAAAGAATAATTTGAGGCAGTCTGCTGTGCGTACACGGCGGACGCCGTGAGGAAGATCAATGCCAGGAGGGGCGAGTGCACCGGATACTTGTCGCGATACATGTGAGCATAGTGCCGTTCCTCGGCACATAAACTATCCTTAATGTTAACACTTTACGACGTGCTCCGGGGCGGTCTTGACCTATTCAGGGGGCTGCAGTGAGGAAATTTTAATGATATGATCCATTGCATGCTCCGTCAGCTAGCCCGCTTCCTGGCCGGCTTTGCCATCGCCCTAATGACGATGTCAGCGGCAGACGTGACTGGTATCTGGACCGGTCAAATGCAAGGACGGCGAGCCGAAAAAGAAGACGTTGCCTTCCAGTTCAAGGCTAACGGGGCTACGGTTACGGGTAAGCTATTCGGCGATGAATTCGATCTCCCGGTTGAGGAAGCTACTGTCTCCAATGAAGAGATCAAGTTTATCGTTACCACAACGAACTATTACAGCGGCGCGAAGGTGAGATTTTCGTTCACCGGTACCGTCAAGGGCGACCAAATGGAACTCACCCGAACAAGAATGGGCGAACCCGTTGGCGAGAATCCGAACCGCGCTGTACCACCGCAAACCTTTACGGTCAGGCGATTGAAGTGAACATTTCCGGCCGACGCTAACTATGAAAGCGAACCTCACGCTGGCGCTCTACTTCTGCCTTGGCGTACAGGCTCAGGAGACGTCTGTGACGGTCACCGCGCCGTCCCGATCTTTGCCTCCATCCGTAGAGAAGCGTCTTAGCGAATCGGACAAGGATCTTTTCGGCAAGCTGATGCGGGTCGGTCTGGAAGCCGCCTGGTCCGCTGTTACGAACGAGGGCTATCCGCAGAACTTCATCAATGAGTTGAGGCCGTTAAACACGGACCGCCGAATGGTGGGGCGGGCGCGGACGATCCGCTATCTGCCGAATCGAAAAGATCTTCGAGAGAAGCTGTACGCGGCGGGTCCACAGCTCAACTACAGGTCGGCGGAAGAAGCCGAGCCCGGCGACGTGCTTGTATTTGATGCCGGCGGGGAGACTCGATCCACAGTATCGGGAGCAATGGTGACGACGCGTTTCCTGGCGCGCGGCGGCGCGGGAATCCTCGTTGACGGGTGCATGCGCGACGTGCCTGATCTGACGGCAATGCCGATCGGCATTTATCTTCGGTGCGGTCACGCGTCGAGCGTAAGTCCTGTTTTGATGAGTGCCGATTACCAGGTCCCGGTGCGGATCGGCGATGTCACTATTGTTCCAGGCGACATTCTGATAGGCGAGAGTCACGGTGTGCTTGTCATTCCCGCGGCTATCGTAAACAATGTACTAACAAAGGCCATGGCTCATGACGACCAGGAACGCTTTCAGCGAAGCCTGTTGCTGAGTGGGGAGTCGATCTATGGCGTTTACCCGACATTAAACGAAAAGAACAAGAAGCGATTTGAAGAAGCAAAACAACGTACTACTGAGAAAAATCGAGCGTCCGGCACACGATGATATGAGGATTTTCGGGCGCCCGCACCAGCCTCCCCCACATGCGGGGATCTGCAGGGACAACCTAAACTGCGATCCACTCTGTGGTTATGATGAGTAGTTTCAGGAGACGCACGTTATGCAACATCATCCCGACGCAGCCGAGCTGATGTCGTACCTGCTCGACAAGACGCAAGCTACGGTTGCAAACGACGTCATCGAGCACTTGCTCGTGTGCCAACGGTGCATCCGTCAGGTGAATTTGCATCGCGAGTTTCTCAGCGCTGAGCACGAGGCGTTGAGGAAGCCGAGTACTGATTCGGAAAATGAACCGGCCTTCGCGACATTCTCCCGTTACGCCATGCAGCCGTATGGAGGTTCGGGCTCAAATTTCGCTTGGGCGCTGCTGGTTCCGTTGGTGCTGGCTGTAGGCCTTCAGTCGAGCACACCGCACGATTTTGGCCGTGCCGTCAACATAGCCCGAGTACGGCCGATGCACACGTTGCAGCCCGTCGTGACGATGCCCGCAAATACGGAGCACTCCGGAGCTGAAGCGGACGACCCTTCCCTGCGTCCGGTGCCTGTGGTTCGTGTTCTGGCGCGCCAGCCGGAAGTTCCAGTGCAACGTATCGCGAAAAGATTCACACCTCGTCAATCGAGACCCGCGCTCAGGCACCCTGTTCTGCTCGAGCCGGCCCGGGACCATAACCCAGTGTTCAGAACGATCGCGCTGAACAATACCGAGGCGCTAACGCTCGTGTCCGATGACGATTTCGAGCTCGCTCCGCCACCCCGTCGGCCGGCGATGTTCAAACGGTTCGTGTCGGCTATCATTGCGCCCTTTCGCAAGTCGTAAACGAGTCAGGCGAAAAGCAAGCTGTCCCGGCCCGGCGAGATCGGCATACTGATATCCACGCGTGTTCCTTGTTCGCTAAAATGCAAGCAGCTTTTCACGCTGATGTGCGCCAGGAGGTAATCACATGGACCGCCGGAAGATGATGGTTGGGCTGGCTCTCGCAGGCTCCGTCTTGAGGCCGAGAGCAGTTCGCGCAGCGACAACCAAACCCGCGATACTCGGTGGAAGCCCGCTAAAGGCAGATCGCTTTCCGTCCTGGCCTATTGCTGACGATCTCGAAGACCAAGCCCTGCTCAAGGTGCTGCATAGCGGGAAATGGGGTCGGGGCGGTGGAAAGCAGGTTGAGCGGTTCGAGCAGGAATACGCTCAGTTGACAGGAGCAAAACACTGCCTCGCTGCGGCAAACGGTACGAGCGCATTGTTGATCGCACTCGACGCCATCGGCGTTCAGGCGGGAGACGAAGTCATCGTCCCTCCTTATACGTTCGTTGCGACGATCAACGCCGTGCTCGCGATGGGCGCCCTGCCTGTTTTCGTTGATACCGATCCGCGAACATTCCAAATCGACGCAACTAAGATCGAAGCGGCGATTACGGATCGAACCGTGGCGATGATTCCCGTCCATCTCGGAGGAAACGCCGCCGATCTTGACACGATTATGGCGACTGCCTCGAAGCGCAAGATCGCTGTTATCGAAGATGCGTGCCAGGCTCATCTTGCCGAGTGGAAGCGAAAGAAGGTCGGGACATACGGCGCCGTAGGTTGTTTCAGCTTTCAAGCCTCCAAGAATCTCAACTCCGGCGAAGGTGGGGCGATCCTGACGAATGAGCCGGAGATTGCAGATCGGTGTTTTGCGTACCATAACAACAGCCGGGGGCGCAACACACCGGGGTCTGACTTCAGTTACATCGGACGCGGCTTAAATCTTCGGTTGACGGAATTCCAGGCGGCGCTGCTGCTTGCTCAAATGACCCGGCTCGGGAAACAGAGTGAGACGCGTGAAAGCAACGCAGCCTACCTTACAAAGCAGTTGAAAGAAATTCCGGGCATCAGTCCCGCGGAGGCGTACAGTGGATGCACGCGGAACGCCTATCACCTGTACATGTTTCGATATGACGCCTCGAAGTTCGCCGGACTTCCTCGCGACAAGTTCCTCAAGGCTTTATCAGCCGAAGGCATTCCTGCGTCGGGTGGTTACTCTCCGCTCAACAAGGAACCTCTTCTGAAAAACGTGATGTCGTCCCGCGGCTACAAGCGCATCTACGATGAGAAGACTCTGCGGCACTGGCAGGAGAAGAACCAGTGCCCGGCGAACGATCATCTCTGCACGGAGGCAGTCTGGTTCACCCAGACGATGCTGCTGGCGCCCCGCAGCGACATGGATATCATCGCTTCAGCCATACGAAAGATTCAGGCGCATGCCGGTGAAGTCGCTCGCGCCGAAGTCAGTCGGGGTTGATGCGCTGGACGATCCTTTTAATCACATTTTCGACTTTGGCCGCCTATCGTTAACTTGGTACGCAGTCCGACCAGTGACGGTATTGCGTCTACGCCGGCGCGGATCCAATTCCCGCAATTCGACATGCGCTGAATGAGTCGGGCCTCTCGGTGCGGCCCGTGCCGTGCTGTCCGCAGCCAGAGTAACCACAAAGCAACATTGAGCGGTACATAGCGTCTATTCTGGTATAACCGCCTTGGGATCTTACTGTGTACAAACATTCTGTCGTTTCACTGCTAGCGCTGCTCACGGTTGTATCCGCGCCCGCCCAGACCGTACTCGGAACGTTAACCGGCCGAGCGCTCGACGCTTCCGGTGGCGCCGTCGCAAATGCGGAAGTGGTTGCAACCAACACCGGAACAAACAACACGTTCCGAACGAAAACAAACGCGACTGGCAACTACGTCATCCAGCAGTTGCCTGTCGGCAAGTATGACGTCAGCGTCGAAGCCACAGGATTCCGGCGGTATGTCCGCCGGAACGTCGAGCTGAACGTCGCCCAAACGCTGACGATCGATGCGAACCTGGAGGTCGGTCAGGTCGAGCAGGCGGTCGAAGTGACGGCCGATGTGACCACGATCCAGACTTCCACCTCCGATCTCGGAACTACCATTCAGCGAAACAAGCTCGTCGATCTGCCTTTGTTTGTCGGCGGCAATGTCCGGAATCTGGAACAGTTCATTTTCCTGGCGCCTGGCGTAACGGGCGATACCGGCAACACTCAAATCAGCGGTTCGCCCAGCCGAGCCAAAGAAGTGCTTGTCGACGGGATCGCTTCGACGGGAATCGAGAGCGGCGGTGTCATCCCTGGCAGCGGCCGTCCTTCCGTCGAGACCATTGGTGAGTTCCGCCTTCTGCGCGCCAATTTCAATGCGGAGTATGGCCGCACCGGAGGAGGAATTCAGATTTTCACTACCCGCTCCGGTACCAACGATCTCCACGGCTCTGTGTTCGATTATCTGCGGAACGATAAGTTCGATGCCCGCGGCTTTTTCCAACCCCGCCGCGCCGTCAACCGGCAGAATGAGTTCGGCGCAGTTATCGGCGGACCTGTCGTCCTTCCGAAGCTTTATAACGGACGCAACAAGACATTCTTCTTCTTTGTTTACAGCGGATTCCGCTTCCGCCAGGGCGCCCCGAACTCCATCCAGAGCCTGATTCCGGTGGATTACCGGCAGGGCGACTTTTCGCGCTTCGGCAGTCTGATCTACGATCCTGCGACCACGCAGAGCACTACTACTGGAATCGTACGCCAGCCGTTCCCCGGCAACCGCATTCCCACGGAGCGGATCAGCCCGATCTCGCAGAAGATCCTCGGGCTGCTGCCTAACCCGTCATCGAACGCGCTGTTCAACAACTACACCAGCATTGGCCGCGGCGCGACGGACTCGAATCAGTACAACATCAAGCTCGATCACTCGTTCTCCGAGGTGAATCGCCTGAGCGGCTACTATTACCAGGACGCGAACGATGCAAACGAGCCGGAAATCATTCCCGGTCCCGCGACCAGAGCCCGTTCGAGCGGCAGCCGAAACTACTGGGCGCGCATCACTCACGATTATGTGTTCTCACCCAGCGTGCTGAACCATATCAACCTCGGATTCACGCGATTCAAAACGACCATCGAATCCTACAGCGTCGATCAGAACTGGCCCACGCAACTCGGACTGACTGGTGTTAACACGGGTCCAAATAACTCATTCCCATGTATTGATTTCATCGCTTCGGGATATGTGAGCCTTGGCGACGTGAACTGTAACTCGCGTACGCTGCAGGCGAATAACTCATTCCAGTTCAATGATAATTTCAGCGTGATCCGCGGATCTCACAACCTGAAGTTTGGTGTCGACTACCGGTTTATGGAGACCAACGGGATCGATATATATCAGTCGGCCGGCGTTTTCCAGTTCAATGCGCTCGAAACCGGCTTGCCGGGGAATCCGAATACCGGCAATGCGATTGCAAGCTTCCTTTTGGGCACGGTCGATCGAGGCGTGCTCCGCGATTTCGCCTACTACCCGCGTAATCGGTATAAGTACCTAGCCATGTACGCGCAGGATGATTGGAAGGCCACGCGGAAGCTGACCGTGAACTACGGTCTACGATACGATATCTTCTTCCCGAGATACGAGAAGAACGACAATCTATCGACGTTTGACCCGACTATTCCAAACCCTGCAGCCGGTGGACGTCTCGGCGCTCTGGCGTTTCTCGGTGAAGGAGAGGGGCGAATTGGACGGAGGTCGTTCGCGGATACATACTGGAAGGCGTTCGGGCCTCGCCTGGGGATCGCGTACCAGGTGACGAATAAGACCGTTCTGCGCAGTGGTTACGGCATTTATTATGCGCAAGGTAACGCGAACGCAGGCCTTCGAGACTCGCTCAGTGCGAGCAGCGGTTTCGCAGCGAACCCAACTTTCGCAACAACGGACCAGGGAGTTACTCCGGCATTCAACTGGAACAACGGTTTCCCACAAAACTATGTGCGTCCTCCCGTCATCAGCCCGTCGGCAGCCAATGGCGCGGACCTGCGTCCCATCTTGCGTGACGATGGCCGCCCTCCGTACTTTCAAAATTGGTCCTTCACCATCGAGCGTGAGATCGTTCCGCGAGCCAATATCGAGTTGACGTATCTTGGCACGAAGGGTACGCGGCTGGGCAGCGGCCTCGTTCGGCTGAATGAATTGGATCCTTCGTATCTAGGCTTGGGCACGCTGCTGTCTCGTGCGTTCAACTCGCCGGAAGCGATCGCAGCCGGTATCGCCTCGCCATATCCTGGGTTCACCGGGTCGGTTGCCCAGGCGTTACGGCCTTACCCGCAGTATTTGGACTTGAATAATCGTTCGAACCCGTCGGGTAGCTCAACCTATCATGCCTTTCAAACTCAGGTCTCGATTCGTGCTTTGGCAGGACTCGACGTCCAGATGGCATATACGTTCGCCAAGACGATCTCGGACTCGGACATTTTGGCAGGCGGCGGTCCCGCCGGCCAAACCACATACAATCGCCGCCTGGAGAAGGCAATCGCGACCACAGACGTGCCGCATGTGTTTGCATTGAGCTACAGCTACGAGTTGCCGTTCTTCCGTCAGAACCGGTGGATCGGTGGGTGGGTGCTCACCGGCATTCACCAGTATTCCAGCGGCACACCGATTCAACTGTCGGCGAACAACACGCTGCCGCTATTTACCGGCATTCTACGGCCCGACGTAGTCAATGACGTACCCCGCCGATCGGGTACTGAGACCTTCGATCCTGCGATCGACCGGTGGATTAATCCCGCTGCGTTTCGGGTACCGGCGGCGTTACAATTCGGAACCGCAGCGCGATCGTACACCGATCTGCGCAACCCTGCTTATCTAAATGAGAACTTCGGTTTGCTGAAGAAGTTCCGCTTGGCCGAACGCCTCACACTGACGTTTCGCGCCGAGTGGTTCAACGCATTCAATCGGGTGGTTTTCGGCTCTCCGCAGTCCAATGTCAGCAACGCGCAGTTCGGTCGCATCACCTCTCAGGCCAACGCTCCGCGCCAGGGACAGATGGCATTGCGATTAGACTTTTGAACGTGACGAGCCGGTCCTGGAATTCCGGGACCGGCTCGATCGTAGAACTCGTACAGTTACACCGAACGCTTTCGCCTCGCTATGGCGAGCGCGATGAGTCCGCCGCTGAGCAGCGCATACGTTCCTGGTTCGGGAACAGCCTCGACATCTCCGGTCATCAGCGCTGTCGCAGTAATCGGGCCGCTCTCCGTGTACAACGCTTCCAAGGCCCTGCCCTCGTAACCGGAGCCGCCAAACGTGCCTGTCAGTTTCGAGCCCGCGAATTCGCTGCCGGTCGTCAGTGACGCAGGAATAAGGCACAAGAAGTTGCCGCACGGCGCATCGACATCCAGATTGAAGTTGAAGGACTCGCCGGCGTCGAAATCGGTGAATAGGAGAGTGAACGACGTCGCACCATCGAAGATACCACTAACGCCTGCAAAGCCTGTCGCCGCCGCGCCTGAAATCCCGCTAAACGGTAGAGGCAATAAGGCGCCCGGACCGCTAAAAGTAGGATCAGCGAACAGCGGCGATTTCAAATCAATCGTCACTCGCTGCAACTTAAGGCCGGCGGCTCCGGAAGTGTAGTTCAGGTTGAATGAGCCAAATACGCCTCCGGTGAATTGGCTGTCCACAGATACCGGCGCCGCCTGCAGTGTGGAAGCAATTAAAGCGAGACACGGGAGAAGAAACTTGCTGATCGAATTTCGCATAGGATGCTTTCGTTGTTCGATGGTACTCGCCGGGGCCGCAAGTGACTATCAGGAAAAGAGTTCTAAATGTACCGGAACTGCACCAGCGAATTGATGGAATACTCCGGCTTTTGGTATGGGATAGGAAAGCAGTTTGCCTTGCGCGTAAATAGGAGTTTGTTTGATATCAATGACGATGATGAGCGATTAGGACTCGCAACGCCGCGCTCGGACGTCACTTGTATCCCTTTGTGGCTAGTACTCGGCGACTCGCTATCAACGTAATCCCGAAAGGAATGTGCGTACTTCGTGCAACACGTCATCCTCATTTGAAAGGAAAATGTAGTAATTCGCGCCCGGCATTTCGATGACGTGAGCCGCGGGAATGGCGCTCTGAAGATCCTGTATGTGCTTCTTCACGATGCGCAGATTGGCATCGTAGACCTGTTTCATCGCACCGAGTTCTTCGGAGTTCTTCGGTTTGAAACGTTGTACCTCCTCTTCGAAGGGTCGCGCGACGGCAAAGAGCGCGAGCACCGGCAAGCGAATCCGCGAATATTCCGGCTTCTGTACACCGGCGAATATCGCGTCACGAACGATCTTGGGAGTCAACGCCTTGCCCACCGATCCATCAGGGCTGGAGGCAAACAGTTGTCGCAACTCGGATTCCGGGAACGCAACCTGGTGAGTCTTCATCTGCCATTCCCGGTATGCCTCGAAAGATCGATTGTCCGGCGACGCGGGCATGGGCCGCATCAATGCCGGAAGCTTCTTACGTGCGGCTTCCACCTCAGAAATCTTTACATCTATGAGCGGCCAGATCCGATCCCCAAGCGTGGCATCCTCCGCTGAGTTCAAGTACACTATGCCCGCAATGCGGTCGGGATACACTGCGGCCAACGTCGTGAGGTCCTGTCCGCCGAACGAGTGTCCCGCCAGGACGGGTGCATTCAGCTTCAGGGATCTCAAAACCTGCAGGATGTCTTCGGCCGACCGTTGCGCGGTGTAGCCCGAATCGGGACGGCTGGAGGCCCCATATCCCCGTCTCGTGATGCCGAAGACGTGATTGGTTCGGGATAACTTCTGAGCGAAGTCATCGAAAATATGCGCCGTGTTGTATCCCGCCAACAGGACCACCGGCCGACCGCTTCCGCCCCAATCGAGCACCTCCAGTCGAACGTTATCTTCTACGTTTACGAACTGGGTACGATGCTTCGATTCATCGTGCCAAGACCCGGCTTCCTGTGCATAGGCCAGCATTGTCGCGAGTAGAAGAGCGGCCGCTCCGCAGCGGTGAGAATCATGCATGTTTCTTGTACCCTCATTCAGTGTACTAGTTTACTAATACACGAAGAATACATCTAACAGTTAGCATGTGCGGCGCGGCTCGTCCGCTCGATCAGGACCGAGTCCCCGAACTCGTGAGTGCGATAGTCATGCACCGCCAACTCACGATCTACGCGGCGAAGAATCTCATCGTCGATGAAGGAGCGAAGAAGTTCGTAGTGACTCGTCCCCGGCTCATGTGTGCCGGAGACGATCGCATCCACCACGCGAATTGTGCTGCACCGACCGATTCGGTTGGTAGCTACGCCTTCACCCGGCGGGACGATGCCGTCGAAGGTCGCGGCGCGATGCTCCAGCGCGCGTACCACGGTTGTACCGATGGCAATGATGCGTCCGCCTCTGATTCGCGCTTCTTCGACGGCTCTGGCCGTTGACGCCGGAATGAAGTACGGCTCATCGAACGGGAGGAGGGCATCCAACTCACCATCACCGGTAGAAGAAATGCCGGCTGAATGAGTGATGGTCGCGAACTGGACGCCCCGTGCCCTTAGCGAAGCGAGCGTCTGCCAGTCAAGGACAAACCCTGCTGACGGTGGCTCGAACGCAACCGGGGGTCCGGCGATGGGCGTCCAAGTGTCCCAGATCGCAAGCGGCAATGAGATATGCGAGTACTGGATCGGCCGTCCGTGACGGGCCAGACCTTCCCAGATCTCTGCCGGTGTCCCATCGAACTCGAGCAGGATCAAGCGAGGATGCTTTAGAACTGCTATCACCGTTGCTCGAAGCAAGCCTAGCCTCAGCCGGTCACCACGCGCAAACGCCGGCGGCGGAGGCCGGTCCTCGGTTCTCATGCGGAAGTCGCCAAGCCCAAATACTACAGCGGAGAACTGACTGAATTCATCGAGACCAAATGTATTCCGGCCTGCAAGGCGCACTTCGATCCGTCGGCAGGTCCGTTCATGCCATCCGGAAAGGCTCGCCGGCAATGTGGCCGCGTCGTTCGCAACGACGAGATCACCCGCGTTTAAAAGATCTGCGAAATCAGACCGCGGCCGGTGGGCAATCATTCGCCGGCGGTCAACGATCAGCAGTTTCGCGCTTG
Source organism: Bryobacteraceae bacterium (assembly GCA_963825845.1). Taxonomy (GTDB): domain Bacteria; phylum Acidobacteriota; class Terriglobia; order Bryobacterales; family Bryobacteraceae; genus DASQDN01. Next base: position 15,901 of record CAWGVL010000054.1, on the reverse strand, counting down.
CCGGACGTTGGATGGGAAGATTCGCTGCCCTCACCCAGCGGACTCCTTCAGAACCATGTCTCGATCCTGTGCGCTCGCCGGAAGGACAGACGCAATCGCGTCCGCCAGTTCGCGCGCCGCAACTTCGGGGCGCTTCAGCGCCGAAGGGTCCGCATCGGGAACGGCCGTGGCGTGCAGTGGGGTATCCATATCTCCCGGATCTAATGAAAGAAAGTGAATGCCCTCGGCCGTAAGTTCTTCGTTCCAAATACGGCTCAGATGATGGAGCGCTGCTTTGCTGCCGCCATAAGCTCCCCATTTCGGGTAAGCATTGATCGCAGCGTCACTCGACACATTCAACACCACCGATCCTCGACCTTCGCGCGCGGAGAAAGCCAGCGAACCGAGAAGCGCTTTGGTCAGTCGAAACGGGCCGACCAGGTTCGTTGCCAACGCGCGCTCCAAGTCTTCACATTCGGTATCGGCCAACAAGGCAAGAGGCGCCGGTCCCAGATCCGATGCGTTATTAATGAGAACGTCCAGGCCGCCGAGCGCGCCCACGATCTGCATTGCTATCGGATAAATGTCGCCTTTTCGCGACACATCCCCGACGATGCCGTGCGCATCCGGATAGCATCGTGCAACGCGTTCTACTCCCTCCCGCCTCCGTGCGACAAACGCAACGTGCGCCCATCGATCGAGCAATTCCCCGACAAGAGCCAGGCCCAGTCCCGACGTTCCGCCCGTGATCGCAACTCTCAGGCCGGCGAAGGGGTTGGGTGCGATCGCATGTTCATTGTCAGTCATATCTCAAGACTACAAGTTCAAGTTAACTTTAAGTCAAGTGGGAAATTTGGTAGCTTGGTCTTATGGCGGAGTTGCTTACGATTTCCGAGGTATCCCGTCGAAGCGGCGTTGCGTCATCAGCTCTTCGCTTCTATGAAGAGCGAGGCCTGATCAAGTCTGAGCGGGCTGGATCAGGACATCGCCGCTATTCAAGGGCGGTCCTCCGTCGGATCGCCTTCATCGTCTTCGCGCAAAGAATGGGATTGACACTCGAGGAGGTGGGAGCCGAACTCTCAAGGCTGCCGGAAAATCGCGTGCCCGACCATTCAGACTGGGCAAAAATTTCGGGCAGTTGGACCAAACGTATCGATGAGCGCATCGCCGAACTCGAGCGCCTCCGCACCGGCCTTACACAATGCATCGGGTGTGGATGCTTGTCTTTGCAGCAATGCCAGTTCGCCAACCCCGGAGATCGAGCCGGTCGCCAGGGGCCAGGTCCACGCTTCTGGATAGCTGAAAAGCGCCGCTCGAAGTGAACGCGCTATTCGGGCAGGAAAATCATGCCACAGTGATATTCGCTCAGGTCGCCATCGTCGCCGATGGTGAAGGTAGACGCGACGAATCCTGTCGCTGATTCGAACTGTCCTTCACCGCCTTCAACCCGCCAACTTGCAGACCCTGCCATCCTGCCGCGTTCGGCGCTCTTCTCCAGATGTCCGCCGCCTACGGTGGCAAAACGCAGAGCGTGCTCACTGGCCTCGCCGAATGAAAGAATACCTGTGCCGTCGAACCTGTCGGGAGGCGTCAGGCGGAGTTCACATTCGAGGAATGCGAGATCGCCAGCCACAGCACGCACGGTCGTCGAGACACCGTCAGCCCGCACAACCGTCTCCATGGTGCAGCTAGTTCCGCTGCTCGTCGCTTTCAGCACCGTTGTATCGCCGCCAGACCTGGACGCCTGACCTCGAAAGTGCATCGTGTAGATCACTTCGCGCATATACGCTATTCAAGCACCGCACACACGCAGATCCGAATCGAGCGCCGCTCCTGGCGATTGAAGACTAGAGCAGCGCTCCGCCGACTTACTCGTCGTGTATCTCGGCGCGAACTTTCGCGATGACCTCTTCCGGTACTTCTGTCATCCCGTGATCCGTGCGAGCATGATCGGCACATTGTTTCAGAATTTCGTCCTCGGTCTGACCGCGAGCAACGAAATCGCAATCCATTCCAACGTCACGACAGCTTACTACCTTTGACATGAGCGAATCCTCCTGGAGCGAGAATTCTACCAGAAACGCACAATCCACGATCAACGGTCTGACGATGGCTGTGCATACAACTCAGTGCCCGTCGGCGCTGAAGCCGCATAATACATCTCGAGATCGAGATCAGCGATCTCCGGCCAGCCGGCGCCGGCTCGAACATCCCAAAACATGAGTTCTCCGGGCTCGGCTGTATGAATTCGCTCCTTGTGCTCCTTTACAGTGGCTATCTCAGACCAGAGAACACGGCCACTCGCCGGATCACGCATAGTCAGCACGAGATACGCTTCCGTATTGACCCGGCAGAAGATACGCGTGACGTTCGATTGCCGCATCTCGACAGTCGGCAGTTTGACTCTATAAACGTTCGACGGAAGATCGTCATTCCTGGCGCCTTCCGCAATCCAGCGGCGAATGATCTCGATCTGATGAGGCGACAATGCCCTGCCGTTCTTCGGCATGCGGCGATTCTCTCCACGCCGCCCCTCGAGGAAGTGGATCAGCAAACTTCGGTCCGGATCTCCGGGGATGACCACCGTACCCAAATCTCCACCGAGCATCAGTTCTTTATACGAACGCGTGCTGATGCCGCCCGACTCGCCGTGACAGGTATTGCAGTACATAGCCATGATCGGCGCAATATCCCGGCTGAAGCTGACCGGCGTCGGAGGCGGCGGCATGAATAACATCATTCGCTAGAAATACACCTTGAGAGCCAGTTGAATTTGCCGCGACGTGCGCTGATACACCGTCGGGCTCCCCGCGCTGGTGATGCGCCCGGCCCCGCTGAATCCGATGCTCACATTGGGATTGTTGAACTGCGGTGTGTTCAGGACGTTGAACGCCTCGGCCCGGAACTCAACGCGCCGTCGCTCCAGGAACGGAAAGCTTTTGAAGAGCGATACATCGATTTGCTTGGTCCCCGGTCCGCGAAGGATATTCCGACCCGAGTTGCCGAAAGTGAACTGAGCCGGAGCCGTAAACGCCGAAACGTCAAACCAGCGATCAATGGTGCGCTCGCTGGAAGGCAGTTCGCCGGAAGCGATTCGATTCGGGAACTGCGATCCCGTGCCCGTGTTCAGCGTGCTCGTTTGCATGATCGGCGTGAATGGCAATCCGCCTTGCAGCGTGAGGATGTTGTTGATCTGCCAGCCACCGATAATCCAGTCGACCGGCCGAGGGACCGGAGTTCATCCATCGTTTTCCTTTTCCGAAGGGCATCTCATAGGTGCCGCTCAACGCGAGCTTGTGACGGATATCGAAGGTTGAACTTGCCTTCTGGGCCGCCAGGTTGCGTGAGTTCTGAATGGGACTATTACTCGACTCACCGCTGGTGTTGTCGATACTGTGCGCCCATGTCCAGGCGCCGGTGAATCGGACTGCTCCCATGCGCCGGTCGAATGTTGTCTGGAGCGAGTTGTACGAGGAGTTGCCCCACGGAACGACACCGGTGGAGTCGCTGAGGTTTGGATATGGCCTCCGGCCCACAACCGGGCCTGGACCGGGTATGGCCTGATTGATATTCAGTCCGACAACGTCCACATAGGCCCCCTTGCCGCCGACATAAGCAACTGTCAAAACCATGTTGCCGGGAAGCTCCCGCTGCACGTTGAAGTTCCACTCGTACATCGTGGACGTCTTGCTATCTTCGGGCCAGTAATAAAAGGCGGTTCCGGCAATCGGCCACAATTCGGGTCTTTCGGCGGGAAATCCGGCTGAGATGGGCTTCGCTGCAGCGAAGTTGTTCTGATCGTTCGCGGTGACGAGAGTTCCGCTGAAGGGCGCATTCTTCGCGAGCGAGTTGCCCGATGTCACGCTTTTGAAGCTATAGAAGATGCCGCCACCGGCACGGATTACTGTCTTCGGAGTCAACGTGTAAGCGAAGCCGAGACGAGGACCCAACTGCCAAGGCCGGCCCTGAACCACGGAATCATCGGTAAATGGGGCAGTCCCTACCGGAACCAGCGTGCCGCCGTTGTCAGGGACGAATCCCGCCAGACGGTTGTATCTCTCCTTCCAGGCGGTAATCGTGTCATTGCGAAGGCCCATATTTATGGAGAGCTTCGATGTGACCCGCCAGTTGTCCTGGACGAACCAGCTGAAATAGAACCGATGAAGGTTGAAGAATTTCGTAACATCCAATCGCGAACTGATCGGATTGCCAAATAGGAAATCCGCGAGACCGAAATTCGAGTAGATGCCGCTGAACGTGTATTGCCCATTCGGCGCGCCGGGTGAGTAGAAGGCGAATCGCCGTGACATGTAGTCAAAACCGAACTTTACTTCATGACGGTCCTTCACCCAACTAAACGCCTGGTCAATCTCCCAGTTATTGTTGACCTTGTTCAAACTCCCAGCGCCATCACCAAGACCGGTCATCCCCGTGATGTTCGTCGTGGTCAAACCGGGAGCCGCGCCACCGCCATTAGCGTTAGGAATCCCGAGTTCTTCCGCGATGTTGCCGTATTTTGTGCCAGCATCGTAGATACCCTGAAGCATCCGCGAATAGCCTACACGAAATTCGTAATACTTCGACGGGCTCAGCGCGCGTCCATAACCGATTACAGCCTGGTGGCTGGGGATTACGACGCGACCCGGTCGACCCGGGCCAGCACCGATGGCGGGCTCCGGCAGATTGCCGGGATTGTAGGTATCCGCGTCTTCCCATGAGTAACGCCCGAAGATCGACGAGTTGCTGGTCCGGTAGTCGATCCGTGTGTTCGTCTGATCCACCTGACTCGTCTGCACGGGGTTATACAGAAAGTTGTTGATCTCTCCCGGAAGGTTCGGTTCCGGGTAAAGGCCAATCATGCGCGCCGACGTGGGATTGATCACGTTCGGCGGCATGACGTTCCCCGGCAGCGGAGTTCGCGGATTTGTACGCGGATCGTAGACGATCGTACGCGGCAGCAAGGCCGAGAAATCTCCGGCTCGAAATGCGGCAATCGGAACCGTGCTCAGAAATGTCTGCGCTTGCCGCACACGTTTGCCTTCGTAGTCGAAGAAGAAAAACAGCCGGTCCTTGCCATTGAAGAGCTTTGGAACCTGAACAGGTCCGCCAACATTGAAACCGAACTGATTCAATTTGAATGGCGGTATGGGATCTTTAGCGGAATCGAAGAAGTTCTTCGCGTCCAGCTTCGAGTTACGCAGGAACTCATATAACGTCCCGTGATACTCATTCGTACCGGACTTATAGGTGACATTGATAATTCCCTGCCCGCCGCCATATGCCGCCGGCGCAGAGCTCGTCTGGACCTTGAATTCATAGATTGAATCTACGGGTGGAAAGAAGATCAGCACGCCGGCGTCTGTATCCACACTATTGATTCCGTCGATAAGATAGGTAACGTCCTCGACAGGCGCGCCATTGATCACGGCGCCGTTGGTGCCGCGTCCACTCGTATAGCCAAGAACTCCCGATGCGCCTCCAACCCCGGTGAGTACTCCCGGCGCAAGATAGACGAGTTGCGTGAAGTTCCGCGTATTCAATGGGAGGTCGACGATCTCCTTTGCCTGTTTGACCTGACCGACGTCGGAGGATTCGGTCTCGAGAGCAGCCGCCCTGGCCTCAACGATTACCTGTTCACTTACTGTGCCGAGTTCCATGGCAAAGTCTGCTTGAAGCCGCTGACTGACACCAAGCGTCACTTCGATCGCCTTATCCCGGAAACCATGCTGGCGGACAGTGACGGTGTACACGCCTGGAGGCAGAGGGAGTGAGTTGTACTCTCCGCTGGCCGACGTGGTCACTTCACGGCTTACGTTGGTCGTGCTACTTCGAATCTGCACGGTTGCGCCCGCAATGGGCGCGCCTTGCGGATCGTTGACCTGGCCAACAATCGCGCCCTGCTCAAATTGAGCAAGAGACGAGGTTACAAAGATCGCGCTGAAGAGACATACACGGAAGCAACTCGCTATGCGTGACACCTCAGTCATCACCTGTGTCCGGCTTTCACGGGTTTACCGTCGCGGAACTGTATCTCGATCATCTTTTCGCTGGTCGGGATCGCGCGACGACCTTCTTAGTGTACGCGTCATAGACAACTCCACCGTCAGGGTAGGCATACTTACCGTCGATACTGAACGACACCCAACCTGGCCTCGGTGTCTCCGAATGATCTTTGAAGATGGGCAGATCAGCTACGTGTTTAGGCGGAAGCGATGTTACGTCGAAGGCATAAACGTAGCCATAAACACCGTCGACAAACCAAATCTCCTTCTGGTCCGGGCGCAGGTTGATGCCATGACTCATCGTGCTATGCGGTTTTCGCGCAGGAGGGTTGGGTATCTGTGCAAGGCGCGACTCGGGAGTATGCCACTCGACGCGGTGCAGCACCTTGCCGCCCCATCCTTTGCTCGTCTTGCCCTCAGCCACCTCGAATCCGAGCAACCAGTCGACATTGGCATACACGTATTTTTCGTCGTTGCTCACGACAAAAGGCCGAATGCCTTTTCCGAATGGACCTGCCTTTCCGATGACCTGGTTCGTCCTGGTATCGGCGATAAAGATCCACGGCACCGTAAGCACGGACATATACACTCGCGATCCATCCGGACTCATCCAGGTGTTATGCGGACCGATGCCTCCGATCGGATGGTCAGTGTAGTTCTGGCCGTGTTCGGTCTTGATCTTCGTCTTGACGTCCCCATTTTTGGCGTCGATGGCCCACCAACTGTCGCTATCCCGCATGGGAACGTACAACGTCTTCCCGTCAGGAGTAATGGCCTGGCTATCCGCGTAGCCACCGTCATAGTGACGCCGCCAGTCGATCTTGTCTGTCGCGAGATCGATGCAGACGAGTTCGTCCTTCAGGTTAGAAGTGAGATAGAGCTTTCCAAGCGACACACTGGCTGAGATGCCCTTGTAGTCGGCCGTATCGGGAACATCGAATTTCCGAAGCAGTTTGTGATCGTCATTGATGTCATAGATGCTGACACCGGTTTTCCCGGTGATATACAGCAATCGTTCAAGACCGTTCACAACCTTGCCCCGGCTCCTGGTTGTACGGTCAGCTTCTGCCGCGATCAAGGCCATGGCAGTCACAAGCAAAGCGGTTAGAATTCGACGTTCTCTCATCGCGGGCGAGTTTATCATATCGATGAACTTGTCCGGGACGGCGTGTTGACCTCAAAAGAGTGATGCGGCAACTCATTTTGAGATGCGCGTTCTCTCGGGGCTGCTCGCTGAGAATTTCAGCACTGAGGGTGGCAGTAGACGCGCCGGCAACCTACAGAATCTCCCGCCGGCTGAGTCCTTCATGTACTCCTGCGGGCTCCGGCTTATCCGGCGCGAACTCGAGACCCTCGTCGGAAGGCGGAACTTAGGCGACCTTTGTTCTGACCTGCATATGTGAGCTGACCGGTGACTTCTTGTTGATCTCTGAATGGCAATCAGTCGTTTTACGAGCCTTTGTAGCTTTCGCTTTCCGGGCATTCGCGATCAGACGTGCCTTGACAATCGGAATTCCTTCGATTCGTACCATTTGTTTCTGTACCTGCTGATGAACGCGTGAGGCCAGACCACAAAAGTCGGCAAATCTGTAAAAACTTTCGATGCGGCATAAGCGGGCTGAAAGGCGATCAGCAGATTTCGTGCGGAAGCAGATTAGCTGAAAAAAGGGGACTTGCCACAACCTGTAATAGTTGGTTCTCTTACATTTCTTCTGCATCAAATGATGCATGCGAAGTCGAGACGACCGGCTTACCAGGTATGGGATTGTTGCTTTAGCTGGCATCGCGGTGCTCGGCTGGGTCCGAGAACCGGAAAAACACCAATATTCCGGATCGCCAGTGAGTGTGACTTCTCCGAACGGTTCCGCAGAGTCACGCAGGACGTTCTATCCGCCGGCCGGGCCAGACTTGTCGGGCACACAGGAGCTTCCGGGTGACAATCCCGAATCTGCTCACCTTGGCGATACAGCGCGTCCGAGGGACTCTCGTGTAGATTCCCCACGTACAGTAGTCGATCGCATAAAGCATGATCCTATTCAAGGAGATGGACGAAGTTCACCCCTTGTGACAACTCGGGAACGTGCGCCAGCAAATACCGGCAGACACGAAGATCCTCAAACTGCTAGCAATGTCAAAAGCCGGTCCCGGGAGCCCCAAAAGGGACATCCGGAGGTCGAAGAATCAGAGCGGCCGCAACAGGCTCCCGCTCCTATGCCTCAAGCAGATCGAACCGACAATGACAACCACGCGCAAAATCAGCCGATCGCCAACAAAAAACAGCGGTCGACTGGAAAATCAGCAGCCATCATCGTAGGAACAGCCGTTGCAGGCGCAGCAATCGGAGCCGCGACCGGCGGCGGCAAAGGCGCTGCCATCGGCGCTATGAGTGGCACTGCGGGGGGCTACGTGTACGATCGCATGACACGTCACAACAGTGGCATATCCGGCGCGTCTGGCGTTCCCGATAATGACTCCAATTCCCGGTCCGATGATCAACAAGCAGCGTACCAACGATATGATCGTGGACAATCTCTTGCGCGCCGATTCGGCACTCCAAGTTTCAATGGACGGTAAACCAGAGGCCAGCCTCGGCGGCGGCAGGTACCGCCGCCATCATCTCACTATTACGGCCAGGAACATGATCGTATAGAAAGCCGCGCACACCAGAAGAGCGGCGCGTTTCCACAGCGGCGGACGGAGTTCTGTTGGTAGAAGCCGCGTATTCACCAAGAGTATTTGGACAGCGCCGAGGGCCAGAACCAGACTTGCGACAACTCCCAACGCCTGAAACAACGTCATCGCGGTTCCCCATCGGGCGGTGATCGCGCCCCAGACAGTGAATAGAATGAGAAGTGAGTAGTACAAGCGCCGGACGCTCCCGACCTTCCAGTCACGCATTTTTTCGATCCAGAGAATGTCGGTGACGACACGCACAAGGCTATCCGTGTTGCCAAGATGGGTCGAGAAAAGGATCCAGAATCCGTTGAGAAGGGCCAGGACCCAGAATCCGGACCACAAGCGCTCGGCCATGTACTTCGCCTGAAATGCTCCAGCTCCGAGATCGGAAAGATTCGCGCCGGGAGGAGCAATGGCGGTGGCGAGATTGACGTTCAGGTACATCCCAATGAAACAACCACCGGCCCAAAGGACGACCTGATCGAGGAGCACGTAACGGGTCCAGACTCGCCAGCGTCGAAGGTTTTCACTATTGATCTCGAATACCTTTCCGACGTGGGAGAGACTAATGTGCCTGCCTCCGAGCGCACCGGGAATCGCGCCGACTGCCGCGCCCATACCGAAGCCCTTGTCGCGCGCCCAATTGGAGATCGCGATGTTGCCGATGCCTCCCGATCCGGCAGTGGCAGCCAATGTCGTCAACAGGACGATGTCGATTCCAGGAGGCCAATAACCGAACTGGAAAAAGCCTTGGAAGGTGGCAAGCCAGTGTGCGGCGGGTACAAACAGCAGGTTCGCCGTAAACAGAAAGGCGAAGATCATGGCGATCATCGCCCACGACGCTCGTTCGAGGGTACGTTCTACAGTTCCACCTGACATCAATATGAGCAACGTCACGGCCATGACGAGGTAAGTCAGCCAGATGAGCGTCGTCGTGTCTGGTCCACCTGGAAGCCTGCCGGCAAAGGCTGCGAAGATCACCGTGGCCGAAGCAGCGCCCAGAGCGGGCATGCCGAGTTGAGCAACGCTGAGGACCGTATAGATCGTTGCCCAGAAGCCTGATGATGGTCGTAGCCTCATGAAGCCTGCAACAACCGGCTCACCTGTGTAGAGCGTATACCGCAGCGCTTCCAAGTTGAAGATGGTTTGAAGAACGATTGCGAGAGTGGCGATCCAGAACAGGCCGATGCCGTGCTTCACGGCCACAGCAGGCCCGACAAGCCATTCGCCTCCGCCAATCGACGCCGCGAGCAGGATCGCGCCCGGGCCAATCGTGCGCAGCGCGTTTCGAAACGAGAGAGGCAGCGGCTCGGGCAGGTCGGCGCGGCCCCCGGGGGGCAGTTTACTCACGACGGGCGCTGCCTTTGCGCTGCACTTCGCAATTGTGGAATGAATACTTCCGGTTGTTTGCGCTCGATGACTTCGTGAGTCCGCAACAAACGCCCGAGGTCCGCTCCCTTCGAATCTCCCGCTCAAGCACCTTTTCCGCCTGAACGATTTGTTTCGCCCGCTCCTGTACGCGTGACATTTGTGCCCGCAGGAACCACGACGACACCATCATCGTCGCCGATAACCCAGTCCACGAGATGGATCACTTGACCCCCGCATTGCACAGGCACATTCAATTCACCCAGGTATTCGGCGCCCCAGCATTCGGAACAACGGCTCGGGCAAACACAGGAAATGGGCTCCGCCGGATGGAGCGATCCGGCCGTTATGTCATCTACTGGCTCGTTCGTATTGCTCTCAGGTGCCTCATATGGCACAAAACATCTCATCCCGCTCAGCCAGGTTGAGGTGTCGGAAGACTTCTCCCACTACACGCGAGATCCCGACCAACTCCTAAAACGACAGCGATTGATGCTGGCCATCAATGAGAAGCGCCCATCCTTCATCTATTAGCGCACACAGCTCCTCGGCCACCAACGCCGAATGAGTCTGCTGGACAATGTCAGGTGAGCCGGGCTGGCGAAGAAGTCGTCTGATGACGGATGCCGTGGCCGGCATCCACGCACACATCACCCGCTACTACCTCGAATCCGGGCTAGGCCAGGAGACACCGCCGTCCAAGCGCAGCACGCCGCAACAGAAAGGCACGAACACCATGGTTGAACGACAAATCTGCCCAAGCCGCGCGACCTCGCGCCGCTGATGCAGTTCAAGAAGCCCGAGCTCAACGCGAAGAAGCGCCGGCTGGCGGCGGCGCTCACCATCGGGGACCTGCGCGCCATCGCCAAGCGCCGGACGCCCGAAGGCCGCCTTCGACTACACCGACGGCGCCGCCGAGGGCGAGATCTCGCTGGCCCGCGCCCGGCAGGCGTTCCGGGACATCGAGTTCCACCCGGCGATCCTGCGCGACGTCGTCGCACGTCGACACCGGCTGCGAGGTGCTCGGCGGCCCGGTCGGCGCTGCCGTTCGGCATCGCCCCGACCGGCTTCACCCGGATGATGCAGACCGAGGGCGAGATCGCCGGCGCCGCCGCGGCGGCCGCGGCCGGCATCCCGTTCTCGCCTGTCCACCATGGGCACCACCTCGATCGAGGACGTCGCGGCCGCCAACCCGCACGGCCGCAACTGGTTCCAGCTCTACATGTGGAAGGACCGCGACCGGTCGATGGCACTGGTCGACCGCGCCGCCGCGGCCGGGCTACGACACCCTGCTGGTCACGGTCGACGTCCCCGTCGCCGGGCGCGCGGCTGCGCGACGTCCGCAACGGCATGACCATCCCGCCGCACGCTGACCCCGCGCACCGTCGCTCAACGCGATCCCGCGGCCCGGCCTGGTGGATCAACTTCCTGACCACCGAGCCGCTGGCGTTCGCCTCGCTCGACCGCTGGTCGGGCACCGTCGCCGAGCTGCTCGACACCATGTTCGACCCGACGGTGACCTTCGAGGACCTCGCCTGGATCCGCGAGCAGTGGCCGGGCAAGCTCGTCGTCAAGGGCGTCCAGACCGTCGCCGACGCCCGCGAGGCTCGCCGACCTCGGCGTCGACGGCGATCGTGCTGTCCAACCACGGCGGCCGCCAGCTCGACCGCGCCCCGATCCCGTTCCACCTGCTGCCCGAGGTCGTCGCGCGAGGTCGGCAAGGACCTCGAGGTGCACGCTCGACACCGGCATCATGTCCGGCGCCGACATCGTCGCCGCGATCGCCCTCGGCGCCCGGTTCACCCTGATCGGCCGCGCCTACCTCTACGGCCTGATGGCCGGCGGCCGGACGGGCGTCGACCGCGCGATCGAGATCCTGCGCGGCCAGGTCGAGCGCACCATGCGGCTGCTCGGCGTCAGCACCCTCGACGAGCTCGAGCCCGCGCCACGTCACCCAGCTGGTCCGCCTGGCGTCCGCGCGTGCGCACCGCGATGCACTCGGAGCGACGCGCCTCGGAGCCGCTGAAGTCCTAACCCATGACGGGCCGGTCGGTGTTCCGCTTCATCTGGAGGCCCGGCCAAGTCCCATCCGGCGCAACGTTGACGAACCGGCGCTTCGATGCGGCGGGTTGCGGCGTCAGCCGCCGGAGGTCCGCCGCGCACCGGCCAGCTGCTCGACCGCCCAGTCGAGCTCCGTCGCGCGGACGACCAGCGGCGGCGCGAGGCGGATGGTCGAGCCGTGGGTGTCCTTGGCGAGCACGCCGCGGGCCATGCAGCCGCTCGGCAGACCTCGCGGCCGGTGCCGAGCGCCGGGTCGATGTCGACGCCCGCCCACAGCCCCGCGACCGCGCACGGCCGACGACGCCGTGGCCGACCAGCGCGTCGAGCGTCGCCGTCGCAGGCGCTCGCCGAGCGTCCGCGCGCGCTGGCCTGGAACTCGCCGGTCTGCAGCATCTCGACGACGGCGAGCCCGACCGCGCAGGCGAGCGGGTTGCCGCCGAAGGTCGAGCCGTGCTCGCCCGGGCGGAGCACGCCGAGCACGTCGCGGTTCGCCGACGACCGCGGAGACCGGGACGATGCCGCCGCCGAGCGCCTTGCCGAGCAGGTACATGTCGGGCACGACGCCCTCGTGGTCGCACGCGAACGTCTCGCCGGTGCGGCCGAGGCCGGACTGGATCTCGTCGGCGATGAACAGCACGTTGTGCGCGGTGCAGATCTCGCGGACCGCCGGCAGGTAGCCGGCGCGGCGGGACGACGACGCCGGCCTCGCCCTGGATCGGCTCGAGCAGCACGGCCGACGGTGGTCTCGTCGATCGCGGCCTCGATCGCGTCGGCGTCGCCGAACGGCACCGATGCGGAAGCCGGGCGTGAACGGGCCGAAGTCGTCGCGCGCGTCGCGGGTCGTCGGAGAAGCTGACGATCGTGGTCGTGCGGCCGTGGAAGTTGCCGTGCGCGACGACGATGTTCGCCTGGCCGGCCGGCGACGCCCTTGACCTGGTAGCCCCACTTGCGCGGCGACCTTGATGCGCGGTCTCGACGGCCTCGGCGCCGGTGTTCATCGGCAGCACCATGTCCTTGCCGCACAGCTCGGCGAGCGCCGGCGCGAACGGGCCGAGCTGGTCGTTGTGGAACGCGCGGCTGGTCAGCGTGAGCCGGTCGAGCTGCGCCTGCGCCGCCGCGACGAGCGCCGGGTTGCCGGTGGCCGAAGTTCAGCGCCGAGTACGCCGGCCAGGCAGTCGAGGTACCGCCTGCCCTCGACATCGGTCACCCAGGCGCCCTCGGCCGCGCGCGATGACGACGGGCAGCGGGTGGTAGTTGTGCGCGGCGTGCTCGGCCTCGAGCCGCGATCGCGGCGGCCGGTCGGCCGTCGCGTGTC
>CAWGVL010000053.1:0-123187 GCA_963825845.1 Bryobacteraceae bacterium | reverse complement strand
GGAGACACACATGCCCAAGACCCCCGAAGGCAAAGCCATATCCTCACGCAACGCCCTGAAAATGGCTCAAACTCAACCAGCTCTTCGTCTTACAAAACAAAACCCCGAGCCTGGAATGCCCTCCTCGAAGAAACCATCCAGGAATTCCAACCCGAAACTTCATCGAACACCGCATAATCCGCGAAATCGCCTTCACAAAATGGCGCCTCCAACGCGCGTGGCACATCGAACAATCGTTAATGAACAACGAGATGGACAACCAGGCCGAAGACCTCGACACCAAATACGAAGACCTCAAAGAAACTAGCCGCTAGGGTTTCGCCTTTCGCTCGCTCAGCGACAACTCGAAGTCATTCGCCAACCTCGACCGCTACCATACCCGCCTCGAACGCGCCTACCACCGCGCCGGAAAAGGCCTTCGCGAACTCCGCGAAAATCGTAAACAAAAAATTGCAAACGAACTGAGTCGTCGTTCCCGACAATCACTACCAGCGAAACCACGGCGCTAAACTAGACTTCTAAGGGGATACAATGCTGCGTTACCTGCCTCTCATCGCGAAAAACGCAATGCGCAACCGGCTGCCGATCCGTGCTAACGATCTGCAGTGTCGGCGCTTCCCTCTGCCTTCTAGGCGTCCTGATGGCGATCTATCACGCGTTTTTCTTCACGCCGCCAACGGCTGAACAAGCCGGCAGGCTCGTAACGCGCAATCGCATCTCGCTCGCCAACGTCATGCCCGTCTCGTATCGCGACAAAATCGCGAGGGTACCCGGCGTACAAAACGTAATGGTGAATCAATGGTTCGGAGGCATCTACAAAGAGCCGAAGAATATGTTCGCGCGCTTCGCCTCCGAACCCGACCGCCTGTTCCAGATCATGCCGTAACTCAAGCTGTCACCCGAAGAGCAAAGAGCCTTCATCGCCGACGAACCGGACGCATCATCGGCAAAGAGACAGCCGCGAAATACAACATCAAAATCGGCGACCGCATGACCCTCAAGGGCGACATTTTCCCCGTCAACCTCGACCTCACGGCCGCGGCATCAACGATTACCCGCTTGACAACGAGACGATGTACTTCAACGTTCAGTACCTATTTGAAAGCCTGACCGGAGCGCGCCGCGATTTCGCGGGTACCTTCGCGATCCTGATCGACAACCCCGAGAACGCCGGCACGATCGCCAAAGCTGTAGACGAAATGTTCCGCAACGCGCCCGAGCAAACCCGGACCGAATCGGAAAAAGCATTTCAGCTCGGATTTGTCGCCATGCTGGGAAACGTCAAGCTATTCCTCTGTAGCATTTGCGGAGCCGTAACATTCACCATCATTCTCGTTTCGGCCAACACCATGGCCATGTCGGTCCGCGAGCGCATCCGTGAAGTCGGAGTTCTCAAGACCCTGGGCTTCACACAAGGCGAAATCCTCGGCATCGTTCTTGGAGAGGCGGCGTTTCTCTCCTTCATCGGCGGAGTCCTCGGCTACGCTCTCGCCATGCTTCTTACGGGTGTGATTCGTCAAGCCCCCGCGTTCTTCACGGAACTGAAAACCTTGACCATGGTGCCGCCCGTGGCGTTGGCGCTCCTCGGCGTCGCGGTGTTCATCGGAATCATTTCGTCCATCATCCCGGCATGGCACGCTTCGCGGACAAACATTATCGAATCTCTCAGGTACAGCGGATAGATACGGCCATGGCGATCCCGATCACATACAACGTTCGCAACCTCATCGTTCGCAAGACGACAACGATCATGACCGCTCTCGGATCGGCCTTACGGTCGCGGTTCTGCTCTCCGTTCTCGCTCTCGTCGAAGGACTCCGGACCGCGTTCAAAGCAACCGCCAACCCGAACCACATTCTCGTCACGCGCAAAGGCGCGACATCGGAACTTGTTAGCGGCCTTTCTCGTACAGTTTTTCAGGACCTGAAGTTCAAGCCTGGCATCGAGCGCAGCAAATCAGGTGAGCCCATGGCATCCCTTGAATTGGTGACCGTGATCGTTCTTCCAACGGAAACGAATCCTGCCGGCAACAACGTCAATCTCCGCGGCGTCACGCCCATCGGCATCGAAATCCGCGACGGAATCAAACTGGAATCCGGCCGCTGGTTTACCCCTGGCCGTCGTGAGGTCGTCGTCGAAAATAATGTGGCCGAGCGTTATACCGCTGCGCAGATCGGCAGCAAGCTGCAATTCGGCAAAGGCGATTGGGAAATCGTCGGTGTCATGAGCCAGGGTTCGTCGGCGATCAACAGTGAGCTATGGGTAGACCTGAATCAGGCCGCCGCGGACTACAACCGCAGCGAGGTCCTCAGTTCTGTTCTCGTTCGCGCCGTCGACACCGCCGCGGTGCGATCGCTCATCAATGACCTGCAGGCGGATCAGCGTCTCAATGTAGCCGCCGTCACAGAACAGGAATACTACGATGCCCAAATGGTCTCAGCCGAGCCCCTGCGCTATCTCGGGACTTTTATTGCTGTCATCATGGCAGTCGGCAGTTGTTTTGCCGCGATGAATACTATGTATGCGGCTGTGGCCCGTCGTGCGCGTGAAGTCGGAACCTTGCGCGTGGTCGGGTTCTCCAAGGAGGAATCCTCTTTAGCTTCTTCGTCGAATCGGTCCTGCTGTCCCTGGTCGGTGGAATCATCGGATGCCTGCTCGTACTGCCGCTGAATAATATGACCACAGCGGTAGGCAATTTCGTGACCTTCAGTGAGACGTCCTTCAGTTTTCGCGTAACTCCGGCGATCATGGCTATGGGAGTATCTTTCGCGATCTTCCTGGTGCGCGATCGGCGGTTACTTCCCCGCGCGAATGGCCGCGAAGAAGGAAATTCTGACGGCGCTCCGCGAAATCTAAGAACCTGAACATGGATTCCGAACTCGAAAGCTTACGAATCGATCGCTCCAAGCGTTCCCAAACCGAGCCGTCGCGCTGGGCTACCCGTTGGATCATCGGCGGAGTCCTGCTCTTCCTCCTGCTCTGGCCCGGACGGTACCTCAATGGCGTATTGAACGCAGCCACGGAAGTCGAGATCGCCCGAGTCGCAACTCCCGCCCCAACCGGATCGAGCGGTGCCGATGTCATCCTGAACGCCACCGGCTACATCGTCGCGGCGCACAAAATCCAGGTCGCCTCCAAAGTCCTCGGACGCGTCGCCTGGATCGGCGTCGACAAAGGCGACAAAGTAAAGGAAGGCCAAGTCATCGTCCGTCTCGAAGACGAAGAGTACAAAGCACAACTCCAGCAGGCCCGTGGCCGGCTCCAAGCCCTGGAAGCGAAATTAAAGGAACTCGAAACCGGATCGAGGCCGGAGGAAATCTCGCGCGCGCAGGCCGATCTCGAAGAAGCGAAAGCGAACGTCGAGAACGCCAGGATCAACCTCGATCGCAATCAGCGCCTGTCCGCCGATGGCGTCGTCGCAAAGCAAACGCTTGATGACGCAAAGGCGCGCTACGATCGTGAAACCGCGCGGATGAATGCTCTCCAAAAATCATTTGAGCTTGTCCGCATCGGCCCCCGCCAGGAACAGATCGATGCCGTTCGCGGCCAGATCGTGGAAGCCCGCGGCTCGGTCGACTTCTTCCAGACCCAACTCGAAAACACGATCATCCGGGCGCCAGTAGCCGGAACCATCCTTGAGCGCGCCGTCGAGAAAGGCGAGTTCGTAACCACCAGTTTCGTAGGCGAGCGCGGCGCCAAAGGCTACGTTGTCTCCCTAGCGAACCTAACGATCTCGAAGTCGAACTCGACATCAGCCAGAACGATTTCGCCAAGCTCGGACCCCAGCAGAAGGGCATCGTCACCACCGACGCATTCCCGGATCGCAAGTACGAAGGCGTTATCAGCGAGATCTCGCCCGAAGCGAACCGCCAGAAGGCGACAGTCCAGGTGAAAGTAAAAATCCGGAACCCGGACGACTACCTGCGCCCCGAGATGAACTCAAGCGTTGCGTTTGTAGGGGAGAGCAGCGGCAGCAAGCCTCAAACTAGTCGCGTTCTCTACATCCCGACATCGGCCGTCAAAGACAACGCGGTCTTCGTAGTCTCCGAGGGCAAAGCCATAAAGCGAACGGTCAAGACCGGCGCGAATACTACACAGGGCCTTCGCGTCGACGAAGGACTCATCGGAGGGGAAGAAATCATCCTGAACCCACCCTCCGACCTGAAAGACGGCGACAAGGTACGTCGCAAGCAGGGGTAACGCATGTCTGAAATCGTCATCGAAACCAAGAACCTGAGCAAGGTATTCAAGCGGGACGAGTTCCAGGTCACCGCGCTCGATAACGCCGCCATCGAGGTCCACAAAGGCGAATTCATCGCCCTCATGGGACCATCGGGCTCCGGCAAATCAACCCTGCTGCACTTGATCGCCGCGATGGATCGCCCCACGGGCGGAGCCATAGCAGTGCTCGGGGAAGATCTCCGTGCGCTCAATGATCGTCAGATCGCCCGCTGGCGCAATGAACACATCGGGTTCATTTTCCAATCGTTCAACCTGATCCCGGTCCTCACCGCGCTTGAAAACGTCGAGCTTCCTCTTGAAGCTGACCAAGCTTAATAAACAGGAAAGAATCGAACACGCGCAAACGGCTCTGAAGCTGGTCGGCCTTGGCGACCGCATGGGCCACTTCCCCAGGCAGCTATCCGGTGGTCAGGAGCAGCGAGTCGCCATCGCACGAGCCATCGTCACCGACCCGGACCTGATCCTTGCCGACGAGCCTACCGGCAACCTCGACGCGACCTCAGCCAACGACGTCCTGACCCTGCTTATCGAAGCTCAACAAAGAGTACGGCAAGACGATCGTCATGGTCACCCATGACCCGCACGCCGCCAGTTTCGCGAGCAAAATACGATTCCTGGAAAAAGGAGCACTGCTGCCTGACGGTCAACACCCCGAGGATTGGGCGTTAGCTACCGCGAACTGAACGCCTTCGCCGCTCGGCCGTACGCACCTGCCGCTCATCCATCCCGAAGTAGTGAGCGATCTCGTGCCAAAGTGTATCCGCGATCACCCGCGGCACATCCCCAGGACCCCGAGCCGCCCGCTCGATCGGACCCTGGAATAACGTAATCCGGTCTGGCATCGAGAATCCTTCGAATGAACTTCGATAGGGCAGCGGCCGGCCCTCGTACAACCCGAGGAGTGTACTTCCAGCCGGTACCCGGCCCGAGCGCAAATGTCGGGGAGTAGGCTCCGACTCGACCACGATAGCGACGTTATGCAAGGCGCTTCCGGAACCGCAGGGGAATCCGGCGGAACGCCTTCTCAACGAGCTCATCGAAATCGGACGAACGCACGGCTACCGCTGGTTGGCTTGCAGAACCTTCTTCCGCAGACGAATCGATTGAGGCGTCACTTCGACGAACTCATCGTCGCGGATGAACTCCAATGCCTGCTCCAGATTCAAAATCTTCGGCGGCACAAGACGGATCGCTTCATCGGCGCTCGAAGCTCGCATGTTGGTGAGCTTCTTCTCGCGTACGATATTGACGTTCAAATCGGTATCGCGGGCATTCTCGCCGACGATCATGCCCTCGTACACTTCGGTGCCGGGCGTGATGAAAAACTCGCCGCGCTCCTGAAGATTGAACATCGCGTGCGATGTCGCCTTGCCCGACGGTCAGCAACCAGTGACCCGGTCGGACGCGTCGGCAATCTCGCCCTGCCACTCGACCCAGCCGTTGAAAAGCGAGTTCATGATCGCCGTGCCCTCGCGTATCGGTCAGCATCTCGCGACCGCAGCCCGATCAGGCCGCGCGACGGAACCAGGAACTCGAGCCGTACCCGGCCCGATCCATGGTTGATCATCTTGGACATCTTGCCCTTACGGGTACCGATCTTCTCGATGACCACCCCGATGAACTGCTCGGGGCAATCGATGACCAGCAGCTCTTGAGGCTCATGCAGCTTGCCTTCGAGAGTCTTGGTCAGGATCTCCGGCTTACCGACCTGGAGTTCGTACCCTTCACGGCGCATCATCTCTATAAGGATGGCGAGTTGGAGTTCGCCGCGGCCCATCACCTTGAACGCGTCGGGACCGCCGGCCTCCTCCACTCGGATCGAGACGTTGGTCAGCAGTTCCTTGTCCAGCCGCTCGCGAAGGTTGCGCGACGTGACGAACTGACCTTCGCGCCCGGCGAATGGCGACGTGTTGGTCGTGAACGTCATCGCGATCGTCGGCTCGTCGATCTGAATGATAGGCAGCGGCTTCGGATGTCTCGGCGCTGCGTGATCGTCTCGCCGATCGTGATGCCTTCGACGCCGGCGATGGCCATCAGGTCACCCGGAACGCCGACGGTCTCGTCGACGCGCTTCAGGCCAGTGAATGAATAGAGCTTTGTGATGCGGGTCTTCTGAATCGAGCCGTCGAGCTTGCAAATGGCAACGTCATCCCCATGACGGAACGTCCGTTGAACACGCGGCCGATGGCGAGCCGCCCCAGATACTCGCTGTAATCCAGGTTGGCCACCTGGAACTGCAGCGTATCTTCCTTGTCACCCGCAGGCCCGGGGATGTGCTTAATGATCGCGTCGAAGAGGGGGTGAAGGTTTGCCGATTCCTCCTCAGGTGTGGTCTTGGCGATGCCGAGCTTGGCGTTGGTATAGATGACCGGAAAATCGAGCTGGTCCTCGTGGGCATCCAGGTCGATGAACAGGTCGTACACCTCGTTCAACACTTCCTGAATGCGGGCGTCCGGTCGGTCTATCTTATTAACGACCACGATCTGAGGCAGCTTGGCTTCGAGCGCCTTCATCAGAACGTATCGAGTCTGGGGCAGGGGACCTTCGCTGGCGTCGACGAGCAGCATGACGCCGTCTACGATCTTCAGCGCGCGCTCGACCTCGCCGCCGAAGTCGCTGTGGCCGGGAGTATCGACGATGTTGATTTTGACATCGGCTCCGTTGATGTCTTGATAATGAACGCCGGTGATCTTCGCCAGAATCGTGATTCCGCGCTCGCGTTCGAGCTCGTTGGAATCCATGACGCGGTCGGCGACGGCCTCGTTGTCGCGGAAAATGCCGCTTTGCTTCAGGAGAGCATCGACGAGCGTAGTCTTTCCGTGGTCAACGTGAGCGATGATCGCGATGTTTCGAATGTTGGGGTTACGTGTGGACTGCAAATTACTATGTTCTCACGTCAGGTCAATACGTCTTGCTGCGGACAAGTATTTCGGGTCAAATTCGATCCCGAGCCCCGGGCCGGTCGGTACCGTGATCTTCCCATCTTTGATGTGGAGATTCGGCGAATACCAGCCCTCCGGCTTTTCCGGCATTCCGCGATGGGGATACTCCATGAACTCGCCAGCATTCGGAGTGGCGGCAGCGAAATGGAGGATCTTCGCTCCCGCCGCTCCGGTCTGCGTGTTGTGCGGCACTGATCGGGCAGCCGAACTTTCGCGCGATCCGGGCAACGCGAGCGGCTCGGACGAAGCCGCCGTTATAGTTGAGGTCCGGCTGGACGATCTGCATCACGCCGGTCTCCAGCATCCATTGAAACGCCACAGGCTCGCGTCCTGCTCGCCCGCCGCGATTTTGATGTCCAGAGCATCAGCGACCTTCTTCGTCTCGCTGATCTCTTCCCACGGACAGGGCTCTTCGAAGAACTGGAACTTCAGGTCCTGGAACATCGTGCCGACCTCGATGCCTTTCTGCGCATCGTACGACCCGTTCGCGTCGGCATAAAGGATCATCTTGTCGCCCGAACCGCTTGCGAGCGAGCTTCAGGAGTGTGTCGGTCCGTCCGGGATACGCATCGGCATTGCGGCTCATGCGGCCGCCGATCTTGAACTTGACGGCCTTCGCGCCGGTCGCCTCGACTCCCCGGGCATAGATCTCGACCTCTTCCTCGGCCTTCAGTCTCACGACCCGAGCCCGACAGATACACCGGGATCTCCTTTCGAATCGGGCCGCCCATCAATTCCTCGTGGTCTTCTTCGATACGCGGCCGAGCAGATCCCAGAGACTCTGCTCCACAGATGCCGACCGGCAGCCAGAACGCCTGACCCGCAAGCTTGTAGTGCTGCGGTATAAACACCGTCGACCAGGACTTCGAGATCCCGCGCATCCTTGCCGACGTAAGAACGGTATCACTCGGCGGATCAGAATCGGCAGATAATCCTGGATCGGATCCTTGGCCAGCGCGATGCCTGTCGCTCCGTCGGTCGATGTCGATCGCACGAAGTAATTGCTTTGCCATTCGAAGCACCTCGATCGACTGACTCTTCACCGGCGTCGTGGACCTTCTTCGGAAGATCGAACAGCGGCTTCTCCCATTCCGGCGCTGCGGCGCGCTGCAATGCCACGCAGCCGTCGAACGGTCAGAAACATCCGTCGATTCATGGCACACGCTATCATGAAGACTGCATGCCGAAGAGCGAAACCTGCCATCTATCGTCATCGTCGGCAGGCCGAACGTCGGCAAATCCACGCTTGTTCAACGCGATCACCGGACAGCGCCGCTCGATCGTCGGCGATGAACCAGGCATCACGCGCGACCGCATCCACGGCGCAGCCGAGCATCGCAACCGGCGCTTCGAGACTCATCGACACCGGCGGCATCATCCCTAATGATGCCGAGCTGATCCCGAGCGAGATCCTCCGAGCAGGCGCGAGTCGCGCTCGAACACGCGCACCACATCATCTTCGTGATCGACGGCCGGACCGAGATCACCGGGACCGACCGCGAACTCGCCTCGATCCTCCGCAAGCTCGGCAAACCCGTCGCGCTCGCCGTGAACAAGATCGACTGCGGCCGTCCGCGAAGTCCTCGCCCACGAGTTCTACTCGCTCGGATTCGAGCATGTCTTCCGTGTTTCGGCCGAGCACAAGCTCGGGCTGCGGGAGCTGCTCGATCACGTGACAGAGGGCATCAAGCCCGAGGAGATCGACGAAGAAGCGGAGGAGAAGCCGAAGCCCAAGCGAATCAAGGTTGCGATCATCGGCCGGCCGAACGTCGGTAAGTCGACGCTGCTGAACGCGCTCACCGGACAGGATCGCGCCATCGTCTCACCGATCGCAGGCACCACGCGCGACGCTGTGGACGAAACACTCGATTCGAGAACAATGTCGAGTACATCTTCGTCGATACGGCCGGGATCCGCCGCAAGGGCAAGACCACCGAGATGACGGAGAAGCTGAGCGTCGTGATGGCTCGGCGCCATATCCGGATGGCGAACGTCGTCCTTCTTGTCGTCGATGCGACCGAGGGGATCGTCGGCCACGATGCGACTGTCGCCGGCTATGCTCACGAAGAGGGCCGAGCCCTTGATCATCTGCGTCAATAAATGGGACGCGGTAGAAGACAAGGACAAGAAGGAAGTTCACCGAGAACGTCCGGGACGAGTTGAAGTTCCTCGATTATGCGCCGGTCACGTTCCTCTCCGCCGCGAAGGGGCATGGGTGTCACCGCAGATTCTTCCGCTGATCCGTACCTGCTTCGACTCGGCATCGAAGCGCGCGACAACCGGAGAGCTGAACCGCTTCGTCGAGACGCTGAAGATCGAGCCGCCGATCAAGATCTACTACATCACTCAGCCAGCATCCGGCCGCCGACCTTCATCCTCTTCACGGACAAACGTGGAGCGCTTCACTTTTCCGCCGAGCGCTTCATCATCAACCGTCTCCGCGAGCGGTTCGGGTTCAAAGGTACGCCTGTTGTTCTAAAGGTGAAGACCAAGAGCCCGAGCAAGCGGCGCTAGCTACGCCAGCGGGTCCCGACATCCAGCGTCTTTCTCGCGTACTCGAAACCCTTCTCGAGATCAAATTTCTGTTGAGCGCGCAACGCTGCATCATATTCAACAGGATGCGGTCCAGGCACGTCGGCGATAATCATGCCGGTCATCAGCGGTCCCCCTCGCTTTGCAAGAGCGACGAACCGCGCGAACTCCGATGCGTTCGCTTTGGGAAACGCCTTCCAGAAGTCCTGTTCCAGGTAAGGAAGCACCCGTGGAGGACGCCCGGTGATGTTCTCGAGTTGCATCGCCGCATTCGGACAGAGCTGCCGGTACCGGTCAACGAACTTCTTGAAGTCAACAATGCCGTCGCCTAACGCCACCCACTGCGCAGCCGCTCCTCTCGGGTGCTCGAAGACCACGGAGTCGCGAATGTGCGTCGTCACCGTGTACGGTCCAAGGACTTCGAGCGTAAGCAACGGATCCTCCATCACCCACATCGGATTGCCAGTATCGAGACAAGCGCCCACGTAATCTTTACCTGCCGCCTCGATCAGCGTCTTCAATTCACCAGCCTGCATGTCGCCCGAGTGGTTCTCAACGCCGATCTTTACTCCGAGATCGATCGCCACTGAGCGCACGGTTTTCAACGCCTTCACCGTATTCTCGATGTGCTGATCGATCGATACCGTTCCCAAGCGGTCACCAGAATCGCCCATGTAGCACCGCATCGCGGTAGCACCGATCGCTTTCGCGACACGAAGCCCTTTCATCAGGTACTCGGTGGGTGTCCCGTTGTTGTCTTTCCACGCCCTCGCGGACGGACAGATGCAGCCGACACCCCCGTCCAACTGAAGCCCCGTCTTCGAGCCCTCCTCCTTTACCTTCGACAAATACGAAGTTTCGAGGCTCTCGAAATCACTTAAACTCGAGAACTGGATCGCGTCCAGCTTCTGCGCTGCCGCGTATTCGATGAACTGCAACGCATTCCACTTGAAGGCGCGCAGCGAGTACGTATCGAACCCAAGTCGAATGTTAGTTGCCGCTCCACGGCTCGAGGATGCTGCAAACATTCCGCCCCCTAACGTTTGAAGGAACTGGCGTCGATTCACGGTTGCATGATAGCAACACGTTCAGTATGTGAGGTCTATGGAGGACGATACAGGTGGGGAGGCCTAAAACTAAAAACGGCCCCGTTAACCGGGGCCGTGGGGAACTTTGTACGCGGCAATCCCTTTCGGGATCAGCTCGCTTACTTCTTCTTCTTTGTAGCGGCCTTTTTCGCCGGCGCTTTCTTCGCAGCCTTCTTGGTCGCGTTCTTCATCGATCGAGTCTCCCTAACGTCATTAAGATTTGCGATCGCAGGATCGCAGTGTGATTCATATATAAAGTTGTTCGGGACTGTTGTCAAGAGAAAAGTGTCAAAAACGTAGCATGATCCTTTTGTTTTATCGTGAAACACAGGCAGACAGATCATCAAAGTATGAAGCACCCTCAAATGCGCCATGTTGTATCCATGCGGCAACCTCGCGCGTCCGACAAGGAGTAATTATGAAGGCCTGTTTCGCACCCGCTCTTCTGATCTTCGCCATCGCGATCATTTCCTCCAGTTGCGGACCGAAGAAAGGTGAAGGTCGCGAAACCTCCGAAGATCGGATCGAGTGAGACTGGTGTGGCGAGCTGGTATGGGCATCCCTACCATGGACGGCGCGCGGCGAACGGCGAAATCTACGATATGGAGAAGCTGACGGCTGCCCATCGCACCTATCCTTTCGATACATGGGTGCGGGTGAAGAACCTAGCGAACGACCGCACGGTGGACGTACGCATTCAGGATCGAGGTCCATTCGTCAGAGGCCGAATCATTGACCTGTCGCACGCAGCGGCACGCGAGATCGAGTTGATCGGGCCCGGCATCACAAAGGTAAAGCTGACGGTAATCGCGCCACCCAGAAACATCGCGAAGCAACCTGAACTCTTTGCCGTTCAGGTCGGCGCCTTCAAGGATCATGAGCGCGCAATCTCGCTTTCCGAGGAGATGAAGCAGCGCTTCGGCGCCGCAAGAGTTGTTGAACGTGGCGGGAACCCGCCGATGTACCGCGTCCTCGTCGGCGAGTATGAAACGGAGGAGCAGGCCGGCGCGACTGCATCGCTAATTCGAGGCACAGGCTCGTCGGGACTCATCGTCCGCATCGACTCTCCCCGTTGAGAACTTTCGCTTCGTCAAACCACTACTGCCTAGAGTCGATGGCAGCCTTGACGATGGATCCACCTCGTGTGCTTGTGGGGCGCTCGCCCAAAGTCCAAGGTGTGCTCCAACAGATGGACAAGGTAAGCTCGAGCCGATGGCCTGTGCTGATTCTCGGCGAAACCGGCACAGGCAAGGAACTCATCGCAAAAAATCTACATAGCCGGAGCGCTCCCGGTCCTTTCGTCGTCGTCGATTGCTCCTCCCTGGTCGGACCTTTGATGGAAAGCGAGTTATTCGGCCACACGAAGGGCGCGTTTACGGGCGCTGCGGGACCCAAGCTCGGGTTGATCGAAATGGCCAACGGAGGCACTGCCTTCTTCGATGAAATCGGCGAGCTTCCTCTCGACCTTCAAGCAAAGTTGCTGCGCGTACTACAAGAGAAAGAATTTCGTCCGGTCGGATCGACCCTGATTCGCCGGTCTGACTTTCGCGTCATCTCCGCCACGAACCGCGATCTTGCCGCGGAGGTGGAGAAGGGCACATTCCGCCGCGACCTCTATTTCCGGCTCAACGTCATCACACTCCGTCTGCCTCCACTTCGAAGCCGGATGGAAGATATTCCGGATCTTGTCGACCACTTTCTTCGCCGGTATGGGCGCGGGCATCAGATGTCGGGCGAGGCGATGAAGGCTCTCTTGTCCTACCAATGGCCCGGCAACGTGCGGCAATTGGAGCATTGCATCCAGCACATGGTGGCTGTGAACTCCGGGCCAATTCTACATGCGTGCGACTTACCGACGATGCTGATGAACCACATGAGTCAGCCGGCGCCGGATATGCTGGCGGTCGCATCCGCAGTAGGATATAGCGGCAGCCCTTCGCCGAACACCTTCACCCCGCCGATCATTCCACTTCCCGAGTTGGAGAAGCGAGCGATTATCGAAGCAATGCGATACACGAAAGGTGACAGAACGATGGCAGCGAACCTTCTAGGTATCGGCCGAACCACGCTTTACCGCAAGTTGAAAGATTACCGTGTAGAGGCAGTCGACCTACAATAAAGCTTGCCGATCGGACTCGATGCAACGTATAGCGCGGGAACGCAACTCACGGGCGTCGGCGTGTACTGTCATCAGATCCTGTATGGCTTAGCGAGGCTTCAGCCGCAGCAACGCTTCGGATGGATGTATCGGCCCCACCGATTTCTTCGTTCGTTCCACAAATCAATCCCTCGAAACTGCCGGCGCGGTCTTCTTCTGGATAGCTGGCGTTCGACAGCCAGGCTCTTCCACGGTCTCAATCAACGGCTGCCACTGTGGAGGTCCCAATTCACCGTGACGACGTTTCATGATCTTTTCGTGATGACGGGCGATTATTCCACTCCCGAGTTTCGGGATCGATTCATCCGGCTCGCGAAAGATGCCGCAGCGAGGTCCGACCGCATCATCAGCGTCTCGAAGTTCACAGCGACGCAGGTTCATGAACTCCTGGGTGTGGAATGGGACAGACTTCGTGTGATTCACCATGGCGTTCAACTGCCGCTCGATCATGCATTACCGCGGGAGAAGATCGTGCTGCACGTTGGAGCGATTCAGAAACGCAAGAATGTGGATCGTCTGATCGAGGCATTTTCGAGATTGCCCGAACCCTGGACGCTGGTTCTCGCGGGATCAGAGGGCTACGGAGCGGAAGAGATTCTCGCGCGGGCGACTGAGCGAGTAAAAGTTACAGGCTATCTGACGAATGAACAACTCGAAGGCCTGTACAGGCGCGCGTCCATATTTGCGTTTCCTTCACTGGACGAAGGCTTCGGGATGCCCGTGATCGAAGCGATGGCCCATGGCGTCCCCGTGCTCTCATCGAACTCATCCGCATTGCCGGAGGTCTGCGGCGATGCAGCGATCCTTATAGATCCGACGAACACCGATCAGATTGCGGTAGAGTTAGGACGACTTGCAGCGGAAGAAAGCCTGCGCAAAGACTACATCGCCCGGGGATTAGCCCGGGCGAAACTTTTCAGTTGGGATGTGGCGAGCGGAAAAACCTGGTCAGTCTACCGTGAGCTGCTCGGATGATACCCGAGATCTCACTTTTCTTCGTCGACAGCGATCTTGAGCGCACGCAAGAACTTGTGATCCTGCGAGGTCCATTTGATCTTGTTGCCGGTTTGAAACTCCTGAACCTCTGAGTCGGCTTCCATCGAATCGTCTTCCTCGTCTGTGTTCTCATCGCGTTTGTTGAATCCGATGGTCGCTTCCAGAACAAGGAAAACGTCGTAGCCAGCTTGTTTTATCTCACCGATCGAGGCTGCGATTCTCTCCGAATCCGACAGAGACTCGTTGATCGCGTTCCCGAGTTCCTGCATTAATTCTTTTAAACGATCGTCCACGAGCCACCTCCGTCTTGGGCAACTCCACCGCCCAAAGCTATGAGTGCCAGAATAACACCCCTATAGGATGGATGCTCGCGGGACCGATCCGTTGCAAGTTTGTGGTTCCCATAAACATCAGTTAGTACTAGGCCTTTCCCTAATCGGGAACTCCGCCGATTCTGTCCGCGCCGATTGCATGATGGATGCAATTTGGTTGACGACGTCAGGATGAGCCGCGGCCACATTCCGGGTCTCGCCCACATCAGAGGTCACGTCGTATAGCTCAATAGGAGCCTCCCGGTTCTTCCGGCGCACTCCCTTCCAGTTGCCCAATCGCACAGCTTGCGAGAAGCCGGCTTCGTGAAACTCCCAATAGAGGTACGGACGTTCCGGCAATTTTTGGCCGCGGAAGGCAGGCACAACAGAAATTCCATCGACGTCCGCGGGAGCTTTGCCACCGCTAATCTCCGCCAAGGTCGGCAACAAGTCCCAAAAGGCACAAACCTGGTCGCTGACTTGCCCCCGCCGGATCACGCCCGGCCAACGCGCGAGAAAGGGTGTGCGGATGCCGCCGTCGTACAGGTCCCGTTTGATACCGCGGAGGGGTCCATTGCTGTCGAACAGCTCCGGATTGTTGCCGCCTTCTTTGTGAGGTCCGTTATCGCTGGCGAAGAGCACTAGTGTATCTTCACCGATCCCGAGCTCGCGGACCTTCGCCAGGATGGATCCAACATCGCGATCCAGTTTCGCTACCACTCCGGCGAAGTCACGATCGGGCTTCGGCCAGGACTTGTCAGCATAGGGGTGATCGCCCGGAAGCTCCATGCCATTGCCGGTCTGGCGAGTCAACTCATTGTTGGCATGAGGCGTTGTGTAGGACAGGTACAGGAAGAATGGACCGGCCTTGTTCTTCTCTATGAAGGTCAGCGCCCGATTTGTGAACAGGTCCTGAGTGTAATCCCTGCGCAAAGGACCGAAGTTCCCGTCGAGAAAGATCTCATCCTCGTTCTCCCACATTTGGGTCGGGTATTGTGTGTGCGCATGCTTCTGATCCAGAAGGCCGTAGAACTCGTCGAATCCTTGGCGATTGGGTACTCCCGCCCGCCCGGCGGTTCCCAAGCCCCATTTGCCAACGAGACCCGTACGATACCCGGCCGCCTTCAGGACCTCGGCGATGGTCACATCCTCGGGACGCAGGTCGACTCTGGCATTCCCTCGAATGCGCGCATGGCCCGTGTGCTTGCCGGTCATCAAAGAACATCGCGAAGGCGCACAGACCGTGCTGCCGCAGTAGAACTGCGTAAAGCGCATCCCTTCCGAGGCAAGCTTATCGATATTCGGGGTTGCGATGAGCTTTTGACCATAACATCCAAGGTCTCCGTACCCCAGGTCATCCGCGAGTATGAAGAGAATATTCGGTTTGCCGGCGCGGGCGGCCACCGCCGCCGCCGAGCCAGCCATCAATGATAGAAACCGCCGCCGATTCATGAGACATCTCCAGCGTACAAGACAGAGCCCTCGTGCCTAAGCGACAGAAGGGCCACGGAGAACAGGGAACGTTATTTTGCTGACGGGGCCGGAGCGACGTACTTCACGCTCGGCAGCTCACTCAACTGCTTAAGCCGTGAAGCATCAATGCGCCCCATCACCATCTTCATCGACCCAGGCCTCGCCGTGATCTCGAGGCCCAGAGATTTCAACTGCTGAAGCACAGCCTCACTCGCATCCTTGAGCCACACCTGAACCAGCACCTTGCCATTCAGCTTGAGCAGCCCCGGATCGATTTTCAATACCCGTTGCTGGTCGGCGAGCGACTCCTCCTTCTCTTTCACAAACGCCGGTCGACTTGTCGCCGCCGGTGGAGGTGGGGCGAAAACCTGCGCGCGCTGGCTGTCCGGCGTGCCACCGACGACACCCCCGAAATTCCGGAACTGCATTGCCGCGACGTGTACTTGTGTCACATTCGTTTCTGCCCCCTGCCAAACACACCTTCATAGCTGACGCCATCCGGCATCTCGACCGGAACATCTACGCGCCGCGGCTTGCCGTTGTCAGTCACGATGGTTTCTTCGATGGCAACGAAAGACGTGAACGGTGTCATGAGCCGGTAATCCAGCCCGAGCTTTGTGATCTCCTCCCGATTGTTCGGTTCATGCATCAGCAGGTCAATGCGCGTGCGAGCCCATAAGGTCGCCAGCACATCGTGCCTTGGGCTCCGACGCGGGAAGATCGAGATTCAAATCCCGAGTGATAACACGCCCTGCATAAGTTCCTCGCAGTTTGATAGTCCGCCTCGCAGGCGCCGTGGTATGCCGGTGATCACGATCGGCTTCGCACTGAAAAGGTCAGGAATGCGTTTCGGGTAGACGTCGGCCACCGGCAGGTTTTTCCACTCGATGCGATATCTGTCAGTAGCGGGTTGCGTACCGTTCGTGAAACCGTCGCGCGGCCGCGGACCGTCGTCTTTCAGACCAACATACTCCACTTCGCCGCGTCCTGCCTCCGCCATCTTGTCGAGCAGGAAACGATTCACTGAGCTGCCGATGCCAAACGAAAACACGCGCGCTCGGATGCTTCTGCACTTCCGAGATGATCTCCATTTCGTTGCCGACATAACCGTCAGTCATGAAGCAAACGATGCGCACGTGTGTGATCGTTCGACGGCTCCAGTGCCGCCTTGATCGCTTTCATCATTTCCGTGCCGCCATGACCCCGCTTCGTCAGCGCTGAGAAATTGCTTGCGCTTTCGAGGTTGTCGGGAGTTGCGGGGACTGGTTCCGGAAACAGTATGCGCGTGTCGCCCGCAAACGTGATCAGGTTGAACGTGTCGGAGGGTTAGAGACTGTCTAGCGCGAGCTTCATCGTCTCTTTTGCCTTCTCGATCGGAAAGCCCGACATCGAGCCCGACGTGTCGAGCACGAACACTAGTTCCTTTGGCGTGACGTCTTCAACGCTCGTCTTCTCCGGCGGTTGCAGGATCAGAGTGAAAAAGCCGCCCCGATTCCCATGATGCGTTAGTATCGCGTCCTCGAGTTTGCCGCCCGACACGTCATATCGAAGCACAAAGTCCTTATTTGGAATCACCGCGACGTCCTTTAGCCGTACACTGGCGCGCTGCGAGCGGCCGCTGGTGAAAACCTCATGAGTTTTCGAGTAGACAGTTTGAAGAGGGACTGCCGCATCGAGGTTGACCATCAGCGATATGTCATGTCCGGCGCGTGTGCCCGGCCTGGCGACCGGCGGTGTGATCTTCAAGGCGTCGGGTACCTCCGTATCGTAAGCCCAACCGCCCGCTGCCCGGCCGATCGGAGTACCCGGAATGTATCTGGGACCAACGACCATCGGGTACAGCCATTCGTAATTGCCGTCTTCATACTTAAGCCGCTCGACGTAGCTGATCACGATACGCACCTTGTCATTGGGCCGGATGTTGGCCACGTGCTGCGTGAAGATATTCGGACGTTCCTGGTCGAGCAGCGCCGCCATTTTGCCCGCATCGCGCGCGGCCTCATAGATGGCGCGGGCCTCCTCACGACGTTTGATATCGCCGCGCACATGCCGGTCACCGACGTACATGTCCATCGTGTCGACAGCGGCCATGGCCGGCAGGAAAGACATACACCGCCTCCACTCTGTCGGTGGCGGTGTTGTGGAACTCCTGTGTGACGGTCACCCGCGCGAGGAAACCCGTTATGTCGGCCTTCACATCCGTATGCTTCAGGGGACACTCGATCGCAGGTTGTCCTTGCTTGTCGAACGCAAGCAGCGTTCCTTCTCCGACCGGGCCAGGAACTCGAGTGCGCGTGCGACCTCTGCGGCGGCCGGAACTTAATGTAAACAGGGCAGCAAGGGCTGCTAATCCGGTGATGGCGGTGGTTTTCACTTCTTCCTCCTCGCCACGGATATGCCGCGGCCAGGATGTCCCTTTCAGGATCTTTGGAAGAAAGTTTATTGAATCGAAATAGTACTAAGTTTCGTAGATTGGTACTTGGCTCGCTAAGGCTTTCACCCTAAAATTGATGGTCGTGAGCCGCTTGCCTTGTTCTCTTACCTACAGTTCCTGGATTTATTATCGACACTGGCCTTTCTCTCAATCGGCGTGCAAGAGGGGAATCCGCTTGTGAATCTCGCGTTGAAATCGTCCATCACCCGTTGGGCGGCTTGCTGTTCGTGAAGGCGCTCGCGCTCGCTATCGGAGTGTACTGCTGGCGAACTGGCCGGTATGGGGTCCTGGCGAGGGCGAACATTCTGTTTGCTGCGCTGATTGTCTGGAATCTGGTTTCGGTGCTCGTCGCCGACCCTCAGATCTCGTAAGGCTTGTACCGATGCGTGCGTAGGACATCCTTTGCGCGAGGCGATGTGTCGAGCGCAACATAAAAGAATGCTCCAATCCGCTCCGACGCGAAGATTATTCCGCCTCTGTACGTGTCCGGCTCTACAACGTATTCGATACCCGCAGCTGTCAACGCTTCCTCGATCTTTAGGGCTTCTTTCAGCTTCTTGGCGATGAATATGAGTTCGAGTTCAGCGTCTTCGAAAAATTCCGGAGCCTGCCGCATGCACACCTAGCCCCGGACAGACGCCGCCATCCTTGCATAAAGACCCGGCGACTGCTTGTCAAGATAGGTCTCGTATCGCTTCGCGGCTTCTTCAAGGTTCTTCATGTATATCGGGCTTTCGAATTTTTCACGGATCGCCGGGACAATGTCACGCACTTTCTCCCAGCAGACCGCCAACTCATACCCAGACTCAAAGAAAAGATCCTCGTGCAACACTCCGGACACGATAAACGATGCGACCATATCCCAGTACGAGGTGACCATTCGCAGGTACGCGCTGTTCTGCGATCCTGGGGGCGCCAATTGCGCGGCTTCCTCGAAGGTCTTCGCTTTGAAGTCATTCCCGAACCAATCGCGCGCCACGCGCATTTTCTCCTCGCGCCGGAGTTCGTACAAGCGAAGGACGAGGTTGACGTCATCATAGGTAGCAGGACGTGGCATGCCTTCAGGTTAACGCGGGCGGTGCGCGCGATAGACGGACCCTCGATGCATCCCTGGGGCAGCGTTGGAGACTCGCGTTCAGAGGGTTCAAACGGTCCGTGCGGCCGATGCTTTGGGGATCTCAGCCGCAAGCTCGCCCGACTCAAGGATCTTCCGCAGTTCGGTAAGAAAAGTTGCGGCGCCTCGTCCATCCCAGATCTCATGGTTTATGCAGCAGGTCAGGGTGAGCATAGGTTTCGTCATGACGGTTCCGTCGACAGCTATGACACGATCCCGCACTCCTCCAATACCGAGGATGCCCGCCGTGTTGAACATAAAAGGGCAAGTTGCGTCGACACTGGCTATGCACGAGATCTGAAACGTTCCTACTCCGCCACGGCGGAACCAGATTCGGTTGAACGCCCAAGACAAGATCGCTCGCCGCATCCATCCGAACGGAACCACCCAGCCCCAACGGCGCAACAGTGCACGCAGCTTGCGATCATCGCGTTTTGCTTTGCGCATCAAGCTGAGGCTCTCTTTTGCAATCTCACTCAACCCCTTGGCCTCCGCGCCGCGGAGCACCATCACGGGAGCAACAAAACTCTCACCCGCAATTGAGATACCCAGATCAACAGCGCCGGGATACATCACTCGGGATCCTGCACCCATCTTGTGGATCTCAGGATGACGCGCCAGAGCAAGCGCGGCTGCGCGAAAGATGATGTGATTGGAATTGATTCTGACTTTCGACTTCGTGAACTCGGCAACAATGGCTAGGGAGCGAGTCATATCGACATCCAGAGTGCAAAAGCCTCCGGGTGGGCGGCAGACGCGTAAGCCGTCCCTAATCCAGAGATCCGCGAAGTCGAGCTTTTCGTGTCGATCTGGCATGGTAACGTAGCTTCCACTCAAAACACTTCGTGTTCAGAGTTACTCGTGAGTGCCCGTTCACGCCGCCTGCTTGTGAATCATCCCGTTAGTTGGGCGGAGTACCCCTTAGTATAAGAACCATCTTCTGTAAGTGTCCAGCGGATACCAGATACAAAGGCTAGCTGTCGCGAGGCGATGGTGACTCCTGACGAACAGCCCTCAAGATGATATCGGCCGCGCGTGCAGCCCCACCTGCTTTACGGATGGACTCCCCATGTAACGTTGCAGCCAGCCGATAAGCCGGATAAGTAAGAACTGACTCGATAACGCTCCGAAGGCGCCGGGCATTTAAGTTACGCAACAGAACCATTTCACCTGCACCCGACCGGTTCAGACGTGCTCCCATGCCAGGCTGATCATTCGTAATCGGAATTGCGACAACGGGAACTCCACAGGCGAGTGACTCCAAGACGGTGTTCGCTCCTCCGTGGCAAATCGTGATCGCGGCCGACGAAGAAGTTCCATTTGCGGAGCATAGTCCACGATGAGCGGTGCTCCCGGGAGGGCTTCGAATGCCCTGCTCCGGCCTTTGTTTTTTGTGCCGCGGGTGATGACGAGTTGAACGCCGAGGCCTTCGCATGCTCTCGCAATACAGTGGTAGATATCGAGGTTCGTGGTGACTATGGTTCCAAAGGATACGTACACCAACGGCTTTCCATTTAGCGCCTCGAACGAAAAGGAACTCGCAGCTATCGGCTTTTCGAGTAGGCCGATGTAATGAAAATGTGCGGGTAGGGCTTTGTTCGGGAAGTCGAAGTCCTCCGTGAGTTGGCTCACTTGAGCCAGCGGCGAGAACGACTCGGTTAAATTCTTCAGACGCTGGTAATCCCCAACTCGAACGAGCATCATTGATAGTCCTGGTTAGCGGCATGGCGACGCGATCCATGATTCTGAACGAGGCTCGATTACGCCAACGGTTGTAAATGGAAGGGTGATACGACCAACGCGTGATCGTGGGCGGCACGTCCGGGTCGCGATTCATCGGCGCAGCGTTGCAGATAGTAACAAAAGGAATTTTGCACCGCTCCGCCACGCTCGAGCCGGTGGGATCGCCTTGATCGACGAGCAGCGCGTCAATCTTTCGCGACTGGATTATGGGAGGAACTTCATTCAGAAGTAGCTTCGCCATCCGAATTGCGGCCACTAACTCCTGACGGATGAAACCTAATCCTTTCAACTGACTCATCGTCTCGATGAAAACGTCCAGTGATCGAGGAGGCTCCGTTTCTCTCCCGATAACGCAAAAATCGAGACCTTCCTCGCGAACGCGCGCCTCAACGTCTGCCAGATTGAAAAACGTCGTCCGATGACCTCGTTTTCTTAGTTCTCTCGAAACCGAAATCATTCCTGCGATATGACTGGGAACAGGTGGACAGATTGCCCCAAAATGGATCATAAGCAGATGAAGGCCGACTTACCTAGTGAGTAACACTTTTAGAAATCAAGCAACTTAGCAGTTTCATGTGAAGCCTGACGTAGGCTGCCGCTTGCATCCGAGATACCAGGAGACTGCGTACATTGTAGGTCTGCACGGGCACGCCTGTGGAGACTGCGGTAGTGACGATGGACAAGAGTGGCGCTGACAGAAGCGCGTTACTTATCGGAGGACTACCTTCGTCAATCCAACGTTACCTGACGAATCGTAGACGCGGACGACGACGATATGCTCACCGGGCGTGAGACCTTCGAGATTGACCGTAAACGACTCCTGCGCACCGTCAATGACACCATCGTTCGAGTCCAGCGGCAACCATGTCGCGGCATCGACTGAATACTCGGCTCGGCGCAACGAAGATGCAGCATCGGTAGCTCGAATTGCGATCTGAATCCGGTTGCCATTACGCTGAGGAGGCGCAGCCGTTACAAGAGGGGGCGTCCCATCGAAAAGAACGGGGGCGCTCACCAACTCGGCCTGGCGCACCGAGTCCCCGAGTTGGATGCTTTGTCCGAGGCCACCACGCGGAAAAGATAACGACCGTCCGCAAGCACGTCGCCTTCAAGCGTCAGCATCGTTTCATTGAAGTTCTCGCGCAACAACTTCCACTCGTGTTTCGTCTTCGCCGCGGAAGTAAATGAGTATACGAGCCGGTCGCCGTCCGGATCATCGGCCTGCCAGATGATCTGGATCTGCTGAGTCAATCCACGGTTCAGGTCTGCGATGGGGTTCCGGAAAGCGTCGACGGTCCTGCTTCACCGGTGTCGGTGACGGTGATGCTGTATGTTCCGGAGGAGGCTGAGTCGCGGCCTTGCCTCCGGCGGTGGCTTGCGAACCTGGGTGGTTACGTTGAGCGATCGCACGACCGGCGGATTGTTCTGCGGCAGGTACGCCAGCGTGACACCGCTGACCATCGGCGAACTGGCCGTCTGACCGGCAAACTCGGCCCGCCATTGAATGAATCGTGCATTTGGACTTACGACATTGGACTCCGTGAGGATCCGTCAAAGGAGCCGACCAGTCGCTCCAGGTGCGATCCGGGACGCGCCGAATTTCCGGATCGTGTGCGGAACGCCAATTTCGCCGTTCCTTTCCGTTCGCCGCGCCAGTCGAGCTGTCCCCATCGGGCGACAGAGCCCGCATCATGCACAGGCGATTCGTAAAATCCGTCGGCGGTCACGCTTTCCGACAGGCGGTACAGCTTGCCCATCGTACCCGTCGCAGCCAGAACGCTGTCTCCCGACAACAGCAATCGGGTAGTTTCGCCTTCGTTCGTCTGCGCAATCAGGGTGACTCGGTGGTCGGGAGCCATTCGGTAGATGCGGCCGTTCGCATCCGTCGAGAACAAGATCTGCGTACCCGATAGCAGGACATCGTAGATGTTTTCTTCTTTGGAAGACCACAGCGTCTCAACCGTGTTGTCCGGGAAGATTCGGAACAAAGCCGATTTGTCGCCTCCGGCCGCATCTGTAGCCGTTGGCGCCGTGTATACGGTTTGTCCCGGCAAGATGGGAGCCGCTTGCTGCGTGTTGGGCTTCGCGCTATCCGGGTTTTTCGGCTTGAGTTCGGGCGGCGCTCGTGCAGCGCGCCTTCGTCCGTGACGGTGATCGAAATCGTCGGCGCGGTTGCGGGTGTAGTCTGCGTGCCGGATTGCGTGCGGCGCCCGCCGCATTCGTCCTTTGTTGGACCGTGCCGCCGAGTGCAGCAGCATACACGGTTCCGTCGGGGCGGTGATCAGAGTGCGGATTTCCGGGGAAGTTCGAATCGTACAGTACGAATGCTTTGTCTTTCCCGTCAAGACGATAGATCAGGCCATTCGGCTCCGTACCCGGCTAGCACACGGCCTTCTTTATCGAGAGTCAACGCCGTGACATGCGACTGGCCCGTCTCAAACCACACCTCACCCGTGTCCTTTGCCGTCACGCGATACATTCGTCCGTTGTCACCGCTCCGACATAGAGAGACGCCGTCGCGCGCCGGTCGCAAAGGACCAGATATATTGGGAGTCGGGCGTGAAGTATGGTTCGGCGGCGCCGTTCCGGATCCTGTATACCTTGCCTCCAGGCGACGTACCGACGAATACCGTCCCGTCCGCCGCGGCAGTTACTGCGAAATATCTCCGGCTCGGGCGCCGTCCAAAGCAGCGTACTTGCGCCGCTCTTATCGACACGATATAGCCTGCCGCGATGCCCGGTCCCGACGTAGATAGAGCCATCCGGAGCCTGCGACACAGACCAGATTGTAGGCTCATCCGACGAGAATACCGGCTGCAGTCTCGGCGCAAGCACGATCCGGCCATCGCGCGTCAGCGAGACACCCGAAAATCGTCCTTTCATGAAGTCCGCGTATGTGTTCATTTCCCACGCGGCCGTGCTGGATGCGAGGAGAGCGGAACGCAGACGCCTAACAAGGCCACCGACAAGCGAGCGATCATTCTTTCACTTCCAGCTGCAGGGTCTTCGATCCGGTGAGCGCAAGATCGCCTGCCGCGAACGTCATTTCTGCGATCGTTGACGTTCTAGGCGTGGTGGAGGTGCCGGTCTGTGTCCGGGTCAGGATCATACTCGACCGACGGCGGCGGGTCCGGCAGATCTTTGCCATCGATTTGAAACGCCGGATCGTTGCGCCATACGCGTACATATCCTCTGGTGTTCGAGTGGAGCGAGTTGAGGAACGCGATCAGTTCTGTCGCGGGCCGCGGCTGCCCGAGCCCGAAATACCGCTGCTCCGCCGCATTGATGGTGGGCGCATCGCCGACGGTAAAGTAAAGCGTCCCTGTAGGCGAGCCTATCGGAATCTCGTAGGTCACCTTGTGTTTCGTGCGGGATCCTGCGTCGCCCGCAACTTCGACCATAATATCCACGCGTTCACCGGGGCGCGCCTCACGCCTCGACAGCCACGCGTTCTCGATGCTCGCCTGTTTCTTGACCGTAAAGGAATCGAGTTCGATATCTACTTTCCGGACGCGGAGTTCGTCAACCGAGTTCTGAAGAGCGTACCCGAGCGGCATGGCTGTCGAAAGCGCAGTCTGGAGCGGGACGTTGTAATCGCCCGAATGGACGTTGTCGAATCGTAAGGGCTCAGGAAGTCCCTCAAAATCCACTTGGCCGCGGATTCGAATTGCGCCAGAACCCAATGTTCGCTCCGTTGCGTCGAGTGACGAATAAATCATCATTTGAAGCAGCATCGGCGAGAGGAGACGGTCCTGCGCCATTTCCATCTTGTACTGGAGAGGTCGGTTCTGCCCCGCGACGGAAATCGTAACCGGCACCATTCGCGGACGGCGGCCGATCTCACCTGCCACAGCGGCATTCCGGTCGGATGTGATGGATCCGAGCCACTCGCCGCTAGCGGAAATCTTAAAAGATGTCGATACATTCGGAAGGAGGGCGAGGACAGACGCTCGCGTGAAGGGTACTTCCGTTGGGCCGACCGAAAGGAAACGGTGGCCGAACGCGTAGACTCGATTGCCGTCGATGTGAGTAACCGTTCCGTCCGCTCCAACGCTCATGTCGCCTGTAATCAGTTGCACACTGATCATGGACCCCGGCTCGATCGGTCCGGCATTTCGCTGGCTCGGCGGCTGGCGTCCTGCGCTGAGACCCTGCCGCGGTTCGAGGCCGAGGGCTCGCAGTTGTGGCGTAAATGCGTCCAAGGTAGCTCGTGTGAATCCGTTGAATGAAATCGGGGTAGCTAAATCAACGAGATCGGAGCCATCCACCTTCGCCGCTGCGCGAGCCTGCACAGCCCGGGGCAGACCGGTCCCACCGCCCGCCAGCATCTCGGCAATCGGCCGGATGCCGGCGATCGGCTCCTTTGAGAATGGGAACGCCATTGCCACGGCCCCGACAAGCTTGCCACCTATATATACAGGACTGCCGCTCATGCCCTGCATGACGCCCGTGCGCTCGAGCGGACCGCCACTCAACCGGCCCAGTATGATCGACTGCTTCGGTCCGGCGTTCTCCAATACGCCGAGTATCTCGACCTGGAATTCTTCAACAGTAGTTCCAGAAAATACAGTTTTCCCGGTGCCCTTGAGTCCGGGACGGATGTCGCTGATTGGAAAGAGTTCGGGCGCGGCCGGCGGCGGCGCGGCCCAAACCGTGATGACACGCAACGGATATACAATATATGAGTGCTCGGAGAGCGGACACCAGTACCATTCTAGACACCCAGCCGTACGTCGCGGTTTCCGCAACGTCGAGTAACATAAGTAGGACGTAATTCCGGCTCTTTATGAGTTCAGTCGCTAACCCCGTCGTATCCCCTGCCGCAGAGCCAAAAATATCTCAGCAGCAGCCTCCCTGGTTATCTCTTGCCTGGTTCTTTGGCTTACTTGTACTTTGCTATGCGCCCGTGCTGGCTCGACTGGTACAGCAGTGGAACAATGACGAGGACATGGGACATGGCTTCTTCGTCCCGGTAGTCGCGGCTTACATTGCGTGGCAGAAACGCGATCAGTTGCTCAGTCGGGAATCGAAGCCGAATTACGTCGGGATTGTGATCGTCATCTTTGCCGCCATTCAGATGTACATCGGTACGCTCGGGGCGGAATTATTCCTGGCAAGGACCGCTGTGGTTGAGGCCGTCGTGGGAATGGTTTTGGTCATGGGGGGAACGCACGCGCTGAAAGTGCTCGCGTTTCCCTTATTCCTGCTGTGCTTCATGGTGCCGCTGCCGGCGGTAATCTACAATCAGATTACCTTTCCTTTGCAATTATTTGCCAGTCAGGTTGCAGCGTTTGTCCTGGAACTCGTGGGAGTTCCGGTGCTGCGCGACGGCAATGTCCTCGAACTCCCGAGCCAGAAACTGAACGTGGTCGAGGCCTGTAGCGGGATCCGTTCGCTACTTTCCCTAACCTTCCTTTCGCTGGTATACGGATACTTCTTCGAAAATAAGGCGTGGATGAGGGTTGTCCTGTTCCTCGCTACCGTGCCGATCGCGATCATTGCAAATGCGGGTCGCGTTACCCTCACGGGCATTCTGAGTGAGATCAATCCCGACTTGGCGCACGGGACAGCTCATACCGCTTCCGGCTGGGTCATTTTCATGATCGCTCTCGCGATGATGGTCCTGACGCACCAAATCTTGAACCGGCTGTATGGGTTCTTCACCCGACGCTTCGCTTCCACTCTGGAGAAGGCCAGTGCTTAAAAACGGATTTTTATGCGGTAACGCGGCGAAAGTTCTGACGCTCGTCCTGCTGGCCCAAGCGGTGTTCCTTTACGGGTTCTCGCGTTCGGAGACGGTTCCGGCGAATCGGCCGCTCGCCGAGGTTCCTCACCGGTTTGGCGGATGGGAACTTCAGCAGGAGGGTGTCGTCGAAAAGGAAGTCCAGGACGTTCTCAAGGCGGATGAGTTGCTCACTCGTTCGTATGCCAACGTGCAGCAGATGATGCCGGCCCACTTGTTCGTCGCATATTTTCGATCGCAGCGTACGGGTCAAGCTCCGCACTCGCCGAAGAATTGTATGCCCGGAAGCGGCTGGGTGCCCTCCGTTTCCGACGAGATTGCAATCACCATTCCCGGAAGAGCGGAGCCGATCGAGGCTAACCGGTATGTTGTGGCAAAGGGCGACCAAAAAAGTCTGGTTCTCTACTGGTATCAGTCTCGCGATCGTGTGGTAGCCAGCGAGTACAAGGCGAAATTCTATGTTGTCGCCGACGCCCTTCGCTACAATCGAACGGACACTGCGCTGGTCCGCGTTGTTGTCCCAATTATCGATGGCAATGTCGAGAAATCGCAGAAGGCCGCTATTGATTTTGTGCAATCCTTCTACGCACCTTTGCGTCAGCATTTTCCGGCCTAGACCGCGGGCGGCCGGTCAAGGACTTTCTTACTTCAAAATTTCCATCTTTCGGTTACCGCTGGACGATCGAAAGACCTGTATTCCCCAGCTCCAAAAAGTCTTAGTACCTTTCCGTAAAGAGTTTGCATTCCTCTTGAGGTTTGTTAACCTGTGGTGGAGGATTACCCGCAGACGTGGGAAGCTATACCCTCATGTTCGGGAGAAAAACTGCTTTATGATTGATCATCCCGATCCGCAAGTTGTGCGGAACCAACTGAGCCGAATGCTGGACAGCCGCTACTTCCGGACCTCCCCAGGCTGCGCTCATTCCTGCTCTATACGGTCGAGCAGGGCCTCGCCGGCTGTGAGGAGCGCCTGAAAGAATATTGCATTGCGCTAGCGGTTTTTGGAAAACCGGATTCGTTCGATCCACGAGTTGACTCCGCCGTTCGTGTCGCCGCGCGCCAGCTACGAGCGAAAATAGACGTCTATTACTTAAATGAAGGTATCAACGATCCCGTGCTGATACGGTATCGGCCTGGAGACTATTTGCCGCGGTTTTACATGCGCAGCGAGGTTCCAACTGGCGCTTATGAGCGGATTGAGGGCCGAGCGATTATCGTAGATAAGGATCGTGCGACCATCGCTGCCGTCTCCGAGTGTTTTGACACGATGGGCGTGCCGATCGGGGCGGTGGTCGATTCAGGTGAGGACGCGAGGAGCGCGCTGGACGAGGCGCCCTCAGCCGTACTCATCACCGGCGTCACGCTAACAGGCCCGATGAACGGCTTCGAACTGACACGGCAGGTGCACGAGTCGCATGATGTGCCTGTGGTGTTGATTGCCCCGCCGGTTACCGAATCGGACTTCGTGCATCAGCTTGCATGGGCAGAGCCTGAAGCGATCATTTTCAAGCCCATCCGGCCGGCTGACCTGAAGAGCGCCGTTCAATTAGCGATTGCTCGCCGCAGCGTGGTTCCAGATCGGCGGATCGATCCACACTTGGCGACCGTCGCATAATCACGCGGCCGCCCAGATCCTGGTTCGAATAGCTCGCGAGTTCAAGGGCGGGTTATTTGTGTGTCCGAATCCAAACGATGCGGATACCCATCGCTTCACGTTATGCTGAGTCGATGGCCCGGCCCTCCGGTCGCCCTGCGTGGTTCGCATGGTGGTATGTTTGCATCGCCGCTGGTTTTCTGTTGCTCGCCGTTCGACAGATACTCGTCGGCGGCTGGACAACCGGGATTATCGTGCGGATTATCATCGCGCTCGGATTCGCCGCTCTTGCTTACAGCGAAATGCGCAGAAATGTGGGCTAGAATAGCGGTTTCATGTCCGATCTTTTAGCTGGCAAGACAGCGCTGATTCTGGGAGTCGCGAACAGGTGGAGTTTGGCATACGCGATCGCTCAAGCATTCGTGCGAGAAGGCGGCAAGCTGATTCTAACGTATCAGGGCGACCGCCAGAAGGGCGCCGTTCAGGATCTTGCAAACGAGCTTGCTCCCGGCACACAAGTGCTCGCATGCGACGTAACCATCCAACAGGAACTCGACAATGTCGTGAATACGCTGCGAGCCGAGAAGACAAAGCTTGACGTTCTTGTCCATAGCATCGCCTTCGCAAATCGTGAAGATCTTAGCCGCCCATTTATCGAAACCTCTCGCGATGGTTACCTCATCGCACAAGAGGTCAGCGCCTACTCGCTGGTTTCGGTCTCCCGATCATTCGCTCCTTTGATGAACCAGGGGGGATCGGTTCTTACTCTCTCGTATCTGGGGGCCGTCCGTGTCATCCCGAATTACAACGTGATGGGTGTGGCGAAAGCGGCTTTAGAAGCTTGCGTCCGGTACCTTGCATACGATCTCGGTCCGTCAAACATTCGAGTGAACGCAATCTCTGCAGGTCCTGTAAAAACCGCTTCGGCACGGGCGGTGAAAGATTTATCGAAGATGCTGGATGGCGTGGCAGCCAATGCGCCGCTGCGGCGCAATACCGATCCGGCCGAAGTGGCCGATGCCGCCGTGTTTTTGGCGAGTGATCTCGGACGTGGCGTAACTGGTAACGTAATATATGTAGACGCGGGCTTTCAGATAATGGGTCTGCCCGCGGGAACTCAAGCGGGCTAACGACCCGCGTCCC
This sequence comes from Bryobacteraceae bacterium, assembly GCA_963825845.1. Lineage (GTDB taxonomy): Bacteria > Acidobacteriota > Terriglobia > Bryobacterales > Bryobacteraceae > DASQDN01. Next base: position 93,674 of record CAWGVL010000053.1, on the reverse strand, counting down.
GAAAACTTAAAGGTCTCATTATGATCAAGGTGGAAGGCCTGTCGAAGCGATATGCACGCAATGTCGCTGTCGACAATGTTTCCTTCGAGGTCCAGAGGGGCAGATCGTTGGATTCCTCGGCCCGAACGGCGCCGGAAAAACGACGACTATGCGCATTCTGACGTGCTTCCTGCCCCCGACCTCGGGATCCGCGAACGTCGCCGGTTTCGACGTGATGCAGCAGCCAATGGAGGTGAAGAAACGCATAGGCTACCTGCCCGAAATGCCTCCACTGTACCCCGACATGGAGGTCGCCGAGTATCTGACCTTCGTCGGTCGCCTGAAAGGTATCCAGAGGCTCCGAACTTCCCCGCCGCGTTGACGGAGGCGAGCGAGCGCTGCGCCGTGACCGATGTCAGCGACAAGCTGATCCACAAGCTGTCGAAGGGCTACCGGCAACGTGTCGGGCCTCGCCCAGGCGATTATTCACAATCCCGACGTGCTGATCCTTGACGAGCCGACCTCGGGTCTCGATCCGAAGCAGATCATCGAAACCCGCGTCGCTGATCAAAGGTCTGGCGGGCGACCACACGATCATTCTCAGCACCCACATCCTGCCCGAAGTAGAGCAGATCTGCGAGCAGGTGATCATCATCAGCAAGGGCAAGGTGGTCGCTACCGACTCCGTCGATAACCTGACGAACCGTCTGCGCGGGCTCGGAAAGCATCGCTGTTGCTGTGGAATCACGCAATGGCTCGCTCGATGCAGGCCGACCGTTCAGCAGCGGCTGGAGCAGGTGCCGGGTGTCAGCCGTGTGCTGCAGCGGGAAGCCGCGCGCAGCGGCTTCAGTTCGAGCTGGAAAGCCTGCAAGGCCGGTCGATTCGCGGCGACGTCGCGCGCGCGGTCGTCGACTCGGGTTGGGATCTGACGGAGTTGCGGCCCGTCGCTCTGAGTCTCGAAGAAGTCTTCCTGCAACTAACGGGAACGGAGCCGCCGCCGGCCAATGAGTAACATCCTCACGATCTTCCGCAAGGAACTGAACAGCTACTTCAACTCGCCCATCGCGTACCTGGTGATGGCGTTTTTCGGACTTGATCGCCGGCTACTTCTTCTATGTGTACGTCGCGATCTTCGTGTCACGCAGCATGGAGTCGCAGATGATGGGCCGCGGGATGCCGATGGACGTCAATGAGTGGGTCATCCGGCCGCTGTTGTCGAACCTCAGCGTGATCGGACTTTTCATGATCCCGATGATCACCATGCGCCTGTTCGCGGAGGAGAAGCGGTCCGGGACCATCGAGCTTCTGGCCACTTCTCCGGTGCGGGATATCGAGGTCATCCTCGGTAAATGGCTGGCCGCCGTGGTTCTGTATGCGTCCGTGCTGGCGTTGTCGGGACTCAGTGTCGCTACTTGTTCCTTACGGAAAGCCCGATCTCGCGCCGATTCTAACCGGGCTATCTCGGGCTGTTGCTGCAGGGCGGAGCGCTGCTCGCGATCGGTACGTTCATTTCGACAACGACGAAGAATCAGATCATCGCCGGCGTTCGCGACGTTCGCAATTTGTCTGCTGCTGTGGGTGCTCGATTGGGTGAGTTCCTTTGAGACGGCGGCTTGGGCGAAGGTTATCGCGTATATGTCGGTGATCACGCATCTGGATCCGTTCGCCAAGGGCGTCCTCGATAGCAAAGACATCATCTTCTATCTCTCAGTCATCTTCCTCGGGCTGTTCCTTACGGCGCGCTCGATGGAATCGCTACGGTGGAGGGCATAGATGAGACCCGCATGGCTGCAAGCTAGACAGACCCGGTACACGGCTTATGTCACGCTGTACATTCTCATCATCATCGGAGCGCTTGGTCTGGCGAACTGGCTCGCCAACCGTCACAACAAGTCGTACGACACGACTTCAAACAAGCGGTTCACACTTTCCGACCAGACCGAGCAAGGTCGTTGACGGGCTGAAGCAGGACGTCCGCGTCACTTACTACGACAAGACGGATAACTTTGCGCGTGCCAAGGATCTTCTTGACCGGTACGACTCGCTATCGACCAAGCTTCGCGTCGATTATGTCGATCCCGATAAGAAGCCGCAGTTAGCGCGCTCTGCAGGCATACGGAATTACGGCACGATCACGGTCGACGCCGGAACACGGCACGAAGAGGCGAAGTCCCTGACGGAAGAAGAAGTCACTGGCGCGCTGATTCGCAGCCTTAAGGGCGGCGAACGCACCCTCTGCGCGATCAGCGGCAGTGGCGAACACGCTCTCGATGATACCGGACGTGAAGGATACGGGAATCTCAAAGAGGCGCTCGAGCGGAATAACTACAAGACGCGTTCCATCTCGCTGCTCGAAAAGGCGGAAGTACCGAAGGACTGCACCGTGCTGCTTGCCGGCGGTCCGAGATTCGATTACGTACCGGCGATCGTGACTGCGATCAAAACGTATGTCGATGGCGGCGGGCGTGTGCTGTTCATGCTGGATGCGCCGGTTACCGCCGGTAAAGAACCGGTGGCTCAGAATGCGGCTCTGGCCGCGCAGTTGGCGGAGTGGGGCGCGATCGCGAACAACGACCTCGTTCTCGATACCAGCGGCGTCGGTCAGATTTTCGGGCTGAGCGAAGTCGTGCCGCTAGTGACCTCGTATGAATCGCACGCGATCGTCAACCCGATGAAGGGTGTGGCTACCGGATTCCCGCTGTCACGAACAATCGATGTGAAGACCGGAGGCAAGTGGACGGCCGAAAAGCTGTTCAGCTCTTCTCCGAACAGCTACGCGACAACGAACTTGTCCGCACGTGAGATTCAGATCAATCCGGCGAAAGACAAGAAGGGACCCTTAAACCTGGCCGTAGCGGCTTCAGGAGGACAGAGTCGAATCGTCGTCGTGGGCTCCTCGAGTTGGGTCGCGAACAGCTTCTTCAGCTTCAACGGCAATCGTGATCTGTTCCTGAATATGGTGAACTGGCTGTCATCGGATGAAGAATTGATCTCGATTCGCCCAAAAGACCCTGAAGATCGCCGGCTTTCGATGAGCCGCAGCCAGATGACCATGATCTTCTACACGAGCGTCATCCTGATGCCCCTCGCGGTCATTGCGGCAGGTGTGAGTCTTTGGTGGAAGCGGAGGTAACGGCGGGATGTCGGTTCGCGGACTGCTGGTAGCAATCGTTGTTCTTGGCGTGCTTGCCGGTGGCGTGTATTGGTCTGAGCGGAGCAAATCGGCAGACGAAGCCAAGGAAGCGAGCGGCGGGGCATCCAAGCTGGTCAGCATCAAGGATGACGACGTTCGCAAAATGGAGTTGCGCCGGCGAGACAGCGCGACTCCCGTCGTGCTTGAACGGGATAAAGCAAACGAGTGGCGCATGTCGTCGCCAGAGCCCTGGCGTGTCGATCAGAGCGCCGCAGGCGGCGTGGCAACCGCGTATACCGGGCTCAGTTACGACCGTGTAATCGAAGAGAAAGCAGCCGATCTTTCCGGCTATGGACTGCAGACTCCCGCCGTCGAGTTGACCGTGACGGCCAAAGACGGCAAATCTCGGAAACTTCTCATCGGAGATGAAACTCCGACCGGTACGGCTTCCTATGCGAAATTCGCTGACGATTCGAGGGTGTTTACGATCGAGAACTCGACCAAGACTCAGTTGAATAAGACCGCTCAGGATCTTCGCGACAAGCGCCTGCTGATCTTCGATGCCGACAAACTCGCTCGTGTCGAACTTACAGCCAAAGGGCAGGCAATTGAGTTTGGCAGAAACGCCCAGAAGGAATGGCAGATCGTAAAACCGAAGCCACAGAGGGCCGACAACGGCCAGGTCGAAGACCTGGTCCGAAAGTTGGGCGATGCTCGGATGGATACTTCACTGCCCACTGAGGAGGCTGCCAAAATTCCCGCGAGCTTTGCGTCTTCTCCACGCGTCGCGACGGCTGCGGTAACGGACAGCGCCGGAACGCAGACCATTGAGGTGCGCAAGAAGGGTGAAGATTACTACGCGAGAAGCTCGGCGGTACAGGGAACCTTCAAGATTCCGGCGGATGTGGGCGCAGTCTCAACAAAGGGATTGATGATTTTCAAAACAAGAAGATCTTCGATTTCGGTTTCAACGATCCCACCGCTGTGGATTTGCGCGATGGAGCGAAGACCTACTCGTTCCGCAAATCGGGTGAGACGTGGTCGTCTAACGGCAAATCGATGGATGCCACCAGCGTTCAGTCGCTGATAGATAAACTGCGGGACCTGAAAGCGACGCAAGTCCGCGACACCGGGTTCACGTCATCCTTGATCGACATCACAGTTACCTCGGATGGTGGCAAGCGCGTGGAGAAAGTTGCAATTTCAAAGACAGGGGATAAGTTCTTGGCAAAGCGCGAGGGCGAACCGTCTGTTTACGAACTCGAAAGCAAAGCGGTAGAAGAGATTCAACGAGCAGCAGCCGATGTGAAAGAGCCTCCGCCACCAGCGAAGAAATGAGAGCTCTTCAGACCGACCTGTACCAACTTACGATGGCTGCCGGATATTTCGAGTCCGGCAAAGCCGGCGAGACGGCGGTATTCGAGCTGTTTGTTCGCCGTCTTCCTGCGAACCGTGATTACCTGATTGCTGCCGGACTGCACCAGGCAGTCGAATATCTGCTCAACCTCCGGTTCACGAATGAGCAGATCGACTACCTGCGAACGCTGCCCCAGTTCAGTCGCGCTTCCGCGGATTTCTGGAGTTACCTTCGAAGCTTCCGCTTCACGGGCGATCTGTTTGCAATGCCGGAAGGAACGCCATTCTTCCCTGGTGAGCCGGTGGTGACCGTGCGCGCGCCACTGATCGAGGCTCAGATCCCCGAGACCTTTCTTCTGGGCGCCATCGGATTTCAATCCATGATCGCTGCGAAGGCGGTACGCGTCGTGAACGCGGCTCAGGGACGGTCGGTGGTGGAGTTCGGTTCGCGACGCGCACATGGTCCCGATGCCGCAGTGCTTGGGGGCCGGGCGGCCTATATCGCGGGGTGCACAGGCACCAGCAACGTTGAGGCCGGCTTTCGTTACGGGATTCCGGTCTTCGGTACCTGCGCGCATTCATGGGTGCTCTCCTTTGCCGAAGAGCGTGAGGCGTTTGAACGGCTACAGCAGTTGCTCGGGCCAGGTACCGTGTACCTGATCGACACGTACGATACGGTTGAGGGCACAAGGCGAGCCGTCGCTCTTGGCAAGCCTTTGTGGGGTGTCCGTCTCGATAGCGGTGATCTTTGCGCGCTGTCCAAAGAGGTCCGGGCCGTGCTCGATAGCGCGGGCTTGCACGATGCGAAGATCATGGCCACAAGCGATCTAAACGAGCAACGGATTGCACAACTGCTTTCCGACGGAGCTCCGATTGACTCGTTCGGCGTGGGAACCGAACTCGCGACATCGTTCGATGCGCCTGCGCTCGGTGTTGTGTACAAATTATCGGAGCTTTCCGTGGGTGGCGCGACAAGGTACGCTGCGAAGTACTCGGCTGACAAACAGACTATCCCTGCATCGAAGCAGGTGTTTCGATATTCTGACCATGATGTCATTGGACATTCAGCTGAATGCGAACCCGGAGGACGGCAGTCAGGGCATCCGAAGGCGCTGCTGCGTCCAGTCATTCTGGGCGGCAAAGTGGTAGAAGAGCCGCAGGCGACCTCAGAAATCCGAGATTATTGTTCCGGAGCGCGGTCTCGCGATATCTGCCGGTCATCGCATCGAGTACAGCAGCACGCTTCTTCAACTCGCGGAACGGCACCGTGAGTGAGGCACACCTATGAAATCCGTGTTCTTCGACGTTGATACACAGTTGGACTTCCTCTATCCTTCCGGCGCTCTCTATGTACCAGGCGCGGAGTCGATCCTGGCCAATGTCACGCGCCTGAATCGCTACGCAGGGGCGAACGGCATCCCGGTGATCTCTGATATGGACGCTCACTCAGAGAACGATCCCGAGTTTCATGATTGGCCGCCGCACTGCGTCGTAGGTACATTCGGGCAGATGAAGCCGCAGTCAACTCTGCTCGAGAAGAGAGTGGTGAAGTCATCCAAAGCGCCACTGGTGGAATGGCCGGCGGGCGCTCAGCAGCTCCTGCTCGAGAAGCAGTCTCTCGATGCTTTCAGTAATCCGCAATTGCCGAAATTCCTGGAGATGCTTGACCCGGAACGATTTGTTCTCTACGGAGTCGTCACCGAAATCTGTGTGCGATGTGCCGCATCCGGACTGTTCCGGACGGGGAAGCGCGTCGAATTAGTTACGGATGCGGTCCGTCATCTGAACGAGGCTTCGGCGCAGGCGATGATGAAGGAATTTAAGGAATCGGGTGGCGCCCTTGTTACCACGAACCAGGTTTGCGGGTCTAGTTAGCGAACCGGACCGGGCCATCTTAACCGGGTCCGGACCGCCTCATTCCGCCACTTCGGCGGGAACCTCCACGCGTTTGGCGTGCCGCCAAAGTCTCTCGAGATCGTAGTAATTGCGCGTGCGGTCCAGAAAGATATGGCAGATCAAGTCGCCATAGTCCTGCAGGATCCACTCGCCGTTCTCGTATCCTTCGAGACTGATCGGGATTTCACCCCGGTCTTTCATCTGGATGTAGATTTCGTCGCTGATCGCCTGATTTTGGCGTGAGTTGGTACCAGTGCAGATAACGAAATAATCGGCGAAACTAGTAATCTCTCGTAAATCAAGAACCACCAAGTCCAGGGCTTTCTTCGATTGAGCGGCGCGGACTGCGGTAAGCCACGACGGCTCAATGACTTGGGGATTTGGCTGCTCCAGGGCCGCGTTTGGGGACTTCTCAACTTCGCGGATAGGACGTGACCTCCTGCCCGTATCGTACTACAATTATAAGAGTGCGTCTATTTGTTTCCCTTGCTTTGACTGCTGTGTCATTGTGGGCGCAGTCCGTCGACATGACGGAACTGAAGCGCATGGAAGTCGAACGGCTTCGTGCGATGTCGGAATCGGGAAGCATCCCCCGTGCGCGGCTCGAGCAGGCTCAGGCCGAACTCGCCGACGCTCAAGACAACTCCATTCTCCGCCGGACGCTCTATGGTTCGCTGCGGATCGAAGACTTCACGAAAGAGCAATCGGAACTGATGGTTGGAGCCGCCCAGCGGCTGGTCGACCGGCAACAGGAACGGTACGAGCGCACGAAAAATCTGGTTGCGGAAGGCATCGTTGCCCGAGCATCGCTGATGGCTATGCTTGAGGACCTGGAGTTTCGCAAGAAGGCGCTCGATCTGGCGCATTTCCGAGCCAAGCTGGTCGAAGATTTATCAGAGCAGGCGCAAGCCGAAGGCGATATCGACGAACCGGGCCCCGTAATGCGCCTGGGGCGGACTATCGAACGGTACGATGGCGCGGGCATGTTCCGCGAAACGGACTTCATTCGGGTCTCGAGCGCATTCATTCGCCAGTTCGGTAAGTCCCTTCCCGTGAGCGCAAAGGGCGACACCGCGCTGCATCGGTCGCTCGGCTTCGATCACCGCGGCCGCGTGGATATCGCCCTGAATCCGGATCAAAGGGAAGGAGCCTGGCTCCGAGCCTATCTGCAAAAAGCGAGGATCCCGTACTACGCGTTCCGTGCCGCCATCAGGGGCAAAGCCACCGCTCCGCACATTCACCTTGGACCGCCGAGCACCCGCTACCGCGTCGCTGATTGATCCATGGCTCGCGCGAATCTGCGGGTCCTTATTTCTGCCGGAAAGATTGCTGAACGCGTACGCGAACTGGGGTCGCAGATTGATGCCGATTATCCGGACGGGCCTATCGTTCTGATAGGCATTCTGAAAGGCGCAATCATGTTCCATGCCGACCTCGCTCGCGCCATTACCCGGCCGGTGCGGCTGGACTTCATCGGCATTTCCAGCTATGGAAAAGGCAAGACGACGTCCGGTGAAGTTCGCCTGACGCGCGACCTCGATACGTCCATCGAGGGTATGGACATCCTGATTGTCGAAGATATCGTCGACAGCGGTGTCACACTGTCGTATCTGACACAGGTGCTGCAGCAACGCAAGCCGAAGTCAGTCCGGATCGTGACATTGCTCGATAAGCCTGACCATCGAATGCGGACCGTAGACGTGAAATACGTCGGTTTTCGGATCCCGGACGAGTTTGTGGTCGGCTACGGTCTCGACTTCGCGGAAGAGTACCGGAATCTGCCGGACGTTTGCGTGTTAGAAGAGTAGAAGGGAACTGAAATGAGTTGCGGACGAAGTGGAATCCCAGCTGAACCGGAAGGGAACCGGACCGGGCGCAAGGTGTTTTGCGTGAAGTTCCAGCGCGAGATGCCGGGTCTGGACGAGGCCCCCTTCGATAACGAACTGGGCCAGAAGATCTATGACACCGTCTCGAAAGAGGCGTGGAGGCTCTGGGTCGAGCAGATGAAGATGATCATGAACGAGTATCGTCTGAATCTGTCCTCGCCCGATGCGCAGACTTTTCTCATGAAGCAAATGGAAGAATATTTCTACGGGGAAGGGTCGGCGTTCCCGCCCGGATATCTTCCGCCACAGGCCAAGAGCTAGGACGGGCGCAAGACCGGCAATTCGACGGCGATATCGAATACCAGGCGATCGTGCGCTTCGCGCAGGGCCCGCTCGACTTCGCCCGGAGCCTCCGCTCGAGCGAAAATAAACCCGAGATAGCTTGCGCCTTCCGGCAGCTTGAGCATTCGTTGGCCCGGCTTCGCGGTAATGATCACGTCCGAGACACCGGGTGTCCCGCGAGCGTGCTCAACGCCCGAAGCTCCCACGTAAACGCCGCTTGCCGGAATCGGAATCATCATTACCCCTGAGGCGAGGTCTTCTCGCTTCACCTGGCTGATATTCTCCCCGAGCGCGTGACGCAGAATCAGTTCCTCCAACGCCATGCCACCTGAGAACCGGAGAGCGCCCGCACAAAGTCCGCCGATAGGCCGGGCAGCGATCTCCAATAGCCAGACGCCTGTCTCGTTGTGGCGCATTTCCGCGTGAATCGGACCGTGCGTAAGGCCGAGGGCGCGAATGCCGTCCCGTGTTGCGCGCACGAGGGCATCCTGAACCTCGCTCGGCGCTCGCGAAGGCGTGACGTACAACGTCTCTTCGAAGAATGGCCCCTCCAGCGGGTCGGGCTTGTCGAAGATGGCAAGGGTATGGAGATCTCCGTTGGTGACGATGCCTTCGACCGCGTATTCACTGCCCGGGATAAAATGCTCGATCTGAATGAACTCGTTTTGGTCTTCCCGGGTTCGCCGTATATCCGGAGACTGAAGCAGCGCGCGGATGCGGTCCATAGCCTGGCAGAACTCCGTGGGGTTATCGGCCCGAATCACACCCCGGCTCGCTGACAATCCAAGGGGCTTCAGAACGCACGGGAAATGAACCGACCGTACCACTTCGGCGGCGGTCGAATGGGCCGGCACCTGAAAATACTCGGGAACGAGCAGACCTGCGCGGCTGAAATGCTCGCGAGCAAGGAACTTGTTCCTCGACGCGCGCACGGCTTCCTGAGGATGAAAAGGTAACCCTATCTCCTCGGCGACGAGCGCGGCGATCTGAGCGGGCCGATCAGCGACGGCAATGATGGCATCAGGCGCCGGATTGACGGCTGCTAAGGTCCGTACGGCCTCATCGGGCTTCTCGAAGCGAACAGGGAGAGCGTGGTCGCCCCACGGATCGTCAAGGTGGTCGCAGCGATCCGTTGCGAGGATCACGTCCAGACCCATTTCCTTCGCAGCAGCTTCAAACACCCGAATCTGGTAACCGGTGGTAGCCGCAACCAGTAAAACTCGTTTGGGCATTCCTCGCAGCTTAGAAAGGAAGTATTTCCTCGCGATCGGGGTCGAAATGAATCCGGCGCTTTTCCAGATAAGCGATATTGCACAGGTGCGACGCCTGCGCGGATCGATGTCCTATCCAGACGTCGCCGTTCGGACGCTTGCGGGTACGGACACAGTCGAGGAAGTTCTCTACGTGATCGATGGTCTGGTCACGCTGCGACTTCACCACCAGCGGCTCCGGATTCCCCTTCTGATAAAACTCGTAACGGCTGCGGGTGATGTTCAGGCGCCCTTCGGTCCCAACCAGTTCGACGGCAGCGCCGGTGAGGCCAGGCGCGAGAGTCGCTTCAAAGGTGGCGGTCCATTCACCGGGGTACTCGAGTGACGCGGCGATCGTATCGGGCGCAGTCCGGCCGTCCTTGTAGTGATAGACGCCGCCGGACGCATTCGCGGCAATTGGATTGTCCTGCTCCAGGAACATGTGAACTACGTCGATCCAATGAGTGAAAAGATCGGTGATCTGACCCCCGCCGAAATCAAGGTAAGCCCGAAAATTAAAATATTGAGGCGGATCATAATCGCGCCATTTTACCGGCCCAAGATATCTTCCCCACTCGAGATCTGAGGGCATTGTGCGATATTTCTCAGGGACCTTCATCAGGTGAGCGCCGTTGCCATGCCACCATGTGCGAGCGAGCGTAACCTTCCCCAGTTTGCCCGGCTTGATAATTTCTTCTTTGGCCTGCAGATAAATCTTGCCCGACCTCTGCTGCATTCCGACTTGACAGACGCGATTATTGATCCGAGCCGCCTTGACGATCTTCGGCCCTTCCTCGATTCGAAGGGTCAGCGGCTTCTCGACGTAGACATCTTTGCCTGCGTTGAGCGCATCGATCGCTGTAGCCGCATGCCAGTGGTCCGGTGTCGCGATGAGCACGGCGTCCAATTGCTTAACCTCGAGCAGCTTGCGGTGATCCGTGAACGGCTGCGCATTGACCGCGACCTTCTTCGCCAGCTCGCTTCGCTCCGGCCAGACGTCACACACAGCGGGGACTTCGACCTGGTCCGTTTTCGTGAACGTTTCCATCACGTAGCGGCCGCGACCTCCGCAGCCGATGAGCCCCAGTTGAATCCGGTTATTTGCGCCCAGAATTCGGTTGTACGAGGAGGCGGTGACGGCAGCGGCTCCTGCCGCCGTGCGCAAGAGATTTCTGCGCGTCAGCGATGATTCGGGCATGGCGTGATTATACAAGAAGAAGGGGCGGCCCGCCCGAAGACTGCCGCCGCTTATTCATTGAGATGCGGTAGAGTTACGCTTGCTTGCGGCAGCGCACAACGATGGCCAATCCGGCTAGTGCGCCGCCCATTAGTGCCATGGTGGCGGGCTCGGGTACCTGGCCGGGACCACCCGGTACGCTAGTTGTAGAAGAACCGGCTTGCGGCTGCCCGTTGTTCGGGCCGCCGTTCAGAAGGTCGCGATACGTATAAAAACCTTGCGTCGAGTAATTAACAGTCGATTCAACGCTGAAAAAACCCAGCGATCCGGGCCCGATGATCGGCGTCGCGCCGTTGTATCTCCATGTAATGTTGTGGACGCCGTTGGAATCAGTCGGATTCTGCGCCACGGGAGTCTGCGGATTCGTTCCAATCAGTTGGACGGTTCCCACCCAATCGACCGGTTGAGTAAGAACCGCAGCAGCCGTTATCCCGGTGATGTCATAAATGGTGAAGAAGCCGTCTCGTTCCGAATCGTCGGAACCAGAGCTGGTGTTCTGAACACGACTATCGGCATTGAGTGTGGCTTCCCAGGTCCACTTATAAAGGCCGCCGCCGAGATCGACGGGGCTGGTAGCATCCAACGTTACAGTTATAGCGGCGTTCGCCGCGACGACACTTGTGGCTATTAAAATTGCAAATTGTAAAAAACGCTTCACTGCTTCCTCCGAAATTATTATTCCGCCCAGGAAGAGGTACGGCATGTCCTGTAGATGGAACAGAAGGATCATAGCATCGCGACTGAAGGCAGTACAAGGAAAAATCCGAGATTTAGGTGTAAGTAATCATCTGCGCTATATACGAGTGCTTTCTTAGAATCAGGAATAAGGTGAACACTTTAGTAATACAGATTATTGGTGGCGGCCTCGCAGGAACCGAGGCGGCATGGCAGGCGGCGCAAGCCGGCATCCGGGTGGTGCTTCATGAAATGCGGCCTGTGCGCCAAACCCCGGCGCACAAGACGCAGGATCTGGCGGAACTCGTCTGCAGTAACTCGCTGAAGAGCGAATCCCCACATACGGCGCCCTGGCTGTTGAAACAGGAGCTTCGCCGTTGTGGGTCGCTCCTGCTGCAGGCTGCTGATAAAGCGAGGGTTCCGGGTGGGCACGCGCTCACAGTCGATCGGGAGCAGTTCGGTCTCGAGATCACACGGTCACTCGAGGAGCATCCACTGATCGAAATCCGGCGGGAGGAGGTACGGCGCGTCCACGACAACGGTGTAGTCATCGTCGCCAGCGGGCCGCTTACCTCCGACGCTCTGGCTGAGGACATCGCCCGCATCACAGGGTCCGAACGCCTGTATTTTTATGATGCAATCAGTCCGATAGTCGACGCGGATTCCATAAATATGGATATTGCATTTCGTGCGTCGCGCTACGGAAAATCGCTGGATGGAAGCGACGATTACGTGAATTGCCCATTCAATCGCGAGCAGTACGAGCAGTTCGTCGATGCCGTCCTCGGGGCCCAGACGTACGAGTCTCATTTTGACGAGAAGATCCCTTTCTTTGAGGCGTGCCTTCCGATCGAGGAGTTGGCGAAGAGAGGACGTGAAACGCTGCGGTTCGGTCCTATGAAGCCGGTCGGGCTTGACGATCCCCGGACAGGAAGGCGGCCGTGGGCAGTTGTACAACTTCGGCAGGAGAACCTCCGCGCGGAGAGCTACAACCTGGTCGGGTTCCAGAACCACCTGAAGTTTGGAGAGCAAGCGCGCGTACTCCGAATGATCCCGGGCCTCGAGCAGGGGGAGTTCCTGCGGTATGGGCAGATCCATCGGAACACGTACATCAACGCTCCGAGCCTGCTGACGCCTACGCTCCAACTCAGGACGAAGCCTGAGATTTTCTTTGCCGGTCAGATTTCGGGTGTCGAGGGCTACGTGGAAGCCATCGCCACAGGGTTCCTTGCCGGAAGGAACGCAGCCACACTGCTGAACGGCGGCACGCCTGAGCCGTTCCCGCGGGACACCGCGCTCGGATCCCTATCAACTTACATTTCGAGCGCTGACGCCAAGAGCTATCAGCCGGCGAATATCACGTTCGACCTGCTACCTGCGCTCGATGACCAGACACGGCGCGCGCTGAGGCATGATAAGAAAGCAAGACACCGGGAAGTGTGCCGGCGCGCCCACGTGGCGTTGGACCACTTCCTCGCCGTTCATGTCTGAGACGCTCGGTTCGTACATCGACAGCTATATCGCTCAACTCGAGCGCGAGAACGCGTCCCCTCATACGGTCCGGAATTATCGTCTCGATTTACAGCAATTTTGCTGCTATCTCACATCGTCGGGTGATCCCGTCTCAATCGAGTCCATCGAATCGTTACTGATACGCGAGTGGATGGGGAGTCTCTATGATGCGCAGCTCAGTCCCATTTCCATTCGACGGAAACTCGCTGCCGTTCGTTCGTTCTTCAAGCATCTGCAGCGCGCCGGGGTGGTGACCACCAATGTCGCCCGCCTGGTCAGAACACCGAAGGCGCCCAAGACGCTGCCCGCGATTCTTTCCGCGGAACAGATGAGCACCCTGTTGAACGACGTTCCCAAAAAAGCGCGCATCGAGGAGCGACCGTACCCTGAAAGGGATATCGCGATTCTCGAAATGTTGTACGGGTGCGGTATTCGGGTCAGCGAGTTGGTCGGGTTGAATATCCACGATGTGGAATCGTCGGAGGGTTGGATTCGAGTCCGAGGAAAAGGCAAGAAAGAAAGGCAGACCCCCGTGACGGCAACAGCCTTGAGCGCGTTACGGGCCTACCTGGCGAAGCGGCCGACAATCTCCGGACAGGATGCGGTGTTCCTGAACCACCGCGGCCAACGCCTGACAGACGCGAGTGTCCGGAAAATGGTGAAGGCTTACGCGGCAGATGAAGCCGTGCACCCGCACAGCTTCCGCCACGCGTATGCAACGCATCTGCTTGCCTCAGGGGCCGACCTTCGCTCCATCCAGGAACTCCTCGGGCATGCGCGACTTTCCACGACTCAGAAATACACGCAAGTTTCCCTGGAAGATCTCATGCGCGTGTACGACAAGTCACATCCCAAAGCATAAAAATAACGCCGCGGTTTAGACCGCGCTGAGTCGGTCGGGGTGTCTAGCGGCTACGCGGAAAATCCTTTTGAACCCTGGGTCCGGAATTCGTACTGCTGTATCTCAATTGCGGCTCTGCCTTGCTCCAGGCGAGCGACGCGGCCTCGTGCAACCAGTTTCAACTGGCACTTATTATCTAGCTGCGCGGGCCAACTGATTGAAAGTTCCAGGCGTTTCCCTGGTATAAGAATTTGGTCGGTTGTAAACAGGACGCCATTACTGCTGATGTTTATAGTCTTACCGGTCCCTTCCTCGTTCGCGCTGCGCTTATTCAGGATGCGATAGCGCACATCGCGCTCGATGGGAAAACGGTCCGCGGATCTGCGTTCCGTTCCTTTTTCGGAGCGCGCTGTCGAGAGTTGTTTTTCGGGAAACACGGCTTGTCCTCATGGCTAGAATGCACTGGAAGGACCGGTACTTCAATAGAACAAAGACTCTACCGCACGTGGTACGTCAGTACTTTACCCCTAGGCGTCAATGCCTTAGAATTCGGGAGGACTTCCGTACCCACATCTCAGAACATTCCTATTCCTTTGCTCTGAAGTTCATGACTGGAATGGACTTTCAAAGAACGCTTGCCGGTAGTTTTTGTCACTCACCCTTACCATCGTCCGCAGGCTCGGCGGACTGGTGGCGGAATTTTTTTATTTCCTGCAACCGCTCACTGATGCGTTTCTCCAGACCGCGGTCCGTTGGGGTATAGAACACGCGGCCCTTCAACTCGTCAGGCAAGCACTCCATGCGTGTCATCGCATTCTCTCGATTGTGAGCGTGCTCATAACCCGACCCGTAGCCCCATTCCTTCATGTATCGCGTCGGAGCGTTGCGGATGTGCATGGGAACTGGATACGCGGTTCCGCTTTGGACCTCCGCACGGGCAACGTTTAATGCCTTGTACGCTGCATCCGATTTGGCAGCGAGGGACAAATAGATCGTGATCTGGGCGAGTGCCTGGTCTCCTTCAGGAATGCCGAGGAAGTGGACACATTGCTGAACCGCCACCGCTTGCTCCAATGCTCGCGGATCAGCCATGCCGATATCTTCAATCGCCATGCGCATCAGACGCCGGGCGAGATACATGCGGTCCTCACCCGCTTCGAGCATCCGGGCAAGCCAATATAGGGCAGCCTGCACATCGCTCGATCGCACCGATTTATGCAGAGCCGAAATAAGGTTATAGTGCTCTTCGCCGCTCTTGTCGTAGAGGAGTGTTTTGCGCTGCAGGACGCTGGTCAACGTTTCTTCCGTGATCTCGCCGTCACTGGCGGCTACAGCAGCAAGTTCGAGAATGTTGTAGGCCGAGCGGGCATCGCCACTCGCGTTTACCGCGATGAGTTCCAGCATCTCATCGCTCGCACGGAGGTTCCGGGAGCCGAGTCCCCGGTCCGAATCCTGGAGCGCCCGGCGAAGCAATTGCACGATTTCGGGTACGCTCAGCTGAGCGAGGGCATAAACCTTGGAGCGCGACAGCAGAGCCGAAATCACTTCGAAGGAGGGGTTCTCCGTCGTAGCCCCGATGAGAATAATGTCGCCGCGTTCCACATACGGAAGAAACGCGTCCTGCTGAGCCTTGTTGAATCGGTGAATTTCATCGACGAAGACAAGCGTACGCCGTCCTGCGCGGCGGTTCTTCTCCGCGTCCGCCATCACGGCCTTGATCTCTTTAACCCCGCTAAGGACCGCGCTGAAAGGTACGAAATCAGCACGTGTGAGACGCGCAATGAGCCGGGCGAGCGTCGTCTTGCCGACTCCGGGAGGTCCCCAGAAGATCATTGAGCTGAGTTGGTCGCGCTCTATTTGCAGGCGGAGGGGCTTGCCCGGGCCAAGCATGTGCTGCTGGCCGACATACTCATCCAAGATTTCCGGCCGCATGCGCTCAGCGAGCGGACGGTCTTTGTCAATGCGGGGTAGCGGGCTGTCCTCAAACAGGCTCACGCCGGCAGCGTCCTTTGCCGCCACGCCTCATAGAGAAGAATGCCAGCTGCTACCGCTGCATTCAGCGACTCGACACTCGAGGTGGGAATGCGCACGTGGAGCGCCGCCTTCTGCAACTCCGAACTGACGCCCCGTCCCTCGCTGCCAATGATGAATGCGCACCGGCGCCTCAGATCCGTGTCTGTGAGCGGAATCGGCGCATGCGGCATCGCGGCGTAGATATCGAGCTTCCGTTGTGTAAGCGCCGCCAGCGCCAGCATCGGATCAAGTCCAGCGACCAGAGGCACACGGAAAATCGAACCGGCGGAACCGCGAATTGCCTTCGGATTATAAGGACTCACGGAACCTTTGATGAAGATGACACCCGAAGCGCCGAAGGCCTCGGCTGTACGGATAATCGATCCCGCATTTCCGGGATCCTGTACCCCGTCCACGATCATCACGAGCGGCTGCGCCCGGACAACCTGGTCGAGACCCCATGAAGGCGGCTTCACCAGCGCCATCACTCCCTGGCTCGATTCCGTAGCTGAAATTTCCGCGTATAAAGTGTCGGACACGCGAATCGTTTGTATATTGTGTAGCCCGGAGACGCGGCGTTCGACTGTGGCGTGGACCGATTCGGACGCGATTACGACCTGTATCGTGCAATTGCTACGAAGCGCCTCCTCGAGCAGGTGAAAGGTTTCCGCAATGCAAAAGCCATCGGCCGTCAGTCCGCCACGAGAAATCGCGCGGCGTACGTCTTTTAGTAAGGGATTTTTGGAACTTGTGAGCTCTGCAGGCATGCGCAGCGGGTTTGGCGTGTATGCTGAATTAGATTCGGACGTAGAAATCATAGCGCACATGCGTAAACTGCTCTGGCGCGGCGCTGCGCTCGTCACGCTGCTTATCCTTATTTATCTTGGGTGGATCATCAGCGTGATACACCGCCAATCCGAGATCGACGAGGCTCGTCCAGCGGACGTCATCATCGTACTCGGCGCCGCTGAATATCGAGGAAAGCCCTCTCCGGTGCTGAAGGCGCGGCTGGATCACGCCCTTCAACTCTACATGCGGAAGCTTGCGCCCCGCATTCTCACGACTGGCGGCGCCGGCGGCGATCCTGTCTTTACGGAAGGTGAGGTGGGCCGTGGTTATCTCGTCAAGCGGGGTGTGCCTTCGGAAGCAATCATCCTGGAAGCGGAAGGTGAGAGCACGGTTCACAGTACTGCGGCAGCTGCGGAAATAATGCGACGGATGAACTTGAAATCCTGCATCGTGGTCAGCGACGCTTACCACATTTTTCGCGTGAAGAAGATGTTGGAGTTTCGAGGACTCGATGTTTATGGATCCCCGCGGCGCGAGGAGCCGAAGGGCACATGGCGCGAGAAATGGGTGTTCGTACGGCAGGCGATCGGATACGCGCTGTGGCAAATCGGAATTACGATTTGAGCAGGTCCTGATATAAGCGTCTTTGCGATTCTGCAACCGAATCCCAGCCGAAACGCTCCTCAACGGTTCGACGTGCCCGGCTCCCAAGCTCCTTCGCATAGGCGGAGTCTTGCATCAACCGGAGAATCGCTTCGGCCATACGAGCCGGATCGTTCTCGATGATGACGTCCTTGCCGGGCTCGAGATCCAATCCGTTCACCCCGCTCGACGTGCTGACAATGGCCCTAGCCATCGCCATGGCTTCCAGAATCTTGATGTTGGTGCCGGCGGAGGCAAGCAGAGGCGCAATTACGATACCGTTCCGTTCATAAGCTGGGCGTACATCGCTGACAAAATCCTCAATCTCGACTCGCGGAGCATCGAGCACGAAATTCACACGATCGCGAAACCGCTCGTAGTGAAATCGATGTCTCGCGCCGGCGATGATATGCAGCACTGGCTTCCACTCGTCGAGAAGTGGCCAGACCGCACGAAGAAAAAAGTCGATCGCAAGCAGGTTTGGTAAATGCGCAAATGATCCAATGAACAACAAGCGCCGAAGATCCGGCTCGACGGCTGACGGTTTGAAGCGCTGAAGATCAACGCCGTTCGGCAGTGCGATCACTTTGCGAGCGCCTGCGACTACATACTGGTCTTTCTTCGACATAACGACGACGCAATCCATACTGCGCCATGCCGTCGTCTCGAAGGCACGCCAGCGTTCGAGTTGTTGGGCGAGTTCGGGGTCCTTCCGATCTTCGAGCAGTTGCTGATACAAATCGATGGTAATGTCATGCTCGATCAGCACCGTTTTGGCCGGTGCACATTGCGACGCATACGCCGCCATCTGCGTAAATTCGAGTTGCGCGATCGCCGGCTTCCACTTGCGAAGCGTCAAGTCTAAAGCGGCCCGACATGCCGGCGTATCGAACTCGTCCACCACATCCGGGCGACCGCGATCGGACTTGATATGGCTTCCGATCCGGCGTACCTGCACGATTTCGACGCATATTTCGAGCAGTTCGGCAGGCGGAGTGTGGAGTTCGTCCACGAACGTGACAAGCACCTGCGCAAACTCCGGTACGGCACGGCGCATCAGGTTGTACATCCGGACGGCGCCTCCATGCGAGAGCGGAAACGGTATGTAACACGTCGCGACGAGCACAACCGGTGTTGACGTTGACCTCGGGGCTCGGCCTGGAAAGACCGCCACGTCACCGCTGCCGATTGCGAGGATCCGTTCTTCATCCACCATTGGAGCGGGCTCGATTGTCACGTGGTCTTTCGCCTCTAACAGGGCCTCCAGGGAAGCTTTATGGTGCTCGACTGCAGATTTCCAGTTGAGGCGATCGATTGCATGTCGCCAGAGTCGGGTAAATATCTCCGGATTGCTCACGGACCGCTTCAAGAACCGAAGATAATTGCGCTCGACAATATGTTCGAGTTGCTCTGAGGTAAAGTAGCGAGCTGTAGTGGTGCGATGATAGTGCGTCACGTGCGAACCCGCGACGAATATCGTCGGCCACCCTCGCTGCCAGGCACGAAATCCGATGTCAAGGTCTTCTACGTAGCTGGGCTGGAATAACTCGCCAAATCCACCCAGCGCGCGCAGCTTCAAAGTGTCGTACAGCGAGCAGCCTCCACTGCCATAAAACACATAGCTTCCGTCCTCACCTTCGAGCGGCATCGCGCACTCGACCGGAAACGCGTGCTGTTGCGGACGCGCAGGCATCACGGCCTTGCCGGTCTCCTCGCGCCTGCGGCCATCCGGAAAGAAGATCTGAGCGGTCGCGCAGAAAAGATCTGGCACAGATCGAAACGCATCGCGCAAAGGCTCGAAGAACCCATCGTGCGGACGCATGTCGTTGTTGAGCAGCAGCACATGCGAATACCGAGCCATCTGGATACCTCGATTGACAGCTACCGCGAACCCCAGCGGCTCAGCGTGGAGATCCACGCGAACGTCCGAATGCTCTGTCGCAAGGAAGTCCCCAGTTCCGTCATCCGACCCGTTGTCGATGACGATGATCTCAGCGGACTCGCCGCGCAACAGCCGTTCGAGGATCGGTAAGAGGATCGCCAGCAGATCACGGCCATTACGACTCGGGATGACGACCGAAATTCCGTACGGCAGCGCAGGGCCAAGGGCAACGGGCGCCTCAGGCGAAATTTGTGCTTTTTGATGAGCGGCCAACTTGCCGGCCCGTTTGGCCGCGATGTACGCGAGCGGACGACGAAACTCGCGCGGGTGCTTCAGCCGCCAAAGAAGCGTGTAGAGATCGCCGCCGGGATGGGTCTGGAATCGCATCTGCTCGCGAGTCTTCCAGGCGAGGTAACGAAGGGCCGCCGGCCAGGAAGGTGGCCGTAGCGTAAAGTGATCGAGATTCTCGTTGTAGAGAAGAGTTCGTAAAGGCGCCAAGCTGAGCGCCATCCACCGCATCCCGCCATAGGGTGACTTGGGATGCAACGAAAGCGCCGCGTGGGCAATCTGACGGTCGCCTAAGGCTTCAAGGAACGCTCTTCGATTGTCGGAGACGCTTCGATCAACGCGGTACGGAAACCAACGTCCTCGAGGAGGCTGGAATTCCGACACGACCCAGAGTTCGGTGTCTGGCGCGATTTCCGAAAATCGTTCTAAGAAAGCAGGTACATGGTCAATGAGGCAAGATGCGAACGCAACCTTGACTCTCTGACTCAAATGATTGCCTGTACGCCGGATCGCCCGATCTGGTGATCCTGCCACCACTCGTAGGCCTGAAGACAGAACGCAGTGGAGACCGGGTTCAGAAAAGGCATCATTTCGGCGCCTTTCCGTCCGAACCAGAATCCGCCGTGGTTGCTCTCGCCAGGGCGCTCGAACTGAAACTGCATCATCGCGGCCGCTTCTTCCGAAGCTTCTTCTTCGTTCAAAGGGATGTCAGCCACGCGAGACGCCATTAGCCGTACACGCAAGAGTTGCGCATTCACGTCTGACCGCTCGAACTCAGACCGGATTTTGCGAAGATAACCGCTGACGCGCGTGATTCCCTGCACGATGACGGGCCGGAGAGCAGGGCTCGTACGATGACAGCAACGCCTCGAGAAAATAGCAGTAGGCATGTAGACGATCCATGGTCTTCGCCGGCGTCTCCGCGGGAAGAAATCCTTCGTGGGTCGCCAGAGCGGCACCTAATGCAGTCGAAAAGTACGAGTCAAACTGCGGATCACCAGTGATTGCGCCGAGATCGTGCCACGCTAGCGCGGACTTCAACTGATAGCAACCCGGCTGCCGCGACCACTGGCTTGCCCAAGGTAGAGGATGTTTGCCCGGCAGAGTGAGGATTGGGTTCCAAGTATTGCCGGTCGCAAAATCACGGGCCATCGAGTGTCCTGTCTGCACGGCGATGTCGAGGTACTCTTTCTCGCCGGTCACACGCCAAAGGGCTAGCAACCCCCGGATGATGATCCCGCAATCGAAGAAATACGCGAGAGGGTAAGGCGCATCTCCGTCACATGGGTGCTCGAAGGGAAACGTCTTCAGTGATGGACTCCACGCCGTGCCGATCAGGAATTGACCCGCCTGAATCGCTCCCTTCAGGTAATCGCGATTTTGAGTTCGTTCGTAAAGGAAAACGAAAGCGCTAACGGAGTAACCCGTGATTTCCGTTGAAACGCGAGCGTTCCGCCGCGTATCGGAGCAATAGTAGCGGGCGACGCCGCCGTTCGACTCCTGAATTCCGGAACCAAGAAACCACTGGCCCGCAAGATGGGTGAGCCGCGCGTCGAGAGAAGAAGAGGCTTGGGCCAAAAGAAAGTTTCCCTTGCAGATGTAGCGTTGATGGCCATTCTAGCATCCACCTTGCATGCCGCCCGCTCTACGCGCATACTTAGGACTGCCCTGTCAGGACTGCCCTCTGGAGGTGAAATGAGCAGGCATTTTGCAGGATTGTTCTTCGTGGCGGCCCTCTTCGGTCAGGAAGCTGCCCCGGGAATCGTGCGCGGCACATTGGTGCAAGCCGAAGGCGGCCTGCTGCAGATCCGGCAAACGAGCGGGTCCACTCTGGGTTGCGGCTTCGATAGCCGGACATGGATCGAGCGCGACCGGAAACGCCTGCAAATGGATGCGTTAGAGAACGGGGTCGCCGTGGAGGCTGTTACGGACTCTCGCGTCGGACGATGCTATACCCGAACGCTTCGTTTGATACCCGCCTCCGCCCTGCTGACGCCGGTCGTCGCACGCAAACCGCTGCCCCCGCCAGAAGCGCCCTCGAGTCTATCTATCCGCGTGGAAATCTGACCTTTGCGGGCGTTGTGATCCGGCGAAGTCCGACCCTGCTCGTCCTGCGAACGCGTACGGAGCCTGAAAGACGGTCCACCTTCGGGAAGACACGCGATTTCTGGATAGCGGTGCGCCCGCCTCGTCCTCGGATGTGGCGGTGAACACGCGCGTATTCATCCGGGGTGGCAAGACTTCGAGAACAACCTTGAAGCGTTCCAGGTAATTTGGGGCCAAATCGACGGCCCACAATGACGTCGCCTTTAGCTTTTTCGCTTTCGCGGCGACGGCTGCGGGGCCGGATCGCAAGGAGCTATCTTCATCCACTGGAGCGGATTCACCGGTATACCGTGAACGTCGAGCGCCCAATGCAGATGAGGCGCTGTCGACCTTCCTGTAGTGCCGATGTATCCGATCACATCGCCCTTTTTCACCTGAGCGCCTTCTGCAACGGCAAATTTCGACATGTGGAGATAAAAGGACGTCATCCCCTGTCCATGGTCGATCCCCACTATGTCTCCGTGAATGTTGAACTTGCGCACAATCTTGACGATCCCGCCGGACACCGCCCGGATCGGCGTTCCTTCCGCGCCACGCTGATCGAGCCCCCCATGATAATTGCCGGTCGGCTTGCCATTGTGCAGACGCAGAACCCCGAAAGGCGACGTGATACAGCCGGGCGTTGGAACCTCGAACGGTTCGGACCAATAGCGTGCGGGACTGACGGTCTTGCGCAGCGCTGACACCGTCTCCATTTCTCCCGGAGCGGGCTTCAGGGTCGTCAACGCGCGCCCGAGTTTCACATTCTGCTTCTTGAAGCGCGCATCTCGGACGGTAAGCGTTGCGGTCGCGACTACGTTCCCGGCGCCGTCGAGGGCTTCGACCGTTTTCACCCCCGGGCGTTCGAGAGCAGGCGCCGGAATCAGGCCGGATCGCGATCCGTCGTCGGCGGCGAACAGCGGAATCGTTCGCTGTTGGACTCGCACGGAAACGACGGCTGCGGGGGCTTTCACGCGAGCCACCTGTCCCTGCGGAATCGACGCCGGGACGATCTCTATCGCAACTGCAAACGCGAGCCATAACACAATTCCAGAGTACCGGTTCTGCTAAATTGGTCAGATTCTGCTTTAAGGAGTGCACAAAAATGCGACTCGCCCGCGCTGTTCTTTTCGCCTCGGTCGTTTTCACATCTGCTGCTCAAACTCTCCCTCCGGGAGTCAAGAAGGTCACGTCGGTTGAAGGGATCAACGAGTACCGCCTGGACAACGGGCTGAAGGTCTTGCTGTTCCCTGATCCGAGCAAACAGACAGCGACGGTGAACGTCACGTACCTGGTCGGATCCCGGCACGAAGGATATGGCGAGAGTGGCATGGCTCACCTGCTGGAGCACATGTTGTTTCTCGGGTCGCCGAAGCATCCCAAACCAATCATCGAATTCCGCGAGCATGGAGCGCGGTGGAACGGCACGACGTGGTACGACCGCACGAACTACTTCGAGACTCTGCCCGCCACAGACGACAACCTGAAGTGGGCGCTCGAACTCGAAGCTGACCGCATGGTTAATTCGTTTGTCGCAAAAGAAGCGCTGGACAAGGAAATGACTGTAGTCCGCAATGAGTTCGAAATGGGCGAGAACAGCCCGCCAGGCGTTCTGATGAAGCGCACCTTTGCGGTCGCGTTCGAGTGGCACAACTACGGGAAATCGACGATCGGATCAAAGTCGGACCTCGAGAATGTGCCGATCGATAAACTGCAGGCGTTCTACAAGAAGTACTACCAACCGGATAACGCCGTTTTGATGGTTGCGGGCAAAGTGGATGAGGGGAAGACGCTGGCATTGATCGCTGAGAACTTCGGAAAGATCCCGAGGCCGGAGCGCAAGCTCGATCCAACATACACAGTCGAACCCACACAGGATGGCGAGCGCAGCGTCACGGTTCGGCGTGTCGGAGATGTTCAGGCCATCATGGCGCTTTACAAAATCCCCGATGGCGCACACGCCGATATGGCAGCTCTGGACATTTTGGGCACGGTCCTGGCCGACACGCCGTCAGGGCGCCTGCACAAGGCTCTGGTTGAGAGCAAGAAGGCAGCGAGCACGATGGGCGGCGTGATGATGCTGTCTGAACCGGGTGTCATGCTGTATGGTGCTACAGTTCGAAAAGACGCCAGCCTCGAGGACGCGAAGGCAGACGCTGTTGCGAGTCATCCATGACGTCACGAAAGAGCCGCCGACCCAGGAAGAGGTCGAACGCGCAAAGCGCGCCGAGCTGAAGAACTGGGAGATGGCTTTCAACGACAGCGAGCGCGTTGGACTGATGCTGAGCGAGCCGATTTCCGCGCGGCGATTGGCGGCTCACCTTTTTGCATCGCGATCACCTGAAGAAGGTCACTCCCGAAGACGTGCTGCGCGTTGCGAAGACGTACATAAAAGAGGACAACCGCACAGTCGGCATGTTCAAGCCCGTAGACGCTCCGGATCGGGCCGAGATCCCTGCGGTCACGGACAAACAGGCGCTGTTGAAGGATTTTAAAGGCTCGGCGGCAGTGGCTCAGGGCGAGGCGTTCGATCCCAGTCACGAAAACATCGAAAAGCGCCTGACGCGCAGTTCGCTCCCCAATGGCATGAAGCTGGCGCTGCTTTCGAAGAAGACGCGCGGAGCTACGGTCCACGGATCGCTGACCCTCCGCTACGCTGACGTCGATTCGGCCAGTAATCGGAATCGCGCTCCCTATTTCGCCACGATGCTCCTGATGCGCGGCACGCAAAAGCACACGCGGCAGCAGATCCAGGACGAATTGGACAGATCAAAACCCGCTTAATGCCGACGCCTGCCGGCGTGAACGCCACACGTTTCGGCTTCGAGACGACGCGAGAGAACCTGCCCGCCGCTATGCGTCTGTTCTCAGAAGTATTGCGTCAGCCGACCTACCCGGAAAACGAATTCGATCAGGCGAAACAAGCCAGCCTCGCTTCGTATGAACAGGCGCTACGCGATCCGCAAGCGATGGGAAGCTCCGTTCTGCGACAGCACATTGCGCCGTATGCGAAGGGAGATGTTCGGCGAACACGGCTTCCTGAGGAAGAACTCGAAGAGATCAAGGCGACGACGCTGGCTGACGTGAAGAAGTTTTATGGCGATTTTTACGGCGCATCGAACTCGGAGTTGACCTCGTCGGGGACTTCGACCCGCAGGAGATCAAGGCTCTTGCGGCGACCTGTTTGGCGACTGGAAGAGCCCTGCGAAGTATGCGCGCGTGCCGTACGCCTACAAGCCGGTCGAGCCTCTGAAGCGGACGATCGAGACTCCGGACAAAGCGAATGCGTATTTCACCGCTAGGGATGCCGCTGAAACTGAGCGAGAAGCATCCCGATTATCCGGCATTGCTGTTCGGGAATTACATGTTCGGCGGCGGACGCGAGCTCGCGGCTGTTCGCCAGGATCCGTACCAAGGAAGGACTTAGCTATGGCGTGGTGTCGGCGTTTCCGGTCACCCGGTGTACGAGAGCGGCTCGTTTTCCGTTGGCGCGATCGCTGCGCCTTCGAACGTCGACAAAGTCGAGGCTGTGTTCAAGGAGGAGCTGGCGAAGGCCTTGAAAGATGGCTTCAGCGAGGAAGAGATTGCCGCGGCGAAGAAGGGGTGGCTTCAGGATCGTGCCAGTATCCCGTTCAGACGATCGCTCGCTGTTGTCGATCTCGCCGACAATGAGTACGAATCGCCGCACGATGGCGTATCAAAAGGATCTCGACGTGAAGATTTCCGCGCTTACGTCGGAGCAGATCGTCGATGCGATGCGGCGACACATCGATCCGGCGAAGCTGAGCTACGTGAAAGCTGGAGATTTTAAGAAGGCCAAGACGGCTACGCCGTAATCTGACTGGAACCATAGGGCCGACTTCGGGCCGGCCCTATGGTGAACTCGCTTACCTGGCGGGCTTTGCCTTAGGGGGAGGCCGGCTTCGTGCTGGCAGGGGGCTTGGAGCAGGCTGTTCTTGCGATTTGATAGAACCGTCAGTTGCTGCTCCGGGCGCTGGTGAGGCGGACGTCCCGGGCCCGAGGACTGGCGAAGGCGCGGGAGCCGGTCCGAAGTACGCTTCGTCCATGACAACGGTCGCATTCTTCGCCAGACTCTCCACCGCCTGACGAGCCATTTCAGGCTTCATCCGCTCATCGATCTGCGCTCGAACACTGGCCAACTCAGGCGTATCGTGCTTCTCGACTTTGATGATGTGATACCCGAACTGCGTTTTGATCGGCTCGCTTACCTGGCCGACCGGTAAAGCAAACGCGGTCTTCTCAAACTCCGGAACCATGGAGTTCCGTTTGAAGGTACCCAGCTCGCCGCCATTGGATCCCGACTGCACATCATCCGACTCGGCCTTGGCGATGGTCGCAAAGTCCCCGCCGTCAACAACTTTCTTGCGCAGTTCCTGAGCTTTGGCAAGAGCCTGCTCTTCCGTCAACTCCTGCTTCCCTTCACGAACGGGCACAGGAGATCCCTTGTACTTCACCAGAATGTGACGAGCGCTGACTTCCTCCCACTCGTTCTTGTGCTCGTCGTAGTATTTCTTCGCGGATTCGTCGTCTACTTGCGCTTTGGCGAGCATGGAATTATATGCCGCCCCGGCAAGCAGGTTCTCCACCTGGAATGCGATGCGGGACTTCATCGTCGGTTCTTCAGCGAGGCCTTGTTTTTTTGCTTCTTCCGAGAGCAGTTTCACGCGAACGATCTGCTCTGCCATCTGACGTTTCAAAGGGCCACGCGCCTGTTGCCGGAGTTGTTCCGGCAGACCTTCGATATAGGAATCGAATTCCTTGGCGGTGACTTTTTGATCGCCGACTGTGAGGACGACCTTATCGGGGGCAACGGCGGCCGCTGCAGCAGGCGCGCCGGCAGGGCGTCCTGACAGGACCTCCTGCGGTGAGGGGGAGCGGGTAACGACTTTGGCTGCGCGGGTGCTGTGCCCTGCGCAAGAGCCAGGCTCGCCGATACGCACGCGGTAAGGATAAACTGCTTCATGCAATACCATTGTCGCATCGACTCGGGAATGATCGCCTAAAATGGTACTTCGCGATGCGAATCGCTCTCGGGCAGATCAATACCACCGTAGGTGACCTCGCTGGCAATGTGGATCGCATGGTCGCGGCGGCTCGGGAGGCCGCGGCGAGAGACGCCGAAGTCATCGTGTTTCCTGAGCTTTCTCTCACCGGCTACCCGCCTCGCGACCTCGTCGAGAAAGAAAGCTTTCTTGAGCGAACGCAGGAGCAACTCGATCGACTCGCTCACGAGACCGGCACCTTCGATCTGTTCGATCGTTTGCGGCTATGTCGGCCGCCCGCAGTCCCGCACCGGCAAACGAGCCACGAATAGCGCGGCGCTGATCGCGTGGCGGCCAGCTTCTGTTCCGGCAGGACAAGATGCTGCTGCCGACGTACGACGTCTTCGACGAAGCGCGCTACTTCGTGCCCGCCGATCACCAGTCGTCTTCACAAACGTCGAAGGACGTCCGGCCGCACTCACCATCTGCGAGGACGCCTGGAACGACAAACAGTTCTGGGATCACCGCTTCTATCTCCGCGACCCGGTTGAGGAACTGGCGCGCCGGAGGCGCGAAGGTTCTGCTCAGCATCAACGCCTCGCCGTAGCACATGGGCAAGCGGGAGCTGCGCCGGCGCATTCTGTTCGACGGCGCGCCGCTCAGCTCAAATGCCGGTCGTCTATGTCAATCAGGTCGGCGGGAACGATCAGCTTGTCTTCGATGGCAGCAGTTTCGCCATGGACGCCATGGGCAAGCTGATCGCTCGCGCGCGCATCGTTCGCTGAGGATCTGGTGCTCGTCGATCTCGATACGGGCACAGGCGACCTGCACGACAACCTGCCGGACGAATGCGAGGCGGTGTATGAAGCGCTGGTGCTCGGCACGCGCGACTACATCCACAAGTGCGGTCTTCCGACGTGTCTGATCGGACTCAGCGGCGGTATCGATTCATCGCTGGTCGCCGCGATCGCTGTCGATGCCGTGGGCACGGAGAACGTCACGGGCGTCGGCATGCCCGGGCCCTACTCCTCCGAACACAGCGTCACCGATGCTCGCGACGATGGCCGAGCGACTGGGCATTCGGTTCGAGCAGTTCCATCAACGCCGTTACGACACGTTTCGTCGAAACATTGGCCCGGTGTTCGCGGGCCGCCAGCCGGATGTTACGGAAGAAAACCTGCAATCGCGCCTGCGCGGCGTCACGCTGATGGCGCTCTCGAACAAATTCGGCGCGCTGGTGCTGACCACCGGCAACAAGAGCGAACTGGCCGTCGGCTACTGCACGTTGTACGGCGACATGTGCGGCGGACTCGCCGTCATCAGCGACGTTCCCAAGACTCTGGTCTATCGCTTGTCGCGCGTCGCAAACAGACGTCACAACGACGCCATTCCGGAGAACGTGTTCATGAAAGCCGCCCTCCGCCGAGCTTCGCCCCGACCAGAAAGACACCGATTCGCTTCCGGAATACGATCTGCTCGACAGCATTCTGCGGCGATATGTCGAAGATGTCCAAAGCTCCGACGCAAATCGCCGAACCGAGACTGGCGCCGATATCGCCTCTGGTCCGCGACATCGTCAACAAGGTTGACCGGAACGAATACAAGCAGACAGCAGGCCGCGCCCGGCCTGAAGGTCACAACGAAGGCGTTCGGCATCGGGCGGCGATTTCCCGATCGCGCAGAGATTTACGGAGTAAACCGGAAGATAGCAATGAAACGAACAGCTCTCGCGATTCCTCGCGGTGCGCTGCTTGCAGTCTGGCTGGTTTCGCAGCCGCGCCTCCGAAGCAGCAGGTCGGGCCCGACTGCCGGACGGCGGGTTTCTGCTGAATAGCGGCTGGAAGATCAACCCGCCGGCAGGCAGGTCCCGCTCGACACGCTTCCCGATGTCCTCGGTTTTGTCGAAAGACGGCAAGTTTCTGCTCGTGCTGAACGGCGGCTACAAACCTCCCTCGATCAGTGCTGCGTGCCGACACGATGGAGGAAATCGAGTCGGACGCCCGTGAAAGATGGATGGCTCGGGCTGACGTTTTCGCCCGACGGCAAGATCGTTTACGTCGGCGGCGGATCGCAGGCTGCGGTCTTCGAGTTCGCGTTCGCCAGACGGAAAGCTCACGCCCGCGCGTACATTCACGATCGTCCCCGAGGACAAGCGTACTCACACCGATTTCATCGGCGATGTCGCAGTCTCTCCCGACGGACGTCTCTCTACGCAGCCGGCCTGTTCCACGACGCGATTCACGTGATCAATCTCGCAGTCCGGACGCGTAATCGAGAAACTTCGCCACCGGCCGGCGGCCCTATCGCATCCTGTTTCATCCCGACGGGAAGTCGTACTTCGTTTCGAGCTGGGCGGATGGCTCGGTCTACCACCACAAAGCGGAAACAGGGGAGCGGCTCGGCGTCGTCCGGCTGGGCCAGCATCCGACTGATATGGTGTGGCGCGCGCGAAAGCCAGACGGACGAACGAGGGAGCAAAAGCCGATGGACGGCCCGGTTGTTCGTGGCGGCGGCGAACACCAACAACGTATATTCGGTCGGCGTCATCCGAGAGCAAAGATCTGCGGATGATGGAGACCATCAATGTCTCTATGACGGCGCGTCAGCCGCTCGGCATGACGCCGACGGCGCTTGCGATGAACGCCGACGAGAGTCGAGTCTATTCGTCGTCTGCTCCGATGCCAATGCGGTGGCGGTGGTCGACATCTCGGAAGAGAACTCAGTGCCGTCCTCGGCTTCATTCCGACCGGCTGGTATCCGACCGCCGTTCGCGTCGCTCGCCGGACAATGCCTGGTGGTTTTCAACGGCCGCGGTCTTCGCAGCTTTCCGAATCCACAGGGCCCGAATCCACCGAAGCGGCCCGCGCCCGCTCATCTCGGAACGGCCCGACGGTCGAGTACGTCGGGCGTCTGCAGACGGGCACCGCCTCCGTGATCGATCCGTTCGACGACGAGCAGCTCGACAACTACAGCGAAACCGTGCTCGCCGAACTCGCCCTATCGCGATGAGCTGCTCGACGATGTCCGGCAGTTCCTCCAGGCAACCCGGTCCCGGCGCGCCAGGCGATCCATCGCCCATTCAACATGTGATCTATATCGTGAAGGAGAACCGCACGTACGATCAGGTTCTTGGCGATCTCGGCAAAGGCAATGGCGATCCCTCTCTGAATCTCTTCCATGAGAAAATCGTCTCCGAATCACCACAAGCTGGCGCGTGAGTTTGTCCTGTTCGACAACTTCTATGTGAACGCCGATGTCAGCGCCGACGGCCACAACTGGTCCACCAGCTGCCATCGCGCCCGATTACGTGCAGAAGATGTGGCCGAACAGCTACGCGCGGCCGCCGCAAGCATGTACGACTACGAAGGCGGCGAGCCAGCCGCGCTATCCGCCCGCCGGGTATCTCTGGACAAACGCCGCTGCGGCCGGGCATCTCGCATGCGCAACTACGGATTGGTGGGCGACCAACATCCCGACAGGCCGCAGCCAGGGACAGCCCAAATCGCAGACGAGTGCGCGATCCGATCCTCGCGAAAGTCACGAACATGAACTACCGTGCATTCGATCTCGACTATCCGGATGTCGACCGCGCGAAGATTTTCATCGAGGACTTGCAGGAGTTCGAGAAGACGCGGATCAATGCCGAAGCTGATGCTGCTTCGTATCGGCAACGATCACACCTCCGGTACGGCCGCAGGCAAGATCGCGCCGCTGTCCGCCATGGCGGACAACGACGGGCGCTCGGGATGATTGTCGAAGCCGTGTCAAAGAGCAAGTTCTGGCCGCAGACTGCGATCTTCGTTCTTGAAGACGACGCGCAGAACGGTCCCGATCATGTCGACTCGCATCGCTCTCCCGGCTTCGTCATTTCGCCGTACACGCGGCGGAGGCATCATCGACAGCACCATGTACAACACGACTTCGATGCTGCGGACAATGGAGTTGATTCTCGGGCTCCGTCCCATGACCCATTTCGATGCCGGCGCGCGGCCGATGTGGGCTGCATTCGCCACCAAACCCGATCCCGCGGCCTTATGAGGCTGCGAAGCCGCAGCATCCGCTCGATGAACGCAACCCGCGGCGACGTCCGCGACTGCCGCCGCTCCGCACGCTGGACTTTACCGAAGCGGACCGAGATCGACGATGACGAGCTGAATGAGATTCTCTGGCGCGCCATCCGGCAAATCGGACCCGCCCGCGCCCGTCAGGAGCTACTTCTCGCGCTGATGCCGCACATCTACGTCTGCTTCCTCTGGCACATGCACCAGCCCTTCTACAAGGATCTGGTGACCGGCGAATACAAGCTGCCCTGGACGCGCATGCACGCGTTGAAGGACTACTACGGCATGGTGAAGGTCCTGGAAGACTTTCCCGAAGTGCACCAGACGTTCAATCTCGTCCCATCGATGCTGGTTCAGATCGAAGAGTACGCGAGCGGGCCTGCCGTCGACCCGTTTCTGCGTGCTGCGCTGAAGCCGGCCGAGCAATTGACTGAGCACGAGCAGGCGTTCATTCTGCAGTATTTCTTTCAGGCGAACCCGTCGCGGATGATCTACCGCTATCCGCGTTACGGCGAATTGTACGATGCTGTGGCTTTCGTCCGGACAGAATCACTGGCCGCGCAAGCCGACTCTTCAACCGCCTGGCGTTCCGCGATCTTCAGGTGCTTTCTCAACTCGCCTGGTTCGATGAAGAGTTCCTGAAGAACGATCCGCGACATTGCGGGACTGGTTCGGAAAGGCCGCGATTTCACGGCCGGACGACCAGCAGATGCTCGGTCGCAAGCAGATCGAGGTGTCTGCGGAAAGGTCATCCCCGTTTACCGCGAGTTCGCGGCGACGTGGCCAGATCGAGCTCTCGACCACGCCCTTCTATCACCCCATCCTGCCGCTTTCTGCGACTCGCAATCGCCGAGGTCGCGCATCCGTACGTTCCACTTCCGAGCCGCTTCCGTTATCCTCAAGACGCCGAGCATCAGCTCGGACGGCGCGCACGTATATGGACGACCGGATCGGCTCGCATCCCACCGGCTCTGGCCGTCGGAAGGCTCTGTCTCGGACGAGGCGCTTCATCTCGCCGCCGAGATCGGGTTCCATTGGTTCGCCACCGACAACGGAGTGCTCGGACGCACGCTTCAGCGAGATCCATCGCCGCCCGGTAACGTACCGGCCGTATCGTGTGGAAGCAGGGTGACCACCAGATGTCACTGCATCTTCCGCGATCACTACCTGAGCGATCTGATCGGCTTCGTTTACGCGCGAATGGGAGCCGCGGATGCGGCGCGGGCACTTCCTGGATCGGATTCGCGAAAACTGCCAGCCCATCCTGCGCAGCGGCGCGGATGCGTTGGTGCCGATCGTTCTGGATGGAGAAAACGCCTGGGAATATTACGAGCTAGAGCGGCCGGCCGTTTCTGCGAGAATTATACAGGCGCATCACAGAGGACAGCAGATATAACAGCGCTGACGGTGACCGAAGCACTGCGAGCGCGTGCACAGCGCCAGGAGATCGCCGCGTATTTTTCCCGGATCGTGGATCAACGCCAACTTCGATATCTGGATCGGCGCCGAAGAAGACAACAAAGCCTGGGAGTACCTGCTGCGGGCACGGCAAACGTACGAGCGGTTGATTAATTCGCCGGACGCAGCCGCACATACCCGAGGCGCGCAAGAAGCTCGCGTACGAGGAACTGCTGATCGCCGAGGGCAGCGACTGGAACTGGTGGTATGGGCCGGAGCACGACTCGGCCAACCGTCCGGAGTTCGATCAGCTTTTCCGGGACCATCTCGCGAACGTCTACACGCTCCTCGGACTGGCTCCCCCTGAAGAACTTTCACGGCCGATCCTGAAGGTAAGCGTCAGTGAGTTCCATGAGCCGCCCGACCGGTCCAGTGAAAGCCAAGGTGGATGGCGAAGTCACCTCCTATTTCGAGTGGCTCGGAGCCGGCGTGTATCGAGTGGATCAACGGTCCGGCGCGATGCATGGACAGCGCTTTTTCGTCCATGAACTTCGATACGGAAGCGATGGGCAGAGCCTGTATCTACGGCTCGATTTCGTCGAAAACTCGAATTTGCAGCATACGGAGCTGCGTGTCAACGTCCAACCGACTTCGGGCGGCGAGCGGACGATGAGCCGCTCAGTTCCGTTGACAGGCGCAGCGGACGGGATCGAAACATCGTACGGCAAGGTATGTGAGGTGCGGGTGTCGCTTGCCGCGGCGGGGATCTCCATCGGTCAGGATGTGCGTTTCCAGGTATCGCTCTGGCAAGGCGGCCTGCCGATGGATGCTCTGCCGCCACAAGGCTGGATCGAGTTCTCGACTGCCGAGCCGATGGAATGGATGATCTAACTACTTGCGACTGGAATAGCGGTTCAGAACCGACATTAAGGCCGCGGCTGTCTCCGGAGTCGCCGTGTCTGCAATGATTTGCCTCGTTTCCAGGTCTTTCCCATACAGATCTTTGTTGGCGTCTCTGTCTGCGCGAAGCGTTGCGCCTTTTAGCGAAATGCCTGCGAATACACCGCGGCTGCGCGACCAACTCAGTATTTCCGCATGCAGCAGCGCATCCGTTTCAGCCGTCGATGTCCGTCCGACCGGACCTGCTGCAACCGACGCGTCTCCACCCAGGGTGAACTTGCTCGACATCAACTTTTCCGCGCCCCGCTTATTCAGAACCAGCATCACCACATCCGTCTCGGAACCGCCGATCTGAAAGCCGATACTTCCCCCTTCGACGCGTATGCCAGCCGGAGCCGACCATCCCGCCTTAGCCTTCCGGCATGAAAAGAAACCACGGCCGAAATTGGCGACCACGATAAAGGCGCCCTTCTTCATGCCAGGTACGATGACGATGCACTCCGCGTTTCCGAGCAGATCTTGCGGAATGGATTTGTCAGGGGTGTCCATGATCTCACGGAACACTGAGGCAGAAGTTCCCAGACGTTCGGTGGCAGTATCGGCCTGGGCAACGCAGGCCAGGAGCAGGAATGCGGCAACTCGCTTCATCGCTCCAATTCTAACGTGGTAACGGTAAAGACCACTGTTTCTTATTAACGATGTCTGTAGGCAGAACTATTCCTTAAGGAAAGACATCGAACGCGCCGTGTCGCGTGTGCTTGAAGCGGGGTGGTACATCCTTGGACCGGAACTGTAGCAATTCGAGGCCGAGTTCGCGTCCTACCGCGGCGCAGCCGAGCCGGCAAATGGAACGGACGCCCTCGAGCTAGCGCTTCGCGCCCTCGGTATACGACCGGGCGACCGCGTCGCGACGGTTGCAAACGCGGGTATGTATGCCACAACAGCGATCCTCGGCGGGCGGGATGTCCGCGTACGTCGATGTTGACCCCGTGAGTATGCTGATCACCGCCGACACGCTTCGAACAGCCGGAAACGTAAAAGGCTGTGGTCGTGACCCACCTGTACGGACGAATGGCAGATATTGCCCGCGTTGCTCAGTTGCGGTATCCCGATCATCGCGCGCCATGGATTCTTGTTTTCGTCGCCCACCTGTAGATTATTCGCAGTACAAGACGGGAGAGATTCAGATTCATT
This sequence comes from Bryobacteraceae bacterium, assembly GCA_963825845.1. Lineage (GTDB taxonomy): Bacteria > Acidobacteriota > Terriglobia > Bryobacterales > Bryobacteraceae > DASQDN01. The sequence goes on along the minus strand of CAWGVL010000053.1, from coordinate 59,372 downwards.
TGAAAACCCGGGGCATCGCGACCGATGTTCATTATCCGGTCCCGGAGTACCGCCAGCCTTCGATTCAATTGCCAACCTGCCTGCCGGTTACTGACCAACTTTGCGCGGAAGTCCTGACCCTGCCACTGTTTCCCGAGATGACCGCCGCCCACGTCGGACCGCGTTATAGAAGCGGTCCTTGAAACCGGCAGCGTTGCGAGCGAGTCGTTATGAATATGAGATCGCTCGCCCTCGCTATGGCGTTTGTATCTGTCGCCGGCTTGGTCGGCGCGTCTCGAACTGAGTACCTGAACGTCAAACGCAAGTTTCAGACCATCGACAAGCAGCGGCCGAAGCCCGGCAGCCGAGTTACCTTCACGTCGGCCGAACTCAATTCTTATGTGGAGACTGAGTTGCCTGTGGTTGCGCCGAAGGGCATCCGCAATCCGCATGTGGAGTTGCTCGGGGACAACGTGGCGATGGGTCGGGCGCTGATCGACTTTCTGCAGCTCAGGTCTGCCCAAGGCAAGGAAACCAGTTGGATGATCGAAAGTTGCTAGAAGGCGAACGCGAGGTCGCGGTGACCACGCGGGTCCGCTCGGGCGAGGGCAGGCAACGGTAGATCTACAAAAGGTCGAAATCTCCGGTATCGCCATCCAGGGCGCGGCACTCGACTTCGTCATCAACAACTACCTGATTCCGAATTATCCGGACGCGAAGATCGGGCGGCCGTTCGCACTCCATAAACATGTCGATAGGATCGAGGTCGCGCGCGGGGTGGCCTACGTCATTACGCGCTGACCTACATCGGAGTGAGTAGCCGTGATTCCGCCCCGATGAAAATCGGCCGTGGGACCGTCTCACTCGCAGGTATGCTCAGTAGCCGAGGCTTGATTGACAACAAGATCTCGGCTTGATCCTTTTCTTTCTTTGTGCGGCCCAGGAGGGAACCGAGCACCGGGACATTACCGACACCGGCCATCCCGCTGAAACTTCGGGTTGAGGTATCATTCACCAGACCGGCGATCACGGCTCTGGTCAAAGTTCAGCCGTACTTGATTGGCGAACTTCCGATTTCCGATTACGGGAATGCCATTGAAGCTCGTCGTGCCCAAAACTTTGAACTCTGCTTCCACCTCGAGCGTTACTTCCTTGGTGTTGTGAACTTTCGGCGTGATCTTCAAGACGAGCCCCAAGTCTTCGAAGTTGAAGGTCGGAGGAGGCGTAAAAACCTGAGCTCCCGGTCGTACGGGCCCGAAATACCCCATAGTCATGATCGGGTACTTGTCACCGGCGTGGAAGTTTGCCGCCTGGCCATCCAATGTCCTGATCTCTGCGTGGAGTATGCTCTGCCCAACGGACCGGCTCCACGTTGCAAGCAGTTGCGCAGACGTAAGGCCTATCCCCAAGTACGTGCTCGGCCACCAAAAGTCAGGAAGTTCAAGAAGCCGGACGGAATGAAACGTTGATGCCGGCCGAGATCGGCAAATGAAACAAGAGGAAAGTCCGTAGGCAGCGAAAGTCCAAACTCGAGCGAGGTGGTCTTGGCGACACTGATGAGTTCGACTTCCAGAGCGATCTCCGGTTTGTGGTGGAGCATCTGCTCGAGTACCGCTTGAGCGGGTCGCACTTTGGAAGCGCGATCCCGGAAGATGACGAGCCGTTGCGCCGAGTCGATGCTGAACCGCTGGATCTCCATCAGTTGCTGGACTGCACGACCGAGTTCCTGCGCCTCCTGCACGGTGACAGGCTCGGGTATGGGTACCGTGACGGCGATGTGGTTCTCCACTTCACGACGCTTTTGCTCGGTATCTTTCACCACCATGAACACCCGATCGCTAATCGGCACAATGAATGAGCCGGTCACGGTCATCAGCGTATAGAATGCTTCGCGATATCCCGAGTCGGTAATTCGGAAGCGGATCACGGTCGCCTGATAATCGCCATCGAAAATCACGTCGAGCCCGTACTGCTTCGCAACCTGCTCCCATAACGCGCGCGCATCCGCGCGCAGGTTGAAATCGCGGCGCACACCCGTAGCGCGAAGCTCAAAGGGAGGTTGCGGCTTCCGCGCATCCTCAACCTCCTTTGCGGTCGCATGCGGAAGCGTCTCAGGCTCTTCCGCCAAACTGGGTTCGTTTCCGAACACGGGCATTACATTCGCCGCAGTCGCGGCCCGGGTACGAAGGGCCTCAGCCCGGATCCAGTACTCTTGTTTGGAAGGATCTTTGGCGGCAGCTTCGGCATAACGGAGGTAAGCACGAGCAAAGTCCTTCTGCTTCTCCGACTTACGGCCCTGTTTGTAGAGCTGACGAGCGGAAGGTTCGGCAGAAAGACTACGAGCGGGCACAAAAGGAGCGTTAGAGCAGTCAGTTTCAGGATTGCCGCCAAACATCTATGACGTGCCGAACGCTCAAAGCGTGTATGTAGCCTGTAAAGTTCGGGTTTGCGCGAACCGATTAACCCGACAGATGGCTACGTTTGCACCCGCTCGACCCGCCTTTGCGCCGGCTCCGCCGCAGACCATTGAAGATCTGGGGATCTCGCAGGCTCTGGTTCTCGATCTCATGCTGCGGCGACTTCTGCTGGAGGGCTATTCCAGCCTGGGGACCCTCAGCGAAAAACTGAAGCTCTCCATCCCGGTGATTGATACGGTATTCCGGCATATGCGGCAACAGCAACTCGTCGAGATTAAGGGCATGATTGGCAACGACTACAGCTTCTCGCTATCCGGAGCGGGCAAACAGCTTGCAAGCGAACGCTTCTCCATCACCCAATACTCCGGCGCATGCCCAGTATCCCTAAAGGACTATCATGCCGCTACCAGTATGCAAGCGGCCCAGGTGAACATCAGCCGGAAGGTCCTGCGCGACGCGTTCTCGGATTTGATCATCACAGATCGGCTGCTGGACCAGCTCGGACCTGCGCTCATCTCTCAGAAGTCGATTTTCGTCTACGGCCCCACCGGCAACGGCAAGACAAGTCTGGCCGAGCGGATGCTTCGTGTGTACCACGATGCCGTGCTGATCCCATACGGGGTTGAAGTCGACGGGCAAGTAATTAGCCTGTATGACCCGGTGGTTCACCATAAACTGGATTACGAGGATCACTCCATCGATCAGCGATGGATTCTGTGCCGGCGTCCTTGCATCGTGGTTGGCGGGGAGCTGATTCCGAGCATGGTGGAACTGCGACTGGATGATTCTTCGGGGATCTATGCAGCTCCTTTACAGATGAAGGCGAACAACGGCATATTTATAATCGATGACTTCGGCCGCCAGCTCATGTCGCCGCGTGACCTGCTGAACCGATGGATTGTACCGCTCGATCGTCGTGTGGATTATCTGACCTTACGCTACGGTGTTAAATTCCAGATCCCGTTCGAAGTGATGGTCGTATTCTCAACCAACCTCGACCCGAGCGACCTCGCTGATGAAGCGTTTCTCCGGCGTATCCAGAACAAGATCTACGTCGAGGCCGTCTCTCCGGATGTGTTCGACATGATTTTCCAACGTGTTGTGAAGAGCCGGAACATCCCGTCCGAGCCTGGAGCCGAAGAGTACCTACGGCGGCTTTGCCTGCGAGAGGGACGTGTCGAGCTGCGCGCATGCTATCCCAACGACATGTGTGACATCATCTCTTCGATCAGCCAGTATGAGGGGCGAGCGCCCGAAATCAGCCGTCCCAACCTGGAACGCGCCTGCGCGCTTTACTTCGCCAAGCGGTAGCTGCGTGTGACACTGGTGGGAGGTGAAGACACTCCTCATCTCCACCTATGATCTCGGCCGACAGCCGTTTGGCCTCGCATCGCCCGGCGCGTGGCTCCGCAACCGCGGTCATCAGGTAACGTACGCAGATCTGGCGGTCGGAACACTGCAGATGGTGGAGGTGCGAGAAGCAGACCTGATTGCGTTTCATCTGCCGATGCACACCGCAACCCGCCTTGCAGGCCCGGTGCTGCAGCGTGTTCGCCAACTGAATCCGCGCGCGCACATCTGCTGCTACGGACTGTACGCGCCGCTAAACGAGACGCACCTTCGCGGCCTCGGCGCTCAAAGCATCATCGGCGGCGAGTTCGAAGAGGCGCTCGCGCAGCTTGCGGATGATTTGCAGCCACGGGCAACGACGTCCTTGGAGCGCCTGCAGTTTGTCGTCCCCGACCGCGTACGATTGCCTGTCCTGAGCCGCTATCCGAAGCTCGTGACAGCAGCCGGTAGAAAGCGGGTCGGCTACACCGAGGCGAGTCGCGGCTGCAAGCATCTGTGCCGGCACTGCCCGGTGGTCCCGATTTATCAGGGTTCGTTTCGCATTGTGCAGCAGGACATCGTGCTTGCCGACATTCGGAGCCAGATAGAGTCCGGCGCGCAGCACATCACGTTTGGCGATCCGGATTTCCTAAACGGGCCGACGCATGCGCGACGCATCATTAAGCGGCTACGTGAAGAATTCCCGGCGATCACTTACGACGTCACTGTCAAGATCGAGCATCTGCTTGCTTGCCCTGACATGCTGCCGCTATTCCGGGAAACGGGATGCATCTTTGTAACCAGTGCTGTAGAGGCGGTTCAGGATGACATCCTGAAGATACTCGACAAGGGACACACACGAGCGGACTTCATTAAAGTCGCGGAGTTGTTTCGAACTCACGGACTCACTCTGGCCCCCACATTCATTCCATTCACGCCGTGGACATCGGTTGCTGGATTCCGCGAATTGCTCGAGACCATCGACGACTTAGGGCTTGCGGAGAACGTCGCGCCAGTGCAATGGGGTCTGCGTCTGCTGATCACGTCGGGATCGCGGTTGCTGGAATTACGTGACGTGCAGAATGTCATTCAGGATTTCGACGCCCGCGCGCTTGCCTATCCATGGCGTCACCCGGCCCCCGAAGTAGACGCGTTGGCAGACAGAGTTTCGACAGTCGTGCGCGCCGGTGTTACGGCGAGGAAGACAAGATCCGAGATCTTCTACGAAGTATGGGAGGCTGCTTACGATCAATCCCTACCCGAAAACCGTCGACTGCTACCGCGGACTGTCATTCCGTTCCTTGAAGAACCCTGGTTCTGTTGAGCGGAACCAACCGAGGAGCAGTTAGCTCTTCAGGCAGTGTAATATATATCCCATTTGTAGAATCAATAGCTTACACTCCCACAACTGATCCCATGTCTGAACAAAGCTGCTGAATCGCCACGGGTTAAGGCAGCGGGTTGGCCTTTATCTCCCAACCTGGGTGGGGTTAAACGCTTTCAACTCCGCTTTCGACCAGTCGGGAGCGGTTTTTTCGCAGTTGCTTTTCCTCTTCCTCATTAATGGTCGTTCATCCACGCCCGACAGAAACCACCATCCGTTTTCGCCTTGTCTTCGCGCTTAATGTCCACTTAGGTACACATCGTCGTCCCTCTTACCGTTAAAGAGCTTACTTTTTATCAGGCAGAGGCTATACTCGCCTTAGTACTTTAGTCCTAGTACCACTACATGTAGCACTACCTATGCGCATTTCAAGTGGAAAGCATTACAAGCGCCACGCGTTTGAAGAGGCTTGTAGACACACGTCAGGGTTCTCGGATACGCCGGCAAATCCGGAGGAAGAATAATGAGCACTCGTCTTACAGGAAGCCTGACCATACTTATGTGCAGGAGCATTTGGACAAGGCAATCAAAGAAAGTCCAGCAGCATTTTCGGCAATGTGAGTGGAGCTCCGGCAACAGTGACAGTAACGTTGTCTGGGGATGCCTCGGCAGTGACCACCACAGACAGCGCTGGGAACTATAAATTTTTCCGCGTTAGAACTGGCAGCTATGTGGTTGCTCCGAGCCGGCCAGGCTTCGTGTTTACACCCTCCGTCGCTTCAGTATCGATCCAAGGCAATTCCGACCTCGAAGTCAATTTCACGGCTACTGCAATCCCAACCCCGACCGAGCCGCCGCCTCCACCGTCTGTCCAACACAGCGTTTCACTCAGTTGGACGCCGAGTGACACACCGAATCCAACAGGGTATAACATCTATCGTGCAACCGCGGCCACGGCGCCATACACAAAGCTAAATGCATCGCCCCTGCCCGGAGTATCTTATGTGGATGACACGGTTGCGTCCGGTCAGACGTATTTCTACGTAGCAACCACTGTGGACGTCGACAACAATGAGAGTGCATATTCAAATCAGGCCACGGCGATAGTACCCACGCCATAGCGTTGCGCGAAACGCAGCGGGAAATTTTGTGCAGATTCGGCATTGTTCACGCTTTTCGAGCCGAGGCATATCCGCTAACCTCATGCAATTCCCGAAGTCGCATTCGGTTTTTTGCAGATTTTCTGAAATCAGAGCTTCCCACACGTTGAGCAGTATTCAGTTACCAACTTCCTTTCGGGGGAATTGGCTTGTACTTAGGCTTTTCAGTGTCGCGGTTTCAAGTCCCGACCGAGTTGTCTGCCGCCAACACGCCTATGCCCTGGGTCGCCATGATGACGACCGCCCTTGAAAGACCTGGTCGCATTGTTCGCTTCTCGTTTGCGTATCTGTCGTAGGGAACGGCACGGCAATGTGTGTTCACAGCACAGGGCTACGACTGGGGAACGGTATCACGATTCAGAGCATCAGAAACGATTTCAACGACCGGCTTCTCTTTGACGCCACATTGGCGCGGGCACTCTGGCGCCAAACGCCTGACCGTCGTGATGTAATACGTCAATCACGATGACTCGGCGAACATTTCTGCAAACCCTCTCGGCTGCGCCCTTCCTCTCGCGGTATCACGCTATCGCTGCCCCTGACCTGAATAAAGTCAAGATTCGCGACATCCAAACCATGGTCGTGCAGGGCCCGCGCACGTACACGCTGGTGAAGGTCGACAGCGATGCGGGCCTTTACGGCATCGGCGAGGCGTACGGCAGTCCAGGAGTCGGCGTGAAGGAGCAGATCCATGTCCTGAAGTCCGAGATCATCGGGCAAGACCCGCTCGAGATCGACACGATCTACACCGGCCTGGGCCAGCGGACCGACGGCTCAGCGCACAGCGCTGATGCGCGGCGTCAGCGGCATCGAGATGGCCTTGTGGGACCTCGCGGGTAAGATCGTCGGTCGTACCCGTCAGCACGTCTCCTTGGCGGCCGGTTCCGGGACAAGGTTCGGGTGTACGATCATGCGGCGCCCGAGAACATGCTCGATCCGGCATCGTGCCGCGAATGGGCGCAGAAGGTCAAGGCAGACCCGCAGCGGCTTCAACGCCCACAAGTTCGGCTTCGCCGCACACCGACGCCCGACACGGACCATGCGCGCGATTCGTCCAACCGCATCCTCACGACCTCCGAACTGTCCCGCGATCGCCAAGGCTTCGAGAACTGCCGCGAGGCAATCGGCTGGGATCACGACATCATGGTCCACTGCCACTGGGAGTACGACCTCCGCACCTCGATCCAGCTCGCCGAGGCGGTCGAGCCGATCAGGCCGCTCTGGCTCGAAGACCCGATGCCCCCGGATTACGCCGAGAGCTGGAAGCGGCTGGCCGCCGCCTCCAGGGTCCCCATCTGCACCGGCGAGAACCTCACCCGGCGGCACGGCTTCAAGGACTTCATTATCAACCAAGGCTGCGACATCCTTCACCCCGACCTGCGCAACACGCGGCGGCTTCCTCGAAACCAAGCGGATCGCCGACCTGGCGAAGTGTTCGGCCTCCCGATGGCGACACACAACACCGGCAGCATCGTCGCAACGCTCGCCAACGCCCAGTGGGCAGCTTCGATCCGTGACTACATCGCATGCGAAACCGTCATGGGTAACGGCGACTGGCTCGATAAAATGGTCGTTTATGATGAGCCGATGTTCAAAGACGGCTATATCACGGTCTCGAAGAAGCCCGGTTTGGGATTTGATCTCAATCCAGACGTCGTACGTGCGCATTTGGCCGCGGGAGAGCAGTGGTGGGGTTGAGCTTTCGGCGACCCGCAGGCGATTCCAGTCTTGATCGATGCGGACTACAGGGGCAAAGCACGTAAGCTGTTACTGCGTCCGAATCGCAATGGCTTCTTCTATGTCCTGGATCGAGTTACTGGCGAGTTCCTGGGTGCGTCGGCGAACGGCACTCGAATTTACCCGGCCGTTCGCGGCGCATCGAATTGGACGTCGCCCTCGTTCAACCCGCAAACGAAGTTGCTGTATGTGCCGACACTCGACCGGTGCGACATATATACGACGACGACCGCAAAAGCAGAGACGATCGTAGGTTTCTGGAGGCGGAGGCGAGCAGATTCTAAAAAGAGCCAGGGAAGTTCTACCTGCGGACGAATCGACGACACAACAGGCAAACGCGTATGGAAATATCCCATGGCTGGACCAGGAACGATGTGGGCGGCCGGAACCGTGTCTGCCGCGGGCGGAGTCGTGTTCTTCGGCGATGACGACGGAAACCTGGTAGCCGTCGATGCTCAATCGGGTAAGCACTTGTGGCACTACCCGACTGGCGACGATTAACTGCTTCCCCGATAACTTTCGAAATCGAGGGGAAGCAGTATGTATCCATCGCTGCGGGCGCTGAGGTATATACGTTCGGATTGTTTGGGCCCGCAAAGTCTGTGCCGGTTGTGAAGTACCCTCCCATGTCGTGGCTCCAGGAGCGCTCGGAGCCACGACTGCTACAGCGGAGTTTTATAGATCCTCCACCTTGAGCGGGCCCGCGGAGTGCTTCCACGCCTCTTCAAACTCGCGCTTCACCCAATCGAGGCTCGCCGACTTTTTCTGAGTCTGCAGCGCTTCCATCAGGCCGAACAAGGAGCGTCCACTGCGAGGATGCATATCCAGATCCTTGCGAAACACGGCTTCGGCTTCGGATGCTTTTCCCGTCGTAGTAGTGCGGCTTCCGAGCGCCTCACGCATAGAGTAGTGCCACTCAGGGGGCTCCATATAGCCAAGCTTGTCCTGCAGTTCGACAGCGCGGTTGAGGTGCCCAATCTCCGCATCGCTATCCTTCATGGCGCGCGCAATCCGTGCATCCAGGTCTGCGAGACCAACGGCAGCCACATCACGGGACTTGTTGATCATCAGAGTTTCGGTTTCCGGTATTCGGCCACAGATCGCTTCCATCCTCTCTCGTTCCGCGCGTGCCTCGGGTACCTTATTCAATCCCGCATACGCGAGCCCGCGAGCGTATCGATAGAACGCTTGCATCATGGCAGTTTTTTCCTTGGGCTCGGGCTCGGCAAGCATCTCTTCCCATTTACCGAAGCGGGTCAACACCAGCCATTCGAAGGCCCCATAAGGGGCCAGCATCGGCATGTCATCGATTGCGCCGTCGACGTTCTTCCGCAACCTGCGTGAATAGTCGAGAGCATCCTCAAACCTGCCCTGCGCCATCCGAGCATAGGACACGAAGTGAAGATTATGCGAATAGTACATCAGCGGATATATGCCTTTCGCTCCGCTCCGTTCGATGTACTTCTTGTCCACCCCCGCTGCGGTCTCGTTGACCGTCGCCGAGAGTTCATGATCGCCGACACGGATGTAGATATGCGATGGCATATGGACCAAGTGACCGGCGCCCGGCATCAACATGCCAAGCCGAGCAGCGCTCGGCAACGCGCGCTCCGGATTCTTAGAGGCTTCAACTGCGTGGATGTAGTAGTGATTCGCTCCAGGATGATCCTGGTCGCGGCGCATCACACGCTCGAGAACGTCGAGCACTTCTAGTGTTCCTTCGGCCGGAACACCATCAGCACTCCACAACGCCCAAGGTCGTAGGTTCATCAATGACTCGGCATACAACGTAGCTGCGTCGAGGTCATCGGGATAACGCGACATCACTTCCTTCATCGCATCCTTGTAGACAACGGCCAGTCCTTTGCGATCTACATTCGGATCTTTTGAATAGCGCTTCACCAGCGCTTCTACGTAGGCGCGTTCGTTCTCGGGAGCATCTTTTGAGAGTTCAACTGCTTTCTCTATAGCCCTCCACGCCTTCTCTTCCCGCTCGGGCATTGGGGGCATGTTGTAGTTGGGCCCGAGCGCAAGCGCAATTCCCCAATGAGGCATCGGAGATTTGGGATCTAACTCGGCAGCCCTCGCAAATAAGCGAGCGGCTTCGTCGTGATTGAAGCCGTAAATCAGCGCAAGGCCCTGGTTGAAGAACTTCTGTGCAAGTTCCGAGTTCGTGGCGATTGTGTGAACATGATTGCCCAGCCCTTCCAGCAATTCGGCGGGCTTGGTGTTCTCAGCCGCGGTGTGATTGTGCTGAGCGTAACTTAAGAAGCCTGCGAGGAAAAGCAGGCAAGAGACTTTCTTCATGACGGAAGACCTCCATCCGTTACTGCGTTGGTTGACGGTTCGGCGTCACTCCAGAAAGTGTACTGGAGATTGCCGCAAGTGTGCGTACGCCTTGAATTACTGTGAGCCGGCGCGCGACCTGGCTGGCAGTTTGCTATCGATGTACTCGAAAACAAAACGCGCGAAACATCACGCGATCAGCTCAACACGAAATTCAGCCGACGAGCACGATACGAACATCCATCACGTTCGTACCTGTCGGCCCCGTCTTGATCAAATCGCCGAGACGATCGAAGTAAGAGTAGGAATCGTTACGAGCAAGATAGGCAGCAGCATCGGGACCGCGACGTAACGTGTCCGTATCGGCAATCGCGCCTGCGGCGTCAGTGGGGCCATCCGTTCCATCGGTGCCTCCACTAAGGACGCATACACCCGGCGCTGCAGCAATGTCCATAGCGGCGGCGAGGACAAACTCCTGGTTCCGTCCTCCCTTTCCATCGCCGCGAAGGGTCACAGTCGTCTCTCCGCCGGAGATGATACACGCGGGCTTCTTCAGCGGGCGGCCGAATGCATTGATTTCCTTAGCGATCGCTGCGTGAACTCGGGCGACATCACGTGTCTCGCCTTCAATGAAGCTAGAGAGAACCAGCGCATGGTAGCCGAGGGCGGTAGCCCTCTCCTCCGCCGCCGTCAGTGCGAGATCGCTGCTGCCCACAATGACGTTGCGCGTTCGCGAGAAGGCCGGATTATCTGACTTCGGCGTTTCGGGTGAGGACGGGTCCAGTAATCGTTGGCGCACTGCCGGCGGCACGCGCTCGAGAATGCCGTACTTCTGAAGCACCGCGACCGCTGTAGCGTAGGTGCTCGCATCGGGAGCTGTGATGCCGGATCCGATCACATCCAGGTCATTCCCGATAACGTCACTCAGGATAAGCGACAACACGCTAGCCGGGTATGCCGCGGTCGCCAATTGGCCACCCTTGATCGAGGACAGATGCTTTCGAACCGAGTTGATCTCGTGGATCGAAGCTCCACAGGCCAAGAGCAGTCGTGTCGTTGCCTGCTTGTCAGCAAGCGTGATGCCCGAAGCGGGTAAGGGCAACAAAGCCGACGCTCCGCCCGACAGACAGCAAATCACCAGATCTTCTCCTGCTGCATTCTTCGCAATGCCGAGGATTTCTTTGGCGGCTGCGACCCCACGCTCGTCCGGCACGGGATGACTGCACTCGAGAAGTCGGATGCGCTTCACGCCGGCAAGATGGCCGTCCTTGACGGCAATCGCGCCGCCTTCGATCCGATTGCCGAGCGCACTCTCCACAGCCGCACCCATCAAGGCGCTAGCCTTGCCTGCGCCTACCACCCATATCTTTCGGTACCTTGCAAAGTCATCGAGCACGCCGATATGGCGGCGAACCGCCTCCACGGGATCGGACGCCACCAAGGCAGCCTGGAAGATGTCTAACGCGTGCTCACGAAGTTTCATCAGTCAAGAAGATTCAACTTGAGTAGGTCCGCCAGCGCAGCGCGGGAGTCATTGACATGAAGCGGTACGCGATATTCGGCTTGCGCGTAGTACGCTCTTCGCTCTTGATACAGCTTCTCGAATCGTTCAGGATCGCGGGCAAGCGGGCGATGGTCCGAGTTCTGCACGCGCTTTCGCATGACGTCAAAATCGGTATCAATCCAAACTGTGGTTCCGTGCTCTTGCAACAGATTGATGTTTTCCGGGATAGTGAAGGCGCCTCCACCAACGGCTAGTACCGTCGGAGTCCCCCTCCTGATACTTCGCACCCGCTCACAAAGAGCTTCGCGTTCGATCCGGCGGAATGCCTCCTCCCCCTGATGCGTAAAGATGTCACTGACAGATCGTCGCTGAGCGTGCTCAATGTCGTCATCGAGGTCGGCAAACTTCCACCCGATCTCCTCTGCAAGCAATCGCCCGACCGTAGTTTTGCCGGAGCCCATAAAGCCGACAATGTAGATCCCAGGCGTTCGCTTCAGCTTCAAATTCATCCGTTCAAATCCTGTTGCATGTAAATTCGTTCGAGTTGCCGGTCGACCAGCGTTGGCAGCAATCGTTCCAACGCAACAAGGAGCCATCCCGATGCCGGAGTGACAACCGTACGCTTCTGTCGTTCAATCCCCTTGACGATATCGGCCGCACATCGTTCCGGTGAAATCGCCCACTGTCTCGTGCGGCTGGATAGTGGCGGAGGCGCGCCGTGAAGGACATTCTTCTGGAATCGTGTGTTGACGTATCCAGGACAGACGGTCATCGTGTGAATGCCGAATTGGCGCAGTTCCATCCGGAGTCCATCCGTCAATGAACCGATAGCGTATTTAGATGCTGAGTACAGTGTGAACCACGGCAGAGTCACCTTGCCTGCGATCGATCCCACGTTGACAATAAACCCGCCACACTGTCGTTTCATCGGCGGCGCGACTCGTTGGATCAGGTCAAGCGGTGCAAAGAAGTTCAGCTCCCACATTCGTCTCGCTTCCTCCATCGGCGCCATGTGGCTGGGGGCGTAGAGTCCCACACCCGCATTGTTGATCAGAAGGTCGATCCGGCCGAAGCGTTCGATTGTGCGGCTCACGACCGCTTCTCGAATGGCCGGGTCGAGCACGTCTCCCGCAGTCACCAGAGCGTCGCCACCACCTATTGCCCGGAGCTTTTCTTCGGATCGGGCGGTTAAGGACAGCGATGCGCCGCGGCGGGCGAGAGCATGCGCGAGGGCTGCGCCGATGCCTTCGGACGCGCCAGTCACGATGGCGACTTTACCGTCCAATCGCATCTGAGTCCTCTACGTGGGTTGAATCGAGATAATAGTAACATGCAAGAAACACTGCTGCCCCTATTTCCGCTTGAGGCAGTGTTGCTTCCCTCCAACGTCCTTCCTCTCCATATCTTCGAAGAACGCTATAAGGAAATGATCGGCGAATCGATCCGTAATAAGACGGAGTTTGGCGTCGTGCAGGCTGGAGAAAAAGGCATTTTGAATCTTGGCTGTACGGCCATCGTAGAGAAGGTCGTTACGGAATACCCGGACGGACGTATGGACATTCTGACGGTCGGACGTCGCCGTTTCGAGATTCTCTTCCTGGATCAGGAGAAGTCGTATCTTCGGGGGGCAGTGAACTTCTTTGATGATGAAGACCTCACCGAAGCAAGTCCGCAGCTAAGAAAGACGGCGCTCGCCTGCTATGAACTCCTGCGGCAGAACGAGGATTCGGTGCAGGAGCCGCCAGCCCAGGACGATCCTTATCTGAGCTTCAGGATCGCTGAAAACGTGTCCGATCTTTCCTTCCGACAGACCTTGCTTGCCATGCGCTCTGAAAGTGACCGGCTGATGCATATCCAGCAGTTCTTCCCCGACTACCTGGCGATGCTGAAGCGCGCCAGACACATTCACAAGATCGCGCGAACAAACGGCCACGGCTTGCTCGGGAAGGATTCCGAGTGAGACAGCACCTTCTTATCGATGCGGATGACACGCTCTGGGAAAATAACATCTACTTCGAACGAGCCTTCGACGAATTCGTTAGTTTCCTGGATCACTCCTCGCTGGCCGATGACGCTATTCGAGCCATTCTTGATGAGATTGAACTCGCCAACATCAAGGTGAACGGCTACGGGGCCGCAAACTTCGGACGGAATTTATGCCAGTGTTATGAGCGGCTTGTCGAGCGCGACATTCTGCCCGGCGACGCCGAACGCATTATGAGCTTCGCCGAGAACATCATGGCTCAACCGATCGAGATCATCGACGGCGTGCCGGAAACTCTGGATTATCTATCGCTTCGGCATGATCTGACGCTGTTCACGAAGGGTCACCCCGAAGAGCAGAAACTAAAGGTAGACCGCTCCGGCCTCGGTATCTATTTCGGGCATACGGCCATCGTGAGGGAAAAGGACGCCTCGGCATATGCGTCGGTAGTTCTAGATCGGAAGCTCACGACCGAGCGCACCTGGATGGTCGGCAATTCTCCCAAGTCAGACATAAATCCGGCGTTAGAGGCAGGACTAAATGCAGTGTATGTTCCGCACGATCGGACATGGCATTTGGAGAAGACTGACCTGAAAAAGGGTCCTGGACGGTTTCTTATGGTGAACACCTTCACGGAACTGAGGAATTGGTTCTAAGTCCGCTACATCGTTGGAAACAAAAGGAAACTAAAGAAGATAGCAATTGAAGGCGTCTGTGGGGTATGGTACCCTTAAGCCTAAAGGTACAAGTCCGAAAATCCGCCGCCCGGCCCGTACGGACCCCTTTCGATGAATCTCCGCTCACTATTCAGTCTATTTTCTTCTGATCTCGCAATCGACTTAGGCACGGCGAACACGCTCGTTTTTGCAAAAGGCAAAGGAATCGTAGTAAACGAGCCTTCGATCGTCGCGATCAACAAAACCACGGGAGATATCGAGGCGGTCGGCAAGGAAGCGAAAGAGATGCTGGGCCGAACGCCGGGCAACATCGTCGCGATCCGGCCGATGAAAGACGGCGTAATCGCCGATTTCAAAGTCACGGAGCGGATGCTCGGCTACTTCATTCAGAAGGCGCACGGGCGGAAAATGCTCGTGCATCCGCGGATCGTGATCGGGGTGCCAAGCGAGATCACACAGGTGGAGAAGCGGGCTGTCATTGACTCGGCGTATCGGGCCAAGGCGAGTGAAGTCCACCTGGTCGAGCAGGCGATGGTAGCAGCGATCGGCGCGGGATTGCCGATTACCGAACCATCGGGAAACATGGTTGTCGACATCGGCGGCGGAACCACGGATGTCGCCGTCGTGTCGTTGTCGGGTATCGTCTACTCTCGTTCCGTGCGAGTCGCGGGGAATGAGATGGACGATGCCATCATGCAGTTCCTTAAGCGCAAATACAATCTGCTCATCGGCGAGCGTACGGCGGAGCAGATCAAAATCACCGTCGGATCGGCTTACCCGCTGGATCGGCCGATAACAATGGAAATCAAGGGCCGTAACCTTATTGAAGGTGTACCGAAGACGGTCACCATCGACGACAGCGAAATCCGCGAGGCTCTCGCCGAGTGCGTGGCCACGATCATGAACGCTATCCGCGTCGCGCTCGAACGCACGCCTCCGGAACTCAGCGCCGACATCAGCGACAAGGGTATAGTGCTGACAGGTGGCGGCGCGATGATTAAAAACCTCGACCGCCGCATCCGCGAAGAGACCGGATTGCCGGTGTCGATCGCCGAGGACCCGCTCGCATCCGTCTGCCTCGGAACGGGCAAGATGCTCACGGATTTCAAGCTACTGCGAAGAATTGCGATCGAGTAGCGACGGAAACCTATCCAAGAGAATCTAAGTCTCTCGTAAAGGGTTTGGTAGCCCACTATTTTCGATGGAGTTCCTGCTTAACCGATTCCGCAACCTGACGGTGCTACTGATCGTGGTGCTACTACAGTTGCTTTTACTTGCATATCAGGTGAAAAGCAGCCAGGACGTTCGCCTCATTCGCGTTTGGTCGGTAACTGCCGTTACCCCGATCGCGAAGGTGCTCGAGGTGGTTCGGCGGAACACGATCGGGCTCGTCGAAGATTATTTCGTTTTAATCAACGTTCGAGAAGAGAACCGCAAACTCTCGACCGACCTGGGCAAGCTCAAGATGGAGAATCAATTCCTCAAGTCCGAACTCCAGACGGCTGAGCGAGCCCAGGCCTTGATCGCGTTCAAGGCCCGCACCCCGTCACGAACGATCCCGGCTCGGATCATCGGAACCGGGACGGGAGCAAATTCCCGAGTCGTTTACGTAGACCAAGGCTCTTCGGCGGGGATCATGCGTGGAATGGCTGTGGTGACGCCGGACGGCATCGTTGGCAAGGTGCTTGATGCGTATCCGACCGCCTCACAGGTGATGCTGATCACGGATCCGACGTTCCGTGCGGGTGTCACATCCCAAAAAAATCGGGTGAACGGGACGGTGGAAGGACAGGGGCAAAATAAGCTTCGGGTTAACTACGTTGAGAACGAAGAGAAAGTCGACGTCGGCGAGATGTTCTACACATCTGGAGATGACCGTATCTTTCCTCGAGGTATGCCGGTTGGAAGGGCGACCGTCGTCCGAACCGGGAAGAGCTTCAAAGAGATCTACGTTGTCCCGACCGGTTTTCAGAACGGCCTCGAAGAAGTCTTGATCGTAGTTAAGGGCGAACATCAACCGATTCCGGAGCGGTCCGAGTCGGTGACTTCGAACAACATCTATCTTCTAGACCCACCCAAAGCGACGGCGACTCCCGCCCAAGCCAGTGTCCTTTCAACAGACGCCGATCGTCTTCGCGAACAGTATAAAGAGGTCGGCGCAGCGCAGGGTCATGAGTTCGGTGAGGGTGGCCCAGGATCGAGGCCGCCCAATTTCAACCTCCGAGTCGAAGCTCCCAAACCGGCAGCGATGCCTGCCTCATCCGGCGTGGGTGCGGCTGGCGCTGGCGTGGCCGCAGGCGCTTCCCAAACGAACCCAACCGCGACCACTCCTGCAAAGCCGAAACCAGTGACGCTCGGACCCGACGGTCAGCCCTTACCTACTCAACCGAAGCCCACTGGCACATCAGCCGGAGCCGTAGCTCGGCCGCCAATCACGACGGGGACGGCTTCCCAAACGAACCCAACCGCGACCACTCCTGCAAAGCCGAAACCAGTGACGCTCGGACCCGACGGTCAGCCCTTACCTACTCAACCGAAGCCGACCGGCACAACAGCCGGAGCCGTAGCTCGGCCGCCAATCACGACGGGGACGGCTTCCCAAACGAACCCAACCGCGACCACTCCTGCAAAGCCGAAACCAGTGACGCTCGGACCCGACGGTCAGCCCTTATCTACTCAACCGAAGCCGACCGGCACAACAGCCGGAGCCGTAGCTCGGCCGCCAATCACGACGGGGACGGCTTCCCAAACGAACCCAATCGCGACCACTCCTGCAAAGCCGAAACCAGTGATGCCCGGACCCAACGGCCAGCCCGATACCACGCGACCGAAGCCCACCACTCCAATCACTGGCAACGGTACGGCCGCGGCTCCGCCCGCTGCAAAACCGAAGCCCGCTCCGGCTGACGGACCCGGCGCAACCGCGCCCGCAAAGCGGGTCACGAGCAACGACAGCACGATTAACATCATTACTCCCGCGCCCAAATCGGCGAACCCGGCGCCTGCGAAGCCCAAGCCTCAGCAGACGGAGTCATCGCCCAATCCATGACCGAGTTTTCGTCCGAGCACCTCTTAACTGAGGTCCCTCGCCGTAATCGAAAGGTCCGGATTAAACCCGTGGCCATGGTTCTGGTTCCGCTCGCGGCGATTCTGTTCCAGGTCTATTTACCCCGGTTCTTTCAGTACCTTTCCTATTTAGAACTTCCACTTCTGGTGACGGTGTACTACGCGTTGATGCGCAGGCAGCCGATCCCCGGACTCATTTTCGGCGCGCTCGTTGGACTCGGGCAGGACTCTCTGAGCGAGCAGCCCCTCGGCATGTTCGGTATTGTGAAGACGTTGGTCGGTTACTTCGCCGCGAGCGTCAGCATGCGCTTCGACGTCGACAATCCGCTGATTCAGTTTCTTCTCGGGTTCTTTTTCTTCTTCTTCCACGAGTTCTTCCACTGGGTCCTTGCCCGGGCTCTTCTCGCGCAAGCTATCGACTTCAATCCCCAGGAGACCTTTCTCTTTGGACTACTGAATGCTGCAGTGGCGCTGCCGTTATTCATGCTTCTCGATAGAATAAGAGAGTAGGTCGCCACTTGCTGCCCCGTCTTTTTCGTACCAAATCCGAGAGCGACAAGCTAGATGGTCTAGAGCCAAAGCCATTGCTGCGGGACGACGTGCAGCGCGCCTCGGCAAAGATCGCCGTGGTTCAGTATCTCGCTGTAGCCGTTTTCCTGTTCCTGATTTCCGGCTTTTGGCGGCTGCAAATCGAGAGCCCCGAGGAATACACGGAACGCGCCGAGCGCAACTGGATCAAATCGCTCCCCATCCTGGCCCCCCGCGGAAAGATCCTGGATCGCGAGGGCCGGGTGATCGTGGATAACCACTCGTCGTTCAGTCTGATCCTGTCGCGCGAGAAGCTGAAGGAAGAACACCTCAAGGCGATTGCCGAGGGAGTCAACCTGGACTATGACGAACTCGCCGACCGTTTAAGGCGGTTTCGCAAACGTCCGACTTACGAGCCGATCATCATCAAGGAAGAATTGACGGCGGGCGAATTGGCGTTTGTAGAATCCCATCGCGATCCCGGCACGTTTCCGGAGATGGAGCTGATTCACGCGCAAAAGCGGCTGTATCCGAAGGACGCTTTCGCGGCTCACGTTATAGGTTATGTCGGTGAAGTCAGTGAAAACGAATTAAATACGGCCGAGTTTATCGATTACGAGCAGGGCGACGTCGTCGGCAAGCAGGGGATCGAGCGTCAGTACAACAAGCACTTGATGGGCATCGACGGCCAGCGGCAGGTGGTCGTAGACAACCGCGGTCGGGAACGGAATGTTTTCGGCGTGAAAGAGGCAATCCCTGGCAAAGATCTTCAACTCACCATCGATCTGGATGTGCAAGCTGTCGCCGAACTGGCGATGGAGGGCCGCCGGGGAGCCGTAGTCGCGCTGGACCCGCGCACGGGAGAAATCCTGGCTATGGTGAGCCGGCCTGCATACGACCCGAATCGCTTCGCTGGACGAATCCTTGCAAAGGACTGGAAAGAGATCGTTCTCAATCCCGAGAAGCCGATGCTCAATCGCGCGATTCAGGCGCAGTTGGCGCCTGGATCGACCTTCAAGCCGTTGGTGGCTTTGGCCGGACTTGAAACGGGCGTCCTTACGGACGATTTCCATGTAAACTGCCCGGGTGGAGCAAGCTTCTACGGCCGCTATTTCAAATGCCACCTTCGCGGCGGACACGGCCGCGTCGATCTGAGGAAGGCAATCGCGCAGTCGTGCGACGTGTTCTTCTACACGCTTGGCAATCGAATGGGTATCGACACGATCGCGAAATATTCGGAACTGGCGGGGTTGGGATCCAAGACCGGAATCGATCTGCCGTCCGAGGCAGAGGGCGTTGTCCCCTCATCCAAATGGAAAATGCGGAACTTCCGCGAGAAGTGGTACGCGGGTGAGACGATCTCTGTGTCCATCGGCCAAGGCGCGCTGACGGTCACGCCCCTTCAACTGGCCCATGCCATTGGCGGCATCGCGACCGGCGGTATCTGGACCAAACCGCACCTGGTTATCGATGAGGCGCCGCAGGACGCAGCGCGCAAGGCAAATGTTCAGATCGACAACGTGCTAAAGGTCATCGACGGCATGCATGCAGTGGTCAACGGCGGAGGTACGGGAGCGCGGGCCAAACTTCCCGGACTCGAAGTATGCGGAAAAACCGGTACCGCGCAGTTGGCGTCGAACGACCTTTTGAAGGGAACGGCCGTGGGTCGGTCAATGAAAGATAACGCGTGGTTTGTTGGCTTCGCTCCGCAGGACTCGACTGAGATCGTCGTGGTTGCGTTGTTTGAGGGCGGCGAGCACGGCAATCTCGCGGCTCCTATTGTCCGCGACGTGATCAAGGCCTATTTCGATAAGAGAGTACGAAAGGAACCCGAAAGCCTGCTCGCTTCACTTCCCGCCTTCAAGCCCGGAGTCATCCCCCCGAGACCGGCCCAAGCCACGCCGAAAGCAAGGGTTGTGCAGATCAGCGATGAAGGAGTGATCGAAGACTAGCGATGGCATCCAGTTACAAATCCATCCGAGACATGGATTGGCCGTTGCTGCTGATCACACTGGCGATCTCGGCGGTCGGAATTCTCCAGATCTACAGCGCGACTCACGAGACGAAGTGGCGTGACGCGTGGTGGAAACAGATCGTTTGGATCGCCGCCGGGATGGTGTTCTTCTGGATTATCAGCCAGATCGACTATCACACCCTCTTAGAGCACGCTTACGTTTTCTACGGTTTATCGGTCGCCGGACTGACTGCCATCTTCTTCATAGGGACACGTGTATTCGGGTCGCGCCGATGGATCCCCCTGCCTGGAGGATTTCAGTTCCAGGTCTCGGAGTTCGTCAAGATCGTGCTGGTTCTACTGGTTGCAAGGTATCTTACCGATCTGAAGAAGGATGACCTTCACTGGAAGGAGTTGCTCAAAGTCGCAGGGCTGGTGGGCCTCCCGATGCTGTTGGTGATGAAGCAGCCCGATCTCGGTACATCATTGACATACATACCCATTCTGCTTTCAGGGGTGTTTCTGGCGGGTTTGCGTTGGAAGTACATCGCCGTCGTTGCGCTCGTTCTGGCTTTGGCGCTGCCGATTGGCTTTCACCTCCTGCACGACTACCAACGGGCTCGGTTGACCAGCTTCCTCGATCCCGCCCAGGACCCGCGCGGTAGCGGATACCAGGTAATTCAGTCGATGATCGCTGTGGGCCATGGTGGTATGTGGGGAAGAGGTGTGACCCGGGGCACACAAACCCAACTTCAGTTTCTGCCGGTCCCCCACACGGATTTCATCTTCTCCGCGTTCGGAGAGGAGCATGGATTTGTCGGAGTTGTTGTAGTATTAGGACTGTATTTTCTGCTGTTGATGCAGATCGTCCAGAACGCTCAGACCGCCCCAAACCGGGCGGGAATGTATATCTGCATGGCAGTGTGTGCGTTATTGTTGTTTCACGTTCTGGTGAACGTAGGGATGGTGGTTGGCCGGATGCCGGTCACTGGTATCCCTTTGCCGCTAATGAGTGCCGGCGGCTCTAATACGATTTCGGTTTTTTTGATGCTGGGGCTTGTGAACAATGTCCGGCTCCGGCGATTTGTGAATTAGCAATCGACCGGGATGTCGATCGAACCAGGTTCTTGAAGTTGTCAGGATATGGAATCCTGTTTGTCGCGCGCGCCGTTGGCCGGCGATGACAGAAGAACGGTTTTATTGTGGGCTGTGGTTTGACTGCTTTGGACCGCGCCCTATGTGTAACGCGTAAGCCGCGCTGCTAGTAGCGCGACAATCCAACCTGCCGGCTTCTCCTCGGTGGTCGTCTCTCGGCGTATTCGGGAGATGGAATGAGCAAGGAGCTTGTTATTTCTTCCAGCCGCCACGAGACACGTGTGGCGATATTGGAAGACGACCAGTTGGTCGAGATTTATTTTCAGCGGGCGAATGAGTACTCACTCGCCGGCAGTATCCATAAAGGACGAGTTACCCGGGTTCTGCCCGGCATGCAGTCCGCATTCGTCGATCTTGGCCTCGAACGCGACACGTTCTTGTACGTCTCGGATTTTTTTGAGGAGGACGGCGACGAGTTCGACCGTATCGACGCGAAGCCGCCGAAGCAGCTCTCGTCCCCCGTCCGGCACGAGCCCATCACGATTACCCCCGTTATCGACGAGCCGGTCACCGTTCGGGAAGAGATTCCGGACGTCATCGCGGCGGAGCCGGTCGAAGTCGAGGAAGCAGAGAAAGTAGAAGAGCCGGCCCTCCCGGCGGGAGGCCAGGATCAGCGGGACCGCCGAGGCCGGCGTGGTCGCCGTCGCCGGACCAGAGGGCGCGGTTTTCCCGATTCGAAGTATGCTTCGGACCTGGCTCCGTCGTCTGATTCCGAAGAAACCGCCGCGCCAGTGATCGATGAGGAAGAGCCGCCGGCTGCGGAAGTGTTCCTCCTGCCTGGTGAATCGCTTGCGAAATATAGCAGCCGGTCGGCTGAAGATCGTGAACGGTCCACAACGCGCGCAGACGAGATGGACGCGCCGCATCTCCGTCGACTCGATCGTCGAAGAGAACAGCGAAGAGACCCTGATCGAGGAGCGCTTCGAAGCGGGCCAAATTGATGTCGTCGACGAAGAAGGCACACCCGCGGAAGAAGCTCCCGTAGCGGCAGAACCCGAACCGCTTCGCAGCTTCGTTGTTGAGCCCGAACCAGCGATATCGGAACCGGCAAAGTCGATCGAGCCGTTGGAAGCTCCGCCTGAAGTCGTAGCATCCTCATTCCCGGATGCGGCGTACTTCGCTACTCCCATCACGTCCCCACTCGGAAAGCTCGAGACTTCCTCGACCGAAGAGGATCGAAAGGTTGAATTCGAGGAATCGGCGGCCGCCGAATCCAGTGTCGCAACCTATGAGGAGACCGTGACGGATGGAGCAGCGGACGAAGACGAAACGGAGACTGATACGGATGAAGATCCGGACGGGGATGGCGGTATTGAGGAGCCTCCAGCAGATTCCGAGGGCGAACAGTCTCCCGTTGAAGAACCAACGACCGAGCAGCCGCTGCAGGCTAGTGTCCGTGAACAGGGCAACCGCTACCAGCATCGTTCGTCGCGGCGCATGCGCCGGCGCGGGCGCGGGGGAGAGCGTGGTGACCGTGGTGGTGACCGCAACGGCGAGCGCGGCGGCGAGCGGACACCCGAGACTCGCGAAGTGCGATCTCCGCAACCGCAAGCCGACGTAGCGGACGATCGCAGATCTGCCCTCCCGTCCATCACAGAACTGCTGAAGGAAGGGCAGGAGATCATCGTTCAGATCGCCAAGGAGCCCCTGGGTCAGAAGGGCGCCCGCATCACATCGCACATCGCGCTGCCCGGCCGCTACGTCGTCTACATGCCGACGGTGGAGCACATGGGCGTATCACGCAAGATCGCAAGTGACGAAGAACGCCAACGTTTGAAGAAAATCCTGCAGGCGCACCGGCAAGGCATCACCGGCGGCTTTATTGTGCGCACGGCAGGGGAAGGCCACACCGACGAAGAGATCGGCGCGGATATGGCTTACCTCTACAATCTTTGGCTTGACATCCGTCAGAAAGCCGAGAAGAAGCCCGCGCCGCTGCTGCTCCATCATGATCTCGAGATCGTTCAACGCATCCTTCGCGATCAGTTGAGCGACATGTACAAGACGCATCTGGGTGGACAACGAAGACGTCTACGAGAGCACCGTCCGATTCATGCAGCGCTTCCAGCCTGCACTGGTAAATCGCGTGAAGATGTACACTCGATCGGCTCCGATCTTCGATGCGTTCGGCATAACGAACGAGATCGAGAAAGCGCTCCGTCCCAAGGTCTGGCTGAAGTCCGGTGGCTACATCGTTATCAATCAAACCGAAGCCCTGGTCGCGATAGATGTGAACACCGGCAAGTACGTCGGTAAGTCGAACAGGCTGGAAGACACGATCACTAAAACAAACACGGAAGCCGTGAAAGAGATCGTCAGGCAGATCCGATTGCGAGATCTGGGTGGGATCATCGTCGTCGACTTCATCGACATGGACGAGCGAAAGAATCGCCAGAAGGTAATGCAGACGCTCGAGGAAGCCATGCGATCGGATCGGGCTCCCTACAAGATCCTTCAGTTCAACGACTTCGGCCTTGTGGCGATCACACGCAAGCGAGTGAAGCAGAGTCTGGAGCGATCGCTTTGCGCGCCATGTCCGACCTGTGAAGGCGCGGGCTACACAAAGAGCGTCATGACGGTAGCCGGCGAGATTCTGCAGGAGGCCATGAAGTTGAGGTCAGCGATAGAAGGCGGTAAGAATATCGTCGTCCGCACGCACCCGGAAGTCGCGAAGTTCCTCAAATCCAATAGCAATGACTATCTCGAGGAGTTGGAATCGATCGTTGGCCGTCCCGTCATGGTGAAGAGCGATCCACTGCTTCATCCCGATAAGTTCGATTTGGCTGTTTAAGGTCCACCAGCGGCTCCGCTTCGGCGTGGAGCCGCTTTCCATCTTCTCTACTCGTAGCGCAGGGTTTTGATCGGGTCGACCGCAGTCGCGCGTTTTGCGGGGAAGAACCCGGCTGCCGCTGCAATTGCTGTCAGGATCATGATCGCGCTGACCGCAGTCCATCCATCCGATGCCGGTACGTTGAATAGTTGCGTTGAGACGTATTTACTAAGCAAGTACGCTACAGGCACCCCTACGAATAATCCGACCGCCACGAGCACCAAGACTTCCCTCATCACCAACCACGCCACAGCGGACTGCTGGGCTCCGAGCGCCATGCGAAGGCCGATTTCCTTGGTTCGATTCGCAACGACGAACGCCATGATGCCATAAAGTCCGATTGCGGCGAGCAGGGTTGCGAGAGCGCCAAAGGCGGCGGACAGGCCGGCAATGAGACGCTCAGTAGTTAACGTTTCATCAAGTTGATGCTCCAGTGTCTTCATCTCATATACCGGCATCGAAGCTTCAAGGCTCTTGACGGATTGCCGCAAGTTACCGAACATCGTGGCCGAAGGAACTGAAGTGCGGACATAGAAAGCCGCCGAAGACGGGAACGGCCTCTGCGCATCGGCCACGAATCCCTGGCGGTGCACACCTTGACGTGGACCTTCATACAACGAGTTTTCGACAACGCCAATGATCTCCATATTCAGCTTGGTACTCGGAGCGCCGCCGAAGCCGGTATGCCGTCCGATCGCTTTATCCACGCTGCCGAAAAAATGCTCCGCGAATTTGCGATTAACGATGATCACCTTCTCCCGTTCCCCTTCATCGCGGCTGTCGAAGTCGCGTCCGATAAGGAGCGGAACTCCCATCGTTTCGAAGTACCCCGGCGATACCGCGTTCATGAATGCCTGCATGTCCTCGCCATCTTTCGCCTGGTGCCCTTCCACCGACATGCTGGAATCCCACTCTCCTCCGTGGAGCAGCGGGACGGTCGCATAGCTCGCGGATTTGACGCCAGGCATGGTTCGGATCTGCTGTACCAGGTTCTTATAGAACTGCTTTACTTGCGGGTTGGTGTAGCCATTCAAAGCAGGAGAAAGCTGGAACGTCACGAGGTTATCGAGATCCCGGAAGCCGGTATCGGTGTCCTTCAAATTTCCCAGGCTTTTGACGAAAAGCCCCGCGCCGGCGAGCAACAGGAACGAGAGCGCGACCTGGCCCGTGACGAGAGCCTTGCGAAAACGAACATTCGGATCCCGTCCCTGTCAGAGCGCCCGCTACATCTTTGAGCGTGGTCCAAAGATCCAGCCTGAGAGACTGGAAGGCCGGCGCAAGGCCGAAAAGAATTCCAGTTGCGGTTGCGAGCACGAAATTGAACGCCAGGATTCGCTGGTCAGGCGTGGCCTGAAGAGTCATCGTCACACCGTCCGTTGGTAGGGCGGCAAGCAATGCCCGAATCGTCCAAACGGCAAGCAGTAATCCAAGTACCCCTCCCGTCACGGAGAGGAGTAGGCTCTCGATTAAGAGTTGACGAATGAGTTGACCTCTGGCCGCTCCCATTGCCAGCCGTACCGCGATTTCTTTCCTTCGAGCGACAGCTCTCGCGATCAGCAGGTTGGCCACGTTGAAGCAGGCAATCAACAGAACCAGGCCGACCATGCACATGAGCACAACGAGAGCGGTTCGAAACTGCTCGCGCATGCCGGAATAACCCGTGTCGGCGGGCTCGACGCGAACCTTGCGATCCAGGAACCGCGCCCGGTTGTAAGCGGAGGTGTTGCGCATGCCCTCGAGCGTCAGTTCGTACTCGAGGATCGACTTGAAAAGAGGCTGCAGCGAAGCGCGGGCCGAGTCCACCGTATAGCCCGGTTTCATCCGAGCGAACATATGGATCCACTGACTGCGCCGCTCGCCGAGTGCATCCCAGCCGGGCGTCATTAGCGGCTTCATCTGAATTGGGATGCGGATGTGGGGTGACAAGGACGGGTCGAGACCATTGAACCCAGCGGCGGAAACTCCCACGATCGTCATTGGATAGTTGTTGACGAGAATCTTCTTCCCAAGGACTCCACGATTACCCTGAAAGCGCTCCATCCAATAGCGATGGCTAAGAACGACGGCGGGGTGACCTTTGTACATTCGGTCGTCTTCTTCGGGCGAGAACACGCGACCGAGAGCAGCTCCCACAGAAAGCGCCTGGAAGTAATTTCCCGAAACCAGTTCCGACTCAACACGTTCGGTAGCGCCTTCAAAAGTGATCGAAAGCGGCGCCGAGTACCGGCAGAAGACATGGCTGAAGGCTTGCGCCTTCTGCGAGAAGTCCTGGTACATCGGATAGGAAGCGGCGCGCGATCCGTTGTTGCTTCCCAGGTGCGGACCGGTCGACCAGATCATGACAAGTTGTTCAGGGTGCTTTACTGGCAGCAAACGCAAAAGCAGTTGGTCGAGAAGCGTGAAGATCGCCGTATTGGCGCCGATCCCCAGAGCCAGGGAAAGAACGGCGACGGTGGTGAGCATCGGGGTGCGCAGAAGGGTGCGCGCGGCGTACTTCAAATCTGAAGCGATTCCGGTCATCACAAGGACATACGAAGAAAATCGGTCCACGGTTAGGGAAAATTTGAGGTAGAGGAGGTCGGTCCTGTTAGAATAGCGACAGCCCACCACCTGCGGAGAGATGGCCGAGTGGCTGAAGGCGCACGCTTGGAAAGCGTGTATAGGGGAAACTCTATCCAGGGTTCGAATCCCTGTCTCTCCGCCACTAAGTTCCAGCGGTTTGTTGCCAGCATCCTGACGAGGACTAGCCGCATCCAAACCCTAGAATCCCCCTGATCTTGGTGGGGATTGGTACAATTGGAAAACTCAATGGCTGCAGCGTTGTCCATGACCCGTGACGCCGACGTGTCCGGCCACTCCCTCTTGGCGCAGATCGGAAACACACCACTCGTGTTCCTCCAGCGCCTCAGCGCGGCGACGCCGGGTGTTGACATCTACGTCAAGGACGAGTCGCGGAATCCGGGCGGGTCGGTTAAGGACCGGCCTGCGCTGAATATGGTGCTCGATGGCGAGCGCCGTGGATTACTCACGCCGGACAAGACAATTCTGGACGCTACCAGCGGCAATACAGGGATTGCGTATGCGATGATCGGCGCGGCCAAAGGCTACAAGGTAAAGCTTTGCCTCCCCGCAAACGCTTCCCACGAGCGGAAACGAATTCTGAAAGCGTACGGGGCCGAAATCGTCTTCACGAATCCAGGGGAAGGGTCGGACGGCGCGATCCGAAAGTGTCGCGAAGTTTACGAAACGAATCCAAACGCGTATTTTTATCCCGACCAATACAACAATCCTGCGAACTGGCAGGCCCACTTTGACGGGACAGCGCCCGAGATTCTCCGCCAAACGAACCGCCGGATTACGCATTTTGTCGCCTCCCTTGGCACAAGCGGGACGTGCATGGGCGTGACGAAACGGCTGCGGCAGGATGCGCCTGATGTGAAGTGCTATTCGGCGCAACCGGCATCAGGATTTCATGGCCTGGAAGGCCTGAAGCATATGCCCACGGCGATTGTGCCCGGCATCTACGATGAATCGCTCACTGACGGCAATCTCTGGATTGAAACCGAGGATGCGTACTCGATGGTGCGGCGGCTTGCCCGTGAAGAGGGCATGCTGGTAGGGATCTCCACCGGAGCAAACGTGGTTGCTGCGCTTCAAATCGCAGAGCAGGTCAAAGAGGGAGTCATCGTAACGATCGCGTGCGACGGCGCTGATAAATACTTAAGCGAACACTTTTGGGATGATTAGCATCGAACCGGCGGCTTGGGACGTGATGGTGTCCCATGCCCAGAAAACTTACCCCAATGAATGTTGCGGGGCGATGATCGGCGCCATCGACGGCTCCGGCAAGATCGTACGTGTCGCCGTGCCCTTGGAGAACGCCTTCACGGGCGAACAGGGGGCTCGATACGAACTGCGGCAGGAAGATCTGTTGCGCGCCGATTCCGAGGCGCGCCAGCGGGGGATGGACCTGATCGGGATTTTTCACTCGCATCCCGATTGCGACGCGTATTTCTCCAAGACGGATCTGGAGAACTCGTGCCCGTGGTATTCGTTCGTGGTGTTGTCGATCAAGAACGGCAAATTTGACCACGCGAATAGCTTTTTGCCCGATCCGGACCAGACAAAAGCGGACAAAGAAGAACTGACATGGCCAAAATTCTAATTCCCACTCCCCTGCGGCAGTATGCCGATAAGAAGGACACGGTTGAGCTGAGCGGCTCGACGGTTGGCGAAGTGTTGACGGCGCTGACGACGCAACACGCGGACCTGCGCAAGCACCTGTTCAACGACGAAGGCAAACTGCGGAGCTTCGTGAACGTATATCTCAACGACGAAGACATCCGTTATCTCAACAAAGACAAGACGGCGGTGAAAGACAGCGACACGCTATCGATCGTCCCGAGTATCGCCGGGGGCAGTTATGGCAGTTGAAGCTCCAGTCGCGCCGCAGACCCTTTCGAAAGAAGAGGTCCTGCGGTATAGCCGGCATCTGATCATGCCGGAGGTCGGCATGGAAGGCCAGTTGAAGCTCAAGGCCGCGAAGGTGCTGATGGTTGGCGCGGGCGGTCTGGGAGCCCCGCTAGGCATGTACCTGGCCGCCGCTGGCGTCGGTCGCATCGGTGTTGTGGATTTCGATGTCGTTGACCACACGAATCTGCAGCGGCAGATCATTCACGGCACAAAAGATGTCGGGCGCAAGAAACTCGATTCGGCGGCGGATACGATGCTCGACATCAATCCGTATGTGCAGGTGGATAAGTACGAAGTCGCGTTGAACAGCGACAATGCGCTCGAGTTATTCAAAGAATACGATTTAGTCATCGATGGCACGGATAACTTCCCGACTCGCTATCTTGTGAATGACGCTTGTGTACTTCTGAAGAAACCGAACGTGTACGGCTCGATCTTCCGGTTCGAAGGTCAGGCTACGGTGTTCGCGTATCCGGGCGGACCCTTGCTATCGTTGCCTGTACCCTGAGCCGCCACCTCCTGGACTGGTTCCAAGCTGCGCCGAAGGTGGAGTACTCGGGATTCTGCCCGGTATGATCGGCATCGTGCAAGCGACGGAGGCGGT
The DNA here is from genome assembly GCA_963825845.1 of Bryobacteraceae bacterium. Lineage (GTDB taxonomy): Bacteria > Acidobacteriota > Terriglobia > Bryobacterales > Bryobacteraceae > DASQDN01. The sequence continues at coordinate 30,365 of CAWGVL010000053.1, read as the reverse complement.
GAAGCTGATTCTCGGTTCCGGCGAGCCGCTGGTCGGTCGCCTGCTGCTCTACGATGCTTTGGCGATGCGTTTCCGCGAACTCAAGCTGCGGCGCAATCCCGAATGCCCGGCGTGCGGCGATAATCCGACGATCACGAAATTGATCGATTACCAGGAGTTCTGCGGCATGGGCCGGGGAGAAGAGGCTGTCGTGGAGACAACGGGCGACATCGAGCCGACCGAAGTAAAAGAGAAGATCCATCGCGGCGATTCGTTTGTGTTGATCGACGTGCGAGAACCGCATGAGCACCAGATCTGCAACATCCCGTATGCGAAGCTGATCCCGCTCGGAGAACTGCCGAAGCGCGTAAATGAGTTGAACACTGCGGACGAAATTGTTGCCCATTGCAAGAGTGGAATGCGAAGCGCGAAGGCGGTCGACTTCTTGAAGCAGGCCGGCTTCAAGCGGGTTCGTAACATGAAGGGCGGCATTCTCGCCTGGAGTGATAAGGTCGATCCCACCGTACCCAAGTATTAAGCATGATGATTCACCGGTCCAGCCCCGCGGCCTAACCCGGGGTTGGTCCGGATTGCTCGAGTAATGTAATCTTTCGCTTTCCTCACCGCTTCCACGAGTCTCTCGCCTTTCGCCAGTCCGGCCGTGATCGCGGCGGAGTACGTACATCCAGTGCCGTGCGTATGGGGTGTATAGATCCTCTCGGACGAAAACTCGTGGAAATCTTCGCTGGTGACAAGAAGATCCACGGCATCCCCTTCCAAGTGCCCACCTTTCAGCAACACATTTCTGGCGCCCAGTTTCAAGAGTCTTTCAGCGGCTCGCTTCATGTCATCTAGCGTGACAACAGTTAGTCCCGTTAGCGCTGCCGCCTCATGCAGGTTCGGTGTGAGGAGATACGATACAGGCACGATGCACTCGATCGTGGCCTTCTGTGCTGCCTCAGCCATCAGGGGCGCGCCATGCTTGCTGATCATGACCGGATCAACGACCAGCGGGAAATTGAAATCTTGTGCAACGGACGCTACGGCTTCCACGACGGATCGATCACCTAAAGCTCCCAGCTTCGCGGCGTGTGGCGGAATATCTTTAAGTACGGCCTCAATCTGCTGAATGACTAGTTCGGATTCGACGCACTCGACGCGACTAACCGTCTTAGTGTTCTGAACGGTGAGCAGCGTGATCACCGCTTCGCCGTATACGCCGAACTGATGAAAGGTCTTTAGATCTGCCTGTATGCCCGCGCCGCCACTCGGATCGGATCCTGCGATCGTGAGTGCGATTGGTGTCATTGAAAGGCAGTCTTCCCGCTTTGCGCAACACCCGATGAGTTCGTGACTTCCACCTGCGTCGAACCGATATTCGTAATCACTCCTGCGACCGGAAAGATGGCTTTCAACGTGAATGAACCACCGAGCGTAGAATTTGCGAAGTACTTACCGAAATCCGTCGTCGTGTCGACACGAATCGCTCCAGGCTGGATGACATCGCCGTTCGAAGTGAGGAAGGTAAAGGCTAGCTGGTTCAGCGTGCGCGTATTGTCGAAACCCGTGATCTCTAATTCCAGCATTGACCCGTTCTTTGTTGCCCGCACTTTGTCGATGTGAACGCGTTCGGGATTGATATCGACGCTAGCGGTCGCCGTCCAGCCGCCTACTTCGGCTACAAAGACTATCGTACCCGCCGTCGTTCCGGTCTGAAAGGCTCACCGCCGATACCGGCACGGTCACGCCCTCGGTAACGTCGAAGCTGTTCGCGCGGACGCCCTTCACGAAGCGCACAGCTTCATCGTCAGGAGCCGCAGCGGCCAACGGGCGGAATTCCATTCGTAGCTTTCCAGATCCGATCGCCCGCGAGGCTTCGCCGAATTGAACGGACACCTTGCCTTGCTGGGCGCTGGTGGGATTAGGAAGATCTATCACGATGGCCGGCTTGGGAAACGGGGGCTCATGAGCAGCGGCAGTCAGCCTGAAGCTTCGGCCGTCAATGACGAGCGATCCTTCGAAAACACCGGACGCCGTCGGCACGAACGCCACAGTCAGGTCAATACCAGTACGAGGAGCGAACTCCATCGGGAGCGGGATATCCTGATTCAGCTTGAAGTGCTTGCCGGCGATCGTTACGGTCTGGATGCGCACGCGCTCGGAGGTTGTATTCTCCAGACGGAACGTTTTCGATGTGCTCGCGCCGCGCTCGGCCAGACCGAGATCGATCGACGATCCGGCGGAACGTTGCGTGCCGTCGACGGACACGACTGGCGCTGCGGTTGACGACCCAGCCAGGAGCAGGCCGATCCCGTTGACCGCCAGATTGGCGCTGTAAGAACCATAGTCTTTCGGCGCGAAGCGGACCGTGAAGTCCATGTTTAGCCCAGGCGCAAGAGTATGCGGTAGAGATGGCTGGCCGGATATGGAGAAAGCGGCTCCGGCCAATGTAAGAGTTCTGATGACGAGCTGCGTTTGCGAGGTGTTCCGCACGCGGAAGACCGTATCCACGCGGTCGCCCACGGGAACGGCCCCGACCTGGAACATAGTCGACACCGGCTTTTCCGAGCCAGGGGCATCGACGAGCAGGAACTGTATCTGCCCAAATGCGTACGTGCAACTCAGCGCGAACAAGATCAGCCCGCGCATCACTCGGAGTCCTCCGGGATCTCGAGAACCTCGCCGCCGCGGATCGCGAACATCCGATCTTCGCCGTAAGCAACGAGCCAATCCTCGCCCATCTGCGAGAAACGCTGAACGCGCGATGCGAGCCGCAGCGGCAAGCCGCGTACCGTCAGTTCCCCGTCGCGCACGAATGTGACGTCGTCCAGGTCAGTAGCGAACGTCTCCTCGAACGAATCGCCGCCGCTGAAAGTCCACAGAACACCGGCGTCAGGATAGAAAACCCGATGTATGTTGCCTGCTGATGTGAACACGATCTTCGCCGGTCCCGCAGGAGCTTCAAATGCTTTGCCATTAAGGATTAACTCGCGCTCTTTCTTCACTGCGAGCAATTTTCCGGAATACGCCGCCGAGATCACATTGTGGTCAATGGGCACGCCGATGCTGAAGGCCCCGGCAACACCCTCGATGGGGCGCAGGCTGCCGTTGCGGTCGACAATGTACCCAAGTTTCGGGCGGACGATCTGAGCGCCGGCAACGGCGCCAATTAAGAGCAACCACGCGCGTCGAGTCATGTCAGGGTCTTCCTATGCTGATGGTGGGGACGCCGATGGAAGTCGGCTGTGCCGTGGGAGGCGCCTGCGTGGGTTGCTGCGGTTTGCTGCCGCGGCCGACGGCAATGCCGGCGGCTGCGCCTCCGGCGGCTATGGCAGCGATGGCGACCCATTTCTTCTTCCCGCTTGTCGATGATGAGCGCACTGACTTCACCGCAGGAATATCGGAGATGTATTGGGAGCAGATTGCTCCTGCCCGGGACTCGCCTTTTGCCGCGGTCACGCGGATCTGGAAGGGTCCGGGAATTCGGTTCCACCGGATACCATGAACAGCGGCGCGGCCGTCGGCAGCCGTTATCGAAATGTCTGTTTTCATACCGCCTTCAAAGGACCCGCTGGGACCTTCTTCCGGCATTCGAAAACTAACCGCGACACCTTCGAGCGGACGACCAGTCTCGTCGGTCAACTGAACGGCGATCGGACGCTCGCTTCGGGAGCCGGCGCTGTTAACAGCGCCTTCTCCTTCAACGATTTGAATGCGGAGGACTGTTTGAGAGAATGAACTGTTAACGAAAAACAGAAGAACGGCGACCGCCCTGCAGGCGATCAGACCACAGCCAGCAGCACGGCCGTAATATTGTCGGGTCCGCCGGCCTGTTTCGCGGCATCGATCAAAGCGTGGCACTTGCTTTCTAGTGCATCGCTGGACGCAAGAATCTCACGGATGATTTGGACGTCGACGACCCCGTGCAACCCATCCGAGCAGAGGAGAAACTCGGCGCCGGGTTCCAACGGAACTGCGTAGGAGTGAATTCTGAGAGTCTGGCTGACTCCGATGGCCATTGTCAACATGTGGCGCATAGGATGAACCTTCAGTTGATCTTCGCCAATGCCGAGACGACGGCCGACCTCATTCACCCACGTCTGATCCTCAGTAATAATATGCAGATCACCACCCATGTACACGTAGGCGCGGCTGTCGCCGACGTTTGCAATCAACACTTCGGACCCGAGTTTCCACGCGGCGGTCATTGTGGTACCCATGCCATGTAAAGTCGGATCCGCCTCGGCAGCATCGATTACCTGGCGATTCGCTTCGGCCAGGGCGCGGAGGAGCACATCGCCGGAACGCTCGTTGGCGCCCCAGACGAAATCGGCAACGGTGTCACCAGCCAGTTTAGACGCATGCTCGCCTGCCTGCGCGCCACCCATGCCATCGGCCACGAGATACAGGTCTAAAGATGGCGCAAGCAGGAAGTAGTCCTCATTATTGGTCCGGACGCAACCCGGATCAGAGAGGCCATAGGCTTCGAGCATGAAAATTGATTATATCCGCCTGACCTATCGTTTCGGTTCCAGCACTGCTTTTAATTGCCAGTATGCCGACTCGAGATAGGTCTCTTTGACACGTTCTACGCCTTCACTTCGGAGCGGCGATTTGACGGGCAGCTTTCTCAGGCAGCGTCCTAGCATCGTCGTAGCTTCCATATCGTCGGGATTTCGCTCGAGAACGGCGCGAAATTTCTCAGCGGCTTCGTCGAATCTGCCTTGCTGCAGGAGCGCGTAGCCGACGTTGAAATGATACACGGGATCTGACCTGTCCCCTTCGAGCGCCTTCCGAAAATTCTCGATCGCGGCAGGCTGATTCAGCCTGGATTGCGCAGCCCCCAAGTTGTTCAAGACCTCGTTCAGCGGCACCTGCTGCGCGACGATTTGAAATGCTTGTTCTGCGGCGCCAAATTCCCCTAGATAGTAACGCGAAAGTCCCAGGAGAAAGGTCGCTTCCCGGTAATTCACGAAGCTGGATGCTACCTTCTGGAAGAACTCCGCGGCGGGACGGTAGGATTTGCGGTGGAAATTCAAGCGTCCGAGTTGAAAGTTCGCGTGCGAGTACTTCGGATCCAGGCGGAGCGCTTGTGTGAAGTACTTCAGCTTTTGATCTGCGGAGGCCACGAGCAGACCGCGGACATAACTCTCGATCGCATCGACTCGCACTAAGGATTGGCGTGCACGAAACTGCGCCTCTGTAGGCCGGCGATCGTCGAGCACGAACTCGAGTGTCTGCCATGCCAGGTGCGATTGCAAACTGGCGAGGTCCTCTAGCGCTCCTGTCTCGGAGTACTCAGGTCCACGCCGGGTCTTCTTCAGATCGATGGCTTGCGCGCTGATGCGCAGTGTACCTAAGGCCTTCGGCTGCGACCCCGATTGTGTGGGCGCCGGGATAACCTTGAACGACCCGAAGATCACCTGATCCGCGTCGACTGATTCGGCGAGACGGATGACGGAGGCCGTCGTCAGGGGCGTATACGGCTTGACCGACAAGCGCCGAAACGCCTCTTCGCGGGCATCCCGTTCGAGCGTCAGTACGCCTTCAGACGCGAGGGCTTCGCGGATCGCCTCTGAAATGCTTTCTCCGACCCAATCCAGACTGTTCGACTTTTCGAGATTAAAGAACGGCAGGACGAGCAAGTTATCTGCGATCGACGGAACAGAGCACAGGCACACGAGTACCACGGCCTGCAGGAACTTCATAAGCACCTATTGTATCGCGCGGGGCTTCGTGGAGACGGACCGCTGGCATCCGCCTCCCACATCTTGAAAGGGACCGGTCTAATTCGTGAAAACGATCTTTGTCGTTGTCCCGCCGAGGTGGATCTCCTGGACCCGATACTTACCATCTCCGTTCAGATAACGAACAGTGGTGCTGCTGAACTTACTGTCCGCAGTCTCGGTTTTCACAGGCGCTTCCACGGTCTCTTTTCCTTTCGAAAGTACGGCCGTGTTGTCCTTCAACTCCACCTTGTACTCGCCGGGACGGAGTTCTTTTCCCCCGACAATCGAGGGCTGGAACAATGTAACTTTATAGTTTGAAGCAGCGCTCGCTACGGCGAGCCCAACAGTGGCAAAACTCAAGAGAATGTTTTTCATTTCGTCGTGAACCTCAATGCTCGTGATGATTGCTCCGTACCATATGTATTACGAGCGAAAGACAAATCAGTTCCGCGAAGACCTGAAGTTTTATTCGTTGTTGGTTTGTGAAGAAATAACGAGACGTTTCGTTTCTTCGAACGTCTCTCGTTGATTACCGAAGTGACAGAGCCATGTGAATGCAGTCTCTCGTCTGAACCAGGTTCGCTGTCGCTTGGCGTACTGCCGCGTTGCTATCTGGGTTGCGGTAATTGCCTGCGGCAGATCTAACTCACCGCGGATATGTAAAAGCGATTCCCTGTACCCAATTGATTCCAACGCTTTCGATTCCGGCGGGAAACCCATTGCAAGAATGCGCTTGACTTCGTCGATAAGTCCAGCCTCAAACATTCGTTCGCAACGGTCGTGAATTCGTCTTATTAGTTCTTCGCGTGGAGGATCCAAGCCGATACGGATGATATGAAAGCCACGCAGCGGCACTTCGCTCCGTCTGTACAAGGAACTCATTGGAGATCGAGAGAGCAGACATACTTCAAGAGCGCGTATAAGCTTCTGCGTGTCGTTGACATGAATCCGCAGAGCGCTCTCTGGATCGAAGCGTGTCAGCAGGCGATGAAGCGAGCCGGGTTTCCGCGCACTCAACCTGGCCCGTAATGAGTCATTGCGCTGCGGACCTTGGAACAAACCGTTGGTCAGGGCACGAAGGTAGAAGCCGGTTCCGCCAACAACGATCGGCGTCCGGCCCCTTGCGGCAATCTCTATTCAACGTGCGTCGGCCTACACGTTGGTAATCACCAGCGGTAAACACTTCATCCGGATTCAGGATGTCAATCAGGTGGTGAGGAATACCGCGGCGCTGTGAGACAGGTGTCTTCGCGGAACCTATGTCCATGTGTCGGTATAACTGAACTGAATCGCAGTTAACGATTTCACCGTTGAATGCTTTGGCGAGTGACAAACCCAAGTCTGACTTACCCGACCTGTTGGCCCCGCAACTACGATGAGGATCGATTCGCTCACGCGTTAAGTGTAGAAGGATGTGTGTATTGACGGTTCGCGACACGCCGCTGACTCATACACCGGCGACAAACGAATGAAGTTATCCGATTCGCTACGTCAAAGATGTCATTGCATGCACAAGCTATACGTAGTACCTTGGTCCTTTCAGTTTAGCAGTTGAAATCCCGAGAGGCGCACACCGTATGTGTGTAGCCGCCGACTGAAAGGATCAATTTGCTTTGCGAAGTATCCGAACATTCTTATGTCTTATTGCGGTGGCCTCGAGCTTATGCGCTCAACACTCTCCGAAAGCTATCGAAGGTGATCTCATTGGGCGTGTATCCGCAATCGATGTCGAAGCTCTACCTCAACTAACGGCCGACAAGATAGCGCCGTATGAAACCGCGTCAGATGGCACTCGGTTCACAATATCACGAATCCGGAAGACCGGGGCTGAATCAATTCTGATTCGATTCGAAGATGTTCGTCTGCCTCAGGGTGGATCTCTCCTCGTCTATGGATCGGATGCATCCAAGAGTTGGACTTTCAATGGAGAACTCGATCCCGTCGCTGTCGTGCGCGGCGATACAGCAACGATCGAAATCCAGTGCACGCTGACGAATGCACGCCCGACCTTCCCTTCACGATTTCAGAAATCTCCGCAACAACAGCGCCAGAGAATATCGAAGCCGCTATCAACACCGATCTGCGCAGCGGTCACTTCCGCGGCGTGGATCTCGAGTATGATGTTCGCGACGGTCTTGCCGTGTTCGAAGGCGACATGGTCCTCGGGCAGGTGGACGAGATCGAACCGCCTCGCGGCGTGAGCCGGAAGGGCAACCGCGACGCCATTGCGATCAGTGGACAATCGTATCGCTGGCCAGGTGGACGCATCCCGTACGTGATCGCGTCCACTGTGTCTGATCCGCAGCGTGTGCTTAACGCGATCAGTCACTGGAACACGACAATGGCCGGAGTGATTAGACTTGTGCCACATACCTCCGAATCCGTCTATGTGAACTTCATACGTTCGAACGCTTGCTCGTCGAACGTTGGAATGTACACCACCGGGAACTATGTCTTCGTCGGCGATAGCTGCTCCGTGGGAAGCATCATTCACGAAATCGGTCACATTGTCGGTCTTTGGCACGAGCAGAGCCGTGAAGATCGTAATTCGCACGTGAAGATCTTGTGGGATAACATTCTTTCATCAGCGATCGGGAACTTTGGACAGCAGATCGCGTACGGAGATGATATCGGGGTCTATGATTTTAACTCGATCATGCATTACCCGGCGTATGCATTCTCGGCGAATGGTAAGAACACGATCGAGACTATCCCCGCGGGTATCCCGATCGGCCAGCGTGCAGGGTTGTCGACGGGGGACATTGCGGCCGTTCGTAAGATGTACGGATATTCAACATCGACTTCAACGGGAACAACGACACCCACGGCGCCGGCCCTGCTCCGACACCATCCACAGTGACAGTTACGATCGCGGCGAATCCTACGACAGAGAGAGCCATTGTTGACGGTGTGACCTATACTGGAAGTCGAACCTTTCAGTGGACCGTCGGGTCCGCACACGCGATCAGCGCGAGCCCACTTCCAGAAGCGAATGGGAGACGATCAACTTTCGTGAAATGGAGTGACGGTGGCGGGCAGAGCCACACGATCGTAGCAAGTTCATCGATCCCTTTGTACAGGGCCGACTTCGCGCTGGCATACACGGTATCCGCGGCAGTTTATCCGGCGCAGACGGGCTTGGTGAGTGTGGCTCCCGCCTCGTCGAACGGGTATTTTCCAAATAATTCCACCGTGAGCTTAGACGCCGCGGCGGTCACGGGGTATTGCTTCCGCGGTTGGTCCGGACTCATCGCAGGGACGCCAAGCCATGCCGAGATCAGCGTAACCAAACCATACGCGGTAACAGCGAACTTCCAAACTGGTTCCTTCACCGTATCTCAGGTCATCGCCTATGCGGCTGCCGGCGGGGGAAGCGCTACTGTCGGCTTGACCGGATCGACAGGGTGCCTATGGACGGCGAAGTCATACTCATCGTGGATCACTGTCTCCGCTCCTGCCAGCGGTGTCGGAAGCGGTGTTATAAGATACAACGTTGCTCCTAACTCGTCCCCGCTGGCTGGTTCCGGCTTTTTGATTGTCGCTGGAAAGCCAATCTTCATTAGCCAGAGCGGCTCTTATTGAGAATAGTAGCTCGCTAGCACCGGGTCCAGCCTAGGGAAATGGCTGACCTTCCCTCCTGTGAAATCGTAGTACTTCGAGCTATTCCTCTATTACCGTTCCCTGCAACCGATCTAGCCCATTCGCCCTGTAGTACCTTGCGGCAATCCATATGAGCGGGATGCGCAACTCATTCGTGAGTGTCGATTCCTCATTCGAGATCCAAAAATTCTGGAGACGTAATGAGATACTCGTTGGCTTGCGCCATGTTCGCCTGTTCCCTATCCTTGTGCATGGCGGCGGCAGGCCCAAAAGGTTTTAAGACAGCGGCGCCAAGAACTATAGACGCTATTCAGCCGGGCGATCTGGCATTCGAGATTTCGGATGACGGAATGAGGTACATCGCGCTTCGCTTGCGCAAAGAGGAGGCAGTCGCCACTCGCGTTCATATGAGCGGAATGCATCTGAGCGTTGGGCAGAAGCTCTACATCTATGCCGCTGATGCATCGCGTGTCTACGGTCCATTCACCGGCGCTGGGCCGGTCGAGTCAGGTGAGTTCTGGTCGGAGGCGATCGCCGGTGATTTGATTGTCGAGCTTCAGGTCGGCCCCGAGGTCGTGGCGGACCTTCCGTTTGTGATCGATGCGATTGAAGGCGCCGAGAGCAATTGGGGCCGAACCGGCAGCAGAGGAACCGGTGCGGGAATCACGTGTGTCGATGTATCAGGGAGTGCCGGTCGAACACGTCGTTGTAGGCGGTATGGCCGTATATGAAGGGGACATCCTTTTGGGTCCCGCGTCAGCGATGTCTCCAGTAACGGCAGGGTCGAAGCGTCCCGGCCGGTCCGCTGTTGCGATTACAGGCGCACGTTACCGGTGGCCGAACGGGACGATGCCATACGTGATCGCCTCCAATATTCCCAGCCCCGAACGGATCACCAAAGCCATCAACCACTGGAATACAGTGATGGCGGGTACTGTTCGGATGGTACCCCGGACCACGGAATCGAACTACCTGACTTTCGTGCTCTCTAGTTCTGCTGGACATGCTCGTCCTATGTGGGGATGCTGGGGTATGGGAGCCAGCCGGCAATGTCGGCAATTACTGCAGCACGGGAAACATGATTCACGAGATTGGCCATGCCTGGGGATTGTGGCACGAACATACGCGTGAAGATCGAGACAGGTATGTCATCGTAAATTGGGCCAATATGAGCAGCACTGAGTCCTACAATTTCAGCCAGAACATCTCGAATGGGGACGACATTGGCGGATACGATTACAACTCCGTCATGCACTATAACGGGACTGCGTTCTCGGTCAACGGCTTACCAACCCTGGTGACGATACCCGCGGGCATTCCGATCGGCCAGCGTGCGGGATTGTCGACTGGCGATATTGCGGCAATCCGGATGTTGTATCCGAACACTGCCATTACTGATCCTGTGCCGGTTTCTGTTTCTCTTTGGTAATTCGAACCCGCCGGGGTCGTCGATAAGCGTTGATAATGTAGAGTACGTAGCTCCCGCAACGTTTACCTGGATTCCAGGATCTACGCATACATTAGCTGCGAACAATACGGTTGCGAACGGCGAAAGGCATACCTTTACGTCGTGGAGCAACGCCGGCGCGCAAAGCCAAACATCTCGTGGCTCCGGATTCTTTGGTGGGCCTGAAGGCTGAGTTCGGTATTTGCCCTGCCACGGGCGTTTCTCGCCACCGGGCGGTTTCGGCGTCCACGGCCGATCGCCTCGCGGCGCACCGCCTTGTGGTTTCTTCCACGGCCGATCGTTGCGCGGATTGAATCCGGCGCCTTCACCCGGCGGCCCTGGCTTGCCGATCCACGGCTTGCGCTGCGCCCGCGGACCGGTCGGTTTGGTCTGCCACGGCCGGTCGTTGGGAACTGGCGGTCTGTTCTGCCAGGGCTTGCGATCGCCTCTCCACCCGCCTTCGCCGCGGGGCGGACCACCCGGTTTGGTGTCGCGCGGCGGGCCGCTGGCTTTGTCTCGCCAATCGCCGCGCGGTCTCGGAGTAAACCCTTCGGGTTTCTGCCATGGTTTCTTTGCGACATACCCCGGCTTGTCGCGATCGCGCTGCGTTGCCGGATCCTTTTCCGACCAGGCACGCTCGGGCCGGTTCTTCTTCTTGAACCGATCGCGGGGGTCCTTGTGGATGCCGCCGGGACGCCAATCACCTCCCCGTCGTTCGACGCCGGCGGCGCGCTCGGCGCGTCGGTCGCGCGGCTCCAGCGCCGCCCGTTTCTGGGATTGAAAATCGATCTGCTCTGCTTCGCGCGACTCCCACAACTTCCCTCTCGCGAACCAGCGCATGGTCACGTTGGCGTTCTTTCGCTGGAGCTGCACGAAGGTCGGCTGCAGCTCCTCGCGCTCCCGGGCTCGAAAGGCCGTGGGTTTGTCGTCGATGAGAATGGTCCGGTACGCGTGGCGGGGAGGCACGCAGCCATTCTAGCGCCCTGGCTGCTGCGCCGCAGCTCTGGCGCGTTGCGCCGGTTTGCACCGGCGATGCGCGAAGCGGCGGTCACGCAACCCCGGGGCTGTTACTTCGGGCCATCCGAGCCGAAAAGGGGAACAAGGTAGATTCTGTTGAGAACAACCCTCTCCGCGGTAGTCGTCGTGCTCGGACTCCTGACCACCGGGACCCCGGCGCATGCGCAGATCGGCGACGGCGGGCCCGACCCGGACAGAGCGCGGGTTCGCATTGGCCCGTTGATGATGAACCCGTCGATCGCGCTCACGAACATCGGCATCGATCACAACGTCTTCAACGATCCCGCGGACAAGGCTCCGAAACAAGACTTCACGGTGACGATCACGCCGATGCTCGACGTCTGGCTTCGCGTCGGCCGCACCCGCATGACCGGGGCGGTCAACGAACAGATCAACTGGTACCAGGACTACGCCAGCGAGCGGAGCGCGAACAACGTCTACAAGCTGCGGATGGCAGGTACCGGGCACGCGGATGACCCTGAAGCTCGACAGCTCGTACACGAACGTGCGGGAACGACCAGGGTTCGAGATCGACACCCGCGCGGCGCGGACGGAAACCAACTTCAGCGGCGCCTACGACGTGCATGCGTTTTCCAAGTCGTTGATCGGTGTGATGGGCAGTCGCGTCGACACCCGCTTCGCCGATGACGCGCGATTTCAAGGCACGAACCTGCGGACTTCGCTGAACCGCGTCGACAGCAGCTACGGCGTCAACCTGCGCCAGGAGCTCACGCCGCTGACGACGTTGACGATCAGCGCGCTGCGTTCGATGAGCCGATTCGAGTTCTCACCGGGCCGCGACACGGCTTCGAACTCACTCAATGCGTCGGCGGCGTTCGCTCCCGCGGCGCTCATCAGAGGTGCGCTGTCGGTCGGCTACACCGACTTCACGCCGGCCGATCCCTCGCTGCCCCGGTACACCGGTGTCATCGGCACAGTCGATCTCACCTACGTGCTGCTCGGCAGCACGCGTTTCGCCGTTCTCGGCAACCGCGGCGTTCAGGTACCTGGTCCGATCTCGCGCAGCCGTCCTACCTCCAGTCGCGCATCGGCGGTTCGGTGGCGCAGCAGATCTTCGGGCCGCTCGATGTCCAGGTCCGCGGCGACGTGGCATGGTTGAACTATCGCGATCGCGACGGCGCCCAGGTGCAGGTTCCAACCGCACCGACCGCGTGACGACGGTCGGCGCTGGCGTCGGCGTCCACTTGGGTAAGGATCTTCGCCTCGCGTTCAACGTCGATCAGAACAACCGGGACACGCTGGTGACCGACCACGAGTACCGGAAATTTCTGATCGGTTCTTCGCTGACCTACGGCTTCTGATGGCGCTGCGCATCGGGTTCGATCTGGACGGCGTGTTCGCCGACATGGAATCCGCGCTGGTGCGGCAGGCGGAGATCCTGTTCGGCGAGCGCGCGACGGGGCGTCCCTCGGAAGGCGATACGGAACCCGGCGAAACCCGCCGCCGGCTGAAACAGCGGACGCGCCGGCCGGAATCGGGCGGTGCAGCGCCGGAGTTCGCGCCTCCGGTGGCCAGGCTCAACCTGACCTCGCGTCAGGAGCGGCGGCTCTGGCAGGACATCGCCTCGATCGAGAATTTCTGGGAAGGGCTCGCCGAGCTCGAGCCCGGCGTGATTCAACGCCTGGCCGGCATCGCGCTGGATCGCCGCTGGGAGATCATCTTTCTCACCAGACGTCCGAAAACCGCGGGCGCGACGGCGCAGCTGCAAAGCCAGCGCTGGCTGGAGTCGAAGGGGTTCGCGCTGCCGAGCGTCTTCGTCGTGCGCGGGTCTCGCGGCCGAATCGCCGCGGCACTTGGGCTCGATATCGTGGTCGACGATCGTCCGGAGAACTGCGTCGACGTCGCGGTCGACTCGAAGGCACGGGCAATCCTGGTATGGCGCGCCGGCGACGAGCAGATACCCGCCTCGGTGCAACAGCTCGGCATCGGCGTCGTCGGGTCGGTCGCCGACGGCCTCGACATCCTGACTCAGATCGACGCCGCGGGGCGCGAAGAGCCTGGCGTCATGACGCGCGTGATGCGGCTGCTCGGACTCAAAGAGCCGGCCGGGCGGTAACGCACCCGTGGTGATCGTCAGGCGCGCTCTGTCGATGCGCTTCAGTTTTTCGACGAGCGTCGTGCGCTTCAGATTGAGCAGCCGCGCCGCCTGTCCCTTGTTGCCGCCGGTCCGCTCGAGCGACCGCTGAATCAGCTCGCGCTCGATGTTGGCGATGAACGCTCCAGATCCAGCCCTCTTCCGGCAGCGTCACCGTCGCGGCGAGGCCGGTTCCCGCGCCTGCTGGATTTCGGTGGGCAGATCGCTCTCGTCGATCTGCGGACGCCCCGGCGTGAATGCGACCGCGCGCTCGATGGCGTTTTCGAGCTGGCGCAACGTTGCCGGGCCACTGATACGCCATCAGCCGGCGCATCGCTTCCTGCGACACCGTCAGCGGCGCAGGTCGCTCCCCAGAGCGCGGCCGGCATCGTCGGCGTCCGCGCCGATTCGAATTTCGTCAGGAAGTGCTGAACCAGCAGCGGGATGTCTTCCTTCCGGTCGCGCAGCGGCGGCAGCTGCACCGGGATCACGTTCAGCCGGTAGAACAGATCCTCGCGAAACTGCCCGTCGGCGACCATTCGTCGCGCAGGTCGCTGTTGGTCGCGGCGATCACCCGCACGTCCACCTTGTCGTGTGCGAGTCGCCGACGCGCTCGAACTCGCGCTCCTGCAGCACGCGCAGCAGCTTCATCTGCAGCGCCGCGCTCATCGTGCCGACTTCGTCGAGGAACAGCGTGCCCTTGTGCGCCTGCTCGAGGCGGCCCTGGCGATTGCCGACGGCGCCGGTGAACGCGCCGCGGACGTGGCCGAACAGCTCCGCCTCGAGCAGCGTCTCGGGAATCGCGCTGCAGTTGAGCGCGACGAACCGATGCGCGCGCCGCGGGCTGTTGTGATGAATCGCGCGCGCCACCACTTCCTTGCCGGTGCCGGTTTCGCCGGTGATCAGGATCGTGCTGTTGGTCGGCGCGACGGTCTCGAGCAGCTGAAACAGCCGCGCCATCGGCCGGCTCTTGCCGACGATCCCTTCGAAGCGATACCGCTCCTCGAGCTGCGCGCGCAGATACGCGTTCTCCGACTTCAGGCGCCGCTGCTCGAGCGCCGAGTCGAGCACGTGCAGCAGTTCGTCGATCTGAAACGGCTTGCTGACGAAATCCGACGCGCCGCGCTTGATCGCTTCGACCGCATCCTTCACCGTGCCGTAGCCGGTGACGACGATCGCGATGATGTCGGGGTAGCGGGCGACGGCCGCTTCGATCGACCGCGGAGCCGTCCATGCCGGGCAGCCGCAGGTCGGTGATGATGATGTCGAACGCGAAGTCGGCGAGCTGCGCGATCGCCGCTTCGCCCGACTCGGCCTGCTGGACCCTGTAGCCGCGATCGGCCAGCTGCTCGGCGATCGCCTGCCGCAGCGGCGCCTCGTCTTCGACGAGCAGCAGATGTTTCGGCGTGTCAGGCATTTAGCGGCGGCGCCAATATTTTGACACGGGGCCGGATCAGGCGGAAGACGCGAGTGACCGATCCGCGAGTTCGTGATGAGATACGCACCGCGTCATGCCGATCGATCCCGCGGTCCGTCGCGGTCGCCTCGCGGTCGTTCTCGCAGGAACGCCACTCCTGCGGGAGGAGCTCGCCGCCGTCTATCCGAACGCGCGATTCAACGCAACCAGGCGCGCGGTCTTGTCCGGCGACCGAGCTCGTGCGAGTTCCTGCGCGGCGCACGAATGGCGATCACCGGCCTCGACGTGCTCGACGAGGCGGTCTTCGCCGCGCTGCCGGAACTGCGGTCGTCAGCAAATACGGCGTCGGCCTCGACATGATCGATCTCGACGCGGCGCGGCGCATGGCGTCTCGGTGCGATGGACGCCCGGCGTCAACCGTCAGGCGGTCGCGGAGCTGACGATCTGCTTTCATGATCGCGCTCTGCCGACGCGTCGTGCCGCTGGCGCGCAAGACTTGCCGCCGGCCGAGTGGCGGCACCCCGGCGGACGGCAGCTCTCCTCGGCGACGATCGGCATCGTCGGCTGCGGCCATGTCGGTCAGCAGGTCGCGCGGATCTGCCGCGCGTTCGGCGCGCCGCGTCGTCGCGCACGACATCCGCGATCTACGACGACTTCTATCGCGAGCACGGGCGTGACGCCGCTGGCGCTCGACGCGCTGCTCGACGCAGGCGGACATCGTCACGATCCATGTGCCGCTCGACGCGTCGACGCGCGGGACTGATCGACGCGGCGCGCGATCGCGCGGATGAAGCGCGGCGCCTTTCTCGTCAACACCGCGCGCGGCGGCATCGTCGACGAGCGCGCGGTGAAGCGACGCGCTGATCGAGGAGCGCCTCGGCGGCGCGGCATTCGACGTGTTCGCGACCGAGCCGCCGACCGATCGCGAGCTGCTGGCGCTCGCCAATTTCATCGGCACGCCGCACATCGGCGGCGGGACCGAGCGAGGCCGTCCTGGCCATGGGCCGGGCCGCGATTGCAGGTCTGGAGGGCGGTTACGGCTCTGTCGACTCTTCGTCAAGAGATTGACGGTGTCAGACACTGTCCTCAAACCAGGCCTAATCCCGTGAGGGCTGACCTCCCGATACAAACCACGGAGGGAAACACCCCGTGGAACGAAAAACGATTTCGATCATGAAGGCGTGTGAGCTCGTCGGAGTCAGCCGTCGCACGATTTACAATTGGCTCTCGAGCGGCAAGATCGAATACGTGCGGACCGCCGGCGGCTCGGTGCGCATCTTCGTCGACACGCTCTGGCGCGACGCCAACAACGCCGATCGTCCCGCCGTCCAGGCGATGTGGCAGGCAGAAGGCCGGAACCAGGCGTGATGCCGCGCGCGCGTTCAGCGTTGAGGAACTGCTGGCGAGGGGACCGATGGACGAATCTCCCGAACTGCGGCTCCTCTTCCACCGCTTGAACAATCAGCTCGGGATCATCCTTGCGCACGCCGAGCTGCTCGAAGTCGAAGGCGACCGACGACATGAATCGCGCCCGCGCCGCGCAGGTCGTCTCGAGCACGCTCGAAGCCATGGGCACCGCCAAAGAGATTCGCCGCCACAGCGATCCTCCGCTCGAACCGCCAGTAGCACGTCCACCTAAACTGTAATTCAACCGTCAACACTTTGACGCCAACAGCCGTCGATCGTCAATATTTTGACGATTCTTCACAGCTCTTCCGCTCGCTCGTCAGACCGGGTCCCGTAACGGATTACGACTGTAAGCTCATACTCATTGTACAGTAGTTATCAGACCAGACGCGATCCGAGTGGTCGAGGTCTGGAACACAGGCTCGGCCGTTGGTACCGCCGTTGCGATGATGACGTCGCAGGCGAAGGAGATTGAATGCGCGCCCAACCTGTCGCCGCCAGTCAGAACCGCCGCATCGTTGCCGGGCTGCCCTTCGTCGAGCGCTCGCCCGGCGCATGGCCGCCGACCATGCCGAACTCGATCGACATCGGCGACCTCGTGCAGGACGGCGTGCTCGGCCTCATCGACGCCGCCCACCGCTTCGACGAGGGCCGCGGGATCAAGTTCGAGACCTTCGCCGAACGGCGGGTCCGCGGCGCGATGATCGACGCGCTGCGCAAGGACGCCTGGCCGCGCGGCGTCCGCCGTCAGCGCCGCGAGCTCGACGCGGCGCGCGAAGCGCTGCGCCGGGAGCTGGGACACGAGCCGTCGATGGCCGACCTCGCCGCCCGCGTCGGCTCCGACGAAAAGCGCCTGAGCCGCACCATCGTCCGCATCAACACGATCGAAGCCACCTCGCCGCTCGCCACCGGCGAGCACATGGACGAGAGCTCGCTGCCGACCGCGCTGGTGCCGTCCGAGCCGGAGGCGCCGGACGCCGCCTACGAGAAGCTCGAAACGCGCGACCGCGTCCGCGCCGCGATCCAGTCGCTGCCGTGGCGCGAGCGCAAAGTGATCGGCCTCTACTACTACGGCGAAGTGACGATGAAGCACATCGGCGCGGAGATTGGCGTCAACGAATCGCGCGTCTCGCAGCTGCACGCGCGCGCCATTCGCCGCCTGCGCGACGCGCTCGGCGACATGAACCCGGCGAAGGTCATCGAGGTCCGGCGCCAGCTCGTGGCGTTTGCGGCGAAGAAACCGATGGTCAAGGCGCCGATGGTCGCAATGAAAGCGAACCCAGGCGTTCACCGCGGAAACCGTCGCGAACCCGCACGCGGTGGTGATGGCGTTCAAGCCCGGGAGCAGGAAGCCGGCGCCGGCCAAGGCGTCGCTGCGGATGCCGCGTCAGCGGCAGCCTCTGGCCGCGGCGCGATAGGCGATAAGCGATACGCGATAAACGATCAGGGATAAGTACGAAGTACGAGGTTGGAAGTACGATAGCCGCGCGCTGGGCGTACTTCGGGCTTCGTCGGTGTCGTGCTTGTCCATGCTCAAAGTCCTCTGTGCCATAGGCACGCGACCGGAAGCGATCAAGCGATCAAGATGGCACCGGTCGTGGCGGCGCTCCTCGCCCGCCGCGACGTCTCGGCGCGCGTCCCCAACGTCGCTGGCCCCGTCCATAAGATGCTGGACGGCATCGCCAACGTGACGCTCACTGAACCGCTCGACTACGTCGGCTTCGTGCACCTGCTGCGGGCGTGCCGCTGTGTGCTGACCGATTCCGGCGGCATTCAGGAGGAGGCACCCGCCTTCAAGAAGCCGGTGCTGGTGCTTCGCGATCGCACCGAGCGTCCCGAAGCGGTGGCATGCGGCTGCGCGCGGATCGTCGGCACAGACCCCGAACGCATCGTCCGGACGTTGGTCCGCGTGCTAACGACGGACCGCTGGCAGCGCTCGTTGCGACGGTGAGAAACCCGTGTGGACGGGTTGGCGAGCCGGCGCATCGTCGCCGCCCTGCGCGAGCCTCTCGTCGCGCGGACGGCAGCGTCCGCGACGTGCCGACCACGCTCGAAACGATGCGCTACGTCAGCGTGTCCAGACGGATCTACCACCAGATCCCCAGCCTGAACGGCTTCGCCAGCCAGCGGCAGCCGCTCTCCTCGAGAAACCGCTCCGCGTCGGTACCGGCGACGTCTCCAGTGACGAAAATCACCCGCCGGGAGAGTGCCGGCGCCGCCGACAGCAAACGGTAGAACGCCATCCCGTCGACGCGCGGCATTTTTGAGGTCGCAGATCGCCACCGTCGATGCCTTCGCCATCACCATTTTCAGCGCGTCCTCGCCGTCCGGCGGCATGATCGACGATGTAGCCCGGCGTCCGCGCAGCGCGTCGACGACGGCGCTGGCGAGGTTCGCTTCGTCCTCGACGACGAGAATCGACGCGCCGGCGATCGCCTCGACCGGCTGTGTCGCGCGCTCGAGGCGTCTGCACCGGCGGCAGCTTCGCCGCCGGTCACCGGCAGCTCGACGCTAGAAAGACGCGCCGATGCCGGGCCGTGATTCGAGCCCGAATCCGTCCACCGTGCTCCTGCACGATCGCGTACACCACGGTCAGCCCGAGACCGGTGCCCTTGCCCGACCTCCTTAGGTTCGTGAAAAAAGGGTAGAAGATCTTAGGCTGCAAATCGCTCCGGAACACCGGGGCCGTCGTCGTTGATCTCGAGCACCACCGATTCCTGGTCCGCGTCGTGCCAGCTGCGCACCACGATCGTGCCGCGGGCCAGTTGGCGGAGAGCATGGCCTGCTCGGCATTGATCACCAGATTCAACAGCACCTGCTGCACCTGGTGGCCATCGGCAAAGACGCTTCGGCAGCCCCGCGGCCAAGGCGTCGATCACCGTCACGTTGGTGACCCGCTGCTCGTAGGCGCTACATCGTCCCCGGCTCGGTGACGCCGGCGACCGGCTCTACGGCCTGGCCGAGCTGACCGGGCTCGCGCTAGCCGCCGGGGAAGATCGGGACCGTCCCGGTCGCGATCAGCAGCGCAGCACCGACCACCACGCCGAGGACGCCGTACGACGATCTCCTTGCTGACCGTCGTGTCCCGCGACTCGGGCGCCTCGTAGCGATGTCCGTCGGGCTTGAGCATCGGGTCGTCCTCGTCGCTCATGCCCTGCTAACGAGCGACCCCGCGTTTGGTCACAAACCGCACGGATCGGGCGCTAAATGTCGCGGTTTGGTCCCCAACCGCGCAACGAGCGACCGCGGTCGGGTCAGAGGGCCTTGACGGCGTTGAGCAGCTTGCCCATCGAGTCCTTCGCGTCGCCGAAGAGCAGCGTGGTCTTCTCCTCGAAGAGCAGCTCGTTCTCGATGCCGGCGAAGCCGGGGCGCATCGAGCGCTTCATGAAGATGACCTGCTTGGCCTCGTCGGCGTTGAGGATCGGCATCCCGTAGATCGGGGCGCCGGGCGTGGTCTTGGCGGCCGGGTTGACCACGTCGTTGGCGCCGACCACCAGCACGACGTCGGCGTCCTTGAAGTCGCCGTTGATGTCGTCCATCTCCGCGCAGCTGCTCGTAGGGCACCTGGGCCTCGGCGAGCAGCACGTTCATGTGGCCGGGCATCCGGCCGGCGACCGGGTGGATCGCGTAGTCGACCTCGATGCCGCGCTCGCCGAGCACGTCGACGAGCTCGCGCAGCGTGTGCTGGGCCTGGGCCACGGCGAGGCCGTAGCCGGGCACGATGATCACGCGGTCGGCGTACGCCGAGCATGATCGCGACGTCCTCGGGGCTGACGCGACTTCACCGGCCGGTCGCTGGCCTCGCCGCGCGCCGAGCGTCGAGCCGCCCTTGAGCGCGCCGAACAGGATGTTGGCCACCGAGCGGCCCATGGCGCGGGCCATCAGCAGGGTCAGGAACGTTCCGGAGGCGCCGACGAGCGTGCCGGCGACCAGCAGCAGCGACGTTGGACAGCACGTAGCCGCCGGCGGCGACGGTCAGGCCGGTGAACGCGTTGAGCAGCGAGATCACGATCGGTACGTCGGCGCCGCCGACCGGCAGCACCAGCAGCACGCCGACCAGCAGGCCGAGCAGCGCCGAGCACGATGCCGACCCACATCGCGCGGGTCGTCGACCAGCATGCACCGACGAGCACGACGCGCGCCGAGCAGCGCGGCGCCGAAGACGATCGGCAGCCCCGGGAAGACCACCGGCCGCGAGGTCATCAGGTCCTGCAGCTTGGCGAAGGTGACGATCGAGCCGGCGAAGGAGACCGCGCCGACGACGATCGTGAACGCCGTCGCGGCGAGGTTGAACCAGCGACGTCGTGGCCGCCGGCGTCGACGACCTGCGTGCAGCTCGAGCAGCGCGACCAGCGCCGCCGCGCCGCCGCCGACGCCGTTGAACAGCGCCACCATCTGCGGCATCTGGGTCATCTGCACCGTGCGGGCGCCGTACACGCCGCCGACGGTGCCGATCGCGATCGCGACCGAGGATCAGCGGGACGTGCTGGAGGTGGAGGTCGGTAGAAGAACGGCATCGCGCAGGCGACGACCGCGGCGGCGGCGCCGATGCAGGTTGCCGTTGCGGGCGGTCTTCGGGCCGGAGAGGCCCTTGAGCGCGAGGATGAAGCAGACGCCGCAGGCCAGGAAGACCAGCTGGACCCAGGTGGGCATCAGGCGGCCCGCCTCCGTCGTGCTCGGCCGGCTTGGCCGGCTTCTTGCGCGTGAACATCTGCAGCATCCGGTCGGTGACCACGAAGCCGCCGACCATGTTCACCGCCGCGAGCACGATCGCGACCAGCCCGACGACGAGCGCGACGGTGTTGTCGGTCGTGCCGGTGACGATGATCGCGCCGAGCAGGATGATCCCGTGGATCGCGTTGGCGCCGGACATCAGCGGGGTGTGCAGCGTCGAGGAGACCTTGGAGATCACCTCGATGCCGACGAAGACGCTGAGGATGAAGATCGTCAGCCAGACGACGCCGTGTCAGTTCACTGGTCGGCCTCCTGGTCGTAGGGGAGATCGAGCTGCTCGTCGCCGGTGGTCCGACGGTTCGACGTCGGCGGCTCGGGCTCGGGGCTCGGGCTCGTGCGCGGCCCCTCGATCGCCTCGCGGGTCGGCTCGTGCACGATCCGCCGTCGTGGGTGACGCAGCTGCCGGCGACGATCTCGTCGTCGAAGTCGGGGGCGAACGCCGCCGTCGCCGTCCTCGTCCTTGGCGGTCATCAGGGTGACCAGGTTGACGATGTTCTGGGCGTAGAGCTTCGACGCCGGGCCGGGCATCTGGCTCGGCACGTTGCGCCCGCCCCAGACCTGGGCGTTGCCGATCCGGACCACCTCGCCGGCCACCGAGCCCTCGACGTTGCCGCCGGTCTCGGCGGCGAGGTCGACGACGACCGAGCCGGGCTTCATCTGCTCGACCATCTCGCGGGTGACCAGCATCGGCGCCTGCCGGCCCGGGCACGGCGGCGGTGGTGATCAGCGCGTCGGCGGCGGCGATGTACGGCGTGAGCAGCTCGCGCTGGCGGGCGGCGCGGTCCTCGGTCATCTCGCGGGCGTAGCCGCCGGCGCCCTCGAGGGTCTCGAGCTCGAGGTCGATCGACTTGGCGCCCATCGACCGGATCTCCTCCGCGGCGGCCGCGCGGACGTCGTACGCCCGGACGACGGCGCCGAGCCGCTTGGCGGTCGCGATCGCCTGGAGCCCGGCGACGCCGGCGCCGAGCACGACGACCTCGGCGGGCTGGACGGTGCCGGCGGCGGTCATGTTCAGCGGGAAGAAGCGGCGCAGCATGCCGGCCGCGACGATCGCGCAGCGGTAGCCGGACGACCAGCGCCTGCGAGCTGACAGCGCGTCCATCGACTGGGCGCGCGAGATGCGCGGCACCAGCTCCATCGCGAAGGCGGTGATGCCGGCGTCGCGCAGGTCGACGACGGTCGCCTGCTCGTGGTCGATCGGCAGGAACGAGATCGTCGCGCGCGCCGCGGCGCAGCCGGCGGATCGCGTCGGCGGCTCGAGCGGCTGCACCGACACGACCACGTCGGCGTCGGCGAGCGCGTCGGCGTCGAGGTCGGCCCCGGCCTCGGCGTACTCCTCGTCGGCGATCAGCGCGTGCCGCCCGGCGCCCGGCTCGACCGCGACGTCGTACCCGAGCCCGGTCAGCTTGCCGACCAGCTCGGGCACCATCGCGACGCGGGCCTCGCCCTCGCGGGTCTCCTTGGCCACTGCGATCTTCACGCGCGCGAACCTAGGGCAGATCGCCGCACGGCTCACACGCATCTCACCGTCCCCGGGCGTGGTGTTCATCCACAGGGCTGGCCGTCGGGGTAGTCCGCGACGATCTGGCCGTGGTCGCAGGCCGATCCACCGGCCAGTTCGTCACGGACTACCCCGACAGGGCGAACTCCTCCACCGGCTCGTAGCGGGGGCGGCCGCGGGGGCCCTCACCGAGGTACGACGCGACGAGGGTGAGCCGGTCGACGGTCCAGGCGGGCCGCGGTAGGCGTCGAGGAGCCGGACCCAGCTGGTCACCTCGTGCGGGGTGGCCGAGCCGGGCCAGCGTCAGGTGCGGGCGGAACCGCTGCCCGTCGACCGCGTACGCCGGCCCGGTTGGCCGCCGCCCGGGCACCGGTCGCCAGCCGGTCGAGCTCGGTGCGGCCGTGCTCGTCGAGGTCGAGCCCGGCCCAGAGCACCCGGGCGCGGGCGACGTTCGGGAACGCGCCGCCGCCGGCGACCGCCGTCGCGAAGGCGGTACGCCGCGCGGCCGCGCGGCCGAGCCGCTCCACCAGGTCGTCGAGCTTCCGGTCGGGCACGTCGGCGAGGAACGCCAGCGTGACGTGGAGCTGCTCGGCCGGCGCCCAGCGGAACGCCGCCGGCCGCACGGCGTACCTCGAGGAACTCGTCGAGGTGCTCGACCACCTCCGGCGGCGGCACCACCGCCACGAACATCCGCATCGTGGCGACTCAGACGTGGGTGCCGACCAGCGCTCCCGACGGCGTAGGTGACGCGCCATCGCGAGCAGGCCGCCGCCGACGTTGCGCAGCACCGCCCGCGCCGACGGGGCTGTAGCCGAGCCGGGCCTGGACGAGCCGGCGACCGCCAGCGCGACCGCGACCGTGACGACGGTCGCCCAGACCCGGACCGGCGAGCGGGGTCAGCGTGATCACGAGCAGCGGCAGCAGCGCGCCGACCGTGAACGCGACCATCGAGGCGAACGCGGCGTGCCACGGGTTGGTGAGGTTGTCCGGGTCGATGCCGAACTCGATCTCGGCGTGCGCGGCCAGCGCGTCGTGCTCGGTCAGCTCCTGCGGCGACCTTCTGGGCGGTCTCGCGGCTCAGCCCCTTGCGCTCGTACATCTTGGCCAGCTCGCGGAGCTCGGTCTCCGGCATCTTCTCGCAGCTCCTCGGCCTCCAGCGCCAGCATCGCCTGCTCGGAGTCGCGCTGGGCGTTCACCGAGACGTACTCACCGGCCCCCATGCTCAGCGCGCCCGCGACCAGCCCGGCGAGCCCGGCGACGAAGACCGGGCGCCGCTCGGACGGTCGCCCCGGCCACGCCCATCACGATGCCGGCGGTCGAGACGATGCCGTCGTTGGCGCCCAGCACGCCGGCCCGCAGCCAGTTCAGCCGGTTGCCGACGTCCTCGCCGATCTCCTCGTGCCAGTGCTGGGGATTCTCGTCGGTCCCGATCTCCATGCTCACCCGTCGATCCTCCCCAGCCGCGCAGCGGCTCGCAAGCAAGGCAAGCCTGCGCTCACGTCGTACGACGCCCCGGGCGGTCACCGCGAGCGAGCCTCAGCCGCCGAGCTTGCTCAGGTCGATCACGTCGGTCGCCGTGGGGCGCTGGACCGAGACCGTCTTGTCGAAGTCGCTGAACGTGATGGTGGCCGGCTCGGTCGCCCTGGGTCACCTCGCATCTGGAGGATGTAGTGCGGGTCGTCGGTCGCCACCCAGCCGCGGTCGGGCTTCCCGCTGCTTGTCCTTGCCGCTGAGCTTGACGGCGTCCTGGCCGTCGACCGAGTCGGTCGCGCTCGTGGCGGGGCGTCGCTGGGGTCGGAGCTCGGGTTGTCGAGTCGTCGTCGAGGCAGCTGGTTGAGGTCGCAGGCGCGCGTCGAGACCCGCTCGCCGAGGGGATCACGACCCACTTGTCGCCCGACCACCGCCTCGATCTGCGCCGGCCTGGCCGGGGGCCTGGCTCTCCCAGAACGACTTGTCGGGCTTCATGTACGCCTGGCCGCCGCTCGACGACGATCTGCGCAGAGCCGTCGGCGAGCGGTGATCGTGCCCTGGCAGTCGCCGGAGGTCGTGATCTCGCATGTCGACGCCGATCTTCTGCCCGCTCGTGGTCGAGGTCGCCCTGCCATCCGCAGCGACTTCAGCGTCCTTCATGTCGGTCGGCGGCTGCCTTGGCGATGTCCTTCGGCGGCTGGTTGGCGAAGTCGTTGCCGCCATCCACCACAGCCCGCCAGCAGCACCACGGCTGCGGCCAGGACGCCGGCGGTCCTCGTCGTCGTCGACGCTCTCTCGCTCCTCCTCCCCCGTCCCGAGCGCTCGGTGCTCGAGCGGAGATGGTCCATCCCACCACGGCCGCCGCGCCGCGCGCAGGCGGTCCGTGCAGCCTGGCCCGGCGCGTGTCCCTGCCTACTCTTGGCGCCATGGAGATCCGGGCGGCCCGGCGCGGGGTCCTGCTGGCGGCGTCGGCCGGCGCCGCGGCGGCGTGCGCGCCCGACGACGCGCCGCCGCCGCACGCCAGCCCGGCCCCCCGGTCTCGCCGGGTCGACGGCGATCGGCCACCGTAGCGGCCGCGCGGCGCCCCGACCGCCGCCGACTGGCACCAGCCTCGCCCGCACGTCGACGGCACGCTCGCCCGCCCCGGCTCCGCGTCGTACGACACCGTGCGGCTCACCCAGAACCCCGCGCTACGACGGCGCCCGCCCGCTCGCCGTCCTCTCGGTGGCGGGCGGCGCAGGACGTCGCGACCGCGTTCGCCTTCGCCCAGGACCACGGCGTCCCGGTGGCGATCCGGTCGGGCGGCCACAGCTACCCCGGGCTGGTCGGCCGGCGACGGCGCGCTCGTCGTCGACGTCCGGCCGCTCGACCGCGTCTCGCTGAGCGGCACGACGGCGCACCATCGGCGCCGGCGCCTCGCTCGTCCAGGTGTACGACGGGCTGGGCACGCGCGGCCGCGGGATCGCGGGCGGCTCCTGCCCGACCGTCGGCGATCGCCGGGCTCACCCAGGGCGGCGGCGTCGGCGTGCTGACCCGCGCCCACGGGCTCACCTGCGACGCGGTGACCTCGATGCAGGTCGTGCTCGCCGACGGCCGGGTCGTCACCGCGAGCGCCGACCAGGAGCCCGACCTGTTCTGGGCGCTGCGCGGCGGAGGCGGCGGCCACCTCGGCGTGGTCACGTCGTTCACGTTCAAGACCTTCGCGGCGCCGACGATCACCCGCGCCTACGTCGCCGTGGCCGTTCTCCGCGGCACGCCGAGGTCGTCCCGCAGCTGGCTGCGCACGGTCGCCGCAGCGCCGACCGGCGGCTCTGGGCGACGCTCAAGCTGCTCGGCGGCGCAGACCCACCCGAGCGGCCCGGCGCTGTTCATGTCGGCGACCTGGACCGGTCCGGCGTCGCGCGATCGACGCGCGCCCTGCGGCCGCTTCCTCTCCAGGTGCCGCGCCCGACCACCGACTCCCGCAGCACCGCGAGCTACCTCGACACGATGCTCACCTACGCCGGCTGCTCCTCGATCCCGGTCGGCCAGTGCCACACCGGGCCGGGCGGCTCGCTGACCGCGCGAGGCGTTCGCCGCGACCTCCCACATCGTCACCGCGCCCCGACGTCGACATGACCACGCTGCTCGCCCACGTGCGAGCCGCCCAGGGCAGCGGGCTCAAGGAGGCCGGCATCTCGATCGACGCCCTGGGCGGGGCGGTCGAACGACGTCGGCGGCGGCGACACGCGCGTTCGGCCACCGCGGCGCGCTGGCCACCGTGCAGTACACCGCGACGTACGACCTCGGGGCCGGCCACGCCGCGCGACCGCCTACGTGCGCGGCGTTCCGCACGCGCGATGACGCCGCGCTGGGGCACCGGCGCCTACGTCAACTACGCCGACGCGTCGCTCGCGGACTACCAGCACGGCCTACTTCGGCGCCAACGCCGCCCGGCTCGCGCAGGCGCGCGACGACGTACGACCCCGCACCGCTTCTTCACCCAGCCGCAGGACTTCTGAGCACCGACGTCGACCCAGCGGCCCAGTGCCCGGTCACCCCTTCGGTGCGCGGCGGCCGGTGTGATGGGATCGGGTCGCCCGGCACGGTCGAGGGCACGACGAACGACCGGGAGGGTCTCGTGGAGGTCTGGCCGGGTACGCCGTACCCGCTGGGCGCGACGTTCGACGGCAGCGGCACCAACTTCGCGCTCTTCAGCGAGGTCGCCGAGCGGGTCGAGCTGTGCCTCTTCGACGACGACGCGCGACACGAGACCCGGGTCGAGATGACCGAGGTCGACGCGCTACGTCTGGCACTGCTACCTGCCGTCGGTGCAGCCCGGGCAGCGCTACGGCTACCGCGTGCACGGCCCGTACGACCCCGAGCAACGGCCTGCGCTGCAACCCGAACAAGCTGCTGCTCGACCCCTACGCCAAGGCGACCGCCGGCGACATCGACTGGGACCAGTCGCTGTTCGGCTACGACTTCGGCGACCCGGACTCGCGCAACGACGACGACTCCGCGGCCGCACATGATGCTCGGCGTCGTGATCAACCCGTTCTTCGACTGGGAGGGCGACCGCCGCCTCGACATCCCCTACAACGAGATCGCTCATCTACGAGGCGCACGTCAAGGGCCTCACCGAGCTGCACCCCGACGTCCCCGAGGAGCAGCGCGGCACGTACGCCGGCCTCGCGCACCCGGCGGTCATCGAGCACCTGACCAGGCTCGGCGTGACCGCGATCGAGCTGATGCCGGTGCACCAGTTCGTGCAGGACAGCACGCTGCTCGAGAAGGGCCTGCGCAACTACTGGGGCTACAACACCCTCGGCTTCCTCGCCCCGCACGCCGACGTACGCCGCCGGCCGGCGCAGCTCGGCCAGCAGGTGCAGGAGTTCAAGTCGATGGTCAAGGCGATGCACGCGGCCGGCATCGAGGTCATCCTCGACGTGGTCTACAACCACACCGCCGAGGGCAACCACCTCGGCCCGACGCTGAGCTTCAAGGGCATCGACAACCCGGCGTACTACCGGCTCGTCGAGGACGACCTGCGCTACTACATGGACTACACCGGCACCGGGAACTCCCTCAACGTCCGGCACCCGCACTCGCTGCAGCTGATCATGGACTCGCTGCGCTACTGGGTGACCGAGATGCACGTCGACGGCTTCCGCTTCGACCTCGCCGCCGCCCTGGCCCGCGAGTTCTACGACGTCGACCGGCTGTCGACGTTCTTCGAGCTCGTGCAGCAGGACCCGGTCGTCAGCCAGGTGAAGCTGATCGCCGAGCCGTGGGACGTCGGCCCCGGCGGCTACCAGGTCGGCAACTTCCCGCCGCAGTGGACCGAGTGGAACGGCGCCTACCGCGACACCGTGCGCGACTTCTGGCGCGGCGAGCCGTCGCTGGGCGAGTTCGCCTCGCCGGCTGGCCGGCTCCTCCGACCTCTACGAGCACTCCGGCCGCCGCCCGGTCGCGAGCATCAACTTCGTCACCGCCCACGACGGCTTCACGCTGCGCGACCTCGTCTCCTACAACGAGAAGCACAACGAGGCCAACGGCGAGGACAACAACGACGGCGAGAGCCACAACCGCTCCTGGAACCACGGCGTCGAGGGCCCGACCGACGACCCCGAGATCCTCGGCGCTGCGGGCCCGCGAGCAGCGCAACTTCATCGCCACGCTGCTGCTCAGCCAGGGCGTGCCGATGCTGCTGCACGGCGACGAGCTCGGCCGCACCCAGGACGGCAACAACAACACCTACGCCCAGGACTCCGAGATCGCCTGGATGCACTGGGACGACGTCGACGAGCCGCTGGTCGAGTTCACCGCCGCGGTCGCCCGGCTGCGCCGCGACCACCCGACGTTCCGCCGCAAGCGCTTCTTCACCGGCACGACCGTGCGCACCGGCGACGGCGAGCGCCTCAACGACATCGTCTGGCTGCACCTCGACGGCCGCCCGATGGAGGACGGCGACTGGGACGCGCCGGCGCCCAGGTCGATCGGCATGTACCTCAACGGCCACGGCATCGCCGGCCACGACGCCCGCGGCAGCCCGATCATCGACGACCACTTCCTGCTCTACTTCAACGCCGACGGCCGACGCCGTACGGCTCACCCTGCCGCCGGAGGAGTACGCCGCGGCGTGGGACGTCGTGATCGACACCGGCGGCGCCGCCGACGACGGGCCCGACTCGCACGCCGGCGGCGACGCTCGCACCTCGACGGCCCGCAGCGTGCTCGTGCTCCGCGAGCACACGCGCGCCCGAGGCCGAGCCCGACCACTCGGTCGCCGCCTCGGTCGCCGCCTCGGCAGGCCTCACGGCCGACAGCGAGCGCGTGACCGCGCGGACGCGATGCGCGTACGCCCGACCAGCACCTACCGGCTCCAGATCACCGCGGACTTCGACCTGTTCGAGGCGGCGCGCACGGCTGCCCTACCTGCACGACCTCGGCGTCGACTGGGTCTACCTCTCGCCGCTGCTGGCGGCCGAGCCCGGCAGCGACCACGGGTACGACGTCGTCGGCGCACGACCGGGTCGACCCCGCCCGCGGCGGCGCCGAGGGGCTGGCCGCGCTGTCGGCCGAGGCCCGGCGGCTCGGGATGGGCGTGCTCGTCGACATCGTGCCCAACCACGTCGGCGTCGCCACGCCCGCGCGAGAACGCGTGGTGGTGGGACGTGCTGCGGCACGGCCGGGACTCGGCGCACGCCGACGGCGTTCGACGTCGACTGGGACGCCGGCGGCGGCCGGCTGCGGATCCCGGTGGTCGGCGACGACGACCTGCGGCGCCGACGGCCGGATCGCGCACCTCGACGGTCGTCGACGGCGAGCTGCGCTACCACGACCACCGCTTCCCGCTCGCGCCCGGCACGCGACGACGGCGCTGAGCGGCAGCGACGCCGACGACGGTGCACGCCCGCCAGCACTACGAGCTGGTCAGCTGGCGCGCGGCCGACGACGGCCTCAACTACCGCCGGTTCTTCGCGGTCAACACCCTGGCCGGCGATCCGGGTCGAGGACCCGCGCGGTCTTCGACGGACTCGCACGTCGAGATCCGGCGCTGGTTCGACGAGGGCCTCGTCGACGGGCTGCGGGTCGACCACCCCGACGGCCTGCGCGACCCCGCGGCGCTACCTCGACGACCTGGCCGAGCTGACCGGCGGCGCCTACGTGCTGGTCGAGAAGATCCTCGAGCCCGGCGAGGACCTGCCCGGCGTCGTGGGCGACCGCCGGCACCACCGGGTACGACGCGCTCGGCGCTCATCGACCGGGTGCTCACCGACCCGGCCGGCCAGGCGCCGCTGGACGCGCTCGAGACGCGGCTGCGCGGCGCCCTCGTCGACTGGCACGAGCTGATCACGACACCAAGCGCGCGGTCGCCGACGGCATCCTGGGCGCCGAGGTACGCAGCGCCTGGTCCGCGAGATCGTGGGGGTGCTTTAGAGACAGGCGTCAGCGCGCCTTCCTCGACCACCGGGAGAACAATGATC
>CAWGVL010000052.1:0-20278 GCA_963825845.1 Bryobacteraceae bacterium | reverse complement strand
CGGCGCTTCCGGCGAACGCTGTTTTCCGGAAGCGTACTTGATTGCGGTCTCCCAAAGTTGAAGAATTTCAACCATCGAAGACACCCGTGAATATGACGGCTCGCGCGAATGCCCGTGTTAGCTGCGCTGTATTGCTCGTCGCGACCGCCTAGTTTCCAGATGGCAGTCTTCAGTGAGGGCACCACATACAAGCAGTGCCCGCCGGAACCTGTCTTCCAAAATGCGTCGCGCGGGACGCCGTGGGCATGCCCGTCGCCATTCACATGAACTGGAGACTGTACGAGGTGTGCGGATTGTAATCGATAAGCGCCCGCAGGCGCGAGCGTAATCCATTGGAATGATCTGCTGCCCTCGCCATCGGCCCTCGTTCAGGAGCAGTTCTCCGAAGCGGATCATGTCGGGGCGCGTACGGCGATCCCGCCGCCGCCTGGAGTGTGTGTCACTTCCTTGCGCCAATATCCCACCCCGGTCGCCCCATTGCAGTGGCGTCGCGATGCCTTCCTGGATGTACGCCTGCAGTTCCATGCCAGTGATCTCGCGGATCATCATCGAGAGCATGTGTACGCCGGCGGTCGCGTAGCTGAAGCCGGAGCCAGGGGAACACCACAGATCGACTCGTCCGATGAAGCCAGGGGAGTTCCCACGGATTCCTGACGTCATCGACAGCAGTTGCCCCAATTTTGATCGCGGATTTTCTCGGATCGTTCAGAGACAAGAGGGCGTCCGGCATGTGTCGAGTCGTCATAACCTACTGCTCGAGACCAGCCCTGAATTCTTCAGAAAGCTCGCCCATAAGCTTTCCGACCGCTAGTTGTGAACGACTTAGCACAGAACGTCAGATCGGGGGTGGCCTCCCTTGACCTTTGCGCACGACAAGCAGCCCGCCACGCCTACTGCTTGCCTTGGCAATGTCGAACGCTCAATGTTCGATCCGCGCGCCATAGCGCAGGGATGCCGAAGACGACTGCCCTGCGTGTAGATTTCACAGGGACTTCAATTCCGAGTTCGCCTGGCTCGCCCAGCGTCGCAGTTGGCCCTTGCGATATGCCGGCGCGGTTTGAACGGCTTCAATCGTTTGCTGAAGCGCTTGCCTGGCATCTGCGGTCCTGCCTGTCTGTTTCAAAGCCAGCGCATACACAAACAATCCCTCGGGGTCATAAGAACGGCTGTTCGTGTATCGCTCGAGCACGGGAATCGCCTCGTTTGCCCGCCCGAGTTCGAGAAGAGTTGCGCCCAAATCGCGCCAGCCTTCCTGCCGGCCAACGTTCTTATCGGCCTTGACGGCAGCCTCCAAGTGAGCGAGCGCCTCGGAGGAATTCCCTTGCGCCCGCAACACTCTGCCAAGTTGGTGATGCGCGTCCGCCTCCTCGGGCAGAATGTCTATCGCGCGACGAAAGCTTGCCGCCGCTTCATCTAGCTGCCGGCGCTGTTGGTAGATAAGCCCGAGCTGATAGTGCGCGTCGGCATCGCGAGGATTCAACATCGCGGCATCTAACTGCCTTCGAAATGCCCGCCGCGAGTTCATCGTGTCTCCAAGTGAACGCACATCCGGTGAATACGCCCGATACAGCATGTACAGCACCCATGGCGACAGCAGAAAGTACGAGAAGTTCCCGACAATGGGCCAAAGCAGAACAGCTCCCAAAGCTGCGAACCATCCGGCGAGGGTCGCAACGAACGCATGCCCTATCGTTGTCCCAAGGGCCGTTCGCAAGCAAATAACGAATAGCAAAACGAACGAAAGATGAGCGGCAAGGGAGAGGAATGGACTGATGAGCGGTGTACCGCTGAGGGCCACAAACAATCCGAATGGCAGATGCGCCGCTGCCCACGCCATGAGCCCGCAGACTACAAAGGACATGTACTCGCGCCGCAAGCACGACGCCGGGAGAGCCAAGCCCATCCCACGCTGCCAATACCGCAATGCTGACGGGCGTCATAACGACAAACAACGCGAACACGCCGAACAGACCGCCGGCGACCGAGATGTTCACCAACGATGTTCGAGGCGCGCCAAAGGTCCATAAAAGCATTACGAGAGCAGCAAGTATGATCGCGAAGCCGAAGGACCCACGGTCGAGGGCGTCGCTCGCGGCACGGGCCGGGCGCGAATAGAAGCGGGCGAAGATGGCAAGATTGTCGGCCATGAACGAGACAGTCCTAAACTAAGGGTATTCCGCTCTGTCTCATTGTTTATTTCATCGTGCTTGCCGCCGCAGCTGCTATGACGCCGCTTTGGCTGGATGAATTGCATCAACTGGTCGGGACATACAACAGCAGCGTGCCTGAGATGCTTCATTGGGCGAAAGCGAGCCCTGGCGCAACGCCGATGAACTTCCTGGCACAAAAGCTCGTTTTGGATACCATCGGGTTATCCTCTATGGCGGCGCGTCTGCCTGCCGTGCTGTTTGGAGTTGGGTCGTTATGGGCATTCGTGCGGATCGCACGCGAACACTTCGAAAAACATTGGATTGTCGCGGTAGCGATGTTCGCGGGACTGCCTCAAATCTTCCGGTATGGCGTCGAGGCGCGACCGTATTCGCAAGGGATGTTTTTCGCGCTGCTCGCGTTTTGGTTTTGGCTGAAATTGGAACGCGAGCCTTCGAAGCGACATGCTGCCGCATTCGCGCTGGCAGTTGCCGGCGGATTGTACTCGCAGGTGTTCAGCGTGTTTATCGCGGCCGGTCAAACTGCCTGGAGCTTACGAAATCCGAAATCAAGGATGTACGTGATTGCGTCCATTGCCGCTGCCGGCGCCAGCTATCTTCCATGGTTTCTGACCCAGCGAGCCACGCAGGCAGTTACACGCACGATGAGCAACTACAGCTTTAATTGGGACCAGATCAGCGTTCTCGGGTTCATCAAAGAGTTGTCCGGCGGAGGGTATTTCTGTTCCGTCCCGCTGTTGATTCTTGCAGGCGCGGGCCGTGATTCCCGACTTTGGTTTGTTGTGGCGACCGGACTAGCGCTGCCAGTCGCTGCCGATGCGATACTCGGGTACTTCTTCGCAGGACGGCAACTCATCTTTGCTCTCCCATTTCTAGTCCTGCTGGCCGCAAAGGGAGTGGATTCCCTGAAACGATCCGCTGGCGCGCTGCTGATTGCGCTGTTGTTTCTTGCGTCAGCGGTTTCGGATTTCAAGCAGGCGACCAATGTTCGTGAGGACTGGGCAACGCCGGCGCACTGGCTCGCGTCTCACACTATGAGCGGCGCAGGATGCGTGTATGTATGGTCGGCAGATCAACTGCCGTACCTGCAAGTTTATGAGCCTCAACTAAAAGCATGTGACCCGGCGAATCTCCCCGACGAATTCCCGTATGTCACCACAAAGTACAGCCCTCAGCCCGATCCGCCGAAAGGCTTTGTGAAGATCCGATCGGAGCGCGTGGGAGTAACGGAAATTGCGCTCTACCGCCGCGATGCTAGTCTGAAAACGTATGGGCTTTCCCGATTCATTTTTCGCACGCAAGTTCAACATCACGGAACGTGATCTGGAGAGCTACCTCGCTGAGGCGCTCTCCAGCGGCGGTGACTACGCGGATTTGTACTTCGAGTACGTTTCTACAAGCGCCCTCAGCATTGATGAGTCGATTGTCAAAAGCGCAACACAAGGCGTCACCTTGGGCGTTGGGATTCGAGTCATCCAAGGCGAGCGTACAGGGTACGCGTACTCCGATGATCTCTCACCCGAGAAGATTCGTCAGGCCGCGAAGGTAGCGGCTTGCATCGCGAACGGACCCTCGCAGGTGGACAAGACCGGGCTTCAGGAAGGTACGAAACGCGACCTGTATCCCGTCCTCGTGGCGCCTGGCGAAACATCGCTGGCAGAACGGGTCGCGCTTGTTAAGCGTGCGAATGAGGCTGCAAGAGCAGCGGACCCACGCGTTGTCCAGGTGCAGGCTTCTTATGCGGACAGCCTCCGTCACGTCCTCGTAGCGACAAGCGACGGAGTTCTCAACTTCGACCGGCAACCGCTTGCACGTATGGGCGTTGCAGTGCTCGCACGCGAGGGCGATGGCGTACCGCAGCGTGGCTACGCCGGGGGAGGCGGCCGTGTCAGCCTTGATTTCTTCCTGCAAGAGAAGACTCCGGAGCACTTCGCTCAGAAGGCCGTCCGTCAGGCCCTCATACAACTCGGCGCAGTTCCGGCGCCCGCGGGTGAGATGACCGTCGTCCTTGGACCTGGATGGCCTGGGATCCTGCTGCATGAAGCGGTTGGACATGGGCTCGAAGCGGACTTCAATCGCAAGGGTGTCTCTGCATTCAGCGACCGGATCGGCCAGCAGGTCGCCAGCCCGTTATGCACCGTGGTTGATGACGGTTCGATCCGGGACCGCCGCGGGTCGCTCAATGTTGACGACGAAGGCAATCCCACACAGCAAAATGTGTTAATCGAGAATGGTGTCCTGCGCGGATATCTGCAAGACAAGTTATCCAGTCGAATCACACGCTCGAAACCGACAGGCTCAGGAAGGCGCGAGAGCTATCAGCACATCCCCATGCCCCGAATGACAAACACCTTCATGCTCGCCGGTGAAAGCGATCCCGAAGAGATTATTCGCTCAGTTCCCAAAGGACTGTATTGCGCAAACTTCGGCGGCGGGCAGGTGGACATCACGAGTGGCAACTTCGTATTCTCCGCGTCAGAGAGCTACCTGATCGAGGACGGGCACATCACGACTCCGGTGCGTGGCGCAACGCTGATCGGCAATGGCCCTGAAGCTTTGAAGTATGTGTCCATGGTCGGCAACGACCTGAAACTCGACGAGGGTGTCGGGGTCTGCGGTAAAGAAGGACAGAGCGTACCGGTCGGTGTCGGAATTCCAACCATTAAACTTGACCGGATGACGGTCGGAGGAACGGCTTGAATCTCGAGGAACTCGCCTCAGGGGTAATCGAACAAGCGAAAAAGGGCGGAGCGACGGGCGCGGAATGTACGGTTTCCGAAGGCGACCATTTTTCCGCCAGTGTGCGCATGGGGGAGATCGAAAGTCTCCAGGAAGCCGGCTCTCGCGGGGCCGGTGTCCGCGTTCTTATCGGTAAGAATGCAGGGTCAGCCTATACATCCGATTTGTCGGATGATGGGATCGCCCACATGGTGCGATCCGCGCTGGATCTCGCAAAGATCACCAGTGAGGATCCGTTTGCCGGTCTGCCGGACGCGTCCGAGCTGGGCAAGATGACCGGCGACCTCGAGCTTTATTCAGACTCGGTCGTTCAACTGCCCGCCAGTACCAAGATCGAGTGGGCGAAGCGGGCGGAGGCGGCTGCACTGGCGGCTGATCCGAGGATCGCCAATTCGGAAGGCGCGTCTTTCGATACCCGCGTCGGGTCGACCGTATTCGCAAATTCCCTGGGATTTCTGGGCAGCTATCGCAGCAGCAGTTGCTCGATATCGGCAGTGCCGGTCGCGAAACAGAACGGCTCAATGGAGCGCGACTTCTGGTTCAGCATCGCGAGAAGTGTAGATGCGCTCGAGAATCCGGAAGACGTCGGTCGCAAAGCTGCTGAGCGCGCATTGCGCCGGCTGGGCGCGCGCAAGGTAAGCACACAGAAAGCGCCGGTGATCTTCGAACCTCGCGTCGCTCGAACCTTGCTCGACAACATCTTCGATGCGATCAGCGGCGACTCCGTCTATCGTAGCGAAACCTTCCTTGCCGGGAAACTGGGCCAGAAAGTTGCCACCGAGAAATTAACAGTTGTCGACGATGCAACGATCCCCAAGCTCTTTGGGTCGTCTCCGTTCGACGATGAGGGAGTCCCGCCGCGTCGGACCGCGGTGATCCAGGACGGTGTGCTGCAATCGTGGCTTTTGAACAGCTACACCGCTCGTAAACTCGGACTTCGGACGACGGGCAACGCTTCGCGGGGTATTACCGGCAACGCAGGCGTCGGTCATGGAAACTTCTATATCCCCAAAGGAGCAGTAGATCCGGCAGACATTATCAAATCGGTGAAGAGAGGTTTGTACGTCACTGAGTTGATCGGTTTCGGGGTGAACATCGTCACGGGCGACTATTCGCGCGGCGCGGCCGGGTTGTGGATCGAAAACGGCGAGTTGGCTTACCCCGTATCGGAGATCACGATCGCAAGCACCTTGCAGGAGATGCTCTCGAACCTGGAGGCAATCGGCTCGGATCTGGAGTTCCGTGGCGCGCTGGCCTCACCAACACTCCTGATCTCGGAGATGACCATCAGTGGCCAGTAAGAAGGGCGAATCCAAACCGGTCAATGTACCGCTGGTAATTGTGCTCGCGATTCTGCCCGTTGCGGCCGGGCTCATCTGGTACGCGAACAAACGAGCGAGCGAGCCAAGCCCGACGCCAGCGGCTGTCACTGCGGAAGCTAAAGCCTACGTCAAGAATCTCGGACTGAGCGGGGTCGAGATGAAGGCAACCGAGAATTTCGCCGGCGCGGCAGTTGTCGAAGTCACCGGCAAGATTTCAAACAACGGCGACCGAGCCCTCTCGCGAGTCGACTTGAATTGCGTCTTCTACGACGTGAACGGTCTGGTGGTCCTTCGTGAGCGTGTGCCGATTGTAAGGACCACTCTCAAGCCGGGTGAGACGAAGCCGTTCCGATTGCCCTTCGAGGGCGTTTCGCAGAACTGGAACCAGGTGCTCCCGCAACTCGTAATCGCGCAGATCGTGTTTGAGTGATGTGGGTCTTGGTTGGTCTACTTGTGGCGATTGCCGCGTCCGCGCAGTCCCGCTTTCCCTTCACGACTAAGCAGGTCGCAGAGGTTGTCGCGAGTGTCGAGATGAGTTCGCCGGGTGCTGACTGGGGGAGTCGCGGCCGTGAGGCTGCAGTGGCGGACCTGATCCTCGATGGCAAACCTCATCAGCAAGTGATCCTGTTCGCTGGTGCAAAGCGATATACGTACCGTGTGTCTTTGGGCCATCTCCCGGCGGGCCGTCACGATATCCTTATTCGGCGTAATGAGCGGTTCTCGGCGGCAAGAACCGGTGTGGAAGCGCACTCTTTCGAAATCGAGGAAATCTCCCGCAGCAACTCGGAGTACGATGCGTTCGCCTATGCGCCGGTGCTTTTCGCGAGGTTGAACACTGTCGGGCAGTTTTCAGACATCCCACTGCTGTTGTACTGCGAGCATCTGCGTGTCGACGGCGAGGATACGCTGCAGTACACCGTCATTTTCTCGAACGAGGATGGCGGCACTTCGACACGGGCTCTTATGGGACGGTGGGGGCGGACCACCGATATCGAGTACGTCTACCGACGATCTGTGAAGTCAGGAACTGCCATCGTGCAAGGGCCGGATCACGTCGACATGGAGTTCAAGGGAGCTCATGACCGCGATCACCCGATGCTGATGCCTGTCACTGACAACAACATGATCGCTGGCGCCAAGGATTCGCCGCTTCAATTTCGTCTTGCGCCGATCGTCGTAGATCTGTCGCGGTCGTCACGGGAACAGATCATGGATCGTAATCCGATCACCTACGAGGTCATGATCAAAGAGCTGGATCGCGAGGCCAAATTGCGGCCATTCGGTGTTGTGGATGGTGAAAAAGTATCCGATCCGAGAAATTACTTGTTCGTAGACTATGCCGCGAAGCTTATGCACGCCGCCCTAACTGTTGCGGTCCGGTTGGATGACGGGAGCGTGTACGCCTCGGATTTCGGACGCGGCGACATTGCCATCCATCGGGATGGATACGTGCGGACTACGGTGGAACTGCCGCCGGGAACTCCTGCAAGTCGGGTAAAGGAACTGATCTTAGAATGCCGTGTATCGCCTCCCTCCAAAGGCGCACCGTGGCCGCATTCGGGAACCTGCGAGATTCAGGCCGTGACGAAGGTCTTTCTGCTTCAGCGCGACTACACTCCCGGACCAAGCCTGTGGTCGACGGATAAGGCAGTGACTCTTTCGACCGGCCGCGGCATCTCGTTTACGCCGTGATTCCTGCCACGTTACTTTCAGAACTGCGATCAAAGGGCCGTCTGGATTTGATATTGAAAGTGATTCCAAAGAGTTCCCGGAACGAGATCGTAGGACTGCAGCCGGATGGGTCGCTGAAGGTGAAAGTCACAGCCGCTCCTGAAAAGGGAAAAGCGAATGCCGCGATTTGTGACTTTCTTGCCGACGAGTTCGGTGTGCCGAAGCGGAACGTGGAGATCGTGCGCGGCGAGACGTCCTCGGTGAAACACGTAAAAATCTGTTTTTGATGTATAGTGAGGAAGGGACCGGCGGCGCTGGCCGATCCCATCCACACGGTTAACGCCGACGTTTTAAGTCGACATAGACCGTGATCGTGGCTGTACCAACTAACGTCAGTACAACGGTGATCACTACAAGGATCATGTTCTGATCCTCCTTTCCGCTTCATGGTGAAGGCCCGGTCTCAGTCCGGGCTTTCCCGTCTGGAAGCTCGCGAAACTCCACGACGGAAACCCGCTCTTCGCCAATCTACGGCAAGATCAATTCGCTGCGTTAAAGGCGGACCGGCGCGCCTTTTCGATGTCTGCGAGCAGTTGCTTTACGACCTTATCCGCCACATCCGCGCTGGCGCCCTTGAACTTGGCGCCGAGACTTTCCTGCGTGGTGGACCAAATGACATCGCCATCGGCGTCGACGAGCCGCACGGCCGCCATGGCTTCATGCTTACGTTCAACGATCTTCTCCGACTCATCTAGCCCGACACCGACGCTGGCGGCCGCTCGCCTGCTGGTGTTGACACGGGTGGTTCCGGTTCCACCGCTCAACGATGCTCGCGCGTTGACACCCTCGCTCGTTTGAAACGTGTCCGTGAAAATCTCGTCCTCAGCCGATCCTCGAAGAATCGCGTCTGCGCGCTCCGGGTTCTCCGTCACGACGAACACGTTCGATGCCTGTAGCGCATTGATGATCATGTCGCGGATCTGCGCGGCAGTCCGGTCACCTGCGAGTTTCTCGATGTGGACCCGCTTTACTTTGGTTAGCGGGTGCGGCTCATTGGCCATGCAGTCGAGCGCCATACAGCCGATGGCCGCAACGAGGGCCAGTATTGATCGCGTGGTATTCATCCCTTCCCCGCCCTTCGAGCGTTCTCGTCCTGAAATTGGACCTTTAACCCTGTTCGAGCCTCCAGCGACACCAGTAGTGCTCGAATCTTCTTTTTGTCGACTTTGAAAACCATCGCCTGCTGCCGTTGTTCACTATCTGCGTATCCCAGCGTGAGAAAGTGCTGACGTTTCTTGCTCAAGATGAAGAGGGGAGAAACAAGGGCGGCCATGATGTACCGCCGGTCCACATTTTGCCCGTACTCGATGAGGTTGATATTCGTATACTGAACGTGAAGTTCCTTGCCCTTGCACCTGTATTGGAGAAAGAGATCATCGGTGGCGCTCAATTTGCCGTCCGAATCGGCTTTGATGGCCGCGGAGGTGCCGCCGACATAGCGAGCTTCGGCTCCGTCGTCCGCATGCAGACTCGCAAATGCCAGCATCAGCAAGGCAAAGGTTCTCATGATTGAGTAGTAGGACGGCCCGGCCACTTTTCTCCAGAATGCTGAAAGACAGGTACAAGAAAGTACGCATGAGACAATGAAGCGTGCTCTTCGACCGCGACCCGAAGCAGCAGAGCGACGAAGTACCCACCGCCCAGGGTCTGCCTGCCGACGTCATTATCAGTCCGGACACATTCCGTTCCCAGCGCGTTCCTCCCGGTCAGTCCAGGACGAAGAAGTGGCCGGTTCTCGATGCGTCCGGCCCGCCTCGGATCAGCACTAATGGCTGGGCGCTACGAATCTCCGGCCTGGTTGCGAAGGAAGTGAGTTGGAACTGGGATGAATTCCAGCAACTCCCCAGGACCAAAGTATTCGCCGACTTCCACTGCGTCACCCGCTGGTCACGATTGGGCAATACCTGGGAAGGCGTATCCACACGAGAAATCGTGGAGCGCGCGGGCGGCGTTGGTCCTGAGTGCCGGTACGTCCTGGCGTATGGCTACGATTACGGCTGGACGACCAATCTTCCGGTGAGCGAATTCCTTGCTGAAGACGCGCTGATCGCCATCCAGCACGACGGGGAGCCGATCACCCCCGAGCACGGCGGTCCGGCGCGCCTGATCGTGCCCCGGCTATACGCGTGGAAAAGCGCGAAATGGCTAGCAGGGCTCGAGTTTCTCGCTGAGGATCGCGCAGGTTTCTGGGAGCGCAATGGCTATCACATGCACGGCGACCCTTGGACAGAGGAGCGTTTCGGGTACTGATGTACGAAGGTCACGACAATAAACGGCGCTGGAGCCGTCGAATCCTGCTCAGCACAGGAGGAATGGGGGTCGTCGGGGCTGGCGCGATGATTTATCAGGCCGCTCCCGGATTCTGGCAGCAATACACGCGAGAACTGCGGCGTCCCGTGTCGCCCGCTCCGAAGATTCCGGATCCTGCGCAATGGCCCGATAAGGGGCTGCACGCTGCGTGGCTGGGACACAGTACGGTCCTGATGAAGATCGACGGGTATACGATCATCACCGATCCCGTATTCAGTACACGTGCAGGTCTGCATCTGGGCGTTGTCACGTTGGGTGTTAAGCGCCTGATCGAGCCGGCTCTCGAGATCCGCAAACTCCCGAAGATTGATCTGGTTGTGCTCTCGCATGCGCACATGGACCATTTCGATATCCCTTCGCTGCGCGCGCTGGAGCATTCGTCGACCAGCGTAGTCACGGCGAGCCGCACGGGCGACCTGCTGCGGGCCGGACAATGCGCCGCGGTGTACGAGATCGGCTGGGGTGAAAGGAACAGCGCGTTGGGCCCGCAACCTTACGCAGGTGTCGAAGTAAACCACTGGGGAGCACAGATTACGCACTGACACCTATCGTGGCATACAACGGCTACCTGATCCAGGCGGGCCGCTACCGATTCCTCTTCGCCGGCGACACCGCCGACACCAAGAAGCTCACGAAAGTGGCGGGATCGAAGCGACTCGATATGGTAATCATGCCAATCGGAGCGTACAACCCTTGGGTGCGATTCCACTGCACGCCCGAGCAGGCATGGCGCATGTCGCAAGAGGCGCGCGCCGAGTTGTTCTTCCCGGTGCATCATTCGACGTCTCCACAACTCAGCCGCGAACCTGTATTTGAGCCTTTGGAACGTCTGCACACCGCGGCATCGTCCCGGGCGAATCGCATCATCGTACACGAGATCGGGGAAGAGTTCCACCTGTCCTGATCCGCCATGTCGCTCATCAGTTGCCAAAACATCAGCAAGACATTCGGGGTGCGCACGCTTTTCCAGAACCTCTCGATCGTCGTGTCGGAGGGTGAACGAATCGGCCTCATCGGCCCTAACGGCTCCGGAAAATCAACCCTTGTATCGATCCTGGCCGGTGTTGAAAGCCTGACGATGGCATTGTCGCGTTTCGAAAAGAACGTGCGCGTTTCCTACGTTCCGCAGGAATCGCGGTTCAATTCCGGCGAGACTGTCCGCTCCGTGCTGAATGATGCGCTTCTGCCGGAAGAGCCCGACGAATATGAGCGCGAGTCGCGCATGAACGTCGCGGCCGGACCGGGTCGGTTTTGACCGGCTAGACGTAGACGCGTTCTCGCTGTCGGGTGGTTGGAAGAACCGTCTGCCATTGCGCGCGAACTGGTCAGGAACCCTGACGTGCTCCTGCTCGATGAGCCGACGAACCATCTCGGACCTGGACGGGATTCTCTGGCTCGACAAGCTCCTCAATGGCGCCACTTTCGCCAGCCTCGTAGTCAGTCATGATCGCTATTTCCTCGAGAATGTCGCAAGCGACATGGTAGAGATCAACCGCATCTACCCGGAAGGCATATTTCGCGCGAAAGGAAACTACAGCGAATTCCTTCTGAAACGTGAGGAATTCATCGAGGTTCAGAACAAACAACTCGTAGTCGCTGGAGAACACGGTACGGCGCGAGGTGGAATGGCTGCGACGCGGTCCGAAGGCTCGGACGACGAAGTCCAAAGGCGCGCATCGATCAAGCCGGCCGGCTCATCTCGGAACTCGCCGACATGCAATCGCGCGCGGTCACAGGGTCGACGCAGATTGACTTTAGCGCGTCGGGCCGAAGGTCCAAGAAGCTCATTCACGCAGAGGGACTGCGCAAGGATCTGGGTGGCCGGACGCTCTTCCGCGATCTGAATCTCGATCTTGCTCCTGGGGTTCGTCTGGACGAGGCCCGAACGGCAGTGGTAAGACGACGTTGCTCCGCCTGCTCGGCGGGACAACTCGAACCGGACGCAGGTTTAATTGAACGGGCGGAAGGACTCAAGATCGTCTACTTCGATCAGCATCGGAACAACTTGATCCGTCGGCAGCCGCTGAGGACTGCGCTTTGCTCCGCATGGCGACCATGTGATATTCCGGGGACCGCCCGATGCATGTTGTGTCCTGGGCTAAGCGATTCCTGTTTCGCACCGAACAACTCGACGCTCGCTGTCGAGCGGCTGTCGGGAGGCGAACGAGCGCGGGTAGCCATCGCCCGTTTGATGCTGCAGAGCGCCGACGCGCTGATGCTCGACGAACCTACGAACGATCTCGACATCAATACGCTGGAAGTGCTCGAAGAAAACCTGATGGATTTCGCGGGAGCGCTCGTGCTCGTAACTCACGACCGCTTCATGCTGTATCTAGTCTCGACGATCGTGCTTGGTCTCGATGGGCAGGGCAGCTCCGGTATGTTCGCCGATTACTCGCAGTGGGAGCAATTCCGTTCTGAGTCGCAAGCGAAGGAGCAGCAAAAGGCTGAACCAGCAGCCGTCGCTAAGCCGGCCTCGACGCTGCAAAAGAAGAGGCTTTCTTACCTGGAGCAGCGCGAGTGGGACCAGATTGAATCCCTAATCCACGAGGCGGAAGCTAAGCTCGCCAAAGTCCATCGCGATCTGGAAGGTCCCGCGGTAACTAGCGATCCCCGGCGATTGCAGGAATGCTACGCGCAACTCCAGCCATCGCAAGCCGAGGTCGACCGGCTATACGAGCGCTGGGCTGAGTTGGAAGCGAAGTTGGTATAGCCAGTTACTGCGGAACGGGGCGGCCCATCGACTTGTAAATGCCTTCGATGGTAGCGACGCCTTCCTGGGCCTTTTTGTTAGTTTTGTCGTACTGCAGCACCGTGCGATAGGATCGTAGCGCTTGCGGATACTTCATACGTGGGGGCAGCGCATCGTTGTACATGAAGGAGTCTGCTTTTGCCAAGTGGGCTTCGGCTAGTCCTTTTTGAACATCCGCAGCCTTCGGATTTGCCTTCTGCGCCTTTTCCAAGGTTGCAATCGCTTCATCGTACTTTTTCGCATCGACCAGCTTCTTGGCTTCCTGCACGGCGGGAACGGCAGCCCACAGGGCGCCTGCGACCGTGGCCGCGAGAATCATCGCACGAATACTCATACGATCATTTTATCGTGCAGGTATGTCGAGGACGGGATCCGGACCGGAACCCTTCGCCAGTTTTATTTCGCCCGTTATTTTCCGACTCGTCACGTCGATCACATAGATCGTATCGGACGTCTCGGCTGATACGAATGCAAGCTTTCCGTCATGCGATAGCGTGCATGAAATTGGCTCGCCAGGAACGATGAGATAGCCCGTCTGTTTCCGCTGCTTCGGGTCAGCGAATGCGACTTTCTTTTCGTGCATGAGCGCGTAGACAAGTGTGCTTCCGTCAGGAGTCAGGGCGATCCGGACCGGTCCCTTTCCCGTCTGGATGCTCGCGATCGCCTGCTGTCGGCTCGTATCGATCACGGTTATGCTGGCAGCCTCGCGATTGGTCACATACAGTTCCCTGCCGTCCTTCGAGAGCACGCTTCCTTCGGGCCGTTCTCCCGTCGAGATCACTTTCGTTTCGCCCGTTTCGACGTTGATCGCGCTGACATTGCCTGACGAGCTATTGCTCACATACGCCCACTTGCCCTCGGGTCCGAAGGAGACCATATGCGGGGTCTTCCCTTTGGTGTCGAAGTGCTTTACAACTCGTCGTTTAACCGGGTCCACCAGCAGCAACTGATCCGGTCCCTCCGCCGTGATAGCCAACATGCCGGTTTCGGGGCTGAGATCGATTCCATGGGGCCTGTAGTATTCACCCAACGGGATGTTGCCGATCTTCTTTCGCGCCGCAATGTCGATGATCGACAGACTATTCCCGCCCTTGCCGGCGTATTCGATTCTCATGATCCCGTTGTCGGATGTGTACAGATATTTGCGGTCCTTCGAGAAGACCATCTCGTGAGGATGCTGCCCCAGAGGCACGGTCGCCAGCACCTTCCCGTCCGGTGATAAATACGCGAGTGCGCTGGCGCCTTTCAACAGGGCGACATAGATCGTGTCAGCGGCCGTCAGGGCGCAGCTCAGTATGGCAACCAAGGCGAGAGATCGCATCATCACGCCACATGATTTCACAATTCGTCCCGCCAACCCGCGATATCATCATGGTTCTCTATGAATCCGACGCCCGCCGAACAGCACGCT
The DNA here is from genome assembly GCA_963825845.1 of Bryobacteraceae bacterium. GTDB lineage: Bacteria > Acidobacteriota > Terriglobia > Bryobacterales > Bryobacteraceae > DASQDN01. The sequence goes on along the minus strand of CAWGVL010000052.1, from coordinate 5,845 downwards.
CCGCCGCGCGTCACTGCTCTGATCGTTTCGCGAAACTGCGCACCTCAATTGCAGCGATGCCTGGAAGCCCTGGAGCGCTCGACCGAACGGGACCGTCTAGAAATCCTCGTCGTAGACAATGGATCAACCGACGGTTCCGCCGACGTGGCGCAGAATTTTCCCAATGTCCAATCGCTGCGGCTGCCGAAGGAGTTCGGCTCCACGAAGGCGTCCAATATTGCGATGCGAACAGCGAAAGGCGATTTGGTCCTTTTCCTGCCGCCTCATGTGGAGGTCGAGCCCGATACCGTCCAGCGGCTTGCGGATCGATTGTTGATGACGGATTCCGTCGGCGCGGTGGCTCCGTACACGGACAGGTGGTTCCAACTTCCGGATGCCAACGCGATGGCCCAAGCCTGCCAATCCGGTGAACTGCCGAACCCACAACTCGTTCCCGTCTCAGGCGGAAGAAGTGGCTGTGGATTACCCCGCGGGGCGCCGTTGATGGTTCGCAAACTGTTCCTCCGTGGGATGAATTATTTCGACGAGCAGTTTCGGAGAATACTCGTCCGATCTCGAACTGTGCTGGCGGTTGCGCGATGCAGGTAAGTCGATCTTGTGCTGCCAAAAGTGCGAGTCGCGTATGGGACGCCGTCGGAACGGGAGCGGGATACGGTCCATATGGCGGATTGCACACTCGGCGCTGCGGCCTATTTGGGAAAGCATTTTGGAACCGGCGCAGGATTGAAGTTGCGCTTATCGAATGCGGCAGGCGCTCTGCTGCGCGGACAATTCTCACGACTCTCGGCTCTGGTCTCTGGCCAGAAAGGTCAATGATACCACCTCTGAAGCGATGATCACTCGACGGGAACTTATCGCCGGCACGCTCGCGCCGCTTGCGTATGGTCAGGAGAAGCGGCCGAACGTTCTGTTCATATCGGTCGACGACATGAACGACTGGGTCGGCTGCCTCGGCGGCTACCCGGGTGTACAGACGCCGAATATTGACGCTCTGGCGAAACGCGGAGTACTCTTCTCCAACGCTCATTGCGCTGCTCCGCTCTGCAATCCGTCGCGCACCGCCCTCCTCACCGGACGTCGACCGTCTCGCACGGGCATCTACAACAACGAGCAATACTGGCGTCCGAACCTGCCCGATGTCGTTTCGCTTGCCGGCCTATTTCAAGAACAACGGCTATCATGTCGCGGGAGTGGGCAAGATCTTTCATCACGTCGCCGGTTTCAACTCGCCGCCGGACTGGCACGAGTTTCAGCTCCAGGTTTTCGACGATCCGTGGTACCGCCGGACGGAATGGTATCCGTGGGTCAAGAAGATCCCTGCTCCCGAAGGGCACCCGTTTAATGGTCTGAAGAACTTCCAGGGCGAATTCGATTGGGGTGTGTTGCCAAAACCGGAAGGCGAGTACGGCGACATGAAAGCAGTCGACTGGGCGAGCCGATTTCTCGACCGCGAACAGCAGAAGCCTTCTTTCTGGCGTGGGACTATGGCATCCGCACATCCCGATGTTCGCGCCGCAGCAATATTACGATCTTTACCCGGACAGCAAAGTACGGATCCCGCAAGGACCGGAAGACGACCTTGACGACATTCCACCGGTGGGTCAGAAGTTTGCGGCATTCCGGCGCGACGAGCATGAGCGCATCGTGAAAGAAGGCAAGTGGCGAGACGCGGTGCGGTCGTATCTCGCAAGTATCTCGTTTGCGGACGCCATGGTCGGGCGGATCATTAAGAGCCTCGACAACAGCGCGCACGCGAAGAATACTGTCATCGTGTTTTGGTCGGACAACGGCTGGCATCTCGGCGAGAAACAGCACTGGCACAAGTCGACTCTGTGGCAGCGTTCGACGCATGTGCCCCTGATCTTTGCCGGTCCGGCGATTCGCGCGACGGGGAATGCTCGAACGCAGCCGGTCAATCTTCTTGATCTTTACCCGACGCTGGTTGAGATGTGCAGCCTGCCGAAAAAGACCGACCTGGATGGCGAGAGCCTGACACCTCTCCTGCGCGACCCAAAGGCCAAGCGCAATCCGACAGTAACGACGCATTTGCCTGATAATCACGCGGTGCGGTCGGAGCGTTGGCGTTACATTCGTTATAGTGACGGCGCCGAGGAACTTTATGATTCGGTGAAAGATCCCAACGAGTATCACAACCTGGCCAGCGATCCGAAGCTGGCTTCGGTCAAGACGCGACCTTGCACGGTGGATGCCCAAGTCCAGCGCGCCACCTGTGCCTGACAGGGACGCCTTCGATTTCGATTTTGCGACCTACACCTGGAAGCGCAAGCCGTAGTCCCTCAAGTCGACGGCGCATCTCCGTATTCGCGCTGCAGGGCCGCGAGTTGCGCCTTCAACTCACGAACGAGTTTGGCGCGCGAGGGATCACTGTAGATATTGCGCATCTCCCGCGGGATCTGCCTTCAGGTCGTACAACTCCCACTCAGGTACGGTGTCCGGCGGTTGTGCGCCTCGCATCCCTAGCGGCTTTCCGTAATAGTAGACGAGCTTGTAGCGGCCGGTTCGGATCCCGTAGTGCGCCGGCACATGATGATCGTTGTCATTGTGCATCCAATACCGGTAATACATGGCCTTGCGCCAATCCTTCGGAGTGCGGCCTTCCACATTGGCTCGGAAACTACGCCCCTGCGTTCCGGTTACCGGCGAGCCGCCGGCGTAATCGAGAAACAAGGGAGCGAAATCGATATTGGTCGTGATATCCGAATTCACCGTACCGGCGCGGATCTTCGCCGGATATCTCATCAGGAAGGGCATCCGCAAAGACTCCTCGTACATGAGGCGTTTGTCGTAGAATCCGTGATCCCCAGAAAGAACCCCTGATCCGACGTGTAGATCGACAATCGTGTCTGACGCAAGATTGGCTTTATCGAGATAGTCCAGAACGCGTCCAACGTTATCGTCGACGCTCTGCACGCATCGCAAGTAATCCTTGATGTAGAGTTGGTACGCCCACTTCCGAAGGGCTTCGCCTTCCAGTCCTTCCGGCCGTTTCGTCTTCAGATCCGTTTCGGTGTTGTCCTCGCCGACTTTCATTTTCACGGCTGCGACGCTTTTCGGTTTGCCTTCGTAGGTGTCGAAGAGGTTGGAGGGCTCCGGTACTTCCTGGTCCGCCAGCATCTTCGCGTATTTCGGACCGGGCTGCCACGGACGATGCGGCGCTTTGTGATGGCACATCAGGAAGAACGGCTTATTCGGATCGCGCTGCTCCAGCCATTTCAGCGTGAGATCACCGATCAAGTCTGTGCAGTAGCCCTGGTGCTTTTTCTTTTCTCCATTCTCGATGAATACCGGATCGTAGTAGAGTCCCTGGCCTGGCAGAATATTCCAGTAATCGAAGCCGCTGGGATCGGTCTGCAGATGCCATTTCCCGATCATCGCAGTCTGATAGCCCTGCTCCCGCAAGCGCTTTGCGACGTTGTCTCGCTCCGGGTCGATCTTATCGTTGAGAGTGTAAACGCCGTTCTTATGGCTGTACTGCCCGGTCAAAATTGCCGCACGGCTCGGTGTACAAATCGAGTTCGTACAAAAGCAATTCGTCAGCGCACTCCCTCTTTCGCGAGCCTGTCGATTTTCGGCGTTTTGTTGATCCGGCTGCCGTACGCTGAGATTGCGTGGGCGGCATGATCGTCGGACATGATGAAAATGATGTTCGGGCGGCTGTGGCGGTCTGCTGGGCGCGGCAACAGTGGCTGCCGCAGCCGACAGTAAGAAATCTCTTCTCGTCATTGGGCGTCTTTGTCCCAGTTCAACGCCTTTGGTCGAGATGAAATACTTTGCCAGCATGTTGGGCCGTTCCCATGCCAGGCATCGATTTCGGCGACGCCATATATCGAAAAACTTGTTCGCGACCTGAGCAAAATGCGCTTCGTGACCGACCCGGATATTTCTCGGGAATCACGATATGAATGTCAGCCCCTTGCATCTCCATTCGAGACACCAGGCCATTGTGCCTGCAGGGCAGCCAGTTTCGTCTTTACCGCCGATTGGCACCTCCGCCTGCGCGCATTATTCGCCGGCACGACGTAGAATTCGGGAAGCCATTTTTCCGCCGCGCCCTGCCTGATCTCGACGCGGGCTTTCGATCCCGCGAAACGCTGCTTCGTACACATCGCCTCCGCCCGCCGGAGCCTCCCAGTTCCAGAGAATGTCCATTTTCACGTGCACACCCACGCAACGCGTAAGCGACCGAGTTGTTGCAGTAATAATCGAATTTGCCTTCTGGATATCCTTTTCCAAGGCTGGCGGAAACTCCGGCTCACCCGTAACCTGCTCGAACTGCTTCTTTGTCATGGATAGAGGCCAGCGTTTTCCACTGATCATCCGAACGTCCTTCTTGTAATCAAGCGCCTGATCAGGAAACGCGGTCCATTGCACCAGGTCCACCACGTGTGTTCCGACGTCCGCGAGCCCCTCGCCGTATTCGGCGGTGTCGAAGAACCAGGCGGGCCGTCGAAGAGGCACACCGGCGACGATTTTCATCACGTGATGAATGCTTTTCGCATACACACCGGGATCAGCGTCACTTCCGTGCTCCTGCACGTCCGAATACAGCCGGTGTATTCACCAGCTCCACGCTGCAGTATCGATGTAATTTCAAAGCGCTCGGTCATGATGTCGTAGGCCGCGAGTCCTTTACGCTCGGCGGTATCCAGCGCACGCTCCAGTTTGGAAATGTCCTTGGAGACAATGATCCACGGCTTATCCGCGAACACATGAATACCCGCGTCGAGCGACGCAACAATCCGGTCAATTTTCTCGCGATTCTTGCCGCTGAACACGACCGGTTGCCCGGATGTTCGCGCAACATTTCGCCCATGGGATCCGAACTGGTATGCACGTCCAGGTCCCACTGCGTCGGGTTCTCCTTCGCGTGGATTGAACAGAGAAACGCGATTGAGGTAATCCAATAGTTCCGGGCCAGAGCGGCGCGTAGACCGACACCCGTGGAGCCAGAGACGGATACATCTCTCGCTGCAGCAGGGAAGCGTGGAAGTGGCCGGGATCGACAACCATTAACCGTGCCTGTGAGGCCTTGTTGGGACATGACGGCTAGAGTAGCCCCGAACAGGACAAACAGCAACACGCTCGCAGATCGCACTTTCATGACCTTCCGATTATCCGTCAGGTCTGGAAGTTTTCCTGTACGGCCGATACATTCATCAAAGATCAGATTTCTCTGACGAATCGTCGCAGCGGCTTCATAACTCTTCTTACGATTACTTTTGTCGCTGCAAGCCCGACTCAGACGGGGCTTTGCTGGTCGCGCCGATTTCATATTGATACGAAATTTCTTCCCCGGCGATACCATTCCCGACCTGGAGAGGCCGAGCACCGCTTCGTTCGTACCGAACTGTCCACGTTCGCCGATCGCCGCCCCTGGCCCGATCGCAGTATTTCCACAAGATCAACTTTCCTACAACTCCCCCGCCGGAGAGGCACCTGGTCCCCAATGGCTCTCCGGAATATTTTTTTAAGCCCGCGCGCATCATAGAATGTAGGACATCAAGCAGGACGCCGATGCACGCACTCAGATCCCACCATCACAACGTTCGCCTTTTTCGGCATCAGTTTCTCCGTATCGCTCAATAGGGCCTATTCGAAGGACGCCGTCCTGCCCGATCCCGCGGTCGACGTGCAGGCTACCAAAGGCGCGCAAACCGCAGTGTTCGCGGGCGGTTGCTTTGGTGTACGGAAGCGGTTTTCGAACAGGTGAAAGGGGTACTTCCGTCATCGGGATATGCGGGTGGATCGAAGGAAACCGCGAAATACAACCTCGTCAGCGGCGGAGGAACGACACGCCGATCGATTGAGATCAAATACGATCCTA
>CAWGVL010000051.1:0-97875 GCA_963825845.1 Bryobacteraceae bacterium | reverse complement strand
ATGGAAGGTGACGTGCTGGTTCTTGTCCAGCCATTCTTGCACGTCAGGAGTTGCGTGGGTGGACAGGTTGTCCAGCACGACGTGAATGGATTTTCCGATATGCGGCTGGACTGCTCTACTTCAGGAAGTCAAGAAAATCTTGCCCGTTCCGTGTCTGCTTGCACTCGCCGAAGACCTCCCCGGTGCGCACGTTGAGCGCGGCGAACAGATTGGTGGTGCCATGCCTGAGCTAATGTCAGCAGAGGCGACAAACCGTCAGAATCTACTCCGGCTTGATTTCAATGAAAAACGCTCGAATAGTGCGCTCACACATAAGTGCGACTACGAATGCTGGCGTGCCTGTCAGGACGGGCCAGGCTAAACGAGTGCAATGAAAAGCAATCGGGTATGCTGTGCGGGTGCCACGATTGCGATGAGTGAAGTAGCGCCGACAGCGCCAGACCGAATCCCCCGATGACAACGGCCGATGCTACGCGTAATGCCGCGCGACGAGGTCTGTTATTCATTCTGAACCGCTCGTATGCGATGTGAGTTGAATAGATCATTGCGCTCAGTACCCAGGCGCCTGCTCTCCAAACGTGAACGTGACTCGTGGGCCACGCAAACACGATACCGATCGCGGCGTAGGTGACGCCGACGACGGCTACGCTACGTACTGCTGCCATCGCTCCGCCCTTCCTGTCACTCCTACGGAGCATATCAGCTTTGCTCTTGAGCAAGGGTAGGTCATAGCAACGACTTGCGCGCGAGGTAACAGTACTCACGCCGGTGGTCGTCGTGATATTCACGAGTTCTAGGCCATGCTCAAAATAAGCGGTAACGAGCCCGGCGCGCCAACCACATCTAAAGGGCCGCCTACGCATCCATATGTGCGCGTTCCGGGTCAGCCGGGAGGAAGATATTTATATAATGAACTGGCTGCACTGGTCCCTTCTATCCGCAACATTTGCCGCTGTAACTGCATTCTTGCAAAGATCGGTGTCGCCGGGGTGGATCCGAATTTTGCGACTGCTATTCGTACACCTGTCATAGTGGTGTTCACGTGGGCGATTGCCTTCATGGGACGGAGTTCGTCGCGAGAATACCCGCCTCGGGCCGAACGTGGCTCTTCCTGGGACTCTCTGGTGTCGCTACGGGGTTGTCATGGCTATGCTATTTCCGTGCCCTGCAGTTAGGACCCGCATCCAGGGTTGCACCCGTCGATAAGCTTAGCGTCGTTCTTGTGATCGTGCTTGCGGCCGTGATCCTTGGCGAGCGTCTTACAGCCATGAAAATAACTGGCGGTGCTTTGATTGCGCTCGGGGCGGTATTACTGGCGTTAGAGCGGTAATGCCAGTGCCGGAAACAGTCAGATCCGCATTGATGACTGCTGGTTCCCTGCTGCCTGACTGCTTTGGTGAAGAGCATTCGCCAGATCCATCGGGTTCCAGGGGCAAATGAACCACGACGTTCGAGCCAGAGCCTGGCTCCGAATGAACTTCAATGATTCCGCCGTGACGTTCCGCTATCCAGCTTGGCTATTGAGAGTCCCAGACCGGCTCCGCCCATTGCTCGTGACCGCACCTTGTCCGCGCGCCAGAAACGCTCGAAGACGTGTGGCAGATCTTCCCTCGTAATGCCTACGCCGGTATCGCTGATTGTGACATTGACAGTCGTCCCACTGAGCTGCACCGAGATCCCGATCGTTCCGCCGGGTCCTGTATACTTAACAGCATTATCAAGGCAGATCGGCCGCAGGCGCGAAAGTGCTTCTTCGTCAGCGTTGACGATCGCAGAGCCATTCGGGAATCGTTGTGCTACGTTTAGCTCTCTCGGTTCGGCCAGACTCCGCCTGATCGGCCGCCGTCCTGAGACTGGTCAGAACGTCAGCGCGAACAAGGTGCAGTTGGCCATTCCCGGAATCCGCGCGTGCGAGGAGAAGCAAATCATCGACTATTCGGGCGGTGCGGTGCGATTCGCGCTGAATTTTCCGCATCGCCTCCATGAGATCGTCGCGGCCGCGATCACGCCGCAGCGAAAACCACGCCGCGGTATGGATCAGAGTCAGCGGCGCCCTAAGTTCATGAGAAGCATCGGCCGTGAACTGAACGATTCGTGTAACAGCCTGCTCGATACGATCGAGCATTTCGTTCAGAGTTTGGGCGAGTCTCTTCAGCTCGTCGTCCGCAGCCGGTACTATGAGTCGGCTGGAAAGGCTGGCAATCGTGATCCTTCGCGCGTCATTGATCATTCTGTCTACGGGCGAAAGTGCGCGGCTGCTGATCCAGAATCCGCCGACAGTGGTCAAAACAAGGAACAGTGGTCCTGCAAGCAGAAGCACGTTTCCAAACCGTTCCGCGGCTTCGTCAATTCGTGCAGAGGCTCAGCTACCTGAACCGTGAACGTCTGCGAGTTCGCCACGACGTTCTGTGAAGCGACCCGAAGTGTTGTCCGTCCTTTGCCGGAAGTGATGATGGTAATGTCAGACAATTTCGCGGCCTGCGGCACCGGCGGGAACTGACCCACTCGAACCCGCTCCGACCGATACAGCAAACGGCCTTCCGCGTCGGTGACCTGCAACAGTCCGCCACCAAGTCCAAGCAGTGCATGCTCACCAAACTCGTGGTCCAATTCGGTTCGGCTGACCGCCATTTCCTGCTGAATAAACTCTTTCACATCGGTGATGCGAGTTCGCAAATCCTTGTCAACAGTCTCGATCACGCTGGACCGCATCGCTATCCAGGCAGTTACCGCGAAAAGGGACAAGACCAGAGCGAGGGTGGAGGCGTACCAGGCGGTCAATCGAAATCGAATAGAGCCGGATATCGTTATTGTTCTTCCCGCAGGCAATATCCCACGGTGCGGACTGTGTGAATAAGACGTTGTTGACCCGGTCCGTCAACTTTTGTTCGGAGCAGTCGAATAAAGACATCGAGGTTGTTGTCCTCAACCTCGCGATCGTTTCCCCAGACCTGATCTATCAGATTGTGCCTTGTGACCACCTTTCCGGATGCCCTCACAAGACACTCAAGAAGAGCAAACTCGGTAGGAGTTAGGTTGAGGTGTGCCGAAGCCCGGTACACTTCACGTGTTTCGAGATCCATTGTGATGTCGGCGTAACGCAAACGGTTGCAAACCACAGAGCCGCTCGGCCGGGTTCGGGCGCGAAGACGCGCGAGTAAGACCTCCAGCGAGAACGGCTTTGTAAGGTAGTCATCGGCACCTGCATCCAGCCCGCGGACAATGTCACCAGCCGCATCACGCGCTGTCAGAAGCAGGATGGGTGTTGTGATGCTCTCGGCTCGAAGCCGGCGTGTAACATCAAAGCCATTCATGAACGGCAGCATTACGTCCAGAACGATGATGTCGAAGCTGCTGCATTGAGCAGTGCGGAGCCCGGTTCCACCATCGAAGCAGACCGTAACCGTATTCCCTTCTTCTTCGAGACAGCGCCCAACGTATTCGGCCACCTCGCGGTCATCTTCGACAACTAATATGCGCATCTGCCTCTCCTCAGCTTACGGCAGGACGAACTACCCGACTTTCAGATGATTTTAAGGTTCGTTTGCTACGGTCGAGTCAGATGTGGGCACGGCTCCTTGCAACCACCGTTTTGGTGTCGTCGTGTTTGCTTTCCGGCCGCGGCCCAAACCTCAGGTGGACTCTACACAATCTCCGGAACGGTAACCGACCAAAGTGGCGCCTCTATTCCAGGGGCCGTTATTTCAGCCCGGCAACGCGGAAAGTCGAGCACTCGGACAGCAAGCACGGACCAAAGCGGCACATTTCGCATCCCCGGTGTACCCCCAGGTGCATTCGAAGTGGAGGTCAGCAGCGCCGGTTTTACAACCGTTACAGTCCCACTCACCATCGCCGGCCGTGGACCCGCGCCTCTCCAAATCGCGTTGAGCCTGGCACAGGTTCGCCAGGAGATGGTTGTGAGTGAAACGACGGCTCAGGTCAGTACGGACGCATCCGAAAACCTGGATGTCGTCGCCCTCGATCGTGAAGCGCTCGACAACCTTCCGGTATTTGACCAGAATTACGTCGGCGCCATTTCTCAATTCCTTGATCCTGGTTCAATTGGCACAAACGGAGTGACGCTGGTTGTGAACGGGATGGAGCAGAGGAATATCGGCGTGTCCGCCTCCGCCGTCCAGCAGGTCAAGATCAATCAAAATCCCTATTCGGCCGAGTTTCAGCGACCTGGGCGCGGCCGGATCGAAGTTATCACGAAACCGAGCTCTCAGGTGTATCACGGCACGCTTAATTTTCTGTTCAGGGACTATCGTTTGAATGCGCGGAGACCCCTTCGCGCCGGATCGCGCGCCAGAACAGCGACGCATCTATGAAGGCAGTCTGACGGGCCCGCTGGCTCACAGCAGGAAAGACTCGTTCCTCCTTTCGTTCAATCGTGAGGAAGAGGATCTTCAGGCCGTTGTGTTTGCGTACACACCCGCAGGGTATTTTCCGGGAAAACGTCGCCGAATACCCGGCGACGCGCCTCGAGTTTTCCGCCGGCTTGACCCATGCGTTCACGGAAACGCATATCGCCACATTTCGGGGCAACTATCCGACAATACCGAACAGAATCGGGGTGTCGGAGGAATCACTCTGCCGAAGCCGGGGCCAATACCCAGAATCGCGAAGACGAACTCTACTTTAACGACAGTCTGGTAATCACTCCGAAGCTGCTGAACCAGTTCCGAATCGTTTTCGGACGCCAGCACTGACCCACGACAGCGTTACAAACGCTCCGGGATCGTAGTTCCGGGCCGTTCATCGGCGGAGGGGCTCAGGCTGACCGGCTTCAAACGGAGAATCACATCAATCTCAACGATATTGTTTCCTGGTCGTTCGGCAAACACGACATTCGAACGGGCATCAACATTCCCGATATAAGCCGTCGAGGTCTTGTCGACCGACGAACTTCGGAGGTACCTATTCGTTCTCTACACTGGACGACTATCAGACCGGACGTCCCTATTCGCTGGTGCAACAACAGGGAGACGGCCGGGTCGTATTCGTTGAGGTAGTTGCGGGAGGTTTCGTTCAGGATGAGTACAGGCTGCGTCGCAACCTGACCATTTCGACGGGCATCCGGTATGACTGGCAGAATTTCATTCACGACAGCAATAATTTTCTCCCCGGGCGTCGTTCGCCTGGGCACCGGGCAAGTCGAGGAAGATGTCCTTCGTGCCGGCGCCGGCCTCTTCTACGACCGGACCGGACCGGGTCCGCTCTTTGATCTCAAGAGATACAACGGCGTGAAGTTGCGGCAGATTGTAGTTACAGACCCTTCGTATCCCTCGGCAATCGACACGAATCTCGCCGCACAGCCGCCTACCCTCGCGCACTGGGACCCGACCGTAAAAATGCCTTACACGGCGCAGTTCAGCTCCGGCATCGAACGCCAGCTCTATAAAGGCACCACACTGACTGCGACTTACTGGGCAACGCGAGGTATGGGCCTCTTCCGTTCACGCGACGTAAACGCACCGCCCCCTCCTGTTTATCTGACACGGCCTAATCCGGCCATCGGAATATACCGCCAGATAGAGTCATCAGGCCGCCTGCAGAGCGATGCGCTCGAGATCTCATTTCGCGGCCGTATCACGAGCCGGTTCAACGGTATGGTTCAGTACACGTTTGGGCGGGCACTCAACGACGTTGCCGGGAATTATTCCGCAAGCACACGCGGATCGGGTATCAACAGCTTCCCTGCGAACAATTACGATCTTTCAGGCGAGTGGGGTCGTGCCGACTACGACCAGCGACATCGGCTTAACCTGCTGGGTACGATTCACGCCGCAAAGTTTATCGATCTTGGAGTCGGACTCTTTGCGAACTCCGGCGCTCCTATACGGAGACAACGGGGTACGACGACTATAACACCGGATATGCCAACGCTCGGCCGACGGGCGTTCCACGCAATTCGCTGCAGGGCCCCGACTTTGTCGAACTCGACGTGCGATGGTCGCATGAGTTCGCTGTTCAACGCGAGGAAAGAAAGCCCGAGGCTGACAGCGGCAGTTGATGCGTTTAATGTGACGAATCGGGTTAACTATACGACTTATGTCGGAAATCTGAGTTCGCCATTTTTCGGGACGGCTGTTTCGGCACGGCCGCCGCGGAGGCTGCAGTTGTCGTTGAGATTTGCGTTCTGAAGAGATCTTGAGTGGTACGGAACTAATACCGTGGGTGTCTGGTCTATGGCGTCGATCCTGATTGTTGACGACGAACCCACACTTCGACAACTGCTAAGAACGGTGCTTCAGAACGCGCCGGTTACGAGGTTGCCGAGGCTGATAACGGCAGCGAGGCTATGGGCATTATCCGAGCTATTGAGTTAGACCTGGTAATCACTGACATATTTATGCCCGAAAACGACGGCTTTGAGCTAATTCAACATCTTCGGCGAGCGGCTCCAAGAGTGAAAATTATAGCCATTTCGGAAGACGCAACAGGTCCTTACCTGACGACTGCACGGCTACTGGACGCCGATGCAGTTCTCGGAAAACCTGTAAGCCCAGCAGTTCTGGTAAACGAGGTAGCAGATCTGATCGGCAAGCCACAAACCTCGTGATCCGAGATCACAGTTGATGTCTATTTGTTGCCCGAATTGCGAGCGCGGACAATTGAACACAACCGCCGAAAGGCGCACAAGAGAGGATAAATTATGAAATCGAAAAACCCGTTGCTTACGCCGCTCATAGTTGGCGGAATTTTGTTTGCGCAGGAAACACACGTCCGGATGCAGGACCTTCCTGAAGCAGTTCAGAGGACCGTTAAGGAGCAAACTAAGTCCGCAAAGCTTCGGGGGCTGGCGAAAGAAGTCGAAAAGGGGCAGACGTTCTACGAGGCTGAAACGCTGGTTAATGGCAAGACCCGGGACGTCCTCATCGATGCCAAAGGTAATGTTGTGGAGCTCGAAGAAGCGACTGCTCTGGCAGATCTTCCGGAGCCGGCACAGAAAGCATTCAGGGCCGCCGCAGGTCAGGGCAAGATCATAACTGTCGAGAAAGTGACGAAAGGATCAGTTGTCAGTTACGAGGCAACGATCAACAAGGCTGGTAAGAAGTCAGAAGTTGGCTGTTAACGCCGATGGATCACCAAAAAATCAGTAGAGCGGCTATATACCAGCTTATCTTAATCTGTTTGCTCCTGATCCCATCGAGAGCGAGTGCACAAGCCGCTGATCAGGCCGCAGCAACTCCTCACCAGGATCAAAGCCTTCAACTCCCGAGAAGTTCGGACCCCGGCCGTCAACCATTCATTCGCGAATTCCTGCAAGACGAGGTTCATATGTGGTCGAGCCCTTTTCGCAGGAGCAGTTACTCAACCCGGACCTTCTCCCGATACGTTCTGCCGTTCACATTGATTACCGGTGCGTTGATCGCGACCGATCACCAGACATCGGACCTGCTGCCGAACTCCCCGGATCAATCGAAGTGGAGTCTGCGGGTGTCTCAGATTGGCGCACCCTATACGCTCGCCGGGATGGCGGCAGGAATGTACCTGATCAGCAGGGCAACCGGAAACAGGAAGGCTCGCGAAACCGGGTTTCTGGGTGCGGCAGCAATCGGGCACAGTCAGTTACTGACCTTGGGACTAAAGTACATGACGCAGCGTAAACGGCCGCTCGACTACAAGGCGGAAGGACTCGGGGGAACGGCATTCTGGAGAGGTGGAGACTCTTTTCCCTCGGGAATTCTTCCGGGTCCTTTGCGCTTGCGACTATCTTTGCGTACGAGTACGGGCAAGACCACAAGTGGGTGCCATATGCGTCGTATGGACTTGCTTCAGTTGTCGCCGCGTCGCGCCTCAGCGGACAGAAACACTGGATGTCGGATTTATTCGTCGGCGGGACTATGGGGTTCCTTGTGGGCCGATACGTATACAAGAACCATCACGATCCTCGAAGTTGACGGAGGTCGTCGCTCTGTTACCGAGCGCCTCATTCCGCAGGTCAGCCTCGGCGGCTCTCACGTTTCCCTGATCTGGTTATTACGAGTGATCCCGCGCACCAACTTTGAGATGGTCGGCGAAATGAAGCAGATATTGTGCATTATCTGCAGAACCGAGGAATCGATCACTTGATCGTCGCTGCGATGAAATCTGTGATTCTGAATGGCCCGGCCGCGCAGATTGAGGACAAACTATCGGTCCGAACAGGACGGATGGAGCGCAGCGATGACCCATTTGTTGTATTGAGGGCGTTTTCAGGTGTTCATGAGATTCTTAATCGGCCCGAGAGGCACACTGGCATCAGAGACATCACCAGTACCGGGAAAAATTATCATCGTTTTGCCCAGCAGACCACGGCGCGCTGTCAACGGCGCGCATAGGAGGGTGACCCCGACGGACCTAGAGTTGCGGCGGGTTCGTTTCGCGAGAACCCGGACGGCGCGCTCGCGCAGGTGGCCGCCCTTGCCGTTCTGGTGCTTGTGTCGTTTCACGACGGTTTCCGCGCAGGATGCCAAATCCCTGTCAGCGCCACAATCCGCCGGCGCGAATCAGGCCCCAGTGACCCTGACTTTGAAGGACGCGCTGGCGCTCGCCGAGAGAAACGATCCGGCGGTGCTCGCGGCCGCAAGCGACGCCGGGGTTGCGCACGAGGATACACGGCAGGCACGAGCGGCCCTGTACCCATCCGTGTCGGGACGGTCGGAGTATCTCGGGACACAAGGAAACGGTAAGCTGCCTTCCGGCCGTTTCGTTACCAACGATGGTGTTCACGTTTACCGGGAGTGGTCCATCGTGCACCAGGACCTCTCTCCCGGTTCGCTAAGCCGATCCGGCAGTCCGCCGCATGGAAGCGGCCGAAGCCCTCGGCGCGCGCGAAGTCGGAGATTGCCCGCAGGGGTCTGGCTGCCACTGTCACGAGAAACTACTATGCCTTGCTCGTGGCACAGCGCAAGTACGCCACCGCGCAGACTTCGCTCGAGAACGCGCAGCGCTCCCTGCGTATCAGCGAGGAACTTGAGCGCGGCCGCGAAGTGGCACATAGCGACGTTGTCCGCGCTCAGTTGCTGGAGAACGCACAGCAGCAAGCGCTCGAGGAGGCCCGGCTCGCGATGGGGAATGCGCGTCTCGACCTGGCGGTGCTGCTGTTCCGCAATTTCAACGAAAACTTTACGATCGTCGATGATCTCGACAGCACGACTCCGTTACCCGCGTTTGAAGAGATAACAGAAATGGCCGCACGCAGTAACCCGACACTGGCCGCCGCTATGCAGACGCTGCGCGGCGCTACTTTGGACGTTACGATTGCGCGCCAGGCATTCCTTCCTACGCTTACAGTGGACGGTGTGTACGGCATCGAGGCAAATCAGCTGGCTCGCAGCGGCATCGTCGCCGCCGCCCCAATCTTGGCCCCTTGCCGCAGCTTGGTTACTTTGTGACCGCCAGCCTGAATCTACCGGTTTGGGACTGGGGTATCCGGCGGAGCAAAGTCAGGCAATCCGAAATTCGACGCGAACAGGCAACGGTGGACCTGAGCGCCGCCCAGCGTACGCTTCTTCGAAACCTGCGGGGGTTCTACGAAGAAGCCCAGGTCTCCCGCCGGCAAATCGATTTCGTACGCCGCGCGGCTGAGCTCGCGTCAGAGAATCTGCGTCTTGTGACGCTCCGTTATCAGGCAGGCGAGGCAACCCTGATAGAACTCGTGGACGCACAGACCAGCTTTCTGACGGCCCGCAATGCCTTCGATGATGGTATGGCACGCTACCGCCTCGCTATCAGCAACCTCCAAACACTGACAGGAACGTTCTGACCGATGCCGCAGAGAATATTGTTCGCAACCGCAAGCTGCGTTTTCCTCCTGGCGGGTTGCAGTAAGCCTCCGGATGAGAAAGAAAAGGCTCCTCCCTCGTACAGGTGACCGCGGTCACTCAGGCGACAATCCGGCGAATCGTACAAGGCGACGGCGCTTTTTTCCGCTCGATCAGGCTGCGATCATGCCGAAAATCGCTGCTCCGTGCAGAAGTTTTACGTGAACCGCGGCGATCACGTCAGGCAGGGACAACTTCTCGGAGTGCTCGAGAACCGCGATCTGGTGTATGCCGCGGCCGAAGGTAAGGGGGCGGTGCAACAGGCCGAATCCAATTTCGGACCACGGAAATCACACCGTTGGGGATGCGATCGTGAAGACGCGAACGGATGTCGATGCAGCCAAAGACGCACGTGAAAGCGCCCGGCAGGTGCTGGAGAGCCGGCAGCAGTTGTTCAGGCAGGGTGCCCTGGCAGGCAGGCTTGTCGATGAGTCTCAGGTTGCGTTCACGCAGGCTGATGCCAATTTGCGCGCAGCACAGGAGCATTTGAAAGCGCTGGAAACAGCTCGCCAGGACCAGATCAGATCGGCCGCTGCGCAGGTTCAGTCGGCCAAAGCGCATCTTGATTCTCAGGAAGCACAAGTAGCGTATTCGCGGATCGAGAGTCCGATCTCCGGCATCGTTGCCGATCGGCCCATCAATGCGGGAGAGATGGCGAACACGGGAATGCCGGTGATCACTGTCGTGAATATCTCGCGGGTGGTGGCCCGCGTGAACATTCCGCAGACCGATGCGGCGACGTACGAGTGGGACAGACGGCGAGGCTGACTTACCCCGATCAAAAGGAAGAAATCGAAGGTAAAGTTACCGTCGTGAGCCCTGCGGCTGATCCAAGCACGACCACGGTTCAGGTTTGGATCGAGGTCCCCAATCCGGGCGAACTGTTGAAGCCCGGAAGCGCAGTACACGCGAGCATCGCCACCGAGGTTTATAAGGCGGCTACCGTCGTGCCGGTCGCCGCGATTCTGCCCGGAGAAGAAGGCGGAACATCCGTGTTAACCGTCTCTTCCGACTCAGTGTTCACAGACGGGTAGTTACGCTGGGCGTGCGCGAAGGCAAACAGGTCCAGGTCCTTACAGGAGCGACTCCCGGAGAAGAGGTCGTCGTAGTCGGTGGCATGGGACTCGACGACAAGACAAAGGTGAAAGTCGTGACGACCGCGGTCGAGGAGAGCGATGAGGACGAGGACAACGCTCCAGAGCCGCCCGGCAAGGACAAAGGCGCCGCAAAACCAGCTGCGGGGAAATTCAAAGATGAGCGAAGTACTCGCGGGTCCGCCGGGCACCGCGCAGGAGTTGCCGCACTGGACCGCACGCCATGGCAAGCCGATCATCTTCGTGATCCTCACGATGGTCGCGGTGGGCGTCTATGTGGCGCTGGGAATTCCGGTCGCGGTGTTTCCCAATACTGATTTCCCCCGCATCGTTGTAGGGGCTGACGTTGGTGTTTACCCGATTGACCAAATGCTGGTCACGGTCACTCAGCCACTCGAAGAGGCGCTGAACACTGTGCCTGGCCTCGACCATGTTACTCCGTGACGAGCCGTGGAAGTGCGGAGATCAACCTGTTCTTCGACTGGAAGAGCGACATGGATCTGACGCTCCAGCTGGTGGACGCCGCCATTGCGCGTGTGCAGTCTTCATTACCTCCGACGGCAAAAGTGACAGCGAATCGCCTGACGTTCGCTGCGTTTCCAATCATGGGGTACAGCATCACGTCGAAAAGCTTGCCGCAGACCGCGCTGTGGGAGTTCGCAAACTACACACTTAAGCCGAGGCTGAATCGCGCGGCAGGTGTTTCATCGGTGGTGGTGCAGGGCGGACAGAGACCCGAATATCAGGTCAGCCCGATCCAGGAAAACTGATCGAAGCCGGTGTGACCGTTCCGAACATTCTCGATGCAATCGCCCGGAGCAACACCATCGACTCACCCGGATTGATCGAAACGAATCACCAACTCGTTCTGACGCTGATGACCGGCCAGGCAAAAAACTCGAGGAGATCGGCAATATCGTCATCAAGACCACTGCAAACGGAACGGCCGTACACGTCAAAGACGTCGCGACCGTGAGCAATTCGGTGATGCCCGTTTACACCGTGGTGACGGCGGATGGAAAGTCTTCGGTTCTCCTGAACATCTATCGCCAGCCCGCGAGCAACACGGTTGACGTCGCGAATGCGGTCCATAGCGAGATTGCGAGCTCTGGAACGCGATCTGCCGCGCGGCGTGGAAATTCGAGCCCTTCTATGACCAGTCGGAACTGGTCATGAATCGATCAAGAGCGTGCGCGACGCCATCCTTCTTGGGCTCATCCTGGCTTCTTTCATCATGGTTTTGTTCCTGAGGGACTGGGGCACGTCACTGGTTGCGGGCCTGGTGATCCCGGCAACGATCGGCGTCACCTGCATTGCCCTTCGCGCCCTTGGACAGAGCTTCAACCTGATGACGCTTGGCGGTCTGGCCGCCGCCGTCGGTCTGGTGATCGATGATGCGATCGTCGTGGTGGAGAACATCGTGCTGCATCGGGATACGGGGCAGCCGCGGGCCGAAGCTATCCGCAGTGCGATCCGAGAAATTCGCGTCCCGCTGGTAGGCTCTACGATCACTCCTATCGTCGTATTCCTGCCGCTGATCTCAATCACCGGCGTCACTGGAGTATTTTTTCGCGCTTTAGCGATCACGGTAGGCGTTGCGCTGTTCACATCCCTGGCGCTGGCCCTGACCTGGACCCCGACACTCAGCCATTACTTTCTCCGCAGCCGGAAAGGCGGGGGTGTCAGGAAACACGACACTGTTCCCCCATGGATGATGCGGAGTTACGAACGAACCTTGCGCTACACCCTGGAGCATCCGCTGGTGCTGGCGTTGTTGGCCGTCGTACTAATCGCCGGGTCCTGGCTTTGCTATACCCGTACTGGTTCGGATCTTTTGCCGGCAATGGACGAAGGAGGCTTCATCGTCGACTACATCATGCCTCCCGGATCGTCTTTGCGGGAGACGAATCGAGTGATCGGCCAGATAGAGAAGGTGTTGCGTGACACTCCGGACGTTGCTACTACCGCGCGCCGCACGGGTCTGCAGCTTGGTCTGGCAGCGGTTACCGAGGCGAACCAGGGTGATATCAGCGTGAAGCTGAAACCGATGGCATCGTTCTGGACAAGGTTGTTCGGGACAGCATCAAAGAATCAAAGGACCCGACCGGGCGACGAGGTGATCGCAGATGTGCGTGCCAAAATCAACGAGATCGCACCGGCGCTGGATGTCGAGTTTCCACAGCTGCTTCAGGACATGATCGGCGATCTTACCAGTGCGCCGCAGCCTGTTGTCATCAAGCTTTTCTCAGAGGATCCCGAGCTGCTCCGCCACTGGGCGCCGCTGGAAGCAAGTACGATTCGAAAAGATTCCCGGTGTGGTCGATGTCGAAAATGGAATCGAGAACACCACGAGCGGCACCGCTGTTGTATTCAACGTCGATCCGGTGGTCGCCGCCCGAGCGGGCTTCACGCCTCAGGAAGTCGAGTTGGATGCGAGCGCGATGCTGCAGGGAGAGCCCGCCACCACTCCAATCGTCCAGAACGCAAGGTCATATACGATCCGCGTTCAGTTCCCGCCCTCCGCGCGCCAGACGCTCGAAAGCATGCAAAAGACGGTGATCGTCAGCGGTACAGGCAAAACCGCTACCATCGGCTCGCTTGCCACCCTGACAGAGATCCCCGGCCAGACGGAAATCATCCGCGACAACCTGCAACGATGTGTCAACGTAACGGCTCGGCTTGAAGGCATCAATCTGGGAGCCGGCATGGCTGCGGTTCAAAGGTCTGTTGCAGAGTCGAATCTGCCGCCAGGCATTCGCGTGGAATATGGCGGCCAATACGCCGAGCAGCAAAAGTCGTTCAGGGATCTGGTTTTCGTGCTCGCCCTTGCCATTGTCCTGGTCTTTATGGTGCTGCTCTTCGAATTCGGAGAGTTCAGTGCGCCTGTTGCCGTACTGTCGTCGGCGCTGCTCTCGACTTGCGGCGTTTTTCTTGCTCTCCTGATCACCGGGACCACCTTCAACCTGTCGTCGTTTATGGGCCTGATTATGGTGATTGGCATTGTCGCCAAGAACGGGATTTTGCTGCTGGATGCCGACCAGAAGTTCCGGGCTGACGGTGTCCCTGCTGAAGAGAGCATGATGCTGGCAGGTGAACGGCGTTTGCGTCCGATCATGATGACGGCACTGGCCACGGTCGCCGGTATGCTCCCGCTGGCGTTCGCGATCGGCGCCGGATCTCAAATGCTGCAACCTTTGGCGATTGCTGTGATTGGCGGCATTCTCGCCTCGATGATTTTGTCTCTCGTAGTTACGCCGGCGGTCCGGTTCTATGCCGGGGGCCGGAGTTGATTGGAAGGAGGATCTCAAGATGGTAAAGCGTATCGTACTCGCGGCAATGGCCCTCGCTGTCCTTGGACTCGGGTCAGAGGGCTTCAAAGTCGTATCCAAAATCAAGATCGGCGGCACCGGCGGTTGGGACTACGTCGCTGTAGATCCTGATTCCAATCGTGTCTACGCATCACATGCCACACTTGTTGAGGTAGTTGATACAAGATCCGGCAAGGTCGTCGGACAGATCACGCAACTGCATGGGGTGCATGGCGTCGCTGTCGCACCCGAATTCGGGAAAGGATTTATCACGAACGGGCAGGCAAACAGCGTCACGATATTCGATCTGAAGACATTGGCTAAAGTCGGCGAACCGCAAACCGGACAGAATCCCGACTCAGTTTGTTTCGAACCCAAAACGAAGCGCATTTTTACATTCAACGGCCGTTCGAATGACACTACGGTCATCGATCCGAAGAGCAATGAGGTGATCAAGAGCCTGCCCCTGAGCGGCAAGCCAGAGGCATGCGCAGTGGACGGAGCAGGTAAGGTCTATATCAATATAGAAGACTCTAACGAGATCATTGAGATCGATGCCGCCAAACCCGCCGTTCTACGGCACGCTTCCGTCTCACCTTGCGAGGCACCCACTGGCCTCGCGATCGACGTGAAGAATAAGAAGCTATTCTCGGCTTGCGGAAACAAGGTTATGGCCATCACTGACATTTCATCATTCAAAGTCATCGGCACCGCTCCGATCGGAGGCGGCGCAGATGGGGCAGGATTCGATGCCGGGCTGGGTCTTGCGTTCGCCTCCAACGGAGCGGACGGGACACTTAGCATCATCAAAGATGTGAGCGGAAAATATCAGACCGTCGATACGGTCACGACTGAGAAAGGCGCTCGAACCATGACAGTGGATCCCAGGAATCACAAAGTTTATCTGCTCGCCGCCGAGTTCGGTCCCGCCCCGACCGCCACAGCCGGGAGCGAGAAGCCGCCCACCGATTCTTCCGGACAGCTTCCACGTCCTGGTAGTCGGCAGATAGCCAATCCGAATCGCGCTGCACTCCGGATCGAGCCGGAAACTGCGACGACTCGCGACCGCCCGAACTCCGAAGTGACCGATTTATTGCAGGCAGCGGAAGAGCCGAAGACGATATGCGTAGACTTCCCGTTTCTCTACGACCGTCTGTTCTGACAGCCTTCTGCTGAACGGTTCGCTCCCGACGTCCGTTCTGGTTTTCGTGCGCTCGGGCTTTCGGCGCTGATTCGCGCCGGTTCCATTTTGTGTTATGGATGCCCTCCGCATCGAGTAGCGATTGCGGTGCCGACGCCGGACCGCACAGTGCATTGGAGCACGGTCGATTGAAATAGGTCGCGACAGCTACGCTGAAGCATAGACGGATCCGGATTGGGAAATCCGGCTATCGTAAAGCGGCGGCTAGCCGCCCGGTCGTATCACGCCCATGTCGCTGATGTGTGGCACAACGTTGGCCAGAAGTCCGCTTATGGGAGATCACAACTGGCGTGCCCTTTATGTTCGTGCCATGAAACTCCTGATTACCGGAATGGATGCTCCTGCGATTTTATGCCGCTGCTGGAATTGTGCAGGCGATCGCAGAAGGGGTCGACTATGACTCCCGACTGAACGGCTAACAATCTCGCAAAGATAGCTTGAGCTCGAGTGTGAGGATCACCTGTAAGCAACGACGGAACACTTCTCGACGCGGCCGGTCGCTCGCTGGTAAAGCGAGGGATACCGAACTCGGATGAATCCGCCAGAGCCAGCCGCGAGTAGGCGATCAACCCTCCCTAGCTCGCGTTCACCGCCTCGCTCCGGGGCTCGCTAGCACGATCACCTTGCCTACCACAAGTCGACTCGCAGTTCTGTGATCCGGTGGCGACCCGCGTTCCGCACTTTGGCGTTCGGATGCACTCTGCACCATTGACGTATGGACGCATCGCGAGCGCACGGTTTGGAAGGTAACCACCCGGTGTCAGTCGATCCGGCTCTGCGGATGCGTCCTGCGTCTCACCAATGCTTCGTCGATTCGCAACGTTGGTCGACAACTCGCCGTCTGTGTCAATAGCGTCGACGGACGCCTCATCCCTGGCCGCGCGTACTTGCCCATCTCCGTTCTCTGCTACCCGGTTCTGTCCGGGGAACCTGCTGCGCTTGAACTCCGCGCCGCTGCTCTTCGCCTCCATTCTGCTTTGTCGGTTCCTCCGGCAGATCCACCACAAGCGCTCGCTGGATCTAAACGCTGGCACCTCCAACAAAGCACTCCGGCTGTGTTTGGGAGCGGGGACGCTTGCTGTTCGGTTGCCCCCGGACCAACCGGGCCAGGCAGAAACGGAGAACACAGCATATGTTTACGCTCAACCAGATCACACTTATCGGCTTTACCGGCTCAGAAGCCGAAGTTCACTATACGCAGAACGGCACAGTGGTTGCCGTTGTTTCTGTTGCGACGAAGGAGTCCTGGAAAGACGCCGACGGCGAGTGGCAGAGCCGGACCGACTGGCATCGCATCGTTACTTTCGGCAAACTCGCCGAGTACACCCGCACGCTCGCGAAGGGTTCGTACGTCATGGTGCAGGGCGCGGTCCGCACGCGGGAGTTCGAGCGCGACGGCGTTCGCCAGCGAATTACCGAAGTACGGGCCGAGTCGTTCGGCAAGCTCGATCGTGCCGAGCGCGCGGCAGATCGGGACCCGAATCCTGATCCGGACGAGGGCTGAGCGACTCCGCACCGGGCCCGGCCCAGTGGCCGGGCTCGGTACGCATTCCCATGTTCCCGGTACACGATCGGTACGTTCGCGGTGGCGATCGGGTTTAAACAGGCCAACCTCGAATACCTCGTATCCCATCGCTTGAATCTGTTTGGTGGCCGCTCTCTGTTCCTGTCTGTCACGATCTCGCTCAGATATAGGGATTGATGACGAACTTGGTAAGAAACAGCCCGGGTATCCGCTCTATCTCGATCAACCGCAATAGACATCCGCGCCACGACCGCCCGGACGAAACCCAACGTGCTGTCACCAAATTGATCCCTCGCAATCAACGACTTACGCGAGTCCAATCTGGAATAGCGCCGCTTTTCTCGGAGTATAAGATGGATGTAAGTGGCTGAAGAATCAGTTGGTTGCGGGGGAAGGATTTGAACCTTCGACCTTTGGGTTATGAGCCCAACGAGCTACCAGACTGCTCCACCCCGCACCCTCAATTTAGCGCAGGGGAAGTATCAGGGTCAACCTTTGAACTCATAATTACGGGAGAGTCGAAAAACGCACGAAAAATTCAGCGAATGCTCGAAAACGGAAGCGGCCGCAGAATCGCGTTGCTGATGTTCGATACGATTTCTCCGTCGCTTGCCCCAGGTTCGTTTTTCATTTTGTCCACTCCGGATGCGCCCCGAACGCGGCCCACGATTTATCCCGAGCTGCCATATCATCGTACGCGAGCAAGTACGTGAGCTGCGGCAAGTTCCGGCCGGCCAGCGCTTCTCCGAAGAACACGGGAATCATTCCGACCTTACGGAAAATTGCGATCTCACCCTCTTCGAACATGCGGATCTTACGCGCCAAAGATCGTTGGTTATTCGATTCGTAGGTTCGCAGTTCGAACATGTGCGTCTTGCTCTCGCTCCGGGCCGATGGAACTTCCATGTTCGGCATGGTAGGAAAGCCCCTCAAAATAGACGGTTTCTTCGCGGATATATTGGAGCGGTCCTGAGTAGAACGCGTCCGCCGCCTTTAAAAGTTCTTTGTCGTCTCGAAGTTTCTGCCGGCCCTCCCACGAAGAGGCGTCCGCATATTCAGTCGCCAGCACGGTTGAAGGGTTTCCTTCTCCGATCACGTAGGTGAAAGCACCTACCTGTTTCGCGCCGGCGCGCCGCAAGGCCGGCATGTACGACTTGGACAGATAATCGTTGGTCCGCTGCACCATCGAGTCCTGTGTGTTGCGCATTCGAATGTAGGACAACTCAATGATTGACGGCTTAGCGTCGCCGGAATACAGGGGCACGCGGATGCGAGGGTCCCCCCTGTACCTGTCGCAAGGAACTGTCTGCGATTCATACTGATCGGTTTATATCACGCGGCCGGCGCCGCGCCGAAACGGCGCTCGCGCATTCGAAAGACGCCACGGCTTGTCGAGATGCGCGGCCTGAAAGTCCGGCCACATCACAGGGAGGAAGACCAGCTCGGCATAAGCGCATTCCCAGAGCAGGAAATCGCTCAGCCGCTGTTCGCCTCCTGTTCGAATCAGGAGGTCGACATCAGGCGCGGGCAGTGCTGCCGCGATTAGTGCCGCGCGTTCGTTCGGTCCAGCTTGTTGTCGCAGCTCTACCAGCGCATCCCGCGACGAGTAGTCGACGGCGATTCGGATATGTAGGCGCGCGCATTGCGAGTGTGGTCCTCCGCTTCGCCATTAGGCTTACGATATGTCGACTTAGCCGGTCGCGCCTGCCGATAAACGAGATGCCTACGTCTTTTGCGACACACTCGGCTATCTCGTTTGCAGGTATTTCGAAAAGACTCATCAGCGCGGATACTTCTTCGGCCGGGCGCTTCCAGTTATCAGAAGAGAACGCGTATAGAGTTAGCGCGCTGATCCCGGCGGCGGGAGCGGCTTCCATGTTCGTTTAAGGCGTCCGCCCCTCTCTGGTGTCCAGCGACTCGCGGCAATCCGCGGGCTGTCGCCCATCGACCGTTCCCGTCCATGATGATCGCGACGTGAATAGTACTTGGTTCTGCAAAGTCATGTGCGAACGTCCGCTTTTCCATGTCACCGATGCTTCGGTTTTTTAAACGCCTCGCATTGCGTGAATGAGTGCCTCCATATGGTCGAGATATTTTTTAAGCGCGTTTCGGCCGGCTTGCGGTCAGCTTGTATTCCGTCCTTGGCACACGGCCCGTGAAATGCTTTGTGCACGTAATGTACCCGGCTTCTTCCAACTTGCGCGTGTGAATGCTGATGTTTCCATCCGACGCGTCGAGCAGCTTTTTCAACTCCGGGAACGTGAGAGTTTCGTTCGCCGCGAGAGCACTGACGATTCCCAGCCGCATACGTTCATGGATCAGCCGATCCAGGCCAGTCGTTTCCTTCCGGCGGCCTCAACGCTGATGTGGCGGTGTGCTATTCACGGCCGAACTCTTAGCCACCGTACCTCCTGGCGATGATCGCCCCGAAAATGATATGTAATCCGCCGAATGCCGAGGCCAGCCAGGTGTTGCCCCACGTAGGCGGCGTGCAGAAGGCAGCAATCCCCGCACATAGAAATCCTACGCCCATGATGGGACTGACCGCACCGAAAAAGCTCCGCCGGCGATGATTGCACTCCATACATGCATAGCCAGACCCCGGCAACAGGCCGGAACGGCAGCGCGCACCAGCATGATGCGTCAGAAACAACGCCGACCATCAAAGGCGGCGCGAAACTCAACGCAAACTTTCGAGCTGGACCGGAACCTACCAGCGACTCGAATCCCGTGAGCCTTCCAGATCGTAGAAACCATCCCGATGGCCATGGCAATCATCGCCTCTGTCAACCAGATCGTGCAGAAACGACCCCGGGTACGCCATTACAGCCATCGCCGCAGCGAAAGCGGACAGACCCATAGCAATTCCACCTGAGCCCGGAACCGCTGTGAATGATCCCGCGCGCTCCATTGTGTCGCGAATGAATCGAAGGTTGTCGATCGCGTGGTCGTGTAAAAGGATCGGCTCTGACCGCGAAGCCATGAGGGGATTATACGGCGAGCTTCTCTTTATAGCAAGTACTTTGCTGTGCAGAGTATCTGTCAGAGGTCCCTATAGCGGACCAGCTCAATCGAATTCTCTTGAACGACCGCTAGAACGTCCGGCGCGGTCAACGCCTTCAGCTCGCGTTCGCGACTCTCCTTCAGACGCGTTGGACACTGCCTCAATTCGTCCGTGCAATAACCCGGATGACACATGAACTCCGTGGTGCCGTCCGGTAAGGACTTCAACAGCCGGGCGAGTTCTTCATCGCGCAGGTATCCGGTCAACTGAAAGCCCGCAAAATGATCAGTGGTCCGGCAACCGTGCTTCGACAACTTGCGGTGGAACCGGTTGCGCAGGATCTGCAGGCTTTGGCTGATCGCACGTTTTCCAAACGGTACGGGTCCTGTTCCGCTCAGAGGGAAATCAAACGGCCGACGAACCCAACGAATTCGAAACTCCTCGGATAATCGAGCCACTGCCGAGAGCACCGGAAATGCCAGGTGCGTATGCTTGTGAGTGTCGAGATGGAACGGCGTTATGCCTGCGCTCAGAATCTTCTCGATCTGTGCCCGCAGTTCGTCGTACGGACGAATGCTTCGCGTCGCGAGTCGGGTGAGAAACTCCGGCACACTGCGAGGCAAGGGATCGTGATTTCCCAGCAACGATCGGCCGCCGATCAGCACGAGATGGCAACCGACGTCAAGTGCCGGGTTTTCTCTGGCGAGTTCGACCGCGTGATCGAAAGCTGTGCCATTCGCCATTAACGTAGTCGCAGTCAGAATCCCTCTGGTGTGCGCCTCGACGATTCCACGATTCACGTCGCGCGTGTACCCGAAGTCATCGGCATTCACTACTAGGCGCTTCAAAACAGAGCCAGTTTGATCCGCAGGAACTTCGCCGGATTCGCGCGAATATCCTTGATTAAATTCTGCATCTCACGCGTTGCACCGTTCAGTGTGTCATAAAGCTGAGGATCCACAAGCAGGCGCCCGATCGTGCCTTGGCCCGCATTGATCTTGTCGACGATGAGGTCAACTTTGCTGAGAGAAGCAAGTAACTGATCGTGAAGCTCTTCGCTTTTGAGGAGCTTGCCCGCGGTACCCTTTCCGGCATTCAGGTCTACGATCATCTTTCGGACTTCCTGAATCGAACCTCGCAGCTCCGAGTACAGGGCTTCGTCTTTCAGGAATTTTCCGGCGGTACCCTGACCTTGCTCCAATCCACCCAGAAGATTATCGACTCGCGCCATCGATTTCTGGAAGTCGCGTAGAATGGCGTCATCATAGATAAGCTTGCCGATGGTTCCTGTCGGGGTGCTCATCGCATGCGTGATCTTTTGGCCCTCAGCCACCATTGCAATAACCCGGTTGTAGAGTTCCTCGTCGACGAGCAGCTTACCGATGCTTCCTTTACCGACTTCAACAAGACTGACGATCGCGTCGACGCGTTTCAGAATCCCTTGAAGTTGCGTTAGGAGCGCATATCCCTGCTGGAAGACCTCGTCGAAATCCCGCGTGTCTAATGACTGAATCTCGAAGCCTGGCTGTACGGTCGTCGCACTCTGACCTTTCCGTATGTTGATGTACTTGGTTCCGAGCACATTTTCCGAACTGATGGCGGCGATCGAATCGATGGGAATCTGCGGCAGCATATCCTTCTCGATTTCCATGTCGATGCGGATTACCCGGCCTGAAGCGGTCTCTCCGGATAGTCCGACCTTATGAATCTTGCCAGCGAGAATGCCATTTATTCTGACCGGCGCGCCCTTCGCCAAGGCTGCGGAATCGGCCATGTACGTGTATAGCGTCGCATTCTCGGAAAATATTTTCTTATCGCCCGTCAATAGGAAAATTAAAACACCCAGTATGACCATCGCGGCCACGGCCATCACGCCCACTCGCAACTGAGCCCAACCAGTTTTGTGCGCCGAGGGCATTAGCTTTTCACCGCCTTGAACTTCGAGACGTACGGATCATCGGCGGCATCCAGTTCCTCTTCTGTACCTTCGAATACCAATTGACCCTCCCGGAAGACCATAAACCTCGTGTTCTCGTGCACTCCGCTTCCCTCCGGGGCCTTTGTGAGTCCCCCATTCTGCGGATTGTAGCGGAAGTTTGCCATAAGATGCCCGTCCTGATGGCGATGCGACACGATCAACGATGTCGAATTCCTCGTATCCCTGGCCTTGATGATCAACGCAATGATCGTATTTGCAGTGATCGGGTCCAGACCTGCGGTTGGCGAGTCGTAAAGCAGCAAAGGCGGTTGAGTCACAGTCGCGCGTGCAATTCCGACGCGCCGCCTCATGCCGCCCGACAATTCGCTGGGAAATTTGTCTAGAGTGTGTTCCAATTCGACGAAGCTGAGCGCCTCGCGAACGCGGGCGTGAACGGACTCAGGGTCTGGTTTGCCGCCCTGCACTCCTCGTGAGTTCAGTACAGGATACGCGACATTCTCCTCGATGGTGAGCGAATCGAAAAGACCACCCTCCTGGAAAAGAACTCCCACTTTCCCGCGAATTGCAAAAAGCTCCTCTTCATCCATGTGTGTGATGTCCTGGCCGAAAAGGTAGATGCTTCCCGAGTCCGGTTTCAAAAGACCGGACGCTGTCTTCAACAGCACCGACTTGCCGCTCCCCGCCGCGCCGAAGATCATCCTGGTGTGTCCCGGCAAGACCTCGAAGGATACATTCCTGAGCGCCGGTTCTCCTTCGAAGCCAAGCGAAACATCGATGTAGCGTAGAATCGGCTCGGGCATCAGTGACGACTAGACAAACACCCGAGTGATGAAGAATGTCAGAATAAAAATCCACACGGACGCGACGACCACCGCTTGTGTCGTCGCTCTACCTACGCCTTGCGTTCCGCCCCGAGTCTGCATCCCGTAATAACAGCCAACTAGTGAAATGACGAGGGCGAAGACGAAAGGCTTCAGTAATCCCTGAGCGAGATCGTTCCACTCGAGAGCGCGCCAGGCCGTATCCCAGTATTGGCCCGACGTCAGATTGAGCATGAAATAAGCAACTACGAATCCACCGATAAGGCCAACAAAATCCGAGATAATCGTGAGCAGCGGGAGCGTGACGCAGGTAGCAATAACTCGAGGCGTCACCAGTTTCTGGACGGGATCGGTACCCAGCGCGCGCATCGCGTCAATCTGTTCCGTCACTTTCATAGATCCGAGTTCGCTCGCCATGCCTGACGCGTTTCGGCCGGCCACCAGGAGCGATGACAGGACGGGACCCAGTTCGCGCACCAGCGTGATTGCCACGATCTGACCGATCTGGCCTGTCGCGCCGTAAGTGGCCAGCGCGCGCGACATCTGCAGTCCCATTACCGCGCCGCTGAAAAAGCCGGTGAGGACGACAATTGGTAGGCTTCCTACGCCGATGATGTCCATCTGCATAAGAATGTCGCCACTATAATGAGGTGTACGGAAAACGTTCTTAACTGCGCGTGTGCTTAGGAATATGAAGTCCTGGAATGCTGCAATCGGCGGTTTCAGGAGATCCAGCAAATCGTTAGCGGGCCTCTATTCTTGTAAATGGTAGCATGAAGGGCCTTACCGACATCCTTGGCGTCCGCGTCGGACATATCTCCGATTTTGAAGCGATTACGGGCTGTACAGCGATTCTTGTAGAGGGCGGCGCCGTGGCGGGTGTCGACATTCGAGGCTCGGCGACCGGCTCACAAGAACTGGATGTTTTAAGTCCTCTGCATATCACCCCTCGTATCCACGGAATCTGTCTCGCGGGCGGAAGCGCGTTTGGGCTCGAGGCGGCCTCCGGGGTTCGCAACTACCTGGAAGAACAGGGGACAGGGTTCGCGTTCGGCGGGGCAAGAGTACCGATCGTTCCCGCAGCGATTTTGTTCGACCTCGGAATTGGAAAGCCGACTGTGCGCCCGACCAGGGAAATGGGATATGCTGCAGCGAAAGCTGCGACAACTGACGCCGTGGTGGAAGGAAGTGTAGGCGCGGGTACGGGAGCGACCGTAGGCAAGCTTCGTGGACTCGCTCAAAGCATGAAGGGTGGAATCGGATCATTCACATTGAAGGTTGGTCCGAATGTTCTGGTCTCAGCGCTTGTCGTGACGAACGCGTATGGGGACGTGATCGATCCGAAGACGGCGAAAGTCATTGCGGGCGCACGAAAGTCCAAAGAATCGCGGGAATTCATCGATGCGACGGAAGCTATTCGTAGCGGTGTCCGGCTGAGCCGGCCGGCCGTTAACACGACGCTCGGTGTCATCGCAACGAACGCGCGGCTCACGAAATCTGAGGCTACGAGGCTTGCCGCCCTGGCACAGCACGGCATGGTTCGTACGATCTCGCCGGTGCACACTGTGGGCGATGGCGACCTCGTTTTCGCGTTGTCCGTTGGATCGGAAACCGCTGATTTCGTGTCACTTGGAGTTGCTGCTGCCGACGCTCTGCAGGAGGCCATCCTCCGCAGTGTGCGTCAATCGAAATCCTTAGGTGGGGTACCCAGTTTACTGTAGGCGAAACGCCGCAGGAACCGTCGCGTCCACAGAACAGGAGCAAAACCCCTTAATGAAAGAATCCTGGGTACGAGTCCGGAACTGGTTGCGTGAACCGGCTGTCGAGGGGACTGCCCCTGCGCGAGGTGTTATCAGAAAGCACCCTGTTTTGTTTGCTGTGGCGGGATTGATTCTGCTCGCCGGGTGCCTCGGTTTCGGCTTCTCCTATTACAAGTACGCGATGATGATCGAGGACAAGTTCGGCGGCGGCGCCATTCGGACGAACTCGTCCGTGTATGCCATGCCGCGCCAGGTAGTCGTTGGCGATACTCTGACGGAAGCAGAATTGATCGCTCGTCTCCAGCGCGCGGGTTATACCGAAGATCAAGCAAACAGAGTCGGCTATTACCGGCGGAGTAAGGAAGGGCTTGCAATTGTAACCGGACCCGAGTCCTATTTCCAGCCACATTCCGCGATTATCCAAATTGCAGGTAATCACGTTACAAGAGTATTTTCAGAGACCGAAAATCGTACGACAAATCACTACTGGTTGGAACCGGAGGTAATTACAAACCTCTTTGACGCCGATCGTGAAAAACGCAGACCGATTACGTACTCGGAAATACCAAAGCATCTGGTTCATGCGCTGCTGTCCGTCGAAGACAAGCGTTTTTTCAAACACCTCGGCCTCGATCCGATCCGCATGGCGAAAGCTGCCTATGTCGATCTGAAACAAGGGCGTAAGGGACAAGGCGCTTCGACAATTACCATGCAGCTTGCCCGGAGCTTTTGGCTGGATCAGGACAAGACGTTCAAGCGGAAGATCGCGGAGATCTTCCTTACGATCGAGCTTGAGCGTCGCTTCACAAAGGAACAGCTTATAGAGTTCTACGCCAACGAAATCTATCTCGGCCGGAGGGGAAGCTTCAGCATTCATGGGTTCGGGGAAGCGGCTCGTACCTACTTTGGCAAAGACATTCGCAAACTCACCGTGCCGGAAGCAGCCACACTCGTTGCCATCATTCAGAGGCCTAGCTATTACAATCCGTTTCGGTATCCCGAACGTGTCAAGGAACGGCGCAATCTCGCGCTTCAGCTGATGCACACGAACGGGTACCTTGATTCTCAGCAGTACATGCAGGCCGTCAATACGCGCTTGACGCTCAGCCCAGCCGAAACGGAATCGAGCGACGCGCCGTATTTCGTTGACCTCGTCAACGATGATCTTCAAAACAAGTTCCAGGACTGGGATTTCGCCACGAATAGTTGCCGGGTGTACTCCACGTTAGACGTCGACTTGCAGCAGGCTGCGGTCGAGTCTGTCCAGGAAGGAATGGCGCAACTGGACCAGCAACTTCGACGGAGCCGCGGTAAGAAGAAGGAAGGGCAATTTCCGCAGGTCGCGTTGGTTGCGCTTGACCCGTACACAGGCGATATCAAGGCGCTCGTCGGAGGACGCAATTATACAAACAGCCAGTTGAACCGTGCGTTAGCCAAGCGTCAGCCCGGATCGGCGTTTAAGCCCTTCGTCTTCGCAGCCGCCCTGAATGAGGGAGCCAAGAACAGCGGGCGGGAGGACGTTATCACCGCTGCGTCGATGTTCCTTGATGAGCCCACAACCTTCACTTTCAATCAGCAGGTCTATGAGCCCACAAATTATCACGATGACTATCACGGAAACGTAAACGTCCGTGACGCGCTGGCGAAATCGATGAATATCCCGACGATCAAGGCTGCTGAACAGATCGGGTATGAAAAGGTTGCGAGTGTGGTTCGCGCCGCAGGTGTGCGTTCGCCAGTGATGGGAACACCATCGCTGGCGCTGGGCTCATATGAAGTGACTCCGATCGAATTGGCGGAGTCTTACACGATTTTTGCGAATCACGGCGTGCACGTTCAGCGCAGCTTTGTCACGAGCATCCGCGACCGCCACAATCGCGTCGTTTATACGCATCAGCCGCAAGGGAATCAGGTTCTCGATGAACGCGTGGCGTACATCATGACTAACCTCATGGAAGAGGTGATGCGATCAGGAACAGGTGCAGGCGCGAGATCAAAAGGCTTCACTGTTCCGGCCGCCGGCAAAACAGGTACATCGCGCGATGGCTGGTTTGCCGGATATACGTCGAATCTACTCACGGTAGTTTGGATCGGATACGATGACAATGCCGAGTTCGAACTCGAGGCCGCCAAGTCCGCGCTTCCTGTCTGGACGACGTTCATGAAGCGCGCCCACTCGCTGCGTCAATACGCCAACGCAAAGCAGTTTGAATCTCCGAAAGGCGTCGTTAAAGTGAGCATCGACCCTTTGAGCGGTCTCCTGGCGGGTCCCGACTGCCCATCTCGGATCGAATACTTCGTTGCGGGTACACAACCAAAAACGACCTGTCCGCACGATCAGATCTATGACACTCTTGACGAAAACGGATTACCGGTCGCGAACGCGCCGACATCCGAGCCGGGAAAACGGAACATCTTCAAGAGTGTCATTGGTATATTCCGGTGAACGCGCCTTACAAAGTGAACCGGATGCCAAGCTGAAGAACACGCCCGTCGTTCAGGGTGTTCGTAATGCGGCCGAACGACGGGGAAGACAGGTTCCTTTGTGGCTCATCGAACTGCGGGGTGTTCGTTAGATTGTAAGCCTCACCTCGTAGTTGCATTGTCGACTCGTGCCAGTTCCACTGTTTTGATACCGCGGCATTCAGATTCGCAATCGATGCTTTTCGGAATGTATTTCTTCCGATCGATCCCGCGAGTTGCCCCGGCTGGATGTACGCGAAACGATCGCGGCGCAAGATCAGAGGCGCGGTTGTCGGGTGTCCCAAAGTCGCTCCAAGAATCGAATTGTCCACAATGTTCGGCCGGTCACTGGGGGATCCATCGATATTACCGAATCCCGGCGCATCTGAGCCGACGTACAAAGTCATGGGCGTGCCTTTTTTCCAGAGTGCCGCGCCCGTGATTTGCCAGCCCTTCAAGAGCCACCGCCGGCCCGCAGGGAGTTGGTAGCTGTAATCGAGAGTAAGTCCATGAGGAGAGTCGAAGTTGCTGAGCCCCCTTCGATCTCTTCAACGAATCGTACTCGGATTGACTTCGGCCCGATAGCAGGTCGCGATTCGCAGCGGTGGATGTGAAATCCTGTCCTTCATCGATTGCCTTGCTGAACGTGTAGGTAGTGCTCACCATGAGTCCCTTGGTGAGCGGCATCTCAAACGTGAGTAGCGCCGCATCATAATAGGCGATTCCCGCGTTATTGATCTGCTTTATCTCCGTATATCTTGAGTCCGGCCTCCGTTCGTCGACGTTGAAGACTGTCGACGCCTGCCCCGGAATATTCTGGGCTCTGTTCCACACGAAGGAATTGAACACCTTGAACGTACGGCTCCCGACGTAACCGGTACGCAGCATATATCTATCGAAGAATCGTTTCTCGACTACGAGGTTGTACTGATATGCGTAGGATGAAGTGAGTTCGGATGAGAGGACCGTAGGTGACACGCGGCCTGTATTCGGGTCGAAGTCCCTGAGCGGATTGAGTAGGTCAGGGTTATAAAGCTGCACGTTCCTGACCAGCGGCAGATTATTGCGGATCTGCTGATACGTAACCGTCGGAATAGGCGCATAGGAAATCGTCCCGGCAGTTCGTAGCAGCCAACCATGAGACAACTCCGTCGTCAGGCCCAAACGGGGACTCCAGTTATTGCAGTCACAGTCATAGGGGATCTTGTCCCGGCCCTGCGCCTCTACGGGCGCAGACTCCCACGCGTATCGAATGCCGTAGTGGATCTGTACTCTTCTGATGCGCCATCGATCGCCGACGTACACTGCGCCCGACCAGTTGCGGAATGCCCGGTAAAGATCGCCGTACGTGAGCTCGTAAATGGATGGCGTACCCATTCGTAAGTTCTCAATCGAGCTACGGCCGAAGTTGTTCGTGAACTGAAAATATCCGCGCTGGTTGTTAGTCTCGACTCCGTTCAATTGGTTCCGGATTAGGTCTGCACCGAATACCAATGAGTGCGCACCCGCGCACGTGCGACATCTGCGAACCATACCGAAAGGTGTTCACCGTGCGGTTCGTCGGGAAGTGGCTGTCGGGGCCGAGTTCCTCGATCTGGAACCCGAAACGAACGCGAGGGCCTACCGCGTTTGGCTCGGGCGTCAGAACGGATCTGGTACGGGCGAAGGTCCCTGCGATTACGAATTCGGTTGTTGGCGAAAGGGAAGTTCGTAACGCTAGGCGGAGCCTGTGACTGTGGATATTGCTGTCGGGGTTCTGACCCGCAACGAGTTGGAAAGCGTCCGTTCTCTGGCGCGACAGGGTGTACGATGCCGACAGGCGGCTCTTTGCGATGTCACGATCCAGCCGCGAGGTCCCATCGACCTCGTCAATGCGCTGCGGCGCATTCGTATTCAAAGCCCGCGGATCGAAATCGGGACGATTGGGAAGCTCAGGCGGATACGCATTCAGGAAACGTTGCACGATCGCTCTTACGGCTGGGTCGTTAGCCGTCGGCGTGCGTTCGCTCGCCAGCGGCACCAGCACGTTGCCGTTGACCATGCCTCGTATCTTCCGCTGAGATGCGCTCAATGTGATGAACCCGAGTGGTCCGGCATCCAGAGTTCCCCGGAACCCATACGAATTGCGCCGCGATGGCAGGACCGGTCCTACCTGGAAGAACGTTCGTGCATTGAAGGCGCTGTTCTGGTGATTCCAGAAAGCTTCCCCGTGCCAGCCCACCCGGGGTGCAATAACGGGAAGCGCCAGCGGTTCACTAGCGGGCTGACCATGTTCAGCGGCGTAGTAGCTCGAGTCAAGAGCCGCGAACTGGGAAGCCGTAGCTCGCGTACCGACACGGATATTCGATTCTTTGGCCGCATTAGTGTCGATTTGCTGGACCGCAACGTTCTCATTGCGCTGCGCTGCGGCAGCAATCCGTGGCCGGCCAACCGGCGCTGAAGTCTTCGTTACTGAAGGATTTGGAGGCGGCGTGGACGGCGTCTGCGCGCATGCAGGGCACACCCAGAGCGCAAATACCCCGACAAGGGCGGCACTACGTTGCATGGAAGCATTCATTTTATCGTCTTCGGTGAAAGCCTCACGCCGAACCGGAGTCTAACGGGCATGGGACAAAACGATGGCGGAATCAAAAGAGGCGATCGGGCCGATACGGGTGACCTGGAGGCCCAACATAAAGACGGCGTGGGTCGCAAGGGCTCCGGAGTGCGCGCAGGCGACGAGGGTCCGTCGGGGAACGTCACAGCCGACCCGAGCAGCTTCGATGGCGCCGTAACGATTGGGTCTACGAGCAAAGCCGAGACACCGACCTACCCTGCAGTCGAGCATGGCGACGCCGAGGGCTACATCGACGATGAGGAGAAGCCGCCCGCCGAAAAGAAATAGGATTGAATTCAATGCGATGTGTGTTTGTGGCTTATCGTACAGCGGCAGCAGCGCGTGCCATGGGATAGATTTCGTTCACGTTTTTAGGCGTCACAAGTTTGTGCTTCGTGAACACTGCCGGTGGAGGTTGCTTCCCAGCCGCCATCGCAAGCGCGAGTGGAATTAGCTCTTGTCCATACCGCTCGGGGAAGTACGCCACAGAACCGATAAGCCGTGACTCGGGTTTCCGCATCTCGTCACATGCCTCGGTAATCGCGTTCTGCCCCATGACGGCGCAAAAGGACGCGCACCCGGACTCCTCGAAGGCGCGCACAGCGCCAAGAGCACTCGGATCATTAATGGCCGCGACCAAGGTCCGCTTCCTCGCCTGCTTGCGAATATGCTTACGCACCACATCCAGCGCCGGTCCGAACGCGCCTTTGCCGTCAAAGCGAGTTACAACGGCTCGGCTAATGTCCGGAAGGACTTCTCGGATCCCTGTTATCGCGCCCGTCAATCGTGATTGGGGTAGCGGACCGGCGATGCGTTCTTCAATCAGGAGGATCTCATCGACAACACCGGTCCAGTTCTCCTTCGCCCACTTGCCTAGCGCCCGCCCGCCAATCACCCCAGCTTCGTAGTTATTCGCGCCGAAATAGACTGCCCCTGGATGTGGAATTTCAACCGCGATCACCGGAATCCCTGCCGATAAAAACCGTGACGCGATTACGGGTGCTACATTCTCATAGGTCTGAAACTCGATCGCGACATCGACTCGCTCGCGAATCAGCAGGTCGGCATTACGGAGCGCCGTCTTGGAGCTGTATCGGTTATTGACCTCGACCAGATCGACACTATTCCGCGAAGCGGCTTCACGAACACTCTCAGTCACCAACTCCGAGAACGTTGACGATGTCGTCTGTGCTCCGAATCCGATCCTCAGCCGCCGCTGCCTGTCGACCGGCCGCACCATGCAACGATACTGATCGGCGCCCGCTTCCTGGATCATCCCTCCTTCCTGTAAAGTTCTAAGAAGGCGATGTGTCGTACTCTTCGGCAGACCCGTACGTTCCACCAGGTCGC
The DNA here is from genome assembly GCA_963825845.1 of Bryobacteraceae bacterium. Classification (GTDB taxonomy): domain Bacteria; phylum Acidobacteriota; class Terriglobia; order Bryobacterales; family Bryobacteraceae; genus DASQDN01. The sequence goes on along the minus strand of CAWGVL010000051.1, from coordinate 67,002 downwards.
GCAAGCGAAGAAGTTCTCCCTCTGAGCGAAAGCTTCGGAGCACCTCGCAGGCCCGAAGTACAGATTCCACCGGCATATTGGGGTACACAATATCACACCATCTCGTGCCATGGAACGAACTCGGCACTTCCGCACTGGGGCAGATCGCGTTTTGTCAAGAACTTGCGATCATCAGATGTTCCGTTTCACGGAACAGTAAAATTAGAGGCGATGCCCGTTGACACTGATCTACGCATTAGATACCTCTAAAAAGCCGTGCCAAATCCTGGTTCCCAAGTCGATAGCGTCCTCGAGAGACTCACTGAATTCCACATCGAGTTGCCAAGCTGGGGCTTTGCGAACACCGGCACACGATTCGGTAAGTTCATCCAACCCGGAGCAGCCGTAACTCTTGAAGAGAAGCTCTCGGACGCGCAACAGGTGAACGCCGTGACAGGCTGCTGTCCGACGCTGGCCGTTCATGTGCTCTGGGATTTCCCGAACGGGATACGAGATGTACAATCGGTGAAACGTGCCGCCGAACGTTGCGGGATCGGTATCGGCGCGATTAACCCAAACACCTTCCAGGATCAAATCTACAAACACGGGTCGCTCGGGAGCCCCGAAGCTGCCGCCCGGCAAGCCGCAATCGATCATCTGATCGAATCCGTGGAGATTGGCAAGCTTACCGGCAGCCGCGACGTATCTTTGTGGTTCGCGGACGGCTCGAGCTACCCGGGCACTGCAAACATTCGTCAGCGCCGCCAATGGTTCATCGACGGCCTGCAGCGTATGCACGGCACGATGTCTTCAACGCAGCGGATGTTGGTAGAGTACAAGCCCTTCGAGCCCGCGTTCTATCACACGGACATTGCGGATTGGGGAATGGCGTTGCTTCTGGCTAGGCACGCCGGGCCGCAAGCCAAGGTATTGGTCGATACCGGCCATCACTACCAGGCACAGAATATTGAGCAGATCGTCGCATGGCTGCTTGCTGAAGATATGCTCGGCGGGTTCCACTTCAACGATCGTCGATACGCTGACGACGATTTGACCCTCGGATCGATTGATCCGTATCAGGTGTTCCGAATCTTTCATGAGATTCATCAGTACGCGTTCGAAACTGAAAAACAGCCCGATGTCGCGTATATGATCGACCAGAGTCACAACCTGAAACCCAAGATTGAAGAAATGATCCAAACTGCGCTTGCTGCACAGGAGCTTTTCGCGAAGGCCGCGCTCGTCGATCACGCTGCGCTTGCGTCATATCAGGCTGCCTGCTCCTTGGTGGACGCCGAAGAATGCCTTAAGGCGGCGTTCTATACGGATGTACGGCCGATCCTCCTTGAGTGGCGCCGCTCACGCCGGTTGCCCGAAGATCCGCTTGCCGCATTCCGCGAAAGCGGGTATCAGCAAAGAATTTCGAAAGAGCGTGCCGAACGGAACACCGCGACGGCCAGCAGCTACGCGTAACAGACTTCAGAAGCACGACCTCAAGGACGTGCAGGACGAATCTCAATATATGCTGAAACTACTTAAAGACATCTGGAACCCGCAAGGAATCGATAACGAACTTGACCTTCTGCGGTACCGCTCCAACCTCCTGGGCGCCGATCTGCGCATCACCAACTTCGGTGGCGGCAACACAAGCTCAAAAATTGAGATGGTCGATCCCTTCACGAATCGGCCAACGACGGTCCTCGCCGTGAAAGGTAGTGGCGGCGATCTCGGCAGCATCAAAACGTCCGGCTTCGCCCTGCTTTACATGGATAAGCTGAACGAGCTCAAGAACGTGTACAAAGGCGAGCACCTCGAGGATGAGATGGTCGCATTTTATCCGCTGTGCGCTTTCGGAACGAGCAGCGCGCCGGCATCGATCGACACACCTCTTCACGCTTTCCTACCGTTCAAACACGTCGATCACCTGCACCCCGACTGGGCTATAGCTATAGCCGCGAGCGCGAATGGAAAGGCGAAACTCGATGAGTTCAACCGACGTTTCAAGCACCATGTGATCTGGCTTCCGTGGCAGCGCCCTGGCTTCGAACTCGGTCTGATGCTGCAGCGTGCCGTGAAAGCCGATCCGAACGCCGACGGCATCATCCTCGGCAGTCACGGGCTCTTTACGTGGGGCAATACACAAGACGAGTGCTATCGAAATAGCCTGAAGATGATCGATGACATGGGCCAGTTCGTGCAGGAGCACGAGCAGAAGGCGCCATTGTTCGGCGGCGCCAAATTCGAAAAAGCCGCAAACGCCAACGAGATCGCCGTTTCTATACTGCCATTCCTGCGCGGCAAAGTCGCCACGACACGCCGGTCCATTGGACATTTCAACGCGTCGGAAGACGTGATGAAGTTCGTCAACTCGAAGTTCGCTCCCGAGCTCGCCGCATTAGGCACGAGTTGTCCCGATCACTTCATTCGCACGCGAATCGCTCCCTTGTACGTAGCGTGGAATCCCACGAGCAGTCTCGCCGATCTGAAGCAAGCCATCGTCTCGGGTCTCGAAAGGTACCGGGGCACTTATACCGATTACTACAACGCGAATAAAGAGACCGGCTCGCCCGCCCTGCGCGACGCCAATCCGTCTGTCGTGCTGATCCCCGGCGTCGGAATGTTCACCTTTGCGAAGAACAAGAAGGAAGCGCGGATTACCGCGGAGTTCTATGTGAATGCGATTCACGTAATGGCCGGAGCCACCGCAATCGGTGCGGGAGCAGCGGTGGCTGCCGCAGCGGGCATTGGCATGCTTCCGCAGGCGAAGACAGCCGAGGCCGCGCCCGCCTTCACGAGCTTGTACAACTACGTTGCGCTGCCACCTCGTGAAGCCTTCCGCATCGAGTATTGGGCGCTCGAAGAAGCCAAGATTCAACGCATGCCACCCGAGCAGGAGTTCAGCAGAAAGATCGTACTCGTTGTGGGTGGCGGCAGCGGTATCGGGCGCGCCGTTTGCCTTCAGCTCGCTGGCCTCGGCGCGCACGTCGTGGCGGCCGACAAAAACGCAGCTTCGGCAAAGGAAACCGAGCAGCTCGTCGCCAAAATCGCAGGAGCGGAGGCAGCATCTTCGTGCGAGATCGACATCTGCGATCGCCAAAGCATTCGTTCCGCCTTGGAAACAACCATCGCGAAGTTCGGTGGTGTTGACAGCGTCATCAATACCGCGGCTATCTTCCTGCCGCCCAAAGAAGACGGAACGCTCGACGAGAATCACTGGCGCGTGACGCTCGACGTCAACGTGACCGGCAACTACCTGCTCGCTGACGAAACAAAGAAGGTGCTGCTCGAGCAGGGACTATCTTCAACCATCGTGCTCACAAGCTCCGCCAATGCGGTCGTGCCGAAACGTGGAAGCGAAGCGTATGACGTCAGCAAGAGCGCGGTCAACCATCTGATCGGCGAACTTGCCGTGGGCCTGAAGCCGATCGTTCGTGTCAACGGCATCGCACCCGCTACGGTGGTCGAAGGCTCCACAATGTTCCCCCGCGAACGGCTCATCCCTTCGTTGAGGAAGTACAACCTCCCTGCGGGCGACGACGAATCGACTGAAACCCTTCGCGATCGTCTTGCGCAGTTCTACGCGCAGCGCACACTGACCGGTATCCCGATCCGGCCGCAGGACTGCGCTGAAGCAATCGTGTGGCTGGCGGGCGATCGTAGCGCAAAAACAACGGGCCATGTCATCCCGGTCGATGGCGGATTGCCCGAGGCGTTCCTGCGATAGCATGCGCCGCTACCTGGCTTTCGATCTCGGCGCCGAGAGCGGGCGCGCCCTCATTGGCGCGCTCGACGGCGGCAAATTATCCGTCGAGGAGCTGCATCGTTTCCCCAATGAGCCTGTCAAAGCGGGCCGAACGATGCATTGGGATGTTCTTCGCCTCTGGCATGAGATGCGAGCCGCTCTCGCGAGGGCGGATGCAATCGAAGGCATAGGTGTGGATACTTGGGGCGTTGATTTCGCCTTGTTGGACGAGGCCGGCGCCCTTGTTCAAAACCCTGTTCACTACCGCGATGCCCGTACTGATGGTATTCCTGAGCGCGTGTTCAACATCGTCTCTCAGAGCGAGATCTACAAGAGCACCGGCGTCCAGTTCATGCAGATCAACACGCTGTTTCAGGTGTTCGCGCTCGCTGACCGGCATCCCGATTTGCTTCGCGCGGCGCATCACTTCATCACGATTCCCGATCTGCTCAACTACTGGCTTACGGGTCGTATCACCTGCGAATACACGAATGCCACCACCACGCAGATGTTCGACACACAGGCACGTGACTGGGCCCGGCCGATGCTCGAGAAGCTCGGCCTGCCAACTCACATCCTGCCGCCGGTGATCGATCCCGGCAGTGTCATCGGACCGCTGCTTCCGGAACTGGGAAGGGCGACGGTAATGGCGCCGGCTTGTCACGACACGGGTTCGGCGGTTGCGGCGATCGCAGCTGGCGGCGATACGGCGTTTATCAGCTCCGGCACTTGGTCTCTGTTGGGTACGGAAGCGCCGGCTCCCATCGTAAACGCGGATGCCCAAGCCTTCAATTTCACGAATGAAGGCGGCGTCGGAGGCGCCACGCGCATTCTGAAGAACATCATGGGCATGTGGCTCCTGCAGGGATGCCGCAAGCAGTGGAACTCGACGGACTATGCCTCTCTCGTAGCGCTCGCTAAGCCTGATCCCGACCTGACTTCACTCATTGACCCCGATCACGGCTCGTTCCTGCACCCGGAGAACATGACCGTCGCGATCGATGAGTTCTGCCGCTCCACGAACCAGCCGGTCCCAGCGGGTCAGGGCGCGTATGTGCAGACCATCTTCGAGAGTCTTGCGCTGAAGTATCGGTATGTGCTCGACTGCCTGAGCCAGCTGACCGGGCATGTTTATAGAGTCATTCGCGTGGTCGGCGGGGGCGCACGCAATTCCGTGCTCAACCAGTACCTCGCCGATGCGACCGGCTGCCGGGTTATGGCTGGACCTGTCGAAGCAACGGCGCTGGGGAATATAGTTATGCAGATGGTCGCGTCCGGCGCAGTCGACTCCATCGCCGGAGGCCGCGAGATCGTCGCTCGATCGTTTCCTGCCCAGGTCTTCGAACCTGAAGATACAGGCGCATGGGATGACGCATACAAGAGGTTCCGTCAGTACGTGCAGTCCGTGAAATCGGCAAGTCCCTAGGAGGGTGTCCATGGCCAGCAGCATCTCGCGCCTCGTCGCGCAGATGGACAGTCTTTACGAGTACGATCGCGAGCCCGTCGCTGAGCACAAACTGCAGTCCGGATGGCAGTTCGCAGGTTTGTTCGCCGGTGAGCATGTCGCCGCGACCGAGTTCGTTATCGGGCCGTTCTTCGTACTGCACGGTGTCACGGCGCGTGATCTGATTCTGGGGCTGCTCATCGGCAATATTCTGGCTGTCTTGTCGTGGACGTTCATCTGTGCGCCCATTGCCGTCCGAACCCGGCTGACGTTATATTGGTACCTTCGCAAAATTGCCGGTCCGGGCCTGACGTTGATCTACAACGTTGCCGTCGCGCTCCTGTACTGCATCCTCGCAGGGGCAATGATCTCGGTGTCGGCTACGGCGGTCGGATCGATGGTCGGAATTGCCACTCCGGAGTTGACAGACATTCTCCCTAGCAGCGCCGGTTGGGTGGCAATCACTATCAGCATCGGCATCCTGTTTACGGCCCTCGCAATTCTCGGATTCGAGAAGCTGAGTAAGTTCGCTGCTATCTGCTCGCCGTGGCTGTTCCCGATCTTCGTCGCAGGAGCCGTCGCCATGCTACCGAGCCTCGGCGTGAACCGGGATTTCAGCAACCTGTGGCAGATAGCGGAGACCAGGATCTGGACGGGCGTACCGACTCCGGGTCAGGACCCGTTCAACATCTGGCACATCATGTTCTTCGCTTGGTTTGCGAATCTGGCGATGCACATCGGACTTTCTGACATGGCTGTGTTCCGCTACGCCAAGAATTGGAAGTATGGTCTCTATTCCGCGTTCGGAATGTTCCCCGGACACATGCTTGCCTGGATCTGCTCGGGTGTTATGGTCGCGGGAATTAATCGTGAGATGAATCCGGGCCTGATGGCCTTTGAAGCGGCCGGCGTGGCAGGGGTGCTAGCCGTCGCCATTGCGGGTTGGACGACCGCAAATCCAACTCTGTACCGGGCCGGCTTGGCGCTGCAATCTGTCACACCGAACTGGCCCCGATGGAAGATCACGCTTGCCGCCGGCGCAGTCACCTCTGTACTTTCCTGCTTCCCTGTGTTCTTCATGAAGCTGCTTGATTACGTCGCAATCTACGGTCTCATCCTGATGCCCATGGGCGCTATCGTACTGGTCGAGCATTGGGTGCTGCCGCGCATCGGTGTCGAGCAGTATGCGACCGAACGCCGCCGAGCCGCCTTTAATTGGAACGCATTGCTCGTTTGGACCGGTACCCTGGCAATATCCATGGTTCTGCCCATGCACCTCTTCTTCCGCTGGCTGCCTTGTTTCTTTATCGCCGTAGTGTCGTACACGCTGCTGCAATATATGACAGTTCGCAAACACATCGCCGCGGAGGCTCGCGTATGAAGATCATTTTTGGCGTGCTGTCCGCCGTTTCACTCCTGGTTTGCACGGCTGTGGCGTTCGTGTACTTTCGGGGAACGATCACGATGTCGGAATATAAGACGATTCTGTTCGTCGCGTCCGTTTTCTATTTCGTATTCGCGACCCTTTGGGCCACGCGTCGGAACCCGGCGCATAGCTCAAAAACTTGAGCTACATTGGTGCGCTTCGCTGGATTCGTGTGCTATGCTGCAAAAGTACGCTGCGGGGACGTAGTTCAGTTGGTTAGAACGCCGGCCTGTCACGTCGGAGGTCGCGGGTTCGAGCCCCGTCGTCCCCGCCACTCTTACCTGAGTGGTGGTTCCCCAAACAGAAATCTATGAACGAACCACCGAAAGTCCAAATCGTCAATTTAGCCGATTATCGCGAGAATTACGCGAACAGCGTACAGATCCGCGCGAGCCTGTGGGACTTCCTCCTCATGTTCGGTATCGCGAATCAGCAGACACCGGAAGCCGTAAACATCCAGAACTTCCAGGGTATTTATCTCAGCCCCCAGCAGGCAAAGGCGTTGTTAAACGTTCTGCAGCAGAACGTGACACAGTACGAGGCGGCGTTTGGCGAAATCCGGCTTGAGCCCGGCGCAGTACAGGCCCAAGGAGGCCGGGTACTTCAGTAGCGTGCCTGCCGTCAGCGTGCGCCGTGGTACCAGCGCTTACGCTTACTTCTACTTTCTCTTCCTTTTCATACTCTTCGTAACGCATTCGGTTATTCTCGGACCTGCCCTATTTCTGGGACGAGATGGGCCAGTTTATCCCCGCGGCGCTCGACATCCTTCGCGAAGGCGCGTGGATTCCCCAAACAACTCTGCCGAACGTCCATCCTCCCGGGGTGATGGCGTACCTCGCGGCCGTTTGGACCGTTGTCGGCTACAGTGTCGTGACCACGCGGGCCGCGATGCTAGCACTCGCTGGCGTCGGGGTTCTTGCGGTGTTCGCGCTTGCCGTTCACCTTTGTAAGCCTCTCAAAGGTCTCCCTGCATTCACGGCGGCATCTCTCCTGCTCGCTTCACCGCTGTTCTACTCGCAGTCGATGATGGCCCAGTTAGACATGCCGGCCATGGTCTTCACGATCATCGCCCTTCTTCTTTTCTTGCGAGAGAAGTTCGCGCTCGCTGCGGTCGCATCGATAGTCCTGGTCCTGATGAAGGAGACCAGTATCGCCGTACCTGCCGTGTTCGGAGCGGTAATGCTCCTCGAAGGGCGATGGCGGCAGGCGATGTACTTCACGGCGCCGGCGATTGCAGTAGCCCTTTGGCTTGCGTACCTGTACCAGGGAACCGGACACATTTTTGGGAATGCCGAGTTTACGCACTACAACGTAGGATTCCAACTACACCCGATGCGTCTCGGTGTCACGCTGGTCCGCCGCGTCTACTACGTCTTCCTTGCTAACTTGCACGTCATCGGGACAGTTGCCATCGTTCTCGCATGGAAGCGAACGGCTATCTTCCGATCACGCGACTGGGGGATCATCGCCTCCGTCGCCTTCGTTCAAACGTTGGTCGTAACGGTTCTAGGGGGAGCAGCGCTGGAACGATATTTAATGCCGGTGCTGCCGTTGTTCTACATCGCGACCGCGGCGGCTCTGAGTACATTCGACCGGCGGCCTCGCCGGCTGGCAACGATGGCGTTGTTCATCGGCCTGATCGCCGCAATCTTCATCCCACCCCTTTTTCCGTTTCCATTCGAAAACAACGCCAAATTTATAGACTTCATTGAGTTGCAGCGCGATGCTGCCGCATACATCGAGGCGACCTATCCGGCAAGCACCATCACCAGCGCCTGGCCGTTTCCAGACGCGCTTCGACGGCCTGAGTTCGGGTATGTGCGCCACCCAATCGCCGTCCGTGGCATCGAGAACTTCAACCCCGAAACAGTGCTTGCGCTGAAAGGGAACGTGGAAGTACTGGTTATCTACTCACGAACCTGGGAACCGCGATGGGGAGTTCTCCGACTTGATTGGATCCGGCAATTCCTGACAGACTACTACTTCTACAAACCCCAAGTCACGGGTGAGCAGATTGAGAAGGAACTCGGGCTGCTGCCGATCGCGAAGTGGCAGCGGCGAGGCCAATGGATCGAGATCTATGCGGTCTCGCGCACTCCGAACGTGCTCGTGCTCTGATCTATTTCTTGGCCGGAAGATCTAGCGAGAGTGTAATGTCTCCGGCGTCATGCTGATAGACAAGTTGTGCGGATCACGTTCGTCTCGCCGACAGGAAAGTACACGTAACCGGCAACAGGCTTGTCGGCAATCTGGTCCCGCAGGCTGCGATCGTCGAGTTCGGTTTCCATCACTCGACGATCCCGGTCCGTTGACGCAGGCCCGGGACGTCGTCCGCCCACACCGACGTTCGTACCCGTTCCCCATGTTCCCGTCGAAACCCTACGGAAGGCCAGAGGGCGATGTCTCGTCCCCCGCGGCTCGCCTGTTTCTGATTTCTGACTGCAATTGTCCGTGGTTCCGCAGGTCGAATCAGTCGTCCATCGACGCGCAGAGCAAAGTCGATTACGCATATGTCCACGGTCGATCCACTCTGCGGGTATATGGCAACTTCAAGAACTTGATAATTCGCCACGAGTGTCGTGGAGAACTCATTCCGGACCTGATTGGGTAGAATAACCTCGGCCGCAAGCGTGAGTCCTTTGCCGTCGGCTTTCGCCGCATACTGATCCACCGTTGAACGAGCCGGCAATCCCTCGCCGTAGCCGGCGGCCGTCCACACCGATCAGCAGCAGTACGCCGGCGCGTTTCATGGACGTAGCTCCGCCCGGTAGATTGAGCGTTTTTCCGCTGAGTATGTAGACTTTCTTGCGGTATTCGCTGCCGTTTGCGCCTGTCACTTGAAGCTCGTATTCCCGGCGCCAGCCAGATCGATTTCAGCTTCTGCGCGGAGCCCGCGAATCCACGGTCAAGATATACCGACGCGTCCTTGGGTGCATCAAGCTTGATCTGCCCCAGGTCGGGACCCGCGGCAAACCCGCTGATACAGCCCTGGGTGTAGGTAAGAGCTTGACCAAAACGGATCCAACAATCCCCACCACGGCTGGTACCGACCCGGTCCGTAGCCCTAAGCTCGATAAACTCCGGGACCGCTGTAGTGGCTCACACCGGCGTAGATACGGCCAAACGCACTTGAGTACGCGTGCTGTTGTCATCACCATAGGTATCCGCAGTCAGCACCATAAGAGCCAAGATCGCGAGAGCCGTACTCCGCAGGCGTCGCATCCCGGTGGTGCGAACGTAGTCCACAGCCATGGGGTTTCAGACCAGGAAGACTTTCCAAACGGTGACAACTAGGGCGTGCGTTACCATCGCAGCTCGAATGCTGCGCGCCTGTATGTAAGCGCGCCCATAAAAAAGCCCGGCGCATGTTGCAAGCAGCACGAATTTCCAGTTCGGGAACTGACGGTACCATAAATGCGCCAGTCCGAAAATAATCGAGGCTGCGAACAGGCCAATCCACTCACTCCCAGAGATTTTCGTCAGGACCTGCTGCAACAGCCCGCGAAAAAAGAACTCCTCCGCCGTGGCAAGAACCCATAGCGTCACGACGAACGTGCCGACCAGCAGAACCGGCAACATCCACCCCGTAGAGGGACGGACGCTGAAAAAGTCCAGCCACCAGCCAAGGCACAGACCCAGGGGCAGGAAGTAAACAAAGTTTCGAATGCCAACGGCCCAATCCTTCCGTCCAGGAACGAAGCCGAAGTTGATGCCCTCCATTTTTCGAATGGATAACACCGCGAGCAGCCCGGTACGGTACCACATCAGGATGCCGAGTACAAAGAGCTGCAAGCGCGGGAACGGGTCGGCGTAGATGTCTTTGAAGACTTTCAGCAGCACGGGCGCGGCCATGAGCGCGAGGTACAGGAGATCTGTCCATGTCCGGCGACCGACGATTACGAACCAGAACGATGCGGCGCCCGCAAGCAGAAGGATTTGTCCCAGAGATGCGAACGAGAACACGCCCGTCGCGACCGAGTAAAACAAATACGGCACGCCTGTACTCAAAGTCATTGCGCAGGCGAGTTGTTTAGGGGACCATCGTTCGAGTAAAGACCGAGTCTGCCTCAAACCCGCTGCGAGATAAAACGCCGTTTCCAACAGAAACGCCGGTACGACGGCAGCCGTAATGGAAGTAGGGATATCCTGTTGCTGGGAGTAGATCGCCGCCGCGATGCACTGCAGGGTCCACAACAGGAGGAGAGCCCAAATGAACCCTCGCATCGAGCTCTGCATCGCGTTCATGGTAGCATTCAACGCTTTTGCCGCCGCCGAGCCACCCGCGGATCTCGCGCGCCGTGTTGCTCAGCGCGAAGCGGCAAGTGAGGCTGAGCGATCCCGCTACACCTACAAACAGTGGCTCACACTCGAAGAGTTCGACAACCGTGGCAGGAAGGGCGGTTTGTACCAGGAGCGTCGTGAGGTCATCTTCCTCGCCAATGGCGAACGCGCTGAGCAAATGATGGGCCGGCCAAACTCCTCACTCAAAATACTGCGGATGACGGAAGAGGACTTTCACGACATGCGTGAGATTCAGCCACTCCTGTTCACGTCGGACCGGCTCAGCTTTTATGAGACGAAGCTCAAGGGTGATGAGTTAATGGACGATGTAGACTGCTGGGTTTTACAGGTTCGCCCAAAGCAGTTGCTCGAAGGCATGCGGATGTTCGACGGTGTCTTCTGGATCGACAAACGGGATTATTCAATCATCCGCAGCGAGGGTCGAGCTGTCCCACAACTCCGCAGCACTCATCCGGGGAAGGACAATCTGTTCCCCTACTTCACGACAGTCCGCGAGAAAGTCGGCGATTTCTGGTTTCCGGCTCTTACGTTTGCCGACGATACTTTGGATTTCAGCTCCGGCCCGTTACGGGTAAAATTCACGATTCGCTACCGCGAATACAAGCGCTTCGGAGCTGAGTCTAAAATCATTGCGGATCCGTAACAACCGGGCCGCGACTGTGAAGGAGCGCCACCGGACCACCGATCAAGCAATTGCCTGCTCATACACCGCCATCGAGGTACCCTGCTCATAGACTACATACCGAATCACACCAGCGATGCTGTCGCGCTCCCGAAGCCAATGCGTGCTCCCATGGCGTGACCAGCGTTTGCGATCTGGTGCATCAACCGCGAAATCATTCAAAGCGCGAGTAGCGTAGGACTTGAAGCTCTGCATCATCTTCTCGGGCGTAGCCGCCCCATCAACCACGGCGTGAACATGATTCGTTCGGACATGCGCAGCCAAGAGAGACCAGCCTCTGAATAGGCATACTGCACGTAATGACTCGAGCACAACGCTGCGACGCGCAGCATCCAGTGCATACGCAGGTTGAGTCATCCGCGCCAGTTCCGATCTGACCCGATCTGCATTAGGCTGTGTCCGCCGTGCTCCGGGAAGCTTATGCGCTGGATCGACAGAGCCATCCTCGTCTCCATGCAGCCTTGCGCCAGAGCAGGAGAAAGTAATCAAATACACCACAGCCTTCATATCGGCGCCGCTTCCACGCTCCTTCACAGTCGCGGCTCGGCACCCCGTTGTATCCTGGGATCTGAGGCACCTTTGTCACGCATCTCTTCTGCTTTCAGTAGCTTCTTCGCAATTTTATTTGGAGACGGCCTCCCCGACGAGGTCGCAACCGAGTTCGGTTACGAAAAGAAACCCGAGGAGAAATCGGCCCCGGCAGCAAAGCCCGTCCCTGAGGTCCACACCAGTGACGGAGCTCTACAAATGCTCTCGATCCTGCAGCGTGATGCCCGCCTCATCGACTTCTTGATGGAAGACATCTCCGGTTACTCCGACGATCAAGTCGGCGCTGCAGTGCGCAGCCTTCACGAGCAAAGCCGTGCGTCTCTCGCCCGATACGTCACGCTGACACCTGTCATAGATGCCGTGGAAGGCACCCGCACTCGCATCGAGAAGAACGATCCGAACTCCGTAAAGCTCATCGGCAACGTACCAGCTACGGGAAAAGCCTCTCAAGGCATCCTTCGCCACAAAGGCTGGCGCGTAGACAAGGTCGACCTGCCGAAGATCGCAACCAGTCAGGACGCAAAGGTCCTGGCGCCTGCTGAAATCGAAATCGAGTAACTCGCCTTGCCGTACATCATCGGTATTGACTTAGGCACAACCAACTGTGGCGTAGCGTCCGTACAACCCGACGCCGCGCCGGATGCCCACACGCTTCCTCCGGTCAGCCAATTCTCCGTCGAGCAACTGACCAACCCAGGCGAAGTGCGAGCAGAAACGCTGCTGCCGTCCTTCCTTTATCTACCGAGCCCCAATGACTTCCCAGCGGGATCCATCGCCCTGCCGTGGAACGAAGCACCGTCGTACGTGGTAGGACAACTCGCGCAGAAGCGAGGAGCGGAGAATGCTGGGAGACTCGTATCGTCGGCAAAGTCGTGGCTATCGCATGGCGGTGTCGACCGCACCTCGGCGCTGCTGCCGATCACGGCGCCGGAAGGCGTCGGCAAGATCTCCCCCTTCGCGGCCTCGCGAGCTTATCTCGAGCACATCCGGGACGCATGGAATCACGAGCACCCCGACGATCCGCTCGATCAACAGTCCGTTTTTGTTACCGTCCCGGCCTCTTTCGACGCCGTGGCCCGCGAACTCACATTGCACGCTGCCGAAGAAGCGGGCTATAAAAACATCGTCCTGCTCGAGGAGCCGCAAGCGGCTTTCTACTCCTGGATCGAACGCCATCCGAACTGGCGAGAGCAGGTCGGCGTCGGCGACCTCATCCTCGTGATCGACATCGGTGGCGGTACCACCGACTTTACGCTCATCTCCGTCACAGAGGAAGGTGGCGAACTTCGCCTTGAGCGTGTCGCCGTAGGCGAACACATCCTGCTCGGCGGCGACAACATGGATCTCGCGCTCGCACGTACTGTCGAAGCGCAACTCGCCCAGAAGAATACGAAGCTCGATGCGATGCAGCTCAATGCGCTTTGGCAGCAGTGCCGAGTCGCAAAAGAACGCATGCTCCAGCCCGACTCAACTGAATCCGAGCACCCCGTGACGATTCTGGGCCGCGGCACCGGACTCGTCGGTGGAACTATCAAGACCATCTTGACCCGCGACGATCTCAATCGTGTGCTGCTCGAAGGCTTCTTCCCCAAAGTTTCGAGTCAGGACATGCCACAAGCACGACGGCGGGTCGGCCTTCAGGAAATCGGCCTGCCTTACGCCGCCGATGCTGCGATCACTCGTCATCTCGCAAAGTTCCTCAGCCAACAGGGCTCCGACTTCGCCGCGCCGACGCACATCCTCTTCAACGGAGGAGTCCTTCGCGCCGGCATTGTCCGCGATCGCATCCTCGACACGCTAAATCACTGGCTGACAACGCAAGACAAGCCCGCCGTCCGTGTGCTTACCGGCGAAGATCTGATGCACGCCGTCTCTCGAGGAGCTACATACTACGGTCTCGCCCGGTCCGGCAAAGGGATCCGGATTCGTGGCGGTATCGCTCGTACGTACTATGTGGGAATTGAGTCCTCCATGCCCGCGGTGCCCGGGTTACCAACACCACTCAAAGCGCTAACCGTCGCGCCATTCGGTATGGAAGAAGGTACGGACCATAAGTTTCCCGATCGCGAGTTCGGACTGATCGTTGGGGAACCGGCCGAATTCCGCTTCTTTACATCCGCGGTTCGGAAAGACGACCCACCCGGCTACATGCTCGAGGACGTGACGGAAGAACTCGAAGAACTCTCGCCCGTCGAGGTGAACCTCGAAGGAGACGAAGGCGCGATCGCACGCGTAACGCTGGAGGCAGTTGTTACCGAGACGGGCATGCTGCAGTTATGGTGTGTCGCTCGGGACGGGCGACGTTGGAAGCTCGAATTCAACGTACGTGAACGAGTCGCAGCATGAACGTTGGCATAGATCTGGGAACAACCAACTCGGCGTTGGCTTACATCGATCCGGCTGAAGCCGAAAACGCCGATTTCCCCCCAATCCACATTCTCGAGATTCCGCAGCACGTTCGGCAGAACGCCGTAGAGCCGCAGCGTACGCTGCCATCGTTCCTCTACCTCGGCGACGACCAGACCTACACGGGCGTGTTCGCGCGTGAGCAGGGCGCGCTCGTTCCTACGAAGACCGTACACTCGGCAAAGTCATGGCTCTCGAATCCCGACGTGGATCGCACCGCGAAAGTCTTGCCGTGGGATGCGCAGGAGGCCGGACGTGTTCTGTCGCCTGTCGAGGTTTCTACACAGTACCTCCAGCACTTCCGTCAGGCTTGGGAGAGCCGGAAAGGCGAACCGCTCAGCGCGCAGCATGTTGTGCTGACGGTACCAGCGTCGTTTGACGAAGAAGGACGCGAGTTAACGGTCCAGGCGGCGAAGGATGCCGGAATTGAAAATCTGACACTCATCGAAGAGCCGGCTGCCGCATTCTACTCCTGGATTGCCAACCATCTCACGCAGTCGCAAAAGAGCCTGTTCGATGGTCAGGTTGTAGTCGTGTGCGACGTGGGCGGCGGGACCAGCGACTTCACCTTGATCAAGGTTCAACGGGAGGGTGATCGCGTCGAATTCACACGTACCGCTGTGGGAAAACACCTGCTGCTGGGCGGTGACAACCTCGACCTGACGCTTACCTGGCTGGTCGAGTCGAAACTCGGAACAACGCTTTCCCTGCGACAACGGAGCGCCCTGCGCCGTCAATGCGCGGCCGCCAAAGAGCGGCTATTATCCGATCCAAAGCTCCAAAAAGTGGACATCACTGTCCTCGGAGCAGGCACCGGGCTTATCGGCGGCACGCTGCGAACTGAAATCCTTCGCGAGGAAGTTCTCGAACTCGCGTTGGAGGGCTTCCTCCCCTTCTGCGCTTTGAATGAAAAACCGAAGGAAGAGAAGCGCAGCGTTTTCCGAGAGCTCGGCCTACCGTACGTGTCCGATCCCGCTATCACGCGGCACCTGGCCGCATTCCTGAGCACAACGGATGCGCAGCCCGACGCCATCCTGTTCAATGGCGGCTTCTTCATACCGGACATACTTCGCGACCGCGTCGTCGACGTCATGGAGCGCTGGTATGGAAAGCGTCCCGCCGCCTTCGAGAACCGCGATCTAGACCTGGCTGTCGCTGTAGGCGCGGCATATTACTCCTACGTGCGATCCACAGGCGCAGGCCTGCTGGTTCGCGGAGGTCTGCCTCGCGCCTACTACATCGGCATCGGCGGCAGCGGGGACAAGATTCGCACCGTCTGTCTCGCGCCTCGCGGCAGCGAGGAAGGTTCGGTCCTCGAAGTCGATCGCGAAGACCTTCAACTCGTCGCGAATAAAGCCGTTGCATTCCGGCTGTACAGTTCTCTCGTGCGGACGGAGGACCAGCTCGGCGATGTCGTCGAATTTGATGTGAACGATCCCGAACTGCACTTGCACGCGCCCCTGCAAGCCGTCATACGTTTCGGCAGGAAGGCGGAAGAGCGTACCGTCCCGGTAAAGCTTGGCGTGCGCCTGACCGAAGTGGGTACCCTCGAGATCTGGGCCGACTCCCGTGTCAGCGAACATCGTTGGCGCCTGCAATTCGAGCTTCGCAAAGCGGCGCAGACACAAGCCCCTTCTCGTCCAGCGGCCGTGATCTCCGAAACCGCAATGACCATGGCTCGCGAATTGATTGCGGGCACGTTCGGCCCCGACCGGTCGCTAGCTCCCGAAGAGCTTCCAAGCCGACTCGAGCAGACGCTTGCTTTAGGCCGCAACTCGTGGCCGCTTCCAACGATTCGGCAACTCGCCGACTGGATGCTCGAATACTCCGACGGCCGCGGTCGTGGCGCTGCGCTTGAGGCTCGATGGCTGAATCTCTGCAGTTTCTGCCTGCGGCCAGGCTTCGGCTATCCCGGTGATGATTTCCGTATCGACCAGGCGCGCAAGATCTATGCGTCCGGTCTGAAGTTTCCGAACAATGTCGAATCAGAGATTCAGTGGTGGATCATGTGGGGCCGCGTTGCAGGCGGCATGAATCGTAATCAGCAGACCGACATCTACCAGCGTTTGTCGCCGACGCTGATGCCGAAGCAAGGCAAGAAAGCGCCTCGGGTCAACACCAGCCTTCTGCGTGAGATGTGGCGTACCGCGGCGAGTTTGGAATTGCTTCCGATCCAAACGAAAACCGATCTCGGCGAAGGGCTCATCAAACGTTTGAAATCGGGCGAGGGCGGCGCAAGCGATCTCTGGTGCATCGCACGCATCGGCGCTCGTCAACTCTTCTACGGACCTATCAATCAGGTCATTCCGGCGATCACCGCATCCCGATGGATCGATGCGTTGTTGCGGGTGAAGAACTCGGAAGAAGCCATGGCGTCGATCGCCCAAGTGACTGGCGACAGCAGCCGCGATCTTCCGCCGGCGACCGTAAACCTCGTCCGGCGAGCGCTCGAAACTACAAAGCCTGAACTCATCCCAGTGCTTGAAGGCGATAAGGGCCGGGATCTCGGGACGATGGGCCGTATGTTCGGCGAAGAACTACCTGCGGGCCTCGTGTTTGCATGACCGAAGTCGAAATTGTCGGGCAGAGGAATTGTCGCAGGCATCGGCGATGACCGCGCAATCTTTCGGCCGAGAGGCTCATCCGAAGATCTCCTCTTAACCACCGCTCAGTTCATCGACAGGCGTGCATTTCCGGAAAACCGATTCGCCTGACAGCGTTGGGCATCGGGCTTGAGCGCGAGGCCCTCAGCGACATCGCTGCCATGCGCGGTGAAGCTCGGTTCCGCCTCGCTGTCGCTTGCGAAGCCCCGCTTTATATCGAATGCCTGGCTGGCGACGCGCACCAGAACCGTATTCGCGGGAGGCGGTCTCGCGCAGGGCGACCCTCGCCTGAGACATCATCGTGTGCGGCGCGGTCCGCCGCGGCCAAGCATTTCGGAGGGACGGCGCGCGTCCCCGGTGACCGAATCTACGTATCCGGCCCACTCCTCGGTCCTGCTTCCAAAGGCTATTCTGGCGCGCATGTTCGCACCGAAGCTGAGGTTTGCGAAGCAGTTGTGGCCGTCAGCATGCATCGATATCCGGACGGCCTCGCGCTCGCAGGCCCCGCCGCACAGCTTTCTTTACGCGGTTTAATCATAGAACCTTCTGGTTACGACCACTTTCGGTAACCGTCCATCAACAAGGAGGCATCATATAAGAAGATGAGAACACTTCTGCTTACGCCCGTACTGCTCGCCTCATTCGCTGTTGGGGCGCTCGCCCACACGATCGAGCCCGCTGGAGCTCCCCCTGCCGATCTGCCACCCGCAGCTTCCGGGGCTCTTCAGAAGGACGGCGTCCGCGTGCTTGACGGCAAGAAGGTAGTATCAGAGATCTGGTTCGTCACTAAAGCTCCTTCCGGACCCAAGTCGAGCGAAGAAGCGGTTACGTTACCCATGATTCCGCAAGGTTCGTTTCTTGGCGTCATCCGGCTGCCCGAACGGGGCGCGGACCGTCGCGGCCAGACCATCAAGCCGGGCGTATACACGTTACGCTACGGTAATTATCCTCAGAACGGCGACCACCAAGGCGTGGAGCCACAACGTGACTTCCTCGTGCTTTCTCCTGTCGCGGAAGACAAAGATGTCACCAAAGCCCTGAGCTTCAACGCGCTCATGGAACTGAGTCGTAAGGCATCCAACACGCCTCATCCGGCGGTTATGAGCTTCTGGAAAGTTGAGGGCGATTTCAAGCCTGGAATTGCAGAAGGCGGAGAATCCGAGTGGGTGCTTCAAACGAAAATCGGTGATGTTCCCGTCGCGATGATCGTCGCCGGTAAAAACGCACACTAACCGTACTCGCCGAGGGCGAGCTAACTGACGTTCGCCCTCATCTCATCCACTGACTTCTTCAGACTCTGCACGGGATCCGCCAGGGGCAAGTATTCCATGCAGATATATCCTGCGTATCCCGTCTTCTGAATAGCCTTGTAGATGTTCGGGTAATTCATCTCACCCGTACCCGGATCGTTGCGTCCAGGATTGTCGGCGATGTGAAACACCGCCACGTTCGGAGCGGCTTCCGTCAGCGTTCGAATAACATTCCCTATCTGCACCTGCTCGTGATAGATGTCGAACAGCAGCTTGAGATATGGGTTGTCAACATCCTTGACGAGCTTCAATCCTTCCACGCAAGTTGTCAGGAAGTAGCCCTTGTGATTTACCTTTGAGTTCAGCGGCTCAAAGATCAGCGTGACGCGCGCCTTGCTCGCCAGATCCGCGGCACGCTTCGCTCCTTCGACGAGGCTCGTGTACTGCTGCTCATACGTACGGCCCGGAATCTCATTGCCGCCCATCAGAATGATCTGCGGAACTTCCAACTTCTGAGACCACGTAATCGCATTTTTCACATCAGCGAGGAAGTTGTCACGCTGCGCGGGATCCACCATCGATACCGGACGCTTCACCCAGTCCGGTGTAGCGATAATCGTGTCCATCCCAAGATCGAACGACCGCAGAAACTTCTTTTTAGCGGCTGCATCCGCGTCCGTCCAGTTCACGTGCTCAGCCACGAGTTCGACGGACTGCATTCCTGCCTTCGCGGCAATCTCGACCCGCTCTTCAAAGGAGCCTCTAAGCGTCCACAGCATTACAGAGGAGGTGATCTTTGCCTTCTTCGGGAGGCCGCTTTGAGCGCTCGCAAGCGTGGCGCCGGCAGCCGTTTGCAGCACAGTCCTGCGGGTCAACATTTGTCTCCCATGTTATCGTGGTGGTTACCTCGCGTATACCGCCATGCCTGTTTTGAAGTACCGTACCGCCAACAACATCGAGGTGGCGCGCAGTGTCTCAAAAATCCCTTTCAAGCGGGGTTTGCGAGATGTGATGCACTCACTCGATCAACAGAGGGGAATCTATCTCTCCTCCGGCTACGAATACCCCGGACGGTACTCTCGTTGGGATATCGCATCGGTTTGCCCGCCGCTCGAGATCGTTGCCTTCGGACGACGCGTCGAGTTCCGGCCATTAAATGAGCGCGGCTCAATTTTGAATCGCATTCTTCTTCCCGTGCTGCAGCCGAACCCACATTGGGCGGACCTTCGGATCGACCATGACCACATTGTTGGGGAGCTCAAGCCTTTGCCTCAGCTGTTTTCAGAAGAGGAACGCAGCAAACAGCCGTCGGTCTTTTCCGTCTTGCGCACGTTAGTGCACGAGTTCAAAAACGAGCAGGACGGCCGGCTCGCCCTGATCGGCGCGTTCGGCTACGATCTCCTCTTTCAGTTCGACCCGATTCGCTTCCGATTGCCTCGCGGTGAACGGAAGGATCTTCATCTCTTTCTTTGCGACGACATCTACTTCATGGATCGCAAGAAGGAGCAGATCGAACGCTGCCATTACGACTTCACCTCGGGTGACCTTACGACGGCCGGTGTACCTCGGACCAACCCGTCAATACCGCCCCCTGCTCATAACAGCACGACCGGCGAGATCGTTTCGGATCACACGCCCGAAGAGTACATGGCGAATGTTGAGCGCGTGCGTGAAGGTATGAAGCAGGGCGACTACTACGAAGTCGTTCTGCGACAAACCTTCTCGGCTCCCTTTGGCGGGAGTGTATCGGAGTTGTTCGAGCGCGTTCAGAAAGCGAGCCCGAGTCCTTACGAGTTCCTGATCCAGTTCGGCGATGAGCAGCTTGTCGGCGCTTCTCCCGAGATGTTTGTGCGTGTCGAAAGCGCCCGCGTCGAAACGTGTCCGATTGCCGGTACGGCGCAGCGTACGGGTGATCCGCTGCAGGATTCCGCGAACATACGTGATCTTCTCGGTTCGCTAAAGGAAGAATCCGAGCTGACGATGTGCACCGACGTGGATCGGAATGACAAATCTCGTGTGTGCGTCCCCGGATCTGTAAAGGTTATTGGCCGGCGATTGATCGAGTCGTACGCCGGCGTGTTTCACACGGTTGACCACGTTGAGGGTACGCTTCAGCCTGGCTTCGACTCCCTCGACGCTTTCCTTGCACATATGTGGGCCGTTACGATCGTTGGGGCGCCCAAGAAAGCCGCGGCGCAGGCGATCGAGGATCTCGAAAGAAGTCCGCGCGGCTGGTACGGAGGCGCGGTCGGGGCGCTGTCGCTCAATGGCGACATCAATACCGGAATTCTCATTCGTACCATTCACGTCAGAGACGGCAAGGCAGAATATCCTGTCGGAGCCACTCTGCTGTACGACTCCATTCCGGAGATGGAGGAACGTGAAACGCGACTCAAGGCGACCGGCTTCTTCCGCGCCTTGCGTCCCAAATCGAAGCCCGACGCGCCCTCGGCCACACGCAGCCAGTCGGTGGTCCGAAGATGCTGCTGATCGACAACGATGACTGTTTCATCCATACGTTGTCGAATTATGCGCGGCAGACTGGTGCGGAGGTAGTTACCTATCGTGCAGGCATGCCGTTGGAGTTGATCGACGAGGTACGTCCGGACCTGATCCTTATCTCGCCGGGACCGGGTCGTCCGAAGGACTTCGGTGTGCCGGATCTCGTGCTCGAGGCCGCCAAGCGGGAGATTCCCGTTTTCGGTGTGTGTCTTGGCCTTCAGGGGATCGTGGAAGCCTTTGGCGGCGAGTTAGGCGTGCTCGATTATCCGATGCACGGCAAGCCCTCGACCATCGTGAATCGCGGAAAAGGCGTCTTCCAGGGCTTGCCGGAGCACTTCCAAGTGGGTCGCTATCATTCGCTGTACGCAATTCGCAGCAAGTTGCCGAGCTGTCTTGAAGTCACCGCTGAGTCGGAGGACGGCGTGATCATGGGCGTCCGGCATCGCGAACTGCCCATCGAAGCCGTTCAGTTTCACCCCGAGTCCCTCTTGAGCCTCAACGAGGGATGCGGCCTGCAGTTGATGCGCAACGTTGTGACGACGTATGGCCGGGCCCGTGCGCTGGCTAAGCCTTAAACCCACAACGGCGCGGGTCGTCATAGCGGTGACAGCGGCGGCGTTCACCTCGGTTTTTTTTATCGACTTCTGCAACCTCGTGTATCAGTGCGGCTGCCGATCGTTCTGGGCAGGCGCTGATGCTGCATGCAATATTCACACACATGGGATCCGGCACTGTCCCTGGTGCAGTGTTGGCAGGGCCGGCGGCGTCCTGATCTGGGCGATCATAGTGGGCTCGCAGTTCTTCGTCGCCTTCCGATCCAGGTTCTCGCGCTGGTATTCGACGGCCTTGGCTAGTTTCGCTGTTTTTCCTCTCGCCGGCGGAGCTTTGGCGGCGGGTTTGGGTCTCTGGTTTGGATACTGGGGTTAGTACAAAAGCGGCTTGCCGGGATGCGCAATACCTGCCATACTGAGAAGAAGCCAACATATCATGGAATTTACGGACCTCACGCTGGCCCTTTTTGCGCTGATCTGTATCTGGATCGCCCTGAACTTCAGTGGCGGGACGGGCGGCGGATTGCGTTCGCGAGTGCCCTCCAAGATCTAATCTGGTATAGATGGCCAGTGTTATCGTCGTCGGCGGCGGTCTTGCCGGTATGGCTGCCACTGCAGCTCTGGCGAGCGCTGGTTACCAGGTCGATCTCTTCGAATCCCGTCCTTATTTGGGTGGTCGCGCCACCTCGTATCCCGTTCCATCTGGCGACGGCTCGGTCGAGACTATCGACAACTGTCAGCACATCCTTCTCAAATGCTGCGTCAATTTACTCGATTTCTACTCTCGACTCGGCGTTCTCGACACGATACATTTCCACAAAGAGTTCTATTTCATCGAACCAGGCGGTCGAACATCGGTATTCTGTGCTGGACGGTTCCCGAAACCTCTTCATTTTCTGGAATCGTTCGTCGGAATGCATTACTTGTCCGTGAACGAGAAAATCGCGCTAATTCGCGGCCTTTTGAGCTTACAGAAAGACTATAAGCAACGCCGCGATCTGCACGATATCTCGATGCTCGACTGGCTGAAGGAAAAGCGGCAACCCCAACGCGTGATCGATCGTTTCTGGCGGCAGATTCTCGTCAGCGCGATAAACGAGGAACTCGATCGCATGGCCGCTGCATGGGGTTGCCAGGTTTTCTGGCTGGGTTTTCTCGCAACAGCAGACGCTTACGAAATGGGCGTGCCGATTACGCCACTCGGTCAGCTGTACGATGCGGCGATCTGGCGCAATTCCGAGAGTGTGCGTGTACACTTGCGCACTGCGGTCGAGAAAATTGCTGCGGACGGAATAACCGTGGGCGGGCGGCATTACTCGGCGAATTATTATGTCAGTGCTGTCCCATTCGAGCGCGCCGACATATTGCCCGATCAACGGGTTGATTTTGAGCACTCCCCCATCACGGGAATTCATATCTGGTTCGATAAACCGGTTACCGACCTCCCGCACGCGACGCTCCTGGATCGCACCTTGCAATGGATGTTTAATAAGGACGGCGGACGGTACCTGCAACTAGTGGTTAGCGCCTCCAGATCATTGGTCCGCATGGACCGTAACGATGTTTTACAACTCGCGCTTCGCGAGTTGAGCGAGTTCTTTCCAGGGGTGCAAACAGCGGGGGTGCAGAAGTTTCACGTGGTCAAGGAAGTTCGAGCGACGTTCTCCGCGACTCCGGGCTTATCGCGCCCATCTGTCCGCACCGAGCTACCCAACGTTTTTCGCGCCGGCGATTGGGCAGATTCCGGGTGGCCGGCCACAATGGAAGGCGCGGTTCGCAGCGGATATATGGCGGCAGAAGCTGTTACGGTCGCGGACGGATCCCCGCGATCCTTCTTACTACCCGACATAGCCTGAAATCGCTCATAATAGGTACATGCTGGCGCGATTGTGCTTGATGGCCGGATTGTGTGTTGGTCTACTCTGCGCGGACGATACGATGACAAAGCTGAAGGTGGAGGTTCGCACGCTCGCGGATAAACCAGTAGATCGTGCGGCGGTGGTCGTCAATTTCGTAGAAGGTCGATCCGTCGTGAAACTCGGCAAAAAGCAGATAACCCATTGGGAAGTTCGTACGAATCAGGACGGCATCGCCAAGCTTCCGACCTTCCCGCAGGGCAAGGTGCGCATCCAAGTGATTGCAAAGAACTATCAAACATTCGGTGACATCTTCGACATCGATGAAGAAGAGAAGACGATTGTTATCAAGTTAAATCCTCCGCAGCAGCAATACTCAGCCCATCAATAGAATGCAATCTCAATATGACGTCATTGTAGTCGGCGCAGGTCACGCCGGCTGCGAGGCCGCGCGCGCATGTTCCCGGATGGGACTGCGTACCGCAATGATCACGATGAATATCGACCTGATTGCGCAGATGTCGTGCAATCCTGCCGTGGGAGGTATCGCGAAAGGTCACCTTGTTCGTGAGATCGATGCCCTCGGCGGAATCATGGGAGAGCTTACAGATGCCGTCGGGATACAGTTTCGGTTACTAAACACGAGCCGGGGGCCAGCCGTATGGTCACCCCGGGCACAGTGCGATAAGAAGCAATACCGGCCGAAATGCGGGAATTGCTTGAGAAGGAGCCTAATCTCCGTATTCTGCAGGCCGAAGTAGCCTCTCTTTGGCTACAGGACGGTATCGAGTCCAGAGTACGCGGGGTGTTGCTCCGCGACGGCCGGTCGCTTGCGGCATCTGCGGTTGTTGTGACGACGGGCACTTTCCTGAACGGCTTGGCACACGTTGGAGATACCACGTATAGCTGCGGACGCAACGGTGAAGCACCTTCTCAGTTGCTTGGCGATCAGCTTCGGACACTCGGTCTGCGCTGGACGCGCCTGAAAACCGGAACTCCGCCCCGCCTGGATGGTCGTACGATCCAATGGGATCGTTTCGAGGCACAGGCAGGAGATCCGATTCCGACTCCTTTTTCGTTTATGACCCAGAGTATCGATCGTCCTCAGATCCACTGCCATATTGCGTATACCAGCGATCGCACGAGGCAGGTCGTGCAGGATAGTTTCGTCACGATCTCCTCTCTACAGCGGCCAGATCGAAGGCATCGGACCGCGCTACTGCCCTTCGATCGAAGACAAGTTCGTAAAATTCCCGGACAAGGTCCGACATCAGCTATTTCTGGAGCCGGAGGGCCTGGATACGTACGAAGTGTATGTCAATGGTATGTCCACGAGCATGCCTGTCGACGTACAGGAGGCTATGCTTGCCTCTGTCGAAGGTCTTGAGGGTGCGGAGATGATTCGTCCCGGCTATGCGATCGAATATGATGCCATCGATCCTCGGGAACTGCACCATTCCCTCCAAGTGAAGACGATTCCGGGGCTATTCCTTGCTGGGCAGATTAACGGCACGTCTGGCTACGAAGAGGCGGCGTGTCAGGGCTTGGTGGCCGGGATCAATGCCGCCCGATTCGTCGGCGGGTGCGACCCGAGTCACCATTCCGCGCACAGATGGCTATGTCGGAATCCTCATCGACGATTTGATCAGCAAGGGTGCCGATGAGCCGTACCGCATGTTCACGTCCCGAGCAGAGTTTCGTCTGCACCTGCGAATTGACAATGCGGACGAACGACTGACCAACGTTGGCCGGCAAGTTGGGCTCGTGCAGGACGATCGTTGGTCTTCGTTTTTGAAGAAGCGGGCGCAGCGTAGCGTGCTAAGTGCTGCGATCGAGCGGGATCGGGTGCCAACGCTCTTGGATCCGGAGCGGCCGACGGTCGCACAGTGGTTGAGAAGGCCTGGAAGCGCGCTCGATTCCTTGAAGGACTGGGTAACGTCCATGCTGGACGAAACGCCTGTGCCTGGCGTACTTACCACGCTCGAAACCGAGGCGAAGTACAACGGGTATATCAAGCAGCAGGATCGCCACATTGCACGCCTAAAGGAAGCCGACGGCAGAACGATCCCAGAGGAGTTCGCCTATTCAGGAATTCCTGGGATCTCGCGGGAGATCCAGGAGAAACTCGATCGGGTTCGCCCAGCTACATTGGGCCAAGCCGGGCGGATTCCCGGAGTTACACCCGCCGCCGTCGCAGTATTGGAAACGTATCTGCGACTTTCACAACGTCCGGCATAGCCGTCATTTACAAAACAAAGCCAAATCCTTGTTCCACGTGGAACGTCGGCGCGCCTGGGAGCAGTTCCAGAAGTCGATGCCGTTCCACGTGGAACATTGAAGCTTCTATCCGCGCTACAATTGAACTTCCCGCCATATGGCCAAAGCTATCGCCATTGCCAACCAAAAGGGTGGCGTCGGTAAAACCACGACTGCCATCAACCTTGCAGCCTCTTTAGCTGCCAACGACCTCCGGATTCTCCTGATCGACTGCGACCCACAGGGAAATGCGACGACCGGGGTAGGCGTCGCGAAAACGGCCGAGCAACTAACTACCTATAACGCCCTCTTCAGTGATACGGCACTGTCGGACATCATTGTTAAGACTGAGTTCGACGGATTGGATTTGGTACCGTCCAATAGAAATCTCGTAGCAGCGAACCTTGAGCTCGTTGATCTTGCCAGACCGTGAGAGCCGCTTGAAGTTTAAACTGGACAGGATTCGGAATGACTACGATTTCATCATCCTGGATTGTCCGCCCGCCCTTGACCTGCTGACACTCAACGCTCTCGTAGCGTCTGATGCCGTCCTGATCCCCATTCAGTGCGAATTCTTCGCACTAGAGGGCATCTCGCAACTCATGGATACCATAGACGGCATAAAAGAATCCTTTCAGCACAACTTGGCTGTTGAAGGCATTCTCCTGACTATGTACGATGACCGAACCAACCTTACAAAACAGGTTGCTGCTGATTTGGGAGAGTTCTTCGAAGACGAAGTCTTCAAAACCGTGATTCCACGCAGTGTCCGACTGGCCGAGGCCCCGAGCCACGGTAAGCCGATCCTCCTTTATGACGTCCGGTCCAAAGGCGCCGAAAGCTATATCAAACTCGCAAAAGAGATCCTGGAAAATGACCAAAGGTCCCGATCAACGCAAAGCGCTCGGTAAGGGTTTGTCCGCTCTGTTGCCAGGGCGGCAACAAACGCCTCCGGGCGTGTGGAGAAGCAGCCGGCCGGACCCCAGCAGCCAACGCCCGCAATTCAGAAGCTTCCCATCGATTCGATCGAGCCCAATCCGGTCCAACCCCGAACAGTCTTTATTAATCGAACGACTCAATGAACTGGCCCAATCGATAAAGCGAACGGCATTATCCAGCCGCTCATGGTTCGAAGGGAAATGAATCGTACCAGTTCGTCGCCGGCGAGACGCCGCTGGCGAGCCGCCCGCTTGGCCGGTCTCACGGAAGTTCCGGTAGTCGTACAGGATTTTGCAAATGAGCGCCTGCTGGAAGTCGCCCTCATTGAGAATATTCAGCGCGAAGACTTGAACCCGATTGAAGTCGCCCATGCGCTTGACCGCCTCGCCCGCGAACACAGCTTGAGTCACGAAGATATCGGCCAACGGACTGGAAAAGATCGCGCCACGGTAACCAACCTCATTCGGCTGCTGCGGCTTCCCGAGGAGATCCAGCTTCTGGTGGCCGAGCATCGCCTTAGCATGGGACATGCCCGCGCGATCCTTGGGCTCTGCCGACTGAAGATCTTCAGAAAGATCTGGCCCAACGGGCCGCAGCCGAGGGACTTATCCGTTCGCCAAGTCGAGAGACTGATCCAGGCGCTGACCCCGAAGCGCGAGCCGGCACCCGCTCAGACGTCAAGAACCCGACCTCTGACCCGAATGTAGCCGCGGCAACGCGCGAACTGGAAGCTACACTCGGAACGCGCGTCCGAATCGTGCGCCCAGACCGGCAATCGCGGCAAGATTGAGATCGAGTATTTCAGCAATCGACGATCTCGACCGTATCTACAATCTGATCGTCGCGACGAAAAATGAGGAGTGGTGCCGGCGGCTGGAGTTGAACCAGCGACCTACGGATTATGAGACCGTCGCTCTAACCACCTGAGCTACACCGGCGCTAGACCTAGCATAATAACCTCGACATGTCACTGTCAAACTAGCTATACCGTAATACAAGTCTGGTTGACAGGAGATTAAATCGGATTCATAGTGGTCGTAGGAAGTGGGCTTTACGAGTACTACCACTTCTACTCCCTACCCTCCGATAGGGAGACCCCACGACGCGAGGAGGCCGAATTCGAACCCGCGCTATAGAGGCGACTACCGGCACGCTCTGGGAAGATGGTCATGTCACCGTTAGAGTTTGGAGCAGGCTCAGCACGGTAACGACAAATGACCATGGAACCTACCGGGTCGGCGGTCGCCTTGGCCTCCGAGTTTGACACTTTCGTCGCATGTTTCTTACCCTTCTATATAGTGGTTCTCCATCAGATTCTAAGGCTGTTACCGGCCGTGAGCATCATTGACTTCCGGCAGGTATCCAAGAGCTATCCTGTCTACCTCGATCCGAAAGACCGCTCAAAGAACTCGCGACCTTTAATCGCTACTCGTTTCACGAAGACTTCTGGGCCCTTCGCGAAGTCACCTTTCACAGTCGAACGCGGCGAGACGTTTTGTGTTATTGGGGAGAACGGATCGGGCAAAAGCACGCTCCTTCAGATCGTTGCCGGCATTATGCGCCCTCGTCAGGCGAGGCGACTGTACTCGGCCGGGTCGCCGCCCTGCTCGAACTCGGCTCCGGATTCAATCCCGAATTCACAGGACGCGAAAATGTCTATCTGAACGCGTCCATTCTCGGGCTCAGCCGGAAAGAGATCGAGCGCCGCTATCCCGACATCGCCGCGTTTGCCGAAATCGGCGACTTCATTGATCAGCCGGTAAAGACCTACTCCAGCGGCATGACGGTGCGCCTGGCCTTTGCGGTCGCTATCCACGTGGATCCGGAGATCCTACTGGTCGACGAAGCACTCGCAGTTGGTGACATCTACTTCCGTCAACGATGCATGCGTAAAGTCCACGAACTCCGATCTTCGGGTGTAACCATCCTATTTGTATCCCACAGTATGGGAGACGTGAAGGCCATCGGAGACCGCTGCCTCTGGCTGGATCGCGGGCACGATCCGTGACCTTGGCCCGACCGATAGGTGGTGGCGAAGTATCTCGCCGCCATGGCGGAAAAGGATTCCGCCTACCTCGGTTCACCTCACAGGGTCCTCTTACCAACCACGCCCTCGATAGCGACCGCCGGAATTACGTCGAACGTATTCCGAACATCGATCACCGGCATGGCGACGGCACGAGCGAGTGATTACCGGCATCGCTGTTTATGACGAGTTTGGCCGCGAACTCCTTTCCTTCGACGCCGGAGACCCGCATCATTGTCCGAATTTCCGCACAAGCGAATGGCGATCTCGCGCTGCCCAACGTTGGCTTCATGCTGCGGAATCATCTCGGGATGGATTTTGCAGGGACGAATACGACGCGAGAAGGATATCAATCTGCCGCCGATGCGCGCGGGCGATCACGTCACCGTCGATTTCCACCTCGATCTTCCCGAACTCTATCCCGCCGCTTTCTCCTTCTCACCCGCCATTGCGGATGGCACGCTTCACTCGTATACGATGTGTGATTGGATCGATAACGCGATCACTCTACAGATGGGACATGGCGATGGCCAAGTGTACGGCTACCTTCACCTCCCTTGCCGCGTTGAAGTCAACGCCAAACTTCAGGACTCCAAGGCCTCCTTCGCATGAGCATCGAGTTTACAGGCGAGCGCGTCGTGCCCGGGCACGTCGATGTCGACCTGTGGAACGAACATTTCGCACGATACGCATTTGCCGCCCGTTATTGCAAAGCAGCGCGAGTCCTCGATGCCGGATGCGGTACCGGATATGGCGCTCACGCGATAGCAGCCAATGCCCTTAGCGTAACGGGCATCGACCAGGCTCACGACGCTCTTGCGTATGCCAGGAAGCAGTACGTTGGGAGCCTGCCCCAATGGGTCTGCGCATCTTGTACCCGGATCCCGTTCGATGACAGATCCTTCGATACGGTCCTCGCGTTCGAAGTAATCGAACATCTTCAGGAATGGCCTAAATTGATCTCTGAGGCGCGCCGTGTTCTGAAGGACTCCGGTGTCTTCGTCGTATCGACACCTAACAAAGCCGTATACGCAGAATCACGAGAACAGTCTGGTCCGAATCCGTACCACGAACACGAATTCGAGTTCGATGAGTTCACGGCCGCGCTGCGAACGGTTTTCGCGCACGCTGTCATAGTCCTTCAGAACCACGGCGAGTGCATATCCTTCGAATCGATCCACTCGAACGCCGCCGAAGTTCGCATCGACGGGGCCAGCAAACCCGCCGACGCCAGCTTCTACATCGCGGTCTGTTCCGATACGCCTATCGATGTTCCATCGTTCGTCTATGTCCCGGAGGCTGCCAACTTGCTCCGAGAACGCGAAACGCATATACGGCGTCTTGAAGGCGAACTAAACACGAAAAATGAGTGGCTCGACAAAGCGCGAAATGAGCACGCTTCGCTCGTGGAACTTCACGATGTTCAGACGCGCGAGTTGCGCGCGAGCAATGAATGGGCGCGGGAGTTAAACCACAAAGTAACTGAGAACGGCGCCCGCATCTTGCAGCTTCAAGAGGAATTGCAGACGCAGCATCGCGAGGGTGCTCAGGTCGCGTCCGAATACCAGGCGCGCGTCGATGAACTCGAAAGGGAGCTCCAGACTCGAACAGCATGGGCACAAGACCTGGAGCGACGAGCCGCTGAACTTACGGGTCTTCTCGATACCGCCGAAGCAACGGTCATCGAGCGCACGAACTGGGCGCTGTCGCTTCAGAGTGACCTGGAACGGGCCCAGACACAGGTTGCGATGGCGCGCGCCTCACGTTGGATGAAACTGGGAAGAGCTTTTAACTTGGGACCGGAGCTCGGAGGTTGATGCGCAGGGTTCTGGGCTTCCTCCTTTATCTCCCTCTCATAATCCTTTCGCCGCTGCTAATCTTGATCCCGATGGCGGCTATCGCGCTTGCCGATGCGTTCTGGTCCATCGCTGGACGTAAGCGCCTTCTTCCTGCTATCCGCCCCAGCACACTGAGCGCTTCGGTAGTCATTCCGAACTGGAACGGACGCGACCTCCTAGAGAAGTATCTTCCGTCCGTGGTTGAGGCGATGTCGCTTCATCCCGGCAATGAGGTAATCGTTGTCGACAACGCCTCAACCGACGGCAGCGCAGAATTCATAAAGACGCATTTCCCTGATGTGCGCGTATTAGAGCTGCCCACGAACTTGGGCTTCGGTGGAGGTTCGAACGCAGGCTTCCGCGCCGCGAAGAATGACATCGTTGTCCTTCTAAATAGCGATATGCGCGTCGAGCGAGGCTTCCTTCAACCCTTGCTCGATGGCTTCACTGACGAGCTCGTCTTTGCGGTTTCATGCCAGATCTTCTTCAGCGACCCTGCGAAGCTGCGGGAAGAGACGGGACTCACGCAGGCGTGGTGGCAGGGCGGCCGCCTTCGTGTCCGGCACCGCATTGATGACACCCTGACACAGCCATATCCATGTTTCTATGGAGGCGGCGGATCTTGTGCATTCGATCGTCGGAAGTTCTTAGAACTCGGCGGGTTCGACACCCTTCTGCATCCGTTCTACCTGGAAGATACCGACGTCGGTTACCTTGCCTGGAAGCGTGGATGGAAGGTTCTATATCAGCCGAAGAGCGTCGTATTTCACGAACATCGCGGAACCATAGGCAAGAAGTTTTCCCAGCATTACATCGCGTCCATCCTGAAGAAGAACTTTGTTCTGTTTTGCTGGAAGAATGTACACGAATGGCGAAAGCTAGTGAGCCATTTTGGAGCGTCATGGGGAGACGCTGTGGTCAGCAGCATCATGGGCGATTCGCCGGAGCGCACAAATCTTGCAGGACTTTGGCGAGCACTCTTACAACTGCCTGGGGCCGTTCGTGCGAGATGGCGAGCCAGGCAGCTTGCAGCCATCACGGACACGGAAGCATTCCGCCGCCCGCTCGGCGGCTACTTCCGCGACCGGTTCACACGGCTTCCTGTTCGCCCGGGGAAGCTGTCCGTTCTCTTCGTCTCGCCGTACCCGATCTGCCCTCCGACTCACGGCGGCGGAGTGTTCATGTATCAAACGGCGACCGAGCTCGCACAACTGACGGACCTCCATCTGATAGTGCTCCTCGATTTTGACAATCAACGGGCTCCGCATGACGAACTCGCCGCGCACTGCGCATCGGCCGAGTTTATCGTTCGCATGACGGGACGTGCGCATTCATTCGGATCAGTTCATCCCCATGCCGTGGCGGAGTTCGGCAATGGCGATCTCGAATGGCTGATTCATCGTCAGATTCTGCTAAAGGACATCGACGTACTTCAGCTCGAGTATCTGCCGATGGGCCAGTATGCGGGTCAGTTCCGCCAAATTCCGAGCATCCTGTTCGAGCACGATATCTACTTCCAGTCGATTGCGCGCCAGCTGCCGGGCATGAAAGCGATGACGCGGCGCTTGAGCGCGACCTTTGAATACCTTCGTGCATTACGATATGAGCTTCGATTGCTCCCGACTGTCGATCGCGTTCAGGTCTGCAGCGCAGAAAATCATCATCATTTGCTTTCATACCTGCCGCAATTGGAGGGCAAGGTCGATGACCAGCTTCGCGCCGGCATCGACACAGCGCGCTATCCATATTCGACCCAGGAACGCGAACCTGACACCATGCTGTTCCTCGGAAGCTTCCGCCACCTTCCGAACCAGGAAGGTTTGGAATGGTTCACGCGCTATGTTTTGTCACGAGTCCTGGAACAGCGACCCAACGCGCGTTTGGTAGTCATCGGGTCCGATCCCCCTCCGAGACACTCGTTGCCAGGCAACTCGGATGCGATCGAACTCGTAGGCTTCGTGGACGACGTGATGGAGCCCCTGAGAAGATACGCCCTTTTTGTTTGCCCGATCCTATCCGGATCGGGCGTGCGCGTGAAATTGCTCGAAGCCTTCGCGAGCGGCATCCCGGTGGTCTCGACCCGTATCGGCGCCGAAGGACTCGCCGCGAACGATGGAGAGATCTGCGAGTTGGCAGATGATCCGAAGGAGTTTGCGCAGAAGGTGATACGGCTGCTCAGCGATCAACGTGAAGCTTCAGCTCTCGCGCAGCGGGCACGCGAAAACGTGATCGCGACGCGTGACATGCGCAAAATTACGTACGATCTGGAGCAAAGTTATAGGCTGGCTGTCGAGGCGAAGCGGAGAACTACTTCTTCGGCGGCTTGAGATCGTTGTGCAGCCGATCCACAATTTGGTCCGCAGCGTCATCCACGCTCTGCGAGCGAGAGTCCCTGGGCACGGCGTAATGAGACCAAATTACTGCGCCGGTCTTTCGCGACACCAGGAAGACGTTCCCTCTACCCCTGGTAAAGGAGCTGATGCGTACGGCCGGAGCTGCCGTGGTCTCAAGCGGCTCCGCAGTCTCCTGGTTACCTTTATCTTTTTCCTTGTCTTTGGTGGCGTTCGCATCGACCGGCTTCGGAGGAGGAGGCGGTGGTGGATACAGTTCCTTCCACTTTTCTTCGAAAGCGGTTCCGATACGATCTGTAAATACGGCGTCCGCCTGATCAGGATTTGTAACCACCTCGAAGCGGCCGATCTTGGTCAGCCTGTTCGCAAGATATTGATCCAGGCCGTTGCTCATGGGTAAGAGGTAAACTCGCTTCACCTCGGGGAGCGCTGGATTCACCGCAGCAGCGGCCAATCCGCACACCGAAACGGCCATGAGCATAAATCGACGTAATGCCATATATGTTTCAAGACGCGCGTTCGTCGGATTTGGACGAACCCTGCTTATAGAATAGAGCTAATCCTGCACTCTGCTCCTTCATGTACAAAGATCAAACGATCACTGTCATCATTCCATGCCTCAACGAGGAGCAGGGTATCGAGAAGGTTCTTCGCCGTCTTCCCGAGTTCGTGGACCAGAGAATCGTTGTCGACAACGGCTCTACCGACCGAACCTCCGAAGTGGCGAAATCGCTCGGAGCGGAGGTCATCCGCGAAGACGTTCGCGGATATGGGCGCGCCTACAAACGGGGATTCGCCAGTGCAACCGGGTCGATCATCATAACGCTCGATGGCGATCATAGCTATCCTGCCGATGCGCTTGCTTACTTATTGGAAGCCTTCCTGCACCTCGAGGTCGATTTCCTTAATGCGTCTCGGTTCCCTGTGCGCGACCGGAAGGCGATGAGTTTCAAACACAAATTCGGGAACCTTATGCTTTCACTCGCCATGTCGGTGTTGTATTTCCGATGGGTACGTGACTCACAGTCCGGCATGTGGGTGTTTCGGCGTTCGATCCTTGAGGAAATGAACCTGGTTTCGGATGGTATGGCGTTCTCCGAAGAGATCAAGATCGAGGCGCTGAAGTCACGGAGCATCCGGTTCGCCGAGATCTCGATTCAGTACTCCTCACGGCTTGGCGAAATCAAACTGAATCCATGGCGTGACGGGTTTCAGAATCTTTGGTTTCTGGTTAAGAAGCGGTTCACTTGATGCGAGTCGCTGCCGTCATTCCGAACTGGAACGGCTCCCGCCTTCTCCGAAAGCTGCTTCCAACTATGCGCGTCCAACGTCGTCCCTTCGACAGCATTCTGATTGTGGACAACGGCTCGACCGACGACTCACTCGTCGTTTGCGAGGAATTCGCGGCCGAGGTAATACGCTTCCAAATAAATCGTGGTTTTGCCGCCGCCGTGAACGCGGGTGTCGCCGCGGCCGACGCGGACACGGTAGCCATTCTCAACAACGATGTGGAACTCGACCCAGCTTGGTTGGAAAGACTGAGCGAACACTTTGCAGATGGCACCGTTGCATTCGCGACGGGGAAGAGTGTGGCCGCATCCAGTCCCGGCATGGTCGACGGGACGTATGATGCGATCAGCCGCGGAGGTACGGCGCTTCGATGTGGCGCAGGTCGTCCTGACGGACCGTTTTGGAACTCCTCCGAGGCGGATCCAGATCGCGCCATTCACCGCCTTAATAATTCGCAAATCGGTCTTCGAACAGCTCGGGGGATTGGATGAGGCCTTCGAGTCATACCTCGAAGATGTGGATTTTGGACTTCGCTGTGCGTCGTATGGATACACCGGCTGGTATGAACCCCGTGCTATCTGTAAGCACCACGGCAGCGCCACCCTCGGCCACTGGCATCCCCGTACCGTAAGGAATATCGCGAGAAATCAGGTACTTCTGGTCGCCCGGCATTATGACCGCGAGTGCTTACGAAGATTCGGCTGGTCGATTGCAATCGCTCAGCTACTGTGGGGAATGATCGCGGTTCGACGCGGAGCAACGATCGCGTGGGTCGCAGGCAAACTGGAGGGAGTTCGCCTGTTCCGCTCGTATCGGAGGGGCGGTCATCCCCACATCAGTGAAGTCCTAAGGGCTAGCGAGTGCACCATCCGAGAGGTGCAATCGGCTACTGGCTTCGATTTGTACTGGAAGCTGTACTTCGCCTGCACTTCTCGCCGTGGTACGAGTTAAGGATGCCGGGTATCGTCGTGGTTGCATACAACTCGGCGGATGTGATCGATGGATGCCTGGATGCGTGTTCGCGCGTGCCCTCGGCGTCGATCGTTGTTGTCGACAACGCATCTTCGGACGGCACAGTTGATCATATCCGGCGCCGGTCGGGCGTCAAACTGATTGCAAACAAGACAAATCGCGGATTTGCCGGCGCCGTTAACCAGGGATTCGCTGCCCTGGAGAATGAACCGGCAATCCTGGTCCTGAACCCCGATTGCGCTCCGGTGACCGGCGTTGCCGAACTCGAACGTGCGGTTCTATCCGAGGATGTCGGAGCGGCGAGCGGCCGGCTCGTCGGATTAGACGGCAAGGAACAGCAGGGCTTTAACGTTCGGTCTTTACCTTCATCTGCGGCGCTGGCATTCGAGGTACTGGGCCTGAATCGGCTATGGCCGGGTAATCCCGTCAATCGCCGGTACAGGACCGCTGCGCCTGATCGCCCTGGTCGCGTAGAGCAACCCGCGGCAGCGTTCCTGATGGTTCGTCGAAGCGCATGGGCGGCGCTGGGTGGTTTCGACGAGAGCTTCTTTCCTATCTGGTTTGAGGACGTAGATTTTTGTAAGCGGCTCCACGATGCGGGGCTGGCAATCGTTTTCTTCCCTGAATGCACTGCCCGTCATGAGGGGGGGCACTCAGCTTCGAAGTTGCCTTGGGGGCCTCGTCAGCTATTCTGGTATGGTAGTCTGCTAAGGTACGCATCGAAGCACATGTCGGCGGGCCCTCGCTGTGTCGTTGGGTTGTCCGTTATACTGGCGTGCTTCCCGCGAGCGATTGCCGGGATGCTGCAGTTCGGTATCGCGGAACCGGTGTCCGTTTATAGTAAAGTTGTTCGGCTAGCCGGGCAGTGCCTGCGTAAGGGTGAACGCGGGAGCGGTATCCCGGGAAAGAGTCGGCCGGTGAAGGAGCAGTTCGAGCAGTCGAAGCAGTCCAGATAAAGACCGCATGCCCCATAACGACTACGTATCCGTCACCATCGTGACGTACAACAGTGGCCGCTTCATCAAACGATGCCTTGAATCCGTCCTGGAGCAGAAGTACGACAGGAAAGAGATCATTGTCATTGACAATGCATCCACGGACGGAACTGTAGACATTCTCGAGCAGTTCGAAGGATCCTGCCGCATCGTTTACAACTCCGACAATCTGGGCTTTGCGGCCGCACAGAACCAGGCGATCGATCTCGCGAAGGGATCATGGATCCTTACCCTGAATCCCGACGTTCTCCTTCTGCCGAACTTCATCGCGGCCCTCATCGAGGCCGGGCAGTTGGAGCCAGGCATCGGAACGGTTTGCGGCAAGCTGCTCACCATCAAAGCGACGATGGAGTTGCCGGATCAGCCGCTCGTCGATTCTACCGGGATCTACTTCACGCCCATGATGAGGCATCTCGACCGCGGCAGTCAGCAGGTCGACAGCGGCGATTACCGGCACAACGAATACGTCTTCGGCGCGACCGCAGCGGCTGCCTTGTACCGTAAAGAGATGATCGTCGATGTGTCAATAAACTCTGAGTTCTTCGACTCCGACTTCTTTGTATACAGGGAAGATGCGGATGTCGCATGGCGCGCGCAGTTGTTTGGCTGGCGCTGCATGTACACACCGAACGCTCTTGCTTACCATGTGAGGAATGTATTGCCCGGCAATCGGCGCGCTCTGCCGTCGGTCATCAACATGCATTCCGTAAAGAACCGCTTCCTCATGCGGCTGAAGAACATAACCCCGGATCTGTATCGGAGGAATTGGGCTTCCATTACCGCGCGCGATCTCCTTGTGGTCGGATGCTGCCTCACGAGAGAGTTCTCATCGCTCAAAGGTTTCTGGTATGTGGCCCGTAACTGGCCCCGCGTGCTCGAGAAGCGTTCCGAGATCATGAAGCGCCGACGTGTCACTGACGAATACCTGGCGAGTTGGTTCTCCTACGAACCCGTTTCGAAACCTGCCCCCAAGAGTCCCTCTTCGAACACGCCCGCACGAGGCGCCGCGGCACAGAAAGCTGTTCGGCGGTAGTTTCCGTATGATCAGTCTGTCATGAAGATTGCCCTGCTGGGCACGCGCGGCATCCCTGCGGCCTACGGCGGCTTTGAGACTTTCGCAGAGGAACTATCCCGTCGACTCGTAGCCCGTGGCCATCAGGTCACCGTCTATTGCCGGAGACGTCACCGCGAACGCACTTACCTCGGCGTCGATCTCCAGTACCTGCCTACAATCCGCCATAAGTATTTCGAGACGACAGTACACACCCTTCTCGCTACGCTTCACTTGCTCGTTCATCGCCACGAGGTCGCACTGTACTGCAACGCGGCCAATGCGATCTTCACGTGGGCGCCTCGGATTACCGGCATTCCCGTACTGCTGAATGTCGATGGCTTGGAACGGAAGCGGAAGAAGTGGAACTGGATTGCTCGGAGTTGGTATCACGCATCAGAATGGCTTTCGACATGGATGCCGACCCAAATCGTCTCCGACGCGGAGAAGATTCGTTTCTATTACCGGCAGAACTATGGGGCCGAAAGCACCTTCATTCCTTACGGTGCTGAGATAGGAAAGGTCCGTTCCACAGGAGCGCTTCAACGATTAGGCTTGGAACCGGGTGAATATTTCCTTTACGTGAGCCGTCTCGAACCGGAGAACAACGCCCTGCTCGTCCGCGAGGGCTTCGAGCGCCTTCAGACCACGAAGAAACTCGCGATCATCGGAGACGCGCCCTATGCAGATCAGTACATAGCGCGCGTACGCGACACAAAAGATCCACGTGTCGTCATCCCGGGCGGTATCTACGGGGAAGGATACAAGGAGCTACAGTCCCACTGCTTCGCCTACATCCATGCGACAGAAGTAGGCGGCACGCACCCGGCGCTGATCGAGGCGATGGGTCGCAGAGCATTGACGTTGTATCTGGACACGCCGGAAAATCGTGAAGTCGCGGGTGAGGTCGCCATTGCCTTCACACACGCGAATCTCGCGCAAAAGCTCGAGCACGTGCTCACCTGCAGCGAAGAAGATCGCGAGGCCTTTCGAGCAGCAGCCGAGCAAAGAGTTGAACAAAAGTACAGTTGGGATGCCGTCACCATAGCGTACGAGAGCCTTCTCTCTT
The DNA here is from genome assembly GCA_963825845.1 of Bryobacteraceae bacterium. Classification (GTDB taxonomy): domain Bacteria; phylum Acidobacteriota; class Terriglobia; order Bryobacterales; family Bryobacteraceae; genus DASQDN01. The sequence continues at coordinate 28,923 of CAWGVL010000051.1, read as the reverse complement.
CTCTGCTCTGATAATGAACCTATGGCGACTTCGCCTTTCCGCTCGTGGGTCGAAATCTCGCGATCACAGATCGCAAACAACTACCGCGCGATAACAAAGTCGGTCGGTGAATCGATCACGGTCATGCCGGTCGTGAAAGCGGACGCATACCGGCACGGAGCGGTCGAAGTATCGCGCGTGCTCGTCGACAATGGCGCCAAGTGGCTTGCCGTGAGCAACATCGAAGAAGGGGTAGCGCTTCGCCTTGCCGGTATCGATGCGCGCATCCTCGTTATGGCCGACTTCCTGCCGGTGGGCCGTGTTGCGCTGATCGAGCACGGTTTAACTCCGGTGCTTCACGCGATTGAGGACATCGCGGAACTGAATGCGCTCGGTGAGCAGAAGGGCTCACCGATTGCCTTTCATCTCAAACTCGACACGGGGATGTGCCGTCTCGGTACTCGAGCTTCGGCCCATGAGATTGCGGAAGAGGTGAATCGAAATCCGTTTACCAAACTCGAAGGGCTGATGACTCATTTCGCCTCCGTTTCAGACTTCACGACATCCCAGACGGACGAACAAACCAGGTGCTTCCTGGATATCGTGGAAGCGCTGCGGCAGGAGGGAGTGGTTGCACAATTCGTGCATCTGTCGAGCACTGGCGGGATTGCGTATCGAGCCCCGAGAGCATGGGGAAACATGGTCCGGCCAGGCCATGCGATTTACGGGTATGTCTCACCCCCTCGAGGCGGCGGGCCATCGAGCCGCTTGAACGTAAAGCCGCCCATGTGCTGGAAGGCCGCTGTCCTCACAGTCAAGGAAATCCCGCAGGGCGCGCGAGTAGGATACGGAGGCATCTTCTCTGCCGCGGCGCCAATGCGCATCGCGGTACTTGCCGTAGGCTATGCAGACGGAATACCGCACCGCCTTTCGAATCGTGGCCGAGTTATCGTCTCCGGTAGATACGCGCCAATCCTCGGAGCTGTCTCGATGGATGTGACGACCATCGATGTAACGCATTGCCCTGAAGTCCATGTCGGCCAACCCGTCACCATCATGGGTACGGATGGCGGTCTGACGATTGACGCGCAGGAAATCGCGCGGCAAGCAGGGACTATCTCGTATAGTGTGTTGTGCGGGATTAGTTCGCGTGTGAAGCGCGTGTACGTGTAGGCTAACGCCCCGTTTCGAAAGCCTGCCACAACCGAGCAACGTCAATTTCGGCGGAACCGGCACTGGTTTTGATCACACCTTCGGTGACTGTCTCGCCTTGAAGTAGCTGCCCATCGTTGATGAAGTATATCGACACCACTTTCTTTTTCGGTTCGATCAGCCAAACCTCCGCAGCACCTGCCGATTCATAGTCTGCTAGCAGTTGATACACCGAGCCTTTGCGATTGCTGGGAGAAAGGCATTCAATGACAAGCTTCGGTGCGATCCAGACATAGCCTTTGCCATCAGAAGCTTGATACTCGGCGCTTAGCTCATCCGAATCGAACACGGTTATGTCCGGGATGCGAACGGCAAGCAGTGGCTTGCGCCTGACGCCTAAGCCGTATGCGGTAGTCACAACCTCATAACGCTCCTCCGGCAGCTGTTTCGCCAGTAAGCGCGCGAGTACCGTGATCAGACGAGAGTGTCCTTTTTCGGGCGGCGGCATCTTGCGAACTTCCCCGTTGACGATCTCTTCCATACGATCTACCGGAAGCGCGAGCGCCTCCTCTAGTGTCAGAATGTGCGTCGCGGAGCTCATATCAAAATGATAGGCCCAATCGGACTCGGTAAATAGCCAGTCCAATCGGGCCTTCACCCATGGGAATCGGTTTCTAGACGTCCAGATTCCTAACATCGAGGGCGTTCGCCTCGATGAACTTCCGGCGGCTCTCCACGTCATCACCCATCAAGGTAGAGAAGATCTCTTCGCACTCGACGAGGTCCTCGAGGCGAACCTGCAAGAGAGTCCGCTTCTCTGGATTCATCGTGGTCTCCCAAAGCTGCTCGGCGTTCATCTCACCGAGACCCTTATAGCGCTGCACTTGAGCATCGCGCATGCCTTCAGCTTTGACGTAGCTCAACAGATCACGCCAATTCGTCAGCACCTCCCGGTGGCCATCATTGACGACGGTGAACGGAGGTTGATTGTGACGAGCGATCAGCTTCGCCACAGCGCGCAGTTTCTTGTACTCGGGCAACTGGGCGAGTTCGGTACCGATCACACGCTCGGCATTCGTTGCATCGCGATAACAAACCTGCCACGTCGAGTGCTCTTCGTCGCGCTTCATCTCTACCGGCAGATTCAGCGCCTTCAGAGCATCAAAGACCGGCTGAACGTTCTCTTTCTCAGTGAAGTCCGCCTTGGCATCGAGCTTGTACAGCGAGTTCGTCAAGACCTCGACCACACGGCTGTCGCGCAAACGGCGCTCGGCCGGGCGCCAGACGGTTTGAAGCTCATCGAGATTCATCAGGAAACTGCGCAGTTCCCCCTTCTCGAGCTTCGTTACCTCAGTGGAGCCGTACTCAACCGAGATGTTCTCTATCGCGCGGCGCAAGATCTCAGAGGTAAACTCGCGATCGTCTTTGATGTACTTCTCGCTCTTGCCCTTCTTGATCCGATACAGAGGAGGCTGCGCAACGAACACGTGCCCGCGCGTGATGAGCTCCTGCATGTGCCGGAAGAAGAACGTGAGCAGCAACGTACGAATATGCGAGCCGTCGACATCGGCGTCGGTCATGATGATTATCTTGTTGTAGCGAAGCTTCGCCACATTGAAATCATCTTTGCCGATGCCAGTCCCGATGGCCGTAATCATCGCCCGGATTTCTTCGTGTCCGAGCATCTTGTCGTACCGGGCTTTTTCAACGTTCAGAATCTTACCGCGCAGCGGCAGGATCGCCTGATACCGCCGGTCGCGGCCGCCCTTCGCCGTTCCTCCGGCCGATTCACCCTCAACCAGGTAGACTTCGCAGCGTTCCGGATCTTTCTCCTGGCAATCTGCAAGTTTTCCCGGCAATCCTCCCGAGTCGAGCGCGCCCTTGCGGCGAGTCAGGTCGCGGGCCTTACGAGCCGCTTCGCGCGCACGCGCCGCCTCGATCGCCTTCCCGACGATGCGTTTCATCACGGCCGGGTTCTTGTCGAAGAACTCCATCAACTTGTCGTTGACGAACTCCGTGACCTTTCCTGCGATGTCGCTATTAAGCTTGCCCTTCGTCTGTCCTTCGAACTGAGGCTGGGGAAGCTTCACGCTAATCACTGCCGCGAGACCTTCGCGAACATCGTCGCCTGAAAGGTTTTCCTTTACGTCTTTGAACAGCCCAGCCCCCTGACCCGCCATATTGATCGTGCGAGTCAAGGCGCTCCGGAAACCGCTCATGTGCGTTCCGCCATCAACCGTGTTGATGTTGTTCGCAAAACTGAACACCGTCTCGGAATAGCTGTCGTTATATTGCAGCGCGACTTCCATGCTCAGGATGCCGCCATTGGGCATCTCGCGGTCGGCTTCAAAATGAATCGGCTTCTCGTGCAGTACGTTCTTGCCGCGATTCAGAAGTTTGATGAACTCGGCAATACCGCCGCTGTAGTGGAACTCATGGCTCTTGACGGGATCCTCGCGTTCGTCGGCCAGCGTGATCTTAAGGCCCTTATTCAAGAACGCCAATTCGCGGAGCCGTTGCGATAGCGTATCGAAGTTGAATGCGCCCGGATCCATGATGGTGAAATCGGGGCGGAACGTAATCTTCGTGCCGGTCTTATTCCCGGCCTTTCCCGTCCGTTGCAGTGGGCTTTTCGGGACTCCGCGCGCATACTCCTGTTCCCATGTTGCCTTGTCACGCCAGATCTCCAGCCGCAAAAACTCGGACAGTGCGTTTACGCAACTGACACCTACGCCGTGCAATCCACCCGAGACCTTGTAGCTGTTCGAATCAAACTTGCCGCCGGCATGTAGTTTCGTCAACACCACTTCGGCCGCGGAGATGCCTTCATCGGGATGAATGTCTACAGGAATTCCGCGCCCATCATCCACGACGGTGATGGAATTGTCGATGTGTATCGTTACTTCAATATGGGTCGCATGACCAGCGAGCGCCTCGTCAACCGAGTTGTCGACAACCTCATACACGAGGTGATGCAACCCGGAGACGCCGGTCGAACCGATATACATGGCCGGACGAAGCCTAACGGCCTCGAGTCCCTCTAGCACTTTGATACTGCTGGAATCGTAAACACTCACTGCTGCCACATCTTTACTTGCCATAGATAACCTGAATCAAACACTGACAACGACACGCGATCCGACCCTTCATCAGATGCGCATCGGCATAATTACATAGCGGTACCGGCCGCTCCCGTCGCCGCCAGCCGGCCTCATTTCACCCGCGCTCTGCCGTCACGGAAGTGGAAGGACACGTTCTCCTCTGAGGAAGCGCGAAGAAAATCAAGCATGTATTGGGCGTTGAAGCCGATCTCGGTCTGTGGACCGGAGTACTCGGCAGAAATCGTTTCTTCGCTTTCGCCTGTTTCCGACAGAGACGAATGAACCTTGAACTCACCCGGCAAGACCTGCAGACGGATCGCTCGCGACCGCTCGTCGGCAAACTGAGCCACTCGTTCGATCGCCGACCGCAAATCGTCTCGGCGCAGCGTAACCATGTTCGGCTGATCCTTCGGAAGGACCCGCTCGTAATCCGGAAAATTCCCGGTCAACTTCCGCGAGATCAGTAGCCGTTCACTGATCTCGAAGAATAGATGATTTTCATCGCCCGAGAAGCGGAGGATCGATCCCTCACCCGCATCGCTCGAGAGCTTCACAAGCTCCTGCATCGCCTTCCTGGGCAGCAGAGCCCGGTACGGGGCACTCAGCGACGGCAAGAGGCGTCTCCGACTCCACCAAAGCCAGCCTGTGGCCATCCGTCGCCACCATCGTGAGCCCGTCGCTGTTGAGGAGAAGCAGCGCTCCGTTCAGCGTGAACCTTGATTCTTCGGCAGAGATGGCAAAGATTGTCTTCTGAACCATGGCCGCCAATGTAGAAATCGGAATCTCGGCGAGCAAGTCGGGCATCTGCGGCAGTTCAGGAAAGCTTTCCCGCGACATCCCCGCCATTCGCGTCCGCGAGCGGCCACACACCAGGTTCGCCCACTGGTTGTCACCAAACTTCAACTGGATCTCGGCATCCGGCAGCAAGCGTACGTAATCGAGCAGCTTGCGCGCTGGGATGGTACCAGCACCCTGCCGAGCTACCTTGGCCGGGCAACTGCACCGGATCCCGAGTTCCAGGTCCGTTGCCGTTAGGACAATGCGATCGCCGTCTGTCTCAAAAAGCACGTTGGACAGAATTGGAATCGTCGTCTTCTTCTCGACGACGCCTTGAGACAGATTGAGTTCTCGAACCAGTTCAGCCTTGTTGACCGTAAACTCCACGCTCGGGTACTCCTCATTTGCTGCTACGTCGATTGGCCGCCTCGCTATTCTCAGAAGCGGTGTATTTCTTCAAACCTATATAGAACCGTATTGGTAAGGCTTGTGGAAATGTTAGTATCTCTCTAAATTATACAAAAAACAGCGGCTTCTCGCTCACGTCACCCTGTTGAAACCCGAGTGCTCCGGTTTGGGAGAACCGAGGTCCGGCAACCGCTTCCACAGACGCACACCCCGAAGTGGGCGTGTGCTGTGGAAAACCAAATAAGTCTAATTAAAAGAGTCGATTAGGCTGTGAATCATCCTGTTCAAATCCGCATCAGTGTGGCGGAGTAGCTCGATCTTGGTGATCGAGTGGAGAACAGTGGTGTGATGCTTCCCGCCGAACTGGCGGCCAATCTCCGGTAAGGATGAATGGGTCAGCTCTTTTGCGAGGTACATCGCGATCTGTCTGGGATAGGCGATCTGCCGGGAGTTCGACTTCTGCTTGAGCTGGTTGGGCTGCAAAGAGAAGCGGTCGGCTACTGCCTTGATTATCAGATCAATGGTTACTTTGCGTTCCTGAGTGCCTACGATATGCTTCAGAACTTGCTGAGCCATGGGCAGCGTTATGGGGCTGCCGGTAACCGACGAATAGGCCACCAGTTTGATAAGGGCGCCTTCCAACTCCCGTACATTTGACTTGGTTTTGGTCGCGATGAAGATCGCGCACATCTTCGGGCAGCCCGATTCCATCCTGCTCGGCTTTCTTGTCCAGGATGGCCATCTTGGTTTCAAGGTCCGGTGGCTGAACGTCGACCATCAAGCCCCACTCAAACCGCGAGCGAAGGCGTTCCACGAGCCCAGGAGTGTTCTTAGGCGGCGTATCGCTAGAGATGACGATCTGCTTCTGGTGCTCGTAAAGCTCGTTGAACGTGTAGAAGAACTCTTCCTGAGTTCGCTCTTTGCCGCCAATGATCTGGATGTCGTCGATCAGCAGGACATCCGCCGATCGGAAATACTGATGGAACTGAGGCATGCGATCGAGCTTGATGCAGTTGATCATCTGATTCATGAACCGCTCGCTCGTTGTATACACGATTCGCATTCCGGCAAAGTTCTCAACCAGCGACTTGCCGATGGCATGCATCAGGTGAGTCTTACCCATCCCCACACCGCCGTAGATGAATAGCGGATTGTAGGACCGGGCCGGCATAGTAGCCACAGCTTTCGCCGCGGCGTGTGCAAACTGGTTGCACGGGCCCACTACGAAGTTATCGAAGTTGAATTTGAAGTTGATCTGGCTCGTCGCCCCGGGAAACAGGGACGTGCGTCGGCAGACGGCTCCGGACGGGGCTGCATCTCGGCAGCCTCGCCAATCTCGTAAGAAATATTGCGATACGGGAGGTTCAGGTCCCGTATCGCACCCTGGACCGAGTCGGCGTATTCCGACTCCATAAACCAACGCGTTGCTTCATCAGGAGTGGTGATCACGATCGAGTCCCCATCAGCCGAACGGAGGCTGGTTCGCAATACCCAATTGCGGTAAGCATCCGGACTGATAGTCTCGCCAAGTCGTCGCTTGATCTGATCCCAAGCATTCATTATTTTGTCGGTGGTTACGTACACAGTAATTTCCCACAAGCTTTTCCACAGTGTGGAAAAGAGACATACACTTCCCCTGTCTTCCTGGCGGGGGATGCTATCCGGGAAGGCGGGCGGCATTCGAAAACCGGTCAGAATACTCTCAGAAGGCCGTGCGGAACCTCAGTCTAACACACAAGTACCGTCGAGCTATGGCTAGTACTTTTTGCATTTATATCTCATTCGTTTTCTAATACTTACGAACAGGCCCGGTCTATGAAAACAAACTGCGAAGAATGTGGTTTAGGTATGACGATTGCATGAAATTGACAACTGGGGCGGTGTCGCGAGAGAATGATGGAGTCGCCACGCGGGAGTAACTCAGCTGGTAGAGTGCAACCTTGCCAAGGTTGATGTCGCGGGTTCGAATCCCGTCTCCCGCTCCATTTAACGCCTCTTTCCCCATTCACTCCCATACCATCAAAACCTCTAAAGCCGTTCGCGCGTTCGCTCGATAAGATTCAGTGTGAACGTCGGAAGAGGCGAAAGGTGGCGTGGACCGCGATGGGCGTCGCGGTCCCAACTTTTTAGTCTACTGGGTTACGATGAGCGCATGAGGTTTGTTGCGCTTTTTTGCCTGACTTTGTCTTCCGTCCTCGCGGACGACGGACGAAACCATTCGCGCGTTTGGTCATACATGGACGGTCCCGATTGCTTCGGACTGGAAGGTCTACGAAGGGCAAATTCCTGTACTCCACCTCGCCGTACCCAGACCTCAAACTCAACCTCGCCGGCCGAAGCAGTTCGCGCTCGCCGAGACCCCCGCCTGGCAAAACGTTACCGTGAGTATCGAAGCCAAGGCTCCGGAGGGACACTTCATCGTCGTCTATGCTTATAGAGACGAATCACACTTCAACTACGCGCACCTTTCGGTGGATCAGGCGACGAAACAGCCGGTACACAACGGTATGTTTCATGTGTACGGCGGAGATCGTGTTCGTATCAGTACCGAGAACGGCCCTCCGGCGTTGACGTCGAAGGACGACTGGTACAAGGTTCAATTGACGCACGACGCGAAGACAGGAATTGCCGGCGTAACGATCAACGGAAAAGCGCTCGCCGTTTTCGAAGCCGTCGACCTGAGCCTCGGGCCGGGACGGATCGGCCTTGGATCCTTCTTCAATACAGCCCTGTTCCGTAACGTGACGATTTCAGGAACACCGCTGAGATAGTCAGTGTCTGGACAAAAGCTTCCGGGAGTGTTCCTGATGAAACTCCCAGGCAGTCCGCACAATGTCGCGGATGTCGGTATACTTCGGCTTCCATCCGAGCGTTTTCTGAAGCTTGTCTGAGTTCGCGACCAGTTCGGGCGGATCGCCCTCGCGGCGGGGGCCGACAACGAACGGGATCTTGCGGCCAACGACTTCTTCCACCGCGTGCATCACCTCCCTCACTGAATTCCCTTTGCCGGTACCCGCATTGAACTTCAGCGAGGAACCGCCCTTCAGTAGCGATTCCACCGCAGCGATGTGGGCCTCGGCAAGGTCGCTCACATGGATATAGTCGCGCACACAGGTGCCATCCGGAGTCGGGTAATCCTCGCCGAACACGGTGACGGGTTTACCGCTTTCGATGGCTCGGAACAAAAGCGGTATCAGGTGTGTTTCGGGGTCATGCTCTTCGCCCAACCCTGACCCCGGCTCAGCCCCGCACGCATTGAAGTACCGCAAACAGATGCTCCGCAGGTTACGATACTGATCCATCCAGTCCAGGATTTTCTCCACCATCACCTTCGACTCACCGTACGGACTCACGGGCGCATAGGGGAAGTCTTCAAGGATTGGCACACGCTCAGGTGTGCCATAAACGGCGGCTGTCGAGGAGAATACGAGCTTGCTGACGCCGGCCCGCTGCATCGCCGTAAACAGCGACACCGACCCACTCACGTTATTCATGAAGTACAACTCGGGCTTTTGGGTCGACTCGCCGACGGCAATGTAAGCGGCGAAGTGGATCACGGCATCGAACCGCTCACGAACCAGGATGTCCGCCAACTCGTCGGTTTGTAGGAGATTGAGTTTGTGAAAGCGGCTCGGGTCGACGTTGTGCGCATGACCTCGCGACAAATCATCCACAACAGTCACCTCATAGCCGCGCTTGAGAAGTAAGTGAACTGTGTGGGAGCCGATATATCCGGCGCCGCCGGTGACCAGGATCTTCGCCATAGATCTAAAACGTAGAGTACTCGGCAGAGCTCAACGTTTCGTCACGTACACCGTTGAGAGCTTTGTCTTGCCGGCAACCTCGTAATTTTCGATCTGCAAATCGGGGAACTGCGTGACGGAAAGCTCCGGGTTCAGCGGTCCAAGACCATCCACGATGATCGCGGGTCTTGCGTTTGCAACCTTGTTTAGATTGCCGCGGATAAGGTCCGTGATGGAAGGCTTCGATGTGGTCAGGTGCCGATCGGCCAGAACTCCGGTCAAAGGTTGGGAATCGAGGTACGGCGTGGCCGCCGGCACGTGTGCGAGTACGTATACATCCGGACGGTAGCCCCAAACCAGCATCCCGTCGCCTGGCCGGGCAACTTCCCGAACGATCGCGGCCGCGGCGCGGCTATCATTCATCAATGCAAGATCCGACCAGGTTCGATTGCCGCCGGCTAATGCAGCGTATCGCGGGCCGAACCGTGCCACGGGAATCAGCACGAGGCAGAGGACAGCAACTGCGCCATTTACGGCCGAAGTAACATGAGCCCCTGCGTGCCGAGAATGATAAACACGGGGAGAAGCTGAAAATAGTATCTCGGGAAGAATCGCAGACCGGCACACACCGCGATGAACGACACACACATCCATAGCGCCATACGCCATGAAAAACGCCGCCACAATGCGATAACTGCCGCAATCGCGAGCGTCGCATGGAAGCCCAGCCAATTGGTAGTTCGAACGACTCCCTCGCGGACCGGATTTGTTATGAAGGTGTCGGCCGAGTAGCGAGCACCCCAAATCCAGACTTGCTGCCAATAGCTCTCCAAGACTTCCCGTCATGAACAACACCAGGACGGCAATGATATTCGGGAGTGCAAAACCAGCCAGAAACTCGAGTCGTGGTGTCCAGAGTAGACACGCGAGAGCAATGAACAGAGCCTTCCCGTTGAAGAGCAGAGCCACTCCCGCGCACATGCCTGACGCGAACGCACGCCGCTTCATCGCTAAGCAAATCGCAGCGAAATGCAGCGGGACGGTAAGGAGATCCGGAGCCAAAGCCATGGTGGACGAAGGAATATCGAACGTCAGATACACGGCAAGGAGGACGGAGGCGAGCAAACCGGCGCTTTCGCCCGCTTCTTTGCGAAGACAGCGCCAGGCGATGAACGAGCTCAGGCACACAAAAAGTACGCCGGCCGTTCGAAGTGGCCAACCTGGCGTCGCTCCCCACAATGTATAAAGGAGGGCATACAGCGGCGGTTTGTCGAACCAGATGTCGCGGTAAAGAGCCTTGCCGCGCAGGACCTCAGCGGCGGCGGCCATTGGGTATGCCTCCTCGATCCAGAGGAGATCTAGGTGTGTGAATCGCGCGGCGGCCAAAACCACCACCAAGGCGGCCGCGCCGGCTCGGCCGAACCTGCTACTCGGATTTTCGAAGGAGTCGCTCGACCGTGCTGCGGAATTCGGGTCCATGGATGGGATCGGCTAGCGCGAACTCGACGAAGGTCTCGAAGTAACTCGGGAAATTGCCGATATCGTAGCGTTTCTCATTGGCCGGCAGCTTAACCGCGAGCACGCGCTTACCCTCCTCACACATATGCTGGATCGCGTCGGTGAGCTGAATTTCTCCACGCTGATCAGGGTGAACGCGGCGAATCAGATCAAATACTAAAGGAGAGAACACATAGCGTCCGGCAATCGCAAGGTTACTCGGCGCTGAACCCGGCTTCGGCTTCTCTACCAGATTCAGCACTCGATAATATCCGCTTTCCGGATTGTCCGCGCGGATGATTCCATAGTTCATGGTTTCCTCCGCCGGGACCTCTTCCACGGCGATGACACAGCTGGCATGCTTGGTTTCGAAAAGTTCGACCATCCGCGAGACAGCGCCGGATTTCGCGTTCAACCCTACGATCGAGTCGCCTAAGGCAACGACGAACGGTTGTTCGCCGGCGAAATTTTCGCCGCAAAGGATCGCATCGCCTAAACCACGCTGAACCCTCTGGCGCGTGTAGAAGAATTGGGCCTGCAACTCGCCATCGAGGAGATCGCTCTTGTTCGCTTCTTTCAGCATCCGCATGAGTTCCGGATCGCTGTCGAAGTGATTCTCGATAGACGTCTTATTACGGCTTGTCACGAACAGGATCTGTGACAGACCATTGGCGACGAGTTCTTCCGCGACGTACTGGACGATCGGCTTGCGAGCCACGGTCAACATCTCTTTTGGCTGTGACTTGGTCGCGGGAAGGAGTCGTGTGCCGTAACCGGCCACGGGGACGATAGCGCTGCGAATCACTTCCTTAGACTATAACGGAGCCCCGCTACACTCTTGACTTTTGCGCCAGCAGTATTCTACTGTGAACATTCGACTTGGCCACGCTGCAGGCTTTGCGATAAAGACCTATGGCAGATCACCAGAGCGGCGCAACCGGGGGTGTGGAGACTGTCTTCGACTCGACTCTCGAAAGCGTTGATGCTGCCGAGTCGCTAGCGCTCGATGTTGCGCAGACGCTCGGGTTTTGCGGAAGAAGACCTGCACAAGATCGGAATGGCGGTTCGCGAGGCCATGGTCAACGCGGTGGTCCACGGAAATCGATATAACCTGAAGAAGAAGGTGCACTTCAGCCTGTCTTCGTCGTCTGAACAGCTGTCCGTCAAGATCGCTGATGAAGGCGAGGGATTTGAGGAAACGGAGCTGCCCGACCCTTTGTCTGAGGAGAATCTTCTCCGCCAGTCGGGGCGAGGGCTGTTGTTGATCAAAGCTTTCGTTGACGAGTTCGAGATGCGGAAAGCGCCGCCGCTCGGAACTGAAGTACGCTTGATCTTTCACCGCAACGAGTAGAGTTAAACACTAGCAGGAGGTTCACAGCGTGAGTGCAAAATTGACAACCCGCCAGGTCGGCGATGTGACGGTAATCGATGCGTCGGGACGGATTACGTTGGGAGAAGGATCGAGTGTATTTCGCGACACAATTCGCGATCTTTCATCGAACGGAAATCGTAAGCTGCTTTTAAACCTTGCCGACGTGAGCTATATCGACAGTTCGGGCATCGGAGAAATGGTGTCCGGATTTACGAGCGTAACCAATCAGGGCGGCCAGTTGAAACTCCTCAACCTGACCAAGCGCGTAAAAGACCTGTTGCAGATCACAAAGCTGTACACGGTTTTTGAGGTCTTTGACGATGAAGCGGCCGCGGTTCGCAGCTTCTCCTGATTTGAATCCGAATCCACTCGCTCCCTCCGGTCGCGGTATCCGTGTCGAGTTTCGATCCGACTCAGTACCGCGACCGCCAAGGGAGTAGTTGTCCGATATGCGACAGTACTAAAAACTTTCCTGAGAATCCTAGCCTCCTTAAATAACTTCTCTAGCAGAGTTGCAGTTGGACGATAAGCCCGTAAGAGCGCGTTCAGCTCCTTTGCTATGCCAAATACTAAACAACACACAATCCTAGTTGCAGAAGAGTTGGCCCTTGTGCGGGAGGGGATAGCCAGACTTTGCGAAGCGAATGGCTGTTTCCACGTCGCCGGTCATTGTTCGGACGGCGTTGCCGCCATTGACATGCTGCAATCCGTTCAGCCGGACGTTGCGGTGATTGATTTCAATTTACCGAAACTTTTCAGCCTGGAGTTGGTGAGGCGGACCCGGGAGAGCGGCGCGTCCACGAAGTTCCTGATCATGGCTTCGAAGGGCGACCGGAAGATGGCTCTGGAAGCGCTTCGGAGTGGCGCAAATGGCTTCGTTCTGAAATCCGCGAACGGCGATCACCTGCTCGAAGCGCTGCACCAGGTTGCTGTCGGAAGCATCTACGTATCCCCGGAACTCCAATTCGAGCGTGTCTTTATGACTACGCGCCGGAACGAGCCGGAGGATCCGCTCGAGACTCTCAGCTCCCGCGAATACCAAGTGTTTCAGCTCATGGTTGAGGGCATCCGGGCGAAGGAAATTGCCTGCCGCCTGAACCTCAGCCCGAAAACTGTCGACACCTATCGGGCCAGCCTCATGCGCAAGCTCGACATCCACGATGTTCCTGGTCTAGTCAAGTTCGCGATCCAGAGGGACTTAACGTCGGTAGCTTAAGCGCTGTACTCCTGGTACGATGGTAGTTTCCAGAGGTTTTTGTGGACAGCGTACATCGTAAACATCTTAAGCATGACAAGTTCGTCGAGCAGGTAGGCCACAGCGTAGAGTACGCTGCCGAACATCGCGACCAAATGATGAGATGGGGCGCGGCCGCTTTGGCTGTCCTCGTGGTTGCCGCCGGCGTGTACTGGTTTTTCTCTTATCAGCATCGTGTACGGCAGGAAGCGTTGCACAACGCCATGCAGACGTATGAAGCGGGCGTTGGCGCTGGAGGCAACGAGTTCCTGAAGTCCTTCCCAACCCAGGAAGAGAAGGACAAGGCGGTCCTGAAAGACCTTTCTGAGGTTGCAAACAAGTACAGCGGCAAGGAAGAGGGCCGGATCGCTCAATACTTCCTTGGCTTGTATCACGCGGACAAAGGCAATTTGGCCGAGGCTGAGAAACAGTTGAAGCCGGTGGCCGAGTCGGGCAAAGATGCCTACGCTTCACAAGCGAAGCTGTCCCTGGCCCAGATCTATGACTCGATGGGCGCGCCAAGCTGACGCCGAGAAACTGCTGCGGTCCCTCATCGACGATCCGACGATCCTGGTTTCCAAGGAGCAGGCGACAATCGCCCTCGCAAAGGTCCTGGCGAAGAAGAATCCGGCCGAGGCTCGCAAGCTTCTCGAGCCCTTACGCGCCGAGCGGGGCCCGGTCAGCCGGGCGGCGCTTACCGCACTCGGCGAGATGTCTGCCCAATAGTTCCCATGTGAGCCGGCCCGACCTGAATAGCCTTCGGTTTCCCGTAGAGCGATCGGAAGGCCGGCGTTACCCCGAGTTCTCCCACCCTTACCGCAACGACTTCCAGCGTGATCGCGATCGCATCGTCCACGCACGGGCATTTCGCCGTCTGGAGGACAAGACGCAGGTCTTCACTCCCGGCCTGCACGACCATTTCAGAAACCGGCTGACCCATACGATCGAGGTAGCGCAGGTCTCCAGGACGATCGCAACGGCGCTCGGACTGAACGAGGACCTATCTGAGGCGTTGGCCCTGGCGCACGATATCGGGCACCCGCCCTTTGCGCATTCGGGAGAGGAAGAGCTTGATCGCCAAATGCAGCCGTTCGGCGACAGATTCGATCACAATCTTCATTCCCTGCGCATTGTGGAACACTTTGAGCAGCGATACGCCCGTTTTCCCGGTCTAAACCTCACTTTTGAGGTGCGCGAAGGAATAGTCAAGCACTCGCACGACTTCGAGCGCGGAGAGTCTCCGCAACTCGATGAATACCGTCCAGGCGAGCGGCCGCCGCTAGAAGCCCAGATCATCGACTTGGCGGACGAGATTGCATACAATACGGCCGATCTCGACGACGGTTTCTCAGCCGGACTGTTTACCGTCGCGGACATCGTCACCGAAGTTCCTCATTATGGGGATTTGTGGGACGCGGTCGAGACGCAGTTCGCCGGCGCGGAGGAACGCATCCGATTCAACGAAGCGTTGCGGATGTTGATTGACTGGCTTGTCACCGGACTGATCGAAGGCACACTCGATGCCGTCCGCTCCAGCAGAGTCTCGGCAGTCGAGGACGTCCGAGCCTTCCCTGAACGTTTGGTTCGCTTTTCCGAAGGACCGCTTGCGACTGACCGTGCGCTGAAGCACTTTCTACGGAAACACGTATACTACAGCCCTACGCTGATCTCAGAGCGACAGCAGTCGTCAGCACAGGTGGCCAGATTGTTCCGGTTCTTCCTCGAGAACCCCGGCGAAGTCCCGCCCAGAGACGGCGATGACCCGATTCATCGCATCGTTTGCGATTACATCGCGGGAATGACTGATGGTTATTTTAGAAGGGTTTACGCTCAGTATCTAGGGGCTTGATACTGCTTCGGCGAAAAGACCAGACCCTTTCGGGCGCCGGGGAGGGTTGCTTCAGGGGTCTTTTCTATGAGGTTAGTCTCGCTTTGGTGGGAGTTGCCTCCCCGGCTTGATTCCAATATTAATATATGGAATTCTGGATTGCAATAGAAATCTGTAGGCCCTCTGTTATTTTTTTTCGACCTCGACCCCCACAATCTCCTCTAAGACCTTGATAGTAGAGCAAATATCCTCTTCTCCGTGCCCTCGCGCGATGGCCGCCCGGAACATCTGCTGGGTCAATCCCGTTAATGGAAGAGGCACGTCGAGCTCGTTGGCAGAGTCGAGCATGAGCCCGATGTCTTTGTGCATCCACTTGACGCTGAAGTTGGTCGAGAAGTCGCGCTTAAGAACGAAAGGCGCCTTGAACGAGATGAGTCCGGACTTGGCGGCACTGTTGTCGAGGATCTCCAACATGAGTTCCGGGTCGACTCCGGCTTTCGTGGCGAGCACCATGCCTTCGTTGAACGCTTGTAAGATGTTGGAAAGAATAAGATTCTGTGTGAGCTTAGCGTGCAGGCCCATGCCCGGTCCTCCGCAGTAGTACAGGCGCTTTCCCATGGGCTCGAAGTAGGGTCGAACGCGCTCGAAAACCTCTTTGTCGCCGCCGATCATGAACGTCAGCGTGCCACCCTCGGCACCCGGCTTCGATCCGGTACACGGCGCATCCAGGAAATGGAAACCACTCTTGGCCAGCTTCGAACCGATCGCCCGGCTGGATGACGGCGAGACCGTGCTTGCGTCGACCACCACCGCGCCCGCCTTCGCGCCTTGTGCGATCCCTTTCTCCCCAAGGATGAGATTTTCGGACATAGCGCTGTCGCCAACGCAAAGGAACACACATTCCGCCCCAGCCGCCGCCTCCGCCGGGGTCGCGCAGAACCGGCCGCCCGCCGACTGGGCTAACTGGCGGGCCTTGTCGGCCGTATTCGACCAAAGACCCACGTCGTGTCCAGCTTGTATGAGATTGCGAGCCATGGGGTGACCCATGATGCCCAATCCGAGAAATCCGAGTTTCGCCATCCGTGCCTCCTGGTTGTTGATGTGGAAGGCACCATTGTATGCCACGCAGTCGGCTGGTCTGGTCTTAAGACCGGGTTACGCTCGCGCACCATTTCGCGGTATGCCGGCGAGGATCCGAAGGACAACAAGATCTGAAGCTTGAAACGTCGACATAACTGGCGCGCCCGCTCCCTCGTCTTTCACGATGTGGTTGCGAATCATCGACCGCAATTGGTCGATGCTAACGCCGATTATCGTGGCCGCCTCGTGTTCTGAATACTCGATCTTAGGGGTGGTTTTCGTCATGATCATTCTGTTCGCTAAGCCTCACTTATGAATGCAATTCTACGAGATGCGGGCCTTCTCCCCCAATCCAGCGGAGTGCTTAATCGAAGGCGGGTATTGCCTGACGGACCAAAGAGGGGGTAGTACTGGGGACAATACCCGCGACCACGGGTATTGTGACGGTCTTCACAACCAATCGGCCTCCGAACGGCTGCTTTGGGTCCATCCGGAGGCCGATTTGGGTTTGTTTCGTACTGTTACTGCTTAGGCGGCTGCGCCTTAGGATCGGGCGTGACCTCGCCGCCGAAGGTGATGGTCGTATCGGCCTTGAATCGCTTGTAGTCCTCGTACTTGACGGTGAGCTTCACGCGAACATCGCCGCTTTCCTTAAAGTGGAGTACGCTATTCGCGATCGTGTAGACGGGAAACCAGTACTTTCCATCGATTTGCTCGCGATAGGTCTCGAACTTCGCGAACGCCTGATCGGTGCCCTTCTTGATGATGCCGGCAGAACGGCCGTAGCTCTTTACGATCATCATGTCGCGGTCATCCACCCAGATCTGGCCCTGGAAGTAGCGCTTCCCAGGCTCCATTTTCTTCGGCTTGACGGCGAACACGTAGCACGGGATTTCATCGGCGTTCTGACGGCCAAGGTACCGCACGAGGTAGTTGTCAATCTCCTCAGATGTGAGCACGAACGGAAGCACGTTCCTGAGATCCTGCTCATCTTCCGGCGATAGCGAGATTCGCTGCAGCGTCGTCATCGGCGCGCGGGCGATTCGCTCGCTACGGCGGCCGTTCTGTTCGAAAATGATGTCGGAAACCAGTTCCCACTTACCTCCGGGGATGCCGGAGTCATCGAACTCCTGAATCTTCGCGGTCTGGTGATAGGTGTACGCTTCCCGCGCTTTGGCGAAAGCGGACTCGTTCGTCGCGAAACTCTTGACGATCTTATCGATCTCTTCCGTGGAGGGATCCGATTTCACTGTTGCGGCCGACGCGCAAAGCGAAGTCAGCATTAGAAAAGAAGCTGCGATCCGACCGGACCGAAGCACTGAGACGCGTGCGAGCATACGTAGCCTTCTTCCTCTACAGACGATCACTCGAGCGAAGCGGTTTCCGAATCAGCCGTTTCGCTCCAGAAAGCGGCGGGCGATCAAGACCCGCTGCATGTTGTTCGTACCTTCATAGATGCGTCCGATTTTCGCATCACGATACAGCTTCTCCACAGGATAATCCTTTGTGAACCCGGCGCCGCCAAAAATTTCTACAGCCCGGGAGGCGACCCGCTCCGCCACTTCTGACGCGAAGTACTTCGCCATCGCCGCTTCTGTGACAAAAGGCTTGCCCGCATCGCGGAGCCGGGCAGCGTTGTAAACCAGCAGACGCGCAGCTTCGATATCCACCGCCATGTCGGCGATCTGGAACTGAATACCCTGGAACTCGGCGATGGCCTTCCCGAATTGTTTCCGCTGCCTGGCGTAAGCAACCGCATGGTCAAACGCGCCCTGCGCCAAACCAACCATCTGACCGCCTATGCCTATACGCCCCTCGTTTAAGGTCTCGATTGCAACCTTGTATCCCTTGCCAATTGCTCCAAGGATCTGCGAGGCAGCGACGATGCAGTTGTCGAATATCAGCTCACAGGTGGAGGAGGCCCGGATTCCGAGCTTGTCTTCTTTGTGGCCGATCTGAAAACCCGAGCCGCCGCGCTCAACGATGAAACACGTGATGCCTTTGTAACCTGCGCCCGGGTCGGCATTTGCAAACACCAGAAAGATACCGGCCTCGGCAGCGTTCGTAATCCACAGCTTCCGGCCGGTCAGCGCAAACCCTCCATCCGTTTGCACGGCGCGGGTCTGCAAAGCGAAAGCATCCGATCCTGATGCAGCTTCCGATAAGGCGTACGCTCCGACAGTGTCGCGGGCGAGACGAGGTAGATACTTTCGCTTTTGCTCCTCCGTGCCCCACCGCATCAGCGCATTGACGACCAGCGTGTTCTGAACATCGACAATCACCGATGCTGCCGGATCGACCGCCGCGATCTCCTCGACGGCCACCACAGACTGGAAGAAGCTGCCACCCTGACCACCCAACTCTTCCGGGATTTCGATTCCCATCAGGCCAAGCTGGAACATCTTCGCCAGGATGTCTTCGCGGAAGTGAGCTTCCGCGTCCATCGAGCGAACGTGAGGAGCAATCTCTGCGCGCGAGAATTCCCGCACGGCTGCGCGGAACATCGCGTCCTCTTCGCTGAAATGCGTCAGCGGCTCCATCGCATCAGCCTTTCGCTAAGGGATACGCGACTGTCTCGAGCAGCCACTCTTTGTTGTTGCGGACGTCCTCAGTCAGCCGGTCGACCAATTGGCCTCGCATCTCGAATAGCCGATAACCATCGCGCGATCGCAGGTACCCCGCCTTCTTGTCGTCATCCTGCAGGCCTTCCTCGTACCGGTTACGATTCTCCAGAAGCGCCTTGACGAGGAACGGCATAACCGTGGAATAGTCCGCCTGCATACTCTCAGTGGTTTTCAGATAAGTATCTTTATCCACCTTGCCCCACGTTACGGCTTCGGCGGGCGGACACGAGGATAGCGATCCGTCGGTGATCGGCGACGTGACAATCTGCACATCGAAGTTATACCCGCGGACATCGGGAATACCGAGAACTTGTCCGAGCGCCGGCTCGGGCTGCAGGTTGTAATTCTTCGGCACGCCACCGCCGAGAATCAGCGTCCCCAGCGCTTTCGCGGGACTCTCGAATAATCCCCATCGGTGATATGCGCACGCCTCGAAAATCTCCGCGTGCATGTCCAGATCGAATTTGTAATCCCCGCCGATGCCGGCGCGCTTCATCGCCCAAAGCTTCATCGAGTTGAGGAACACACTGCCGTCCGCCGGAGCGCCGACGAACACCGGAACGGCCATTCGGTGGCATGTGGCTAGAAGCCCCCTCGCAACACCATTCTGCTGCTCCTGCGCGGCATAGTATTCTCCGAGCCGGTACCGTAACTCGGTACCCGTCATCCTGGTCTGAAACTCGGGTCGTGACAAAACGGCAGATACAAACCGGTCTTGATCGAGGAGCACATCCTCGTCAAAGGCCATGTCCGTTACGCGAATGGTGCGATCCTCACGCAAGGCGGCGTCATCGGTGAAGATGGGAACTTCGTGAATCGGGCCATGTTTATGCGCGTCGAGGCTGCGATGGCCGTCGTGATAACAAACCGCGTCTGTTGTACTGATGTAGGCGACCCAACCGGTCTCTATCAGAGGAATCAGCCAGGCAAGGTGCTGACCCGATACAGTGACGGGCCCTGCGATTGAGACCGTGAGAGGGCAGCCGGATCCGATCGCGTGATCGAGGATCGTGTAGATACGCCGCAAGTACGCGCCGCCGAAGGCCGGAAGGCAGTTGGTAAAAACATCGTGGAGGGTGACGCATTCGTCCACGCGCTTCACCTTTACTTGCCGTCTGCCGGTTTTCCCGTTAGTCGTATCCATCGCGCATGGATAACGCTCGTTGGTGGACATCGCTTTGACGGTAACATGTAGGAGGTAATCTCTTCATGACAACGATTCGGGACGCAGCCAGTTCTCTGCGTGCACGCAAGGTGTCTTGCGAAGAGCTCGTCAAAGAAGCGCTGAGCGCTGAGGAAGCCAAACGGGATCTGAACTGCTTCATCACGCTGACCGCCGATCAAGCGCTCGCCGAAGCCCGCCAGTTAGATGCGGAACTCGCCAGTGACCGTGATCGCGGACCGCTGCACGGAATTCCGATCGGCCACAAGGACCTATTCCACACGGCGGGTGTGCGCACGACGAACGGTACGAAAATTTTCGCGGACTTTGTCCCGGAGCGCGATGCCATGGTAGTATCCCGCTTACGCGACGCCGGCGCGATTTCGATCGGCAAGCTCAACATGCATGAGCTGGCGTATGGCATCACGTCAAACAATCCGCATTACGGCCCGGTCCGCAATCCGCATGACAGAGAAAGAATCCCTGGAGGATCGAGCGGAGGCTCCGGCGCCGCGGTCGCGGCCGGAATTGTCTTTGGCGCAACCGGAAGCGATACAGGCGGATCGATCCGAATTCCCGCTTCATTTTGCGGCACGGTGGGGTTCAAGCCGACGTTCAATCTTGTCAACAGGGAAGGATGTTTTCCGTTAGGCGCATCGCTCGATCACATGGGACCGCTGGCCCGAACGGTGGAGGACGCTGCCTTGATGCTGGAGGCGATGGCGGGCCGGAAGTTCCCCGTCAAGGCGCGTACCGATGTTCGCATCGCAATGCCGGAGAACTTCTATTTCGACGATATCGATCCGGAAATTCACGTGGCGGTAGAGCACGCGGCGAAGCGAGCCGAGAAGATGGGCGCGAAAATCGTCCGCGTCAGGGTACCCGATCCCGATGGCTTAATGTCCACAGCGCGTACAATCCTGCTCTGTGAGGCTGCCACCGTCATGTTGCCGCACGTGAAGCCTCGTCATGAGTTCGGTCCCGATGTACTCGCACTTCTCGACACAGGCGCTAAGGTGACTGCAACGGAGTATATTAACGCGGTTAATTCGGCTTCCCGTCTGAAGGAAGCATGGGCCAAGCAATTTGAACACTTTGATGTCCTCCTCACGCCTACCATTCCTATTACGGCGCCGCGTATCGGGCAGATGACAGTTCAGATCGGAAAGAAAGAAGAGGACACTCGATTGTTGTCGACGCGCTTCTGTCGCGGTATTAATCTCCTCGGATATCCAGCGTTATCGATTCCGTACGGCTTGTCACGCCAAGGGCTTCCAATGGGACTTCAGCTTGTGGGTGCTTGGAATCAGGACGCTATGGTCCTCAATGTTGGAGCGGCGTTGGAGAACCGCGATTAGGATTCAACACGGCAAGGGCGAACGGCAGCGACGACGATCGCGGCAAATGCTCCGATGGCGACCCACGACATGGCGACGGGATGCTTCTCCGTCCAGTTAAATGGAATGCGGCGCTCCGCTCGGCTGCTGAAGGCCCCGCCACAACGTCGAAGCCCGAAACAGGCGCGAAGAGGTTACTCGGAGCACTGGCCGGCTTGGGTTGATCCGTCTTCTGCGATTCGAAGTCTACCTTTAGCAGCACGCGATCGGCGAGCGCGGGGAAAGCTCTTGCGTGAACTTCGTCATCTTGGTCGAGCCACCCACGACGAACTCGCGAACCGGATGCTCGGCCGCGTGAAGGATCGCGTTCGAGTTCAGTGGCAGCTGGCAGACCGGCGACGGACCTACCGGTTTGACACCCGGCTTGGTACGCGCCTTATCGAATAAGGTGTGTTGATCGATCCGGGAATAAGCTCCGTCACGCCGATAGGCGCGCCCTCGTTCAGCTCCAGACGAATCGCTTCGAGCATCCCGCTGACACCATGACGCGTTCCCATTCCTCGGGAGTGGTCTGTTCGGAAGTGGCATAGAGATTTGCGCCCGCGAGTTGGACCCAGGTATTGATTCGCCCATAGGTGCGCACAGCCGCGTCGGCGGCTTCTTTCAGTTCTTCGTACATGGAAGTATCCGCCGCCATCATCGAGATCTCCGCTGTTTCTGGCGCCGACGTCCTACGAAGTCGAGTGCGGCCTGTCGCCCTATCCCGCTCGATGCGCCCATCAATATGACGATCTGGTTCCTGATCGGCTTGAGTTTCATGGGTGGGCTCCGTCCGTGGACGCGACCAGGTATGGCCCGCAATCGCACGGTCACTGTGTAGACCGTGGAGTCTAACTTTCGTGGGGAGCGATACCGACGATCGCTATCCCACAATCGTTTGCGCGCGTAATGAGTTCCTGCTTATCGAGAAAAAGTGTACGTTCGGCATCAACGGCCATCACAGTTGTGTTCGTTTCGCGCATGACGCGGATCGTGTCGAGCCCTGCGACCGGAACATCGAACTGCAAATGCTTGCGTCGGCGCGAGACTTTGACCAGCCGCAGCGGCTTCCCATTCACGAGGAAGCGGCGCGGCTCGAGCATCGCATCCGTCCCTTCCATTGCTTCCACGGCGACACAGGCTCGCTCCGCAATCGCGACGCTCTGCCCGATGTCAAAAGCGGCAAGCGCGTCCGCGACCCGCCGGCCGTACTCGATGTCGCGCTATTCATCACTGTCCGGCTTGCGTTTCGTCAGCACCCCTTCATCGGCCAGCAGCGGCTTCAACAATCGAGTGGAATCGACGAGCCGGATGCCTTCATCCTCCAGCACCTTCGCGACTCCGCCGATCAGCGCGTCCGTGTTCTTCTCGCGCAGAGAGAACAGCAGTTTGGCGAGCCGCCAGTCAGGCCGAATCGCGGAGAAGATCTTCGTGTGCTTCACCTGACCGCGTCATCATGATCTCGGTGATGCCTTCGCTCTTCAGGATGTCGATCAGCTTGCTGAGTTCGCCAAGCGAAATCCAATAGCGTCCGCGCGGCGAGCGGCTCGATGTCGCGCGACGCTTCTTCCTGGATGCCGACGGCGACGATCTCGTGGCCAAGCGACCGCGCCGTTTCGAGCGCGAGAATCGGGAACCGGCCGTTGCCGCCGATCAAGTCCATACTTCACTTGATGAACCCGCGCTCGCGATTCCGCAATAAACTGCAGCACTTCGTCGACTTCGCGGAGTCGGTAGTCATCTCCTGACGAATCGCTCCACCGCCTGCGTCGTGTTCAGCCCGCTCCGCGTGAGAAGTCGAAATAGCTGTCTGCAGTGGCTCAATCTGATTCGGCGTGAATCCGCGCGCGCTCGAGTCCCGATGCGGTTCGCGCCGAAGATCTTGATTTCGCGCTCGCTGACGGTTGTCGAGTACGGCAGAACATCCTGCGTCACCACGCTGTATCCGCCGATCATCGCGTGCCGGCCGACACGGCAGAACTGATGAACTCCGGAATGACGCGCCCACGACAGCCCAGTCACCGATCTCCACATGTCCGCCAAGGGTAGCGCCGTGTGACAAGTACTGCATGGTCCCCGATCCGGACATCGTGCGCGACATGCGCGTAGCCTGCAGAATGAGGTTGTGTGAACCGATGGTCGTCAGCATGCCGCCGCCTTGGGTGCCGCGGTGAATCGTGACGAACTCGCGGATCTGATTGTCGATCGCCGATCGGTTTCGCGACCGTTCGCCCTTGTACTTCAGATCCTGCGGCGCGACACCGACGCTGGAATACGGATAAAACATGTTGTTCTCATCCGATCGAAGTCGGGCCTTCGGTGCAAACATGTGCCCATCAAGCGCGTGCGCTCGCCGATCTCGCACGTCAGCGCCGATGATGCAATATGGACCGATATCCGCCGTCTCCGCGATGGATGCCGACGGGATCCACGATCGCAGTCGGATGAATCGGCATTACGGCGCTGTGGGTTTGTCGATCAGCGTGCAGACCAATTTCTGCTTCGGCGACGACGTACGCCGTCCACTGTGGCTTCGCACTGCATCTTGGCTACGCTCGGCTTCAGCTTGAGGAACTTTACTTCGATACGGAGTTGATCGCCGGGAACGACCGGCTTGCGGAACTTCGCTCTGTTCAATAGCTCGCGAGAAACACGAGCTTGCTATGACGGTTCTCCATACGATGCAGCACGAGCACACCCGCCGTTTGCGCCATCGCTTCTATAATGAGAACGCCTGGCATCACAGGCATGATTCGGGAAATGACCGGTGAAATGCGGCTCGTTCATCGTGACGTTCTTAGACCCACGACCCGCATGTCTTCCAGCTCCATGATGCGATCGATCAGGAGAAATGGGATAGCGATGCGGGAGGATCTTCTCGATCGCCTGAATGTCGAGAATGGCCATCTGGTGCCACAATTATAACGTGACTGACCCGATGCTCCAGTGGACACGTTCGAAACAAAACGAGATTATCGCGTTTTTGCGGGACATGGTTGAGTGCGAATCACCTAGTGACGATCCCGAGGGTATCAAGCGATTTACCGAGATGTTTGCCGATCGTGTTTGCGGCCTGGGAAACATCAAAATCTACAACGGCGGAAAGCAGGGCCCCCATCTTCAGCTTCATGCCGAGCTGCCGGGCGCCAAAAGGGTCAGATCCTCGCGCTTGGCCATTCCGATACGGTTTATCCCAAAGGCACGCTCGCCAACATGCCGTTTCGCGAAGCGCAGGGGCGATTGTGGGGCCCGGGGGTGCTCGATATGAAGGGTGGGATCGCGTTCTTCATTTTCGCGCTGCGTGCATTGCGCGAGCTCGATGTGCCGGTCAGTCGTAAAGTGGTGCTTCAGTTGAATAGCGATGAAGAAATCGGTAGTCCCTCCTCACGGGCTCTCACGGAAAAAGAGGCGCAGCGAAGCGCGGCAGTGCTTGTGCTGGAGCCGGGAGCGGGCTCGGACGGCAGAGTTAAGAGTGCGCGGAAAGGCGTCGGCGATTACA
The DNA here is from genome assembly GCA_963825845.1 of Bryobacteraceae bacterium. Taxonomy (GTDB): domain Bacteria; phylum Acidobacteriota; class Terriglobia; order Bryobacterales; family Bryobacteraceae; genus DASQDN01. The sequence goes on along the minus strand of CAWGVL010000051.1, from coordinate 4,091 downwards.
CAGTGACCGTTCACGGCAAGGCGGCTCATGCCGGCCTGGATTTCACATCGGGGGCAAGCGCGATTGTCGAGCTCGCAAAACAGATCGAGATCATTTCGAAGTTCACGGATCTCGATCGTGAGTTGACGGTCAACCCGGGCGTCATCAAAGGCGGTACGCGCAGCAACGTCGTCGCGGACTTCGCGGAAGTGCACGTGGATTATCGAATTGCTCGGGCCAAGGATGCCGATGGCATCGAGCGAAAATTTCGCAGGCTGAAGCCGATCGATAAGCGTTGCACGCTCGAGGTCTCCGGGGGCTTGAACCGGCCGCCGTTGGAGCGCACACGCGAGATTGTCGCGCTGTTCAAGAAGGCGCGCTCGCTCGCGGCGGAGCTGGGGGTCGAACTCGCTGATTCAAGCGTCGGAGGAGGGTCGGACGGAAACTTCACGGCGGCATTAGGTATACCCACACTGGATGGAATCGGCGCCGTCGGCGAGGGAGCGCATACTTCGACGGAGAGCATTCTCGTGAACCGCATCGCGGATCGCACAGCACTCCTGGCAAAACTGGTTCAGGCGCTCTGAGCCGGTTTATTTGTCGAGCAGGCTGCGGATTTTGTCCGTGATGGACTCGTCCTTCTCACCGCCGTCCTTCTCGTCCTCTGGCGGCGTGTAGAGTTCCTCAGCGACTTTGCGGCAGATGTACCCTTCCATCACCCAGGTCTTTTTGTAGAGCTTGCCGTCCGCCTCACGCAGGATAAGCGAAAAGCGGGGAATCTTCCCCCGCGTGACTTCGATCGGGTAGTAGCCTTCGATGTTGCGCTCGATTAACGCGGTCTCGTACCTGTGCCGTCGCACGACGTACGTAAAGATACGGAAGCTCTGGAAGTCGTACGGAAGGCCGTCTTCGCGCGACGTCGTCCACAGCCAGTGATGTTTTGTGACACCTTCGTCTTCAACATCGCCGAGTATAAAGTACGACGTAATCCGGCGCCCTTGAATACTGCGCGACCTCATCCGGAATAGCCATGACGAGCATGCGCGACAGAACCCATCCTGCCTTCCCGTCTTTTGTTCGGATCAGATTCCAATCCTCCATCGGAGGCCCGGTCCTCTTTGGTCGCCCGCGACGTTTTTTCTTCAGCTTCTCGTTAGGATCGGGAGGAGGCTCAGGAGGCGGCTCCGGGTGGCGAGTTTTCGACAACTCGACCCAGTTCGACGGCAGACCCGGAGCCGCCGGAGGCGGCGGGGGTGGATACTCGGGTTCTTTCCTTTTTCGTCGGGAGCGCGGCGGGGCAGGCTTATTCAGGTCTAGCGTTGTGGCTTTGCTCGGAGCCGCGGTTCTCTCCACCACTTCATGGCGCAGTATGTCAACTCGAACTCCCTCGTTGATCTGGTAAAAGCTTGTGGACGTCCTGGACGGCTCCACGTGCATATTGAGCGCCCCGTACACCGTCGCCTCACCTTGTGATGGGAGCTTTGCGGTTCGTCTCGCAAGCTCCTGCAGGTCTTCCATCTGCCGGGCGGACAGCAGATTGTGAGAATCAGTCCAGCCTTGTTGTCCGCCGGGAGTGCGCACGCGAACGAACCGCCGGCGCACCTGCAGGATGTCCACCTTCTCGCCATGCTTCGCGGTCGCAATCACCTTCGACGCGGGCGAGATCTCCTCGCGAAGATTTAGAGTGACCGGGCCTGCGAACGCAGATCCAATACGCCGGCTCTCTCGAGGAATCTTTCTTGCACCCGGCAAAAAGGGCCGCCCATGCTATGCACGCGGCCAGGAGCATAAGATGTTTATGACGGCCGGGCATGCTCGCTTGCAAGGCTTAGTCTAGCAACTCCTTTAGAGTGGATGAATGAAATGAGCGAAACATCTCAGCCGGATTTCTATTGTCCACGATGCGCCCAGCCTGTTTCCGATCCGCTTGCCTGCGGAGACTGCGGAGCGCTGATCTGCAGACGGTGTGGAACTCCCCTCGAGAGCGCAGATGAACTTGGCTTCGGCTAAGATTCAGATCCGCACGTCGCATGCAGCAATTTCATCCGGCGATTTGGTTCTACACGGACAGCAGCTCCTGAATCGGCGGTGATGAGGCAGACCTCGCCGGCGGTAACGCTGATGCTGTCGACGGTTCCTGAGCCCTCGAGGACGATCAGGACGCCCTCACAACCACCGACACAATCGTTTGGCTCCGTCAAATCAAGCAAGTCCGTCGTAAAGTGATCGCACGTGACGGGGAATTCGCGCCGCCCTTCATATGGACCGGTGCTGGCGACGGCCAGACCCTTTTCGAGATGAAGGTCCCGCCCGCGTCCGTAGTCATACAGGCGGTATGTCACGTCAGAGTTCTGCTGAATTTCGCACAACGCAATTCCGGCCCCGATCGCGTGAACCGTACCCGCTTCGGCAAAGAATGTGTCGCCCGGCTTTGCCGGAACCCAATTCAACAACGACTCCACTGTCTCATCACCGATAGCGGCTCGCAAACGCTGCTTCGCTCACGGTTTGCCGGAATCCGAGCGCGATGGTCGAATGGGTTCGGCCGCCAGGATGTGCCACATTTCCGTCTTGCCGCGCGAGTTCTCTACTGCTCGGCGTACGCGTCTTCCGGGTGGACCTGGACGGATAGTCTCTCCGACGTGAAGATGAACTTGACGAGCAGGGGAAAGCTGGCCCGCATCGAACCAGACCTCGCCGATTTTCCGGTTCTGATCGGGGAACAACGGCGAAAGGCGCGTGGTTCCCCAGACCCTCTCAACAAACCGGGGTTCGATCAGGCGGACGCTCATGCTTCGACGATGAACTTATGGATCCGATCGAGACCGCGCTTCAGTTCCTCCATCGACGCCGCGTAGGAGATACGGATGTGCCTGTCGGTTCCAAAAGCCTCGCCCGGCACGACGGCAACGTGCGCTTTCGTGAGAAGCTGCTCGGCGAACTCCATCGGTGTACGCATGCGCTCTTTCTGCAGAGCGCAGCTGATGTCCGGATAGGCATAGAAAGCGCCCTTGGGAACGGTGATCTTAACGCCCGGGATCTGGCGCAGCCGTTCGATGACGAAATCGCGGCGCCGGGGATACTCGGCGAGCATGATGCCGACGGATTCCTGCGGTCCGCGCACAGCTTCGACGGCGGCCTTTTGCGCGATCGATGTCGGGTTCGATGTGCTGTGGCTCTGGAGTTTGTTGATGGACGCCATGACGGCGGCCGGGTCCGAGCCCGAAGCCGATGCGCCATCCGGTCATCGAATATGTCTTCGAAAGCGATCCGGCAACCAGGACGGTGTCTTTGGCGCCCGGTAGCTGCAATCGAGTACGGCTCGCCGTCGTACACGAAACCGGCAGTAGCATTCGTCCGTCATCAGCCAAATACCGCGACGCGAGGTCAATTGAAAGATCTGCTCGAACTCATCCCGTTCGAGTACGCCGCCGCTTGGATTCGACGGCGAGTTGATGATGACCATCCGCGTCTTGTCGGTGAGGTATGGCTCGATCATCGACGCAGTGAGCGAAAAGCCGTTCGCCTCGTCTGTGTCGACAAAAACGCATTTTGCGCCGGTGTAATTGACGACGTCCTTATAGGTGACCCAGTACGGAACCGGGATGATTACCTCGTCGCCGGGATTCAAAAGTACCTGCGTGAGGTTGAAGATGACGTGCTTGCCGCCCACCGAAACAACACATTCCGCGGGCGTATAGCTTGTGCCGTAATCCTCGCGGTGGCGATCGCAGAGGGCCTGCTTCAACTCCTGCGTGCCGCCCGCGGGTGTGTACTTGGTGAAGTTGCCGTTGATGGCGTTGATCGCCGCCTGTTTGATGTTGTCCGGCGTCGGGAAATCCGGTTCACCGGCTCCAAATCGACGACGTCTACGCCTTCTCGGCGGAGACGGTCGGCATCGGCGGCCACCTTCATCGTGGATGAGACGCTGATCATGGATACTCGTTCCGATATGTCGAGGGCTGCTTGCTTTTAGGCTTTACTCCCAGAATACGTTTTTTGAGCCGCTTTTCAACGGCCGGCGGCACCAGGTCCGAAATATGGCCGCCGAGGCGGATGATTTCTTTGACCAGGCGAGAACTAATAAAAGAATGGGCTTCACCGGCCATGAG
>CAWGVL010000050.1:0-94726 GCA_963825845.1 Bryobacteraceae bacterium | reverse complement strand
CAGACCCGCTCCGCAAGACAAACTGACTGGCCGGCAATTCCGGAACTGCGTTGCGAGCATAAGCGACCTGAGCCGCAGCGGTGATGGTAGTTCTAATTCGGATCGAAACAAGAGAGTGCGCGATTGTATCTCTCGGTCGCGCCCCGTTCATACTCCATCCGGAGACTCAACGTGAGCGTCCGGTTTCTCGTAAAGCGCCATGTGTCCTGCCCGTCTTCGCCCTTGCGAACATACGTATTTGCAAACGTAAAGTTGCCGGACGTGAATACGCCGTTCTGAATCTGCGTTCGGAAGTGCTGCCGGAAGTCAGTACCCGCGCGGAACGAGTGCGAGCCCATCACCTTCGTCGAGTTGGTCTTCATACCCTGCTGCCGTCCCTCCGACCAGGATCCACGGTCGTTCCGACCACCATATCTCCTGACCACGCGGTCATGCCCGGGAAGATGATCCTGGGCAGAACACAGTCTCACCGCACTTCGCATCCATATAAGCCGGAAGCCCGACGTCCGTAGGTTTATACTTGCGCGTACCCAGGCGTTGATTCTGCTGAAGGAACCAGTTGGTGTCCGCGGTTACGTTCAGGATCGTGGTTGGATTGACTGCTTACGTCCAGTCGGCTGCCGCGGTGTATGCGGGCCGCCGCTCATCCCAATTCATCAATCCATATTCGGTCTCGTATGTGTAATCCTGGGCTCCCTCGACGAAACTGCTCTTAAGTCAGCGGAAGAAGAAGCGGTGCTTATCGTTCAACTGATAGTCGATGCGATTGTTGAAGGACCGATAGTCCACCGTGTTCGGCATTCCCGTGGCCAGATAGTTATTCACCGGCTCTCTTGTCGGATCGGTAGGATTGTTGTTAGGCAGCGGCATCCGCTTCAGATAGAAGTCGTACATCGGATTCTTGATTCGCGCCCGTGGAATGACATTGCCGGGGAAAGCATGGCGGATGTAGTGTCCTGGCCACGCCGGATCGGGTCGCGTAGTCAGCGGATCGTAGACGATGTAACGATCGGGGTTGGGAAGCTGCAGCGGTTGCGAGAAATCACCGCCCCGCATCGCGACGGTCGGCACAGTGTAGTTGATTTCGCTGGGCCGGGCCGATTGCCGGTTCTTCAATTCCGAGAACCCAAAGAAGAAAAATAGCTTGTTGCGACCGTCGATGAGTTTCGGAATATAAACGGGACGCTGACTGTGGTCTGGTAGTTTTTTGTGGTCCCAGGCGGCAGCATTGGCTCGTCAGCGAGTTCATCGGCCAGAGCAATGTCCCCGCGGCGCGGGCGCGGCGATCTGCATAGTGGCTCTGCTTCACAAAGAACAATGCGGCGTTCCAGCGCTGGTTTATGTACTGGAAGTTGAAGGTCGCTCCGGTGCCTGTGTTTGTAACCTGGACCGCCGCGTCCGCCATACTTGCGCCGTGCGGGTCAGTGACGGTACGGAAATGGCGCCGCGAGTGTCTTCGTCCCGCCAAGTAGTACGGCATCAGAGTAAAAACCAGAATGGGACGCAATTCGAATACATTATTTTTTGTTAGAACAATTAGCTGAGGATATGTTGTTGCGCCCAACACCTATTACAGACTTAGCTGAAGACCATATACAGTAAATGCTGGATATCTCAGTCCCTTGTGTAAGTAGACTGGTCCTTGTCGCGGCGATAGACTGAGAGGCTCACAGGTCTGAATGCAATTCAGACCAGAACATTTCAACCATGTCGAACCGGGTAAACGAGTCATCTGATGAACGTCGCCGCGAGCCGCGATTTTTGTGTAACGGAGAAGCTCACATTATCGATACGGCCTCGAATATAGAACTCGGCCAGGGAATCGTTACGGATATATCGCCCTCAGGAGCTTCGCTGTATGTGTACTGTCCCTTGATCGCCGGTTCTGTGATCGAACTTCGACAAGGGGAAGCGGTTTACCACGGTGAGATTCGGTATTGTGTCCCGGCGGGTCCGGACTTTCGATTGGGTATCCAACTGATCCCGCCAGAACAGTGGTCGCCCGGAAAGCAGTGGCCGTCGATACGCAAGGCATCTGAAGACTAGGAAAGTCGCCGCCCGAGCGGCTAACAATCGGCCGCTTACATTTTTCTCATTCTTGCCCGCTGAAGGTGACCAATCGCTTCGCTATACGCTCCAGTTCACCGGCCGGACCGATAGCCGGTCATGATGCCGTCGCGAGCATCGGCATTAGAGCGCAGCAGTTGCCAAGTTCATCCGCGATCGCGCGTCCAATATGCGCAATAGGACGCCTTCGCTTAACTCAAGCTTGGTTATCTGCTTGACACGCTCATAGAACACGACAAAGACGATCCAGGACCGGTAACACCAGAAAGGCCGGCCTCGCCGGTCCGTGGAATGAAACCTTCGCCGGAACGCCACTGGATACGGATATGGCCTGGGCTTATCTGCATGGAGCATTCGAGTCCTCCGATGGTAAGTACCGGTATCAGAGGCTTACGACGGCAGCGTCTTCTCGGTCGGTAGGCTACGTTATCCCTAACCACCCTCTATTACTTCTCGCTCGCACCCGACGAGCGATGTGTGCTGTACACGCATTACGAGGATCGCGGCGCCAACCTGATGCTGATAGAACTTTGCCCCTAACCTCCCGTCACCGTCCACAGATCTCAACCCGAAATCCTGGCCGGATATGATGATCCCTGACGTTTCTGCGAGAACTGTAGACCCCCAAACATCCTTCGATGAGCAAATAACCGATGCTTGACACGTCGATCGTCATCCTCTACTTCATTGTCGTCTTCGCGATTGGGTTCTACCATTCGCGGCGCGAGCGAACATCATCCGACTACTTCCTCGCCGGCCAGAACGTCGGCTGGTTTGCCGTGGGTATGTCCCTGTTCGCGACTAACATCTCGAGCGAGCACTTCATTGGCCTTGCCGGCTCCGGAGCCTCCAGCGGATTAGCCGTAGGCTGCTACGAATGGTCGGCTAGTTTCTGCCTCTTTCTTCTCGGCTGGCTCTTCGTCCCGCATTACCTGAAGACCGGCGTATTCACCATGCCTGAGTTCCTGGAGAAACGCTTCAGCCCGGGATGCCGCTGGTATCTCACGTGGGTGTCCATCTTCGCGTACATCTTCACAAAGATATCGGTATCTCTTTTCGCTGGCGGCATCCTGATCCGCGAGATCGTCGGCTGGGACTATATGACTTCGGCGATCTTACTGGTCGTCGCTACAGGCATCTACACCATAGCTGGCGGACTGGCCGCGGTCATCTACACCGATCTCTTCCAAGCGTTCGTTCTCATCGGTGGCGCGATCGTTTTGACCGTCCTCGGCATGAATGAGGTGGGTGGATTCCAGGGTCTCCGGGCCGCGTTGCCTCCCGACTTCTTCCACATGATCAAGCCGAACTCCGACCCGGCTTACCCTTGGCTCGGCACGACGCTTGGCACGCTGATTCTCGGCATCTGGTATTGGTGTACGGACCAGGTCATCGTGCAGAAGACTTTGAGCGCCAAGGGCATCCCCGACGCGCGCAAAGGGGCGTTCCTGTGTGCAGCCATGAAAATCATGCCGGTGTTCATTCTCGTGCTGCCAGGCCTTATCGCCAAAGCCCTTTGGCCCGACGTCGTCACCGGAGACAACGCCTACCCGCTACTTGTCCAACGCTTGATGCCTGCCGGTTTGTCGGGCTTGATGATCGCGGCTCTGCTCGCTGCGCTGATGTCCTCTCTCAGTTCCGTGTTCAACTCATGCTCCACGCTGATCACGATGGATGTGTATAAGAAACTGCATCCCCAGGCGAGTGAGCGCCGGCTTGTTTTCATCGGAAGAGTCACCACCGCGGCAATCGTCGGCCTCAGCATTCTTTGGATACCCTTCATCCGAAACCTCAACAACGAGGTATATCAATATCTGCAGAGCGTCCAGGCTTACGTCGGAGCCCCGATCACCGCGACCTTCCTGGTCGGCATCTTGTGGAAAGGCGCAACCGCCCCCGCCGCCTTGACGACACTGATCATCGGCGGAATCATCGGCGCATCCCGCTTTCTGATGGACATCCTCCACAACGCGATGAAGATCGATCTTGGCCCGATGAACGCCGTTGTCGAATACAGCTTCCTCAACTTCAGCGTTTGGGTATTCCTCTTCTGTGTCCTCTTAATGGTCGCGATCAGCCGAATGTCGACGTCACCTGACGCACAGCGCAAGCCGGCGACCGGACTTGAGGTCGGTCACTTCACAAAGGGTTCGACAGCGGATATCGCGTTTACCGCCATCGTGGTGACTTGTATCATCGGGCTTTGGTATCACTTCAGATGACGGCGTATCATAAAGTCAGATGAACAGAAGGTCCGCAGTCGCCAGTATTTTTACGGGCGCAGGCATGAGCGCAGTCTTCGCGCCGGCTGATGCGCTTGCGCAGCAAAAAGGAAATAATGCGCCCATTACTCCCAAGGAAAAGCTTCAGATCACCAAGCTCGAGACGCTCCTGGTCAAGCCGCGATGGCTGTTCCTAAAGATTCACACCAATGCCGGGATCACCGGCCTGGGCGAACCGATCGTCGAAGGCCGCGCCCTTACGTGCGCAGACCGCCGTCCAGGAAATCGAGCCGTATCTGATCGGGAAAGATCCGCGCGCCGTGGTCCATCATTGGCAGGCGATCTACCGCCACGCCTTTTATCGCGGCGGTCCGATGCTGACCAGCGCGCTCAGCGGCATCGACCAGGCGCTCTGGGACATCAAGGGCAAGGCGCTCGGCGTGCCTGTCTACGAATTGCTCGGCGGACCCACCCGCGATCGAGTCCGCGTCTACGCTCACGCCGAGCACGCCGGAGAAGATGCAAGCGACGTCATCAAGCTCGGGTTCACCGCGTTCAAAACGGGCCCCGCCAAGCGCCGTCCTGCCCGCTACGTCGAGACGCCCGGCGAGTCGCGTACGCCGTCGAAAATTCGCGGAGCTGCGGAAGGCCGTGGGACACGACGTCGATATCGCGATCGACTTCCACGGCGCCATCAGCCCGGCCACCGCGAAGCTGCTGATCAAGGGCTACGAGCCCTATCAGCCCGATGTTCATTGAGGAGCCTTGCCAGGCGCAGAATCACGACATCATGGCCGAGATCGCGCGCGGCACCCATCTGCCGATCGCGACCGGCGAGCGCGTGTTCACCAAGTGGGGCTTCCGCGAAGTCCTGGAGAAACGGGCCGCGACCATCCTCCAGCCCGACCTCTGCCACGCCGGCGGTATCACGGAAGTGCCGCCTGATCGCCGGGATGGCCGAGGCGTACTACGCGACGATCGCGCCGCACAATCCGCTGGGGCCGATTTCGCTGGCTGCCGGACGTGCAACTCGCCGCCTCGATTCCGAACTTCCTCGTGCCAGGAGCAGGTGTCGCTGGGCGAAGGATACATCAAGAATCCCTTCACAGTTCGCGAAGGGTTCCTCGACCTGCCGACCGGGCCGGGACTGGGCATCGAATTGGACGAGAATGCCATGGCCGACAAGATCGGTCACGACTGGCGGAATCAGGAGAGCTACGACGCCGACGACGGCTCGGTCGTGGATTGGTAGGCTGAAATAGATGAACAAGCAACAAATTCTTGCGTCGATCCTCGAGATTGGCGTTGTACCCGTCGTGCGTACATCCTCTGCCGAGTCGGCGATCCGTTCGATCGAGGCTTTGCATAAGGGCGGTATTCGGTCCGCGGAGATCACGATGACGGTACCGGGCGCCATACATGCGCTGGAGAAGATCGCGGATCAATTTGGAGACAGCATCGTGCTTGGCGCAGGCACGGTGCTCGATCCGGAAACGGCTCGATCGTGCATGCTCGCGGGCGCGCAGTTCTTCGTCACGCCATCGCTCAACCTGCAAACGATCGAGGCGGCTCGGCGCTATTCGAAGCCCATCATGCCTGGGGCGCTTACACCCACTGAGGTGTTGACCGCGTGGGAAGCTGGAGCGGACGCCGTCAAGGTGTTCCCGGCCAGCGCGGTGGGCGGCGCTAAGTACATCAAGGCTCTGAAGGGCCCCTTCCCGCAAATCGAGATGATCCCGACCGGTGGCGTGAACCTCGACACCGCGGCGGACTTCCTCAAGGCGGGCGCGTGTGCGGTCGCCGTCGGCGGCGAACTCATCGATGCCGAAACGATCAAAGCCGGCAAATACGAAGTATTCGAGGAGCGTGCGCGCCAGTATCTCGAGATCGTTCGCAAAACCCGCGAAGAACTGAAGGCCAAGGCAGCCGCGAAGTAGCATCAATCGGCACGGAGCATAGTCACCGGGTCGACCCGAATGGCCCGAAACACCGGCGGCGCTGCCGCTAACAGCGCCGCCGCCACAACAGCCACTGCCGGAACTGCAAACATTGGCAGGTCTGTCGCCTTTACCTGATAAAGCAGCGTCTCGACATATCGAAGCGACGCCACTCCGAGCGCGACGCCTCCTAAGGCCCCCAACACGACCATCGAAAATACATCCAGGGTCACTCGGCGCGCGATATCGCCGGCGCGCGCGCCGATAGCGATGCGAATGCCGATCTCGCGCCGCTTCTGGACCACGGAGTAATCCAGCACGCCATACAGTCCGATCCCGCACAACAGCATCGCAACCACGGCGAAAAACAGAGCCAACATCGCAAGCAGCCGTTCTCGCACCGTATGCTGCTCGTTCAGTTCCTGCTGCGTACGGATGTTGCTTACCCGGAATTCCGGGCGTATGCGCTGCACTTCGCGCCGCAGTTGGGACGCCATCGACATCGGGCTTGAACTGGACGTGCGCACGATGAAAGTTCCTGCGGCCTTCGGCTGCAGTACTCCCTTACTATCGACTGAGTGAAATGGCACATAGGCAGTCGGCGTAATGGGCTCGCGCATATTCCGATACCGTGCGTCGCGGACCATGCCCACGACTTGAAAGCGAGCGCGAGTAACCCCGTCGCCCGTCTCTTTTTCGAACCACCTGCCGATCGGATTCCTGCCGCCGAAACACTGCCTGGCAAAAGCTTCATTCACAATCGCAGTTCCGGGAAACATCTCATTCGTGCCCAGGTCTCGGCCATCAATGAAAGGGATATTCATTGTTTTCGTCCAGCCGGGCGAGACGCCGAGGAAATAGGCCAGCACCTCGGTGGGCGCCCCGTCGATCCAAATGAATCCATTCCAGCCGGTCCCGCTCAGCAGGGGCCATCCAGCCAGCGCGACGGATTCAACTCCGGGAATCGCCCGCAGCCCTTCGGAAATCTCATTCCAGAATGCCGGCGGTTGAGGATTCCGCGCCGTCGTTTCCAGGGTGAGAAGCCGCTCTGCGCTAAACCCGGTGGACTGATGGGTCAACCGATTAAATGTTGTTACGAACAAGCCCGCCGCGAAATAGACCACAAAACAGAATGCAACCTGCAGCGCGATCAGAGTGTGCATCAAGCGCCGTCTCGAATGCGGATCATCTCCACCTTTCAGCGCGCTCGCCGGTCTGACGGAGGAGGAGCGCAGCGCGGGCGCCAGGCCCAGCAGGAATGTGACACTTAGGGTTAGTGCTGCACCGAACGCCAGAACTCGCCAGTCCACGGGCAGAAACAGGCGTGCAGGATTGTCCGGAGCGTTAATCCTGCTAACCACAAACGGCGCTGCCCACCACGCGAATACCGCTCCGGCGCCCGCCGCAAGAAATCCGAGCCATGCGCTCTCGATCAGAGCCATCTGCACAAGACGCCATCGACTCGCCCCGATGGAAACCCGCAGCGCCATCTCGCGAGATCGTGCCGCTGCTTGAGCGGTCATCAGATTTGCTACATTCGCGCAAGCAATCAGAAGCACCAGACCGACCAACATTGCGAGCGCGATCAAGGAGGCGCGATAGCTCCGCTGCAGCCCTGAGATTCCTGCTGCCTGCCGGTTCCAATAGTGTGGTCTGGTTCAGGAACCGATCGATGAATTGCTTTGTCTGATTGGTCCATCCTTTCGCCCGCTGCTCCTGAAACGCCCTTGAAATCAGGTGCAATTTCGAACGAACGGGTTCGACCGCAACATTTGGCTTCAGCAGCGCGAAAGGCCGGAACCAACTCGCGTCTGAGCGGTTGATGAAGGGATGCATCATCGTGGGAATGAATACGTCGATCACGGTCCCGGGCTCAGTTCCGGTGAAGCCTTCGGGGGAGACGCCGACGATCTCATACAGATCGTTGCCCATCCGGAATCTTTGCCCGAGCACCTTCTGGTCGCGACCAAAGCGGCGCGTCCAGTAGTCGTGAGAAAGCACCGCATACGGATGTGCGCCCGGTGTGACGTCATCGTTATCAGTGAGCAGGCGCCCTGCTGCGGGTTGTAGTTCGAACAAACGGAACATCCCGCCCGAGACATATTGCCGGTAAGCTTTCTCCATGTCATCATCGGCCCCGAACGTCAGATCCATCCTGTCGGCGTATGAGATCGCAATCAAATCGGCCTCATTCTCTACTGCCGCTTTCATCTGCCGGAACAAAGGATACTCGGAGCTTTCGCTGATTCTGTAGTTGCCCGCGGGATCGATGCCTTGGCGGGCTACCACGTACAATCTGTCGGCGTTCGCGACCGGCAGCGGCCGCAGCAGCAATGCATCAATGAGACGGAACGCGGATGTGCACGCCCCGATGGCCAGGCCGAGCGATAGTATTGCTGCGCCTGAAGCCGCTTTCCGTTTCTTCAGTTGTCCCCAACCGAAAACGGCGTCGGCGCGGACTGAATCCAGCCACGGAAGAAGCTTGATGTCTCGACACTGTTCGAGGGAGCGCAAACGTGAGCCGAACGCTCTCCGCGCCTCGACGGGGTCACGGCCCTGTTCAATGCCTTCCGCGATATTCGACTCGATCTCTTCATCGATCTCTCTACTCAATCCATCGCTGCTGAACACATTCATGATACGCGACCACAACGACATATCAGGCCATCCTTAGAACACGATTTACAGCCGTTGTCACTGACTGCCATTTCGATTCTTCGATTGAGAGCTGCTGTTTGCCTGTTCGTGTCAGATCGTAGATGCGGGCCCGGCGTCCAGTCTCTTTTGTGATCCATTCAGCCCGAACCCAACCGGCTTCTTCCATTCGGTGCAGCGCCGGATACAGCGAACCTTCTTCGGCGCGAAGCGCTTCGCCGGAAAGGTCCGTGATCGCGGACATAATCGCGTACCCATGGAGCTTTGGACGACGGGAGAGTACCTTCAATATCAGCAGGTCGAGGGAACCCTGGAGAGAATCGCTTTTGCGCATACGAGTTGTCGTACTACACAGACGACTGAGTATGGCGCCGGTTAGCTGATGCGAATCGAAAAAAGATTTCTGTAGGATTTCGGAATTGTTGACATTCGTGTCACAGAAGGTGACACAGAACGTCAGAACTAATTACCTGAATCGTGCGGCAGGCTTTTGAAGTCGTGAACCGCGGGATCTACTATTGAGCATCGGCCGGGATCGATGCCGTCAAGAAGTCCGAGATGCCAACTTCTCGTCCAAGTGGATTCGTACCGGATTGGCGATGATGCGTCAAAGTTGTTGCCGTGTCACACCGCACCACCCACTTGAATCGATCGCACGCCAAAATATGATGGAAGGGAGGGATTCTCGTGAAAGCCGTCAGAACTCATGGCCGGGGCGGGCCGGAGCAGATATTTTTCGAGGATGCGCCACTGCCGGAGGTCCGACGTGGGGATGTGCTGGTGCAGGTGCGCGCCACTGGCATCACGCCCGCGGAACTGACCTGGGATGAAACCTATCAGAACGCGGACGGGGCGCCAAGAATCCCTAGCATTCCGGGGCATGAGGTTTCGGGGATGGTGGAGCGGATGGCGGCAGATGTAACTGATTTTCGGATCGGCGACGAGGTCTATGGACTTGCTGATTTTCCGCGTGACGGGGCGGCTGCCGAGTTCGCGGCAGTGCGGGCGACCAATCTGGCTTTGAAGCCACGCAGCATCCCGCACGCACAGGCCGCGGCGCTGCCGCTTTCGGCGCTGACAGCTTGGCAGGCGCTCTTCGAACATGCCCACCTTGCCGCCGGACAAAGCGTCCTGATCCACGGCGGCGCCGGTGGGGTGGGGTCCTTGGCAGTGCAACTGGCGCGTTGGCGAAGCGCCCGCGTACTGGCCACGGCGTCTGCGCGCGACACGGAGTTCGTGCGCAGCCTCGGGGCTGACGATGTGATCGACTACCACGCTACGCTCTTCGAGGAAACGCTCCGAGACATCGATGTGGTGCTGGACACTATCGGCGGTGAAACGCGGGAGCATTCCTGGCGCGTGCTTCGGAAAGGCGGCGTGCTGGTAACGCTGGTTTCGCCGATTCCGACGGGCGTCGCCGAGCAACACGGTGTGCGCGGCATATTTTTCATCGTCCGTGGGAATCGAGGGCAGCTGGATCAAATCAGCGCATTGGTGGATGACGGGAAGCTAAAGCCGGTGGTAGCCGAAGTGTTGCCGCTCGCCCGCGCACGCGAAGCCTTTGAGCATGGCGCTGCAAGACATGCTCCTGGCAAAATCGTACTTCAGGTAGCTGCATAACCGGACATGGTCCCAACTGATGGATGTGCGCTAACTGGAAAGGCTCTTCGGTCTTCAACTTGACGTGAAACGGCCATGTCGTGCTTTGGCCTGTGATTGCCAACTATGGCCCCAACCAGAACTCAGCAATGGCGACAAACCAGCCAAGCGACCGCGATGGTTTGCGGAATCGCCATTTGGCGTAACTGGGGCGCTGTTGGACAGATGTCTTAGACATTCTGTTTAACGCAGGATCGTGACCTCGGATTTGGTGACGATTGCGATAAGGTCATCGTTGAAGAAATGGCCCACGATGCGTGCACCGCCGGGCGTATTTCATGTTCAAACTGGGCCCGAGCAAATTTGGCCCATGATTATCTACATTGACCCATCTATGCCCATCCAAAGATTCATCGTATTCAATTCCTCCCTGCCACACGCCTTGAGGTAGCAGAACAATTGCATCCGGTAAGCCGAATGCCCGCACAGGACCAAGTTGACGAGCATCGTGCCGCGGGTCATCTTCTTCATTCCGAACATCTCGATTTCGCAACGTAGCTCGTCTTCTGATATTGCGCCCACCAACTCGGCATACAACGCAGCTTGCGAATCCAGAGTCTTCACCAACGAGTCGAAATCCATCGATGCCGCCTTTGCCTGGCCGGCAGTCCAATCGTCAACTAAGAATGCTCCGCCCTTGATCGACGGCACGATGATCGGCATCAATACCGTCATGTAACGGAGCAGTTCAATAAGGCTGCGCTGCTGCGCTGTAGGGCGATAATCGAGCATTTCCGGCTTCGCCTTCCCGCATAAGTGCTGCAGGAGCCGCACTTCATTCTGTAAGGAGGCAATTAATTCCGATCTATCAAGTACCATCTTGGTGCCAGCAGCATAGCACCTAACGCCTCCTGGCGCTCGTTGAGCAAAGATCGACAGTGCTCGTAGTGGAGGCCTATCCGACTGGCTTGTTCATTCGGAGGCTTCGGTGCGCAAGCCAACCGTGTATGGTTACTCCACCGGCGAGCTAGTGTGCATCAAGAAGGAGTTATTTATGGAAGCGGTGGCCACGAAGTCGGCGCAGGGCTTCTTTGACTCCGCGCGCGAGTTACTGAGCCGGGCACGAGCCCTTAGAGCCCGTCGGTTGTTTGCACAGAATGCGCATTCCGTTTCAATGAGGGATCAACTTCACGACCGATCCGGGGTAAGGCGATCCACCCTGCAAGGTCCGCTACCGGAACTGATGGGGGCGGATTCTCATGCAATTGGCTGTATAACGCTCTAGTCGTAGACTGCATCGATCGCTCTTGAGTCTCGGATGTGCCCTCAATCCGACGGTCGCACTGATATGTTCGCGCGCGCCGTGTAGGATATGCCCACAATCGTGGCGCCCCAGCAGGGTCCCAGGAATTCTGGCACGGCACTACGATTCTCGATTAACGGGTGTATCTCTGCATCCTACAATTTCTCTGTGACACACACTTGCCGAACACCTGGCAAGCCTTATGGGATCCCCTCGAACCACTGGCCGTTTCTTCAGTCTTGCTGGAGAATGGAGTGATGGACCTGCCGTACAAAGCTGAGACGCTCTATACAATCGACCGGACCTCTACCTCATCATCTACGGTGGTTCACGGAACCGGGCCAATTGCGCGTGACCTGACTGAGAACGTTCCAGAACCGTCGAGAGGATTGCTGTTGCTCGGAGTGGTATTGCTATTGATCATTGGTTTGCCTCTAAAATCGAAACCTCACGGCTGACTCGAAAAGTACATCCACCCATCACCACGAAACCGGGCGCAGATTTCTATGGTAGAGTGAAACACCTCCAGGGCAGGATCACTGGAATGACGGGCACTACCATTGGGCACTACCGCATCGAAGAGCGACTCGGAAGCGGTGGCATGGGGACCGTATACAGGGCCGTCGATGTGCGCCTCGGACGCTTCGTCGCTCTCAAATTTCTCAATGAAGAACTCGTGAGCCGGCCCGATGCCGTCGAACGATTTCGCCGCGAAGCCCGGACCATTTCTTCGTTGAATCACCCAAACATCTGCGTGCTATTCGACATCGATGAGGCGGAGGACAGGCCTTACCTCGTAATGGAATACCTGGAGGGAGCAACTGTGGCTGACCGCGTCAGGCGGAACCCATTCCCCGTTCACGAGTTGATCGAAGTCGGTATCCAGGTTGCCGATGCGCTCGACACCGCTCACGCGCACGGAGTCATTCACCGCGATATCAAACCATCGAACGTATTTCTCGTCAGGAGCAGCCAGGTGAAAGTGCTCGACTTCGGCATCGCCAAGATTCGTGAGCACCGAAAAGCAATAACATCACTAGCGGACGGAGGCGGGATTTCAACCGCGACAGTGACCCTCCTTGATGAGTTGACGCGAGATGGCGCAATCTCCGGAACACTGCCCTATATGTCTCCTGAGCAGATCTGCGGTGATACGCTCGACGCGCGCTCGGACGTTTACTCATTGGGCGCGACTCTCTATGAGATGGCTACAGGAAAGCGAGCATTTTCTGGCTGTTCGCAGACAGAGATCGTGGCCGGCATCCTGCGAAGTCAACCAGTTGCCCCCAAAGATTTGGTTGCGCATATCCCCGAAGCGGTCAACGAACTCATACTGATTGCTCTGGAGAAAGACAAGAGCACCCGGCACCAAAGTGCAGGTGACATGAGGGCGGCCCTTCTACGAAGCAAGCGCGAGTTTACGACGACTCGCACACCGGTTAAGGCCGTTCCTCAGAAGCCCGCCCGTCAGGAAGCGCCGAAGTCTGGTCATCGCTGCGGGGCTCGTTTGCGCGATAGTTGTCGGCGGTTGGCTATACCGGTATTCCGGAACCGCGGAGTTGCCGAGATTCCACCGCATGGAGATGTCCAGGCTGACGACGAGCGGCAACGCGGTGAGCGCCGCCATTTCTCCCGACGGCAAGTTTCTTGCTTACGCCGTGAGCGATGGTGGAAAGCAGAGTTTCAGGATCCGGCAAATCGCCAATGGCAGTGAGGTTCAGGTTTCAGCGCCTTCCAACGCTGAATATCGCGGGCCCGCCTTTTCTCCCGATGGCAATCTCGTTTACTACAACACTGGCGTAGCGGAACTCTATAAAGTCCCAACTCTTGGAGGCGTGCCGGCGCTGGTGAGCAAAAATATCTCCGGCACAGTCGCGTTTTCGCCCGACGGAAAACGGATAGCATTCTACCGTCGATACCCGGCAGCCAAAGAGTACGCGATCCTTGTTGCCAATGCGGACGGAACGGGTGAAAGGAAGATTGCCATAAGGAAACATCCGAACTATTACATGAGCGGGGTCACATGGTCCCCTGACGGCAAGACCATTGTTTGTAGCGCTGGAGTATTTGCGGCCGCAGGCCAATACACCACGCTCATATCGATCCCTGCCGACGGTGGCCCCGAGCGGATCATCACGGATAAGAAGTGGTATCTCGCATTCGCTCCGAGGTGGCTTGCGCACGGCAAGGGGCTGGTCGTCCAGGGAGCGGAACAAGCATTCGCTCCTGTCCAGATCTGGTACATACCGTATCCCTCCGGCCCCGCTGAACGAATTACGAATGACCTCAATACATACAGCGGGATTGCACTAACGGCTGATTCGTCCACGTTTGTGACTGTGCAGCTTGAGAGAATCTCCAATATCTGGATTGCGGATCAGGGTGCACAAGCCGGACCGGTTCAGGTCACATCAGGTGGTGCGCGCTTGGACGGGTTTATAGGACTGTCCTGGGTACCGGATGGCCGAATCGTCTATGCATCCAGAGCCGGAGGTGATTCCGACATCTGGATCATGCAGAGTGATGGAAGTGGCTCTCGGCCGCCTGACTTCCGACAGCGGGGTCAACGGTCAGCCGCGTGTCTCGCCAGATGGACAATACATCGTGTTTACTTCCGATCGTCAATCCAGCACGCCCCATATCTGGCGCATGGATTTGAGCGGTGACAATCCAAAGCAGTTGACGAACGGCGACGGAGAACACGTACCTGATTGCTGTGTAGACGGAAAATGGGTCGTATTTTCGGCGTTGGGTGGGAGCGGCACGAAACTATGGCGAGTTCCTCTCGACGGCGGGACCCCTGAGCCGATTGTAGAGATGGTCGCCGCGGCTCCGATCATCTCTACAGATTCGCAGATGGTGGCTTTCAACTACTTCGGCGCGTCGCATCCGCTCAGACGCGGCGTAGCAATAGTACAAGCTCACGATGGGCGAGTCCTGAACCGTCTGGACCTGAATAACAACGATCCTTCCGATGCTCACGTAGGATTTCGACCGATGGCATGGAAGCGAGACTCGAGGGCTCTGCTGTTCCTGAGAGACAGCGAGGGAGTGTCGAACATATGGGAACAGCCACTCGATGGACGGCCACCGCAACAGCTCACGCACTTTGGAGCAGGTCGTATCTTTTGGTTCTCACCGTCAAGCGACGGCAAGCGTCTTGCCGTGGCAAAAGGGAGCGTCGCCAGCGATGTCATACTCATCAGAAATGTCGATTGACTTCTAACGACTCGCGAAGCTCCGACATCTACACGCGCGATTTTCGTCCGGTCTTTTTCCTCGATCCGCGACGTCCAGCCTCAATGGCTCCCCCGACCCACAGTCTCATCGCATCGGAATCCTCGAAGATCTCTGGCGGAGCTTCGTAGTACGACATGACCTCCTCACGGTCCGCGAATGGCTTGAACGCCTTCAACCCACGGGCAATAAACCTGCCTCTATTCACATCATCTGCCTTCAGATACAGCGCTCCGCCTGCAACGAGCGCGAATACGGTGAAGTCGCAATACAGACAATAGCCGCCGAACATTGCGCGGGCAGTCACAGCGCCGAGCGTTGAAAACTGCTCCTGCAGAAATTCGATATACGTATCACGTTTCCGCATGTCAGATAGCATAACGCCTGAACTCCGTCCGACAGGCTATCTTGTAAACGTGCCTCGGCTAGCGTCCGTATCACAACTACGAACAGTCAAACCACCCGCCGAGCGTCCGCCTTTCTGGTGGATCAGGTGGGTTCCGACGGCTCTCCTGGTCATTTTTGTTACGTACGTCGTGTACGTTGTCGGACGCGTTGCCATTGTGCCGGTGCTGGCGTCGCTTGCGCTGGCGTACGTGTTGAATCCGATCGTTGAGGCGTTTGAGGCGCGGGGATTCTCGCGAATCGTTTCCTCGGTAGTCGCTCTTCTGCTCGTCGGGTCCGGGATAACTCTGTTCGTCTGGTTCGTGGTTCCCGATCTTTTGACGCAGGCCATCAAGGCCAGCGACGCTATCCTTGCGTCGTTTACGGAAAAGAACGCGATCGAGTTGCGTGCCAGGATTCGCGAAATATCTCCGTTGCTGGACCGCGTTGTCGGTTACCGCATCTATCGGTTTGTCCGGAATCCGAACTCCCTCATTGAAGCCTCCCAATCCTGGGCCGCAGGGTCGCTAACCGACTTCCTTACTACGGCCGCGAGTTTGCTCGACCTTCTGCTGATCCCGTTCTTCGTCTTTTACCTGCTCGTCGACTTCAAGCGGTGGCGGGACTCGTCGGAAGAATTGATCCCGCCAAGGTTTCGAGAGCCGTTCAGTCGTCTATTCGATGAGGTCGGGCGCATCTTACAGTCATATGTGCTCGGGCAGCTCATGATCGCAATGGTCATGGCAGTGCTGTACGCAGTTGGTTTCGCGCTCCTCCGAGTGCCGGCGTGGGCTGGTATCGCGGCGCTGTCTGGTTTCCTCAACGTCATTCCCTATGTCGGCACAGGCGCGGGCATCGTGCTTGCTACCGGATTAACGTTCGCGCATGGCGGAGGCATTTGGCGGATCATCGGCATTTTGGGTGTGTTCACGGCCGTGCAATGCGTCGAGGGTTATTACCTCACCCCGCGTATCCTCGGTGGCCGGCTGAGTCTCCACCCAATGGCGGTGTTTCTGGGGCTGCTGATCGGCGGCAAACTGTTCGGTTTCCTGGGTGTTCTGCTAGCCGTCCCAGTAATTGCGGTGACGCAGGTATTTCTGAAATTCCTTCGCGAGATCTACAAGACCTCGGACTTTTACCGGATGGGCGAAATGGGACCTGAACCCGAACCTGCCGCCGTGGAAGAGGTCATCGCGAAAGCTGCCGATACCGTCCTCGCTGAACAGGTAGAGAAGCAGAAGGGCGACGAAGTGCTGGCGCCGGATGCGGCCGAGGACGATCCCGCTGCTCGCGAGAAGCTCGCGTGATTGTGGGCGTGGACGCAACTCCCCTGACGGTTTCCTCCGGCGGCGTGCGAACGTATACGGAGGAACTCACTCGCGCGCTTCGCGCGGAGTTCTCGGAAGACGAATATGTCATGATGTCGGACCAGTTCCAGCCGGCTAAAGGGCCTGGACCGGCGGTGGTGGACGATAGGCGTCCAACGGTACATGTCGCGCATTGGGGTTGATGTGTTCCATGGGACTGATTTCGCTGTCCCGTATGTGCCGATGCGTCCGTCGGTCTTGACTCTCCATGACCTGTCACCGTGGATGAATCGTGAGATGGCATCACGCGGCGGACCGCGTCCGGCGCAGGACACCTTTCCTCATCAAACTGGGAATCGCGACAATGATCCTGACCGATACGGAAGCGGTTCGGCGCCAGGCAATCGAGCACTTCAAGATTCAACCGGATCGCGTTGCTGCGGTGCATCTCGCTGCGCGTGAAGAGTTCCGGCCCGTCGAAACGCCGCCGCCCGATCGGCCCTATTTCGTTTTCGTAGGAACCATCGAGCCTCGCAAGAATGTTCCCGCTCTGATCGACGCTTGGCAGCCTCTTTCGGGAGAGGCTGATCTCATCCTGGCCGGTCGCGTGCGCGCCGATGCTCCACGAATCGAGCCAAGGCCCGGCATGCACATACTGGGCGAGGTGCCCGATGCTCAGCTTCCCGGCTTGTACTCATCGGCCATTGCGTGCGTCTATCCAAGCGAATACGAAGGCTTCGGACTGCCGGTTCTCGAAGCCATGCAATGCGGAACGGCTGTGATTACCTCTCGAGATCCCGCGGTTATGGAGGTTTCGGGTGGCGCGGCGATTCACGTCGACACCGCCGGCCTCTTCGGCGCAATGGAGACTCTCCTCAGGAACCCGGAAGAGCGTGCTCGCCGTCGCGAGCTTTCGCTTCGGCGTGCGGCGGAATTTTCCTGGAGAGCAACCGCGCGCAAAACACACCAAGTGTACGAGGAAGCCTGTCGGCGTTTTCATGGCTGATGCGCTGATTCTCTGTCCTGAGGCGCCCTATCCGGTGGCGGGCGGCGGTCCGCTGCGTACGGCGTGCATGGTGGAATACCTCGCCTCGCGGTATGAGTTGGATGTGATCGCATTCCGCGAGCCGGGTGCGCCGGATCCTCGCGCGGCGTTCCCATTGGGTTTGTTTCGTAATTTTGCGGTGATCGATCTTCCGTATCATTCGAAGCAGCCTCATGCGCGTGTGCTGCGAAATGCCGGACGGCTGTTACGGAGCGCGCCGCCATTGGTCGATCGGTTTGCTGGGTTCGATCTGCAGATTCGCGGCAAATACGACGTCGCCGTGATCGAACACTTCTGGTGCGCCCCGTATGTGGACCGGCTGCGGGAGCATTGCGACCGCATCGTGCTGAATCTGCACAACGTCGAGTCCGTCCTGCTCGAGCGTTGTGCCGCGACCGAGTCGGTCATGGGAGGCGCGGCCCTCCGGCGATTCGCTCGGGCTTGCGCCCGTCTCGAGCGTGAATTGTTGCCGAAGTTCGATGAACTGCTCGTTTGCTCGGAGAGCGATCGCAGCCGGATGGCCGCGGGACCGTCTGGCCGAACGCGATTCGGTTCGTTTCGCAATCTCCGGCGCCGAAACGCAACGCGATCGTCTTTTCGGGCAACATGGCCTACCACCCGAACGCCACGGCTGTTCAATACTTCGCGGCTGAGATCTGGCCGCTGATTCGGGAAAACGAACCCGAGATCGTTTGGGAACTGATCGGGAAAAATCCCGAGTCGCTCAGAATGCCGCCCGACCGGCGTATCCGGATTGTCGGCCCGGTAGAGGACGCGATCGCCGCGCTGGCAGGCGCGCGTGTGGCCGTAGTGCCCATTTTGTCGGGGAGCGGGACCCGGTTCAAAATCCTGGAGGCCTGGGCCGCCGGAGTCCCCGTTGTCTCCACGACGCTTGGGGCCGAGGGCCTCGAAATTGTCGATGGAGAGCACTTGCTCCTCGCCGATGATCCGCTCAGTTTTGCGGATGCTGTAAAAGCTTTGCTAAAACACGAGTCGACAGCGAACCGAATCGGCCATTTCGGGCGTCAACTGTACGAGGCGCGTTATACCTGGCCGGTTGCTTGGAAGATGTTGCAGGCGGCGGGGTTGTAATACGGCGGAGGCTATACTGGTACTCATGCATGCGCTTTTCGGTTGATGCTCACGCGATCGGGCGGCACCTGACCGGGAACGAAGTCTACATCCGCAATCTGCTGCAAGGATTCGCGGCCCTCGATCAGAGTAGCGAGTTCATCGCATATCTGTCGCACAACGTGAACGGTGCCGAAGCTTCGGTCCCTCACCGGTTTGCGCTGCGATACGTGTCGGATAACTCGTTCAAAAGGCTAGGTCTCGACCTCTCACGGCGCTTGGCCGAGGATCGTCCTGACCTCGTGCACGTTCAATACACGGCCCCGCTCAGATGCCCGTCTCCGATCGTGGTCAGCGTTCATGACATCAGTTTCCTGGAGCATCCTGAATACTTCCCCTGGATTCGAGCCCAGCAACTCCGGATGACTGTGCGCCGCACCATCTGTCGGGCTACCCGCGTCATCACGCCGAGTGAGTTCTCGCGCAAACGGCTCCTGGAGGCGTACCACCCGGATCCGGCCAAAGTCGAGGTTGTGCCGATCGCGATGTCGCCAACCTTCCGCCCGCTGCCCCATGAAGGCGCGTTCCGCTGGGTATCGGATCGATTCAAGATCCACCATCATCCGTACGTTCTGACCGTAGGCGACCTTCAGCCCCGAAAGAACCAGATCGGCCTGATTCGAGCTTTCGAGGAACTCATCCAATCCAATCCCCAACTTCCTCATCGGCTCGTCATCGTCGGAAAAAATACGTGGTTCGCCGACCGGGTCATGGACACTGCGAAGCATTCGCGAGTTGCTGATCGGATTGTCTTCACGGGCTTCATCAACGACAATGAACTCTTGCAACTCTACAATGCGTGCGAACTGATGGTGTTTCCATCTTTCTATGAAGGCTTCGGCCTGCCGATACTCGAAGCGATGGCCTGTGGTCGTGCTGTGGCGTGTTCGAATACTTCGTCGATGCCCGAAGTAGCCAACGCGGCGGCCATCTTATTTAACCCGGACGATAGAGGAGAAATTGTGCGAGCGATGCGCGACGTTCTCCTGGATCCCGAACTACGGGGTCGGATGGAACGCTTAGGGCTACAGCGGGCGTCACAGTTTACATGGGAAAGAACGGCGCAAAGAACGCTGGAGATCTATCACGAGGTCGCCGGATCTCGGATTGCGCAGACGGAGACGGTCCGCGGCGGCGTTCCGGTGTCTCGCCCATGAAGCTAACGCTCCTGTTCGCGACAGCGCTGGTCTTGTCCGCCGG
The DNA here is from genome assembly GCA_963825845.1 of Bryobacteraceae bacterium. GTDB lineage: Bacteria > Acidobacteriota > Terriglobia > Bryobacterales > Bryobacteraceae > DASQDN01. The sequence continues at coordinate 74,639 of CAWGVL010000050.1, read as the reverse complement.
ACAGGCGGCCCCGAAATCGGAGTCCCTCCACTATAACGTGAACTGGCCGAGCGGCTTGAGTCTCGGTGAGGCCGACCTGACTTCGGTTTCAGGAGAGTCGGGACTCACCTTCGGCTTCAACATGGACGCGTCCATACCCGGGTTTGCCGTTTCCGAGTCGGCCAAGAGCCGTGCCACAGCCGACTTCTGCTCCATCGAACTCCAAAAGCAGGGCACGCGCGGCAAGCGCAAAGTCGATGAGACCACAGACTTCGACTCATCCAAGATGACCGCGACACGCAAAACACAAGGCGGCGGCAAGAGCGATCTGTCGACTTCATCGTGCGCGAAGGATGCCCTGACTTTCGTTCACTTCCTCCGTCGTGAGCTTGCGGCGGGACGGCTGCCCGCGCAGCAGAAGGTCTACTATGGTTCCGGCTACTCCGTGCGAGTGCAGTTCATCGGAACCCAGCGTGTTACGGTCGGCAATGAGGCCGTGGAAGCCGACAAAATCACCGCAACCATCAAGGGAGCATCCGAGATCACGGCCGATCTCTTCTTTTCGAAAGATGCTGGCCGGACCCCGCTCCTTGTCCAGGTACCGCTGCCAGTGGGTAAATTCAGCATGGAGCTTGCCCGCTAATCTGCGGCTGCGCCCTGAATGAAGATTGCGTTTTTCTCTCCCATGCCGCCTTCAAAGAGCGGCATCGCGGATTACTCGGCCGCATTGGTCGAGCCTCTCTCAGAGGTGGCGGACGTACGCGTCTTCGCCGAAAAGGCTTCGGAATTTCGGCCTTCGTCCTTCGACATCGCGCTGTACCAGATCGGCAATAACGGATATCACACCTTCGTCTACGACCAAGCCATCCAGACGCCCGGAGTCGTTGTCCTCCATGAATCCAACCTGCATCATCTGATTGCCGAACGGACCATTAAACGGAATGACTGGGACGCCTACCTGCACGAAGTGGAGTATGACGGCGGGCCCGACGCGTTGCTGTATGCCAAGCGAGTGCGCGCTCTCGAAGTCGGACCTGACTACGACGGCGTTCGCATGCTGAAGAGACTCCTCAATGCCTCTCGCGGCGTGATCGTTCACAGCCAATACGTCGAGCGGGACGTGCGGGACGCCGGGTTTGAGGGACCTGTCGCCGTGATTCCACACGGCGCGTGGATTCCTGAAGCAGACCGGTTTGGATACCGATCCCGGCTCGGGATCGATCCCGATACCCCGCTCATCGGAGTGTTTGGATTTCTCAAGCCGTACAAGCGCATCGCGGAGTCGCTCCGCGCATTCCGGCGTCTCTTGCGCGTGCAGCCAAACGCCCGGATGATCCTGGTAGGCGAGCCGCATCCCGATTTTCCGCTGCAGTCGCTCATCGACGGACTCGCGTTGCACCCGTCCGTGCGAGTTGTGGGCTTCACTCCGATCGAGGACTTTGTCGGATACATAGCCGCGTGCGACATCATCCTGAACCTGCGATACCCGACCGTGGGCGAGAGTTCGGGTACCTTGCTGCGGTCCCTGGGTCTCGGACGCGCCGTGCTGGTGTCTGATATCGGGTCCTTTGCGGAGTACCCCGACGAGGTCTGCCTCAAAGTACCCGTGGACGAGACTGAAGAGGACACGCTGTATGAGTACCTGAATCTCCTCGTCTCCCGTCCGGATCTCCGGCGGAAATTGGGACAGAGCGCCAAAGCTTGGGTCGAGCGCGAGTGCAACTGGCGATCGGTCGCTGAGCGTTACATTGCATTCCTGAAGGCGGTCGCCGATGGCCAGGATTGGCATCCTGTACCAGCCGAAGTCGAAGCGCCGGCGCTTGAGGAAGCGTCGCCGTCGGTGACCATCGCACCCGAGTATGTCGCAGGATGGGCCGAGACGGAGGACGCCCGCAAGTACATCCGAACGCATATCACACGGCTCGCGAAGACACTCGAGATCACACCGCCCGGCTCCGAGGATAAGCGGATCCTCGAGATGGGCTCATACCTCCAGATCACGCCGGCGCTCAAAACGAAGCTCGGCTATGGCGAGGTGCGCGGATGCTACTACGGGGAACTCGGGCGTACCGATCGCAAATCCGTGCAGTCCGACAACGGAGAGACGTTCGAGTGCGAGGTCGACCACTTCGATGCCGAGAAGGATGCATTCCCGTACCGGGACGAATACTTCGACACCGTGCTCTGCTGCGAGCTGATTGAGCACCTGCCCAGCGATCCGATGCACATGATGTCGGAAATCAACCGGATTTTGAAGCCAGGTGGACATCTCGTCCTGACTACACCCAATATCGTGTCCAACCGTGCAATCGCCGCCATCCTGCAGGGCTATCATCCCGGTTTCTTTCCCGCCTACATCAAACCTGCCGAGCCCGGAGCCGAGGTCGAGGCGCGGCATGCGCGAGAGTACGCGCCCCGCGAGATTACGCATCTCTTTCAAGATGCAGGCTTCGAAACTGCGCTTTTAGAAACGGGCGAGTTTCGCGATGAACCACACCCGGAGCATGGCTGGATCGAACACCTGCTTCAGAAATACGAACTCACAACCGAACTCCGCGGCGACGGTATCTACGCCGTGGGGGTGAAGCGCGGCCCCGTGCGCGACCGGTATCCTGCATGGTTATATAGCTGATCGCGGATGATCGCAGCCTACGAGCAAATCGCGTTCGACCTGGATGCGGCTACGCGTACGATCCACCTCCGCTTCAAGATAACGAATCGTTCGCACGAAGACTGGCGCATTGTCGACGGATTCTCCATCGGTTGGCAGATCTATGACCCGGAGACGGGCACGTTCATTCAGGAAGGGGAGTGGACGCAGCTCAAAGAAGACCTTCTTTCAGCTCAAGTCGCGGACGTAGCGCTCACCATCCAGTTGCCCCCCGAGCGTGGGCGCTACCACGTATACGTCTCGCCCGTCACGCCGAATGACGGCTGGTTCTACGCCCGGAATGAACCGTTCCTACTTGTGGATGCATTCGTCGAACACAGCCAGGCCCAGGTCATTGAGGCCGGGCAGAGCACACTCAAGACCCTCCGTCGGCGCAAGCTGTGGAGCAACATCCGCAAGGTATTCACGCTCCCGTTCACGTCGATATGGCGTAATCGCAGCCTGATACGCTCCATGTCCCGCCGTGACGTCACGGCCCGCTATCGCGGCAGCTTTGGCGACATTCTGTGGACCATCTTGAATCCGCTGCTGTTGATGGCGACATATTTCTTCGTATTCGGAGTCGTCCTCCAATCGCGATTCGGTTCGGATCAGAGCCGGACAGGCTTCGCGTTCTACTTCCTCGCCGGCATGCTCCCGTGGCTTGCTTTCTCGGAGGCAATCGGTCGCGCGCCGAGCGGTATTCTCGAGAACCGCGTGTTGGTGAAGAAGGTCGTGTTTCCGGTGGAGATCCTGCCGGTTACCCACGTCATCTCCGGTTTGGTGACGCAATTTTTTGCTGCCTCTATCTTTATCGTTGCGTTACTCGTGTTCCGTGGAAGTGTTCCCGCGACCATCGCATGGTTGCCCGCGCTCCTCATCCCGCAGTTGTTCTTCACCCTGGGACTGGCCTGGTTCCTGTCTGCGACGGGTGTGTATCTGCGAGATCTTGGCCAGATGATCGGCTTTGTCCTGACGCTTTGGTTTTTTCTGACGCCGATCTGTTATGAACTCCCCCCAGGGTCCGCCGCATTTCTGGCCAAGAACCCTATCTACGTCTTGGTGCGGGGCTATCGGGCGATTTTCCTGGAGTCACAGGCCCCGCCGCTTGGAGCGCTTTGGAAGATGTGGCTGCTATCGTTTGTGGTGTTCCTCGGCGGGTACGCCTGGTTTTACAAACTACGCAAGAGCTTCGCGGACGTGATTTAGACCGCTGCCCCGAGCACCTCTTCAACGGGCGGCTTGCCGCGGCGGGCGTAGCGAATCACGCCATCGGGACCGATCAGATACACCGTCCGTTTTGTGACCAGGCCGCGAGTGTTGTACGCGTCGCAAACCTTGCCGCCTTCATCGACCAGTAACGGGAACGGCAACGCGTTGTTTTTACGAAAGCCAGCGTGGCTGGACGCCTTCTGTGGATTGACTCCGAAAACGACGGTATTCTTCGCATTCGCTTGTTCCCAGGCGTCGCGGAACTCGCATAACTGAGCCCGACAGGTTGGTGTCTCATCGCGAGGGTAGAAGACCAATACGACGTTCTTACCACTTAGCGCGCTCAGCGCAACGGTGTTTCCATCCTGATCGCGCAGTGTCCAATCTGGCGCGGGGGAGCCGACTGGCAGCGGGTCCGAAAACAGGAACGAGAGCATACCACTATGATGCAGGTCCGCGAGAGCAGATGGTCAAAGTACACTATGTCCATGCGTGACCTCGCCGAACGAGCGCTCGATGCAGCCACCCGAAACGGTGTTACCTACGCCGACGTTCGGGTGGAAGAAGCCCGTGAACGTCACATCACCACGAAGAACGCGAAACCAGGCACCATTGCGACCTACGAGAGCATGGGTGTCGGAATACGCGTGATCTCTAATGGATGTTGGGGATTCGCTGCGACGGATGAAATTTCGCCCAAAGGACTGGAGCGTGCAGCCAATCTCGCCATCGAGATTGCGCGGTCGAGCGCGGCCGCAAAGAAGAAAGACGTGACGCTCGCGCCCGAACAATCATACGAGAGCGTCTGGATTTCGCCGTGCCAGCTCGATCCCTTCAGCGTCCCAGTGGATCAGAATCTGCAATACCTTATTTCGGTCGACTCGAAGCTTATGGAGACGAAGGGGATCACGCTTGCGGAGTCTTCCTTCGTTTGCTCGCACAAACGGCAGTACTTTGCGTCGTCGATTGGCAGCCGTATCGATCAGACCCGGACAACGACAGGCGCGGGCTTTACCGCGTTTAGCTTTAAAGATGATGAGATCCAGAAGCGAAGTTATCCGAACTCTTTCGGGGGCCAATATCAGTTAAAGGGATATGAGCTTGTTCACGAACTCGATCTGCTGGGAAATGCGCCCCGTATCGCGGACGAAGCCGTGGCGCTCCACTCCGCGGATGCTTGTCCCGAGGGTTTCTGCAATCTCATCCTCGATGGAAGCCAATTAGGCTTGCAGATTCATGAGTCGATCGGGCATCCGATTGAACTCGACAGAGTTCTGGGGCACGAGGCGAACTACGCAGGCATGAGTTTTCTGACGCTCGATAAGCTAAACACGCTACGATATGGATCCGATATTGTCAATGTGGTTTGCGATGCACGGCTGGAGCATGGACCGGGACTCGGGACCTTCGCCTTCGATGATGAGGGAGTGCCTGCGCAGTGTGCGCCGATCATCAGCAACGGCCAGTTCGTCGGCTACATGAGTTCCCGTGAAACGGCAGCGCAGATCGGCCAGCCGAGATCGAGCGGCACTATGCGAGCAGACGGATGGGCCCGGCTGCCGCTGATTCGGATGACAAACGTGAGCCTTCTGCCGGGCGAGCAAACACTCGAGCAGGTATTCGACACGGATGGAATCTACATGGAGACGAACCGTAGTTGGTCGATTGACGACAAACGCTATAACTTCCAATTCGGCTGTGAAGTCGCATGGGAGATCAAGGGCGGCAAGCGCGTCCGTATGTTGAAAAACCCGACTTATAGCGGAATTTCGACTGAGTTCTGGAATAGTTGTGACGCTATCTCCGGCCGTGGCCATTGGACGGTATGGGGTGTGCCGAATTGCGGCAAGGGCCAACCGGAACAGACGATGGGGACGGGTCACGGCGCCAGTCCCTCACGTTTTCGAAACATCAAAATCGGCAGCGCACAAATCGACTAGCCATGAACGAATCAGAACTGTTACCCCGGAGAAAATGCGAGGAATTGTTTCTCGCCGTAGAACAGGCGGCTCGCAGGGCCGGAGTGACGGACATTGAGATCAGTCTTACATCGACCGCCGATTCGCTTACCCGGTTCGCAAACAACGAGATTCACCAAAACGTATCCGAGCGCGCGACGAGTTTGTCGGTTCGCGCCATCGTGGACAAGAAGACTGCGCGTGCCAGCACGAATCGATTGCATCGCGATGGCATTCAAGCGGTCGTTGATGAAGCAATCTCCCTCGCGCGCGCCAGCGAGCCAACGGACCTTCTCGCGTTGTACGAGGATCCGACGATCTGTGACGGTCAACACTACTCGCAGGCCGCGGCAGAATGCACGCCCGCTCAGCGCGCCGCGGGCGTAGCGGACGCGATTCGTGTCGTTGAAGCCCACGGGCAGGTGGCGGCAGGTATTTATTCCACAGCACAGAACGTGGAAGTACTCATGAACTCACGCGGGATGTTTCGCTACTACTTCGATACGCTGACGCAGTTCTCGATCACGGCGATGGCGGGCGACAGTTCGGGGTGGGCCAAAGGGACGTCTTCCGTGCATCAGGATGTTTGGCCGGTTAAGTTGGCAGCGCATGCGGCGGAAAAGGCTACTCTGTCGCGCAATCCGCGTGAGATTCCGCCCGGGAAGTACACGGTAATTCTCGAACCTGCCGCGGTCCTCGATCTGGTGGGACAGATCTTTATGGACTTCAGCGGGACCGCGATCGCAGATAAACGGAGCTTTCTGAACGATCGCCTGGGCGAGAAGTTGTTCGGATCGAACATCACGATCTACGACGATGCCGCATTTCCTCTCCAAACCGGACGCCCCGTTCGATGGGGAGGGTGTACCCCGGCGGGCTTTGAACCTCGTCAAAGAGGGTGTACCCCGGCAGGTGGCCTACTCACGGTTGGCGGCGCGGAAGGCGGACGCTGAACCGACCGGCCACGGCTTTCCGTTGCCGAACGAGCAAGGCGAAGCGCCCGTGAACATCGTTATCGCGGGCGGCAGTACATCGATTGACGAGATGATCGCGTCCACGCCGAACGGCATCCTCGTGACACGCCTTTGGTATATCCGTGAAGTTGAGCCCTACGAAAAAGTGATGACCGGAATGACTCGCGATGGAACGTTTCTGGTCAAAGACGGCGAGATTGCGGGCGGCCTTCGGAACTTCCGTTTCAACCAGAGTGTGGTGGAGATGCTGCGAAATGTGGAGTCCCTCACCGCGAGCGAGCGTTCTTCCGGCGAAGAGGCGTTCGACATGGTTGTTCCGGGCATGAAAGTAAACGATTTCTTCTTCACAGAGGTGACGCGCTTTTGATTCGCGGCGCTGCGCTAGCCTAGTTATAGAGCTGTGCATTCTCACGGACATCATCATCAACATCATCACGGCGGCAGTGGCCGAGTTCTGAAGTGGTCGCTTGTCGCGACCCTCATCTTCGTCATCATCCAGTTCGCGGCGGGGCTGCAGTCTGGCAGTCTTGCTCTGCTATCCGATGCAGGCCATAATCTCACCGACTCGCTAGCGCTTGCGCTCGCGATGTTCGGTGTGTATTTGAAGGCGAAGCCAGCGGACGAATCGCGAACCTTCGGTTACCATCGCGGCGGTGTTCTCGCCGCCTTCGTCAATGCGATCTCGCTTGTCGCTCTATCCATCTATTTGTTCTGGGAGTCCTATGAACGCCTGAGGAATCCGCATCACGTCAACGAGACGGTAATGATCGTGACGGCGGGGCTTGGGATCGTTCTGAATGTTGCGATCATCCTGGGACTCCGGAGGCACGAATCCGATATCAACATACGCGCAGCCTCGGTCCACATGCTTGGAGATGCGCTGGGATCGATTGCCATTATCGGCGGCGCGGTCGGGATTCACTATACAGGCTGGCTTGCGATCGATCCGATTTTGTCGATCCTTATCGCCGGTCTGATTGTGTGGACTGCGATTGATATCATTCGAGAGTCTTTGAACATTCTGCTCGAAGGGTTGCCCAGTGGGCTGCAATTGCAATCTGTGATCGGCGCGATGCGTGAAGTTCCCGGCGTTCTTGATGTGCATGATGTCCACGTCTGGAGCTTGGGCTCGACCGCGCATGCGCTGAGTTGCCATGCGCTGATTGACGATGTGCCACCGTCGGAGAGCGACTGCATTCTTCAAGGCCTGAATCGAGTTCTGGGAGAACGGTTCCATATTCACCACACCACGATTCAGTTTGAACACGCCCGGTGCGCTTTGCCTGAGACTGGGTGCAACACGATTCACTGCGATGATGTTCACCGCGGCGAAGCTCACTGCCACGATCACGAACACACACACTAATGAATGAAGCTTATCGATTTGCCCTCCTGCCGGGCGACGGCATCGGACCGGATGTAACCGCGGAGGCAGTGAAAGTCCTGCGTGCGGTGGAACGCAGATCGGGCGCGGTCTTCGAGTTCACGGAACTATCTGTGGGCGCGGGCGAGTACCTGCGCTCGGGCGATCCGCTGCCGGCGGAAACATTCGAACAACTGAAAGACTTCGATGCGATTCTCCTCGGCGCGATGGGGATGCCGGATGTGCGTTGGCCCGATGGCACGGAGATGACGCCTCAGATCGACCTTCGCGAGAAACTCGATCTCTACTGCGGGTTGCGGCCGATTCGCTTGTATCACGAGGCGCACTCACCACTGAAGAAATTCAAGGCAGGTGAGATCGACTTTCTTATTCTTCGAGAGAACACCGAAGGTCTGTTCTTCTCACGCCTGAACAAGCCACAGCCGGGTGCAAGCGAGGTTCACGACACGATGCGAATCTCACGCGGCCGTAGCGAGAGGCTGTTTCACTCGGCGTTCGGACAGGCACGGAAGCGCCGGAAGCATGTCACGCTCGTCGACAAGGCAAACGTGCTGCCGTCAATGGCGTTTTTCCGAAAAACTTTCGATGAAATTGCGGAGCAGTATCCGGACGTGCAGACCGCGCGAGCATACGTGGATGCGGCGTCGCTTTACCTGATCCAACGTCCGCAGACTTTCGATGTGATCGTCACCGAGAACATGTTTGGCGACATCCTGTCCGATCTTGCCGCCGGCCTGGTTGGCGGGATGGGCATGGCTCCCTCGGCTGACATAGGGGAGAGTTACGGAGTGTTCCAGCCTTCTCACGGCACCGCCCCTGACATCGCAGGCAAGGGAATTGCGAATCCTATCGCGACCATTCTTTCGGCAGCAATGATGTTGGAGTGGGTTGGCCTGACGGAGGCCGCTGATTGTATCAACCGTGGCATAGAAACGGTTCTTGCGGAGGGACACCTTACCGCGGATCTCGGCGGCTCAGTGAGCACGACGGCAATGGGCGATTTGATCGTGTCGGCGGTGCGATGAACTCGCCCGTTGTTGGTGGCAGTCGTCGCGGCAATCGCGATATGCTTTGAAACGTTAGTGACTTGAAGCCATGAATCGCCGTGAATTTCTCCCGCTGCTTCCCGCAGCTGCTCTCGCGCAACGCACCTAGCCGGCCGCCAATGACGCTGACTGGCCGCAATGGCATGGCCCGAACCGGGATAACATCTCGACGGAGACTGGTCTTCTCAAGCAGTGGCCGTTGGCAGGTCCGAAGCTTGTTTGGACCTCTCGCGGTCTCGGCAGCGGCTACGGTTCCCTTTCGATCAAAGGCGATCGGATCTACGTGCAGGGTACGAAGAACAACCAGAGTGTTGTGTTCTCGCTCGACCGCGCGACGGGTAAGCCTGTGTGGAATGCGCCGCTCGGTCGCGCTCTGGATCAGGATCGCGGAGGCGGGCCTCGTGGAACGCCTACCGTCGAGGGCGAGTCGATCTACGCCTTGTCCGAGAACGGCGACCTCGCTTGCATTCGTAACAAAGATGCTTACGTCAGCTGGAAGCGCAACATCCTGAGTGACTTCAATGGACGAAATCCTTACTGGCTTATCAGTGAATCCCCGCTGCTGGATGGTAACAAGCTGATTGTTACTCCAGGCGGCAAGGGAGCGGGCATTGTCGCGCTGGATAAGACTTCAGGGAAAGAGATCTGGCGTTCATCCGAGCTGAGCGATCAGGCAGGATACGCCTCGTGCATTATCGCGGATGTCCACAATGTTCGCACGATCATGAATCTCACATCGGACGCCGGCGTCGGTGTACGCGCGAACGACGGTAAGCTGATGTGGCGATATGAGAAGGCGGCGAACGGCACTGCCAACTGCGCCACCCCCGTGTACAACGAGGGCAAAGTCTTCTACACATCGGCGTACGGGACCGGCTGCGGCCTGCTCGCATTGACTCCGGCGAACGGTGAGATCAAGGCGCAGGAGATGTACTTCAGCCGCGACATGCAGAATCATCATGGCGGCGTGGTCCTCCATAAGGGCAAGGTGTATGGATCGTCGAACGCGATCCTGACCTGCCTGGATTGGACCACCGGGAAGCCGTCGTGGAAAGATCGCAGCGTCGGCAAAGGAAGCCTGACCCTGGCGGATGGGATGCTATACGTGTTCGGCGAGAACAACACCGTCGGTCTTGTGGAAGCCAATCCGGATGCTTACAGTGAAAAAGGCCGGTTCACGATCGAGGATCAGGGACGCCCGTCCTGGGCGCATCCAGTGGTTGCGGGCGGCAAGTTATACATTCGGAACCAGGATTATCTCAATTGCTACGACGTGAAGGCATGACATAGGTGTAACTCCTGCTGGCAGCGCGCATCCATCTGTCAGGAGGCATAAATGCCAACACCTGCCGGTCCGGATACGAATCGATTCCGCTGCAATGCATGTGGACGGTACTTCAACGATTCTGAGGAGTTGCGGACCCACGAGGTCGAGTGCCGCGTAGCCAAGATTTCCACCGAAGAGGGTCGGCGTGAGTTGAAGCGCGAGGACAGCCATCCTCATCAACCGAACGATCACGAGTCTACCTGGGACCAGTTTCAGCACGGCACCAAGCAGCCTGAATAACGCGAGATGAGAAAGGCCACAACAGACTGGCGCGCTTCTGACGTCGAGATTGTCGACGGGACCTACGTGCGCCCGCAAGTCGATGCGGAGAGGGACCACATCATCGAGACGATCGCTTGGCTGATGGATCGATCTATTCCGATCGGCGGGTTTCGCATCGGCCTTGATCCGATCATCGGCCTTATCCCCGGATTTGGCGATGTTGTCTCAACGTTGATCTCAGCCGTGCTGATCGTTCAAGCTCACCGCGCGGGAGTTCCCAAGGCGACAGTACTTCGCATGATGACAAATGTCGGGATCGATACCGCGGTGGGATCGATTCCTTTTGTCGGCGATGCCTTCGATTTCGCCTGGAAGTCGAACGTCAAGAACCTCGAGCTCTACCGGTCAGCAATGCAGGGCCAGCGTAAAGAGGCGAAGGATTGGGGTTTTCTTGCGCTCGTCTTTCTCATTCTCGTTGCGCTCCTGAGTGTTCCGATCTTGCTTGGTGTGTTAGCCTTTCGAGCGCTTTTCTAACCGATGAGCGGCATCAGCACTGACGCCTCACGGCCGGGGCAGTAAGACTTCGTATGTGTCTGGTTCAACGTGCACCAGCACATCGGCGACGCGCGGGTAGGCGATCCGTATCGCGTCCTTCACCTCGTGTGCGATCCGATGGCCATCACGCACCGGCAAGTTGCCGTCGACGACGACATGGAGATCGACATAATAATCGAAGCCCATTTTCCGGACAAAACATTTCTCAATGTTGATTACGCCTGGTACCGAGATTGCGACGGGCTTGATCTCGTCGAGAAGGCGGGTTCCGGGGAGGGCGTCCCCAAGCTCGGAAACGGCGGGGCGCAGCAGCAGGAATGCGTTCACAGCGATCACACCTGATGCAAAGAGAGCGGCCCAATCGTCCGGCGCCTTCCCACCCTTTGCCTCCGATCAACGCGATCGAAATGCCGATGAATGCGAGCGCCGAGGTGAGCGCATCGCTGCGATGGTGCCATGCGTCAGTTTTCACGGCGCCGCTGCCGATGCTATTTCCTACCCGGTTCACAAACCGGAACATCGCCTCTTTCGCGATGACGACGATCGGCAATACCAGGAGCGTGAACGGCGCCGGCATCATATGCGGCGTCCTGATCTCATGAACACTCTTGTATGCAATCGCTCCTGCCGCGAACAGCAGGCCGGCTGAAACCATAGCAGATGCCATGGGTTCAGCCTTGCCGTGCCCATACGGATGATTTGCGTCCGGCGGCCGCATGGCAACTCGCAGACCGACGTACACGATCAGTGAGCTGAATACATCTGTTAAGGATTCGATCGCATCGGCGATCAATGCGTAGGAATGGCCCGTTACACCGGCGATCGCCTTGAGCGCTGCGAGGCAGAGATTCACGATGATCCCCGCCAAAGTCGATCGCAAGCCGTACGATGCAGGATGATGGCCGGCGCGTGCCGCCGGAATCGTTAAGGGCCGTTCCAAGTTTGAGCCCACGATCCCATTATCCAAATCCGTCCTAACGATGCGCGGGTTCCGGCTCGCGCTCGGTCGGAAGCGGATGCTCCGGTTTCCTGAGCCTGCGCTCGCGGAAGGAGAGTCTTGCTTTGCAAGGCCTCCAAATAGATATAAACGACAGGTGTGAGGTACAACGTACGAGCTGCGAAACCATCAGGCCGCCGAAGACCGCCAACCCGAGAGGCTTCCGAGAATCGGCTCCTGCGCCAAGCCCGAGCGCGATCGGCAGCGTACTGAAGAACGCTGCCAGGGTCGTCATCATGATGGGGCGGAAGCGCAGTACTGCGCCTTGGAAGATCGCTTCCGCCGGGGGCTTTCCTTCGTTCCGCTGCGCTTCGAGAGCGAAGTCGATCATCATGATCGCGTTCTTTTTCACGATTCCGATCAGCAAAAGGATGCCGACAATCGCGTAGATGTTCAGGTCGATGCCGAAGATCATCAGCGTCAACAGCGCGCCCAGAGCGGCCGATGGCAGGCCCGAAAGAATCGTGATCGGGTGGATGTAGCTTTCGTACAGTACACCGAGCACCAGATAGATAACGAGAATCGCGACCACCAAAAGAACCCATGTATTGCGAAGAGATTCCTGGAATGCCTGCGCCGTGCCCTGGAAGGTCGTCGTCAGGGTGTCGGGGACATTGATCTCTCGCATGGCCTCGTCGATGCTATCCACCGCATGGCCGATCGACACGCCGGGCGCGAGATTGAACGAAACTGTCACTGACGGCAACTGGCCGAAATGCGCCACCTGCACGGGCGACACGTCCTGCCGGAGCTTCGCCACCGTGTTTAGCGGGACGACGGCTCGATTGACCGCCGCCGGATTGGCTGCCCTGGCTGCGTACGTATAGTTTTGATAGCGCGATGGGGTCCCGCTGATACTGCGGCAGCACCTCCATGATGACGTAATACTGGTTACTCGCGGTGTAGATCGTGGAGACTTGGCGCTGACCATAGGCATCGTAGAGTGTGTTCTCGATGTCTGCCGCCGTCACCCCGAGCGCGCGTGCCTTGTCGCGATCGATGTCCACCGTGATCTGCGGACTGGCGATACGAAGGTCCGATGTCACGTCCTGGAGTCCTGGCACCGCGTCATTCGGCTTCGACCTTCGGAGCCCACTCGTAGAGCGTCTTCAGATCCGTGTCCTGCAGCGTGAATTGATACAGGCTCTTGCTGAGATCCGCCAATACGGATCGACGGCGGGATCTGGATGAAGGTATTTACGCCGGTAAGCTTCCAAGTTCCGTCGGAGCTGCTGAACGATGACGTCCGCGTGTGGCCGCTCCTTCCGGTCATTCAGCCGTATGAACACTCGTCCGGTATTCCACTGCCGCCACCGGCGCCCCCGCCGCCGGCGGATGACTGATAGGCGGCTACATAGGGATTCTTCGCGATGACCTCGGCGACCTGCTGCTGATACCCGAACATCTGCTCGAACGATGTGTCCTCTGCCGCCTCCGTGCTTGCCATCAGAAATCCTGTGTCTTCCGTCGGGAAGAAGCCCTTTGGGATTTTGATGAACAGCCAGACCGTTATGCCCAGAACGACAAACGACAAAAGCAGAGTGAAGAGCCGCCCTCGTACAGCCCAGTGCAGGCTGCGCTCATATCCCTGCAGGAGCGCGGTCGAACTGACGTTCGGACCATTGGAAAATCGGACCGTGCATCTCGCCACTGTTGTGCTTCAGGAACCGGCTGCCGAGCATCGGTGTCAACGTCAGCGAGACGACGCCCGAGACCAGGATCGCTACCGAAATTACGACTGCGAACTCCCGCAGCAGCCGTCCGACAATGCCACCCATGAACAGCACGGGGATGAAGACAGCGACCAGCGATATGGTCATCGAGATGATCGTGAAGCTGATCTCGCGAGAGCCGTCGATGGCGGCCTGCATTCGTCCTTTCCCATCTCGCGATGCCGGACGATATTTTCGAGCACGACGATCGCGTCATCGACGACGAATCCGACCGACAAGCGTCAGAGCCATTGCCGACAGGTTGTCGAGCGTGTAGCCGAGCAGGTTCATCACTGCGAACGTGCCGAGGATCGAGATCGGCACCGCAAGGCTTGGAATGATCGTCGCCGACGGATTCCGAAGGAACACGAAGATCACCGCGACGACAAGTCCGATCGCGATCAGCAGTGTCATCTTGACGTCTTCGATCGACTCGCGAATCGGCTGCGAACGATCGAACAGATACCCGACTTCCATGCCGGCGGGCATCTGCTGCCTAAGACGGAAGCATCTTGCGTATGCCGTCGACGATTTCCACCGTATTGGTTCCGGGTTGCCGCTGGATGGCCAGGAGAATGGAACGCTCTGCCGTTGAACCAGCTCGCGTCGCGTCTGTTTTCCACGCTGTCATGACTCGCGCGATCTCATGGAGTCGAACCGGACGGCCGTTGCGATAACCGACGATCAACGGCCGGAACTGGTCCGCCGACGAAAGCTGTCCGGTGGTCTCGATGGTGTAAGCCGGTTGTTCCGTCCAGCGTTCCGCCGGGCAGATTGGAGTTCCCGCGCAAGCGCGGTCCGAACTTCCTCGATGCCGATGCCTCGTGACGCAAGAGCATCCGGGTCGACCTGGACGCGAACCGCGTACTTCTGCGCGCCGTAGACGTTTACCTCGGCGACGCCGTTGACGGTCGAGATGCGCTGCGCCATGTTCACTTCGGCGTACTCATCAACCTCGGAAGCGGCAGCGTCGTGAGCTGACACCCAGATAGAGGATCGGCGATTCCGCCGGATTCACTTTGCGGAATGTCGGGCGGGCGCGGCATGTTCTGCGGCAGATCGCGGCTGGCGGCCGAGATCGCGGACTGCACGTCCTGGGCGGCGGCATCGATGTTGCGGGACAGATCGAACTGCAGCGTGATTCGCGTCTGATCCGACGCTGCTGGTGGAGTTGATGGAAGAGATGCCCTGCAGCGATGTGAACTCCGTCTCCAGCGGAGTCGCGACAGTGTTTGCCATCGTTTCCGGGCTCGCGCCGGGCTGGCTTGCGCTACCGGATGGTCGGGAAGTCGACGCGGGAGATCGCTGACCGGCAGCCCGAAATAGGCCAGCACGCCGAAGATGCTGATCGCGGCCATCAGCAGAGTCGTTGTGATTCGCCGGCGAATGAAAAACTCGGTGGAATTCATATGACGTGCAAAAACTACTTGGAATTGGCGGCTTGGCGTACCTTCTTTTCGTCGTTCGCCGACGCGCTCCGAACCCGGAGTTTCGTGCCTGCCTTCACGCGAAGTCGACCTTCGATGACGACCTTTTCTCCCGGATTTAAACCTGACTCGATCACAGTCAGATCTTCGATACGTGCGCGTCGTTTGGACCGTTCGCTGCTCCGCCGTCGAATCCGGTTTACCTAACGAAGACGTAATTGCCCTGCTGGGCTGTCTTCACCGCGGTTGAAGGCACGACCACCTTCGGTAGGCGATGACAATACGCACGATCACATCATCACGAACTGCCCTGGCCACAGACTGCCTTTCCTCATTGGCAAATCGAGCTTTCAAGCATGATTGTGCCAGGTCGTCGGTCTACTCGGTTGTCGACAAAATCCAGATAGCCAACAGCCGCTTCTCCGGATGCCGCTCCTTGCGGGATTGCCTCAACGGGAGTTTTCCACCCGCCGAATAACAGCCCATGCATTTCGAGTCAGAGACTTCTCGGGAGCCGAGAAAGTCGCATACAACCGCGTAATCTGGTTAATCATGACGCAGCAGGCGTTTCACGGGTCACTGTAATACGATCTTCCCGTCTTTCTGGTGAGGTTTCCGGCGCCTGCACCGCTATCCGGAAGCGCCGGATTGTGGCGTAGCTCAGTTGCAGCCGCGCGTCGCCGAGTTTCGCCTCGGCGCCTGCGAATTGCGGCTTTTGCGCTTTCGATGCTCGCGCGCGATGCGGCCACCGCTTTCTCGGTCGCCAGCGCTGTTGTCTGGAATTGCTCGTTCTGCTCGCGGGCAATGATGCCCTTGCCTGTCAGAGCAGCATAACGGTCGGCCGATGACCGCGCATTGCGAGCCTGTGCTTGATCGCGCTCGTAGTTTGCTTCGGCTTGGCGAGCGCGGCCTTGCGGTTCGCGACCTCCGCTTCCATCTCATGAACGGCTTGCTGGAAGGGACGAGGATCGATTTCAAACAGGATCTGTCCTGTCGACATCCTGGCCCTCTTCAAAGGTCACATTGGCTATCGGGCCGCTCACCTGAGACTTGACCTCAACCGCCGAGAAAGCCTCAACGTTCCCTATTGCGCGTGATTCCAGTGGGATCGGCTGCTGCATAACGCTAGCAACCACAACCGGAGTCTCGGCCGCACCCTTACGGGCCGCGGCGGCTTGTTGTTCCGTATTCTTGTTGCACCCGGCCAGCACACATACCAAGCCTAGCCCGACGGATAGGCTGACACGTCGCCCTCGGGCACAACGCCTGGTCATTCCCACAATGAAAGAGACGTTCGTTTTGCGGCCGGTGTTACGATCCCGCGCGCAATGCTTTCAGCGCCGCCGTATCTTATTTTGCGATTACCATGCGGCCTGTAAGGACTTTGTTGATCGCGTGCCTTTCGATGACGTTAAGCGCGCAGACACCCTCTCGTTTGCCGCTTCCGGTGGGAGACCAAGAGGCTGCTGGGAGACTCAGGAAGAACCACTGGAAGGGTATCGGGCGAGCCCGATGCGGCGGACGATATCGGGCGACAGCGCTCGTCTGGATGCGCTTACCCGCGCCGGCAATCTGTATTTGTCTCTAAAGGATGCCATCGCGCTCACGATCGAAAACAACCTGGATGTGGAATACCAGCGCATAACGCCTTTTCTTGCCGAAGCTGATCTTATGCGTGCGCGCGCCGGTGGAGTCGCCCGGGGTGTCCCTTCCAACGTTCGGGAGGGCCCTACCGGTCTGGGCTCATCCGGGACAGACATCTCGGGCACGACGGGAATAAAGGTCAGCCCGACACCGGCGGGTCATCGACAACCGGTACCACCGTCCCGGCCGCAGTGACTGCCAGCGGTCCGATCGTGCCAAATCTCGATCCGACCCTGATTGGTTCTATCGGCTTCAATCGTAACAATCGGCCGCAGACGAACACGTTCATCACCGGAACGAACGCGAACATTTCCAGTTCGACCCTTGGGGATCTTCGGCTGCAAAAGGGGTTCCTGCTGGGAGGTGTGGCGTCCGTGGGAGTGGATTCCACGCGGCTGAACACGAACAACTTACGCGCTGACGTCAATCCGGCGACCAACGCAGGGTTGGCAGCTACGTTCGTTCAGCCTCTGCTCCGTGGGTTCGGACTGGCCGTGAACAACCGCTACATTCGGATCGCGAAGAACAACCGGAACGTGTCGGATCTTGTCTTTGAACAACAGGTCGTGAGTACGGCCTACACGGTCGCACGCCTGTATTGGGATCTCGTAGCCATTCGGTCAGATGCAAATGTTCAGCAGGAGTCACTCGATCTCGCTCAGCGACTGCTCGCTGAGAACCTTCAGCAGGAGCAGGCAGGGACGCTTGCGCCGATCGAGGTTACGAGCACCAGAGCTGCGGTCGCAAGCGTACGCCGAAATCTTACGGTCGCCCAGACGCGCCTTCGTCAGCAGGAGACGGTCCTGAAGGATTATCTGACCCGCGGGAGTGTGGATTCTCCGGCGTTGTCTGCTCTTCGTATCATTCCGACGGACACGATGACTTTGCCGGCACAAGAGGCGATTGAGCCCCTCCAAGACTTGGTAGCAGAGGCGAGAAAAAAGCGCCCCGAGATCGCGCAAGCCGATATTCAGGTGGACAACTCACGTATTACGGCAACGGGATCGCGTAGCGCCTTGCTTCCGTCGCTCGATTTGGTGGCCAGCGCACGTAGCAACGCGCTGTTCGGGGCAATCAACCCTGTGCCGCCGCTGGTCCTCAACCGGCGCTACGGTGGTGCGCCAACCCGATCCGACCTTCGTCGGTGGGATCGGAACGGGGTTGTCGCAACTTTTCGCCGCTCGCTTTCCCGACTACAGCGTCGAGGTGCAGTTGAGCATCCCGATTCTGAATCGCGCTGCGCGATCCGATTACACGCGCGACCAGTTGGCCATTCGCCAGCAGGAACTTCGTTTGCGGCAGCTCGAAAAGCAGGTCAGCGTAGAAGTGGTGAATGCGTTGATTGCCGTTGAGCAGAGCCGCGCCGCTTTCGAGGCGGCCAGGGAAGCGCGAGAGTTTCAATCCCAGTCACTCGAAGCGGAACGCGAGAAGTTCCGTGTCGGCGTGTCGACCAATTTTCTTGTGATTCAATACCAGCGCGATCTGGTGCAGGCGCAGTCGGCGGAAATCGCTGCTCTGGCGGATTATGCGAAGGCGCGCGCTGCCCTGGACCGGGCTGTTGGCCGCCTCCTGGATCGCAACGATATCTCGATCGTAGAGGCGTTTACCGGTCGGATGAGCACACCGCCCAGTAAGCTGCCCGTGCCTTAGCTTGACCCTTTATGGACCCGCGCGGATCTTTTTCCCAGTTTGAGGAGGGCGAGCCCGGCGGACATCAGTAAATACGTTGACGGTTCCGGGACATCGGGGGCAGGATCCCCGCTGGGTAGCGATGGAACGAGATATGCGTTCACCCGATCTTCTTCAGTACAGCCTTCCGGTCTACCCATCAAAGAACAACCATCCGACTTCAGATACGTGTCGGAATGTCTAACATTCCAACCGTAGTACCAGTTAGAAACACTGCGGCCGCCACCCGGCGCGAACAGAAGATCTTCGCCGCCAGACATCAACGCTAATAGGTGAAATGGTTCCCCGAATTTACCTTCCATGCCAAACCCTGTAGGAACGCGAGGACCAGCCGGCCAAGGCCACTCGACAGCTATAGGCGTAAACGCGCTGCTTGAATCGTAACTGCCCTCGACGCCGCCTACGAACACCGAACCGGCAGGGCCACCTGCCCACTCCCAGTAGCCGAGATCGATCGTTTCTGAATAGCTTGAAATGACGTGCAGATAATAGTCAGTGTTATTGAAGACTTCAAACGCTTTGGCCTCGGAACTGTATATCTGATTCGGTTCCATGTACAACCGAGGCTGAGGCACATTGAATTCGATCTGTCCGCTAAAAGAATCGCACGAGCCAGCCTGCCGTGAGTCGCACAGCACCGTCGTTTGATCAAGATCAAGTACTTCGTAGTAGAGCGAGAAAGGATCTGCCTGAAGAAGCTTCGTGCAAAGAATCACTGCTAATAGTGAATAGCGCAAGTTGCCCTCGTAAGCTCAGCGATCATCTAGCGGCTTATCAGCCGATCGCGGCTAAGGTTATCACCTTAGCATGATCGCGTCTATATGCCGATCTACTTACTTGGGTTACTCCATTTCCTTAAGACCAATGCTAGTGTTCTCTAAACTTCAACCAGAATTTTCGTAAATGCCTGCGGCCGCTCACTCCACTCCTGAAGCGCCTTGCCCGCTCCATCGAGATTCGTCGTCGTCGAGATAATTTTCTCCACCGGAAACCGACCCTGCTGAAGCATCGCAATCACCGTAGGAAATTCATTTAAAGCATTCCTGGAGCCGAGAATGTCGAGTTCCTTTTGTACGAATAATTTCGTTTCGTAGCTGACTGGCTCCTTGGCATAGCCGACATACACAACGCGTCCGGTGAACGCGACTACATCGATAGCGAGCCGGAAAGTCTCCGGCAGGCCGATGGCTTCGATCACCACGTCGGGACCAAGGTCGCCTGTAATCGACCGCAGCGATTCCGTCAACAATTCACGCCCGGAATGGATAACGTGCGCCGCTCCAGCCTCCGTGGCGAGAGCCAGTTTGACGTCATCGAGATCCGAAGCAATGACGCGTGCGCCTGCGAAGGCAGCCGCCGAGATAGCTCCAAGTCCCACAGTCCCGCATCCGAGGACGAGCACAGTATCGGTACTCGTCACACGGCCTCGCGCAGATGCATGGAAACCGACGGACAGCGGCTCGACAACGCTCAGTTGACGGAGCGACAACCCTTCAGCCGCGTAGAGTTTCCGCCACGGAACAACGAAGAACCCGGTCATGCCGCCATCGCGCTGCACTCCGAGCGTCTGGTTTGACCGGCATGCATTCGGACGACCTCGCAGACACGACGCGCACGTTCCACAGTTCGTGTAAGGGGACACCGTCACGGCCATCCCCGCGGAGAACTGACGCGGAACATCGGGTCCCGTCTCTTCAATGTTGCGGCGATCTCATGGCCGGGGATGCGCGGATAGCTCACCATCGGATTCTTGCCGCGGAACGTATTCAGGTCCGAGCCGCACATACCGACAATGCGCGTCCTGAGTAGGACCTCTTCCGGGCCGGGGCGGGGAACAGCGATTTCGCCGACCTGCCATTCGCCGGCGCCTGTGATGAAGAACGCTTTCATGGTTTCCCCGAGTGATCTACGTATTTACTCCGGAGGCCAGGAATCCGCCATCTACCGCAATGCATTGGCCGGTCATGTAGCTTGCTGCATCCGACGACAACAGCAGCGCGGCTCCGATCAGCTCCTCGGATTTGCCAAAACGCCCCATTGGTGTGCGCGTCTTGAATTCACGGCCGCGCTCCGTGCCATCGAGCAGCGCCGCATTCAACTCGGTGCGAAACACTCCGGGAGCGATGGCGTTAACATTCACACCGGTCTTAGCCCATTCCACTGCGAGACTCCGTGTGAGGGACAGCACACCGGCTTTCGACGCGCAATAGGCAGCGACCTCGTACAGTCCGACGTAGGAACTGAGCGAAGCGATGTTGACGATCCGTCCTCGTTGGTTGGCAGCGAGCGCCTCATAGAACGACTGGCACGCCCGGAGCATGCCCGTGAGATTGGTGTCCATGATGTCGTTCCACTCCTGCTCGGGAACGGCCTTTGTCGGCGTTCGCTTTGTGCGGCCGGCGGCATTCACCAGGATGTCAACTTGCCCGAAGCGTTGCAGCACCGCATCACGGAGTTTGTCGATGGAGCCCCGATCGGCCACGTCCACCGGGTAACTCAACGTCTCGCGCCCGACCGACTTTATGGCTGCGGCGACCTCGTCAGCGAGTTCCTGACGACGGCCGGTCGGAACGACGGTGGCTCCAGCCTCGCCCAGCCCCATGGCGATAGTTCTTCCCAGCCCGGAGGTGCCCCCAATAACGACCGCAACGCGGCCAGTCAGATCGAAGTAGTTTTTTACCATGAGCTTTGCCTGAATCAACGATCTTATCCCGGGCTGCACGTGCAGTATGATGCTGCAGCAGAGTGGCACTTATGAAGCGGTAAGCTCATAATATGGGGCGTACTTTCTCAACCCTGCTTTTCTGCCTGTTATTCGTACGCTTCTGCGTGATCGCGCAACAAAAGGCAGCCGCCCCCACCAGTGAAGTTGAACGCGCGATAGAGGAATTCAAGGTACAGACCCGCGATCTCGGGCTCCGTGCCGATAGTCCTCCAAAAAAAGGCACAAACGGGGGTATTCGCCCCTCCTGGCACGGGCGCCTGTATGAGAATTTTCGAAACGATGCCCTGGATGCGGTGCGACATGAGATCCGGCAGCGTGGCGGCTCGAAGAACCTGCTGAGACGGAACCAGTTCGGGTTCAACATCGGTGGACCTGTATATATACCGAGGGTTTACAATGGTGGCCGAAATACGTTCTTCTCTCTTTCCTACGAGGGCGTCCGCGAACGCATCTCGCGAACCTATCTAACGACCGTTCCAACGACCCCGGAACGTACGGGAGATTACTCATCCGTTGTTGATCAGGCGGGCAATCTGCTCCCGATCTTCGATCCAAAGAGCACCCGAGTGAATCCGGACTACGATTCCACTCAACCCGTCTCCGTCGAGAACCTGCAGTACATCAGGGAGCAGTTCCCCGGCAACCGCATACCCGCTTCGAGACTTGATCCTGAAGCCCAGCGGGCGCTTACGCTGTACCCGCAGCCAAATACGGCAGTCGGACCGTTCTTCCGTAACAACTATTTCGTCAATTCCCCGGAGACGAATGTCGCGAACGGAATGATCCTCAAAGTCGACCATACCGTTGCGGAACGGAACCGCCTGGGCGTAGAAGTAGCGTTCTCCAACGGGCTGCTCGGAGCCGCTCGCTACTTCCCGAGTATCGCCAATCCTGGCCCGCCGGACCGCAAATTCGCGAGTCGGCGTGCAGATGTGGAGCACGTGTTCACCTTATCGTCCAGGACGATCAATACGTTTTCGGCGCGCGCAACATCGAATTCCTCCGCGAGTGGTTCCGAGGGCGAGATGTTTCCGGTGTTTCAGTTTTCCCCGTATCTATCAATGGGGCGCTCCTATCCAACCTCGCGGAATGTTCGGAATTCGTTTGTCCTGACGGATACTCTGTTCACCCGGCGCGGCAAGCACTCCCTTCGAGCAGTGGGGCAGGCTGTACGACAACAGGTTAATACGTTTTGGCCACAGTATCCGGCGGGCGATTTTCGTTTCGGGACCGGGCTCACTAGCCTGCCGGGAGTCGTGAACACGGGGCACCCGTTCGCAAGCTTCTTATTGGGTATGCCGGAGTACGCGGAGGCGAGCATCGTAACCTCTCCGTCCTATTTCCGGCGAACTTCGGGGACGATCTCGATCAAAGACGACTATGAAGTGCGAACGGGTCTTGTGATCAGCGCTGGATTAGGTCTGGAGATCATCGCGCCAAGGACAGAGAAGTATGACCGGCAGTCAACCGTCGATCTGAGTGTTCTGAATCCGGCCAACGGACTTCCGGGGGCATTAATCGCCGCCGGGAGAGATGGGCAGCCGCGGGGCTTCCGCCCCACTATGGCGCGACTCGAACCCAAGGCGAGCATCGCATGGAATCCGAGCGGCGATGCGAAAACCGTCGTGAGGGCTGCGTTCGCGCGGAGCTACTCTGCCATCCCCATCTATGACGGACAGTGGGGAACGCAGGGATTCAATCTCTACCCCACGTTCATCTCGCCGAACGTACAACTTGAACCCGTTATGAGTCTTGCGGACGGTTTGCCGCCTGTCGATCGTCCCATCCCAGACTTGGATCCGGCGTCGGCCAACAACACGATCGCTGACTTGATTGATCGCACTGATCGCATCCCGACGTATCAGACTGCATCGCTCAGTCTGCAGCGTGAGCTTCCCGGCTCGACGGTTGCAACCGTGGGCCTGACCTATGCCGGCGGCAAGAATCTGGCCGTGAGTAACAGCGCTTCGAACCCCAATGCGATTCACCCGGATAACCTGGTCTATCGCGACCTTTTGAACGACGAAGCGTTTAATCGCTCCCTCCGTCCATATCCGCAATACAAAGGCTTTGACGTGTACAGTTCCTCGCCGATCGCCCGGTATCAGCGCAACGCAGGTTTCGTGCGTGTGGAGAAGCGCGCGTCAAGGGGATTGTCGCTGAGCGGCTATTACGAATTCTCCAAACAGATGGACGATTACTCGGGTCCGTACGGCAAACAGGATTACTACAACCGGGACAACGAGTGGTCGCGCACTGCCGGCCACGAGCCGCATCGGTTGCAGTTCAGCTACGTTTATGAACTGCCGATAGGCGTCAACCGGCCGTTTCTGAACGCTTCGGACTGGAGGCGTTATCTTGCAGACGGATGGTCCATCAGCGGTACTGCGCTGCTGCAAAGCGGCGATCCCATCTACCTGCGTCCACAGTTCAACAATACGGGCGGGGTGATTACCGCCTTGAACGTGGATGTCGTTCCCGGCGTGGATCCACACGTGACCGATCGTGGACCGTCGCTGTGGTTCAATCCCGCTGCGTTCGATCAGCCGCCGGACTTCACTGTGGGTACCGCGTCACGAACGCATCCCACACTACGGAATCCCGGCAGCCAGAACTACGATCTGAGCCTTATCAAACGCGTTCCGCTCAGCCCTGATAGAAGCATCGAGTTCACTGCAGCAGGCTTCAATTTCATCAACCACGCAAACTGGGAGGCTCCGGACAATGTCATTGGTCCGTCGAGCGCTCCGAATGTGAACGCCGGAAAGATTATCGGATCGCGCGGCGGCCGCGTCATTCAACTTGGGCTGAGGCTGAGTTTCTGAGCGGGCGCCGTTCATCACTGACCGCGCTCTGCGCCTCGGTGGCCCTTGCGAATTGTCTCGTTGCCTTCGCTCCTGGTAATCCGGGCATCACGCGGGTCAAGGTTCCCGTGCTAGTGGCAGCAAACGCACCGATCAATGCGCCGAAAATACAGGCGACCATCAACGGCGCTCCCGCCACTGTTGTTTCGGTGGCTAGTCCGGTGGACGATCTGATGCTGATGTTGGTGATGGATCTTGCAGGGGATCTGACGCTGGCAGAACGTGCGAAGACGGCCTTGTTGAGTGAGTTTGAGCGGGTGCCCAAGCGGCTGCATGTGGCTCTATTGCGGGCGCAGGACGGCTTACGCGTGATTCAAGACCCTGGTCGGGATCTTTCCCACGTCAAAACCGCTATCGAATCACTGAGCGTCACCGGACGGGCAGGATTGATTGACTCCGTTGAAACTGCTGCCGCGATTGCCGACTCGATTCTGTCGAAATCGTCCGTGCGGGTCGCCATCTTATACATCACAGACAGCGACGTGAAGAATTATCGTGAGGATTTCACGAACCCGGTGATCAATTCGAGCGATGCCGGTGATCTCAGCCGGAAGTTTCCCGAAGCGCTCATTCAGGAGAAAATTTCGAAACTCAACGGGAATCTCGCGCGAACCCAGGCGCCTGTGTTCATCGTTCAGATCAACTATTTGAACGATCGGCTGAACGAGGCCTATATGAACGGGCTGCGCCAACTGGCGACGACGACGGGAGGCGTGGCGATTCTGTGCCGCTCGAACGCGGAAATCCCGGCGGCGATAAGCGGCGTGCTGGGCGCCATTCGCGACCATTACAGCGTTACATTGGAAATGCCGAAGGTGCATGCGCGCACGGTGGATGTAAGACTTACAATCACTAATTCGGATGGTTTACAGCAGGATGTGGGCTATCGTTCCCGCTTCGACTTGAAGAAGGAATAAGGAGAAAAGCTTCGGATGGTACGTTCGACAAAGCTTTGGATGGTCCTGCTTCCGCTGGCGCTTGCTTCGGGCCGGCTTCTGGTTAGGCCGGGCAACATATCCAAGCGACGGCGAACGTGCGCGAATGATGCAGTTGGAGGCGGAAAACGCCGAGTTGAAGTCGAGCCTTCGGAATCTGCAAGCCCACAGCGCCGCGCCTGACCCCCATGACACTACTCGCGTCGTCCCTGAGCCCTCGTCGAAACATCCACTCAGACGCGAACCAGCGCGCACCGATGACACCGAGGCGGTCCGCGCGCTCCGTGACAGCTTGTGGGCGGCCAACCAGTCGATCGCGGACTGGCAGGCAAAGACGGCCGAATTACAGACTCAGTTGGATCAGTTGCGTGAAGATCAGAAGCGCCAGTCTGCCATCGAGACCAACCTCAATGAGCAACTCGCCTCCTCAAAGCGCTTGATGGAGGCGAAGGATACGGAACTCAGTGAGAAGAACGGGCAGTTGGCGCAGTTGGAGACCGCCAACCGGAAGCTGAGTGCAGATTCGAGCGCGGCCGGACAAAAGGCAAGCCAGGCCCTCAAGTATTCGGATGAACTGCAAGAAATCTACCGGCGCGGGAAGCGGCTCTGCATACCTTGATTGACCGGTACAAGGACGTTACGGAGCAGTACCGTGCGTTCGCAAGCGTGCTCGAGAATCGACGGGGTCCGGAGGGGACGGCAGGAACTGGAATTACGACTGCCGGGCCGGAGCTGGCGCGCATTCAGAACACAATCTCGATGGCCGAAGAGGACCTCCGTCAACTGAACACTCTCAACGCCCAGGCGATTCGAGTTCAGAAGAAGCTGTCCGGGAAGTAGGCGGCCGACCCTCTGCAGGTTCGAATTCTGCCTCCTCTTCCAACGGATAAAGCGGACGGCGGCGATGTTGATACGTGAAGCGGGCCGGGTTACCCGCTGTCACACCCGGTGTATCCACAAGCAGGATCTCAGGGCAAACCGGCTCGTATGCGGCACGCGGAGCGACGACGCCCTTCACAACGATTGCGCGCTTGTATTGAGGCTGGCGCCCGACACTCAGGATCTGCTGCAGACTCATCGGAGCCATGCGGCGGCTCGTGAGGACGATCGAGCCTTCGTCCGCAGTCTCGATGACTGCAGTTAAGCCCTGATCGTTCTTACCCCAACCTCCATGACGAACCTCGTGTTCGACAAACACGCCGTCTGAGATCACGCGCACCTTGCCGCGGGCAAGTACCGGATGACCATGTAAGGTGTCTGTCTTCGCGCCGACCGGGATGCTCACCTCGTAGCCGACACCGGCTTCGAGGCACCTTGCCACGGCAGCGGGATCGTACAGCACTACGAGATAGTTGGGGACCCCTTGGCGCCGCAGTTCTTCAAGCAGAATCGTGGAATCGCCGGGTGAGCCTCCTCCAACGTTATCGCCAACGTCGAAGAGCGCCACGGGCGTACGCTGCGCGCCGGCGGCGTAACGAACAGCCTCCGCAGGCGACACGAGCCGGCTTTGGAATTCCTCCCGGCGGTTCCAGGCGCGTTCTGCCATCTGCCGCGCGGTCCGGCGGGCGATTGCGGCGTCACCATCCGCTACCGCAACGAAAGAGGCGCCCATCTCCTCCACGTCAGCGTAGTAGAATCCCATGGCAACGCTCGCAGACAGAATGCCGGGAGACCTCGACGCATCCTCCGCCGCCGCATAAAGCAAGCTGGCAGGCTCCTCGCGCGTGTACTGACGATCGATCGGGATTACCCAGGGCGGCGTCTCGAGCGCTTGCACTGGCCGCACTTCTCGCCGCAGTGTCCGTGCCATCAACCGGGCGGCCTCCAGCCCTCGCTCACGCTGGTCGAGGTGAGGATTCGATCGATAGCAGACAAGCGCGTCGCAATTGTCCGCCATTCGGTGCGATATGTTGGCGTGCAGATCCAGCGTGACGATCAGTGGAACATCGGGCCCCAGCACAGATCGAACGCGACGAAGTATCTCGCCGTCCGCATCCGGATAATTTGCGGCAACTGTTGCGCCGTGCAAGGCAACCAGCATTCCGTCCAGCGGCATTGCTTCTTGAACGAGCGAGGTGATTCTGCCGGCTATGGCATCGAAGGCTTTCGAGCTGAGGGTTCCGCCGGGTACCGCGTACGTCGCGAGGAGGGGAATCGCCTGTAGACCCTCCGCATCCGAACCATCCAGGAGTCCTCCGATTTCATGTAACGCTCCGCCCCATCGATCGCGTACCGCCACGCCTTCGGTCCAGCTTGTGGACCGAAAGTGGTCGAGCGTCGTCGGCACGCCGAGGAACGTGTTGGATTCGTGGAGAAAAGCAGCGATGCCGACGCGCATGTCACTTGGCATTGCCGACAGCGTGTTGTTGTTGTCTTCGACTGTAGGGTCGTTCACACGGATCGACAGTCATCATGGCTTCGATCCGTATTGTTGCAGATCCCCGCGGTAGAAGCCGCGGACATGATTAGCGAAGGCCCAGTCGCGAGTCAACGCCGCTTCGAGCGTAGGCTCAGCAGCAACAGGCCTGTGCCAAACAGCAGCAAGCGTCGCGGGCTCCGGTATGCAAGTCGTTCCGCCGCCACCAAAGGTGAAGTCGTCAATGGTGAAGCCGGTGGCGTCTAATGCGATAATCTTGAACCCGCCGATATCGGCCGTGGGTCGTTCGATACCAACAAAATTCCCAGCCGTGCCGTTGCCCGTCTCGAGAGTGGTCTCTGTAACGTGACTGAAAGCGAAGTTCGTATCAGCCGCGATGAGCAATACGTTTCCAAGGGACGGATTCAACCAGAAGCCTACCTTCGATACCTTGGTCGGAAAGAAGATTTCGATCAATGCGCTGGAATCGAATCTTGTCTTAAAATCGAAATCAACCGATCCAAGAACCGTAGTTGGCGACTTGGCGTCTCCGGCTATACCGCCGGACAGCGTGTATAACGCGGGTTCGTTCGTTCCAACGGCTCCACCCACCGAGAACTGGACGCCGGAGATTTGATCGAAGATGAAGGAGGTTGCCGAAACCGGGTCCCCCACCGTGTAGCTCGTGATCGCCTGAGGCGTCCGGCCGGAGATGCTCTCAAAATTAACTACGGTCGCGCCCGACTGAAAGGCGGATACCTGGCCGGAGTTATTCGTATTGACGATCGTAGCTTGGAGCAGGCCACAAATTACAAGGCAGGCCGGCACGAGCACAGTGGCTCTCGACATTGGTCCTCCTGTACACGGCAGCATAAGGCGAAACTCGTTCAGCAGCAAGTTTGTAGCCGTGATCAGTGGCGAACATTACACGGTCTTCACAGAGTCAGCGGCCAGTAAGGTGTCACATGTAACTAAGCCACCAGTCTTTCCTCCGCTCCTTCAGCTTGGCGAAGTATAGGCAGGGAGGGTACATCAGTACGACAACCAACAGCCACACCATGTACACGTAAGCTAGATCATAACCGAAGCCAACGGGGTAGACTGCCGCCGATCCTCCCAATGACGGTAAGGGATTTCGCAAGAAATCCACCGTGCCATACCGAGCCATCGCAAAAGCAAACGTGAGCGCATGGATTACAAATAGGTGAAGGAGAAAATAGAACAGCGGCACGCGTCCGAACACGATCAGGGGATTGTATTTCCCAAAGTCCTGTCGCTCGAACCAACCCCAGATGAGCATTGCGGGCCCCAGAGTCATCAGCAGGAAGTCTAAAGACGGCGGGTACTTCGTGCATCTCAAGAACGAAAGCAATGTTTTCACCGGCGTCAACTGCATTGACCACGGTTGCGGGTCTCCATACCCGTTCAGATAGCGAATCGCGATGAATGCAAGAGTTAGGGCTAACCCGCCTCGGACGAGCCATTTCCGGCGTTGCGCGCTGCTCATGCCCAAAAGAGGGCCGCAACAGAAACCGGCAGCAACAACCGCGAACCAGGGGATGAGTGGATACGCGGCCAGAACAATGACTCCGTCCAGGCGAATCAACCCAGGTTGATGGAGGATAGTCCAAACCCAGGCCGCACCACCGAACGCTGCCGGCTGGATCCCATCCGTGAGGTTGTGAAGAACGATGACAGCGATACTGAGCGCGCCGAGCACTCGCATCGGTAGACGCGCAAGGAAGCCAAGGACCACCATCGACCAACCCAGCGACCATAAAACCGAAAGGATCACGAGACCTGAGGTCAAACTGAAATACATGGCAAACCGAACGACAAGGAGGTCCAGGAATACAAGCCAGATGCCACGCTTCCACAGAAAGCTGGACAGTTGCTCAATGGTGCGCCCGCGGCTGAACCATAAGTACGCTCCTACTCCTGTTGTCAATGCAAAGACCGGAGCGCACAGATGCGTGATCCAACGAGTCAGGAAGAGCGCAGTCGTTGTCCGAGCCAGATCCTCAGGCTGAAAAGACATGGCGCCTGTATGGAAGAACTCACGGACGTGATCGAGCGCCATGATGATCATCACCAGGCCGCGTAAAGCATCGACAGACTGTATTCGCCTGCTCACTGGATGAACGCTCTGCTATCTCAGCGTGGGAACTTCAATCCCAGAACAGCTGCCAGCCTTGCGGCAATGCTAGTCATCTCGATTTCCGGAAGACGCTCCTGCCTGACGCCGGCGCCCCAGAGTACATAAACAGAACGGTAGTCGGATCGCAGCGGCCAGAATCCATGAGTCCCGCGTGGTGACTTGAGTGTTCCGGATCCGAAGTTAACATGCTCCTGCGGTTCGAAGGCGAATAGACCAGCCAACTTCGGAGCGTGCGCTTTGAGTTCCGGCTCCGGGATTTCACGACCGATACCGTCCTTCCCGCGAAGCGCAGCGGCTACGGCCGCATCCCTTGTCGTGACCATCGTGCTGGTCACTGTCATTTCGCCGCTCGAATACGCTTTCGGATCAACCAGGCGGTCGATCCGTTCAAAACCGTGATCGCTCACCAATGCGATCACACCATCCTTCGGAAGTGCCTGCATCATCAAGCCGACGTATTCGTCCGCCAGTTCGAGAGTCGCCAGGGACCCCTTAGTAAATGGTCCATGCTCGTGCGCATCGGCGTCATGGTCGGCCAGATGTACCAGAACCAGATCGGCCTTCGCATGCTTGACCATGTACAAAACCGCTTGGGTGCGTGCCCGGTCGTCCACGATCGGGCGCGGAAAGGATGGATATATAGCGGTGATCTTTTCAATCAATCCCGGAGTGGCGACTTCCTCATGCGCTGCCATCTCCATGCGTCCCGCGTTGCCGCCCGAAAACTTCTCCGGAAATTGTAGTCGATGCTGCCGCCTACGGTTACCGGCCACTCCACCACGCCCGTTTTAAGACCTGCTGCACGCGCCGCGTCCCACAAAGTGGGAACTCTGATCTGTGAAGTAAACCAGTAACGAACATTGGTTGCATCGTTGTTGTTGATGATGCCGTGCTCGAAAGGCCGCACGCCTGTGACCATAGTGGTGTGCGAAGGGAAGGTCACCGATGGCATGACACCCACCACACCGTCTGCCCACGCGCCTTCTTTCGTGAGCTTTCGTAGTGTCGGAATCTTCGCGCCGATCTTGTCCGCGTCTCTCAGATACCGGTGATCCAAGCCGTCGATGGATATAACGAGCAGAGATCTTGCCTCGAGTGAGGCCGTCAAAGACAGCAGACAAACCAATAGTTTTCTCAATGAAAGTCTCCTTCACATGGCATCGCCAAGATCCAGGCGCCTGGACAGATCAAGGTTGTAGGCGTACTTGCTCATGTCCGTCTTGCGGCCGTACGCGAACAGAGGCACTCTGGCTTCGTAACGTGATCCGTGAGAGCGAATTTTGATTTTCTCCCGCGCGTGAGGCAATTCGCCGAATGCATAGTCCTTCGCCGCGAGCAGAAAAATGTCTCCGATGCGATCGGGATGCAGATGAAACTGGCGAGCGGCCGTCTTCGCGTCGAACACCTCTTCAACCCCTTCCGTCTTCTTGAAAACCTCGATGGCTTTCGGCAGATCAGCCAGGCGATCAAGGTACACGTAACAGGCGCCGCCCAGATTCTTGTGGTGGACTTGATGCTTGTCGCGAATGATCGGCACGGCCTTCGCCGCGATTGATCGATCCCGGAGAATGATTGCAGGATTCAATCCCTCGTGTTTCGCGTTCATGCCATGATCCGCGGTCAGGTAAAGTTCGAGTCCCGGATGGTCACTGACGATATCGCCAAGCAGTTTGTCCACCGTGTGCAGATGCTCGAGAGAAGGCGCTTGTTCGGGAGCATAGGTGTGCATCATATAATCCGTCGTCGACAGATACATTAAATCAACGGGTTCGTTTTTGAGAATGTGCCGGGCAGCGCGGAAAGTCCAGTAATTTACTTCGGCTGAGTACATATCCTCCTGTTTTCCGATCTTCGCGATCCAGGCGGCTTCGGGCTTTTCCGCTGATATCGCAATGTCCGACCCGCGAGCACAGAGAGTCCGTACTTTATCCTTCGAGGTCACAAGCGCCGTACGCAGTCCCAGCTTCTTCGCCTTTTCAAAAATGGTTGGCCGCAGAAGAAACTCAGCCGACTCCATCTCCGAGAAATGGCCCGTTTTCCTGTCGTACTGGTAGTTCGTGGTGATCCCGTGATCCTCCGGAAAGCATGCCGTAACCAGGGAAGCATTATTCACATTTGTTACTGACGGAATGACCGAATTGCCAATCTTGTAGCCGCCTTCGCGGCCCAGCCGTTTTAGGTTCGGCATCTCGCTTTTCTCGAGATACTCCGGGCCGAAACCGTCTACCAGGATGATCAGGATCTTGCGCCGCGTGGCAGGCAGAACTTTCCCCATGCTTCCTGATACCGCCATTGACCCGAAGATGAAATGGCGCCTTGTTGTCTTGCTTCTCATCGATGAGACAAGAGTTCGAATCCCCTGAGCCAAAAACCTTTCACCCTGGCCTTCAAATGATCATGGCAGCCCGAAAGCATAAACGACACTGCCGTTGATGATCGCGACATACTGTTTATCATCGAACATGTAGGTCATCGGTGAAGTGTGGAGATTCTCAGTGAATGGAAAACTCCACAGGCGCTTCCCGGTGGAGGCGTCCGCGGCTGCCAGGGCGTCGGAATCGTCACCGAAGATCACAAGGCCGCCTGCAGTCGAGAGCGTACCGGTCCACGTGTTTCCCTCACCCACTTGAGGAAGCTCCCACGCGAACTTTCCGGTGTTGATATCAATGGCGCGCAGGATTTTTTGCGGCTTATCATTCGGATCGCGCCGCCCGCCGCCACCCTGATATCCGCGTCCAGCCTTCCAATCGGGCGTAACGCGTTTCGTGTACACCGCGCACCGTTCGAGCGTGTTCACGTAGAACAGATGTGTTGCCGGGTTGTAGGATGTCGAAAAGAAATTCGCGGCGCCTTCCACCGCGGGGCAGATCAGGGCGCCTTCCGGCGTCGGAACCTGATTGGGATTCATCACCGGCCGGCCATCCGGCGCAATCTCTTTGGCCCATGTCAGTTTCTTCACCAATGGCGTAGCCATCAGCAATTTGCCGTCAATACGATCGAGTACGTAGAAAAATCCGTTGCGATTTGCCTGGAGCAACAACTTTCTCGGTTGGCCTCTCCATTCGGCGTCGACGAGAACAAGAGGCTGCACAGCATCCCAATCCCATTCATCGTGCGGGGTCGCCTGGAAATGCCACTTCAGCTTTCCCGTCGTAACGTCGAGCGCGAGAATCGAACAAGTGTAGAGATTGTCGCCTTTGCGGTTGTCACCGTTGAAGTCGGGACCAGCATTTCCAGTGGGCCAGTAAACCGTCTTGCTGGCGGGGTCGTAACTCCCCGTGAGCCAGGTGGGGCCGCCTCCGTGGGCGATGTCGACACCATCCCAGGTTTCCGAGCCTGGTTCACCTCGCGCCGGGATCGTCCAGAAGCGCCAAACCTCTTTACCGGTCTCCTGGTCGTACGCTGCCAAAAATCCCCGTACACCTTCTTCGCCACCGGCGGTGCCCGCTACCACGAGGTTCTCAACGGCAAGGAGAGATCCCGTGGCGTTGTAATTCAGGCGATAGTCGGCCATTTCGGTATCCCACAACAACTGCCCGGTGTGCCGGTTCAGTGCGATGAGGTGCGCATGATCGGTTTGCATGAAAACTTTGTCGCCTGCAATGGAAACGCTGCGATTGTTCCCCGGCGAGCGAGCGTTACCGATGAGCCCCGTTGTTGCCGGTCGCGAATACTCCCATAAGCGTGCGCCCGAACCCGCATCGAGAGCGATTACGGTGTTCGTGTTGGTCACATACATGACGCCGTCGTGAACCTGTGGCGTCCCCTGTAGACGTCCGGAGTTCGGCACGGCGAAGACCCACTTCACGCCCATCTGGCCTACGTTGCCGCGATTGATCTGCGCCATCGCCGAGTACCGGTTCCCGCTGAGTTGGCCATGCATGCTCGGCCAATCTGATTGAGTTGTCACCTGCCGGTACTG
Organism: Bryobacteraceae bacterium; assembly: GCA_963825845.1. Lineage (GTDB taxonomy): Bacteria > Acidobacteriota > Terriglobia > Bryobacterales > Bryobacteraceae > DASQDN01. The sequence goes on along the minus strand of CAWGVL010000050.1, from coordinate 40,903 downwards.
TTCACCGGATTTGCGCAATAGATGAATGCGCTGATCGTCGGTGCGTAGCTGCAACTCACGCCCGGTGCGGCCGAGCGCCGTTCCTTCCAGTCCTGAACCGTCGACAAGCCGCACCCGCTGCCGTACGGGAACTCCGCGGCGGCCACCACGGCGCTGCTGCATGGTTCGCATATAGGCGACCAGCGCGCGCAGGTCTGCCTCAGGCAGTTGCTTGAAGGCCGGCATGCCTTTTCGCGGAACGCCTTCACGGACGATCAGCGTGATGCCTTCATCATTCTTCGTAGCGAGGCTTGGCAGTATCGAGGGCGCGTGCTCGCCTCCATTTCCATCGGTGCCATGGCAGCCCGAACAGAGGCTTTGAAAAGTGCTCCGGCCATCGGGCGATTGTCCCCAGGCGGCCACCGACAATACTGCCTGGAAAGCAACAAACAACACAATCCGCATTCTGTATTACCTTCTTGGAAGCCAAATCGAGATCTCGGTGGTCACTTGAGCGGCAGGAACCTTACGCACATCGGCCCTGGCGCCTCGACCGTCTGACCTGTAGGCGAAAGCCGGCCGGTTTGCTTGTCGATTCGAAACACCACCACGTTGTTGCTGCTCTCATTCAACGCCAGCAGGAAGGATCCGGTAGGATCGATGCCGAAATTTCGCGGTATTTTCCCTCGTGTATCGACATTGTCCAAAAGGGTCAGGGTACCCTGCGGGCCCACAGAAAAAACTGCGATCGTATCGTGCCCGCGATTCGATCCATACAAAAACTTCCCTGAAGGATGAACGAGAACCTCGGCGGTAGATAGGTCACTGGTTACCGGAACGCCCTTCGGCAGGGTCGACGTCGTCTGAAGCTCTTTCAGCACTCCCTTTTTGGCATCGTAGTTGAACGCAGTGACGGTGCAGGAGATCTCATTGATCACGTACGCGTATTTGCCATTCGGATGGAACGTGAAGTGGCGCGGTCCGGAACGTGGAGCTACTTCGGCGAAGGGGGGATCATTCGGGGTAATCATTCCCGCGGCGGGATCGAACCGGTAGATCAGGAGCTTGTCGAGGCCCAGGTCCGCGGCCACCACATAGCGATTATCGGGAGCCGGATTGATTGAGTGTGCATGCGGTCCGCCTTGCCGCTTCGGGTCTGCTACCGTTCCCGAGTGCTGTACGAAAGATGAAGCCTCTCGCAGTTTCCCGTCCGCCCCGATAGGAAAGACAGCAACGCTGCCTCCGCTATAATTCGCCACGAGCGCATTCTTTCCGCTCTGATCCACGCGAACGTAACACGGTCCCGCTCCTTTCGAAGAGACGCTGTTCAGCGGGGTCAGCTTGCCGGACGACACGTCGATACTGAATGCGTTGACCGTACCGCCATTCGATCCGCTCACCGAGTACAGATATCGCTTGTTGGGATGGATAGCAAGAAACGACGGACGATCCGCCTCACCAAGCAGTCCCATGGGTGCCAGCTTCCCGCTCTTCGAATCGAAGCGGTAGCCGTAGATTCCCGCGCCCTGCTGGGCGCCGGCGGCGATATAAGCGATATATTCGGCTGCGCCGGAGGGCATGGGCAGCAGCAACGCTAGTAGGAAGCTGAGTCGAAACACATTATCGATTATACGGAGCGCGCTTACCGTATCCACGCGCCGTTCAGCATGACACGGCGGATCCGGCGCATCGAACTGATATCGCGGAGCACGTCGCCTTCGACCAAAACAAGATCGGCTAGTTTTCCCCGCTCGATGGACCCGATGCGAGTCTCGGCGCGAAAGAACCTGGCGTTGTCAAACGTGGCGCCGACAATCACTTCCATCGGGGTCATGCCGCTTTCGACCATCAGTTCCATCTCGCGCTGATAGGCCCAGCCGGTTTCGGCGTACGGGACATTGGAGTGGGAGCCAACTACGACGCGAACTCCGGCTTTGCGCGCAAGCCCGGTAAAGCGTCGCATGTTTTCGCACGCCTTCGCATGCATTTCGGTTGCGCCACGGTCGCCGGCACGCCGCTCGAAGATCGCCAGATTCGGAGAAAAGAAGACGCCGCGACGCACCATCAAATCAATCAGCCGGCCTACTCGGGGTGATTCGAAATCGATGTTGCTCCATAGCTGATATCGGCCTTCGTTGCGCGCCTTGTTGTCAGCGGTAACGGCCTGGCGAAATTTCTCCGCTTCCATGGGGTCGGCAATTGCAGTACCGACGCTTGTCACATGCTCGATCCCGTCGAGACCAGCCTCGATTGCATCATCAGCGCGCACAATTTCAAGATGTGCCGTGACCGGCACGTTGCGCTGGTGAGCAGTCTCGCAGACGGCACGGATCGTGGCTAGCGGCAGTCGGAAGTAAACTTTCAACGCAGTCGCGCCCTCATCTACGAAGCGATGAACCACCGCGCGCGCCTCGTCGGGGTCATTGACGAGCAGCGAATTCTCCGGGTAAGCGGCCGGAGCCATATCCAGGTGTGGACCAGTCAGAAATAGCCGAGGGATCGGTACCCCGAGTTTCTTAACAGGATCGTAGCTCTGATTCCATGCACCGGGATCGCGTACGCTTGTCACTCCGTTGTTCAGGAACATGTTGGGCAGTTTGACGCTGCCACGATGGAAATGCGCGTCGATCATGCCGGGGAGCAGTGTCAGACCACGAGCATCGAACGTTTCGCCGGCGGGCGGAGTGACGCTCCCACGAGGCCCGGCCGAGACGATCCTGTCCGATTCAATCACAACGATTGAGTCCTGAATTGGCGGCCCACCCCGACCGTCGATAAGTCGCGCGCCTGAGATGATGATGGTGGCAATTGCAAAAAACATCAATTGACCAATTATGACGTCTGGCTTACCGCCGGCTGGAGTGAACCCGGGGACAAGTGATCTGTGCGATACCATGCCGGAATGCGTTTCGTAGTCGGCATGTTGGTGTCGCTTACCTGCTTCGGGCAAACCCGTGCTCCCGCGATTGAATCGATCCGGCGGGACGAACTGAAAGCGGACCTCTACTTCCTCGCATCCGATGCGATGCGGGGACGGCTGACGGGTACAGAGACATACAACGTGGCGGCGGAATGGATCGCGGCGAGATACGCGAGGCTGGGTCTCCAACCGCTAGCTCCGGATAGCTCTTACTTCCATCGCTTCGATCTCGTACAGTCCCGCTTAGCGGACGGCAACAGGTTGGCCATTTCACGCGGAAGCGAGGCCCGACAAATCGCAAAGCAGGGCTCAGACTTCTACCCGCTGATCTTCAGCGCGGACGCCGAAGCGCGCGGCCGGGTGCGGTTCGCCGGGTTCGGTATCCGCGCTCCTCGCTTGAAATGGGACGATTACGCAGGTCAATCAGTAAAGGCCTCGATCGTTATGATCCTCGAAGGAGAGCCGGCTCCGGACGATCCAAAGAGTCCCTTCGACGGGCTCGTCACCTCGGAGTACGCAAACAACCTTCGGAAGACACTAGAGGCGCAGGACCAAGGCGCCACCGCCGTCCTGTTTGTCAACGCTCGCGTTCCTGACAGCCGGATGCGCTCCTTCGCGACAACGGCGGCCGCTTATTGGCCGGCGAAGGCTCCGCATCTTGAACGTTACACGCTTGCCGCCTATGCGAACCGTATCCGCATCCCGGCCGTGCAGATCTCGCCCGCCGTCGCAGAGCATATTCTCGGCCGCGAATTGCAACCGCTTCTCAAAGATGCTGCTCAGGGACCCGTGCGATCCTTTCTGGAATCCATTTCCACTATAGATCTCGCAACTGCTCTCAACCGCACCGTCGTGGAAGATCGGAGCGTAGTCGCCAAGATCGAAGGCTCTGACCCTGCGTTGAAGAATGAAGCTGTCCTGATCTCCGCCCATTACGACCATAACGGCGCGGAAGGGAACGTAATCTATAACGGAGCCGACGACAATGCATCAGGAACGGTAGCCCTATTGGACATCGCTGAAGCATACTCGACGGCGGCCCAGCAGGGCCAGCGTCCGCGGCGCACGATCATCTTCGCGGTGTGGGGTTCCGAGGAGCGTTGCTGCGGTCCACTATTGGGATCGTGGGCCTGGATCGAGCAGCCGCTATGGCCGCTTGACAAGACCATTGCGTCTCTCAACATGGATATGATCGGACGCAACGAAGAAGTTCCTGAAGGCGCCGGGCCCCGCTTCAAAGGACTGAAGGTGCAGACAGCCGCATCCAACGCCAACAGCGTGCATGTGATGGGATCCAGCTACAGCCCCGACCTTGCTGAAGCGATCCGCAAATCGAATCGCGAGATCGATCTGACCCTTCGAATGGATTACGACAACAACGCGTCTAACCTGCTCCGCCGGAGTGATCACTGGCCTTTCCTGCAACGAGGCGTTCCGGCTGTTTTCTTTCACACAGGTTTGCACCCGGATTACCACACGCAATTCGACCGGCCCGAGAAGATCGACTACACCAAGGTGGAGCGGGTCGCGCGGCTCGTGTACCAGGCAAGCTGGGATCTTGCGCAAGCTAACTCGCGGCCCAGGACGCCTCAACAAAGGCAAATCCCGCTGCCTTAGAATTGTTCGAAGCGCTTATCGAGCTATGGTGCAATATAACGAACAGCTATGCTCGCTAACCTTGGTCGCTTCAAGCTTGCAGTCCTACTCATCAATGTCGCCTCACTGACTCTGTTTGCCCAGCAAGGAACTGTGCAAGGCGTCGTCACGGATTCCAGTGGTGCTGCAGTTCCGGCTGCCAAGATCTCCGTGCGCAACGTCAGCACCGGCGTCGCATCCAACGTCGAAACGAATCGAGAAGGCTTCTACTCCATTCCCTTCCTTGTGCCGGGCCCATATGAGGTAACGGCGACCGCGACCGGCTTCTCTCCACAAACTCGTACGCGCCTCCAGCTCGACGTTAATATGACCGCGCGCATTGATTTCAGCCTCGCTCCCGGCGCTGTCTCCGAGACTGTCGAGGTCTCGGCGAGTGCCGCGCTTCTGAACACCGAAACCAGCACCGTCGGGCAGGTCATTGATAATCGGCGAATCGTCGAACTCCCCCTGAACGGCCGCAACTATCTCGAGCTTGCGCAGTTAACCACTGGCGTTGTACCCGGCCGAGGCAGCCGGTCCGGTGACAAAGGGAACTTCTCCGCCTTAGGAGCCCGCACGTATCAAACCAATATCCTGCTCGACGGCGTTGATAACAACACGCGAGCCTCGGGCGGGCAACTCGGATTCGAGGCGCAGAATGTTACGCCTTCAGTCGATGCCGTTCAGGAGTTTAAGGTCATCACCAACAACAACTCCGCCGAGTACGGGTTCCGGATGGGAGCCACCGTCATCGTGCAAACGAAGTCGGGCAGCAACGACTTTCACGGATCTGCCTACGAGTTCTTCCGTAACGACAAACTGGACGCAACGAACTTCTTCGCCAACCGCGCGGGCGCCGAAAAGCCGATCTTCAAGCGCAACCAGTTCGGCGCGACCGCTGGCGGACGCGTCATTCGCGATCGCACGTTCTTCTTCGGCAGCTTCGAAGGAACTCGCCTCCGCCGCGGCGAATCGACCACGTCAACGGTTCCTACAGCCGCGCGACGGGCTGGAAACTTCACTGATGCCGAAGCACTCCCAATCTTCGATCCGGCAACGACGCGCACGGAAGGAACGCGCACCGTACGCGATCTTTTCCCAGGTAATATCATTCCCGCGAACCGGTTCGATCCTGTAGCCAAGGCTTTCGTCGATCTTTACCCTCTGCCCAACCTTCCCGGCGCTACCAACAACTTCTTTTATTCCGGTACCGCAAAGGCGGATACAAATCAGTTCGATGGCCGCCTCGATCACAATTTTACGGAGAACAGTCGCCTGTTCTTCCGCTATAGCCGCCGCGACTTCAACGACGTTGATCCGGGCCCGCTCCCCTTGCCGGCCGACGGCGGGCTGTGGACCACCACCGATCTCATCAGCAACAGCTATGTCGCGAATTGGAGCGCGGTTGTCTCGCCCACCTCAAGCAATGAGCTTCGGTTCGGCTACACAAAGACGGACAGTATCCTCGACATCCCTTGGGATGAGAACCTGAATACGCAATTGGGCGTCAAAGGGCTTCCAGATCTGGGCGATGATAATGCGCGCGGAAGTACCCGCTTCACGCCTACCGGTTATGCAGAAGTTGGAGCACGGTCTTTCTGGCCGAATCGGAATAATCTCGGCCTGGTTCACATAAGTGATCTTTTTACGAAAGTACAGGGACGTCACGTACTGAAGGCCGGCCTCGAGTTCCGGCGTGAGTCGATTTTTCGCAGAGCCGCTCGCCTTTCGCGCGGGCAGATGGCCTTCAACCGATCCTTCAGTGAAGACCCGAACAATCGCGGCAGGACGGGCGATGGACTGGCCGACATGTTACTCGGGCTCGCATCCGGGGGTAGCATGGGCAACCAGAACGGCGAGACGGCCATCACGCGCAACTACTCTCTCTTCTTTCAGGATGACTGGAAGCTGAACAACCGGCTTACACTCAACCTCGGAGTCCGTTGGGACCGGTTCGGCCCGCCATCGTTCAAGAACACGCCCGTGAGTCGATTCGAAATCGACTTCGCCAATCAGCAATACACGATCGTGAAACCCAAAGATGAAAGCGATTGCGGGTGCGAGCATGACAATAACAACATCGCCCCGCGCATCGGGCTCGCGTATCAGGTGACTCCGAAGACTGTGCTCCGCTCTGGTTTCGGTGTCTTCTACGGACAGCCCGATGCCGTCTCCCATGACGGCGATGCGCGATTCTCGAACCAGCCGCCGGAGTTCTCAGAGATAAGCTTCCCAACCGACAGGCTTTTCCAACCGGCGCTGATTGTACGTGAAGGCTTCCCTGCTGGACTCTTGCCGGCGACATCCATACAGCAGAATGTAACGGTCAAGACGGCCACACCGTTCATGCCGTCTCAATATACTTCTCAATGGTTCGTCGATGTTCAGCGAGAACTTCCCATGAATATCGTTGCCACACTCTCCTATCTCGGCACGAGTTCAAAGCACATGGTATGGACGCGCAACCTGAATCAGCCCTTTACACCCGGCGCTGGCGCGATTCAGCAGCGCCGCCCGTATCCGTTCTTCGGAGGCATCACCTTCCGCGATCCGGGCGCGAGCGCCAGCTATAACGCGTTAACCGCCAAAGCCGAAAAGCGCTTCTCCGGCGGCCTGACATTTCTCGCTTCGTATACGTGGTCGCACGCGATCGACGATGGAGCCGGCACGTTGAACGACGGGGCCGGAAGCTTCCGCGATACCTACAACATCGCCCTTGACCGTGGTAATTCGCAGTACGATCTTCGCCACAATTTGATCACAAGCTTCGTCTACGACCTCCCGTTCGGCCGCGGCCGCGCGTACGGCTCGAATATGCATTCCGTCGCAGATGCGATCCTCGGCGGATGGCAGATTGGCGGCATACTCTTCATCCGCTCCGGTGAACCGTATTCCGTAACCATCTCGGGAGACGTAGCGAACCAGGGAAGCACGAACTACGCAAACCGCATTGGCAACGGAACCCTATCAGGGAGCGAGCGCACCATTGACCGCTGGTTCGATGTGAACGCGTTCGCCGTACCTGCGCAATACACCATCGGTAATGCCGGACGTAACATCCTCTACGGCCCAGGCAGCAAGAGCATGGATCTTAAGATCGGTAAGAACTGGATGCTGGCTGAGCGTCTTCGTCTCGAATACCGCCTCGAGATGTTCAACTTCACAAACACCGCGAACTTCGGGGCGCCAAATGGAACGTTAAACAACACTCAGGTCGCGCGGATTACGACAGCGGCGGACCCGCGCCGTGTGCAGATGGGCATGAAGCTTGTATTTTAGGTCCGAGCTGAGTGATCGTCGAGGGAAGGCGGCTCGGAGCGGTCTTTCGGGAGAGGATAAGGTCCGGCAGGATGGGGGCTGCCCATCGAAGATCTTGACCGGAAGATCAATCACAGAATTCGGGAACCGTTCAACTACTATGGGCTTCATGCCTTCAGCCCTCCGGCCGATACGAGCTGTATCAGGCAGGGAAGAACGATGCGAAGGACATACTCGCCATTGGATGCTATTGAACGGATTCATTGCCTCCGATGCGAGGATGAAGCCGCTCAGCCCTTTGGATCTCGCATAGACAACCAATGAGTGGAACGACATGGATGCCACGATCACAGCGATCGTCTGGTTCCAGCGCCAGGCTGCCGGCTTCCAAAAGCCGGACGGCCGGGTTGACCCGAACGGGAAAACGCACACGATCCTGAAGGGACTCAACTGGAAAAAACGGCCAAGCCCAAGCCCGAAAATCCGCACGATGAAGTCGGAGCCAAGCCTGTTGTCCTGACGGAATCTCAGGTCTGGATGTACACGCACCGGCGGCAATGTCTCACTCGAGACCTACCGGTTTCCGCCCGGATCGATTGTGGCGGCGGGCGATACCTGGCTTGCGGTGGATGGCGAGCGCATCATCTATCAAGCTACCCACTCTCACGTGATCTATAGCTTAATCAGGCCTCGAAACGGGTGCGCCCCGGAACGTACATTCAGCAGACGAAATGGTTTGCGTCAGACGTGGGATTGGGAACCCTGGGAAGCGAGGTCGCCCGCCGTTGCGAGCATACCTTCCTGCCGCCCTTTTCACCATGACGATGGAGCTTGGGCCGTTCATCGTGAACAACTAGCAGAAATGGCCCACCATTTACCGATTATCACGTTGCTGCCGGACATGGTCAAATTCATGACGGGACATACACCGACGCTGCTCAAGTCTTCATTATCTGGAGCATCATCTACAAGCTTCATGGATCACATTACGGGCGTCCTCGCGGATGAACGCGCCGTCGCGCGTTTGGCGGGCGGCATGATCGGCAAACTCGGAATGGACGGCTTTGAGAGCTCTATTCGTTCGCTTGGCTACGCGTTGGGAGCCGTGAAAGACATTCTGCAGTTCGTGCTGGTGCAGAGCGGGAAACTGGGCGCGGCCGAAATGGCAGCCCGTGTGAATACGATCAGGCAGGTGGCGGCCCGGGTCGGCAATGCCATTGATGATCCGACGGCCACGAAGATCGTCAACGAAATCGTTGCAAGCGCAGCGCAATTTTTGCCGATCGTAACGAAGACTCACCAGGAAATCGTGCGGCTTGGCCGTAGCAGCGGCCAATCGGCTTCATTGCCCGCGCTCGAGTCTCGCGCTGTATGACCTTCTTGATATCAAAGGCCACACCGCGCGAAGCGTCAAAACATGCACGTGAGGGCTGATGTTCTGTGGCGTCGGATCGTGGGCGGTAACGAGACTCTCCTGACACAACCATGCCGTGGCTGCCGCGATTACTTCTAACTAATTGGACTGCGATGCAGGAGAAATCCGATTACGGTTCACTTCTCCGACATGGCGACGACACGCCCAAGGGGATTGCGGAACCCTGGCCGGCGATCGCGAGCGGTCCGAATCCACGAACCGAAGCCGGACTGAAGCTACCCGTCACACGTATATGGATCCCACTGGCCGGCGGGGAGCGCATCAGCAATCCAGCCGTCAGGTCCTCGTCGCGCTGCTTCCGCAGGCGGAATCGACGGAATCGCATCGCTCACTCCTGTCCTTAATGCAACAGTGGGATCGAGCCGTGGGGCGCGCCAGGCAGGAACGAAGGTGGCGGCAAATACTACGAACATCATAAACCCGACACTAAAGCGTAAGTCGTCGTGTCCCATGTGCTCACTCCATGGAGCATGGAGCCGAGCGCATGAGTCAGTGCAGCGGAAACCGCAAGCCAAGGGCCAATCCAAGTGCCGCGTGGCCGAGTCCCTGCTTCAGGACCAGAGTCAGAACATCCGTGACCTTCGCGCCGACCGCCACACGAATGCCGAGCTCGCGCTGTCATGGGCCGTGAGGTACGACACCACACCGTACAGGCCTGCGGTGGCCGACAGTAGCGCCATGGCGGCGAAGGCGCCCACCAGCACGGAATTGAGCCACTGGCCGTGCAGCGTTCGCTCCAGCACGACCGACATCGGGCGACGTCATAGAGCGGCTGATCGGGTGAGGAAGGATCAGCAGTCGTTCTGACAACTCACGCTCGCCGGACTCCGCAAAAGGTTGCCCCTCTTCCATGATCTGCCTGATGTGGCCGTCACAGCAGCCGCAGCATTGCAATTACAGCTACGTAGGCGCGGCGATTCAGCCCTGAGTACGCCCGCAGAGTGCGCTGAAGCGTCTTTCTGCGGAGATAACACCCCGTAGATGGACGATGGAAATGTGCGCCGCTCCGATGCGGATCAAGTTGCGGCTGAACATACATCATTTTGCGTTGAGATCACAAACCGCTGGAAATTGAAACAACAGAGGTGTAAAATCCCCACGGGTCACTTAATCTGGACGGCGCTTCGCCGCCCGGATGCCAATTCCTGCGGATGCTGTACGTGTGTCCGCAAGCCATCCACCTGAAGCCAGGCTCTGTGTGCCTGCATAGGAGGAAACTAATGGAATCAGCAAAAGACACAAAACCCGGCGGCTTGCAAAGTACCTTCTCGCGTCGCAACTTACTCAAGGGCGCCGCGGCGCTTACTGCCGCCGCGAGTATGCCAGAAGCTTTTGGTCAACAGCCAACCGGCGCCCCGTCCGGAACGGTTTGGCTTTACATCGGCACCTACACGGGTGCGCCCGGTAGCGGAGGCAACGGGGCAGGGGATTTACTTATGCGAGCTCAATCTTTCCACGGGGAAGTTAACCGTCCTGAGGCTCGTAGCTCCGGCTTTGCCGGCCGACGGGAACGAACGCATCCACAGCGAGTCCATCTACGATTGCTCTCGATCCGACGCGCACGCACCTGTATGCCGGAAATGAATATCGGGCCGCCCGGAGCCGTGAGCGCTTATTCGATCAACCGGCTCACCGGCGATCTGACGCTCTTGAATGTTCAACCGGCCGTGGGCGCTCCGGCTCATGTCAGCGTTGACCAAGTGGCAGGTATCTTTTCGCGGCCGAATACTCAGGCAGCTGGCTTCGAAGTGTTCCCGATTTTGGCAAATGGGTCGCTCGGGCCCGCGGTGTTTCAGATGCAAACTCTCGGTAACGTTGACACTTCGTTTAAGCACTAAGCCCGCCACCAGCGCGCCTCCGGGGAGTTTCGCGTTCAGCGCTCATGAGGGGCCGAATGGACACCCGCACCAGATGGAGGCGGACCCCTCCAACCAATGGGTTGTGGGCTCCGATGCGGGGCAAGACCGGATCTACGTCTGGAAACTGACCGTGGGAGCCACCCCGCCCCTGACTCCGGCTGCGATACCCTTCGTGAACACGCCCGCGGGCGATGGGCCGCGGCACTTCGCTTTCCATCCCAACGGAGTTTGGATGTACTCGATTCAGGAGGAAGGCGATACGATCATCTTCTGGCGGTTCGATCCGGCCACCGGAAGCCTGACGCAAACAGCAGCAGGTCTCGAGCCTTCCGCCAGGATTTGTAGGCACGGTTTTCACCTCGGAAATCCGCGTTTCCGCCGACGGCCGATTCGTCTATGGGGTAAACCGCCTGAGCGACACCATCTGCGTTTTCAGGATCGGTCACGATGGCAGGCTTACTCAGGTAAGCCACGCTTCAACGCTCGGGGATTATCCAAGAATAATCACCATCGATCCCTCCGGGCGGTTCATGGTGTCTGGTAATCAGCGTGCCGACAACGTTACCACTTTCAGGATTAACGCGGGAATGGTCGGGGCCAAGGCGAAGGACCAGGACCAGGACAATGACGAGGACAGGAAGGGGGAGGTCGTGGCTCGCTGAACTTCACAGGTAATTACACAGCCGTGGGGAGCCCGTCAGGTATGGTTTTCCTGATTTGATCCATTGTGGTATGCAAGAGCCGATGCGGGTTATCGCGCTTTCGGCTCTTGTACTGCCGCTCGGATCGGATTCGTCGCGCAGGTCGCGCACCGGCATCATCCTCCATCGTCAGGCGAATACGTGAAGGTATTGGAGAACCCTTGCCGGGACGCCTGGCAGAAGCCGCACGAAGTGGTGAGCGCTTTCGGACACATCAGAACGAAGTACGTCAAATTGACGAATGCCCAAACCGCTGACTTTTGCCGGCTCTCAATCCGCGACATGGCGACTACACGTCCGGATGAACCGTTTAGGCCCTCAGCGTCCACGGGTGGCTCCGGCTGAATCCGGCCCCGGCGGTAAGATCTTCTGTGAATGTCGATCGAAAGAGTTGCCGAAATACACGAGAACGGATATTGCGTCCTCAGGCAGTGTTTGCCTAAAGGCGTGGTCGATGCATGCAGGGAGGCAACTTGGCCGGTAATGCTAAAGCACATCGGCGAAGAGGGACGCCAAGCGAACCGTGGCTCTTACCGCCATTTTCTCCCTATGCGTTTCGATCGGCCTTGCTTTGCTCCTGAGTTCTTCTTCGACGCCCACGTCCTTGATGTAATTCGTGGTGCTATGGGTCCTCGCGTGGTGGCCGACCAGTGGGGCTGCGACGTTCCGCTCCGGGGCTCGGAGTACCAGCAGTTTCACGTAGACTATCAGCGGCCTTTATTTGAGGAGATTCCGCATCTTTCACTGCCTGCTTACATGCTAGTTGTCAGCTTCGGCTTGATCACCATAACTGCAGAACACGGCCCGATCGAAATTGCGATTGGGACACACCGTTTGACACGGGAGGAAGCCCTCCAAGCTATTGAATCCGGTGGCAGCAACGTGCATAGCGTTCTCTTGGACGTCGGCGACGTACTTATCCGCCATCCGTGGGCGCTGCATCGAGGCACGCCAAACTTGACCAATACCCCGCGAGTGCTCGCAAGCATTCGCTACGTACGGCGCTGGTACGCCGACGACAGTCGCGAGGTGGCCACGATCCCGTCTGCTGTATGGCAATCACTCTCGGAGGAACAAAGGACGCTCATGCGCTTTCCGATCGAGAGATGATCTGTCTTGTGACATAGCGCCCAACCTAAGAGTAACGGCATTAGCGAATCCACTCGGGCGTATAACGCTTTATGCGCGGAAGTGCGCGACAGGTTCCCCGAGGATCGTCGCCGATCCAGACATTGGGAACGGAGATGTCGGGGTGTGGCGGCGGCCGGAGAACTTCCCATGCGCGTGACCTCGGTCACGCCGAGTTCGGGCGCGCGGTGATCGGCGACCCCTTGAGACCGTTTTCGTTCCACGAATCCTGCTATACCCGGCGCCACTGTACAGGTCGATGTACGCGTGCTGATTCCACTTGTGTTTCATCCCGTCGAGAACAATTGGTCGTACAGAGCCAGGAGCCGAAACTTATCTTCGGCCCAGCCGCCCACATCCGGACAGATCAGACCGTCATCTGCTGTGTAAAGCGTATTCGACAACAATCCATAAAACATCCGGTCGCGAAAATGTAATACGACCGGAGCCGGTTGCGGCCTGTGTATCGGGATGACGCGCCGTTCTGAAATGGGCACGGCGCCAGTCAGCTTTCCGGCCAATTGATGTCGGCAAGCCGGCTTCTGGTAGGCTAACTCCCAGTTGGCCAGCGGGCGACACCAATCTACTCGGAGCGAATCGACTACAATTTGAAAGCTGGACCTCTCAAACCGCATCTCTGAGTATGGTGGTGTCCGGCAAGTCTGCCCAATAGGCGCGCAGTTTGTCAGGAGCGAAAGAGTTGCTGACACCGCATTTTCTGGATCCGCCAGAAGAGCCCATAATTGCAAAACTCCGCAATCGTCCGCTTGGGCGAGTCATAGACTTCTGACCAGCGCACACATTGCGTTGATGCCGGTGGTTCGTTACTCCTGTTGCAGTAAGTTCACGTGTGACGTCATCAGATCACGGGAAAAAATAGGAAGGCCGTAGCAAAAACGCGTATCGACGACTGGAAGGTAAGTTGCTTAACCGAATTGCGATGAGAATTTTCTCTTGCATATTCGCCTCAATGCTGCCATTAATTTGTGCGGCGCAACAATTCTCGGTTGGTTTCGTAGGCGGGGCGCCCGCGCAACCACCGCTAGGAACGAGCGCTACGAAATTGCCCTTCGTGATTGGCCCAACACTGTCCCTTGGCAGTTTTGCCGGATTGTCCCTGGAAACTAGTGTCCTCTTTCATCGGCTTGGCGCTACAGACCAGAGCTACAACTTCCACTCACCCGACGGAGCCATCGTTTCGGGGACGGACCGATGGAACGCACGAGCCATTGAAATACCGTTACTCCTGAAATATCATTTCCTGAACAAAAACCGGACATGGCGACCCTTCTTATCTGCAGGCCCGACGCTGCGTCGGACATCCATCGACCATACAGGGTTCTGGAGCACCTTGAGTCAAAATCCAGCGAGCACAACGACTCGCGAGCCGATGACGACTTCGGAAACAGTCAAATGGAACGTGGATCCGGCCGTCGGTGCAGGAGTCTCGTTCAGAGCGGGCCGAGTCCACATTGAACCCGAAGTCCGCTACTCCTACTGGGGCGCAGGCAAACACGAGGTTGTGCGACAGAACCAGGTTCACTTCTTATTTGGGTTGCGGTTCTGACAAAGCGAGCCAACGCCCATGACGCAGTCTCTGCCTCCGCGAACCTTCACTCCGCCGACAATCGCGAAGACCGGCGGCCGAACGTGAAATAAATCACGAGACCGACAATCAACCAAACAAAGAACCGAATCCAGGTCTCGAGGGGTAGCCCAAGCATCAGCACCAGGCAGGACACAATCGACAGCGCGGGAAGCAGCGGTACAAGCGGCACGCGAAATCCCCGAGGTCGAGCAGGTTGACGCCTCCGCAAGGCGATCACACCCGCCGACACGACGATGAATGCGAACAGCGTCCCGATATTCGACAGATCGGCGAATGTGCCGATATCCCACACGCCGGCCGGAATTCCGACCGCCAACCCCGCGACCCATGTGCTCACATGAGGCGTCTTGAAACGGGCATGCACTCGCGAAAAGAATCCCGGCAGCAGCCCATCCCGCGACATCGCAAACCACACCCGAGCCTGCCCATACTGAAACACCAGCAGCGAGGACAACATACCGAGCAGCGCGCCTGCTCCGACAATCTGCCGCACTCTTTCGTATCCGAGATCCTTCAATACCGTAACCACCGGCGCCGCATTCGCCAGCGTCTTCCAGTTCGCGACACCGGTCAGCACCAGCGAAACACTCACGTACAAAACCGTGCAAATCGCCAGTGTCATCAGGATCCCGAACGGCAGATCGCGCTGGGGCATCTGGCACTCCTCCGCTGCGGTCGAAACCGAATCGAATCCGATGTAGGTGAAGAACACGATCGCTGCGCCCGTCAGCACGCCTGAGAATCCGTTCGGCATGAACGGATGCCAGTTTTCCGTTTTCACGGAGCCCGCCGCCGCAAATACAAACACCAGGATCGCGATGATCTTGATCACCACCATGATGTTGTTGGCATTGGCGCTTTCTTTCACGCCTCGCACCAGAATCCAGGTCAAAACCAGAATCACGAGCAGGGCAGGGACGTTGAAGTAACTTCCTGTCATCTGCCCTCCTGAAATCATGGGCTCGGACAGAACCTTCGGCAGGTGAAAGCCGAACAGCGCGTCGAGAATGTCGTTGAAGTACGCTGAGAATCCGACCGCGACCGCCATATTCGAAACGGCATACTCCAGGATCAGGTCCCAGCCGATGATCCAGGCGAATATTTCGCCGAGCGTCGCATAAGCATACGTATACGCGCTTCCGGCGATCGGAATCATGGATGCTAGCTCCGCATAACAAAGCGCCGCGAAGCTGCAAACGAGCGCAACTAAGAGGAAGGAAAGCGAGATCCCCGGACCCGCGCCCGGTCGTCCAATCGTCGACACAGGACTGCCCCCATGCAAGATGAGGTCGAGCACTGGAGCATTCAGAATCGAGGGAACGGCGAGAGTCTCGCCGGCTGCCGCCGTTCCCGTCAGGATGAAAATACCGGAGCCGATTACCGCCCCGATACCAAGAGCCGTCAGACTCCACGGCCCAAGAGTCTTATTCAGACGCCTTCCAGGCTCCTCAGAGTCCGCAATAAGAACATCGATGCTCTTGGTGCGGAGCAGGCTCACGGGCTAGCGCTTCTTGGTCTGGCCCTTGACGATCTTGCGAACCTTCCGCTTGTTCGACCCTCGAGCCTCACCAGCCGCGCGCGGGGCTACCGGCGGCGCAGCCTTGCGGGCGGTGCGCTTCAACTTTTTGCGTTCTGTCTTATCTTCTACGTGTTTCGTATTCATTCTTCTCTGATTCCTGCAAACTTTTCGATAATCTTCTTCAGCCCGTATCCCGGGAAACTGATCGTCAACTTCGCGTCGTCGCCGTCGCCTTCCCGACGAAGCACCGTACCGCGGCCATACTTTGGATGCCGCACCGTCGAACCGGCCCCGAACACCTTCTTCTTCGGAGGAGCGGCCGCAGCCGCCGGTCGTGCCTGCTGCTGAGTGCCGCTCGGTGGCCGCGGCGCGTTCGAACTCGCGCCCGTTGGAGCAGCCGGCTTCGAAGAACTCGCCGGAACGGGCGGCCTCGGCGACCCCGATGACGATCCGCCACCACTCGGACGCTGCAGTCCTGACGGAGGAGGCATGCCACGCTCGGCAAAGAAATTCGAGATATTCTCAACCGAGTTGTAGGTCTTGCCCGTGTACAGATTCCGCTTCGCCGTCTCCCGTACATAGGAGCGCTCCGCGTACAGTTCAACCTGCGGCACGGACTGACCACCCTTGTGTCCGCTGAACTCAACCAGCGTCCGCGGTACTTCATTCAAAAACCGCGATGGAATACTCGGCTCCGGCTGACCGCCGCCAAACCGGCGACGGAAACGCGCCCAACTCAGGAACAGGCGCTTTTCAGCCCTCGTCATGCCAACGTAGCACAGGCGGCGCTCTTCTTCCATCTGAGCTTCAGAGTCCAGCGATCGCATGTGGGGAAAAAGACCCTCCTCCATGCCCGCCAGAAACACGATCGGAAACTCGAGGCCCTTTGCGTTATGCAGCGTCAGCAGCGATACCTGAGCCCCGCTGTCCACGCTATCCGCATCGGAAACCAGCGCTGCGTGATCGAGGAAATCGGCCAGGATTTCGCCCCGTTCCGCAGCATCCGCCGCTGCGTTCACCAACTCCATCAGGTTTCCCGTGCGCGACTCGGCGTCCGGGTTCGGATCCTGCTCGAGCATCCGTTGATACCCGGTCCGATCGAGAACCAGCCGTACCAACTGATCGATCGGCCGCTCGCCTGCCTCCGCGTGTAACTCTTCGATCATCTTCCGGAATACCGAAAGCGCCGCCTCGGCCCGTGTTGGAAAGGCGCGATCCTCCAGCAGTTTCCCGATGGCCCCCCAAACGCTCAGTTGATGCTCGTTTGCGAACTGCTCGATCTGATCGACCGTCGTCTTGCCGATCCCACGCGCGGGAGTATTAATGATGCGCAGCAGGCTGATTGAATCGTTGGGACTGGCAACCACCTTCAGGTAGGCCAGGATGTCCTTCACTTCCGCGCGCTGGTAGAAACTGAATCCACCGACGACGATGTACTTCCGGCCGTAGCGCCGCAGTGCTTCTTCGATCTGTCGCGACTGGAAGTTGGTCCGGTACAGCACCGCCACGCGATCGTCCGGATTGTGCCGGAGAAGATTCTCGATCGTATCCGCAATGAAGAGCGCTTCGTTCTCCGCATCCGGCGCCTCGTACATCTGGATCGATTCGCCCGGCCCCGATGACGTCCAAAGGTTCTTCCCCTTACGGGCCTTATTATTGGCCACCACTGCGCCCGCCGCCTCGAGAATCTTCTGCGTCGAGCGGTAATTCTGTTCCAGCCGGATCACGCTGGCGTTCGGATAATCGCGCTCGAAGTCGAGGATGTTGCGGATATCGGCGCCGCGCCACCCGTAAATCGACTGGTCCTCATCGCCGACCACAACAACATTCCGGTGCGACTCGCTGAGCAGTCGAACCAAATCATATTGCGTGCGGTTTGTATCCTGGTACTCGTCGATCGTAAGGAACTGCAGCTTACGCCCGTAGATCGCGCGCAGGTCGGCGTCATGCTTCAGCAGCCGGACGCTTTGCAGCAGCAGATCATCAAAGTCGAGCGCGTTGCTTCGGAGCAGAGCTTCTTCGTACCGCTGGAACACCACGGCCAGCCGGGCCATCTTCGGATCGGTAGTGTCTTTATAAAAGTCCTGCGGCGTTTGCTGGACATTTTTCGCGTGGCTGATCTTCGAGAGCGCCGCGCGATACTGCATGAACTTCTCGTCGAGACCGAGAGCTTTGTAGATGCCCTTGATGATCGAGATCTGGTCGTCGTCGTCGTAGATCGTGAACTGTCGCGTGAAGTTCGGACGAATAGGAGCGAGCCGGTCGCCATCGCGCCGCAAAAGACGGACACAAAACGAATGAAACGTGGAGACGTTCGGCGATCCCGAAGCCCCCGCCTTGGCGAGCAGCGCTTCAATGCGTTTCCGCATCTCCTCCGCTGCTTTATTCGTGAACGTCACCGCGAGCATGGATTGCGCAGGGATGCCGTGATGGTGCACGAGATGCGCGATCCGGTGTGTGATCACACGGGTCTTGCCGCTGCCCGCGCCGGCGAGGATCAGCAGCGGACCTTCGACGTGCGCAGCCGCATCGCGCTGCTGGGGGTTCAGACCTGCAAGGAAATCCATCAGATGAGTAGCTCGGAGGTAATCTTCATTTTACCAAACGGAGGTAAACAGGTAAGTAGGTAAGTGCGAATGTAAGAACTTCCGTGCCCTCTCCCCGATTAGCGACGGAACTCATCAAAATACGGCCCAAAAAACACGAACCAGGTTTGGCGAATCACTTGCTTTAATCAGCAGCGGTTCGATTCGGTACGGTAAGCCTTCCAGAATCTACTTCTGATGGACCCGAACCTATAAATTCTGCCCTGATCCCACCTTCTGCCCCGCACCCGGCCGGATCGAACCAAACCGGGTCTCTCCAACAGATCTTATCCGCGTTTATCGGTGGCCCTTCATAAAGCGTTCACACACGTCAAAAATCACCCTAACTCTATCCTCTCCGGTAACTTCCAAACCCATCCCCCACAACAAATTTGGACCTGAGCCGTACACTGGAAGTAGAAAGGCCGATCGCCCCATCAAGGCGCTCGGCCTTTTCTGCATTTAAAGGAGTCCCGAAATGGCCAGTCAGAAACAAATCGAAGCAAATCGTCGCAATGCCCAGCGCTCCACAGGCCCGGCATCCGACTTGGGCAAAGCCGTAACGAAGTTCAACGCCCTGAAGCACGGTATGACGGCCGACACCGCCGTACTTCCCTACGAAGACGAGCACTCCTACGCTGAACTCCGCGAAACCCTCTTGGCCCAATACAACCCGGTAGGCTCCTCCGAATCCATGCTGGTCGAAGTGATCGTCAACAGCTATTGGCGGCTGCTCCGCGCCCGGCGTGTCGAGGCATCAGCGCTCCGCCTCGGCATCCAGGCGCTGAAGCAGCGCAATCAGTGCAACCCTGCCCCACGCTCCGATGACGATGACGCGCTGGCCGTCTTCTTCACAGACCGCGATGACAACATGCGGAATCTCGACCGCTACAACACCAACATCGAGCGATCCTACTTCCGCGCCGTCGAAACTCTCCGCAAAGTGCAGAATGACCGTTTCCGTGAAGAGCGCCGCAACGCCCCGCCGGCGGAGAAAATTGGCTTCGTTTCGCAGAGCAAGGCAGCAACCGCCGAATCCTCAAAATCCGACATCCCGGATATGCCCTACACCGACTATCCCGACGTCCGGGTCATTCACATCATCCGTCCCGAAGACCGCGACCCCGAACCCGAGCCGCGACTGTAAAGGAGCGAAACCGAACATCACCCGCCCCCGACAAACTGAACGATCTCCAACTGAGCCCCAGGCCCGACCTCCGTCGCGCCCCAACCCGGCTGCCGGACGATCTCGCGATTCAGCTCGACCGCAATTCTTTGCGCGTCAACCCCGAGCCAATCCAACAGCCCGGATACCGTCAACCCGCCCGGCACAGCCCGGATCTCGCCGTTGATCGCGACCTCGATGGTTTGACACCCTTCTTTTAGCGTCATACTATCTAATATTAGGCCCTGGTACGCGCTTACGCACTCCTTTCAATGCCTTCTAACTACTACGAGCTGTATTTTCCGATCCTTGTCCAGGCGATCGTTGCCGCAGCGGTAGCCCTCGGTCTTGTCGGCGGAGGCTTGCTGCTGGGCAAGCGCGTCCGAAACGCTGCAAAGGATACCCCATACGAATCGGGTATGCGGCCTGTAGGATCGGCACGGGAGCGGTTTAGCGTTAAGTTCTTTCTGGTCGCGATGGTCTTCATCCTGTTCGATATTGAGGCCATCTTCTTGTACCCGTGGGCTGTCGTTTTCCGTGAACTGGCACGGGTTTCTCGATTCTTTCCCTTCATCGAGATGTTGCTGTTCATTGGTTTAGTGCTGATCGGTTTCTTCTACATCTGGAAGAAGGGCGTGCTCGACTGGTCCCAGGAAGCGATGGACGACTTCCGGTCGGAAGAACTGGCAAGTCCAAAACTTTCCGGGCGAGGATTTACGCTGGTAGAAGACAAGTCAGCGCAGTTGATCGAAAAGTAACTCTTGGACAAATGATCTCTGATCAGGTTCGCGAAATCCCTGTGGTATCAGCCCTGGTCGCGCAGCTCCCGGACGCGATCACTGCGGGAACGTTGCGTTTGAAGGAGTTGACGCTCGAAGTCGACCCCACTCGCATCGTTGAGGTTTGCCGTTTTCTCAAGGAAGACCAGAAGCTCAATCGCCTCAGTGCCATTACCGGCGTCGACTTGTATCCCGTTGAGCCCCGCTTCGAGGTCATCTATTTTCTCCATTCGATGGAACGCCGCGGCGAACGCCTGCGCCTCAAATGTAGGCTGCACGGCGACAATCCGGAGATCGATTCCGTCACTCCGGTCTGGCCCGGCGCCAATTGGTACGAACGCGAAACGTTCGACCTTTTCGGGGTGCGCTTCCGAAATCACCCCAACTTGACGCGGATCATGATGCCCGACGATTGGGAAGGACATCCGCTCCGCAAGGATTTCCCCATCCATGGGCATCGTTACAGTTATAAGGATGAGTAGCATGCCAGGGCGAGTATTCAAATGAGCGATTCTGATCTCAATTCTCCGACCGCAACGCTCGACACCAGCCCCGCTGACATAGAAAGAGAAGCTCAGCACCACCGCAGGCGCATGACCCTGAACATGGGTCCTCAGCACCCGTCTACGCACGGCGTGCTCCGTGTGCTGTTGGAACTCGATGGCGAAACGGTAATTCGCGCTTATCCCGACATCGGCTTTCTTCACACGGGCATCGAGAAGCAGTGTGAGACACGTACATGGCAGCAGGTTGTACCGCTCACTGACCGTGTCGACTACCTCGCCAACATGAGCAACAACCTCGTGTATGCGCTGGCGGTCGAGAAACTGTTGAACGTTCAGGACGAGATGCCGCAAGCCGTGCAGATGATGCGCGTCCTGTTGGCGGAACTGCAGCGCATCAATAGTCACTGCGTCTGGCTCGGTACGCACGCGCTCGATATCGGCGCGATGACGGTCTTCTTTTATTGCTTCCGTGAACGCGAAGACGTCCTTCGGATCTTCGAAATGTTCTCGGGACAGCGCATGATGACGAGCTACATTCGTCCCGGCGGTCTCGCATTGGAACCTCCGCGCGGCTGGGATAAAGCCGTTCGCAAGTTCATCGACGCCTTCCCGGAGAAGGTAGACGAATACGAGGACCTGCTCGATAAGAATCCCATTTGGCTCCGGCGCACCAAAGGCGTTGGCTTTGTTCCGTTACAGGATCTGATCGATTGGGGTGTCACCGGACCGATGATCCGCGGCGCCGGCGTTCCATGGGACATCCGCAAGGACGAGCCCTATTCTGGATACGAAAAATACGATTTCCGCGTGCCGACCCTGACCGAAAACGATGTTTGGTCCCGGTATCGTGTACGCATGGAAGAAATGCGGCAAAGCGCCAAAATTGTCAAGCAGGCGCTCGATGGCATGCCGGATGGTCCTTGGCAACTCGACATTCCCCGCGTCACCCTGCCGGACCGCGAAAAAATGAAAACCCAGATGGAGGCGTTAATCCATCATTTCAAGATCGTCACCGAGGGCATGAAGGTTCCGGCCGGTGAGGCTTACCAGGCGATCGAATCGCCTCGCGGAGAGATCGCCTACTACGTCGTGAGCAATGGCTCATCCCATCCTCACCGCGTCTTCATGCGAACGCCGAGCTTCGGCAACTTGCAAGTGTTGCCGCCGATGGTCGAAGGCAAGCTGATTGCCGACACGATCGCCTCGATGGGCAGCATGGACTTCGTTCTCGGAGACGTGGACAGGTAATGACTTTCTCCCCGGAACTCGAACAGCGGCTCTCGAAGTTGATGAACTCGTATCCGCAGGGCCGCATCCGATCGGCTCTGATTCCGATGCTGCTGTATTGTCAGGACGAAGTCGGCCACATTTCGGAAGAGTTGATGCTTGAGTGCGCCAAGCGCCTCGGCTTATCCCGCCTGCAGGTAGACGAGGTCATCGGCTACTATTCGATGCTCCACAAGAAACCGTGGGGTAAGTATCACGTTCAAGTCTGCACCAATGTGAGCTGCCAGCTTCGCGGCGCGGAAGAACTCTACGAGCATGCGTCCAAAACCCTCGGCATCGGTCATCGCGAGGTAACGGACGACGGTCTGATCTCACTCGAAGAGGTCGAATGCATCGGAGCCTGCTCCTGGGCGCCGGCCATTCAGGTGAACTACGACTTCCATCACAACGTCACGTCCGGGATGCTCGACAAAATACTCGATGACCTTCGTAAGTCGAGGCAAAAGGTTCAATAACGATGCTTTACAACGAACCCAGTCCGCTCGAAACCAAAGTTCTCACCCGGCGCTTCGAGTTCGAGAACTCGGCATCGATCGATACGTTTCTTGCCAACGATGGGTACAAAGCTTTCATGAAGGCTGTCGGGATGACGCCCGACGAGATCATCAACGAGGTGAAAGCCTCCAACCTCCGCGGCCGCGGCGGCGCGGGCTTCCCGACCGGGATGAAGTGGTCCTTCGTTCCCCGCAACGTCGACAAGCCGAAGTACATCGTCGTGAACGCCGATGAATCCGAGCCGGGCACCTGCAAAGATCGCGTCCTGATTGAGAACGATCCGCACCAGCTCATCGAAGGGGTGATGATCGCCGCGCTCGTCGTCGGCGCCAAAGCAGGCTACATCTACATTCGCGGCGAGTATCGTTATCTGATCGAGATCATGGACAAGGCCATCGCCGAGGCGTACTCGCGCGGATGGCTCGGCAAAAACATCAACGGCACAGGGTTCGACTTCGAGTGCTACACTCACACGGGCGCGGGCGCCTATGAGTGCGGTGAGGAATCCGCTCTGCTCGAATCGCTCGAAGGCAAGCGCGGCATTCCCCGCATTCGTCCGCCATTCCCGGCTGTGTCCGGCGCATGGCAATCACCGACCGTTCTTAACAACGTCGAGACGTTCTGCGCCGTTCCGTCGATCATCCTCAATGGTGGTCAATGGTTCGCCGATCTTGGCACACCCAAGAACGGCGGCACACGTTTGTTCTGCCTCTCCGGTCACATCAACAAACCCGGCGTTTATGAACTCCCGATGGGCTTCAACCTCCTCCGCATGATCAATGAAGTCGGCGGCGGTGTTTGGAACGGCAAGAAACTGAAGGCCGTCGTTCCGGGCGGTTCGTCCTGCCCCGTGCTGCGGGCCGAAGAATGCGATGTCGCCATGGACTATGACAGCGTCGCCAAACTCGGCAGTATGTTGGGCTCCGGCGGAGTCATGATCATGGATGAAGATACCGACATCGTCAAAGTCGCTCTTCGCACCATGAAGTTCTATCAGCACGAAAGCTGTGGTTGGTGCATCCCGTGCCGCGAAGGCACCACGTGGTTGAAGAAGCTGCTGATGCGATTCGACGAAGGATTCGGGCAATCCACCGATATCAACCTCATCGGTGAAGTTGCAAAGAACATGTTGGGCCGAACGTTCTGCCCGCTGGGCGATGCGGCCGCGATGCCGACCATTGCATTCGTCGAGAAGTTCCGTCACGAGTTCGAAGCGAAGCTGGCCGTTACTCCCGGGTCGTTTGAAGACACGAGCCGGCTGATTCAGGTTGTCTAAACACAAAAATGGCTGATCTGGTAAATCTCACCATCGATGGAAGGCCGATCCAGGCTGCGCCAGGCACGCTTGTGATCGAGGCGGCGCGCAAGCACGGTATCGAGGTGCCTGCGTTCTGCTACGTCGAAGGATATTCTCTGCAGGCGGCATGCCGCATGTGCCTGGTGGAAGTTGAGAAGATGCCGAAGCTTCAGACCGCATGTACCCTTGCGGTCGGCGAAGGCATGGTCGTCCGAACCGACTCGCCCGTCATTGTGCAAGCTCGCAAATCCATGCTTGAGCTGCTGCTGACGAATCACCCGCTCGATTGCCCCGTCTGCGATAAGGGCGGCGAATGCGAACTTCAGGACATGGTGTTCACGTACGGCGCCGGCGAGAGCCGGTTTACCGAAGTGAAACATCACGTGGATGAAAAGCAGTTTTCTCCGGTCGTCTTCTTCGATGCTCCCCGGTGTATTCTTTGCTACCGCTGCGTTCGTGTCTGCGGTGAAGGTATGGGGGTCAACGCCCTCGGCGTCGTGTATCGCGGCGTCGTGAGTGAGATCGCTCCCAATGAAGGCGATCACCTCGAGTGCGATGAATGCGGAGCTTGTATCGACATCTGTCCTGTCGGCGCGCTGACTAGCGAAACGTATCGCTACAAAACTCGCCCGTGGGAAATGGAGCACGTCGGAACGGTTTGTACCCACTGCTCGAACGGGTGCAAAACCACTCTTGGCGTCCGCAACGGACAGATCATTCGCGGCAATAACCGGGACCAGTCCGGAGTCAACGGCGAGTTCCTTTGCATCAAGGGCCGCTACGCCTTTGACTTTGTGGAGCATCCCGACCGCCTGCAATCCCCGCTGATGAAGGTCAACGGTGAGTTCCAGCCGGTCTCCTGGACGCGAGCCTTGAAGGTGGTCGCCGATAAGTTCAAGCAGGTCCGGGCTGCCAACGGCAAGTTTGCCGTCATCGGATCGAATCGCACCAGCAACGAAGAGAACTACTGGCTGCAGAAGTTCGCGCGTGAAGTTCTCCTGACCAGCAGCATAGATCATCGCCGCACCGGTGATCTGCCAACCTTCTTCGATGCGCTGAGTGGGCGCGCCAACGCGCTTGCCACTGTCGAAGACCTTTACAAAACGAAGGCCGCTTTAGTCATCGGCTCGGATCTAGCGCAGCAGCATCCGCTGCTCGCCTTCCAGTTGCGGGCTAATTTCCGGCATCACAACGCATCCATTTACACGGTGACCGAAGGTCCGGTGCGCGAACGCAAGTATGCCAAGTTGGCGCGCATCGCCGAACCTGCCCGTCAATTGGAAGAAGTCGAAGGGCTTCGGTCCGAACTGGCCGCGCAATCGGAACTCGTCATCCTGTTTGGCGATACGGTCAAGGGGGATGACATCCGGCGACTCATTGCCTTTGGCGACTCGCTCGGCGTCCCCGTCAAGTACGTCTGTCTCGTCGATTACTCGAACTCGCGCGGGGCATCCGACATGGGCCTGCTCCCCGATCTCGGCGCCGGGTATCACGCCGCGGGATCGCCTGGTTTGAACTTGCCTGAAATACTCACGGCGCGCGATCTCGATGTCGTCTGGATCGTGGGCGCCAATCCGCTGGCCAACGCCCAACTCGCCGCTGACGGCGCGTTCGTCGTCGTACACGATTTGTTTATGACGGAAACGGCGAAGCGGGCCGATATCATCTTCCCCGCAGCGTCCGCCTATGAGAAGGACGGCACATTCACAAACGTCACCGGTGAAGTTCAGCAACTCAAACGTGCAGCCAAAACCATGGGCGCCAAGCCGGACCTCGAGATCTTCGGCTTGATCGCCAAGGAAATGGGACAATCCGATTTCCTGCAAGCCAAGGTAGACGTCGTCTTTGAACAGATCCGGGCGCATGTGCGTGGATATAATGTTTCCTTACCCGTGCTCAGAACCGGAGGCGCGGCGCAGACGGTTCCCCTGAATGGGAGAGTCCCGGGTCCATCGAGGCCTGACCTGGTTCAGTCGGCTCGCGACACTCTGTTCACGTCGGGCTCGCTCGGAAGATATTCGCACAAGCTCAACTCGGTTATCGAACGCGATAAGGTCCGTCTCTACGACTCGGGTGTAACCGCGCCGTAATCGGAACGCACAATGGACAATTTCTACGTCATCAGTCTGATCAAAACGGGGTTGATCGCGTTCGTCTTCCTGACCGTGCTCGCCTACCTCCAATGGGTAGAGCGAAAAGTGCTGGCTCACATTCAACTCCGGCCCGGTCCCTACCGCGTCGGTCCGCATGGACTGCTCCAGCCGCTGGCAGACGTTATCAAATTACTCACGAAGGAGGGCTTCATTCCCTCCAACGTCAACACGTTCTTCTATCTCCTAGCTCCTGTCCTTGCCGTCACAATCGCTCTGATCCCGATCAGCGTAATTCCTTTCGGACCCGAGATCGAGATCTTCGGCGTTCGGACGTACATGCAATTGACGGATCTGAAGATCGGTATTCTGTTCATCCTGGCCTTGTCCTCAATCGGCGTCTATGGCGTAGCGCTTGCCGGGTGGGCGTCGAACAGCAAATACTCTCTGCTCGGAGGATTACGGTCGTCCGCGCAGATGATCTCGTATGAGCTGCCGATGGCGCTCGCAATCGCTTCGCCGCTGCTGGTGCTAAATACGCTGAGCTTGCGCGAGATGGTCAATATGCAGGAAGGATTCGTGCTCGGGTTCCTGCCTCGCTGGACTCTGCTTCAAGGTCCCTTCCCCCAGGTTTTTAGCTTCATCGTGTTTCTGATCTGCGCGTTCGCCGAAACGAATCGCGTGCCCTTCGATCTTCCCGAAGCGGAAAACGAACTCGTCGCCGGTTTCCACACTGAGTACTCGTCGATGTCGTTCGCGGCGTTCTTCATGGCCGAATACGCGAACATGATTACGGTCACCTCGGTAGCCACTCTCTTGTTCCTCGGCGGCTGGCATCCGATCTTCCCGACCGAATATGGCTCCTGGCTGATTCCGGTGCTTCTCTTTGTCGGCGCGGGCATCGTCTCGATCTTTCACGGTCTGAATCCGGCTCGTCCGCTTGACCGCTTCACGCTCCCGGTGTTCGGCTTCGTGTTCATTGGCTTGGGTCTGACTTTCGCGCTTCCGTTTCTCCAGCCGTACATTCTGCCGTTATTCTGGTTCTGCGCCAAGACTGGCTTTCTGCTGTTCATTTTTATCTGGATTCGCGGTACGCTTCCGCGTTTCCGTTACGACCAGTTAATGGCCTTTGCCTGGAAGTTTATGTTCCCGATCGCGCTGGTGAACCTGCTGATCACCGGTCTGGCTGTCGCGCTCACTACGAAATAAGATGCCGCCCATAGATCCGATCCTCTTCTTCATCTTTGCCGGAGTTGCGGTACTGTCCGCGATCAGCCTTGTCGTTCAGACGCATCCGATTTCGAGCGCGTTGTCACTGATCGGCGTCATGGGGTCTCTCGCCGTCATGTACCTTCTGCTCGGCGCCGAGTTTATTGCCGCCGCTCAATTGATCGTCTATGCGGGCGCGATCATGGTGTTGTTCATCTTCGTGATCATGCTGCTTAACGCGGGCTCCGAGCATGGCCGCAGCCGCTCGACATTCGTGAAGTGGATGGGCATCCCCTTGTTCGCCGTATTCGTCGGGCTGTTGAGCTATATCATTCAGAGCCGGTTACCGGATTCGAAGCCTGTGACATTTGGATCCTTTACACAAGCCACGGGCCTCGAGATTGGCCGCTCGCTGTTCACCGAGTACCTGCTGCCGTTTGAAGTGACATCGCTCCTGATTCTGATCGCGATCATCGGCGCGGTCGTGCTCGCGAGGAAGGAAATCTGATCGCATGCCTTCGATTCCGAACGCCGTCCCGCTGAACTGGTACCTGTTGCTGTCCGCGATTCTGTTTTCGCTGGGCGTTGCCGGGTTCCTGTTCCGCAAGAACATCATCACCGTGTTTATGTCCATCGAGTTGATGCTCAACGCGGTGAACCTGAGCTTTGTCGCGTTTTCGTATCAATTCAAACAGGTCGACGGCCACATCTACTCGTTCTTTGTAATGGTCGTCGCAGCCGCGGAAGCCGCTGTCGGTCTTGGGATTATCCTGACCGTCTTCAAGAATCGCGCGACATTGCATATCGATGAAGTGAGCAGTTTGAAAAACTGACGATGCAGCATCTCTGGCTGATCCCTACAATTCCTCTCGCCGGCGCGGCCATTAACGGCCTCTTCGGACGGCGATTCCCGAAAGCGATCATTAACGTGGTCGCGATCGGCTCTGTTCTTCTGTCATTTCTTTGGGTCCTGAAAGTCCTCTCGAGCCTCGGCATGTTCGGGCATGACGCTCCGACGCAGGCCCACATCGAACACTACTTCACCTGGATCCAGTCCGGAGCGCTCAACATCGGTTTCGATCTCGCCGTAGACCGCTTGACTGCTGTGATGCTTCTGGTGGTCACGGGAATCGGTACGTTGATCCACATTTACGCGATAGGGTACATGTCGCATGAAGGCGGCTATTACCGGTTCTTCTCGTACCTGAATCTGTTCATGTTCTTCATGCTGATTCTGGTGCTCGGCGCGAACTACCTCGTGATGTTTATCGGATGGGAAGGCGTCGGCCTGTGTTCGTACCTACTGATCGGCTTCTACTTCCTCGAGAAATTCGCCGGAGACGCGGGCAAGAAGGCATTCATCGTCAACCGCATCGGCGACTTCGGCTTCCTTCTCGGGATGTTCCTGATCTTCATCACGTTCGGGAGCCTCGATTTCGCGAACGTGCTTCCCGCCGCGGCCAACATGCCGCACGATACCGGAGCTGGCATCTTCACGGCCATCTGCCTGCTGCTGTTCGTCGGCGCGACCGGCAAATCGGCTCAGGTTCCCCTGTACGTCTGGCTGCCCGACGCCATGGCCGGCCCTACACCTGTATCCGCTCTTATCCACGCGGCAACGATGGTCACCGCGGGCGTCTACATGGTCTGCCGTTCGGCTGAATTGTTCGTGCACTCCGATATCGCCATGAACGTTGTCGCGATCGTCGGACTTGTCACCGCCGTGATGGCTGCGACCATCGGTCTTGTCCAGAACGATATCAAGAAGGTTTACGCGTACTCGACCGTATCCCAGCTCGGCTACATGTTCCTGGCGTGCGGTGTCGGCGCGTTCTCGATGGGCATCTTCCACGTAGTAACGCACGCGTTCTTCAAAGCGCTTCTGTTTCTCGGCGCCGGCTCGGTGATTCACGCGTTGAACGGCGAGCAGGACTTGCAGAATATGGGTGGTCTTCGTAAGGAAACGCCCGTCACGTTCGCCACGCTGATGTGCGCTGCGCTCGCGATCTCCGGGTTCCCATTCACGTCCGGTTACTTCTCGAAAGACGCGATCCTTGTGGCCGCCTATCATCGTCATCCGTTGCTGTTCTGGATCGGTGTAGTGACTGCCGGTATGACAGCATTCTATGTATTCCGGTCGATCTTCCTGGCGTTCTTTGGAAAGTATCGCGGCAATCAGCACCCGCACGAATCCCCGCTCATCATGACTGCGCCGCTGATGGTTCTCGCGCTGCTCTCGCTATTCGGCGGCTTCATTCCTGTACCGCACTTCCTGGAGCCGATATTCCCTCACCAGGAGCACGGCGAGCACGGCATTCTCGGCTATATCGCGACGGCAGCGGGACTCGGCGGCATCTTATTGGCCTACCTTTTCTACGTTGCGAGTCCGCGGCTCGCCGACTCGATGGCAACCACGTTCCAGGGGGGCTATCGATGGCTTTATAACAAGTACTTCGTCGATGAAGCCTACGACGCCATGGTGGTTGAACCCGTGGTTCAGGGCTCACGCTCCGTGCTTTGGCGAGGCATTGATGTCGGTGTTATTGACGGTATTGTCAACGGCATAGGACACCGGTCCAGAAATATAGGCAATGTTCTGAAACGTCTGCAGTCCGGCAACATACGAAGCTACGCCGCGTGGGTGGTGGTCGGTTCGCTGGTCGTGATCGTCGCGATGGGCATGATGGGAGGCGTTCGATGAACCTTCTCGACCTCGTCATCTTCCTTCCCGCGATCGGGTTCATTCTGGTGCTGCTGCTCCCGAAGGAAAATGTCGACACCATCAAGCGTGCGACATTCGCCATCTCCGTCATCATATTCCTCGCGTCACTGCTACTCATCAGTGGGGTTCTCGCGAACCCGGGTGAGATGACCCATGTTTCCGATGCGCCGTGGATCGATTATCCGAACATCCGGTATCACGTCGGTATCGACGGTGTCAGTCTCTGGCTCATTATCCTGTCCACGTTGCTCACGCCGATCGCGGTGTTGGTCTCCTGGAAATACATCGACAAGCGGCAGAAGATGTTCTATGCGTTCCTGCTGCTACTCGAGTTCGGTCTCGTCGGAGTCTTCGCGGCGCTCGACATGTTTCTGTTCTACGTGTTCTGGGAAGTGTCGCTGGTTCCGATGTACTTCCTGATCGGCATCTGGGGACATGAGCGCCGGATCTACGCCGCCGTCAAATTCTTCCTGTACACGATGGCGGGTTCAGTGCTGATGCTCGCCGCGATCATCTATCTGTACAACAAGACCGGCACGTTCGATTTCCCGACATGGCTCGGACTCATTCAGAGTGGCCGTCTGATGTTCAGCCACACGGAGCAATTGCTGCTGTTCCTGGCTTTCTTTATCGCGTTCGCGATAAAGGTGCCTCTGTTTCCGCTGCATACCTGGCTGCCCGATGCTCACGTGGAAGCTCCGACAGCGGGCTCCGTCATGCTGGCCAGCGTAATGCTGAAGATGGGAACATACGGTATTTTGCGATTCTGTCTTACGCTCTTTCCGAACGCGGCGCGTGAGAACGCGAACTGGATTGTGGCGCTTTCCGTGATTGGCATCATCTACGGCGCGCTGGTTGCGCTGGTGCAGCCCAATATGAAGAAGCTGGTCGCGTACTCGTCTGTGAGCCACCTCGGCTTCGTCGTACTCGGCCTTTTCTCGTTCAACCAGATCGCATGGGATGGCGCTGTGTATGTGATGCTGGCGCACGGTATATCGACCGGCGGGCTCTTTATGCTCGTCGGGTATCTGTATGAGCGGCGGCATTCGCTCGAAATCAAAGATTTCGGCGGCGTGGCGACTCCGGCTCCCTGGCTCGCTTCGATTTTCCTGGTGACAACGCTGGCGAGCATCGGCCTCCCGACCCTCAGTAACTTCATCGGCGAGTTCCTCGTTCTGCAGGGAGCGGCTATCGCGCGGTTCCAGTGGGCTGTCTTCGCCGCTGTCGGCGTGATTCTTTCCGCGTGCTACATGCTATGGATGTACCAACGCACGTTCCTCGGCCGAGCGCCCGGTGTGGCCGAGACCGCAGGGCACGGACATGGTCACGGCGGTGGCCATGGGCATGATCCCGATACGGCCGCGCAAGCAGACGAGCACGCTTCCCATGAACACTCGGGCATGCACATGCCCGATCTCAACACCCGAGAATGGGCTGCAATCCTGCCTCTGGTCATCCTGATGATCTGGATGGGGATGGCTCCGCAAACCTTCTTACCATCGATAGGCGCTTCGAACGCCGCAATGCTTTCTACGACGAAAGGCAGCCTCGAGCAGCAGGTAAAGACCACGCCCGCTCAGGAGACCGCCCATGCCCAATAGCACGAACTTCATCCCTACGGCTGCTGAGTACATCCGCATTCTGCCGGAGATCATTTTGACGATCGTAGCTGCATTCGTCATGATCATTGAGGCGATGCGCGACGAATCGCGGCAGACCGGAGCCGGACTGGCGCCGTCCGTTACCCTTCTGGGGCTGCTTGCCGCTCTGGCTGCAACGTTCGTCGCATATGGTCAACCGGGCGCCGCGTTTCAGCAGATGCTGATTGTCGATGGATTCGCGACGTTCTTCCGGGCGCTCGTAATCATCGTCGCAATCCTGGCCGTCCTCTGCTCCGGTCAGTATCTGCGACGTGAACGGTCCGAAGGGGGCGAATATTACGCGCTGATCCTGTTCTCCGTCGCCGGCCAGGGCATCATGGCAACTTCGAATGAGTTGATCATTATGTTCATCGGCTTGGAGATCTCGTCCATCGCAACGTACATCCTCGCCGGTTACCTCCGCGATGACAAGCGGAATAACGAGTCGGCATTGAAGTACTTCCTCCTTGGCTCATTCGCGACCGCATTCCTGCTGTATGGAGTTGCGTGGATCTATGGCATCACCGGGTCAACGAACCTCGTCGAGATCCGTCGTGTGCTGACGGCCGGCAACATGGAATCGATGTCGCTGGTCGGAGTGTCGGCTGCGTTGATGTTTGTGGGATTCGCGTTCAAGATCTCCGCGGCGCCGTTTCAGATCTGGGCTCCGGACGTGTATCAGGGAGCGCCCGCTCCGGTTGCGGCTTTCATGTCGGCAGGTCCAAAAGCTGCGGCTTTCGCGATCTTTATCCGCGTGTATATGACGGCGTTCGAGCCCATCTCGAGCCGGTGGGAACCAATGATGTGGGTTACCGCGCTTGCGACAATGACCGTCGGTAACTTCGCTGCGCTCACGCAGAGCAATCTCAAGCGCCTGTTGGCCTACAGTTCTATTGCGCACGCAGGATATGTCCTTGTCGCGGTTACCACGCACAGCCAGATCGGAACGCAGGCCGCCATGTTCTACCTGGCGTCATATGCGTTCATGAACATCGGGGCATTCGCCGTCGTCGTTCACTTCAGCCGGCAGGGCGAACGGTATCTCGAGATCGACCAGATGGCGGGCTTAGCATATCGCCAGCCGATGACAGCGGCGATGATGGTCATTTTCCTGCTCTCGCTGATCGGGGTGCCGCTGACCGCCGGCTTCTTCGGCAAGTTCTACGTGTTCAAAGCGGCGCTCGACGCGAACCTCGTGTGGCTGACGGTTTTGGGGCTTCTGAACAGCGCTGTCGCTGCCTACTATTACCTGCGGATCATTGTTGTGATGTACATGCATGAGCCGACA
This sequence comes from Bryobacteraceae bacterium, assembly GCA_963825845.1. GTDB lineage: Bacteria > Acidobacteriota > Terriglobia > Bryobacterales > Bryobacteraceae > DASQDN01. Next base: position 7,797 of record CAWGVL010000050.1, on the reverse strand, counting down.
TCGACGACGGATGGCCTGCAGCCCTTGAGCGCTGGATTGAAGACTGCGCTCCTGGCTTCCGCTGTCGCTACTGTGCTTCTGGGTGTGTTCCCATCGCTGGTCCTCGATTTCGCCGGTCGTTCTGCGACACTCATTAAGTAGTGCTGAGCCGCCGCAGTTTCGCGCTCTCCGGTGTTGCCGCTGTTGCTGCAGCTTGTAAGAAAAAGAAATCTCCCGGTTTCGATGGCTACGTGTATGTGGCCAATGAAGCCGGGAATGCCATTGCCGTTGTTGATCTCACCGCTTTCGCGGTAGCTCGCCACATCAGGCTCGACGATTCGCCGACGGCTGTCCTTGCCGATCCCGAGGAACCCAGGGTCTACGCGTTCGCGCCTGCCTCGGGAACGATCTACGAGGTAGATACCGAAAGGTTCACGGTAGCGCGGCGCGTCAAGCTCGGATCGTCGATCTCGATACGCCTGTCTGACCGATCGCTGTGGGTTCTCGGGCGACGTACTCTGACAGAAGTCCCTCTCGAGTCTTTCCGCGCATCGACCCCATTACAGCTCGCCGCCGACGCCCACGACGTCGATCTGTCGAACTTCACCGGTCTTGCCGCTATAAGTTATGGCACGAGCGGGCCGTCTCGGTGATCGACCTGAAATCGCGATCCGTTGGCGCGGTGATCAAGGTGAGCGACGGGATTGGGGCGGCGCGTTTTCGCGCCGACGGAAAGGGCCTCATGGTTGCCGATACGGCTGGTCGTCAGTTGTGCGTGATGGATGCAAGCGCGCGGATCATCGCGAATCTGCCGCTCGCTGTCCGGCCGGATAACCTGTGCTTTAACGGAGATGGTGGTCAGTTGTTCATCACCGGCGAGGGGCGCGATGCCGTTGTCGTGGTGTTCCCTTATTACGTGCCGCAAGTAGCGGAGACGGTACTGGCCGGCCATGCTCCGGGAGCGATGGCGGCGTCCGCCACGCACTTATTCCTGGCGAATCCACAAGCGGGCGACGTAACGATTCTGGACATTACGCGGCGGCGGATCATAGCCGTCACCGCGGTCGGCGCGGATCCGGGCTATATTACGGTCACACCGGACAACAACTACGCTCTCGTGCTGAACCGGCAATCCGGCGACATGGCCGTGATCCGCACGATGGGCATTGTGGCGGACCGTCGCAAGTCGGCGGCCCTGTTCACGATGATTCCTGTGGGCTCACGCCCGGTCAGCGCTGCGGTGAAGGCCGTTTAGGCCTTTACGATCCTCTGCGCCTTCTTATCCCACTTCATGTATGCGCGGCGGCGGAGCGACAGGACGCCCATTTCCGATGCGACCACGCCGTAGTAGCCGAGCTCGACCGGGCAATTCAACGGTTCATTCTTCCGGATCGCGTTATGCAGATTGCGATGATGCAGCAGAACGTCTTCCGCGCCCGATTTCGTATGGACGACTTCCTTCACTTCGCCCTGGAAGAGCTTTTGAGGAACGATCGTGAATCCCGTCGAGTTGAACTCCAGCGTCGCTTTGTGCCCGCGCAGCAGATGATCGATCTTGCGGTCATTCGCCATTGAGCTGACCAGTTGTACGGTCACGCCCTCGGGATAATCGAGCAGAACGTCCATCGTATCGGGCACTTCGCCAGGGGTCTTGAACACATATCGACCGCCCGCGCCCATGCCGTATTCCGGAAAAGTCAGCCCGAGCGACTTGATGATTCGTGTTACGCGGTGAACGAACAGGTCACCAGAGATCCCCCCGCTGTAGTCCCAATACTTGCGCCAGCGATGGAAGCGGTCGGGTTCGAACTCGTGTTTCGGGGCATCTCCGAGCCACGTTTTCCAGTCGAGGTTCACGCCCGGCTTCACATCCGGATCGTACTCGTACTCCCACAGATCTTCCTTGCCGTTCCGCGAGTAGTCGATTTGTGCCATGACGACATGGCCCAACGCTCCGTCCTGTACGTATTTGTTTGCGGTGATGTACGAGTCGTCGGACATGCCCTGCACGCCGACCTGGACCTTGATATCCGGATTCGCCTTGGCCTTGGCGAGGACAAGTTTCGCCTGCTCGACGGTCCTCGTCATCGGCTTCTCGTTATATACGTGTTTGCCGGCTTCGATGGCGTCGATCGTGACTCGCGAATGCCAGTGTTCCGGCGTCGCGTTCAGGATGTAGTCGACGTCCTTCGACGCGAGGAGATCCTGGTAACGGGTGAACGGCTTACCGCCCGTCAGTGTGGCCGCCGCATCCCGCCGTTTGTCGTATAGATCGCAAACAGCCGTGAACTGGAAGTTATCGGTCTTTTCACCGAACTTCAGGAGGCGGTTCATGTGAACGCCCGCCATGCCGCCGCACCCGACAACGCCAACATTCAATCTGTCATTGGCTCCGATAACCCGCGCGTAGCTCCGCGCCGTCCATGTTGAGGCGGCGAGCGCGCCCGCAAATTCCCTGCGATTCATCATGTCTAACTTAATTGTAGTTTCATCTACGGCTTGGTCGCGACAAACACGTTCGCCTGACTGGTCACCGACCCGATCGTAATCTGCACTGGCGCTGTCGTTCCTCGCGGCGTGTCTGCCGGGATCACTGCATTCACCTGCAGCATTCCGGCGACCTGACCGGGAGCCGCGCCCGCATACCGGATATCCGCGACGCGTCCGCCGATTCGCACACCGACCGGAAGCAGCGGCCTTGGGTATGGCTCCTCCACGATGGGGCGGCCATCGAAGACTTGCCGATCCATTTGACCTGCTCCGGTCGCATAGATCGAGATGACGCTCCCCGGTTCCGCACCGTTCAACTGCGCATTGATCGTGCCGTCCTGATTGATGATCGCGCCCTGGCCGCTGGTGTCGAGCACGAAGATGCCAGGCGCGGCTTCCGCTACGGGCACGTCAACCGTGTTCGAGCGTTGCGCGCCGTTTAAGAGTTGAACGCGCGTCGTGGTCCGGCCGACACTCCGAACGGAACGATGGCAGCGACCTGACCTTGAGCGACGTAAATCAGGGGGGCGGGGATGTTGTCGAAGAGCACTTGGACGTCCGACACCGTTGATTGCAGCGCGCCATTAGAATCGTACGTAGCCGATGTCAAAGTCGCAGGTCCTATATTCGTTCCGAAAAGCGTTATGATTTCGCCCGGCGCTACGGCTCCGGTGGCGAAACTCGCTCCGTTCGTTACCGCAGAGATCATAGGCTGCCCCTGCGTCAGATTGAACGTCACCGGGACCGAGATCGACTGGGATGTTCCCGTTGCTGTGACGACAACCAGCGCCTGATACGTACCCGGCGCGAGACCGGACGCCGATACCGTGACGGTCAAGTCCCCCGGGGCCGTGCCCGCGGGAGGTGTTGCGGAAAGCCAAGTGCCTCCGGTAGTTGCAACGCTGAATGGAATCGGACCTCCTGTGGCGCCAATCGATAGGGTCTGCGAACCCGGCGCATTGAATGTGAGCTGCGATTGGTTGACCGTGAGCGCCGTAGCAGGCTGAACCATCAACGTCACAGGCACGGACCGGAACCCGCCTGCATTTCCGTCCGGTGTGACACGGATCGATCCTGTGTAGGTTCCCGGCGCCAATCCGGTGCTGTCGACCGAGACAGACAGCGCTTGCGGCGTTTGTCCCGATAGCGGATTGACACGCAGCCACGTTCCTCCTGAATCGGTAGCAAACGTCACATTGAACCGGATTCCGGTAAAGGGCCGCCGACGTTTAGAACCTGCTGCGATATCGGAGCGGCTGGAGTGTGCCTGAACAACAACGACTCAGGACCTACACTGATGTTCGAAGGCGCTGCCACCCGGAGCGTCACGGGAATCGTGAGCGGGCTGTTCGAAGCAGCGGAAGTGATTACAACGGAGCCATCGTAGACACCGGGCGCGAAGGCGCCGATGTTCACAGCTTGCACCACGATGTTCGATGGTGAACTCGCCTGAGCGGGTGTGATCTTTAACCATGGAATCGTCGTTGTCGCGTTGAACGTCATGTTCGTTGCGCCTGTGGAAATCGCGATCGCTTGATCGAGACTGGTTGCCGCGGTGAAGGCGACCGAGAACTCGACATTGGCCGGTGTGGCGATCATGGGGATCTGAGCGGAAGTGCCGGTGATCAGAAGCGTGTAGCTCTTTGTGTCGGTACGCCCGCAGGTGTCTGTCGCCCGGATGGAGAAGGTGTACGAGCCTTCGGCTGTGGGCGTGCCGGAAATGGTTGCGCCGGGTCCCACAGTGGCGAAGCCCAAGCCGTTCGGCAGGGCTCCTGACGCGATCGTCCAGTTGACGCTTCCTCCGCCAAATGGATTGGAATTACACGCGCCGGAAGCCGAGATGGCTTGCTGGTACGCTGCGCCGACCGCGCCATTCGGCAGAGTAGCCGTAGTGATCGTCAGGGTTCCCGTTCCTCCTGCGGGAGAAACCGTCATTGAGAATGGCTTCGAGGTCGTCGCGCCCGAAGGATCCGAGACGTTGATGGTGAAACTGAACGTGCCGGCTGTCGTCGGTGTGCCGGTTACGGCGCCCGTGGTCGGGATTAAGCCTAGTCCCGGCGGGAAGGTCCCGCCGGCGGACCATTGATATGGCGGTGTGCCCCCTGAAGCGCTGAACTGGAAGTCAAATGCGGTACCGACCGTACCGTTCGGCAGTGGCGAGGTCGTCAGGACAGCCAGGGCTCCCCCCGGTCCTGCAGGATTCACCGTGATCGTGAATTGCTTCGTTACAACAGCGTTGACGGCGTCTGTCAGAGAAACGGAGAACGTATAAATTCCCGCACTCGTGGGTGTTCCGCTAAATGCCCCAGTTGCGGGATTCAAGAGCAAGCCGGCTGGGATATTTCCGGATGCGCTCCATTGGTACGGCGTCGTTCCTCCCGATGCCGTGAACTGCGATGAGTAATTCGCTCCAACCGTCGCGTTCGACAGCGGAGAGGTCGAGACGATTGTCAGCGGAGTTCCCCCGGTCTGAGATGGAGCGACGGTCATCGTGTACGGCTGAGAGGTCGACGCGGCATTCGTCGCGTCTGTCACGACGATCGAGAAAGAGAAGGTCCCACTCGTAGTCGGACTTCCGGAAATGCCGCCGCTGTTCGGATTCAATGTGAGTCCCGGAGGGAAAGTTCCCGTCGCAGACCATCTATACGGCTGTGTTCCACCCGATGCTGCCATTTGGAACGAGTAAGGGGTGTTCATGACTGCGCTCGGCAGAGGCGAGCTGTTAAGAAGTGTGATCTGACCGCCTGACGACCCCGCGGCGGCCTGGTTGGATGGTTACGGTGCGTCCCGCGACGTTGATGACACCTGTCCGAGCGGGACCCGGGTTGGCTGCGACCGTATAGCCCAAAATGCCATTCCCTTGACCGGAACCACCGGACGTGATCGTGATCCACGCCGCGATGGTCGAGGCAGCCCAGCCGCAATTTTGGCCGGTCGCGACGGTAATCGAAACCGTACCAGTCGTGCCGGCAGAACCGATGTTGCTGGTGGCGGGCGCTACGTTGAACGTGCATGCGGCTCCAGGCGTGATCGTTACCTGGAATTGCCGAGTCAACTGAGACTCGCCTACATTCGCGCGAAGATAACCCGATGCCGCCGTTGGTCCGAGGATCACGTCGCAGTACGCCTCGCCGTTCTGGTCCGTGTAGACCATATTGTTGGGACCGGAGCACAGTGCGGTCGGTCCGTTCGGATCCTCCGGTTCGTTGATGCGCACTCCGACGCTAGGAATCCCTTTGCCGATGTCCAAGCCGGCTTGCGATATGACTCTGACTGCGACGGCACGCGGAAGCAGCGATCCTGTGGAGCCGCTCAGGTCTCCCGTTGGCGCAATCAATTCAACGAGCGGAGCAGGCGCAAATCCGCCGGAAATCGTCCGCGACGCGTAGGTGATTACGACGAAATCCACGGCGCCAAGCGTGGCGCCAGCGGCCGTTACAGTCGCTCGAACGACAGATCTTCGGTAGGAGTCGGGCGGCGGCAGGAAGACGCCGCGAAAGAGAGCGGACGCCATGCCGTTGCCGTCGGTCGTGGTAACGATGTCACTGAGTGCGCCTTCTCCCTGCGCCAGGGTCCAGGCCACACTCGCGTTGGGGATGCCGGCCCCTGCTGCATTCACAGCCTTGATAACCATCGGCTTGACAGCCGGAAAATTCTCCTGCGCCATCTGGCCATTGCCAGATACCAGCATCACCGTCTGAGCGACCGCCGGAAGCGCCGTTAGCGCGAGCAGGAAATAAAGGATGAAGGACATGGGAAAAGACACTCCTAGACCAGGAACGCGGGGGGTATTCTGATTCTACATCCTCTTTCCATTAGGGGCGCGATAGATATTCTTCTGGCGCAATTCGGCGAGATTATTCCATGAAAGTGCGCCACTAATCGATGCGATTTCGATGGCCGGGAAGGGGCAGTCTGTCGAAGCTTCCGGGGCTTCGAGGGAAAGCTCGGTAAATAAGACCGAGCCTCCCGATCCTATGGAAGCCTAGGTGGTGATTCGAGTGATCGAACTCACAATCCTTACGAGATTGGTGACACTTGCCGTATTGTTGTTGCCATCACTGCGAGGTTGCGGATCAAGATCCGTTAGCCACGAAGTGGGAACCGGAATCGAGCCACCAGGCCGTTTCCTCTCACAGAATACACGAAACCGTTCGTTTCGATCCAGTGACTATCAGAGGAAAAAATGCAGGCCGACCGGAGATCGACCTGCGGAGTTCAGGAGAGAGAGTCACGGGACGCTGCTGCGCTGTTTCGCAACATGCCCCAGGCCTACTAACGCGGAGAAATACGGCTGGGCTGGCTCAGTCGTTTGTTGGGTATTGCTGCCGAGTTATTATTAGCCCTTGCATGCGATTGCGATTTTCCGTTTCCGCCGCTCTATTTGCCATACTTCTTGGGGATTCTGTTTACGCGCAGTTCGGCGTGTTTGCACCGGGGCGAATCTACATCGCACACGCTGCAACGGGGCAGGAGCCTGCTTCACCGGAATCCGGCCTTGCTCCCGGATCGATCGCGGACGTGAATCTGATGGGTATCGAGGAGAATCTCGGACACGCGCGTAGCATCATGCTGCGTATCAAGACGGCGGGCGCGGATGAACCGCGAGACCTCGTCGTTCTGAATTCGGAGAGGTCGCCCGGCGGAATCGAGATTTCGTTTCAGGTTCTGATCCCCGCCGATGCGCGACCCGGCCCGGCGGAGTTGATCGCTACGACAGACTTGAGCGGTACGTTCACGGCTACTCTCCATATTTCGGCGAGCAATTTCGGTGTGTTCCGAGACGACAAGTATGGATTCACGCAGGCCAAAACGAATCGATCTTTCACCAATCCTGCGGTGGGGGGCGGATACCTGACTCTTTGGGGGACCGGGCTGGGACGGCCCTCGCCGTCTTTCGCGCCCGTTGTTAAGATTGCGATCGGCGGAGTTGACGTTCGACCGGAGTATTTCGGTCCAGCACCAGGGCTTGCCGGCGTGAATCAAATGAACGTACGCATTCCCGAAAACGGCGTGCCTTACGATTGCTACGTCCCCGTTCAGATTGAGGTGGCGGGCAAGCCGGCTAATCGCGTTACCGTTCCTATCTCCGACGGAAGCGGTCCGTGCCGTCATCCCCTCAATTTCACTGCCGAGGAACTGCGAACGTTGGATGCAGGCGAAGCAATCCCGGTGATCACAGTTTCACTGTCGACGTTCAGCGGTCCAGACCGGGCATCCACAACACAGCCAACTCTGTATAAGAGATGGGATTCGATCGACTTTGGGGCGTGGGGACGCGATGCGATTGCTATCGGCTTTCTGGCGCCCCCTTTGATTCCCGCGTCC
>CAWGVL010000049.1:5000-139798 GCA_963825845.1 Bryobacteraceae bacterium | reverse complement strand
ACGGCTTCTCGATCGGAGGAATCCGCGTGTCGTTCTCTGAGTTCTCGATCCGGCGCTCTCGACTTCACGGATCCCGGTGAGATACTCGTCGAGCTTACGTCTTATCGGAAGCGCCAGATCCGACGTCGAGCCTCTGCGCGCTCTCGCGGGTTCGATCGAGAATGCTCTTTCGGTACAGCGCTCGTCGCGCACGAGTCTTGCGGATCCAGGCTCGGGTCCACGGTCCCGAACAGCCGCTCAAACACCGATCGCGGATTGACTTCCACCGCTAATGGCGTCTCGGGTTCTTCCAGGACAGGCTGTTGGTGTACGCGCAACTCGACCGGTGTCGCAGTTGCCGACCATTCGGGAATCCTCGCAGCCGATCTGCAGCGATGGAACACGAGTCTCTGCCGCCCATTTTTGGGCGGCTATCTGATCGAACGTGTTCCCGCCCGTACATCGGCGCCGGCCGTGTACTTCGGCGGCGTCCCGGAAGGAAGCTTCCGGACGCCTTTGCATGTCCACCGCCTTTTGCCTTTGTTCGCCGCATTGTTCGTCAAGCCGGAGACAAGTGTGATGTCGTTGCGGAAAGGCTCCAGGGGTTTCAGAATTCGGGTAAAAGTATATTCCTTTCCGGCGTCCTTGGGCGTCCACTCGTTCATGACGATCCGTTGGGGACATAGACGACGGCGATTCGTCGAGCCTGCTTTACGCTCGTCGGGCCCGGCAAAAGCCGGACGCATGGCATCCAACAACGGCAATGCGATCGCGCCGCCGATGCCTTGCAGGAGCGTCCGTCGCGAAAGGTGCTTCCCTGTGATGAACGTCATTTGGACTTATCTCCTATGTTAGCTGTCATCAGTTTACCCTCGGTGGCGCGCCGTATCTGGAAAGGCAAGCTCTTCACGATTCCGAGTACGAGTTCCGAGAATCGGTAGTTCTGGGACAGGCAGCTTTGCGACGATTGGAGCACGACCGGTCGGTCGAACCGCTCCAAACCCGCGGCCTAACGCGTAAGTGAGCAGCTTCTCGGTCAAGCCCCGTACGAACGCGTCACGATCTTCTTTCAACAGCGCCTTCAACTCGTTCGGTCCGGTGAACGAACGGCCTCCTGGCAACGACCGGTGGCGTCCACTGGGAACTTGCCGTCTTCAGTTCGCCATGAGCCGATCGCATCGAAGTTCTCCAGTCCGAACCCAGCGGATCCATCCGCGAATGACACGAAGCGCACAGCCGGATTCTTTCGATGCGCCTCCATCTGCTGACGCAGGGACGCGGACTGTCCGACCTTCGTATCGTCGAGGGCCGGTACCGATGGGGGACGGCGGCGGGGGGGGAGCGTTTAGCAGATTCTCCAAAATCCACTTGCCTCGAAGCACAGGAGATGTCCGCGTCGAATAGGACGAAATCGTCAACACGCTGCCCTGGGCAAGGATGCCGCCGCCGCGTCGGGTCGCCGCTCATGTCCACTCGGCGAACTCGGGTCCCGTCACTCCTTTGATTCCGTAGAAGCGGGCGAGGCGCTCGTTCAGGAACGTGTAATCGGCGTCGAGGAATTCGAGAATGCTTCCGTCGTTCCGTAAGATATTCGCGATGAACAACTCGGTTTCGCGCCGCATCGCATGACGGACGAACTCATCGAACTCCGGGAACTTCTCGCCATCGGGCCGAAGCACGTCGATGTTCTTGAACTGAAGCCATTGGCCGGCGAAGTTCTCGACAAGCGCCTGCGACTTCGGATCCTTCAGCATTCGCCGAACCTGCGCCTCGAGTACGGCGGGCTTGCTTCAGTCTTCGGGCTCCCGCAAGTCGTAACAGTTCCGCATCCGGAGTACTGCTCCAGAGGAAGTATGAAAGCCGCGACGCGAGTTCGATAGTCGCTGACGGGCAGCGCGGACTCCGCGGAGACCGGTTTGTCCTGCTCAATCCGGAACAGGAAATTCGGTGAGACGAGAATCGCCTGTAAGGCGGTCGCGATCCCTTCGGCAACGAGTCGCCTTGCTGGCGGACCAGAGAGACGTAACTCAAAAATGAGTCGACCTCTCCCGCAGTGACGGGCCGGCGAAACGCCTTCTGAGCAAAGCTCCTGACAATTGTTCGTCGCGCATGACGCCATGTGTTTACCGTTCAGATGTCCGCACGCATAGATTCGCCGCAGGCTCTCCTGCGAAGGACCGGAGGTCTGATTGAACGGGCCGCCGACGTCGATAGACTCCGTCCGATTGTCGACCCGGACTTCGATTCGGTCCGTCTTGAGTCTTCGTCCCGTATTTACGCAGCAGCTCTATATCCTGCTCTGTCAACTTGCCTCGAGCATTGTTGCTGAGCAGCGGACCCTGCGGCAGCTTGGACGGCTCGGGACCTTTGTACTTCGGCGGCAGACCATGATAATTGTTCAGGTACGACATCGAGATCAGGTGGTCGCCGGCCGGTTACCCGACTCTTCCACTCCAGGATCTGGCCCTCCAGATCGGATCCCTCGACCGTGAACACCTCTGGAAGTTGCTTGCCGTCAACCCAGAACGCCGCCTTTACCGGTTCCGACTGGTTCGGTCGATGGCCGTTCAGGACCACTCGGAAGGTATACTCCGCTTCGACCGGGAACCGGTGCTTCACGTGCGCGGCGTGCTGCGTATGCAGCCCTGTCAGGTCGTACTCCATCAGGTTCTTCGGGAGCACCGGGATGCGCACCGGCGACGGATAATGCGTCATCGAGGGTTTCATCTTTTCGGGCCCGAAGAGCGCCGCGCGCACAACACGCTCGGCCGCTCAACGTACTTCTCGAGAAGGACGGGAGAGAGCCCGAGGGCGTCGCTGATATTGTCGAATCCGAAGGCGGCCTCGTCCGCGGGAAAATTGTCAGCCGGCCGGATGATCGACGCCCAGCAAGTCACGAATAGTGTTGTTGTACTCAGCGCGATTCAAACGACGCGCGGTGATTCGGCCCGGATCGGGCTTTGCAGCTCGATCCTGCCGCGCAAATTCATGTTCCAGCCACCCCGTTACGGAAGCCGACATCCGTCGCGGGCGGCTTAGGAAAGCCGGGAGGTGGCATCTCACCCGTCTTCAGCTTTGAAACGACGCGCTCCCAGATCTCGCGATCCTCGTCGAAGGTCTTCAGGCCGCTGTGATCCGCGAGATTCACATCCCCGGATGTGACCTTCGAATTGTGGCACGCTGTGCAATTTTTCTGGACGAACGTGAAGACGCCGCGCTCATCGGCGCGACAAACGGTCACGACCGTGACGAGCATTGAAAACGCAGCGAGGCTGGGGCGACTAAGCCGGGCCAATGGAATCCTTTCGCGAACCAACACCTATGGGCGTAGACGTTGACCGAAAGGTTTCGGATAGCCTAGCCCTGTATATCCCCATTATCCGCTGTAGTAGACTGCGTAGTCGATGGCACTTCCAATCCTGTCGAAGACGCTCTGCGCCCTCGTCGTTTCTGCCTGCCTGTTTGCCGCAGACAAAAAGGCCGCTAGCGAAACGTGGGCTGATAATTACAACATTCCTTTGTGGCCTGAGGGGAAGGTTCCACTAGCCGATGGCAATGGACCTCTCGATAGTCCTTTCCTGACGGTATTCATGCCGCCGGAAGGAAAGCGAAACGGGGGATCGGTGATCATCGCGCCCGGCGGCTCGAACATCATGCTGATGTACGGTGGTGAGGGTATCGAAATCGCCGAGCGCTTCAACGATTGGGGGTTCGCCGCATTCGTACTGACCTATCGACTGGAGCCCCGCTACAAGGAAGATGCCCGAATCGCTGATGGGAAGCGGGCCATCCAGCTTATCCGATCGCGGGCGGCGGAGTGGAAGCTTGACCAGAATCGAGTAGGGTTCGCCGGCTTCTCGGCCGGATCGAGCATGGCGCGGGTGGTGGCAGCGGCGTCGGGTCCTGGCGATCCGAACGCATCGGATCCGGTAGACCGGATGAATTCGCGGCCGGATTATCTGGTGATGGTGTACAGTGCCGGCCGCGCCCTCAAAGATGAACAGCTCAAGAATTTTCCCCCGACGTTCTTATTATCGGCTGCCTGGGATAGAGGAGCGGCGAACGGTTCGGCCCAGCTTTTCCTTGACTTAAATCGGGCTGGAGCCGTTGCCGAACTTCACATTTATCAAAAAGGCCGGCACGGATTTGGTGGAGCATACACGAGCCCCGAGTTCTCGCCCTGGATGGACGGTTTGAAGCACTTCCTTCAAGTTGGCGGCTTCTTCGGAGGGACCAAGTAGACGTGGTTCACACATTGCGTTTTTCTTGCCGCTGCCGCAGTTACCTTTGCAGCCGACCTGCCCAAAGTGGTTAACGACGGCTACGGTGATTACATGCTGGTACCCGCCGGCTCTTTCAAAATGGGTGACAACTTCGGGGATGGCGAGTCGCGCGAGCGCCCGGTACACACCGTCGACCTCGATGCGTATTACATCGGGAAACACGAGATTACCAACGGGGAGTGGCGCAAATTCCGCGACGATCCCGGTTATGACGACCCGAAGTTCTGGCCGAGCGGCCATGTCGTTCCAAAGACGCAGGTCCCCTACTGGACCCAGGCAAACAACCATGGCGGTGGCACGCCGGACAGTGATAACTATCCGGTGCTCGGAGTGAACTGGGATTCAGCTGTCGCGTACTGTAATTGGCTTAGTGCAAAGACGGGGAAAAAGTATCGCCTGCCAACCGAGGCCGAGTGGGAGAAGGCCGCGCGAGGGACGGACCAGCGAAAATACCCGTGGGGAAATACAATCGACAAGTCATATGCCAATATTGTGGGGTCGCAGCGCTACGACACAGGACAAATCGTCGGCTATTACGACGGGAGCAAGCGCGGCGACTTGCAGACGCACAACGGTGCATCCCCGTACGGTGTGCATGACATGGCCGGCAACGTGATGGAGTGGTGCAGCGACTGGTATAGCCGAAACTATTACTCGGTGTCGCCAAAGAAGAACCCGCAAGGGCCGAAGAGTGGCGCATATCGCGTGGTTCGAGGCGGCACCTTCTTCATGGAACCATTGGACCAGCGCGTGTACCTGCGATCGGGGGCATGGCCGTCTGTGCAGAGTCACCGAATGCTCGGGTTTCGCGCTGCCCGCGAGCCATAGCCATGAGTCGCAAGGCTCATTGTCTGTGATCGCCGTTCATCTGGAAAACGGTGGAATAGAGGTCCGTAAGGTTCCGAAGCCAAGACGGGCGGAAGGATTCGCGTCCATCCGGCTGTTGTATGGAGGTATCTGCAATACCGATCTCGAACTTCAGCGCGGGTACTACGGCTACTCGGGAATCCCGGGCATGAGTTCGTCGGCGAGGTTATTGAAGCCGATACGCAGTACACTTATCGGCCGCCGCGTTGTCGGCGAGATCAACCTGGCCTGCGCGCAAATGCTCCTGGTGCAAGAAGGGACTGGGGCGGCATTGCCCATTTCGGACGGTGCTCGGAATTGTGAAGCATCCGGGCGCATTTCGGGAGATCCTTACCTTGCCCGAAGATAATCTGCACGTCGTTCCGGCCTCGATTCCGACCGAACGGGCAGTGTTTGTCGAGCCGGTCGCGGCCGCTTGTGAGATTCTCGATCAGGTCAGAATTCCGAAGGGCGAGGCGGTGGCGGTGCTCGGTGACGGGAAGTTAGGTCTCCTTGTCGCGCAAGTCTTGCAGGCCTCAGGTGCGCGAGTGCATCAGTTTGGAAAGCACCGCGCTAAATTGCGGATTGCCGAAGCCGTTGGCGTTACCGGCGAAATCTCCAAGAAGATACCAATTTCCGAGTTCAACTTTGTGGTGGACGCGACGGGTTCACCGAAAGGACTCCGCCAAGCCGTTTCGATGTGCCGTCCGCGCGGGACCGTAGTGATGAAATCGACCGTCCATGGCGAGGTTCCGATTGATTCCGCCCCTGTAATTGTGAACGAGATCACGCTTGTCGGTTCGCGGTGCGGTCGTTTCGAGCCGGCTCTGCGCATGCTCACAAAACGTAAGATTCGCGTGGACGAAATGATTTCGGACGTCATGCCGCTCAGTTCGGCTTCGAAAGCATTCGACCGGGCAAGCGAGCGCGGCGTTCTGAAAGTCCTCCTCCAGAACTGAACGCGTACGTCCCAGATACGGACAGTCGAGACCATAAATCCGACCAGGATTCAACAGGTTCCGGCTGGCCTGAAAGGTGCTCCATACCATGCGCGATGCGAGTTCTGATAGGCGATGACCAATCCGATGTCCTTGAAGCAGCGCGCCTTCTGCTCAAAAGCGGAGGTCACGTAGCGGTCACGGCATCCACTCCAAACGCGGTACTCGATGAGGCTCGCAAGCAGCCGTTCGACATTCTGCTGCTGGATCTGAACTACGCTCGCGACACGACGTCAGGTGGAGAAGGTCTCGATCTACTGAACGGGCTGCGCGCGTCGGGTGTGATTGCCCCGGTACTTGTTATGACCGCCTGGGCTCGGTAGCTGTAGCGGTCGAAGCCATGCGTCGCGGCGCAATCGATTTTATTGAGAAGCCTTGGGACAATACGCGTCTGCTTGCAGCGATCGACCGGTACGGATCTCACGCGCGAAGTGAATCAGAAGTCGCCCGTCGAATACAGCAAACGTTGCTGGGTCGATCCGAGACCCTGATCCCCAATCTCGACTATGCCGGTCGCTCTTTGCCGATCGGTGACATCGGCGGAGACTTATATGACTTCATCGATCTCAGTGACGGCAATCGGCGTTGTATTGGCTGACGTTTCCGGGAAGGGAACGGGCGCGGCGCTGCTGATGGCGCACTTGCAGGCAGGAATCCGGAGTCGTGGCGATCTTGCATTCGAGCCGGCTCAATTGATCAGTGCGGTTAACGATGTGTTCTGGAGATCGAGTCCCACCGAGCAGTTCGCGACGGTATTTTACGGTGTCTACAGCGCTGCATCAGGTACGCTTATTTATGTCAATGCCGGTCATTCCGCGCCCGTCTTACTGCGAGCGAGCGGGCTGTATGGAACTCTTGAAAGCAGCGGAATGCCTGTGGGCATGTCCGTTGCGTGGCACGGCGAGGCTCGAACAGTGCAGTTGGAGCCAGGGGATAAACTCGCGATCATAAGCGACGGAGTAACGGAAGCGGGCTCCCGCGAGAATCTCGATTTCGGTGAAATCGGTGTTGTCAGCGCGCTCCGTCGTTGTGCAAGGCGAACAGCGGCCGAGACCGCCTATTCGATCCTTGCAGAGGCGTCACACCTCGGAGCCGATGACGACATGACCGCCGTCGTGCTTAGCGTAGCTTGAGAAGGTACACTGCGTAGAGATTCCCAACAACCTCCATATCCCATGCTTCGGCTTCGTTGACAAGCTTCTCCCCTAGAAACCCTATGCCCTGATAAGCGGCGGGCGTCAAAATGTGCGTGATGCCCGCGTTCTTCAACATCTCGGTCGCCGCCGGCCTCAAGTTGAGCAGCGGACCTTCCGTTGATCGGGCAGGCACACGCTGCCAGCGGCCATTTCGGCAGATCTGGATGTTCATGTCGACTCTCCGGGCCGACAAGGGCGTCAGGACGCGAACCGAATCGGCCTCCACCGGCTGTGCCATTTCTACCTGTACGAACATGCCGCGTTCGGAGGCTTTCCAGGTTGACCATCGCGTTACCGGATTCCGGTCGAATGCGAATGCCAGTTCCCACGGGTTCAAGGAGGACGAGACCGTCCAGCCTTTTCGATCGTCGACCCGGATTCCGTGGTTTCGCAACTCTACAGAGTGAAGGTTCCAAACCTCCGGCGTGTTCGCCGTTTCGATGATCCGCACGCCGCAGATCGAGGATGATTCAAACGAAGCATCGATAACCCGGAATGCCGGGCTGCCTTGTGCACGCGCGAACTCCAGCGCTTCGAGCGAACGGACACCAAGGGCCGTGCTCCACGAACCGACAAACTCTCTCGGCGTGAATGCCCGGTGAGCGCCGAAAAAGATCGAGGACACGTGCGTCCGGCGGAGTGTTCTGCTCTACGAGTTTTACGTATCGATAATCTAAAGAAGCCCGCGTAAGGTAATCGGTCTCGCTTTCGAGTCTTAGCGCCGCTCGCCACGGGAACTGATTCAACTGGAGAACCCGGGAGAATACGCGTTCACCATTGCCGGCCAACTCGTGATCGCGTGCAGCACAAGGAGGGGCGCCGCGAGGCGAATCGGCATTGCCGCGCAAATCGCTAGCGTCAGAAACGGCAGGGCCGGCATCAAGAATCGGGCGCCGGCGTTCATCCACCAGGGTAGGGAGAGAATGAGGGTGATCGCTACGAGCATAGCGCCCGATCTGCGCCTCAGAGCAAGCAGGGCAATCGGAGCGATCATAAAGGTTGGACCAATGATCCCGTGGAGTCGGTGGCCGGCTAACAACTCCGGGAAACGCTCCCGGAATGAGACCCCATAGCTTCGCAACGTGGCTGTCAGCGTCTGTTCGGTTAATACGTAGAAGTATGGGTTCGGGAACCAGCGATTGAAGAACGGAGCAAACGGATTTCCGGTCTCCACTACATTTCGGATCAACCATGGACTGCTAGTCAGCATCGCCGCGGTGGCACAGAAGAAAGCGAAACGCCACTGCCGGCGTGCAAGAAAGAAGGCAATCGCAATAGGAACCGCGATGATTCCCGTCATCTTGACTCCGTAACAGAAGCCGGCGCTAACCCCCGCGTGAACAGCCTTGCCATCCAGGGCAAGAGCGATTGCAGCGACGGTGAAGTACACGAGAGCGGCATCGTTGAACGCGGCTGTCCCAGCCAAGCCGACAATCGGCGTACAGAAATAAAATGCAGCCGCAATATGACCGGCCATATATGGCAGATTTAGCCGTCGTGCGACGTGAACGATCGCAGGGAGGGTCGCCACCAGGAAGGCGAAGTGGACCAGTTTAGCTGCGGATGATCCCCCACTTAACCACGCCGGCACAAAGAGCATTTCAACCGCGTGCGGCAACCGTGCATAGAACGAGATATCACCGGAGAAGCCGCCGTATCGGAGCGCGTCGATTGCGGGCTGCAGGTGATACACATTTGGGTCCGCATGGATCTCGGGCGCCAGCGCGTTGACCAGGTACCAGATGGTGAACGGCGCATAAACAGCGATGACAAGGGTCGGCGGACGCGTGAGGGTGAAACCGGGCCGGCGAACGAGTCCGGCCGCGCATACATGTCAAGAGTAAACCAGTCAATATCGGTTTACGCGCCTGGTGCGCGAGCATCAAGCCGAAAATGCCATAGCTGAGAACAATACTTCCGATGCCGAATGATAGGCAGCGTGGAAGAGCCGGAGCGACCGCGCGACCGGCGAACCAGGCCGCTGCGATTACGAGTGCAGCGCCAAGAAATACCGGTAGTAACTGAGTCAATTTGATATGATGGCATGGTTCCAGGACCTTCCATGTATTCCAGAAGAGACTTCAATAAACTTGCGATTGCAGCCGCGTCGGCCCCCCTTGCATTTGGCAAGCCGAATTCGAATGTAAAGGGCGTAAAAATGGGCGCCCAGAGCTATAGCTTCCGTGACGATGCCGCTAGATGACGCGATCAAGGCGATGTCGGACATCGGGCTCAGCTATGTCGAGCTATGGCAGGGCCACCTCGAGCCGAAGGATAAAGCGGAGTTGAAGAAATGGCGTACGGCTCCCTCCTCACTAGACCAGATGAAGGAGGTCCGTCGGAAGTTCAACAATGCCGGTATTCAAATCTATGCCGTGAATTTCAGCTTCCGGGCCGAGTATACAGACGAGGAAGTTCTCCATGGCATGGAAATGACAAAGCTGCTCGGGGACAAAGATCATTACGGCTTCCTCCAAGGTGAGTCAAGGGAAGCGCCTGAACGACCTCGCGGCGAAGGCTGGTGTAAAAGTCGCTATGCACAACCATTCCAACGTGAAGGACCCAGAGGAGTTTGCCACTCCTGAGAGCTTCGCAAAAGCCATGGAAGGTAATCCCAATATTCTGATCAATCTGGATATCGGCCACATGACGGCTGCGAACTATGATGCTGTGGATTATCTGCAGAAGCATCACGACAAAATCGTGACGTTGCATATCAAAGATCGCAAAAAGGACCAAGGTCCAAATGTCCCGTTCGGAGAAGGGGACACACCGATCAAAGCAGTCCTGCAAATGCTCCGTCAGAACAAGAACTGGGGCATACCCGCGATGATCGAGTATGAGTACAAGGGCACAGATCCGGTGGTCGAAGTGCGCAAGTGCTATGAATACATGAAGGCGCAGTTAGCCTAATCCGACCTGCACTGTACTTGCTTCGTGAAGTGAACTCCCGGAAGGCTGACCCGTCAGTCTCCCGGGAGCCCTCTCCTTCTGAGCGCAGCGGCCCTGCATACTCAGGGAGCGCTACCGCGAACGATCTTCCCAAATAGCTGTCCGCCGACGTTTTTGCCACTCCACGTTCCGGCGTACTGATCACCGTAGATCAACACGCGCGCAGTATAAGACCCGACTCCTGGGATCGACAAATCCGTAAGTGTGATCACTGGTGTGTCTCCTGCCCATTTGACGGTCAAAGGAATCGGGACGGGAATGTCATGATCGTCATACTTGAGCCTGCTTTGGAACAGCCACGTATCACCAGTCAGATGAGTCACTTTTTGGATCGAGTAGCGCTCCTCTTTTGACAACCCTTCGCGGTTGAGTCTCGTAGAGTATCCCAGCAATGTTACGCCGGACATCGATTGCGCGAATGCTCGATTTCGGTCTCCTTCAGGATCCGCGCTACTTTTGCGAGCACACGACCACAGAAGCAGAGTCATCAGAGCAATAGCTATAACCGGACGCCCCAGAGTCATCTCGGCTCCTTTCCGATTCGAATTGGCAGGCGGACACGCCAGCACGCTACACCCAGCACGGCGACGCAAATCATCAGAAGCAGAAAGATTGACTCATATGAGCCCGTCCGCTCCAGTGTTTCCGCAAGCAACAAAGGACCCACTGCAGAGGCAAGTACCGTCATCATTTGAGCGCAGCCTTGAATTCGTCCTAAATGCGTTCGTCCGAAGACTTGGCCCCAAACAGAGAAGAACACGACAGTCACGACACCTCCCGCGACTCCCATGCTGGCACCATACGTGACCACGTGCGCGAATGTTCGAACGTTCGGCAGCAGGAGAAGCGATGCGGCCAGAACGGCCATCCCGGCGCCCATCAGCGTCTGAATCGAATACCTGGAAGCGATCCAGCCACCCGCGAAGTTTGCGCCGAGTCCAACTATCGTGCTGATGACCAGGACCGTGTGATAAGTTGTGGCGTCGAAACCACGCTGTTCCAGAATCGACTGATTGAAAAGCGCAATCCCGGAGTACACGAGTCCGAACATCGAACTCGACAGGGCAAACGTCCAAAAGGCCGCACTCCGGAGGGCATCCATCAGATTCAGGTCCGCCAATGGCGTGTTCATCTGGCATGAGTCTCCGTCGAGTATCGAGCTAACCTGTTCAGGTCCGTTTCTCACCACAATCCACGCGACAGGAGCGAATACGCCGGTAAGAACTACACCAACGGCCAACCAGGAGGCGCGCCACCCACTTGCAAGTACGGCCTGCCCGACGGATGGGAATGCTGCGATAAAACCGACACCCACGAGCAAGGAATAGATCCCCATTGCAAAGTTCAGACGGCGTGAGAACCACTTGCCTACAAGTGCGAGGCTGACCACCGATAGCGCGCTCTGGCCGAACCCACGAGTAAGCGTGATTAAGAGTCCAAGAACAGCGAGTCCACTTGTCTGACTCATTATTGTTACGGTGATTCCGAGCGCTAAGAGCACTCCCGTCATCACAACGCGTGATCCAAAACGATCCACAATTCGGCCGCACGGCAGACAAAACAGTGCTCCGATCAGGGTCGCATAAAGGTTCACTGTTGCATAGCTAACCCGATCGATTCCGAGATCGTTGATAAGGGACTCGGTAATGAGACCCAGGCCTTGCGTTCGTCCCGGAAGCGTGCCGACCATTGCAAGCGCTGCCACGCCGAGATTGGCCCAGCCGTAGTAAACAGACCGCTGTCTTCCAATCGGTGTTGGCAGGGCGCTGGTCGTTGTACCCATGTGGATCTTGGTTGCTAAGACAGTCGGCGAAACAGTCAGTGTACCGTGAGAGTTCGGAATGGATCCTGGACCGTTGATTACTGTTCTTTCCGCACGCGCGTCGGCTGCGATTTACGTAATCGCAATCTGGTTGCTGCTGGAGGGAAGGAGACGAGCATGTCGGTTGTGGTGGATGGCCGGTCTAATCTTGCACCTGGTCCATGTATATTGTGCTTTTGAATACTTCTACGCCTGGAGCCACACAATCGCTTATCGAGAGACGGCACGGGAAACGTTGCAGCTGTTTGGATTAAATTTCGGTGGCGGATTGTATCTGAACTATGCCTTCACGATTCTGTGGTCGGCGGACTGCGCGTGGTGGTGGGCGAATCCTGAATCCTACGACGCTCGTCCCAAGGTTGTTTCAATCTCACTACACACTTTCATCGCCTTCATGGTCGTGAATGGAACGATTATTGTGTGGGCTCTGCGCTGGCTGGCGAGTTAGCGCGCGATTTCTTCCCATTCAATGACCAGCATCGAGACGGGTCGCTGCTCCGCCCGCATCATCACTCTTTGCCAGTTGTTTGCTGCTCCGGGCGTTTCCAAAACCGTGATGTCGCGAGAACGCCTCCCATCCGGGCGATACGTCGTCAGATTCCACCCATTTGCCGCGCTGGGCGTTTCAATGCGCTGTTTGCTGTCTTGCGTATAGACGACAATGCCGGCTTCTGCGAGGTCCGCAGGATATATTCGCATCCTGCTGGGACCGCTGGGCATGCGGCCGGTCAAGGCGCCCGTGCTCGGCCGCCGCCCATCAACGAGGAGGATACTACCCTTTGTAAGCATGCCTGTCCATATGGCTCGTCCTCTGGACAAGGACGTTGTCGGTCTGGCGGTGCCTTGTGTGGGCTGAACTGCGGGTGGAGGCGTTCCTTGGACACGAGGAGCCGCGTCGGGAATGGTGACCGGCGATGCAGGAATCTGGACCGAAACAACCATCGTCGGAGGTGGTGGCGTAGGGATCTGAGCCTCAGGGGGTGGTACGGACGACGCGCGCTGCCGCGTAGCTATAGATGGAGGCCGCACGACCTCAGGCACCTTCAAGGGCGCTGATTCTGCTGGCTTGCTTGTTGAGCGCATCCGCATTAACTCGCCGTTCAGCTTTAGCAGTTCTGCTTTCATGCGCTCGACCTCATTTTCGTTCTTCGAGGGCGTCGTCGAGATAGTTGCAACTACGACGTCCGCTCGTGGGGGTGGCGGAGTTAGCTCCGGACCAACAAAGTGAGCCACGGCTTCGTGCAGTTCGTTGTTCCGAGACCGAGCTCTCAAACGTACTTCGACTTTACTGCTCTGCCGGACGTATGCGCAGCGTCCCGCTGCTTATGCTGTCAACACTAAGCGGAATTCGCGTGATCTTTGGCCCGTCGACGATGACTAGCTCCCCGCCGACTGTGGATTGAAGCGCGTCAGCATTCCGATCCCACCGCAAAATCAGCTCGTTGGCCGTCGTTGAGGACACCGGCTGTGACAAGGTCAATCCGAGCGGCTGTGGCGGAGCCTTCGGAGCGCGGGACCATGTTCGCAAAACCTAGCGCGAATAGCCCGAATGCGCAGAGCATTACGATCGCGAGTGCCGAACTCGAACGCAAGCCACGCTTCTTGTGCGGAGGAATGATTATAGCTTCAACTTTGACCGGAGCAAGCTCAGCAGCCGGAGCCACCGCTACGCGTTCAAGGAGGGGAGGTTCCGAAGGCTTAGCTTCCGGACTTGCTGCCTTGGGGATACCGATCGAGAACTGGCACGCCGCGATGAGCGGATCCGGGCTTGCATTTGGGAAGTAAACAGCCGCCTGCGCCGGGTCGAGTTTGAAAGGCTTTAGAATGAGAGCGACCGACCGCTCACCTCCGAAAAACTTTTGGTGTATTCGCAGGTCTTCTTCAGTTAGCTCGATGCTGGTGCGTGTATGCGAATGCCACCAACCAATGAGTTCAAGGGGTGCGCCGTGCAGCTCTATGCGCGGCTGTTTGAGTCGATCATCGAGAGCCTCTTCATCGCGCCCAGAGAAGACGTACGACGGTCCGAACGAATATTCAATGGGTAAGTCTTCCGACGTGAGAATCTCAATAACACCGTCGACGTAGCGTCCGAACAGCAATCCACCGACTTCCAGGCCGCCGCGGGGGATCGATAGAAATTGATCAACTGCATGGTGGCGGATAGCATCTAGAACTGGCTTGCTATAGCGAATAGAAGTATAGCGGATGTCCTTGAGTGGGATTGATACACTTTCCGTACTCGCGAAAGATACTTCCGAGATTACGTCGTGTTCTGCCACTGCCCCCTCTTGTGTCTGCGATTCGAATGCGTCACTCTTAAGAAGTTTACCTTATGGTACGTGCAACGGTTCTAGTACTAAAGTCATATGGAGTTATCTTCTCCGCACTCATATCTATTGTGCTGCATGTCGGGTTGATCATGTCTGCCAATGCGCAGGAGTCATCGATACCGGTACCCCAAACATCGCCCGCAGGCAAGATTTCGATCCAAGTCGTGGAAGGCCAGAATGCGATCAATAACATCAGCCGAAACACGGCGTATGAGCCGGTTGTAGAAGTGCGCGATGCATCCAATCGCCCTATACAAGGCGCATCCGTATCTTTTGTGCTACCGAGCATCGGTCCGGGTGGACTGTTTGCGGATGGCAGCAGAACCTTGATGGTTCAAACCGACGCGTCGGGAAGAGCTGTTGCGCGAGGCCTCCGTCCCAACAACCAGGTGGGGCAGTTCGAGATGCGGGCAGTGGGTTCGTTTCGCGGTGAAAGCGCAACTGTGACAATTACGCAGACCAACGCAGCGCCCGTGGCAACCGGGTCCAGGTCGGCCAAGAAGTGGGCGATCCTGCTCGCGATTGTTGGCGGGGGAGCCGCGGCGGCCGCCGTGGCCGCCGCGGGAGGTGGCGGTAGTAACGGAGGAGGCGGCACATCGTCTCCAGCCCCTTCCGGAGACGCACCGTCCGGAACGATAACACCTGGAACTCCGGGATTCGGACCACCGCGCTGACTGCGAGACTGCCATGAAACGAACATTGATAGCGATCATCGCGATCGTGGCGACGGCGTTCGCCGCAGATACAGAGTTTTCCGTTCCCGTCATCGGGTATGTTTTCGACGGTGCGTCTAAACAAATTCGTCCTCTCACGGGAACACCTGGAGCGGCCGCCGCAGGACGAGGTATATCGATCGACGGTGCGGACACGGCGCTCGTCGCCAAAGACGGTGCGTTTGCACTAATATCGGCCGCAAGCGCGGATTCGCTGTCGATTGTTCGGCGCACGGGCGCTACAACGGAATTCATTAGCATTTTGGGCGTTCCTTCAGGTTTCGACGCCGGAGCCCTGAGCACCGGAGCCGAGGCTGCGATTCTGTATGCCGCGCAGTGCAACTGTGTTCGGATCTTGTCGGATCTCGGTACAGAGCCTAAGCTTCTTCGGACCATTCCGCTTATGGCGTCCTCCGAAGTCCGCGCCCTGGCAATCAATGACCGTGCAACGACGGCGGCGATATCGGTCAAGGTTGCGGGTGAGAGCAAGCTGCTGATTTATGCTGCCGAATCGGATTTGCCGTCTGAGCTCACGCTATCCAGTTCGGCGCTTGCGTTCGATGGTCCCGGTGAGAAGTTGCTGGTCGCCGATGAGCAGACTCAGGATGTCTATCTAATATCTGACCTCACACCTGCTCCGACGCTGTCCCGTATTCTTTCGGCCGCCGACGGGTTGAAAGCGCCCATTTCCGTCGGTGTTGGTCAAGATTCCTCGGTTATCGTTGGCGACGCCGACGCTGGCGTCTATGTTTGGAGTTCCTCGGACGGTACGACCCGCCACGTCGAGTGCGCCTGTCGACCGACCACGGTGCAGCGGACCGCCACATC
This sequence comes from Bryobacteraceae bacterium, assembly GCA_963825845.1. Classification (GTDB taxonomy): domain Bacteria; phylum Acidobacteriota; class Terriglobia; order Bryobacterales; family Bryobacteraceae; genus DASQDN01. Next base: position 123,851 of record CAWGVL010000049.1, on the reverse strand, counting down.
GGGCATGTACCGTATCAGCGGCGCGGAAACAGGGGCAGTTTGGATATTGCAACTTGACGGCGAGATGGCTCGGACATTTTTCGTGCCTGTTCTGAAAGAAACCAGCAACGCTGCGGGTGAGGGCACGAGATGAACTCTCTGCGCTCGTTGTCCCGTCTTCTCCTTCTGGCTGCTCTGGTTGCGGGCGGCGCATTTGCGCAACGCAATCCAAAAATCGAGACTAAATCGGACCTTCCCGATGGCCGTGGCGGCGTCCCGTATCTGACGAACCTGGAGGCCCGTGGAGGCGACCAGCCCTACACGTGGCAAATCACTGCCGGATCACTGCCTCCAGGATTGACGCTCCTGAACATCACCGGTACGATTGCCGGAATCCCGACAACGGCCGGTGAGTATCGTTTTACCGCACAAGTGCGCTCTGGCGACGATTCCGACTCTCAGCAGTTCCGGATCGTGGTTGCTTCCGGCGAGCCGCTGAGTGTTCAGACAAGCACCCTCGCGAACGGGACCGTAGGCGCGATGTACAGCGCGGGTCTGACCGCCAGTGGTGGAACTGAACCTTACGCCTGGTCGATATCGGCAGGATCATTACCCACGGGACTCACCTTAAACCCGAGCAGCGGCGCGATTTCTGGAACGCCAACTACGGCCGGAGTATCGGATTTCACGGCTACCGTGACAGACGCCACGAACCAAACGGCAACACGACAGCTTCGGATCACAATCAACGCGCCCGCAGTTTCTCTTTCGACTACCACTCTGCCGGCCGCCACGGTAGGACAGGCGTATACAGCCAATCTCTCGGCGAGCGGTGGCACTCCTCCCTATAGTTGGACGATATCTGCTGGGAATCTTCCATCCGGTCTCTCACTCGGCGCGAGTGGCGCGATAACCGGGATCCCGGCAACAGCTGGGAACTCGACGTTTACAGTACGTGTGACTGACGCTTCGAATCAATCGTCTACTGCTCCGCTGCAAATCACCGTCGGAGCTCCGCCAGCCCCGACGATCAGCACGACCAGTCTGCCCACTGGAACGGTACGGCAGGCGTATACTGCAACGCTCGCAGCCAGCGGCGGCAAGCCGCCGTACGCGTGGTCCGTATCCGCCGGAACTCTGCCCGCAGGCCTTTCCCTCGCCGCAGACGGAGCTATCTCGGGCACACCCACCACGGCCGGCAACCCGACTTTTACCGTGCGCGTTACCGATGCGGCGACTCAGTCGTCTACGCGCCAACTGCAGATAACCGTCAATGCCGCGCCGGCCCCCACCATAACAACCAGCACCCTACCTGCCGGGACGGTCGGTCAGGCTTATTCTGCCACCGTCACAGCCACCGGCGGAACGCCGCCTTACAACTGGACAGCGTCGGGTGGAGCGCTTCCCGAGGGTGTATCTCTTGGTGCGAATGGCGCCATTTCGGGTACGGCAACCTCTGTGGGGAACTTCACGTTCACTGCGAATGTTACGGATGCGGCGAATCAGTCTTCAACTCGTCAATTGCAGATCACCATCAATGCACCTGCGCTAACGATCTCAACCAGTTCTCTTCCCGGAGGTACTGTCGGTCAGTCGTACGCGAGGAGCCTGAGTGCGAGTGGCGGCACACCACCGCATAGCTGGGCTGTATCAGCCGGCGCCTTGCCCGCTGGCCTCGCGCTCGGAGCGGACGGCGCGATCTCGGGCACACCGACGACCGCCGGCGCGTCTACATTTACGGTTCGTGTGACGGATGCGGCAAGTCAGTCTGCGACGCGCCAACTCCAGATCACAATCAGTGCCGCCGCTGCGCCCACTATTTCGACAACTGCGCTTCCAGCGGGAACCGTAGGCCAAGCGTATACGGGTACTATTACCGCAACGGGAGGAACACCTCCGTACGCATGGACAGCATCCGCGGGGACGTTCCCGCAAGGCTTGACGCTGAATGCGAACGGCAGCATCTCCGGTTCACCTACAGCCGCCGGCACGTTCGATTTCACGGCGCGCGTGACCGATTCGGCAAGCCAGTCCGCGACGCGCCAGCTCCAAATCAGAGTGAACGCGCCCGCAGTTCCATCGATCTCCACTACTACGCTCGCCCCTGGTACGGTCGGCCAAGCCTATACGGGCAGCATAGCTGCGTCCGGAGGCACGCCGCCATACAGTTGGACTGCTTCGGCCGGAACGTTTCCTCAGGGGCTCGCCCTGGGCGCAAACGGAGCGATTTCGGGTACGCCGACAACTGCGGGAAGTTTCGATTTCACCGTCCGCGTGACCGATGCGGCAGATCAGTCCGCAACCCGCCAACTCCGGATCGTGATCAACGCCGCCATATCCCCGCTTAGTATCACAACGACCGCAGTTTCAATTGCCACTGTCGGCGCTGAGTACAACCAAACTCTGTCCGCGACCGGTGGCCGACCGCCTTACGCATGGTCTGTCGGGTCGGGAAGCTTGCCCGCAGGCCTGACTCTATCGGCAGCGGGTAGAATCTCCGGCACACCTTCAGCAGCGGGATCATTTCCCGTCGTTTTGCGAGTGTCGGATGCGGACTCGCGTACAGCGGAACGTCCCGTTACGATCACGGTAGCGGCGTCTCTCACAATCCCGGCATGCCCGGCGGCAACGGGGTTGGTAGGCACAAACTACGCTGCCCCGCTCACTGCGACGGGCGGCGCGCCGCCGTATTCGTGGTCAGTAACATCCGGACAACTACCTCCAGGGCTTTCATTGACCTCTTCAACGGGAGCGATTTCCGGAACCCCCATCCTGTCGGGCGCGTTCAACTTCACGCTTAACGTAAGTGATGCCGCGGCACGCTTTGCGACACGAACTTGCACTGTCACCATTTCGAGTGCGTTGCAAATTCTGACCGAGGTGGTTCCGGACGCGACCACGAGGGCGCCCTACTCGTTCACGTTACGCGCCGTCGGTGGAACCGCCCCGTATCGATGGACAACAGTGGCGGGATCGTTGCCCCCGGGACTTCTATTGGACGAGTCCCTGGGAGCCATAACCGGTCAGCCGTCGCAACAAGGCCGATTCACCTTCACCGTGCAGTTGACGGACGCCTCCGGTGGTTCAGCTCAACGGACATACACGGCAGCAGTTGCGACAGGTATCGCGATACCATCTTGCCCTCCGGCGGTGGCAATGGTCGGCAGAGCGTATGAGGGGACATTGGCAGCAGCCGGAGGACAGGCGCCGTACACATGGTCTATCGTTTCGGGTAGCCTCCCAGCCGGAGTGGTCCTTGCTTTGGAGACCGGGGTTCTTTCCGGACCTCCAACTACGGCGGGCACGGCTGAGTTCGCGATTCGCGTATCCGATCAGGCTACTTCGATCGCCGATCGCACGTGTGCAATTCAGGTCGTCCCCGAATTGACGATTACAACATCAGCGCTACCCGCTGCGGAAGTAGGAGTTGCCTACAACTCTACTTTGGAAGCATCTGGCGGAGCCCCTCCGCGTAACTGGACGATCAGTGCCGGAGCCCTGCCTGCCGGGTTGAGCCTGAACTCGGCCACGGGGCAGATCGGCGGTACGCCGAGCGCCTCTGGAACTTTCCGCATCACTGCGCGCGTCGCCGACTCCGCTGGCAACCAGGGCGAGCGCCAATTCGATGTGATCGTAGGGGGCGGGTTCGTGATAACGGCTTGTCCGACGCCGTCTGCGGTCATCGGAGAGGCGTATTCGTCATCGTTGTCGTTGACCGGAGGGGATGCGCCCGTTGCGTGGGCCATTGCTTCAGGGGCATTGCCTGGAGGGTTAACGCTAGGACCGCAAACCGGAGCTATTGCGGGTACGGCAACCGACGTCGGTACGTTTGAATTCACGATTCGGGCAAGCGATGCCGGTTCGAAAACTACGAGCAGAGCGTGCTCGATCAATGTCAATCCATCGGCGCTGCGGATTACCGCTCCCAGTCGATTAACAGATGCCATTTTGGGCACAGCGTACGCTGAGACGCTGCAAGCCAGCGGTGGCCGTGGACCGTATGGGTGGTCGATCGCAGAGGGAGCCATGCCGCCCGGGGTTGAACTCGGCTCGACCGGCACATTGTCCGGGACTGCGTCTACTGTTGGCGTTTATAGGTTTACGGTTCGGGTGGCTGACGCAGATCGCGGAATTGCCACGAGCGTGATCGAGTTGCGTGTTCTTCCGGCTCGCACGCCGAATGTCAGCTTCGGCGATCTCCCCGACATCGTTGCGCCCGCTCAGCAGCCCCGAGTGCGTGTGACGATCGACTCGGCGTATCCGACGAGCCTTCGCGGGCGACTTCAACTTCGCTTCACACCGGATCCGGGCTTGAATGTCGACGACCCGTCAATAAGGTTCGTCGACGGGAGTCGAGCTGTGGATTTTGAGATACCTGCCGATAGCACAGAAGCCGTATTCGCGGTACCCCAATTCGCGCTCCAGACCGGATCGGTCGCCGGCATCATCAATCTGGATGTCTCGTTGACAGCCGGCGATTTCGACGTTACGCCGTCGCCCGCGCCGGCAAAGTCGCTTCGAGTCGATCGCACGGCGCCCGTAATCAGCAGTGCCCGTTTGAACGCGACCGCCGGAGGATTCGAGGTAATTGTTTCGGGATTCTCGACGACTCGGGAAGTCACAAGCGCTACATTCCAATTCACACCTGCCTCGGGTAGCCGGCTCGACGCATCGCAAATTACGATTCAGACGGATGCAGCGGCTCGCCAGTGGTTTGGCGACGCGCGGTCTTCGGAATTTGGTGGGCAGTTTACGTTCACGCAGCCATTCACTGTGCAGAATGCAACGTTAAGTGATGTAGGCGTGACGCTTACAAACGCCCAGGGAACTTCCCAGTCGGTTCGCGCGCGCTTCCCGTGAGGCCTCCAACTCCGGCCGCGCATTATTTGTACATAATCGGACGATTTACTTAGGGTTTTGCTCGCACGACAGGCACGATAAAAGTCACAAAGCAAAATGATTGTATTTTTCTGGAAATGGGTGGATCATTGACCCTCAGGAGGTAATCCGATGGCTGGAGTTGCGGCGGCAGCGCCGGATTTGAATAACAAGCTGAACGACGAGTTTCTTAGCAGGCTTCGGGATGCGAGACGAACACCCGCCGTAGCTGCAGATTTGAGCGAGCGACCCATTCGGATGCTCGAGCGGGCTCCCGGTGTTGAGATTGGCTTCGAAGCAATCGTCATTGCCGACGTGTTCAAGCGTCCCGCGCTTCTTGTCCGGAATAACACGTTCGAGGAACCACAAGCGAGCAACTGGCGGTCGATTCTGGATCCACAGCGAAGCAAACTCGAAGCGGCTATTCGCTCGGTGGGCCGGCTGGAATTGAAAAATCATCCGTCCTTACCCTATGCCGGCACCGCGTGGATGGTCGGGGAAGACGTCGCGATTACAAACCGGCACGTCGCATCGATCTTCGCTCGGAAGCAGGGCGCATCATTTCCCTTTGTTTCCGGCCCGCTTGGGAAACTAGAGGCGCGGATCGACTTTCGAGAAGAGCATAACATCCTCACCACGAGCGAGGTCGTCATAGACAAGGTCCTATTTATTTCTGATCCGGGCGATTCAAATGCTGATGTGGCGCTTGTGAAGATTGCAAAGAGTCGACGGCTTCCCGGATCCAATTCTTCTTTTCGACGGAAAAGTGAAAGCCGGTCAGCTTGTGGCCGCAATTGGTTATCCGGCGAATGATCCTCGCAATCCTGCATCTGCCGTGTCGGGCATATTTGGCAGCGTGTTCGAAGTTAAACGATTTTCGCCTGGGCAGGTCACCGGAAATCCGCGTGGCTTCGTGTTTACGCATGACTGCTCTACGCTCGGTGGAAACTCGGGTTCTGTCGTGATCGACATCGAAACTGGCCGTGCGATTGGACTCCACTTCGCCGGCAGTTTTCGCGAGAACAACTTCGGAGTAGAGGCTGAGGAACTAAAGAAGATCCTGAAGAAATTGAAAGTACAGGTCTCCGTTCCCGCAGCTTTGATCGAGAAGCCCAAAAAGAAGAAGCCTTCTGAGGCACAAGCGCCTGACCTGAGCGGACGCAAGGGATACGATGACAAGTTTCTCGGTTCTACAGCCGCACTTCGACTGACGATTCCGAAGATAAAGACGTCGGTTAAGGATGAGGTCGCCAAGGTGAAGGGCACGACAGACAACGTGCTCCGTTACACTCACTTCTCGATCGTGATGAACGCAGCGCGGCGGCTGACGTTCTTCACAGCGTGCAATATCGATGGGGCAACCTCTACTAACATCCGGCGCTCCGAGGATAAATGGTTCCTTGATCCGCGAATTGAGGCGTCGCAGCAGACCGGCAACGAACTGTATGCCGACAACGACCTTGATCGGGGGCACATGGTTCGGCGGCTCGATCCTGTTTGGGGCGCCAGCAGCGAAGCGAAACAGGCAAATAACGACACGTTTTTCTATACGAATGCCACTCCTCAGCACGCCCGGCTAAACCAGGGGAACTGGAACGATCTCGAGGACTATATCCTTACGAACACAAATGCCAAAAATTTAAAGGTGAATGTATTCACGGGGCCGGTATTTGCATCCGACGATCCGCAGTATCGCGGGATATCGATTCCACAGCGATTCTGGAAAGTGGTCGCTGTCGTCAATGGGGACAAGAGGAAGTTGCATGCGACCGCGTATATGCTGAGCCAGAGCGACCTCCTGTCGAATATTGAATTTGTATTTGGCCAGTTCCGGACGTATCAGGTTCCGGTTGTGGAAGTCGAGCGGCAGGCGATGCTCGATTTCGGTGAGAAGGTCAGGAGTGCCGACCCTCTCCGCAAGCAGGAGGTTTTTGCGATTCGCGAGGTCGTTAACTTGGACGACATCGTATTGTAGTAGCGGATGAGGATCAGACTCCGTGACAACCGGCTTGAGATCGGAGCGCGCTTTTCTTTCCGGCTAGAACGAACCTTGCGCGTTCCAACTGACGGTTCAACATATCCACTGCCGCCGTCACTGGGCTCCTTTCCTCTGTATTGCGTCTCCGAATATGCGAATCGGATTGCGCGGGGACTTCTCAATGGGGCTTCGCACTTCATCCCCATGTATCAGTGGGAGGCCGTGTGGATCTCATTCCAGGCTGCCGAGTGGAAGCCTAACGCGGTTCAAGTCGCCTCGGGTATAGTCAATGCCATCACCGGTGAGCCTTATCCGTCTCTCTTGAGAAGGGATCCTCAGAACTACCTCGTGTGCCCTTTGCAACCGTGGCTGGATGGCTTCAAAACCGGGGACGGCACAGTCAGTCAATTCGTTGCTGCTCCTCTCGGACAAGGCCGGACGGTTGAGGAGCAGATCATGAGCGGAGCGGCGACGGGTGGTCTCGTGGTCCGAGTTTTGAGCCGAAGCCCGGTGTTTTTCCCGATCGGCCGCCCAAATCAGTGGGACGGCTTTCTCACATGTACGCTCTGGAATCATTTCAAACTCCTGACCTAGGTCTTGCCGCGGGTGGATCAATCGAGCAGAAAGTCTACCCTGATCGACACGGAGTGCGGACGTGGGACAGGAGCAACAGCACCGAAGTGTCGATCGCGTTGATCAACAGCGAAGCATTTCTCGAGATTGTCGGCGAGGCGCCTCCGCCGTCGCCGATTTCCGCGGAGGACTACAATCGATGGGGCTTTCCCTGGTTTAAGCTTTACGACGAGGAAGCCAACGCACTGATTGCGACATCAGCACTGAAGAAGGTAAGACCCGTCAGGCTAGCTGACAAGCCCCTAAAACCAAAACGCATGAGGGATATCAAGCGTCAGTGATAGATCCCGGGCGCCTCGTGGCCGAGCGCCTGGACGTATTCAACATACGACCCGGGATAAACGCGCGGCTCGCGATCCGTACCCGTTTCGCCGCCAAGCTCCAATACTCGCGATCCCAGGCCGCGCAGGAACGTGCGGTCGTGGGAAACAAAAATCATCGTCCCTTCAAAGCCTTTCAGCGCTTCGACGAGCATCTCCTTAGTGGCAAGGTCAAGGTGATTGGTGGGCTCATCGAGCACCAGGAAGTTCGGAGGGTTGTACAGCATGCGAGCCATTGCCAGACGCGACTTTCGCCGCCGGAAAGGGCGCGGATTGGCTTGTCCACATCATCGCCGGAGAATTGAAATGCGCCGGCGAGAGTGCGTAGTGACCCAAGTCCATCCTGCGGAAAATCCTTCTGTAACTGCTCGATAATTGTCAGGTCGGGACTGAGCACATCCAGCGATTGTTGAGCGAAGTACCCCATCGTCAGGCTGGCGCCCGGCCGGACTTCGCCTCTGTCCGGAGTACTGGCCCCCGCGATCATCTTCAGCAAAGTGGTTTTACCCGCGCCGTTTCTGCCCATCACCGCCCAACGTTCTCCACGGCGGATCGTAAGATTGAAACCGTCGTAAATCACCCGTGACCCGTAGCTTTTGTGTACCCCCTCAACTACTGTTACAAGGTCTCCTGAGCGCGGTGGCACACGGAAGTCGAACTTCACTACTTGCCTTTTCTTCGGCAGTTCGATCTTGTCTATTTTGTCGAGCGCCTTGATTCGGCTCTGCACCTGCGCTGCCTTGGCCGCGTGGGCTTTGAATCGTTCAATAAAACGCTGTTCCTTCGCGAGCATCGCCTGCTGACGTGCAAATGCGGCTTGCTGGTTTCTCTCGCGCATCGCCCGCTCGCGTTCATAGAAGTCGTAGTTTCCGGAATACGTGATGATCTCACCGCCATCGATCTCCGCGATCTTGGATACGAGCCGGTTCATGAACTCCCGGTCGTGTGAAGTCATGAGGAGTGCGCCGTCATACGAACGCAGGAATTGCTCGAGCCAAATGATGGACTCGATGTCGAGGTGATTGGTCGGCTCATCCATGAGTAGCACGTCAGGACGGCCGAGCAGAACGCGAGCGAGCGCCACGCGCATTTTCCAGCCACCCGACAAGGCTCCGACATCTCCGTCGATCTGCTCATCCTTGAAGCCCAGGCCGTGAAGCACCTCCCGTGCTTGGGCTTCGAGGGCGTAGCCACCCAAATGTTCGTACTCTTCCTGCACCTCGCCGAATCGCTCCAGAATGCGGTCCATTTTGTCGACCTGTTCCGGATCCTCCATTGCTCGTTGGAGATGCTCGAGTTCGTGGTGCAGATGTCCGACGCGGCCGCTCCCCGCGATCGCCTCATCGAGGACGGATCGGCCTTTCATTTCTTCAACATCTTGGCGGAAATAACCTATTGTGAGTTTCTTGGGAACCGTGACTTCGCCTTCGTCCGGAGCTTCGTCGCCGACGATCATCCGGAAAAGCGTCGTCTTGCCCGCGCCGTTCGGGCCTACTAATCCAACCTTTTCGCCGGGATTCAATTGAAAGGACGCGTCTACGAATACCAACTGCTTGCCATACTGTTTGTTGATGTTTGAGAAGGAAATCATCCGAAACACCAAGCTAGCAGATGATTTTGCGATGCTGATACCGCGTGCAGGGCGCGTCGGACACCGCGTAGGCTAAAGAGTTTTCAGATACTCCAGCAAGGCTTCTTTGTCTTTCGCTTTAAGCTCTGTGTCATAGGCGTGGCCGGCGTTGCTGTTGCCTCGGACGCTGGTGTCGTAGCGAAAGCCTGCAGTCTCGGCTTCCGTGCCGCTCCATATGAAACCCAGGCTTTATAGTCGTAGACATCGTAGCCGCGCCAGAACACAGAGGGACGGTTTTCGGGTTTCTCGAGCAGATCGCGTATGGTCGGTACACTTCCGTTGTGTAGATAGGGCGCTCGCAGCCAAACGCCGTCGAGTGGCATCGCAGCGTAGCCATCAGTCTTGCGGAAATGAGAGAACTTCCATGGTCGGCCGGCTCCCGAAGTATTCATCTTCGCCGCCAATGCTGGCGAGAAGCAGTTGACGCGTTCGGGATCTGTACGCAGTTCTGCAACTGGCGTCACTTGTCCCACCCGGCCTCCACCAGACTCATGACAATTCGCACAGTGGAATTTGAAAACCGGCGCTCCTGGCGAGCGCGAAAGTACGATCGATGTGCGCCGCGGGAAACATTGGAGGCGACAACGCCCAGATCCAATCTTCGACACGTTTCATCGACGGGAGGTCTAGCGACGACTCCGAACAGCCGGCCCCAATCGCTGCGCTCTTGTTTCGCTCCGTAACCAGATTATTGTTGCCGTCCCAATGGAGCCACATTCCATCTCGGATCTTCTGGTTCCAAAGCGATGGCAGGTCCACCGTACCGACTGCTTTGTCAGCCTTCATCTCAAAACCGAACATGACTTTATATGGGATTGAAGGTATCGACGCGGCCGGGTCCTTGGGGTGGACGAGCATCGAACCAGGCGCTTTCAGCAGACAATCGGGCAGCGACGTCTTTAGTACGTGGGATAACGAACCATCGATAAATCAGCCCTTCGAGCCAGGAAACGCCTGGGTTGTCTGCGCGAATCGCAGCCCAGACATTCTCAGGAGTGAACTGCGGATCAGCAATGGTTTTGAATAGGAATCTTTGGTACGACGCAAGTCAATCTGGTGAGCAGGCATGCCGAGGACGATCTGACGCGGCCCTCCCTGGGTGTCCCGAACAGTCCCGGTGTGACACACGGCACAGTTCAGGCCGAGAAACTCGACTTGACGCTGCCGAAGGCTGGTTCCGATCGGATGCTGTTTTCCAGGCTCGAAGATGAATCCGAAGCGCTCGTAGCCATCTCCGGGCCTCTCCGGCAGATGCTGCGGGAACATGCGTGGCAATACACGCCAGATCGAATACGGTATTCCCGCACGCTCTTCTGCGCCAATCGAGCCGTATTTGAAATGCTCAAGTATGTCCTCGTGGATCTCCGGCCGATTCGCATCGAAGACCGAGCCGAGCGTGAATATAGCTGTACCGGCGACGTACAAGAAGCGAGAACTCTGGGGAAGGGCCCGTGGCATCAGAATCCTCCTGCGCTGATTTTCAGTTTGAATCAGACTACTCAAAAGGCGTAAATAGTAAGAAAATCGGATCAGTTCGGAGCAGTGAACTGCCGCATTGGCTGTCGTCGTCCATATGTCATCGATCGCCATAGCCACTCAAACGGTCCAAACCGGTACCGATTCAACCACCAAACGCTGAACCAGAGTTGGACAATGTAGAGCCCAAGCCCGAGGATTGATGCCGAGGTGGGATCCAGCTTCCCGAATAATCCGAGGCCGTAGCCGTAGAAGAGCGAGGCGAAAATGATCGACTGCGCAAGGTAGTTGCTGAGCGCCATCCTTCCCGCTGCGGCGAAAGTCGAGCGCGACGTGTTGTCCGAGTTTCGCCATGCCAGCAGCCAGGCTCCGTAGCAGAATGCGAGGGGCACGTGTGACCCAAACGCCTGCAGCAGTGGAGGGATCGCGGTGGGTTGTCCAGTTTCACGGGCCGCAACGTCCGAAATTGTATTCACCAATCCAACAAGACCCGCGAAGAAGCCAACCAAAAGCAACGAGCGACGGTATCGTTGAGGGTCCTGAATAATCCCACCGCGCCAAAGTGCAGCACCGATCAACATCAGCCCGAATGTCTTCTCTGCTGTCATCGCAATCAACGGCAGGATGTATTCCCGTGTTTCGCCCCAGCGAAAGGACAGAGCCTGGGCAAAGGTTCCCTGACTGTAAACCCTGGTCGCCAGCGCTGCATGTTCATGCCACGTCGATTCGGAAGGAAGTCGAGTAAGCCCGTCTAGAGGCAGCGTTGGCAAGTAGATGGCGGCCAATCCTGCAACCCCAAGAACCGCAGTAGGCAACCGTAAGAGCGGTATGAGGAACAGACCACATATCGCGTATAAAGACAGGATGTCGACGTTGGAGATAAACACCAGGTGTATCAGTCCGAACGCAAGCAGGATCGAGAATCGCCTGAAGAGGAAGGCGGCGACGTTGAGGTTCCGGAGTGCCACTCGTTCTGCCTGTACGGCAACGCCGATGCCGAAGGATAGCGAGAACAGGTTGAACGCCTTGAACTCGAGCAGGGTTGCGACAGCGAGATCGATCGCATGATTTACCTGGCCCGAATGTGTGTGGAAATTGACCACGTGTTCGAAGAGCGAAACACGGAAGAAGTACAGCAGATTCACAAGAAGAACCCCCAAAAGCGCTACTCCGCGGATCAGGTCGAGATTCCCGTAACGCTTCGATGGGGCAAGGGGCTCGAACGTGTCTCCTGTCGCTAGGGCACCCATGGTGGATACAATGTTCGCGTGAACCGGAGATCCTTCATTAGTCTGACGAGCGCTGCGGCTCTTAGTGTACAGAACGGTGCTGCCGCAACCACCGCAATCGTGGATACACACATTCACCTGTTCGATCCGACCCGTCCGCAAGGTGTGCCGTGGCCCGATAAGGCAAATACGGTTTTGTATCAGCCCGCATTGCCGGACAGGTACCGGAAGATCTCGGGTCCCCTCGGCATTACCGGCGCCATCGTTGTCGAAGCTAGCCCCTGGGTCGAAGACAACCAATGGGTGCTGGATGTCACAAAGAATGAACCGCTGATTTTAGGATTGGTTGGCAACCTGGAGCCGGGTAAGCCAGAATTCGCTAAACAGTTCGAGCGGTTCCAAAAGGACCGCCGGTTCCTGGGTATTCGATATGGCAATCTGTGGGGGCGGGACTGGCAGCGCAGATCAGCCGGACGGAGTTCGTCCAGGATGTGAAACTGCTCGCCAAGGCGGGCCTGTCGCTCGATACGGCGAATCAGAACCCGAAGCTCATCTCTGCGGTTGTGAGGCTGACCGACGCTGTTCCCGATCTGCGCGTCATCATCGATCATCTCCCTCAGATGCGAACTCCGGAGCAGGCGGACGTGATGAAGCAATACAGGCAGGATCTGCGGACGCTCGGGAAGCGCCCTCAGGTATACGTGAAGCTGTCTGAAGTTTTCCGGCGTGTGGATGGCCAGGTTCCGCGTGATCTCAGCAACTATCGAGAAACGCTAGACGACATTTACGCAATTTTCGGAGAGGATCGAGTGCTCTACGGCAGCGATTGGCCGAATAGCGATACGTGGCGGCCTTTCGGCGACGGCTTGAAGCTCATGCAGGAATATTTCGCTACAAAGAGCCCGGCGGCCGCTGAGAAGTACTTCTGGAAGAATTCCGTTGCGGCATACCGTTGGAAGAAATAGTTTTCTATTGCGACGGAACCGCGTCTCGGTGCTTGCGCGGGAGAAAACCGATCGCGATGCAGACAACCATAAGACCCCAGAAGATCCAGAATGCGTGAGATGCCGGATCGTGGAAATCGACTACATGTGGATGTTCCGCCGTATTGAACCACCAGTCGATCAATAGCTTAAAACCAATTACGCAGACGAGCAGATAGGCCGAGGTTTCGAAACGAGGGAAGCGCTCCAGCAGCCGGATAAAAACGGCAGCGGCCATTCGCATCAGGATAACTCCCAAAATGCCACCGACCATCACAACCCAGAGCTTCGGGTGAGGGCCCACATGGCCCGCGGGAGCGCTCCCGACCACAGCGATCGCGGCCAGAATCGAATCGATCGCGAACGCAATATCGGTCAGCTCGATGATCGCGACCGTGGACCAGAATCCCACCGCCTTTGGGCGTCCACTTGCGATCGCGCTGCGCGCCCTCAGCTCCTGTTCCTGTTCCTTTTCGGACAGTTCACGCCCCGTCTCAGCGTCAATCAGCGTGGGATTTTCATCGAGGTCGAGGGTTAGCTTCTCTTCGGAATCGTCTTTTTTGGAAAATAAGTGTGAAAACGCGACCCACAGCAGATAACCTCCTCCAAGCAGCTTGACGACACGCCACTGGAGTAAGAAGGCTGCTGTCGCAATGGCGACGCCTCGAAACAGAAATGCTCCCACCAAGCCATACGTCAACGCTCTTGCCTGCTGATGTTTAGGCAGGCGCTTCGCTAGCAGTGCGAGGACGAGTGCATTGTCAATCGAGAGAACGCCTTCGAGAACGATCAGCAGCGCAATCGTGACAATGTCTTGAGAGTTGAACGTTTGGCCGAACATTCAGAATTATTTAAGGACGGGGGCTGGACGCGATGACTTGCGCTGTTCGGCCTCGTGCAACCCCTAAAGGGGTAAGCGTAGCTGCCACACGCGTCGGGACCCAGATCCTCTATACTGCTTCATTGTAGTGCCCAGGCTGCGGCTACTCGCGGTTTATGCGATCTCAGGCCCGTCATGAGTCGTGCTTCCAGTGCACGTTGCCTTCTGGATCGCGATGCCCCGAGCCGAAATCTCGTCGAGAAGTTCGATGACGGCCATCGATACCTCGTTGTCTCCCGGTACGACGATCGCCCATGCGAGATCTTCCCTGAACTCTCGCGTACTGATTCGCCATGGTTGTAAGTGAGACGGCGTTGCACGCCCAATCTGAATGAGCGACCAATGCCGCACAAGCTGGACCGCTGCGTCGATATCCGGCTTCGGGCCGCGTACGATGAAGTGATTGTCTCCGTGCACTAGAAGGCCGACCACGTTGCCTCACACTGCTTTCACTTGTGCGAAAGCGCTTCGGCGATGGCTTTCTCAGCAAGTGCGGCCATTTTTTCGTAGCCGGCATCATTTGGAATTAATCCATCGACCGTCAACTCTTTCTTCATTGCGCGACCGTCCGCAAATATCGAATAGTAGTCCAGATAGATGGATCCGCTTTGTGCGGCATAACTCTTCAACCAAGCATTCATACCGATGATCTTGCCGGGTGGACGACGACCGGTAAGGTTCCGAAAGCAATCGCAAACTGGTGTCAGTGAGGCCAGGACCACCTTGATGCCATGAACTTTGGCCAACTCTACCATCGACATGAAATTCTCGCCCGCCATAGCTTCCGTAATCGGGCCGGCGGCGCCGGCAATGTCGTTTGTGCCCGATTGAATGACGACCACCTTGGGCTTTAGCGAGATCACATCCTGTCGGAAGCGGACCAGCATCTGCGGTGTTGTCTGTCGAGCGATCCCGCGATTAAAGTACGGCTTACCGGGAAAGAACTTGGCTTCCCCTTGGCCCCAGTTCTCCGTGATCTCATCGCCGATGAAGACAACGCGATTCTCATTCGGGGGCAGCTTCAACTCGGTGTTTTCGCTGCCGTAGCGGGTGAGTCCTGCCCAGTCGTTCAGCAATCTCTGCTGCGCAGCGATTTCCCGTTCCAATTCTTCGCGCATGGGTTCCTGGGCTGATATGAAACCTGCAACTCCCAGCAACACGAGCGCGAAATACCTCATTTGGCTAATCCGAAGCAATACAGCGTTCCATCGTAGGTGTTGATATACACACGGCCGTTCGCCAATCCGAGCCCGCTCCAGTGATTCCACGTTGTGATCTGCTTGCCGCTAGACCACAACTCTTTACCGGTTTGCGCATCCAGCACGTAAAGTACGGCATGCGTCGATTTCGGGATGCGGCGCTCCATCCTGAAGTCGAGACCGACATCGGGGAACGCTTGCGCCGTATTCTCGCCACTACCATAGGCGAAGATCATGCCATTCGCAATGAGCGGTGGCTCCGCTTGATCCATGTCGCGAGAGATCCATGCGGGCGCCAAGGTTACCCCACCGTTTTTCGACTCCATCTTGAACGCCACGATAGCGCCTTTTTTGATTTCGCCATGTTCGATCGGCGCTTTGAATTTGGAGTGTTTTGGACCCCAGAATGGCGTCAAGATCCAACGTGTGCCGTTTGAGTCTTCCCATGTTGCCAGAGAACCCCATATTCCGGCCTCGGCAAAGTCCACGATCTCATTACAGATCAATGGAGTGCGATATGCGGGAGTTCTGTGATCGTCGCCGCCGATGGACTCCGTATCCATTAAGTAAATCCGGCATTCTTTGCTGGCGTCGATCATGTATTCCCGGCCCTTGAAGTCGAAAATCGCCGGCGTGACCTGCATGTCCAGGTCGCGCTTGTACAGCCACTCAGCATTGGACGGACCGTAGTAGTCTATGAGTTCCACAGCCTTCGTCTTCGGGTTTTGCTTCACGCCGATGATGCCGTTCCCATAGAGGCCATTCTCCGGATCCCAACGGCCGTCACCGGTACCGGTGTACATGACTCCATCCTTGCTGATTGCTGGACCGGAACGGCCCCACATGCCGCCACCGGCAGGACCCCAACTGCCCACCTTGTTGGTAGCCAGATCGTACGTGTACACCATGTTCGGATTTCCGCCGCATCCTTGCGCGCTGTGGGTATAGATAACGTTTTTGTAAAGGCTCAACGCATATGGTTTCCCGTTCGGCGGCATGAACTTGGTTGGGGGTGTCAGATACTCGCCGTCTGCTGCATTCAACTGGTGCAGGCGACCATCCCAAGACGCAGCATAGATAACGTACTTTCCGGGAGCATTACCAGGACCGATGGTCACGTTCGCCGTCATACCACCGGGACAAAGGACGCTGGGGCCTCTTGCGCCCGGAGGCTCTTTATACGTACTCTCGAATTTTTTCTTCCATAGAAGCTCACCCGTTGCCACGTCGATCGCGTAGACATTGTCCGAGACACCGGCCTGAATGACTACCTGCTTCGGTCCGTTCTTCGTCTCCAGTTTTCCAATGATTAGAGGCTCGAGCAGCGAATGCATCTGCCGGGGCTCATTATCGAGCTTGATTTTCCACAACAGCTTCATGTCTTTGACATTGGCCGCCGTGAAAATCGTCTCGTCCTTTTGCCAATTCGTCCTCTTCGTGTCGCCGCCATCGGTCAGCCAGTCAGCCGCGGAGACCGCGGAGGCGCACAAGATCAATGGCAAGGGAGCAAGCAGAATTCTTCGCATACACTATCCGAACCCCACAATATATCTCACCCGCGCCATCCAACTCGAATAGGCATCGATGAATGGTTCGGTATATGATCTTAGGTTCGACTACTACTCATAGGAGCCTGAGTAATGCAAAGAGTTTTCCTCGCCGCCTTCCCGGCCGTCTGTGCTCTCCTGAGCCAGAGCGTAGCTCAGGCGCAGCGTGGGGTGGGGGATTGGACGACCGGAGGTTTCGATGCCCAGCGTTCTCACTGGGTGCGTAACGACGCAAAAATCTCTGTCGAGAGCATGCGAAAGCCGGGATTTGCGTTGGATTGGAAGCTCAATCTGAATGATATTTCGGGTAAGCAGGCAACATTGACGCCGCCCGTACTACTCGATTTTTATATCGGTTACCGCGGTTTCCGGTCGCTTGCATTTTTCGGAGGTAGTTCAAACACCGTGGTGGGTATCGACACCGACTTGGGCAGGCTCGAATGGAAGAAAAATGTCGATCCCCGCTCTTCCGCTTCGGGAAACGATGGCTGCCCGGGAGGAATGACCTCCGGCGTAACTCGAGCCACCACCCTTTCCTATCCGCCCGTCCCGACTGGCCGAGGAGCGGGTCGTGGCAATCCTGCGCGGTCCGGAGTGGGTGAGCCGTTTGAAGGTGCAGTCACATTGAAGACAGTTCGGCCTCCTGCCCCAGCGCCCCCGCCCCCCCCTCCTCCTCCAGCCGGCACTGCGGCCGCGAGCACACGCAGAGCTGCACCTGCGCCGAATCCGTTTGCGCCGAGAGCTCAGTATGTGTACGCGCTCTCATCCGATGGCAAGTTCCATTCCCTCTATGTATCAAATGGTGAAGAACCGAACCCGCCCATCCCATTCCTCCCTGCAAACGCGAATGCCCAGGGGCTGATCGTTTTCGATAACCAGGCATACGTTTCGACCGCGAACGGTTGTGGCGGTGTCGAAAACGGTGTGTGGGCCCTGGATATTCAAAGCAAGACAGTCAACCACTGGAAAGCTCCAGGGAAGGGAATCGCGGGAAGCGCAGGACCTGCAGTAAGCCCAGATGGAACCGTCTATGCCGCTGCAGGCAATGAATTGACAGCTCTCGAGGAGCGGACACTAAAACCAAAGGGCACGTACAAGATAGGCGGACAGGAGTTTACGTCGTCTCCCGTGATATTTGAATTCAAAGGCAAGGACCTGGTTGCCGCGGCATCGGACGATGGCCGCCTCCACCTGATTGATTCGGCAAACATGGCTAAAGCGCTCGCGACGACCCCCGCCTCACCATCCAGCAAGGGCTTCGAAGCTGGAGCGCTGGCGAGTTGGCAGGATACATCCGGAACACGATGGGTGCTCGCTCCCACACCCGGATCCATCACGGCGTGGAAAGTCGTGGAGCAGAATGGTGCGCCGACGCTGCAGTCCGGGTGGGTCTCACGCGATATGGTTTCACCCTTGACACCAATCGTTGTCAACGGCGTTGTCTTTGCTGCCTCCCGCGGGAATGACAAGCAGAACGCAACTGTTTATGCGCTCGACTCCGCCACCGGCAAAGAATTGTGGAACAGCGGACAGACCATTACGTCTTTCGTTAAGAAAGGCGGATTGTCCGCCGGTGGCAGTCGCGTCTATCTCGCGGCGCAGGATGGTACGCAATACGTGTTCAGTTTTCCGATCGAGCACTAAAATAAGAGCATGAGTCGCGTTTTCCTCAGTCTGTTATCGTTGGCGATCGTGTCGGCGCAGGAGCTGCAGCTTCCTGAAGGTCCCGGCCGCGACGAAACGATGAAGCTCTGCAAGCAGTGCCATGAGGTCGCGCGTTCGATTTCCCTGCGGCAGGATCGAGACGGCTGGCACACGACCATGAACAAAATGGTGGCGTTCGGAATGAAGTCAACGGAACAAGAGTACGCGACAGTTCTTGATTATCTGAGTAAACATTTCCCCGCCGACGAAGTGCCACGAGTGAACGTCAACACTGCTACGGCGATCGAGTTGGAGTCGGGATTGACTCTTCGGAGATCGCAGGCGGCAGCGCTGATCGCCTATCGCGAGAAAAACGGAGACTTCAAGAGCATAGAAGATCTGAAGAAAGTTCCTGGACTTGATGCCGATAAACTCGACGCTAAGAAGGACCGGATTGCGTTCTAAGGTCACGCTTCTCGTTACTCTCGCGATTGCACTGTTAGGTTGCGGTGGCACCTCGAAGCCGCCTTATTTGGTGTATGTCACCAATGAGGGCTCCGGTGACCTGAGTGTTATCGATCCGAATAAATCCGAGCCTATCGACAGAATAGAACTCGGGAAAAGGCCACGTGGTATCGAGGCGCGCGGAAAAAATATCTTCGTTGCGCTTAGCGGTTCTCCGGCCGCGCCTCCCGGAGTAGATGAGAGCACATTGCCACCTCCGGACCGGAGTGCTGATGGCATCGGTGTCGTAGATCTGAGCCAAAGAAAAGTGGTCCGAAAACTATTTGGCGGATCTGATCCCGAAGAGTTTACTATCGGTAAGGACGGTCGTTTCCTCTACGTGGCGAATGAAGATGCTGCTGGACTCAGCGTGATTGATCTCGCGAGTGGCAACGTATTGAAGACCGTGCCCGCCGGCGAAGAACCTGAAGGAGTCACAATCACTCCCGATGGGAAGTTCGTCTACGTTACGTCCGAGAATGACGGCATCGTCACGGTCATAAACACGGCGGACGCCTCGGTCATTAAGACCATCAAAGTCGGCCGGCGGCCCAGATCCATCTCGTTTCTGCCCGATGGATCGAAAGCGTTCGTCACCAACGAAAACGATGCGGCACTGACGGTTATCGACGCGGTGAAACAGGAGGCGGTTCGCTCTATCGCTCTTGACGCCGATCTAAAGCCGATGGGTCAGGCGATGACAAAGGACGGCAGTAGGCTTTACGTCAGTACCGGCCGCGGGAAAAAGGTTGTGGTGCTGGATACTGCTGCGGAGAAAGTCATATCGTCCTTTGAAGTGGGCCAGCGGCCGTGGGGATTGGCCCTCTCACCGGACGACAAGATGTTGTTCACTGCGAATGGGCCCTCCAATGACGTGTCCGTCGTCGATGTTGCCACTCAATCCGTGGTCCGCCGGATCAAAGTCGGAGAGCGCCCTTGGGGTGTAATCACGGTCGCGCAGTAACGCGGATGCGAGGCTTGATCTTCGGGTTGTCGATGATGTTGTTGTCTTCGTGCAGTAGCTCGAACCCGAAGGGTACGCCGGTCGCAATCCCTTCGCCGCTCGGACTTCCGCCTTTGGAAATCCCTGCTGACAACCAACCCACTCCGGAAACGATCGCTCTTGGTAAGGAACTCTACTTCAGCCGGGTCCTGTCCGTGGATGGCACTTTATCGTGCGCAACCTGTCACGATCCGGAGAATGGGTTCGCCGATCCTCGTCGTGTCTCCGCCGGTGTCCATGGCAAACTCGGTACCCGGAACGCGCCGACGATTCTGAACGCGGCATTCAACAAATTGCAGTTCTGGGATGGGCGCGCAGATGGCCTTGAAGCTCAGGTTTCAGGACCCATGCTGAACTCACTCGAAATGGGACACACACTGGAAGGTATCGAACGTGGTGTCGCCGCGAGTGATCATCTCCGCCCGATGTTTGAGAAAGCGTTCGGTTCCGGCCGGCCGACGATGGCGAAGATTACGAAGGCAATCGCTTCTTTCGAGCGAACGCTGCTGAGCGGCAACTCTCCATTCGATCGTTATCAGTATGCTGGGGATCGGAATGCGCTCAGCGATTCGGCCAAGCGCGGTCTTGCCGTGTTTCGCGATCCTAAGAAGGGGAATTGCGCCGTGTGCCACACGATTGAAGCCGGGTATGCGTTGTTTTCCGACGGTAAGTTCCATAACCTGGGTGTGGGCTTGAGCCCGGAAGGTGAACTGACCGATTTCGGGCGGTACGAAGTAACGAGGCAAGATAAGGACAAGGGCGCCTTTCGTACTCCTTCGTTGCGCAACGTCGCGAAGACTGCGCCGTATATGCACGATGGCAGTCTCAAGACTTTGAAAGAGGTTATTGACTTCTACGTCGGCGGTGGCAGTTCGAACGAGTTCCTGGATCAGCAGATCAAGCCGTTGACTCACTTGACGCAGCAGGAACGCTCCGACCTTGTCGCGTTTCTGGAGTCCCTTTCTGGCGAGGCGGCCAAATGAAGCATGTTGTGGTGGCTATCTGCGGCATTGCGATGTTCGGCTGCAGCGGTGAGAATGCGAAAGCTCCTAAAAAGCCTGTCGAGCCGGGATATTTTAAAGTCGATCCTGCGACAGCAGGCAACATCAAAGGAAAAGTCTCCTTCGCCGGAAAAAGACCCGCGGTGAAGCCGATCTCGATGGACGCGGAAGCAGCCTGTGAAAAATTGCACGACAAACCGGTAGATGGGTCGGGTTTTGCCGTCGGGAAGGATGGCGGACTCGCAAACGTCTTCGTCTACATCAAGTCCGGCCTAGAAGGAAAGGCCTTCGAAGCGCCGAAAGAAGCAGTCGTATTGGATCAGCGCGGATGTATGTTTGTTCCACGAGTCATCGCGCTTCAGGCTCGACAGACTCTGACGGTGAAGAACAGCGATCCCGTCTCGCACAACATCCATCCGAACCCGCAGAACAATCGGGAGTGGAACCAACAACAATCTCCCGGAGCTCCGGATCTTGTACGCCGTTTTGTCCGACCCGAAGTAATGATTCCTGTTAAATGCAACGTACACTCGTGGATGAGATCGTACATCGGCGTATTGGATCATCCTTATCTCGCCGTTACGAGTGAGAAAGGCGAGTTCGCCTGGACCGCGGTTCCACCCGGAAACTACACCATCGCTGCCTGGCACGAAACATTCGGTGAACTGACCGAGAACATTACGGTCAGCACGGGCGCGGAGAGAGCTGTAAAGTTCACATTTCGTTCCGCGCAGTGAGGTTCGCCTTCACCGATTAAGACCGGAGATCGTGTTCGAAATCTGGAACAATGTCTTGCCGGCGGTCACGTACAACGTTTTATTGTCTGCACCCCCGAAGGCCGTGTTTGTAATCGTGTCCTCCGGTATGGGAATCATGCGGAGTAACTTGCCTTGCGGAGAGATGACATGTACGCCGCATTTAGTGTCCAACGTCTCGTGCGTGCCCCTGCGCCGGTGCAGTCCAGCGGCAGCGTAAATGTTGCCCTCGGAGTCGATGGCCATCCCATCGGCGCTGCGTCCGGGGTAGAAGTTGTAGTGTACTCGTCGATTTGAGAGCGTGCCGTCAGGAGAAAGATCGAACGCCCGGATCGCTCGCGTACCACCTTCCGTTTTGTTCGCCTCGATGAGATAGAACGTCTTGTCGCCTGGCGAGATCACGAGGCCATTCGGCCATTCCGTGTCTGGACCCGCTAGCAACCGCGTGATCCGACCGTCCGTGTCGATGCGATATACGCCCGGTGTGCCAGTTGCGTTCGCAGGCTTGGCGGACGCTTGCGAGGTAGCGTCGGGCGCTGGATCGGTGAAGTACAGCCGTCCCTGCGAGTCGATCGTCACGTCGTTCGGTCCGTTGAATGATTTGCCCTCAAAGTTGGAAGCGATCACTTCGATTTTTCCGGTCTTTAGATCGGTTCTCGTCACGCGCGGGTTGTTATGTTCGGTATCAGAGCCTTCACAGGCGATCAATCGGCCCTGACCGTCGAAAAGCAATCCGTTCGCGCGGTTGGAATCCGCCCGAAAGACGCCATGCTTCCGTGTTGAGGGATCAAACCGCAATATCCGGTTGTTCGTTACGTCGGTGAAATAGATCAATCCATCCGGGCCTTGTGCCGGACCCTCAGTAAAGGCGACAGTTGTTGCGACCGAAGCTTCCGGCTGTGAGTTGTCTGTTTCACTGGACGCGGAGGGTTTCTCCGTGCACGAAACCAGCAATGTGGCGAACGCAATCAAGAGCAGGCGCATCCCGGAGCATACTATCACCCTGTGAGGACGCATTTCAGTTGCTGCTCGAGTTGAAAGTGTGAGAGTCTCGATTTGCATGAATTTAGTCCTCCTGCTCCTGGCGTCCCGTCGTTTTCCTCGCAGCTTCGCCGTGGAACATTCGAACCCTCTCCGAACCACCGAAAGTTTACCCGGCGGAAACAACGGAGCGGGGTGTTCGCGCGATGTATTTCGAATCTGTTCCCTGGAAGGGAAAACCGACGCGTGTCTTCGCCTACTACGGGGCGCCTGAAGGGAAGAAGCTTCCTGCTATGGTGCTGATCCATGGCGGCGGTGGCACGGCTTTTGCCGAGTGGGTCCGGCTGTGGAATAAGCGCGGCTATGCAGCCATCGCGATGGACACGGTTGGTACAGTTCCTGATAAAGCTGATGATGGCAAGTTGTGGGCTCCGGTCAGAAAACGTCATGAGTATGGGGGTCCGGCCGGTTGGGGTGATTTCGAAAGCGTCGACGAAGCGATCACTGACCAGTGGAGCTATCACGCCGTCGCGGCAGCAGTCCTTGCGCACTCCCTCATTCGTTCGTTTCCCGAGGTCGATGCTAAGCGCATAGGCGTGACCGGGATCTCATGGGGCGGCTATCTGACCAGTATCGTGTCCGGTGTGGATCCGCGATTCCGATTCGCAGCTCCCGTTTACGGGTGCGGTTTCCTGGGAGAGGACTCCGCCTGGCTCAAAGATTTCGCGAAGTTAGGGCCGCAACGAGCGAAGAAGTGGCTTTCCCTGTGGGACCCTTCGATGTATCTGCCCGATTCACGGATGCCAACGCTTTGGGTCACGGGTACGAATGATTTCGCATATCCACTTCCGTCTTTGCAGAAGTCTTATCGGTTGGCTCGAGGCCAGAGAACGTTAGCTATTCGTGTCCGCATGAAACACAATCATCCCGACGGCGCGACTCCGGAAGAGATTGCCGCGTACGCCGAGTCGATTCTCAGAAAAGGCGCTCCATTGGCACGTATTGTCGAGATCGCTCCTAACGTTGTGGAATATAAGGCTAAAGGCCCGGTGGTCAGAGCAGAACTAAACTACACGAACGACCAAGGACGCTGGCAGGATCGAAAGTGGGAAAGCGTGCCGGCTGAACTGGATACAAAGCGGCGGAGGGTGGCCGCCGCCGTTCCGCCTGGCGCGACAGCGTGGTACATCAATCTGTTCGATGAGCGTGGGCTAGTGGTCAGCTCGGAGCATCACACGGAAACGGGAAAGCAGACTGTACGTGCGATTGGGAATTGAAGACCGAATCTAAGGCTCGGAGGTCTAAGCCTCATTCGCCAAAGTGGGTCTACTTTAAATACCGTAGCTCTATGGTCGAGCGAAAGCTCTCTAAAAAACTCCTATAGGGCGCAAACAGTTTACGTGGCTGGAGCCTCTAACTCTTGGAGGTACTGAGGATGATACACGTGAATCCAGGCCAGTGCGGTTTGTGCACTCATTTCGGCGAGTTCCATGAGCCGGATAAAAAGCTTGCTCAGATCCGCACGCAACATGAGGCTCCAGAGGATTTAGTCGACGACTGCGGTCACCCGCGGCACGCATCATTGCACCTGAAAGTCACGCCTATCAGCGGCTGCGATGGCTTCGAGCCCGCCGATCGCTCGGTCCACTAGCTCTTCCAGGAGGACGGCAATCCTTGCCGCCCTCCACTGCCCGCTAGCCCTCCAGCCGTCCTGGATTACTACCCGCATGTATTCTCGTGGTCGTTCGTGAATGACATAACGGCCCACGATCAGTTCGCTAACGCGACCCGGTTATACGACCCGACGGCCCCGGCCGCTTCCCTGGACAGACATCGGCGAAGGCCCGATCAGCAGACAGCAGAATTCGGCGCGGCTCGTTCAAGGCGCCACCAGGAGTGAGCATTAGATTTTTGAGGTGTTTTTGGAGGCGCCGAGGGAATCGAACCCCCGAATAAAGGTTCGCGGACCTTCGCCCTGATGCTCGCTGATTTCATAAGACTGGAGTTATCCGTTTCTGTCCGAGTTACTTGTCCAACGTGAACATCCTTGGTGGTCACTTTACCCGCCTGAGAAGCGGCTTCGCCTGTGCCTCGTAAGGCTTCATTGCCGCGCGCTTACCTTCCGCAGTCGGGTGAAGTAATGCTTCAGCACGATGCGTCGGCGTGGCGTGTCCCATGAGTGCCGCCACGGTCGCGACATCCATCTTCGCCTGCGTCAACGCGTTCGTAGCCAGGTGTGCCGGAGGTCATACAGGCAGAACGATACCTCCGCGTCCTGGCATGTGCGGTCGTGTTGCGCGTTCAGCTTTGTGACGTGGCCGCCCTCAGCGGCAGGATGCCGTCACCGAGTCGCGTGCCTGCGATGCGAAGTGTCTCGGTCTCGATGTCGACGTGAGACCGCTGTAGGCTCAGGATCTCATCCGGTCTGCAGCCCTGTAGCAGAATGATCCTTGCGAAGTCATAGAGTGTTCCACGGGCGTGTGCGAAGTACGCTCCCTCTTCCTCGTGACTGAGGACGTGAATTCACCCGGTCCTGATCGCTCGGCTTACTCACCTGATCGACTGGGTTCAACCGCGCCAGCTTCTTGTGAATCGCGAACTTCTTGAAGAACACCGACAGGGCGCGCAGGTCGTGACGCAGTGTTACGTCCCGAACGCCGTGCTGGGTGAGGACGCCACGTCTTGTAACCCTCGATGGCGTTCTCGTCGATGTCGCCAACCTGCTTATTGGCTCAGAAGACGAGCATCGATTGAAAGCTGATCTGGATACGAGCTGCCGTGTTCCACTTAGAGCGGTACTCGGTTGTGAAGCACCACGCAAGGAACTCGTCCGCGACGACGGCAAACGCGGTGCTTCGCTCCGGCTTGGCTACCGTGAAGCCAGCGAGGATTTCTAGTTTCGCACGGGCTTCAATAGCCTCTGCTTCTTTCTTGTTTTTGTGGCGTGGCGTCCAAACTTGTGCTTTGGCGGTACTCCCGGCCGCGCACACTGAACCGGCGACATCCTCAGACTTGATGTAATCGGCTGGATCGAGCGTGAGTGCCGTCAAGTTTTGCTCTCCTTGGTCGCGCGGAAGGCAGCCGAGCAGTCTGGGCAAACTTGCAGCTTGCCGCAGCGGATGTCGTAACGAACACGAGTGCCGAGAAGGGCCGTTTTCACCCGTGACGTGTCAGTAGATGCCCCGCGAAATGTATTAATTGTTGATACGAGAATCGGCCTTAGCTCAATCCGAATGCCGCAGAGGATTCAAAATGCTGTATGGATTGTAAACTGCGGACGTGAATTGATTTGTCAATGTCGTGGAGTGCGTATGAAGATCTTCAAAACTTGTTCCTAGTAGGCGTTTGCTTCCTCGGCTCAGCGGCGCTCGGTCAGGGTGCCTGCGTTCATTTTTACTTATTTTAGTGTTCCTGGCGCGGACATTACCTCCGCTTACGGGATGAACGATATAGGTCAGATCGTTGGATTTTAGGCGACAGCAAGGGGCTACATGGCTTTCTGGGATCTATCGGGAACGGTTTCAGATTTAGATGCGCCAGGATCGGTGCAGACGCAGGCGACAGGCCTAAACAACCGTGGCCAAGTCGTAGGATGGTATCTTCCGCCTGGTAACACGGAACGTGGCACGCACGGTTTCCTCTACGAGGTGGTCATTTCACTACTATAGACGTGCCGGGTCGTCGGAGTACCCAGCCCACCGGCATTAACGATGCCGGCGTAATTATCGCAATTACGCCACAAGGTAGTTTTGAATACAATTCGCAATTTTCAAGACGAATACCCGACGCCTCCTCCGACCCGCTTGCATGTTGTACCTTCTGGCAACGGAATCAATAATGCGGGACGGATAGTCGGGTCATACGACGGGCCGCCACCAGAAGGGTGGCGGTACGAGACACGCGATGAGATACGCCAGCGGCAGTTTCACCAGAATTGACCCGCCGGGAGCGATTGGCGCAGCGGCGACTGGGAACAATGATGCGGGAGATATTGTCGGAAGCGTCTCCGATGATCAGGGGAACTCAGGCCAGTCTTTTCTGTTTACGGCTGGTCGCCTTTAGCATCTTGAGCGCTCCCGGTGCGCTGTATACGGGCATAAGAGATATCAACAACGTGGGCCAGATCGTTGGTGTTGCAGATGTGCCCGGGGGGCAATTCTCTTTCTAGGCACGCCCACTCCCGTTCCGGAGCCCGCTCGTTCGTGATGGCTGGTTTCGCAACCATAGCCCTCCTTGTACTATTTCGCAGGCAAAGACGCTAAACAGCGGCTTGGGCTTTGGAGTTGCCTATGACTCGTTGGATGTAGTTACTGGGTGGTTCTTCTCATCTTTATCTCTCCGCGCAAGTGCTGGACTGTTCGTTTTTTCATGTACAGTAACAACGAGCTGCAAGCGCTGAGTCTCATCGTCGATTCGCACGGCGACATATCCGGCGGCCTCCCAGTTGATGACCTTTCCTCGTGCGCTGCAAAGCGACGGCTGTTGTTGCTGCTGTTGATTGCATCGTGCCTCCATCAAAATCGTGATCACCTGCACGGTGACCGAGTAGTACGTTTCAAACTATGCGGTGCTAAACAGGGCTCCCGCCGAGAAGTCCGTCTCGTGGCGCAACTCCCAGGAGCTCGTGATTCGTGTCTGGAAGTGCCGCCCGTGGACTCGCGCGCCTCGCAGCACGGCGATGCGTCGCGCGGTCTCCAAGGCCCTCCGATCGCGGCTTGCTCGGACGCTCTCACTTCGCCGCCTTCCTGCGGTGTCGCCGCTCTCGGCGGCGGCGGTTGATTTCTCGGTGCCGGCCATCCGTCCTGCAGTACACGTGGATCTTGTTCAACGGCTCGAACGACTTCTTGCACGGGCAGCTTGCGCCACTGCTCCTCGTCACCGCGTCCGAACGCGATGGACTCACGCTCGCGCTGGCAGTGCGCAAGTGTACGACTGCTCGCGATCAGGGAATGGTACCCAATCCTTGCGGAAGTCGTCCCTAGACGCTCCTGGAGTTTGTCCGACCTTAGTCCTCGGTTTGTCCGAGTACACTTGTCCCACGTGAATACCCCGCTTCGTCCGGTATTCGCCGTGTTTGTCCGAGTGTCTTAGGGAATTGGAATTAGCTGAAGTGCTTTGTTTTGATGGAGGCGCGGGGGGGAATCGAACCCCCGAATAAAGGTTTTGCAGACCTCTGCCTTACCACTTGGCTACCGCGCCTTCAGGGCTATGTATCTATCATACATAAGGCAGAACAAAACCTCCAATCTTTGCGTATACTCAATTACTGAGCAGAACCATGAGCATCCGTGATTTCATCAAAAAGCAGTTTATCGATGTCATCCACTGGACTGAACCGGAGGACGGCATACTCGCGTGGCGCTTTCCGATGCGCGACATGGAGATTCAGAATGGAGCGAAACTCACGGTTCGCGAGTCTCAGTTCGCAGGCTTTGTCAATGAGGGCCGAATGGCGGACGTCCTCGGGCCGGGTCTCTACACGCTGAATACCAACACTCTGCCCATCCTGACTAACCTCATGAACTGGGACAAGATGTTTCAGTCGCCATTCAAGAGCGATGTCTACTTTTTTTCTTCACGGCTGCAAACGAACCAGCGCTGGGGCACCGCACAACCCGTCACCGTGCGGGATAAGGACTTCGGTGCTATTCGACTTCGCGCATTCGGCATCTACTCGTGGCGGCTGACCGATCCTCGAACGTTCCACACAAAAGTCAGCGGAACAAAGGAACTGTATCGCGTCGAGGACATAGAGGGTCAACTCCGGAATACGATCGTCGGCCGAATGTCTGATACCTTCGCCGAGAGCCAGGTTCCATTTCTCGACATGGCTGCGAACCAGATTGAACTCGGGCAGCGTATCGCCGAGCACCTTCGTCCATCATTTACGGACCTTGGATTGACTCTCGACAGCTTCGTTGTCGAAAACCTGTCTCTTCCGGAGGAACTGCAGAAGCGCCTCGATCAACGCATTAGTATGAATATGATCGGCGACATGGGAAAGTACACTCAATTCCAGGTTGCCGAATCCATGCCAATCGCTGCGGCGAATGAAGGTGGGGGACTGGCAGGAGCCGGAGTCGGCCTGGGCGCCGGATTCACGATGGCTCAACAGATGATGAATGCCATGCGTCCGGACCAACCCGGCGGGCCTTCGCCGCAGGGCCCCACTCCTCGCCGACACCGCGCGCCAACTCCAGTGGGCGGCCCGCCGCCGACGGCCACTCCGGCCGGCGAAGTAAAATTCTGTTTCGAATGCGGCAAGTCGATCCCGAAGCGGGCCAAGTTCTGTCCCGAATGTGGAACGCAACAGCAGCAGTAGCGTTGGAACGGACGGGCGGATGCGAGTGGGTAGTCGAGGCCCACGGATGCGACGACGAACTCCTACGAAATACTACACGTTTACAGCAGGTGTTCGCTCGTATCATCTCTGAAGTTGGACTGCATCCGGTCGCAGATCCCGTCTGGTACACGTTCCCCGGAGCTGGTGGCGTGACAGGACTCGCGCTCCTTTCTGAGTCGCACTTGGCCTGCCACACGTTCCCTGAGTATCGTTCAGCGTGCTTCAATCTGTTCTGTTGCAAGCCGAGATCCGAGTGGGAGTTTGATGCTCGCCTGAAAGAGATGCTCGCGGCGTCAACTGTTACCGTCCGCCGCATCGACCGTCCCTACCAGCCATGAGAAACGAGTTCTGCCCGAGCTGTGGGGCTCCTGTGAAATTCCAGTGGTCAAGCGCCGTGCAGACGGTGTGTCCATACTGCCGCTCCATCCTTGTGCGGCATGATGTGAATCTCGAGTCCGTTGGCGTCGTTGCCGACCTGCCCGAAGACCCATCACCGATCCAGATTGCTACCGAAGGCGTTTATCGGAACAGGCCCTTTGTGGTCATCGGCCGTATTCTCTACGAGTACGAGCAGGGCCGGTGGAATGAATGGCATCTGATGTTCAGCGACTCGACGAGCGGATGGCTATCAGATGCCTCTCTTGAGTACGCAGTATCATTCAACAGGCCTCTGCCGCCACACGTTCCGCCAGCGCATGATCTGCCGCGAGGATGGACTCAGAACGTCGATAACATCAGGCTTGAAGTGACTTCGATCACTCGGGCGCATTACTCCGGCGTAGAAGGGGAGTTGCCTTTCGAGTACTGGGGCAAGAACGAGGTGGTCTTTGCCGATATGCGGTCGGCAGACGGACACTTTGCGACCATCGACTACAGTGAAGAGCCTCCGTTGCTGTTCGTAGGCGAGGCTCTCGAATTCGAGGACCTGCGCTTCAAGAATCTCAAGCGAATCGAAGGCTGGTCCTGATGGTCCGCACGCTCGAGTGTCCCAATTGCGGAGGCACTGTTGAGATCGAAGTTTGAACGGACGTTGAATGCCGTGTGCATACAATGTCTGTCCGTCCTGGATGCAAGCACTCCGTCGCTCCAGATTCTTCAGAAATTCGCCGGGAAACAACGCTATCAGCCGAAGATCCCTTTGGGTACACGCGGCAAGCTTGCGACTAGTGAGTATGAGGCCATCGGTTTCCAGATCCGCTCGATTACCGTTGATGGAGTCGTGTATTCGTGGGCCGAGTACCTTCTCTACAACCCCTACAAGGGTTATCGGTATCTAACGGAGTACAACGGGCACTGGAACGACATCCGCACGTTGCGGGCGATTCCAGTGCCCAGTACCAAAGGCTCAAAGCAGGCGGCAATCTACGGCGGGAAGACATACACGCACTTCCAAACCGCTCAGGCCCAAACGGCCTTTGTTATGGGCGAGTTCCCGTGGCAGGTACGAGTTGGAGAAACGGTAAGTGTCAAAGACTATGTTGCTCCCCCCGAAACAATCTCAGCTGAAGAAACGGCTGGCGAGGTCGTGTGGTCCATAGGTTCTTACACCCGTGGCGCGGAGGTATGGAAAGCATTCGGGCTTAAGGGATCGCCTCCGGCGGCTATTGGAGTTTATGCCAATCAACCCTCTCCATATCAGGGACGTGTGGGTAGCGCCTGGGCTGTGTTTTTCTTGCTCACCTTACTACTGCTGACGACGATGTTCCTGGTGGGTATCGCGGCGCCACGCGAAGAAGTATTTCGGCAGAAGTACACTTTTCTATCCGGAACCGGCGAACCCTCGTTTGTGACTCCTATTTTTCAGTTGAAGGGCGGCCAGGCGAACGTCGAAGTTAGTATCAATACGAATCTCGACAATGACTGGGCCTACATGGCGCTGGCGCTGATCAACGACGATACGGGCGTCGCCTATGACTTTGGGAAAGAAATCAGCTACTATCACGGGCGCGACAGCGATGGCTCGTGGACCGAGGGCGGAAGCAGCGGTGATGTTTCGCTGCACGGAGTACCTGCAGGACGCTATTATCTGCGTGTCGAACCTGATATGGAAAAAGATGGACGTCCTCATAGCATGAGCTACGAGGTGATCGTTAAACGCGGAAGCCCGAGATACTTCTGGTTCTTTGTGGGGTTCCTCGGTCTCCTTATCCCGCCAGTCATGATCTCTATCCGGGCATTCAGCTTCGAGAATCGCCGCTGGGCTGAGAGCGATTACGGCGCGTTAATACGGTCTGGTTCAGGAGACGATGACTGATGTTCAAACATCCGCTATTCGGAGTCTATGGACTTCTATTGATTGGCGCCGCGAGTGTGCTGTCGTACCGCGGCTTCAGCTTCAGCGACGTCAGCACCGTCCGCGGAGTTCCTAAGACCATTCGCGATAACCCCGGCGCGTATCGGGCGATCTACAGCAGTTATCACAGGTATTCAGGAGGAAAGTAAATGAGCGACTTCCACCCCGGCTACATCTTGAACGCGATCATCTACGCGGTGCTTGGGATCATGATCTTCAGCATCGCGTTTATAGTTATTGACAAACTCACTCCGTACGATCTCTGGCGGGAAATCTGCGAGAACCGCAACACGGCGCTGGCAATCATGGTTGGCGCAATGTCCATCGGGGTTTGTATCATTATCGCCGCCGCGGTGCATTAGATTTGCCGGTCGTCCTGTTCCTTTCCGTATTTCTGATCGCGGCCTGCGGCCTCATATATGAACTGATCGCGGGTACACTCGCGAGCTATCTGCTCGGTGACAGTGTGCTTCAGTTCTCGACCGTGATTGGCAGCTATCTTTTTGCCATGGGTATTGGAAGCTGGTTGTCCAAATACCTGGCGCGTGGTTTAGTCGCTCGGTTCATTTACATCGAACTGATGGTCGGCCTGATTGGCGGCTTTTCATCGTCCATCCTATTTCTTGCGTTCGCGTGGACCGATAGCTTCCGGCTCCTGTTGTACCTTCTGGTCCTGCTCATCGGGACTCTGGTCGGCCTGGAAATTCCGCTCCTGATGCGAATCTTGAAAGAGCGTTTCCAGTTTCATGACCTCGTTGCTCACGTGTTGACGTTCGACTACCTGGGCGCGCTCGGCGCATCGCTGCTTTTCCCGTTGTTACTGGTCCCACGGCTGGGACTGGTAAGGTCAGCTCTGCTGTTTGGCCTCATCAATGCCGGGGTCGCGCTGTGGTCCACTTTTTTGTTTCGCGATTCTCTGGGACGACCCCTGGGATTGCGGTTGATGAGTGTTCTAGTATTGATTGCGTTGGGCGCGGGCGATGTTTGGCGCGGATGCAATCGCCGCGTCAGCCGATGAGAACTTATACGCCGATGAAGTCATCTTCGCCAGAAATACGAGGTATCAACGAATCGTACTGACGAGATGGAAGAATGACCTGCGGCTCTTCCTAAGTTCGCACCTTCAGTTCAGTTCGCGCGACGAGTATCGATACCACGAGGCGCTCGTCCATCCGGGCCTTGCGGCATTGCCCGGGGCGCGTCGCGTACTGGTCCTCGGCGGCGGCGATGGTTTAGCTGTCCGCGAGATTCTGAAATACCCATCCGTGGAGCAAGTCACTCTCGTGGACCTCGATCCTGAGATGACCAAGCTGTTCAGCAGCAATTCTGTGCTCGTCAAACTAAACGAAGGTTCGCTAAACTCGGCCAAGGTCCGTGTGATCAATGACGACGCCTTTCCGTGGCTCGACCGAAACGAAGATATGTTTGATTTCGTAGTCGTCGACTTTCCTGACCCTACGAACTACTCTCTCGGCAAGTTGTATACGACAGCCTTCTATCGATTGTTGGCCCGGCATGTCAGTTCAAACGGATTTATCGTTGTGCAGAGCACGTCGCCGTTATTTGCACGGCAGTCTTACTGGTGCATTGTGAACACCATGAAGCAAGCTGGTTTGAGAACGTGGCCTTATCACGTGTACGTGCCTTCATTCGGCGAGTGGGGATTCGTGCTGGCTGGCTCCGGCTCATATGAACCGCCCGTCAGCATTCCTTCAGGCCTCAAATTTCTTGCCGTTCAGAATGTCCCAGAGTTGTTTCGCTTTCCAACCGATATGACGCCCGTCGATGCGGAGCCGAACCGTCTGAATGACCAGGTTCTCGTGCGTTATTACGAACAGGAGTGGAAGGATATCGCGCATTGAGCACGCGGCGGCAGTTCTTGAGCGCGGCTTTAGTAGGGCTAAGCGCAAAGGCTGCGCGGCCCGTCACCGGCTCGTTTGTACATGATGGTTTCTTGGTTGGGCACAGACTGCGTGACAAAACCCTCCATGTGACGCCGAAACAGACCATCGGAATACCCGTCGTTATCGTCGGCGCGCGGCATATCGGGTCTGAGCGCAGCTTGGCGACTGGAGAAAAAGCGCTTTCATGACTTCGTGCTCCTCGAGATGGAAGCTGAGCCGGGCGGTAACTCACGATCGGGCGAAAACGAGGTTACGCCGTTTCCCTGGGCGGCGCATTACATCCCGGTTCCATCAAAGGATACGACGCTCGTCCGTGAACTCATGGAGGAATTCGGGGTGCTGAAGAACGGCGAGTGGAGTGAGCGCTATCTCTGCTACTCGCCGCAGGAGCGTCTGTATATACACGGACGGTGGCAGGAGGACCTCGAGCCAGTAGAGGGAACGACCTTGAAGGATCGTCAGCAGATGAAGCGGTTCACGGAAGTGATACGCGAACACGAGCGATCCGGTCAGTTCACCGTTCCGATGGAGATCGGAGCGAATCCCTCGGCACTGGATCGAATGTCGATGCAGGAGTGGGTGCGCGAGAATGGCTTCGATTCGTCCTATCTGAACTGGTACATCGATTACGCGTGTCGCGACGAGTACGGCGGCGCCATGTCTGCTGTCTCAGCCTGGGCGGGCATCTACTATTTCGCTGCACACGCCGATCACGACGACAAAGGTCCTATCACTCAGCCGGATGGCAACGGATGGATTGTGAAGAGGTTGACGGCCAAACTCTCACACTATCTGCGGACGAACTCACCTGTCGTGCAGATTCGGAGAAACGGAAGTAAGTTGCGCGTCCTGACACCCGACATCGAGTATGTGTGCGATGTTGTCATCTTCTCTGCGCCAACGATGCTCGCCAGATACCTTCTGGAGGACGCGCCACCTATCTCGATCGAGTACTCTCCCTGGGTCACGGCGAATCTCACGCTCGACCGGCTGCCCGTCGAGCGCGGCTTGGATCTCGCCTGGGACAACGTGATTTACGACTCGCGTTCACTCGGATACGTCGTGGCAACGCACATGACGTTAAAGTCCCGCGTCGATCGATCCGTGTGGACTTGGTACACAGCTCTGACGGATGGAACACCGCAACAGAATCGTAGAATGCTATTGCAGAAACCGTGGCAATACTGGAAAGATTACATTCTCGACGATCTTTCCCGTGCCCACCCGGATATCCGGGATTGCGTGTCACGTATCGATGTCATGCGTATCGGTCACGCGATGGCGCGGCCGGTACCTGGATCGATATTCTCTGAATCGCGGCGACGGTTAACGAAACCTCACGGACGTATCCTCTTTGCACACTCGGATATCAGCGGATTTTCAGTGTTCGAAGAGGCGCAATATCGAGGTGTTAAAGCGGCAGATCGGGCGCTTAGGCTCTTGTAATAATCATGCTACTCTGGCTGAATCGCTATTTATGCGGTTTGCCGCGATCGTACTTGTCGCGATAGCTTCGCCTCTTTTGTCAGCCACTGAATAGTTGAAGATTACGTCGCCAAATTTTAAGCTGTATACGACAGCGGGCGAGAAAGATGCTCGCCGAATGCTCGAGTATTCGGGCAGGTTCGTGATTTCTTGATGCGCGTGAAATCTCAGCAGGTCACAACTCGGTTGCCTGTGACAATCGTCGCCTTCAACAATCGGAAGGAGTACACGCCGCACTCCTCCCGTGCAACGGCGGCCGCGTATTTCGTCGGGGCAGCGTGATTACATCGTCATGGATAGTGTCGGCGGCCAGGAGCATTTTCCTGTCACTGTTCATGAGTATATGCACCCGCTAG
Organism: Bryobacteraceae bacterium; assembly: GCA_963825845.1. GTDB lineage: Bacteria > Acidobacteriota > Terriglobia > Bryobacterales > Bryobacteraceae > DASQDN01. The sequence continues at coordinate 88,850 of CAWGVL010000049.1, read as the reverse complement.
TCCGTCACTCGGGATTGACATTGCCGGTGTAGCTCCATGAGGGACTCGCCGAGGTATATTCGACCCTCACCCCCCTATGCAGGCAAGGTGGTCGTCGGGGCGATCCCTAAGGGCGCAGGATACTCGTTGGGAGACCGAAAATGACGGTTGAATCGATGGTTCGCATCACCCAGAATTTTCCGGAGTACAACGAGAAGGATCGGACCGGTCTGTTCTACGTGCAGAGCTGGTTATTGACCCACATGCTGATGCGAGGATACATACGGCAAAGCGTTCGGTAAGTTCGTTGCGGAGACTTCCGCCACCGGTTCCGCCGAAGGAACTCTCCAGCGTGTCTTCGGAAAGACCGTTGCCGACGTGGATCGTGACCTGAAGAGCTATTACCGAAGCAATTCACTGAAAGGCGTTCTCTTCGATACGAAAGTTCAGAAGGTTCAGCTCCCGGACCCTAGACCGGCTACCGATCTCGAAATGGGCCTGACCCTGGCGAAGCTCACGGGATTGCGCCGGCGAGAAGATGCCGAGCGGCGATTCTTACGACTCGCAGGATCACCCGAACAATTTGGAGGTGTACGAGGCCATTGGATACCTCAACTGGCAGGAACGTAACCACGGAGGCAAAGGAGTATTTGAAGCGTGCCGTCGATCTGAAGCCCACGAGTTGGAAGATCTATTAGGACTATGCCCGGCTTGCACAGGGCGATTCTACTGTGCTCGATGCCCTCCGGTCGGCCCTGCAGCTCAATCTAGGCTGGATGCGCGCTGATGCTTGGGTTCGAGTTGTGTACAAGTCGAAAGCAGTATAGCGAAGCGAACACAATTCTGTCGCAGGTTCGGACCGTTGCACCTGATGGCGCTGCTTCGATGTTTCTCGTGCTCGCCTACTCTGCTTTCGAGACGGGAAAGAAGCATGCCAAAACCGCGGTCGACATCGCGCAGGCCCACAGCATCCTCGAATCCATCGACGGACCTGGCCAGAAGGTGAGGCAGGAGCGGATGACTCCGCTATCGGTCGGTCGGGCCGCGCCCGCCGAAGAATTGAAGCTGGTTCGCGGAGTCCTCCAAGAGATCGACTGTATTGGCAAACAGGCGCTGCTCACGAATTTCGCAGGAAGCAACGGCATGTCGTTATTCATACGCGATCCGGCCAGTGTTCAACTTGCAAGTTCCGATTCCGCGACCATTAACTTTACCTGCGGTCCGCAAAAGAATGCACGAGTGATTGTGGAGTACAGCCCCAAAGAGGATGATGAGTTCAAAACGGCCGGAGTCTCGAACTGACAACCGGCAGTCTCAGTAGAGGATCTTCGCTTCTTGGTTGCGCCAGACATCAAATGGATATCTCGCCTCTTCATAGAGTAGCTGTTTCGTCGGAATCGCCCGGTCGGAAACTTTCATTCGCGTCTGCTGATAGATGAACGAGTCATCGAATCCCGCATCCGCAGCGTCGACGTGCGTAGCTCCGAAATACAACGCTGAGGGTCGGGCCCAATAAATTGCGCCGAGACACATCGGACACGGCTCACAGCTTGTATACAATTCACAGCCGCTGAGTTGAAATGTTCCAAGCGCCGCACACGCTCGTCGGATGGCAACGACCTCCGCGTGCGCAGTCGGGTCATTCGTTGATGTGACGAGATTCGTCCCTTCAGCGATCACGTGAGGCCCCTGAACGACGACGGCGCCAAAAGGTCCACCTCGCCCGGCCCGGACGTTCTCGGCCGCGAGCTTGATGGCTCGCCTCATGAGATGTTCCCGCGTCATCCTCTCTATTGTGTACGTACTTGAAAGGCACTACGACAACGTGATGAAATGTGTATAAAAGTGAACAAACTGTATTTGCGAGGAATATTCGCGTTGGTTGCGGTGTTTGTATACGTAACCCTGCATGAGGGCGGACACGCGTTGGTAGGCATAGTATTGGGCCGAACTGTCACTGAGGTCAGCCTCGTTAGCCTTAAGCCGCACGTTGTCCTAGAGGGGCAGGCCACTGCGCCCGAGCAGGCGATGGTGGCGGCTGGCGGTTCCGGCCTCGTCATCCTCCTTTGGTTCGCGTTTATGCTCCTGCGAAGTTCGCATCCGGCGGGTTTCCTTACCTACTGTGCATCCTTCTTTGCCGGCATCGAGATGCTTGCGTGGTTCGTATCATCGTGCGTTCACACAATCGCTCCTCCGAACAACGACGTTACGAAGTTCATCACGCTCTCAGGCGCAGATCCGGCCTTGGTTGCTGCTTCCGTAGGAGCGATGGCGCTGCTCAGCGCGGCCGTGCATGCTCGTCGCGGCTCGGCAGCACCGTTCCTACCCGATCTGCTGCTGTGTCATGCAGTGAAGAGTGCCGAGCCCCAACACAAGGTCACCGCAATAGATCCCGACTACTTCACGGTCCGGGAATAGCTTCGCAAGCGTATTCAGCGCCGTGCAGTCATTGGGGTCGTTGAAGACCGGTACCAGAACCAATCGATTCGCGATGTAGAAGTTTGCGTAGCTTGCAGGCAGCCGCTGTCCCGCAAAGTACACGGGCTCAGGCATAGGCAAAGGTACTACGCGAAGTTTATTTCCGTCCTGATCGGTCATCGTCTTCAGGAGCTTGAGATTCTCCTGCAGGGGCTCGTAATTCAGATCGGCATTGTCCTGTTCTACGGCGATCACCACAGTGCTCGCGTTGACGAAGCGGGCGAGGTCATCCACATGCCCGTGCGTGTCATCCCCAGCGATCCCGCGATGGAGCCAGAGCACGTGCCTGACGCCGAGGTACTGCTCAAAGATGGCTTCGTATTGCTCTCGTGAGATACCCGGATTTCGCTGCTGCACTTCACTCAGCAGGCACTCCTCGGTCGTCAGCATCGATCCTCCTCCGTTGACATCGATGCTGCCACCCTCCAGCACAATCCCTCGTCGTCCGAGCCTTGGCTCTACGGCCCTCATCCGAAGCCTGGAAGCGATCTGCGATGGTACAGCATCGTCTGTTTGCGAGTTCTCGTACTTGGCCCAGCCGTTGAACTGCCAGTTCGTGATTACTGGCTTCCCGCGCTCGTCACGTACGAAAATCGGACAGAAATCCCGAGTCCAACTACGATTGGTCGGAATTTGAACGAAGTCAACCGACGGTAAGTCAGCGTGAGCGGCTTTCAGAACCTTCCGCGCACGACGTTCGGCCTCCTCATCGTTCACGAGAATGTGCACACGCTCCACTCGACTGAGACGTTTGATGATCTCGCCATACACCCACGGGATTGGCTGGAACTTGCCGGGCCAGTCGGTCTTCTCGTGAGGCCATGCGAGCCACGTTCCTTCGTGTGGTTCCCATTCGGCTGGCATTCGGAACGACGCCATCAACCGATCCACCGGTTAGTGATCTGACCATAGGCATCGATGCGCCTGTCACGGAGAAAGGGCCAGTTCCGGCGGACCTCATCCATCTTTCGCGTGTCACACTCACTGACCAAAACTTCTTCTTTGTCCACCGATGCTTGAGCGATGACTTGTCCAAAGGGATCGGCAATGAACGATGATCCCCAGAACTCCAGCCCGCTGTCGGATGGCCCTTCAAAGCCGATGCGATTGACGGCACAAACGTAGATCCCGTTCGCAATAGCGTGTGCTCGCTGGATCGTGCGCCAGGCATCGAGTTGGGCAGCGCCATACTGCTCTTTTTCCGAGGGATGCCAACCGATTGCCGTCGGGTAAAAAAGCACACTGGCTCCGCCGAGGCTCGAGAGGCGCGCGCCTTCGGGATACCACTGATCCCAGCAAACCAGAGTTCCTATGCGCCCATACTGCGTGTCGAAATTCAGGAAGCCCGTATCACCGGGCGTGAAGTAGAACTTCTCGTAATAAAGGGGATCGTCCGGAATGTGCATCTTTCGGTAGATGCCGAGCAGTTTGCCGTCCGCGTCTATGATGGCGGCCGTATTGTGATAAAGGCCGGGCGCACGGCGCTCAAATAGCGATGCGACTACCGCGACCTTATGCGCTGACGCGACTTTGCTAATGGCTTCTGTTGACGGTCCTGGGATCGGCTCCGCTAGATCGAATAGCGCCGCGTTCTCCTCGCGGCAAAAGTATTGAGATCGGAAAAGTTCAGGCAGGCAAATAATCTGGGCGCCTTTGTTTGCCGCTTCTCGTATGCTGTCGAGCGCTTTGGCCAGATTCTCGTCAGGATCAAGAGAGCAGGCGAACTGCGCCAATCCGATGCGGAACTTGCCGTCGTTGCGGTAGGCCATATAGGTATTGTGACTGATACCTTCCGGCTGACTCTCCGCAAGCAATACTTACGCGTGCGGCCGCCTTTCCGGATGGATGAAGATCCAACAGATGGAGGCCACCAGGTACAAACCGGCCAGAATCTGTAACGGCATGCTCCAATTGCCGAGGCGGTCGACGATGTAGGCCAGCACAATAGGACTCAGAATCCCACCGATTTGACCTGCGGTATTCATCGTGGCGCTCAGCACGGCTGAGTTCGATCCTCCTAGCTCAATCGCAGTAGCCCAGGCCGGAGCCAGAGTGAACATCGAGGCGGCTCCACCGATGGCAATGAGAAATCCCGCCATACGACCATCTCCGACCAGTGTTGATGACATCATTGCCACGGCCGCGACCAGGTATCCGACTCCGCCGACTCCGCATCGTCCGACACGCATTCCGAACCGCTTTGTGAGCGAATCCGTAGTCATGCCGCCGGTAATATCGGCCACCACGCTCAGCAGCAGCGGCATACCGGCGAATACTGCAAGCTCAGCCTTTTCGAGCCCGCGAGCTTTTGATAGATACGTTGGCAGCCAGGTAATAAAGAAATAAAAACCGTAGGTGTTCGCGACGTACTGAAGGCAAAGCGGAAACAGACTTCGTGTCCGAAACACATCGCCCCAGGAGCCGGCGTGACTTGCCGGAAGACCGCGCGTGCTTTCAATCAGGTCCCGTTCAGCCGGGCTGACGGACGCATGGTCCCGGGGTTCATCGCGAAACCAGTAATACCACGACGCTGCCCAGACCGCTCCCACACACCCAAAGACAATGAATATGGTGCGCCAGTGTAGAAAAGTCGCCATGTATGCAACGAGGATCGGGGTCAGTCCGCCGGATAAGTGAGCGCCCGCAAAGAATATTCCCTGTACACGGCCTCGCTCGCGAGCCGGAATCCAGCGTGAGAAGACGCGAGCTGCATTCGGCCAAGCCCCGGCTTCTCCGGCACCGAACAGAAACCGGACGATCAACATACTGGCGTAATTGAATGCGGCAGCAGTAGCAAGCGTGAACACGGACCACCACAAAACGATGCGCGTGAGTACCGCGCGGCTCCCGATACGGTCCGCCCACCAGGCGGTCGGGATCTCGAATACCGCGTACGCCAGGGTAAACGCGCTGAACACATAGCTCATCTGGATAGTGCTTAAGTTCAGGTCGCGCATGATGCTCGGCGCCACCACCGAGATGCACACGCGATCGAGATATGTAACAGCGGCGAGCGCCATCGCGAACGCGACCACCCTATATCGAACACGCGTAGTCGTGGCTCCGAGTGCGTCATTCGACGCTGGTACTTGAGTTGTTGTGTTTCGCATTGCGCGTTCTCAGAATATCGTAGAATCGCGACATGGCTTCACGGCGACTCATCGGAGGGTTCATAGCGGCCGGTATAACCGTGAGTGCCATCGTTACCGCCGCTCCTGGTTGGCGAAAGAACCGGTGGGCGATGTATGAAAGCGAAATGCAGGATCCTATTGACGACCCTGTAAATGCCGATGAGAAAACGGAGTTTGTCCTGGGGCGTTTGCGCTATCGTTCGCCTCGAGACGGGTGGTCCTATAGCCGGTGGGGTATCGATTGCAATAAATCGGACCGCCAATTCCTCATGGGCTTGCAGCGTCTCACCCGGGTTCATGCACGACCCATCGAGGAGATCATCGATATCGATAGCGATGAAATCTTCCAGTATCCGTGGCTATTCGCTGTGGCGGTCGGCGACTGGGTTTTGACCGATGCCCATGCCCTTCGCCTCAGACAGTATTTCGATCGGGGCGGCTTCATGATGGTCGACGATTTCCACGGTGAACGTGAGTGGAGAGACTTCATGGCCGGTGTCAGGAAGATCTATCCTGCGGCGACCGCGAGCGAGCTGGAGGACGGCAATCCTGCGTTCCACGTCGTCTATGACCTGACCAAGCGGGTACAGATACCCGGCGCTAACGTCGTACACGGCCCAGGGTATGAACGGGGAGGCGTCGTGCCGCACTGGCGAGGTATTGCCGACGAGACGGGTCGAATCGTGATCGCGATCTGCTTCAATATGGATGTCGGAGACGCCTGGGAATTTGCGGACGATCCACAATATCCGGAGCGGTTCGCCTCTGAGGCATATCGGCTCGGTGTGAATTATGTACTCTATGCCATGACGCACTAGTGGCGCTACGAGTTTTGGGCGAGCGTGTCGGTGTAGATGGCCACGACCTCTGCTCCGAACGTGCGGGTATCAATCGGTTTCGTGATATACCCGTCGCACCCCGCGGCGAAGGCGTTTTCTCTATCCGCGTCCATCGCGTAAGACGTAACAATGATGGCGCAGGCTCTCGAGGTATCCGGGCGTGAACGCAGCACGCGGAGAAGGTCCAGTCCGCTCATACCAGGCAGTTGAACATCAACGATAAACAACTCTGGCACGAATCTGTCGAGAACTGACATCGCCTCTTCAGCTCCCGTAACTGCGGTTACTTCAAATCCTTCGGCTTCAATGAGCAGTTCCAGAAGCTCCAGGTTTATCGGATTGTCGTCAATGATGAGAGCTCGACCAGACGGCACGCCGTCTCATGATATCCCCGACTCGGCCGAAGCTGCAGGAAAGACCGCCGAGAAGCAACTGCCCGCGTCAAGTTCGCTCTTGACGTCGACATACCCGCCGTGTTGCTCCACAAGCCTCTTGACCAGCGCGAGTCCGAGGCCGGTGCCCGCATACCGCTTAGCGGCCCCCGTGTCTAGCTGATGGAACTGTTGAAACAATCGCGGCAGATTGACGGCGTCGATGCCGATACCCGTATCGCAAACGTCGAGCCGCACGGAACGGTTGGAATCGCGTGTAACCTTCACCGTAACTGAGCCGTTGTCGGGAGTGAACTTGATGGCATTCGAGACATAGTTATACACAACCTGCTTGAATCGAGCCGGATCGACGAACAGGTGCTCCGCTTCACTGTCCACGTGCATAGAAAGAGTGATGTGTTTCAAATCGGCCAGCGACCGCATGGAGTCCGCTACTTCTGAAACCAGGCTGCTCGCCGACACGGCGCGCGGATCCAGCTCGAGCTTACCCGCCTCGATTTTCGCCAGATCGAGAAGATCGTTGATCAAGTGCAAAAGATGCCTCGAACTGAGCAGGATATTTCCAATGAATCTCTGCTGCTTCGCCGTCAGCTCTCCACCTTTGCCATCCGCTAATAACTCCGAAAATCCGATGATGCCGTTTAGCGGTGTCCGAAGTTCATGACTCATATTCGCCAGGAACTCGCTCTTTAGCCGGCTGGCTTCATTCGCGCGCCTGGTCTGCTCGCGCAGTTGCTCCTCGAGTTTCAACCGGTCCGTTACGTCGACGGCCATCGCGCCTAGAAACGTTACGCCGCTCTCATCCGTGAATGGGAATTTAAAGGTGAGGAACTGGTGAAGATCGGACTGGGTAACAGGAGCCTCTTCAACAACAGTCAGGATTGTCCTGTCTCTCAGAACCTCGAGATCACTTTTTCGGATTCGCTCGGCGACGTCAGGCGGCCATAGCTCAGCATCGGTCTTACCCACCCAATCGCACGCTTTCCTACTCCAGATCCGCTCACAGGCGCTGTTCACATACAGCATCCGACCATCTGTGTCCTTGATGAACGCCAAGGCCGGGCTGTGATCCATGAAGGCATTGAACCGATCCTCACTGGTGCGCAGCGCTTTCTCGGTCTCAGCAAGATCGCGAGCTGTCCTTCGCAACTCGAGCTCTTCCATCACGATCGCTGCGAAATCACGGAGCATCTCTACTTGGTCACGCGTGAACTCACGCCGAGGTGATTGATCCACTGCGCAGAACGCGCCGATCCGCGAACCATCGGGCGCGATCAGAGGCGCGCCCGCGTAGAAGCGCACGTGAGGCTCGCCTGTGACCAGCGGATTATCGTAAAAACGTGGATCTGCTGATGCGTCCAGGATGACGAGCGGGTCATCAGTCAAAATCGCATGTGCGCAGAACGACACATCCCGACCCGTCTCCTTTACATCAATGCCGTAGCAGGATTTGTACCACTGTCGCGTTTGATCGATGAGAGACACCAGCACAATCGGCGCCTGAAACACGCGAGCGCCCAGCCGGCTAAGCCGGTCAAACGCCAGTTCGGGAGCCGTGTCGAGGATGCCGTATCGCCGGAGGACTTCAAGTCGCTTCACTTCATCGGGAGGGATGGTCGGATGCTGCATGTCTTTCGATCTTTTACGCTAGCAGAAGGATCTGAAAACGCAAGTCAGTCTCTTGGCTGTGGCGGAGTCTTCGCAAGCAACCGATAAAGGGTTGCGCGGCTGATTCCGAGCACTTGCGCAGCCCTCACCTTGTCGCCATTCATCGAATCCACAACGCGATGCGCATAAACTACTTGAATCTCTTCCAGGCTCAGATTCAAATTCATTCCATCAGCATCGCCGGGAGCCGTGCCCGGTGAGGAGGTGACTTGCGGTGGAAGATCGCCCACATCGATTAGAGGTGGTTCCGCCATCATCGCCGCTGCGCCGACCACGCCTTCCAGTTCACGAATATTCCCCGGCCATGAGTAGCTGTTCATCGCGATTTCGGCTTTACGTGTAAACCCGTGAATGGGTTTGTTGTACGCTTGCGAAAACTTGTCTACAAAATGACGTAAGAGCAGCGGCAGATCTTCTTTGCGGTCGGCCAGTTGTGGAAGACGAATCTCCACCATGCCAAGTCGAAAGAAAAGATCTTCGCGAAAGGTTCTCTGCGTGACCATCGACCGCAGATCGCGATGCGTGGCGGCAACGATCCGAACGTTCACCTTCCGCGTTCCGGAAGCGCCAACCCTCTGGACTTCCTGGTGCTGTACCGCTCGGAGTAGCTTCGCCTGGGCAGCGAGTGGCATGTCACCTATCTCATCCAGCAGGATCGTCCCGCCATGGGCAGCCTCGAACAGTCCAGCCTTGTCTTGCGTCGCTCCCGTGAAGGCTCCTTTCACATGACCGAATAGCTCGCTTTCGATCAGGTTTTCAGGAATAGCGGCTGCGTTGCAGACGACGAACGGGCCGGATGCAACGGGACTTGCCTGATGCAAGGCTCTGGCGACAAGTTCCTTGCCCGAACCCGTCGGACCGGTAACCAACACTGTTCGATAGTGTGGCGCGATTCGTTCGATTCGCGCAAAGACCTCGAGCATTAGTGGGCTACGGCCGATCATTCCCCGGCGTTCGTAGGCGTGCAGAAGTTGGGAATCTAAGCTGCTCGCACTCAGCCGGCGTCTCGCTTCCACGATGATCTGATCGACACGTTCGCGGAGACGGCGTGTGTCGATCGGCTTATTCAGGTAGTCGGAAGCGCCCTTCTGTATGGCTTCTACCGCGGCTTCGGTAGAGTAGTGGGCGGTCAGCAAGATGACCTCGATGGTTGTGTCCAAGCGGACAACTTCGGACAGAACATCCATTCCCGTTAGGCCCGGCATCATCAGATCGGAGATAACAATCTGTGGCCGCCGGGCGGCAATCGTTGCGAGCGCTCTTGCCGGGTCGGTCTCGGTAACTATCTCGAGAGCCTCTTGCTCCAAAGTCGCCTCTACAAGGTCTAGCGATGTCGGATCATCGTCAATGGCGAGGAGGAGAATGTTCGTCTTTGGCTGAGAAGTCGGAGGCACTCCTTAACATTGTGCTCCGTCGTCCGCCGGGCTTGAAGTTTAAACGATAGCCGCGGTCGAGAGGTCGTCTTCGAGCAGGAGGTCGCGGATGCGCTGATGAACTCGGAGCGAAAGCGCCGATACCATCAGGCTGCGGACGCATTCGGTGCACTGATAGGCGTGTGCTTCGATCTCCCGCCGTTCCTTCTCATTCAGGATGCCGGCTACATAATCTTCGATGTCGGATTCGTTGATGTGGTTTTCTATCATATCTCGGATGGATGCAGTTGCCTGGCCAAAGAGAAGTTATTGAAAACAAAGACGATTCACGAACTCCGCTCATCTCGCGGATGAGATTTGTCTCACCGGCGAGATTCTGAGTTCAAAAGTTCAGTTCAGAGCGAATTGGATCTGTCGAGCGTCGGTCCCGGGCAACGTACTGGAGATTACACCAAACTGAGAGGTTTCTACCGTAGCTCCAGGAAAGCCGAACGCAGGTGTATTCGTGAGGTTGAACGCCTCGGCTCGGAAATCCAGCCGGACACCTTCGGTGACATAGAAGTTCTTCGAAAGAGCTAAGTCGAAGTTGACCAGCCCCGGAGATCTTAGGACGTTGCGCGCCGAATTCCCGAAGGTATACTGCGGCGGATTCACGAACGCTGAAGTATCGAAGTAGCGCGACAGGGAACGCTGGTCCCGTTTCAAGCCTCCATCCCCGATCCGATTCGCCCGTTGTCGGCCACCTTGGGAATCCGTTGTGTTTTGGGTACTGTCAATACCGAACGGAAGTCCGCTGCGCAGCAGTGCGATGCCGCCAAGTTGCCATGAGCCAAAAACCTCTGCCCAAATACATTGCTATTTAGCATTGCCCGGCCTGGTCCCCACGGCAGATCGTACGTATAGGTCGCGGTCAACCGATGCGCCTGGTCGTCGGCGGATAGCGCTCGCTCTCCGGCCATGTTATAGGGATTCTGCACTCGGAACGACGAACTGACAGTTGGGTTGTCCCCTGGGAACAGTCCCGATCCGTTGTCGAGCGACCTTGACCAGGTATACGACAGTAAGTAGGTCAATCCGTCGGTGAAACGGTGCTCGAGTTTTACCTGCAGCGAGTGATAGATGGACGAGACACCGAACGTGTTGTACGCGATGTTCTGGAACTCCGGAAATGGCCGGCGCTGCTGCGAAGTGAGCCCGCCGAACTGCAATGGCGGACCGAGCAACTCTGGCGGCAATTGATTCAGGTTCGTGCCAGGCGTGTAGAGTTTCGTGCCTTTGGTGCCCGCATATGCCGTGTCGAGCGCAATATTCCGTCCGAGTTCACGTTGGAGTGAGAAGTTTTAGCTCTGCATGTAAGGGGAACTCGCATTCCGATCGAAGTGAACGTTTTCACCCGCGGTTCGACCAGTTGTATCGAAATCCGAGGACCCACCGGGGAATTGAGATAGAACGTACGACGGGAGATTCGGGAATGCAGGAGCCGTAATCGCAAAACTTCGCGCGTATGGGAGCGGAGCCTCGAGTGGCGTTCCAGGATTCGAAGCGACAGGCGCTGACGAGAAATACATTCCGTAGCCCAATCGAACAACCGTCTCGCCGGTCATGCGGTATGCAAGTCCGATGCGGGACCAAGGTTATTCCAGTCATTCGGATAGAAGTAGGCGCGGATTGCCATCGAAGCCGGCGAAGTCCAGCGGATCGGCGCTCGGGATTGAATTGCGTGATGCGGTCATACTTCTCAACCCAATGAAACGCTGGTTCGTAAGGGGCGCCAAGGTTCAACGTGAAGCGTATAGGCGCAACGTGATAGGCGCAGAAGCCTCGCAACACAGCGCACGCAAACCATCGGCATCGTAGTGACAACGGTCGCAGATCCTTTTGTATCCGAAGGAATCGCCGGTGTAGAAGACGTAGCTCAAGCCAAAGGCTATGCGGTTTTCCTTGCGAATAGCAACGCGAATCCTGATCGCGAAATAAGCTTTGTCCGTTCATTCGGAGAACGGCGCGTTGACGGAGTACTCGTGATGGCCTCACGAGTCGGCGCACTGTACCTGCCGCTGCTGAATGAGTTGGACGTGCCGCTCGTTCTCATCGACAATCAGCACCCGGGTGATTTCGGCTACTCGATCTCCACCGATGATCGCGGCGGAGCGAGGCTGGCCGTTCGTCATCTCATTGAACTCGGACACTCGCGAATTGGTTATATCGGTGATCAGTACGGCCTTCAATCGGACGAAGATCGCTTGTAGGGTTACAAAGACGAGTTCGCCGCTGCGGGTGTACAACTGAGCTCTGAGTTGATCATGCGCGGGGACGGTAAGGCGGAAGGAGGTCTGGTTGCCATGCAGACCCTGCTCGCCTTGCGCAACCGCCTGACCCGTATTCTGATATAACGACATGACAGCCATGGGAGCGCTTCGCTGCCTTCACGCCAGGAAAATCAGAGTCCCTGAAGATGTCTCCATCGTGGGCTTCGATGACGTGCCGATCTCCCCCTTCATCGAGCCGCCGCTTGCGACGGTTCGGCAGCCCAAGGCCGATATGGGACGCCAGGCCGCGACCATGCTCCTACAACTCGTGAAAGGTTCTCAGGGCGAGTCAAAAGTTCGAGTTCGCGGAACTCTGAATCCGCGAGTCAGCTTTCCATGACTGATCAATAAACATCTATGTCTGAACCGCTAAGAATTGGTATGGCCGGTCTCGGCCGCATGGGTCGAGTGCATGCTCGAAACCTGCTCGACATAGCCAAACAGGGCGCCTGCGAGGTCGTAGCGCTCGTCGATGCAGATCGTGAGCGACTGGTCAGTTTTGCTCAGGAGCACGGATGTAAGGCGCAACTCTTCACCTCTGTCGAGGAGTTCGCCTCCGAGAATCTCTGCCACGCAACCTTTGTCGCAACACCGACAGAGAAGCACCGCGAGCATGCGACGACGTTGATCCGCGCTGGCCACCGCGTGCTGCTTGAAAAGCCGCTCACCGGGACGCTCGATGGCGATCGCCAGTTCGCGGCCGAACTCGATCGCGATTACCCCAATGCGCTCATGCTTGCGTTCCAGCGGCGCTTCGATGCAGCGCTTCAGTATGCCCGCGAACTAACGCAATCGGGGGCGGTTGGACGGGTGTTCAAAATCTACTCGGCCTTGGAGGATTCGAACCCTGCCCCTGACGGATATCAGAGCGATGGAATCCTGCCGGATATGTCCATCCACAACGTGGATGAAATCTTGTGGTTGACGGGCCGCATGCCCGCGGCCGTGCTCGCGATCGGCTCGCGCATCTACAGTCACCGTTTGACAACTTGTCAGGAAGACTTCGACGACGCTCTCTTATATATGTGGTTTCCTGATGAACTCATCGCGCACGTGCAGGTCAGTCGGAATCATGTCTCCGGGTATCGCGTGGAGACCATTATTTTCGGAGAGAACGGCCAGATTCAGATCGGCCACTTTGCGCAAAAACCGGAAGAGATCGTCGTGCAGACCTTTGGTCGGCGGCTGAGCGGCGTGCCTTCCACTACCCTCGCATTTCCTGGCGGTGTCGATTCCTCCTTGGTCGCTGAGTTTGTACCGCGTTTCGACGCGGCGTACAAGGCCGAGGCGGCGGAATTTGTGAAATGTTGTCGTTCGGGCGCTCCGTTTCCTGTGACGCATCGCGACGGCCTCCGAGCACAAGAGGTCATCGCCGCAGGCATGCGGAAAATGCTGACTTTCGCCGACGGCAACACAATCTCTGTCGGCTTGAATGAAAAATAGGAGGGTCCATGCTCACGCGTCGATCTTTCGGGTCGATTGGGTTCGTTTCGCCATTTCCCCCCGCCTGCCGTGCCAAAGGTCAAGCGCGTCCCGTGCACTTGACGTCGCAAGAAGACCTTCAGCGTCTAAATGGGCCTCCTTCACATCACCGAACTTCGGCGCGGAGCCAACGGCCGCCGGCACCCTCACGCCCCAAACGCCGCCAACTACGACGAATCCTAAGCTAATCCTTACCGGGTCCTGCCGAATCCGCTCGTGATGAAAAGCGGCAAGGAAGTAACTTCTGCCTCGGCGTGGTGGAAACAGCGCCGCCCCGAGATCCACAGGTGATCGTGGACAGACATCTGTCACTGACCACCCCCGCGAATGCGGCGGCGCGCTTCCCGTAATCATGAAGTTCGGTTTTGTGCCGCGTCCCGGCGGACCGCCGCGCCCGCCTTCTCCCGGACCGACGTGGCAAGAGCAAGTGCTCGCGAAGGGTGGGGCTTTGCCATTCTCCCGCCGACAAGTGTTCAAGCCGACAACGGCGAGGATCTTACGCAGGGAATGATCGGTTTGGTAACAGGGGTCAGCGCCGAACATTTGATGATTGGGGCGCATTGCGAGCGTGGGCGTGGGGAGCCAGTCGAGCGCTGGACTACTTCGAAACAGACAAGTCACTGCATCCGAAGCGCGTCGGCATTGAAGTCCATTCGCGATATGGAAAAGCCACGGCGGTCGGCTTGGCCTATGATCCGCGCTTCGCGATCGCATTCATCAGTTCGTCCGGGCGGGCGGCGTGAAACTCCATCCCCGCAACTGGGGTGAGCTCGTGGAGAACGTACCAGCCGCGAACGAGTACCACGGGATGGCGGGCAACTTTATGAAGTACGCTGGACCGTTGAAGTGGAACGACATGCCGGTCGATTCTCACGAACTCATCGGCTTGTGTGTACCCCGATCGGTATTAATAAGCGCGGGCGCAATCGACGGCGACGGGTGGGTCCATGAAAAGGCATGTTTCTGGCCGGTGTCGGGGCTGGCCCTGTGTACAAGCTCTTGCGAAAGAAGGGACCTGGGTACGGCCGAGTTTCCGCCAATCTAAACTCCGCTCGTAGCTGCCGGCATTGCATTTCGTCAGCATAGTGGCATCCATACACCGGGGCCGAACTAGCCAACCTTCCTGGCGTTTGCGGACCTGTACTTCACGTCCGGGCAAAATTCCCGGCCCCGGGTTTGAGCCTTGTCGGGACAAACTCCCGACCGAAAGAGTTAACGCTTATTCATCCGCCTTCATTGCGCTGCAAATGGACGAAAACTCGTTCGGCATGCTGGTTGCAACGTGACTCGCCCAGAGACTGAAGTCAATGCGTCACCGAGTTGCCATAACAGCTGCTCTGGCCTTGGGTCTGAGCGCGTGCACTGCGCCTCCTTCAACGGCTCCCGTTGCGCGGGTCATGAACGAAGTTCCATCGAGCACACCCGCGGCGAACCCGGCCGAATCGAAGCGACCGCTTCCGGCAGGCACGGTTCTGAGAGTTCGTCTTTATCACACCATCGATACGAATCGAACCCAACCTGGGGATTCGTTCGTTGCGTCGCTATCTGCGCCGGTGACGGTAGACGATAAAACGGTGCTACCGAAGGGAACGGTGGTGCGCGGATCCGTTAAGCATGCATCGTCCTCAGGCCGGCTGAAGCGCAGGGCAGTCGTGGCCCTTACCCTGGACCGAATGGAGTGGAATGGGGCCGAGGTGCCGTTGAATACGAATAGCGTTACCTTGACTAGCGCGGATCACAAGAAGCGAAATCTGGCCTGGATCGGAGGAGGGTCAGGAGCGGGAGCACTCGTGGGAGCGCTCCTTGGCGGCGGCAAAGGGGCCGTGCTCGGAGCCGCCGCCGGTGGGGGAGCGGGCGTGGCGGGAGCCGCAGTTATTGGCAAACGTCAGGTCCGCATCCCTGCAGAATCAGTGCTGACGTTCCGCCTGGAACAGCCGCTCACGATCTGACTCGATGGACCGTCACTGGAGCAATCTCGCCAGATCACGAGCGAGAACCTCGGCACGATATGCGAGTTGCGCGGCCGCAGTCAAATCTGAGGTCAGAGCTTCATGCGCCTGGTCAAGGAACGACTGGATGCGACCCATTGATTCGCGCCTCTCGGCCGGAATTTCACGCATTTTTAGGCTGCTGAGGATCTCTCGGGCTGCCGAAGAACTGCGTGCGTACATGTCGAGATACCGGCTTCGCTCATCGGGGCTCAATATTCGGCTCAAGGATTGGGGTTCTGCTGCTCTCGGAGGGATTGCAGCAGGCGGCGCCGCTTGCGGTGTGGATGCGGTAGGTCGCCGCTTGGCAGGTGCTTTGGGCGCCGCCGGCGTGGGACGTGTCTGCACTGCTCGCGGCGCTTGCGCCGGAGCCGCGGGAACCTGCGGCTTCGGCGTCGATTTCTTTTTGAACCAGCAACCGTTCAATAGAACAGCAGCCACGAGCACGACGATCAATCGAATTGATGTCATGCGATTGCGACGGCCTCCTTCTGGAGCGCTGGGATGATGAGTTCGAATGAGGTTCCCTCTCCGAGTTTGGTTTCGACTTGGATGTCGCCGCCATGCAACTGAAGGCTACGATAAGCAACTGCCAATCCAATGCCTGAGCCGCCCGACTTTGTCGTGAAATAGAGCTGAAAAATCTTCTTCTTTACAGGTTCAGGAATACCCGGACCAGTGTCGCTGATACGCAGCCTGCACGCGCCATCGCTTACGGAAGCGGCAACCCGCACCTCGCCTCCTGCAGGCGTCGCTTCGACTGCATTAACGATGATGTTGAGTAACGCCTGATGAAGCAGATCCCGATCGCCCCGGGCCCACACCATATTCGATTGGCTGCTGTACTGGAGCGAAATGCCACGATTCCTGGCGTCCGGCTCGACGGCCTCCACGACAGTCTCCGCGAGTGCGCCAATATCGAGTTCCTCCCTCGATACTTCCAGCGGCTGCGTGAAATCGAGAAACGTCCGAACGACACGGTCCAACCGGTGGATTTCGTCCGCTACGACTCGAACTTCTTTCTCGGCCTCAGCATCGCCCTCAACTATGGATTCAATCAAAGCCACGCGCGCGGCGATTGCGTTTAATGGGTTCTTGATCTCATGCGCAACGCCCCCCGTCAGACGGTTGATGGCTTCCAGGCGGCTGACAACCTGCAATTGCGATTCAACTTCTGTCGCGCCCTCGGCATCGCGTACTCTAAGCAATGTCAAGGTTCTTAGGGGATCGGATCCATCGGGTATGAAATCGATGTTCACGGACAGACGGCGGACTCCGGCGCCCATCGGCCATTCACTTTCAACGTTATGGGCCGGTTCGCCGGATCGCCAGCGCGCCCGCAGGAGCCGGAACAGAGAGGCGTTCGGCGGGAACAGGTCATCCACTTCGCGCCCGTTGACTTCATCCGGTTTCCATCCAAACAGGTTCTGGACTGCCCCTGCTACGAGCACGACACGCTCACCTTCAAACAGGATGACCGCCTCTTCGAGGGCCTTGAGCAGCGCTCCGACGCGCTCGCGGTAATCCTGCGCCTCGTGCAAGGCGCCGCGAACTCGGCCTTGCATCAAGGCCAGCTTCGATTCCACGGCATCGAACTCGGTGGTCGCAGGCGCGGGTCGGGTGCGGTCATCCAGCGGGTTTGTGTCATCGCCGATGTGGTCAATCAAGTCCTCGATGCGTCGCAGATTCCGCCTCGTGACTTCCGCCACTACCCACACCAGAGCCAAGGCCACCAAATAGGCGAGGGAAGCACTGGCTACAATCCGCCGGATGCCCGGGATCAGGGTTTCCCGAAGCAGAGCGTTTGACACGAGGACTTGTACAACGAATAGGGGCGTACTTTCACCCCTCAGCCCGACCGGAACACGCAATTCGTACTCACGACCAAGCGTCCACACCGCCCGAATGCGAGCGATCGCCTCCAATTCGAACAGCGATGAGAGCGGCTGCACTCGCGCGGCGGGGTTGCCCGGACGGGATCGGTTCGATGACGCCAGCACAAGTCCTGTTGCATCGACGACCGAGATCTCCACAATCGAATTCGCGCCGGAGGCGCTCGATTCCAACAGACCGCCGAGTTTTGCGTCATTGTCAATCCGCGCCAACCATGCCTGCCTTTGAGAAGGGTCGACATCTTCCAGGCGCAGCAATACGAACTCGGTGACTTGCCGTGCCGCCAATTCGCTCAATTGACGAGTGCTGCCGAGCCATGCGCGGACCAGCGTGTCGGTTTGCAGCAGTGCTCCAGTGGCACTCAGGATGGTAACGATTGCCGCGGTCGGCGCGATCAGCCAAGTGCGTAAACTTCGCCGAGGCCTGCGCATCTCCCTCACTCCGCGATGCACGCGGAGCGTTCTTTTAGTTTGTTGTAGAGGGTCTTCGGATCGATACCAAGAACCTCCGCTGCCCGCGCGCGATTGTTATTTGTGAACGCCAGCGTCATGCGGATAATCTCGAGTTCCGCGTCCTCCAAGGTGGTTCCGGCAGTTAGCGTCACGCTCGGCGGGCGCCGTAGGACCGGCGCGGCGGTTCAGGAGCAACATTTTGAATGGACTGTGGAAGATGGGCCGTAAGGATCTCCGCGCCCCCGGCAATCACGAGAGCGCGTTCAAGAACGTTGCGCAATTCTCGTATGTTGCCCGGCCAATTGTGCTTCTGAAACATGCCCATGACATCAGCATGGATATGGACAGTCGATGTTCCGTATGCCGCGTTTAAGTCTCTAAGGATTGCATCGCAAAGCTCAGGGAGATCTTCTTTGCGCTGGCGCAAAGGCGGCAGATGAATTTCAGGACGCTCAAACGAAAGAACAGATCTTCCCGGAACGTACCCTCCTGCACGCACTTGCGGAGATCCTTATTCGTCGCGGCAACCAAACGAACATCGACATCGATCTCTTCGGCCCCGCCGAGACGACGTACGCGTCTGCTCTCCAGCAGTCGCAGTAGCTTCGATTGCAGCCCGATCGGCATGTCGCCGATCTCATCGAGAAACAGGGTGCCTTCGTGCGCAAGTTCGAAGCAGCCCGCCCGACGGTTCAGAGCGCCCGTGAATGCGCCCTTCTCATGTCCAAACAATTCGCTCTCGATCAGTGTGTCGGGCAGTGCGGCGCAGTTCAGCGCCACATATGGACCCGCTTGTCTCGGGCTGGCCTCATGGATCGCGCGCGCGACGAGATCCTTGCCTGTTCCGCTTTCTCCGGTGATCAGGATATTGGCACGGGTCGGTCCGGCTTGCCGGATCAGGAAGAAGACTTCCTGCATCGCCTTTGTGCGGCCGGAAAGCTTTCCGAAGACGCCGTGGCTCGTCAGTTGCCGCTCGAGGCAGTCGTTGTACCGCGTCAAGCCGCGGTGCGCCACTGCGCGATCCAGCAGAGCCCGAAATGCGCGTGGCCGCAGGGGCTTCTCTACGAACCAAAAAGCGCCGTGTTCATGAACCGCGGTTACAGCCGTATCCAAGCCGCCGTAGCCCGTCAGCATGATCACCGCCGGAGCCCGGTCGCCCTCTTCGTCTTTGAGGCGTTCGAGTAGCTGTATGCCATCCATCCTGGGCATCATCAGGTCCGTCACGATTGCGTCGGGACTGAACTCCCGGAACTTTGCGAGAGCCTCCTCCCCATCAGCGGCAGTGGCCGTTTGAAAGCCCCATCGCTCGATCATGCCTGCGACAGCGGTGCGCTGGTTCAGCTCATCATCGACAACAAGGACACGTTTTTGCGTCTGAAACATCAATACTCTAACCTGCGAGCCCCAAAGTATGTCAGAACACCCATCGTACCGCCCCTGCGAGGTCGAGCGCGTTCCGAGTCGACGCCACGTAGGATAGTGGAGTGCGCATCGGCCTGCTCTCGGACAGCCATGGGTTCCTGGATGAAAGCCTGTTCGCGCATTTCTCCGACTGCGATGAACTGTGGCATGCCGGCGATTTCGGTTCGGTCGAAGTGCTCGACCGGCTGGAGGCGTTCAAACCGACGCGTGGTGTCTATGGAAATGTCGATGGCAGCGATTTGCGGAGCCGGCTCCCACTCGACCTGACGTGGCAGTGCGAAGGCATTCGCGTTTACATGACTCATATCGGTGGCTATCCGGGCCGGTACGATCGCAACGTGAAGAAAATACTCACTCGTGACCGGCCTGACCTGTTCATATGTGGCCATTCCCATATTCTCAAGGTGATGCGCGACCCCGATCTCGGGTTTCTGCACATGAATCCGGGCGCCTGTGGGCACAGCGGCTGGCACACGATTCGTACATTACTGCGGTTTACTGTGGAAGCGGGGAAGATTACAGGGGTTGAGGCAATCGAGCTTGGTCCTCGGGGTCGGAAACGACAGCCGGAGGGGTGCCTCGGCTGAGCCCAGCTCGCAATGTTTGCATATCCAGATCGCCCGTCCAGCGGGCTACGACCAGCGTCGCAACACCGTTCCCGATCACATTGGTGATTGCGCGCGCCTCCGACATGAACCGGTCGATTCCGAGGATGAGCGCGAGACTGGCAACCGGGATATGTCCGACCGCAGAGAGCGTAGCAGCGAGCACGATGAAACCACTTCCCGTTACACCGGCTGCTCCTTTCGAAGTCAGCAGAAGAACGGCCAACAGTGTTATCTGCTGCATCAGGGTCATGTGCGTGTTGGTCGCCTGCGCGACGAAAACGGCCGCCATTGTCAGGTAAATCGAAGTCCCGTCGAGATTGAAAGAATAGCCGGTCGGAATAACGAGACCTACCGTAGATTTGCCGGCGCCCAAAGCTTCCAGTTTCGCGATCATACGCGGAAGCGCGGCCTCTGAGGAGGATGTCGCAATCACGACCAGCAACTCTTCGCGGATGTAGCTCAGAAACCGCAGAATGTTGAACCCATGAAAGCGTGCGATCGTTCCAAGTACAAGCAGGACGAATAGAACGCAAGTGAAATAGAACGTTGCCATCAGCTTGGCAAGTGAAACCAGGCTGCCCAGGCCGTACGCGCCCACTGTGAAAGCCATAGCTCCGAAGGCGCCTACGGGAGCAAGTCTCATAATCACGCCGACGATCGCGAAGAGGACCTCCGACGTTCTTTCAATCACATTAAAGATGATGTTGGTGTGGGCGCCGAGCCTCTGCAGGGACACTCCGAACAGGATGGCGATGAGCAGAACCTGCAGTATCTCCCCCTGCGCAAATGCGCCGACGATCGTGTCGGGAATAATGTGAAGAATAATGTCCTTCGCCGATTGCATCTTGCCGGGGCCGGCATAGGCTGACACAGATCCTGCGTCGAGTGTGCGAATGTCAACGTTCATTCCCGCTCCTGGCCGCGCTACGTTGACGACGATCAGACCGATGATCAGCGCCAGGGTACTGACCACCTCAAAGTAAACCAGGGCCAGTCCGCCCGTCTTGCCGACCTTCTTCAGATCCTCCGTCCCGGCGATTCCCGTAACCACCGTACAGAAAATGACCGGCGCAATGATCATCTTCACCAGCTTTATGAAACCGTCGCCGAGCGGCTTCATAGACCCGCCCGTCGCCGGCGCAAACGCGCCGAGCAGAACGCCGAGAGTGATCGCGACGAGCACCTGGAAGTACAAGGATCGGACTAACAATCTCATCCGAACGCTAGCTTACCAGCCGATGGCGTGCTATCTCGATGTGGTGCTTGCTTTCACATAGGGCGGCTTGTTGCTGTTTCCGGTACGGCATTCGACCGCGAACGTGGCGTAGGAATCAGCGTTGTGTAAATGCTTGTCGGTATTCAGGTTCTTAATTGGGTCGTCGGTAAACCAGCCCCGGCCGTTATCTCCGATCAGCGATCCTCCGGGAAAGCCAACGAAGTGGGCCATCTCGTGCAGCATGATGAATGCGCAGAATTCGCCATCCGTTAAGGCGAAGAACGCTCGCCGGCCGAGATAAATGCGATCCAGCCGAATGTTCCTGACCGGGTCTATCTGATTTTTCAGGAAGAAGCCGTTGCCGAAGGTGAAGGCAATGCGGGGATCGCCCGTCGGATCCATCTCAAAAGCGCCTGCGCCCAGGGCGCCCGGCATCAGGAGCACATTGGCGAACATGTTGAATAGCCCGAGGATGTTCCGGATTGTTTGCTCTCGTGCTCCCTGCTGCAGGTTGCCCGTCGCAAAGTGACGGTCGATTTTGTCGCTCGCGGGCGTTCGGCCCAAATCGAGACCTCCGGGAGGACTAAGGGCCATCATGAGAGTGGCTTGTGCCGCGTGGATAGAGCGGCTCACCAGGCCCATATGGGAAACCATCTTGACCTTGATGTTCGCGTGCTCGTTCGGGTCGACGGGCTGATTCGAAAACAGAGATCTGGTTGATCCTGGCGATGGTCTGCTCGCCCGGTTCGATCAATCCGTCCGTGCCAGGCCAGCCGAACTGCTTCAATTGAAAACTCGTGAATCGCCTGATTCGTTTTCGGCCCGCACCTGCCATCGACTTTCAAGGGGGTCGCCGGACCGCCTTGTTGGGGCTTGATCTGATCCAGCGCCTGCTGAATGGTCCGGACGTCGCTATCCAAATTCTTGGCCTTGAAGCCTTGTCCCACCGGAAGGTCGATGCTGATGATTTCATCGGATGGAGCGATGGCTCCGCCGGGCTGGCCGGCCTTGCACAAACCATCCAGGTCCATGATCAAAGGGGTCAGGGTCAAGTAGGGTGGTCTCCTGGATGTACATGCGAATTTCGCCCGCCGGAGCGCTCAACGCATTGTCATTACCAGCGATGGATCTTCACCAGAGTGCGATCGATTGATTTCACATCAGGCTTGCCGCACAAAGCCATGTTTCTGGCGAGTTCACTTTGCAGCATCTCGACTACAGCTTGCACACCTGCAGAACCGTAGGCCGCGAGCCCCCAGATGGGCGGACGCCCAAGCATGACCGCTCTTGCGCCGAGCGCGAGTGCTTTCAGGATGTCGGTTCCGCGCCGAAAACTGCCGTCAATGAGAATCGGGATCTTTCCACCGACAGCCTCAGCAACCGAAGGAAGCATTTCGATCGGGTGCGCAAAGCCAGACGTGAAGATCCCGCCGTGATTAGATACCACGACCGCCTGAACGCCATTGTTGACGGCAACTTGAGTTTCACTCGGGGTCATGATGCCCTTGAGAATCAGCGGCGCCTTGATGCTCTTCCGCAGTTCATTTATGAATTCCCAATTCACGCTTAAGTTGCCGGTCGGTTGCAGTCGTGACTCACCTGGCTGATAGGGGACGCCTACAGTGAGACATATGGCTTTGCAGCCGATCTGGAGAGCCTGCTGGGCAGCCGCGATTGCGACTTTCACATCCGGATCGGGATACAACTGGAACCACACCGAGGTTTGAGCTGCCGCAATGATGTCGGCCAACGGTTTGCTGGAGCGGCTGCTTACAACGGTCAACGCCTTGGCAGCCGACGCGCCGATAACGGTCTCAACTTCGCCCGCCGGATGGTAAGTCTGCTGATGGGAAATCGGCCCGACCAGGATAGGAGCGAACATTGTCTCGCCCAACAGTTCTGTTGTGAGATCGAGCTTCGAGACGTTCACCATCAGGCGCGGACGAAACGTAATGCGTTCGAGCGCTCTGCGATCGTCGCTCCCAAGCTTCGCTATGGCGCTCTCTGGGAGTTTGCGGCGCGCCATTGCCTGAACTTCGTAGACATTGACAAGGTCAGCTAAGGGAGCGATGCGACCAGGAACTTCTCCGATGAGTTCCTGGGCTCCAGCGGCCGGCATCGCCGAAAGGCTCGCGAGAGACTGGAGGGCATGACGACGCGTGAGTCTCATGGGAAATCCACGCGGATTGCGGTGCGATCGATTGACTCGAGTGTGGGGCGCCCCGCTTGCGCCATAGTCATCGTCAGTTCGTTCTGAAGAATCTCGAGGATCCTTTGGACTCCCTGCGATCCGTACGCGCCCAAGCCCCATCGAGGAACCCGGCCGAGGCACACTGCTTTAGCGCCGAGCGCCAGCGCCTTGAAGACGTCGCTGCCGCGCCGAAATCCACTATCGATCACAACAGGGACTCGCCCGGCGATAGCATCCACGATCTCCGGCAAAACTTCAAGAGTTGCCGGCCCGTAGTCAAGCGAGCGCCCGCCGTGGTTCGATACGATAAGTCCATCCAGGCCGTGCTCAACGCATAGTTTCGCGTCCTCGGGCGTGACTACTCCTTTAATCAACAAGGGAACCTTGACCAACGGGCGGATTCGATCAACGAACTCCCAGTCGTACCAGAGCCGCGTGTCCGTAATGCGATATGGGTTCGGCGGACCTGTGGGTTGTCCCCGCATGCTCGTCCGGCGGGCTGATGTGCCCGCGTTCGCGAGACGCCGGTCGTGCATTTGCCGCTCATAGTACGAGGACTGCTGGTCGACTGTAATAACGACTGCTTGTGCTCCCGCTGCCTGGGCTCCATCCAGGATGTCGCGATTTGCGTCCGTTTGCTGCCTCGGATATAGCTGGAACCACAATGGCCCTTTGGCAGCAGCCGCGATTTTATCCATAGGGAAACTCGAGTTG
The DNA here is from genome assembly GCA_963825845.1 of Bryobacteraceae bacterium. Lineage (GTDB taxonomy): Bacteria > Acidobacteriota > Terriglobia > Bryobacterales > Bryobacteraceae > DASQDN01. The sequence goes on along the minus strand of CAWGVL010000049.1, from coordinate 64,715 downwards.
TTGCTCACGACCATCGGTGTCTCCGATGCCGCGGTGCTTCCCTGATGCATCGCCAACTCGCCCTGCGGATGCAACTGCCCCTGACCGGCGGAAGGCGCGATCATGATTGGGAACGCCAGCTTTGTGCCAAGAATCTCCGACGCGGTTTGAATCGAACTTACATCGACCACGGATTTTGGAACGATACTGACCCAGTTGAACGCTTCGCGATTCCGCCGTAACGTAAATTCACTTTCAACGCCCTGTGCGGTGTAATCGTACGCTTCTCGCGGGAGCTTAGCGTAAGCTACGGGTTCAAAGTCGAACGCCGTCAGGAGTTCATCGACCCCTGGAACGCGACTGTGATCACGAAATGGATCCTGCTGGGCCGCTATTTGCGGCGAGCCTGCCAAAAATCCAGCCAGCCCACACAGCGCGTCTCGTCGCGTTAAGCTAGTGCACCAATGATTTCTACGGTTCTTCACGGGGTTCTTGTAACCGATGATCCTATCACTGGAGACCGTTCGAAATTATCGGCGGAGCAGGCTGGGTGTACGCGGCTTCTTGATGTCGCCGAGCAGTGCACCAGTCCTTTAGCGAACGCGCTCTAACTGTTCGCTAACCGAGAAGGTGGTTGGCAACAAGCGGAGCACGTCATCCATCTTTGCGAGACGGAATTCGCGGGCAGAGAGGGGACAGCTTCCAGTCAGAAGCGATCCGTCGATCACTCGCCTGCCGCCGCCTCCTGAAATGCGAGCCGAACCGGGGAAGCATCGGAGTTGCCAAAGTTGGAGCGCTGAACCATAAGAATGTAGGCGACACCTTTCACCGGGTCTATCCATGCCTGCGTTCCATACGCCCCGCCGTGCCCATACGTGCCCGGGCTAAGCATCGCCGTCACTCCCTGTGGCTCGCGGACGATACACCATGTCAGACCCCATCCATTTCCCGACGTAAACCCTGTCTTCAGGTCGCCTGTCTGGATTGTGGTCATCTGCTGTATCGATTCCGGTTTTAGATAGCGCTTGCCATCCAGAGTTCCGCCGTTCAAGATCATCCGGGCGAACCGGGCATAATCAGGCGCAGTCGAAAACAGACCGCCGTTCGCCGCAGGGTATCGATCGGTGGATGTAGCGAGTTTCCCCTGGAGGAGGCTGATCGTCGTGGTCGTCAGGGCGCCATTCTGCTCTCGTTTAACCGGCGTTACCAATCTGCGAACTTGATTTGCTCGCAGATAGAACGTGGTGTCTTTCATCCCCAGCGGCTGAAAGAGACGCTTCGCGAGAAATTTCTCGAACGGCTGGCCTGAGACCACCTCGATAATTCTGCCGAGCGTATTGATCCCCGACTGGCAGTACTTCCATTGGCTGCCCGGCTCGAACTGCATCGGCTTGTTCGTATAGGCAGGGATAAGGTCATCGAGCTTTTTCGCTGCTCTCGCCTCTTCGTTGGTCGCCTCCGGCAGTCCCGACGTATGTGTCATTAGATGTTTTAAGGTCAGGTTGGCAGGTTTACCGGACGGAGTCTTCAGCGTGGCGAGCGCAGGAATATACTTCCCCACGGGGTCATCCACCGACAGCTTTCCCTCCTCCTGCAACATCAAAATGGCTGTTCCGGTGATGGGCTTCGTCATCGATGCAATCCAAAAAATCGAATCCTGACGCAGGGGCTTCGTACCCTCCGGGTCAGCCGTTCCGGTCGCTTCGAGGTGAGTCACTCGCTCCCTTGTCGCTACCAGTGTCACTGCCCCTGGAATCTCATTGGATTGAATCATCTCTCGCATACGGTCGCCGATCCGCCGGCTGGCGGGACTGACGTCCGCAGCAAAAGAGGAAATTGTGAACAGAGCTACAGAGAATGACAAGCCGAGTCGCATCACGCCTAGTCTATCCTTACCGGATGAATTCATGACGGCAATCGTGTGGCCTGTCTCGCCACGAGTTGCCAACCCTTGGAACTTTTCACCCACACGTGGAGAATGTTCAGATTCGCGGTTGTCGATTTGCCGCCGGCGTTGTTGCGGATAGCCACGTTTCCCTTCACAAGTGCGGTGTTTCCGTATATACGAACTGTCGTGTCAGCGAAATCGATGGCCTCAACCGAGGCTGCGCCGCTGGTGACGGACTGTATCACGTCGGCTTTGGACTCATTCTTCGTGTTCGAGTGGCTATAAGTGAGGTCCTCATGCAGAAGCGCCTCAAGCGCAGCGCGGTCCTTGTGTATGGTCGCTTGCTTCCACGCATCCATGGCGGCGAGTACTTCCTTTTCGGCCTTCGAGCCGGTGTCCGCAGCGGTGAGGAACAGCGCGCCGCAGAGCAAAGCAGTCCAGGTTTTCATGGCATCAGCTTATAGGAAAGTCCGGCTCAGCGCTGCGTGCGGGACGCGGAAGTGTAAATGAACCTCCTGATAGGCAGATACACGTCAGCGGAAGACACGGGTCGCAGGTACCCTGGAGGCGACTGGAGAGTCAACACCGAAAATATTCGACGGAGCAGCTCTTGCCGGTGGGTAGATGTGAGGGACCGGATGAGCGCCGCGTCTTGAACCGCATTGCGCCGAATCACCGACCGGACGTTCACGGGAGGTGAGATCGGCGGTACCGGTTGGTCAGTGAAACTCGTCATCAGTGCGTTCCACGCGACCGTGTCAGCCGGTTTCTCCGCTGCAGGCATAAGGGGCAGATTCATCTGCCAGTCCAGATCAGGTACGCGCGCGCGCAGAATTCGAACTTCCATCGGCGCTACGACCCAATATGCCTCTTTCACCATGGGCTCCAGGCGTACCGTTCCGACGGCGGCATCCCGAGGTGTCCAGATATCCAGTAGATACACGTCCGTTGCAGTAGCACCCGAAGCGTCTGGCATGATCGCAAGAAAATAAAGCGGCTTTGATTCCTCGGTAAGCTGATCCATTACCAACGAGGATGTGGCCCGGTCGGGCGACTCCTTATAGACTCGGATTCTGAATGTCTCCGGAGGATTCGTCTGCACGGCAAACCAGTACAATACGCCCGGACGAGCGGTGACGGCGACATGAAAGGATGTGTATCCGTTTCTTACGACAGCAGGCGAAATTATTTCGAGAGGATCCCGGTCCGGGATTGTTTCGAAGGCCTCACCTGCCGCGTTGAGACGATCGAACTCCGAATAGATTCGGACCTTGATCGATTGCGCGGACAAGATGCCGGTGCAGAACGCCACCACAGCGAGACTGGTGAGGATATTGCTGCTGAGTACCCGCATCAAGCCCCATTGTCCGCGACGGGTGAGCGTGGTTGTCGAGAGACGTCATGTTACGGTGATCGATGCGAGCCAACTTGCTATGGGCGCTTCGGTCTCCAGTCCAACTTCGAGTGGCCAGTCTGTCTTCGAAGCTCGCGGTGTCACTAAAGTTTATGACATGGGAGAAGTGCAGGTTCACGCGCTTCGCGGCGTCGACATGGACCTGTTCTCGGGTGAACTGATGGTGTTGCTCGGTCCATCCGGCAGCGGTAAGTCGACGCTGCTGAACATCCTCGGCGGGCTCGACACTGCTACCGGCGGGACGGTGCGCTATGGCGAGCTTGACCTGACAAAAGCAAGTGAGAAGGAACTAACGAATTACCGCCGGCACAATGTCGGTTTTGTGTTTCAGTTCTACAATCTCATTCCCAGCCTTACTGCGAAAGAGAATGTCGCTGCCGTGACCGAGATCGCGCGCGATCCGATGAAGCCCGAAGAAGCGCTCGAACTAGTCGGTCTCGGCGACCGCATGGGCCATTTTCCTTCGCAACTTTCAGGAGGCCAGCAACAGCGTGTCGCCATCGCCCGCGCGATCGCCAAGCGGCCATCGGTATTGCTGTGTGATGAGCCGACCGGAGCACTCGACTGGGAAACCGGGGTGGTTGTGCTCGAGGCGATTGAGACCGTTAATCGCGAATTAGGCACGGCAACAGCAGTCATCACTCACAATGCCGACATAGCCGGAATGGCGGATCGCGTGATTCATATGAGCAACGGCCAGGTGTCGTCGGTCGACTACAACCAAGCTCGTCTAAGTCCGAGGGAGATTCGCTGGTAATTCATGCGCGCGCTCGATATCAAGCTGTATCGCGATCTTTGGGCGCTGAAGGGGCAGGTTTTCGCCATTGCAATGGTAATTGCCGGAGGAACGGCGACTTACATCATGTCGTCGTCTACTCTTGACTCGCTTCGTACGACGCAGGCGATGTTGTATCGCGAAGACCTATTTGCGGATGTGTTCGCTGACTTGAAGCGCGCTCCGAACGACGTGGCTGCGCGAATCGCTCAGATCCCCGGCGTACAGCTTGTCGAGACGCGTATCGCGGTCCCTGCGACGCTTGAGGTTCCCGAGTACAACAATCCGGTGTCGGCCATCGTGCTGTCGCTTCCGAACGGAGGGTCGTCTGTACTCAACCGGATTCGCTTGCGCAGAGGACGCATGCCCGAGATCGGACGCGAGCAGGAAGCCGTGATCAGCGACGGATTTGCGATGGCGCACAAACTGCAGCCGGGAGCGATGCTGGCAGCTACCATCTACGGTCGGCAGCGTATGCTTCAGATCACCGGGATCGTAACGTCGACCGAGTTCATTTACCAGCTTCAGCCTGGCTCCATCGTTCCTGATTTCAAAGGCTACGCCATTCTATGGATGAATCAGGATCCTGTGGAGAGCGCCTACAACATGACGGGCGCATTCAACCACGTATCCGTGCGACTCAATCGCGGCGCAGTGGAAAAGGAAGTCATCGCGCGCATGGACGAGATCTTACGGGCCTATGGCGGCCTTGGCGCGTACGATCGAAAGGATCAGGTATCCCATAAATACCTGTCCGAAGAATTCAAGCAACTAACGACGATGGCGACCCTGTTCCCTGCGATCTTCCTCGGCGTCGCAGCGTTTCTTCTGAACGTCGTTTCAACCCGGCTAATGGCTACACAGAGGAGCCAGATCGCCATTCTCAAGGCATTTGGCTACACCACGACGGCGATCGCCATCCACTTCCTGAAACTGACCATGGCTATCGTCGTTATCGGCAATCTGATCGGGATCGCAGGAGGATCGTGGATGGGGCGGGGAATGAGCAACATGTACATGGACTTTTATCGCTTCCCCACGCTTGAATATGTCCTACGCTGGCACGTGATTGTCCTCTCTGTTGTCATCAATGCCGTCGCGGCTTCTTTGGGTACGGTTCATGCCGTTGTCCGAGCGGCGTCCGAGGCTCCGGCGCAAGCGATGCAGCCGGCAGTTCCCGGGAACTTCCGTGTGACTCTGCTGGAGCGGCTTGGAGCCGCGCGTCATCTGTCCCAGCCGACTCGGATGATCTTTCGAAACCTCGAGCGCCGGCCTTTGAAAGCGCTTTTCTCGATCATCGGTGTCGCCATGTCGGGAGGAATTCTCGTCATGGGAGGCTTTTTTCCTGACTCTGTCGACTACATCGTCGACTTTCAATTCAAGCAGGCCCAGCGCGATGACCTGATGGTCGTGTTCAATGACGCTGTGTCGTCGGATGCGCTGTATTCACTCACAAATGTCCCAGGCATCACGTATGCTGAACCCTTCCGGTCGGTTGCAGTCAGGCTGAGGTCCGGAAACAACACCTATCGAACTTCCATTCAAGGGCTAGAGGACAATGGGAGACTTCGCAGGTTGCTCGATCGCTCTGGTAACCCCGTGTCATTGCCCGCGAGCGGACTGCTATTGACGGATTATCTTGCTCGTGTGCTGCGAGTCCGGCCCGGAGACATGCTTACCGTCGAGATAATGGAGGGACGGCGCGGAGTTTACGACGTTCCTTTAAGCGCCGTGGTAAGCGAATATATCGGTCTATCGGCCTATATGAGACGGGATGCTCTCAACCGTTTGCTGCGCGAAGGCCCCTCGGTTTCGGGAGCTTACCTCGCTGCGGATATGACCTTGGCTCCCGTCATCTACGAGAGATTTAGGGAAATGCCTCGAGTTGCCGCGACGACAGCGCGTCGACGAATGCTCCAGAGTTTCTACGAAACGATGGCGCACCAAATGCTGATCTTCGCTCTGTTTAACACGTTCCTTGCGGCCACCATCGCCGTTGGTGTCGTGTACAACACGGCTCGGATTGCCTTCAGCGAGCGCAGCCGGGAACTTGCGAGCTTACGTGTCCTGGGATACACGCGAGGCGAGATTTCATACATTCTCCTCGGTGAGTTGGCCGTCATTGTCTTTTTGAGCATTCCGCTGGGTTGTTGGATCGGCCGCTATCTCTGCGAACTCGCGACAGCCGCGGAAAACGATCTTTTTCGAATCCCGATGGTGATCGAACCTTCCACCTATGCCTTCTCAGCTCTATTCGTTCTCGGCGCTGCAACGGTGTCCGGATTGCTGGTGCGGCGAAAGCTCGATCACATGGATCTGGTTGAAGTGTTGAAGACGCGAGAATAGTCACAAAAAATGTGGAAGCGCTGGGTCTGGATCATTCTACTCGTCGTTGTTGTGCTCGCTGGGGCGTTTTATGCGATGCGCCCACACCCCATAGCTGTCGATGCTGCGACGGTGTCTCGTAAGCCTTTGCGAGTCACGGTCGAGGAGGAAGGCAAAACTCGGATCCGGGACAAGTTCGTTGTATCCGCTCCCGTGGCTGGCTATGTCCGCAGGATACGGTGGGAAGAAGGCGACCGTGTGAAGGCGGGGGATGTGGCTGCGACGCTCGAGCCATTGCGTGCCGATGTGCTCGATACGCGAACACGGGAGATGAATGAAGCACGTCTCCGCGCTGCCGAGGCTGGAGCGCGGGTTGTACAGGCTCGACTGGCCACCGCCGAGGAGCAAGCTCGTGCGGCGGTAGCCGAGGCCGAGTATTGGAGCCAGCAATTGCGGCGGGAGCAGGGGCTCGCCAAGTCCGGAGACATACCGCAGGAGCGTCTCGCTCGTACGCGATCGGAAGCTGACCGCACGGCGGCGGCGCGACGTGCGGCCGAAAACGTGATTGCAACAACCCGAGCCGAGATCGAGCAGGCAAGGGCCGAAGTCGAGGCAGCCCGGGCGGCGCTGCTGAATCCCGCCATCCGAACCCAGCCGAGGTCAGGCGATGTGGTTTCCGTTCGCTGGCCCGTTTCGGGACGGGTCCTGAAGGTTGTAAAGGAGAGCGAAGGAGTAGTGCAAGCCGGCGAGCCTCTGATTGAACTTGGCAACGTTCGCGCGCTTGAAGCGCAGGTTGAAGTGCTATCCGTAGATGCCGTGAAGATGAAGCAGGGCACGCCAGTAGAATTCACTCGTTGGGGCGGGGATCATCCGCTGCAAGGATTAGTCCGGGTCGTGGAGCCTGCGGGTTTCACGAAAGTCTCCGCGCTTGGCGTGGAAGAACAGCGTGTGCGCGTCATCGCCGATATTACGTCACCCGAGGATCAATGGCAGCGCCTCGGCGAGGGGTATCGCGTCGAGGCGGTTTTCATTCTTTGGCAGGACGACCACGTGCTTCAGACACCTGCGAGCGCTCTGTTCCGCAATGGAGATCAGTGGTATGTGTTCGTTGTTGAAGATTCCGTGGCGCGCAGACGGCCCGTTCAGATCGGCCATCGCAGCGGGCTGGCCGCGGAGATCATCTCAGGTTTGAAAGAAGGCGATGTTGTGATCGCTCACCCTGACGAGACCGTGCAAGAGGGGAAGAAGGTGACTGCACGGGCGTGACGGGATCAGGCAATCCTGACTTTCCGCGGAAATTGCGCGTTGTCTTCGAGGAAGGTTTTCTTCCTCTTCAGGTCCGCTGCCACGGGCTGTACTGTTCCATTGCCATCGGTAACGCGCGAAACCAGCGTATGCTCCCCTGGCGTGGCGTTCTCCCATCGATAGGTGAACAGCTTCCATGAAAACTTCGTGTTGGATGAATCGAGCGCAGCCGTCTGCCAAGGCCCGTCATCGACCTGCACCTCGACCGACTTTATTGGCGTTCCATCGTTCAAGACAAACCCGAGAACCTGATGCGAGCCGCCGCCCCTTCGCACACGCGCGATAACTGACTTCAATTGCATGCGTGTGACCTCGGTTTCTGTCCAGCGCACTTGAGGATCGCTTTCTTCACCCGATCCTCCTTCCCCGCGCAGTGACCGGTACCATCGCGCCTGGTAGTTGCCGAGATAGCGGGCTTCCTGCAGATGCACTTCGGCGAGCCATTTAACATTTGCAACGCCGTACCAACCTGGAACGATCAGCCGTAGAGGAAATCCATGCTCGCGCGTCAATGATTCGCCATTCAAGGCGTAGGCGAGGAGGGGCTCGGGCTTCATTGCATTCTCGAGTGTCATACTGCGCCCGAATTGCTGGTCGAGTTTGAATGTCTGCTGACGGAAGACAATGTCCTGTGTTCCGTGATCGGCGCCGAAGAAGACGACTTCCCGAGCCTGCGATTGAACGCCAAGCTGTTTCAGTATGCTGCTCAATCGCACACCTGTCCACCGGCCGTTGGAGGACAGTCCCTGCATCGAACGGGCACTGTTGCCGGAGCACTCGTAGCCGGCAGTCAATTCGGTGGATCGCATGCCGCGCAGATCGGCCAACGAAAATTCTTTCGCCTGCTTGACCATTCCCGTAATCTTGAGCCGATACGTGGATGCATCGATCTCAGGGCTGCCAAAATGCTGGATGGCGAAGAAGCGTTCCTTCGGAATGATCGGTCCATCGATCGTCCGGATATCGAGAAGCCGCGTCGTGGACTTCGGGTTGTTTGGATTGAAGCTTTCAGGAATATCCGTGAAGGGAACGTCCGTCTCGCCCTGGGCCAGAGCGGGTGTCGCCCATTCGGGTATTAGCGCGAGCAGGCTAGTTGCAGTCAAGCCCCTCCTGAGAGTCTCGCGACGTGTGATTCGTTGCGCCACAGTCCACCTCCCCAGAGAATCGGTTCTTCACAAGCATACAACGTCAGGTTTCTGATCGGCCGTTCGAATAACCCATGTCAGCCGCTAAACTGATCGTCTGGGATGCTGCTGCCACCAGATGTTTTTCGCCGATTGTGCAGGTCTCGTGAACTTCTGCGTGAAGTGCGGGAACGACCGCTGGCGATAACCGATATCGCGCGAGAAGCCGGAATGTCGCCGTTTCACTTTATTCGGCGCTTCGATGCGCTTTTTGGAGAAACGCCGCACCAGTTCCGAATCCGATCGCGCCTTGATCAGGCGAAAATCCTGCTCGCGGCGGACACTCATTCGATCACCGACGTCTGTATGGAAGTCGGCATGGACAGCCTGGGAAGCTTTAGCGACCTCTTCGCTCGACGGGTCGGGGTCACGCCTTCTGCTTACCGTCAGGGCGCACGGCGCAAAGTCTGGGCGGTCGGCTGCTTACCGCAAGAGCTTTTTCCCGGTTGTCTCAGCCTGATGGGCCGGCTCCCACCATCTGCATTTCGCAATTTTCAAGAAGCTTGTATCGACGCCGCTTCGTTACAATCCGAGGAGTTGTTCACGGAGGAATTAAATGAAGATAAAATTGACCAGCATCATCGTTGATGATCAGGATAAGGCGCTGCGTTTTTATACCGGGGTGTTTGGGTTTCAGAAAAAACACGAGATCCCCGTCGGCGCCTACAAGTGGCTGACGGTTGTTTCTCCCGAGGGGCCGTCAGATCTCGAGCTTTCACTCGAGCCTAACGCCAATCCGGCCGGAAAGGCGTATCAAGAGGCCATGTTCGCTCAGGGAATTCCGTTGACGGCATTCGAAGTCACGGACATCGAGAGTGAGTGCCGGCGCCTGAAAGGGCTCGGCGTCGTGTTTACACAGGATCCAGCGAAGGCTGGCCCCGTGACGATCGCGGTGTGCTCCGACACCTGTGGGAACTTGATTCAGCTATACCAGCCATCCTGAGCGGCTCGACTCATTCACGAGTTTCCCACGCGGCGCTCACCTAAGTCGTCTATATGTGGCACAAATCACACCTGAGCAAAATTCAGGGTCTATAATGAGTCACAGAATGCGAAGTTGCTTACGCGAACTCAGTAAGCAGATCACAGTTTCGACGGTGATTCATCGACGTACAAGCGGTGGCGGGTGGGTGTCTCCGTTACTCTGAGCAACGCAGTAAGTTTAGTTCGACCCGCTCTTCCGCGCCGGATGCCCCGTGTTGTGCAGTAACTGCTAGTTCCGGCTACGTCGCTACTCCGTAAATACAGGGGAATTCAATGAGCATTGGCTTAAATGGCTTGCGAGCGGCCAGCACTGCGCTGGTCGTATTCGTCCTTGCTTCTGCTGGTTTTCGTGCAGAAGCACAAGTAGTTTATGGATCTATCGTGGGTACAGTTCAGGATCCCACGGGGGCTGTTGTTCCGAGCGCCGAGGTATCCATCGCGAACAACGACACTGGACAAACGCGCCAAACCACCTCGGACGAACAGGGGAACTACAACATCACAAACGTGCTCCCCGGCCGGTACAACGTCACTGCGACCGCGACCGGTTTCCGCACTTTGACTGCCCAGAATCTGGACGTCACGGCAGGAAACGTTGCACGTGCCGATTTCCGAATGGAGGTAGGGCAGATTTCTGAAGCTGTAACCGTTTCGGCAGGAGCAGTCCAACTGCAGACGGAAAAAGCAGGAACACAGAGCCAGATTACGAGCAAACCAGTTCAGGCTCTTCCGCTGAGCGCATACCGTAACTATCAGGCGCTCATCAACCTGGTACCTGGCGCCACACCGGCCGGAACGCAAAACTCGGCTACCGATACTCCCGGACGTTCACTCCGTACAAACATCAACGGTACGGCAGCGAATATGAACACCACTCGGACAGATGGAGCCGTTAACGTTAACATCTGGCTCCCGCACCACAATGCGTATGTTGCTCCATCCGAAACCATCGCCGAGGTAAATGTAAACACCACAGCTTTGGATGCTGAGCTAGGCAGCGCCGGAGGAGCAGCCATCAATGTAATCACAAAGTCCGGCACGAATGACCTTCATGGAAGCGCGTGGGAGTATCACAACAACCAGCAGATGAAGGCGCGCCCGTACTTCATGCCTGCCACCCAGGAAAAGCCTCGCGACACGCTGAATATTTTCGGAGGCACGCTTGGCGGGCCGATTGTACGCAACAAGCTTTTCTATTTCGGAAATGTCGAATTAACTCGGCAGCGCACAGGCGGCTCCGGCATATTCGATGTACCGTCGCCGATTATTCGTACAGGCAACTTCAGTCAATCCGGAACGACGATTTACGATCCTCTTAACGGAAGGCCGTTCGAAGGCAACGTTATCCCCGAGAGTCGCATTGATCCTGTTTCCCGCCGCATCCTGGAGCGTCTCCCGATGCCGAACCTTTCCGGCGAACGGCAAAACTATGCTGCTGCGGCAACCGGCATCTTCGATCGAAATAATTACGATTACAAGATCAACTGGAACCGGAACGACCGGCACTCCATTTGGGGCAAGTCGTCCTTCCTTGTAGCGGACGTCACAGGCTATGGCGCGTTTGGGGAACTGATCGGACCCAGCCTGGTTCAGGATCCCGGAACGGGGCATACGTTCACGCAACTTCATACGATCGGCCACACCTACACGATCACTCCAACGTTTCTCTTGGAACAGACGCTCGGATTCACGCGGCAAACACAAAACGTGGTGGGTCTCGACCATGGCCAAAACTGGGGCTCGGAGGTGTTCGGCATTCCCGGCACGAATGGCCCGGACATCCGGCAGAGCGGAATGCCGAACTTCAACTTCGGCTATAGCAACGTAGGGAACTCACAAACTTGGATCCCGATGTGGCGCACCGAGCAAACCACAACGCACAGCAGCAATCTTAGCCTGCTGAAGGGATCGCATGACATCCGCTTCGGCTTCAACATGGTTCGATTCAATCTGAACCACTGGCAGCCGGAGACCGCCAATCCGCGCGGGAACTTCGACTTCAACGGAAATCTCACGTCAGGAGGCGCTACGCCGACTCCGTTCAACACGTTCGCAGCGTTTCTCCTGGGAACGCCTAACGTTGTCAGCAAAAGCCTGCAGTACATCGATATGACCGGACGTGAATCGCAGTTTGACTGGTATGTGCGGGACCGTTGGCAACTCAGCCGCAAGCTGACGCTTACTTTGGGCCTGAAGTATGCTTACTACCCGCTCATGAAACGCCGGAACAGCGGGTTGGAACGAGTCGATCCGGAGACCGGTCTGGTGTACCTCGGAGGCAGGGGAAACACGCCGGAAGATGCGGGGATCAGCATCAATACGCCCGGCTTTGCTCCGACCGTCGGCTTTGCGTACCGCATCGGCGAGAACATGGTCGTTCGATCCGGCTATGGACTGACTTGGGATCCACTTCCGTTCTCCCGGCCGTTGCGCGGCTTCTATCCGCTCACTGTCACCGGTGAGTTCCGCGCGCCTCTCGAGAACCAGGGAGTGACTACTTTCCAACAGGGTATTCCTCCTGTCGTCGGACCGGATCTCAGCACTGGAGTCGTTTCACTGCCGAATACTGTCGTGACGCGCAGTCCCTGGGGCGACATCAACCGCGGCTACATTCAGAGTTGGAATTTCACCATCGAGAACAAGCTGCCCAGCAACATCGTGACGACCTTGGCATATGTAGGGACACAGAGCACCCACATGCTGGCTGAACGCGACATCAACGCCGCTGCGCCAGGAACATCGAACACTGACCGCCCGTATGCTCAGAAGTATGGTCGTACGGTTTCACTTGCGATGTGGGACGGCTGGCTGAGTTCCAACTATCACTCGCTACAAGCGAGCGTAAATCGGCAGTTCTCGAACGGATTGCTGCTGAAAGGCGCCTATACCTGGAGCAAAGCCATCAACATGACGGACGACAATGGATGGGCCACGGTGTCTTGGAACTGGGGGCCGACCATTGGCCGCAATCGCGCTCGAGCAGGCTATGACCGCACGCATGTTTTCCAGATGGCCTACGTATATGAGTTGCCATTTGGTAAGGGCCGCAAGTTCCTGCAAAGTGGTCCCGCCGGCTGGATTCTCGGCAACTGGTCCATCAGCGGTATCGCTTACGCGTTCACGGGCACTCCTTTCAACCCGACCGGCGGCGGTGCTTGTAACTGCCCTGGCGGAACGCAGACACCGAACCAGGTCAAATCCGAGGTGCAGAAGGTCGGCAACTACGGACCGGGACAGTTCTACTACGATCCGTCCGCGTTCCAGGCGGGTCCTGCGAATCAGTTCGGTAACGTCGGAAGGAACATGTTGTCGGGTCCCGGCCGCGTCGGTACCGACATGAGCTTGGCGCGTATCTTCCCGTTGGGCGAACGTTTCCGGTTCGAACTCCGCGGGGATGCATTCAATCTCACAAATTCGCCGTGGTTTGCGAATCCTGTGACGAGCGTCACCGATCCCAACTTCATGCAGATTCGCTCGACAAACGCGCTGAGCGAAAGACAACTCCGCGTAGGAGCCGTAGTCCGCTTCTAACCTCGTAATCCATACGAACGAAGGCCGGCCTCACATCAAAGGCCGGCCTTCGTATTTTCCGCTGCGAGAGCAAAGATAAAGTCGCTCCAGCGCCTGGTCTCCCTTGCAGCATATTCGCGCCTCAGTGGGTCATCGAGTCACGGCGCTGAGAGGATCTCCGAGCATCTGTAAGTTACTGATCCACGTCCGATAATTGCCCTGACCAGAACGGAAGGTACCCTTGGAAATGACGGTTCGTTACGCGTAACAGATTGTTGGGGTCAGTGAATCTGACCCGTGCGAGGCCGAGACCGAAAGCTCATCGAAGATCGCTTCCGCGAGGTCGCCTACTTGAAATGTACCATCGATGGTCAATTGATCGGATCAGAGATAGGCGGACTAAACTAAAGACGTCGAGCGCCGTTTCTGACGCGGCGCTCGAAGGATGCTTCGATCAGAAGCCGTACGTATTCCTGATAATTTTTTACGAGCCGTGCAATGGCAGGAGCAGTAACGTCAGCTTTACGAAGAACTGCTCAAGCTGATGAAATGGGAAATTTGCCAATCAGTCATGAGTCTCTTTCTCCCCGAATGGGTCATTGAGTGAGTTACCTGTCCAGCTTTTGGGCGCTATCCTTCCCGTCCCCACAGGCGTCCTTGCGAGTATCTGAATATGCTTGTGCTCGCACGATCGGAAAACGTGTAATATCCGTCTTACCTGCAATGACAGAGAGAGCTTTACCTGGGAAGCGAGGAGACGCGAACCTGGCTGGAATAACCCCAGAATTCGGGTAGGCAGTCGTCAGTGTACCACGCTATCGCTTTTAATAGCTGCCGCCAGGCCTGAACGTTTATTCTCCCTCGCTATAGCCGGCGCTGGTAACGTTCATAAATCTTTGTAGAACACCAACATGCACATCAAAGTCTCAGCCCTGATACCGACTCGTAACCGCGCACAGTGGATTGAAGAGGCGATTGAGTGTTACCTGTCGCAGACATGGGAGAACAAGGAGCTCGTCATCGTTGATGATGAAGACGCACCTTCTCTACCAAATGGGATCGACATCCCTGGTGTCATCTATCACCGGCTGTCGGAACGTTTGTCTATTGGTCGTAAAAGAAATAGCTGTTGGGAACTAGCTACCGGGGACATCATCACGCATTTATACGACGGCTGGTCTGGTCCCAATCGCTTCGAGCATCAAGCCAATCTCCTCATTAATCATTCAAAGATCTTGATGACGGGATACGATCAATCGGTGTTTGCTAATCGGGAGTCGAGACAGGCGTGGTTGTACAAATCGGGATCGAGTGGTTGTGGTACGTCGATGGCCTATTGGCGTTCATTCTGGCAGACTCACCGCTTCCCTAACAAATAGATTGGTGAAGACACACGCTTCGTTGGTTATGCCACTGGTCACGCCAAGCTGTTAGCTGTGCCGGCTGGGGAACATCAACTGTCCTTGTTGCATGGTTCGCATACGTGGACTCGGCAGTTGACGCGGACGGTTGGAAGTTTGGAAGTGTTGTGAGTATCCAGAGTGGGTCTAAGCGCCGAGTGGGCGCCCGCATCTACGGTATCCGCCCTCCTCACCGATACAGCGCAGAACGATGTTTAGCTATAGCTACTCTTAGGTGATGGCATGATGTGCTCTCTCCCATATGGGAAATGTTAGAGGGGATAAAATTTGTCATTTGCGCTGCATCCCCACCGCGAAAAACGCTAGCGCCGCGATGGCGGCGATGATATACGCGAACCCGCTTATTAGTAGGACGAGCGACCACCCACCAGTGAAAAGGGACATCGTTATTGGCAAGAGTGTTGCAGCCAGGACGAACCGCCCGAGACAATCCAGAATGCCACGAGAAGTGTCGATCCATTCTGCGATCACAATCATTAGCAGCGCGGTGTAAATACCCGTCAGCATTGCCCAAGTGCGTAATTTCGTCTGAAACGCCCAGCCGTGCAAGGCGCTCAACACAGCCAACCCACCCAGCCATCCGGAAGCGGCCACCACCGACGCGAACCTATACCTCTTCATGCTGGTTCACTTACGGGTATAGTGTCGAGGGGCTTGAACATAGGATCAAATCCTATCACCGTTCCTGTTACACGGATTGTTATACGAGGCGGTTATCGGCTCTAAGACACTCATTCCTAATGCGTCATCGAGTAGATTACGTAATTGATCCCGTAGCGGTAGGCGAGTGTCGTCATCTTTTCCGGGTAATAGGGAACGTCGGCAAATTCCCAGGCATCAGCGACATCGGTGTTGAAATTGATGGCCACCACCATTCGGTTGTGATCGTCGTACATAGCCCGCCAGGCAGGGATCGCGCCTTCCGGCTGCACTGCCTGAATCGTTCCACCCGGTCCGCGCCGTAGATGGCGCGAACCAGGGATAAACGTGAGGTCCTTCTCCTGTATGTCGTACAGAACATGCATGACCGAATCTGACTGCGCAATATCCTCGATAGGTTGTCCGGGGAAAACCCGATTCATGGTTTGACGGAACACATCCCATTGCTCAGGCCCCCAGAAGTCATCGACAACCAGGAATCCCCCGCGAAGCAAGTACTCGCGTAAGCGTCGCGTCTCCACATCCGTGAGCCCCCACCAACCCGTCTGGGTCGCGTAAATCCAGGGATAGTCGAAGAGTGTGTCGTCGGTGAGACGAACGTGGCGCGGATCGCCCGCATCGATTCGCGTCAGCCGCCCGAGTCCGAAGGTAAAATGATTATCGGCCGCAGGCCAGTCCATAAGCCACCATCCGGAACCCGTGCCATCGCGGGAAGAGTAGCCCCAACTACGGTGATACTGCGGAAGATCAGTGTACTCCAGGCGGAGGAAGTGGAATTCAGCATTACGGGCCGGGAGCGGTTTCTCGTCATCCTCCTGGCCGGGCGGGGCAAAGCGGCCGCGTTGACCCACTGCAAGGAGTGCGATCCCAAATAGGGCTAAGCCGAGATGGAGACCGCGTTTCATGCTCGAGGTTTCCTGCTATTCGATCCACTCGGGATGCCGTGACACATCGGATCCATCGTTGCACGATGGTTGCCGGCCACCATCGGCGCTTACTTCGCGAACTTTTGCACTCGCCAGTTCTTTATCTCGGCGACGTAGATATTGCCCGCGCTGTCCACAGCGATGTTATGCGCATAATCCAACTTGCCCGGCGTCTTGCCAAACGAGCTTAGAACGCCCGTCACCTGACCCTCCATGTTGAGGCGGACGATGCGGTTATTTACACCGTCACACATGTAAATCGCGTTCTCTTTCGATGCGAAGGAAATTCCCCACGGCGCCCCGATTCCCGTCCACTTCGTCAGGAACTTACCATTTTGATCGAATACTTGAATCCGCTCGTTTGTGCGGTCCGCGACGTAGACACGTCCACGCGTATCGACAGCCACGTCATGCACGAGTTGAAACTCGCCATCCCCGGAGCCCTTGCGTCCCCAGTGGCTTTGGTAAACACCGTCCTTTCCATAGCGCACGACTCGAGAGTTGACATAGCCGTCCGAGATATAGAGGTCGCCGTTCTTCGCAAAAGCGATACCGGTGGGCTCATTAAATGCGTCCTTGCTGTCATCCGTACCCGGCCCGCGGCCCAAGACCATTAGCAGCCGACCCGTCGGAGTCCACTTGAAGAGTTGATGGCCCTTCACATCCACAGTCCATACGTTGCCATCCTCATCGACGCGGATGCCATGGGATGACTTGATCGGGACCTCCGGCCATGACCGCAGCATCTTGCCGTTGCTGTCGAACTGCAGAACGGGATGTGCGCCGCGGTTGAATACCCAGACGTTGTCGTCCTTGTCGACCGCAACTCCGGACGTTTCGCCGAAGTTCCATCCGTCGGGAAGCTTTGCCCAATCCTTTACGACCTTGTGCGGGAGCGCCGGCCCATCCTTAATCTGAGCCGTGCAAACGGCGGCGACACCGAGAACGAAGGCGAACGCGTATCGGTTCATGGTCCCGAATTCTACCACTTACCGCACAAAATCGGCGTGTCGCCAACCTGTACGTACCACCAGGAGAAACGCAAACCCGCCGGCGATCAGCGCGAAACTCTCAGGCTCCGGTACCGCTGTGGAGAAACGCTGCTCCAAGACCCCGAGTTCGATCTGGTCAGTGGTCATGCCGTTGACCACGGTCGAGACACGAATCGCACTTTGGTGCGCGAAGCTGATCTGATCGGGATTATTCAGGACATTCACACCGGCGCTATCAAAGATCACCGACTCGACGAACGCATTTCCCAGGCCGATCGCGGTTGGTGTATCCACCGTGTCGCGTACATTCAACTGACCTTCAAAGGTACTCGGATTGCCCGCGTTGATGAAGGCGGCCATATTCAGTGTGTGTCCGGTGATGACAGATCCGCTAAGCAGATCCGAGACGCTGAAAGCGAATCGAAATGTCATGAACTGACTTCCGCCGCTCGCCATCGAGAGCTCATTGTCAAAGTTATAGCTGAGCCCCTGGCCGAGATTTGTGCTGCCATCCTGGAGGCCGGTAACGATCATCTCAGTAGCTTGGGGCGGTCCTCCGGGATCGCGGTCGCCATCCATGAACGCGAAGTCTGAAAAGACGAGCCTTCCGACGGTAATGGACCCGCCGTCGAAGAGCTCCTGTAAGGTGCACTGGCTGACAGAAACGCATCCACTTGTGACGACCGCAGCTTCCGCGCGACGAGCAAACGACGAAAGTGTAATTGACACTGCGACTGTGGTAAGTAGATGAACTTTGAGGAAGGAGACTTGACTCATCATCACCCCTCCTTGTGAGGTCTATCTATGTTACATCTCGCTGGGACCATTTAAACGCGGATCTGGGCTATAAACGGTGACCATTCAGATCGTCAATGCAACTCAGCCACGCACGATGCAACTAACGTTTCTTTGAAAAAGCCGCGAAGCTGGACTGACTTCAAGACGTTGGGCTTATCGGGTATTTCGAATGGGTCGGGCGAGTTCGAATCAATGTCCAGACTCGAACAAGGACGGCCATTCAGTGACACGTCGACTCTGTCAATATTTTCCACTGAAAACCGGACCGTTCGGGCGCCGTTAGAGGCCGTTGTTACTTCCGCACTGCGAATGAAGTGCCGTTCAGCTCGTTTCAGCATATCGACGGCCGCCGTGATCATGTCATCGTTTTTCTCGAGCACGTCTCTCCGAGTGAGATAGTGCCTCTTTCGCGGCCTCACGCCCAGATCTTCCAGCGGCACACCCGATTGCGCTCCGGCGCGCAACGTTCGCCGAACGCCGACACTCATTTCGACTCCATTCGGGAGAGATCGGAACAGGTCAGGAAGACTCGGAGCTATGTCCTTCCTATAATCCCAAACGTTTGCGCCCCCGGCTCCAGTGTTGCCGCTGGTTCCTAGCAGTCCGAGGTGAAAATCCACATAAACCATTTCCACTAGCTAATGTTTCAGCTTTAGAATTGGGCATGGCGATGGGAACAAGGAAAGGACGGGAACGGCAACAGGAGTTGTGGGTGGCCACAGCGACTTTGGCGCGACCGGCGGGCCACCCTTTCTATGAGCGGCTGAACGTGTTGCTGGACAAATGCAGTTTCGACGAATTTGTGGAGGATGTCTGTCGGCGGTTCTATGCCGAGAACATGGATAGGCCGGGCTTGTCACCGGGGATCTATTTTCGGCTGCTGTTGCTGGGATACTTCGAGGGAATCGATAGCGAGCGGGGAATCGCCTGGCGAGCAGCGGATTCGCTGAGCATTCGAGCCTTTCTGCGAGTCGGTTTAGAGGAAACAGCGCCGGATCAAACGACGATCTCGCGGACGCGGCGGTTGATCGACGTGGAGACGCATCAGTTGGTGTTCGCGTGGGTTCTGACGGTGCTGGCGGAACACGGCTTCCTGCGTGGTAAGACAATCGGGATCGATGCCACGACGCTGGAAGCGAACGCAGCATTGCGAAGCATCGTGCGGCGGGATACAGGTCAGACATACCAAGAATTTTTGCTCCAGTTGGCGAAGGCGTCGGGAATCGAAACGCCGACCCGATCACAACTGGCGCGGTTGGATCGCAAGCGGGCCAAGAAGGGATCCAACCAGGAGTGGACGCATCCGCAAGATCCCGATGCGCGAATCACCAAGATGAAAGACGGGCGTACGCATTTAGCGCATAAGGCCGAGCATGCCGTGGACATGGAAACGGGGGCGGTGGTTGCGGTGACCGTGCAGCCAGCGGATGCCGGAGATACGCAAACGGTGCAGGAAACGCTGGAGCGAGCAAGCGAGCACATCGGTATTGTCGCCGAAGCCGTTAATCCAGCGGTTGAGGCTGAGATGGTGAACGCGAATGGACCCGTGGAAGTCGTGACCGACAAGGGGTACCACAGCCGGGAAGTGGTGCGGAAGATCGGGGAGGCCGGGATTCGGACCTATATTTCGAACCGGACCGCGGCGCGCAGCGTTGGATCGATCAATCGGCGGCGCAAAAGGCAGTCTACGGAAACCGCCGACGTGTCAAAGGGGAGCGTGGCGCAAAGCTGCAACGCCAACGAGGAGAGCGGCTGGAACGAATCAACGCCCATCTTTACGAAACCGGCGGAATGAGGCGAGTGCACCTGCGGGGTCGTGACAACATTCTCAAGCGGCTGTTGATTCACATATGCGGGCTAAACCTCGGATTGCTGATGCGGTGGGCCTGCGGACTCGGAACGCCTCGGGGACTTCAAGGAAGGCGAAATAGTCCCGTTGATGCGTTCCAGCAGCTTCTGCATTGCATTATTTGCCTGATGATTTGTGATGATTCGCGGCAAGAGTCGTTCCCGGTAACGTCCACGCCGCAGGCATCGCCTGATCATCAACTCGCGGCTTGCTTCCACTCCTCGTTCGTTTTTTTATTAATGTGATTTCCGCCTCGGACTGCTAGGATTGCGCCGACTTCATTGTCTTCAAAGCCCGCGGCGAAGATGTCTGTCGTGCTATAGCAACGCGCGTCTGTGATTAGCACCACAGGGCCTTGATAGCGCTGTCCTATCTCGTTCGCTTTCTCGGCAGACTCGATCGGGAGCGCTTGAGAAAACGCAGAGCCCGTTTCAACAGATTGTCCGATCGATTCGGTCCAACGCATCGTGTCGTTGAACTTCTTACTCAATGCGAGAGTCGCCGGAGTGTTTACAAACTGGAGTCTCTCGGTTTCGATGGTGCGAGGCGTAAATAGCTGCAGCAGCCTTTCACCCACGACGATAAGTCCACCAGGGTTGCCGCGCACGTCCAGTATCAGACCGTTCTCAGGCATCAACCCGAGTATTCTTACAACCTCTTTGATAAAGTCGTCGACACTCAGGGGTTCCGGCGGCGCGAATCGGAATATTCGTATATATCCATACGTCTTGTCCGCAACTGTGCCGAACTTGATGATGTCCGGCATGATACTCATCGTTTGCATGTCAATACGGTCCTGAGCCGCTGCATAGATATCATCGGCGGATGCGTACTTGTTCAAATCTTTTCTAATTTGCGCCAACTTAGGAGAAAATAGCGCGACTCTTGCCGTTCTGATGAGTTCGCCTTCCATATCGATGCCGCTGGTAGGAGCACCAGGAAGGTCACACCGGAGATCAACTACTCGCTGAAAGCCGGGGATGGGAGACGCATCATTGTAGCGGGATTCGCGCACGCAGAACGTTCGAAAATGATCCGGATCCAAATCGGGTTCTACGCGTCGGTTACCTGACCGGCGAGTTTGCAACAGTGCCGAGTTATTACTTCTTATATCCATTGCTCGCGGCTCATGACCGTAGCTCAGTGGAGGTCTGTTGTTTTCACTCACGCCCTGAATCCGATGACTTCACGTCGAATCTGCGCCGCGCATCGGATCAGTGGCGCGATGTTTCGAGTCAGTCCGATGACGATCTTGCGCGTGAGATCAGGCGTAACCGCATCGACATCCTGGTGGATTGTTCAGGACTATCCATACAATCGTCTGCTTGCATTCGCCAGGAAATCTGCGCCTGTGCAGGTTGCATATCCGAACTATCCCGGCGCCACCGGTCTGTCCGCCTTTGACGCGATCCTGACAGACGAGTGGACTACGCCGGGGGTACCGAGCACGAGTACGTGGAACCCGTGTGGCGTCTGCCCTCCGGGTACTTGACTTACGCACCGCCGGAGTGCGCTTCGCCAGCGAACACGTTGCCGCGGGGGGACGTGCGATTCGGTGTGTTCCAACGCCCCGGCAAGCTGACAACAGCATTCTGGGATGTCGCGGCAGGTGTTCTGCTGCGGACGCCGCGGTCTCGATGCTCGTTCACCATTTGAGCGCCGATCTTCACGACCGGCGCAGTAGTTCAAGCCGGAACGTGCTCATGCAGCTTGCCAGACGCGGGGTCGCCGGTGAGCGTGTCGATCTGTGCGGTGCTCTGCCTATGAAGGAGCGGCTGGAATTACTCTCGCACGTCGATATCGCCCTGGACACATTTCCGTACAACGGACAGACGACCACCTGTGAGTGCCTCTGGATGGGCGTTCCTGTGATCACGATGTATGGCCATTCCCACGTGGGCCGCGTTGGCGGTGGACTACTGCGACGCATCGGGTTGGGGTCATTTGTCGCGGAAAGCGGGCGTGACTATTTGGACATCGCTGCCGGCCTCGCGCAGGACCGTATCAGGCGCGATGAGCTTCGTTCATCGTTACGCGCCCATCTCTTGTCCTCGACGCTAATGAAGCCGGGCGTGGTGACAGCGGATGTAGAGGCAGCTTACCGCGCGCTATGGCATCGTTGGTGCTGGAAGCAGCAAGCGCAATCGAAGACTCGTCAAGTCTTCACTGGCGCGTGAAGTTTCGGGCGTGCGAATTCGAGGTACTCCTGTTTCGGAATACCTGGCTCGAAACAACGTCTGCACCGAGCCTCATATAGGCCTGCCGCGCCAACCACGATCAGGTCCTCCGACTCCACCAACCGCTGGGTATGCTTGGCCGGATTGCCGCATCGCACGCAGATTGCGAGTGTTTTCATGATCGATTCCGCGTGCGCGAGTAGTTCCGGAATCGGCGAAAACGGGCGGCCCATGAAATCTGTATCCAATCCCGCCAGGATCACCTGTTTACCGCTGTCGGCAAGTTGACCGGCGACCTCGATCAATTCGGCGCCCATAAAATTCGCCTCATCGACACCGACCACCTGTGTCCGCCGATCTAGCTTTTCCATGATGTCCGCTGCGCTACCCACCACCTCCGACGGCATTCGTATGTCACCATGCGAGACAATCTCGTTGTGCGAGTATCGATCGTCGATCAACGGCTTGAAGACCTGTACGCGCTTGCGGGCGATCATCGTGCGTCGCAGCCGCCGCATCAATTCTTCGCTCTTGCCGGAGAACATTGGGCCGCAGATCACCTCGATCCAGCCCATATTGCCTGCTACAAACTCCATAGGGAACTTCGATCGTAACATCATGTTTACGAGTTCCCGGCGGATAATCGAACACGAAATCCTCGACGAGCAGACCCCCGAGGCGGGTAAGCGGAGCCTCCACGATCTTGTCCGTATCAACCGGTACCTGGGCGGGCACGAAGCAACCCGCAAGGCGCTGAGAACGGTCGCGCCGAACGGTCCGTTTAGTGTTCTGGATGTCGGCGCAGCGTCGGGCGATACAGCGGATGTCATCCGATCGCAGTACCCGTTAGCCGAGGTTACTTCGCTCGATGCCAAAATTCACCATCTGCGGGCCGCGCAGTCACCGAAGGTCGTCGGAGACGCTTTCGGTCTCCCGTTTCGGGCGAAGAGCTACGACATAGTCCACTGCTCGCTCTTCCTGCACCACTTCACAGATGATCAGGTAAAGCATCTCCTCTTAGGGTTTCGGGAGATCGCGCGCGTCGCAGTGGTTGTGAACGATTTGGAACGCCATGCGCTCGCTTATTACTTCCTGCCTGCGACAAAATGGCTTCTCCACTGGGACGCGATCACAATTCACGATGGTCCCATTTCAGTGCAGGCAGCCTTCAGGCCCGCCGAACTGAAAATGCTCGCCGACCAGGCGGGGTTGCGCGACGTCCAAACTCGAGTCTATCGCCCGGCGTTCCGGATCACTCTCGTCGCCCGCCCCTAAGCGCGCTACGATTCTCATATGGCGAATGAAGTCGTTGATGTCGCGTGTCCCTGCTGTCATGCGGCGCTCCGGGTCGACCGCGAAACCGGAGTGGTCCTCAGTCACAAGCTGCCGGAAAAGCCGCCCGCAATTGAAGATCTCGGTGTGGCCGCAAGGGCGCTGAAGGGCGAGGCGGCGAAACGCGAAGAAATCTTTCAGAAGTCATTCGCGGATCAAAAGTCACGCCAGTCGATTCTCGACAAGAAGTTCGACGAGCTTCTCAAACAGGCCAAAGAATCGCCTGATACGGGCCCGCAAAAGCGTGACATCGATCTGTAGCCAGTGCTCAGGACCTGGAAAGTCATACTCGAGTACGACGGAACACGATACAGCGGCTGGCAGGAGCAGAAGAACGCGCGGACCGTTGGGGGAGAAGTGCGCCGGGCGGCGGAGGGATTTCTCGAAACCGAGGTTGACCTCCACGGATCGGGTCGAACCGATGCCGGGGTTCACGCCCTTGCACAAGTGGCCCATCTCCGCGCCAATGTAAGATCAGCGCCGCGCCCCGAGGAACTGCGTCGCGCGATGAATGCCGAACTGCCGGGGGATATCGCCGTGTTGCGGGTTGACCCCATCGACAACCGGTTTCACGCGAGGCATGATGCGCTCCGGCGATCGTACGTGTACCAGATCTCCCGGCGCAAACGCGCTTTTGAAAAGAAATATGTCTGGTGGGTAAAGGAACCGCTCGACATCGCTTCCATGTCTGACGCGGCGAGCCGGCTGGCGGGGCGCCATGATTTCGTGTGCTTCCGCGCGCCCGATCCGTCGAAGCCCGGCGAGTCGACCATCGTAGTCGTGGATTCGGCGGCGGTCGAAGACGACGGGGATATGGTGCTGTTCCGCATCGAGGCTTCGCATTTTCTATGGCGGATGGTGCGAAGAATCGCGGGCGTACTGGTCAAAGTCGGTAAACGAGAACTGTCGGTCGAAGAATTTCACACCTTGTTGGACGGGCGGTGCGATCCGAAGCACGACGTTGCCGCATGGACGGCTCCCGCGGCCGGGCTTTTCCTCGAACGGGTGGTATATCCCGACTGACGGGAATGTTATCCTCGCATTTTGAGAGAAGAAACCAAGGTTAGAGAAGAAATCACCCCGCCAGATAGCGAGCAGGAGCCGATGTTGTTCTGTCCGCGTTGCGATACCAGGCTAACCCCGCGCAAATGCAAGTTGTTGTGCGAAGTGTGCGGCTATTACATGAGTTGCGCCGACTACTATTGAAACGACCGGCGTCCGGTACCCATGTCAGGCATGGCCACGTCAACTCAAGATAGACCGAACAGACTCATGAAACCAATCGCATTTCTTCTTGGAGCCGCATGCCTCGTTGCGGCCGACCGTTCCCCGGAAGCCCAGGCGTGGTGGTCCCATGTCGAGTCTCTCGCCAGCGACGCAATGGAAGGCCGACGTCCCGGGACACCCGGGTACAACAAGGCGGCCGAGTACGTCGCCGCCAAATTCGAGCAGATAGGGTTGAAGCCAGGCGGTACAAGGGGCGGGTATGCGCAACCGGTCGCGATGGAGAGTCGCATTCTCGATGAACCCTCTTCATCTCTCGAGTTCGTCGTTGACGGAATTCCCCGGAAGATCAAGTTAGGCGAAGAAGCCAATCTCAATATCCGCATCGATCGCCCCGGCAAAGTGGATGCCGAGGTTGTGTTCATCGGACATGGGTTGAAAATCCCCGAGGCGAATATCGATGACCTTGCGGGAGTCGATTTAAGAGGCAAGGTCGCCTTCTACCTTTCCGGTGCGCCTTCAAACCTTCCGGCTCCCCTCGCGGCGCATGCGCAGTCCGTGGCCGAGCGTTGGAAGAATCTGAAGAATGCCGGCGCGATCGGGACGATGTCGTTCAGCGATCCACGTTCCTCCGATATTCCCTGGGCGCGGTCCACGTTGGCGCGGTTGAATCCGGCGATTGCGCTCACTGAACCAGCTCTGATCGACAACGCGGGATCGCGGGTCTCGGTCAGTGTCAACCCACAGCACGCAGATATCTTTCTTCAGGGCAGCGGGCAAACGGTCGAGTCGATCCTCGCGCTTCACCGGTCGAACAAGCCCCTCCCTCACTTCGCGGTAAAAGGCAAGGTTCGTGCCAACACGGTCTTCAGCATCACCCCGGCAAGCAGCCACAACGTAGTTGGCGTACTGCCTGGAGCGACAAAGGAAACCATCGTCATCTCCGCTCATCTCGATCACCTCGGCATCGGAGGCGCTATTAAAGGTGACGCCCTCTACAACGGCGCGATGGATAACGCGTCCGGTGTGGCAAGCGTTCTCGAGGTGGCGAATGCATTATCCAAAAAGAAGCTGAAGCGCACCGTCGTGTTCGTGGCCGCGACCGGAGAAGAAGGTGGATTGATGGGAACGAAACACTTCGCCGCGCATCCAACCGTTCCCGCGTCGGACATCGTCGCCAACATAAACCTCGACATGTACCTTCCGATCATTCCTTTGAAGGCGCTGACGGTATTCGGAATGGACGAATCGAATCTCGGTCCGGAGTTCGCCGCTGTCGCTGCAAAGTTTCAAGTAAAAGCCGAGCGGGACCCGGAGCCCGCTCGCAACCTGTTTATCCGGAGTGACCAATACAGCTTCATTCGACGAGGTATTCCGGCAATCACGTTCAAGTTTCATGCGTACCCCAATACACCTGAAGCCGACGTGATGAACGCCTGGAGACGAGAGCGGTATCACGCGCCGTCCGATGACCTGCAACAGCCGGTCGAATTGGAAGCGGCCGCCCAGTTCAATCGAATCGTAAGTACATTTGTTGAGGACGTCGCTAACCGCTCGTCACGGCCGCAGTGGCAAAAGGAGAGCTTCTTCCGCCGGTACGCCACCGCTGACTGAGCTGATGACTGTATGGGTTCCGGATCCCTCACGCGACGTGCTGCGCTTAGCCTTGTGGTAGGGGCCGCGGCTCGCGCACAGCAGGCCCGCGTCCAATGGGTGTGTCCCATGGATCCGGATGTTCGGTCACCCAAGCCCGCTCGCTGCCGAAAATGCGGGATGGCGCTCGTCGCCGGCATTCCCGACCCAGTTGAGTATCCCGTGTCGATGTCAGTGACCCCGCGTGCTCCCCGGCCCGGGGTGCCGCTGACCATCCGCCTCCTTGTTTCGAAGCCTGAGGGCAGGGAAGCCGCCAAACTTCAACTAATCCATGAGAAGTTGCTCCACTTCTTCATCATCAGCAAGGACTTGTCTATATTTCGCCACGAACATCCCGAGCCGCAAAGCGACGGATCCTTCGTTTACCGGACTGTTCTTCCTCACGGCGGGATGTATCGTCTGCTCTGCGATTTCTATCCCGAAGGCGCGACGCCCCAAATGACGGCCAAAACGCTGTTCCTGCAAGGTGCCGGTCCTTCAGCGAACCTGCATCCAGACCTGCTGCCAAAACAGGCTGAGAACGTTCGAGTATCGCTGCGCCTGGAGCCGGAGCAGCCGTTGGCCGGAAAGAAGACAATGATGTTTTTCGAGCTCGATCCGCCCGACGGATTGGAACAGTACCTCGGCGCGTGGGGACACCTGCTCGCCGCCAGTTCTGATTTGATCGATCTGGTGCACCAGCACCCTGCGTGGGAAGACCGTTCCCCGAGCGTTCAATTCAACCTGATCTTCCCGCGACCTGGCATTCACCGCGTCTGGGTGCAGTTCCAGCGCAAGGGTGTGGTCAATACGGCTGCCTTCAATGTGCCGGTAGTGGCTATTTAGGGTTCTGGATCAGAAATTCGAAACGAACCCGGGGATTGGCTTCGATTCGCACGCCACGGGGAAGGATAACCGGCTCACGGTATACAAACGTCCGATTCCAAGCAGCCTTGTAGTTTCTTAGCCAAAGAAGCGGAATGGTAGATCCATCCGGCAAGTGAGCTACGACCTGTGTGGATTCCGCGGATATCATGGGACGGATCCCGAGGAGTGTCACGGGCCCGATGACGGTTCGCGTGTGTACTCCTCGCGGCAGCGCGGGCGCGGGCACGGGTTTCGGAGTCGGAGGCAGATAAATCGTGTCGCCTTCGGGTGCGCCGCCCTCCACCCATTCGGCAATGCGATTCATCTCATCTTGGGTAAGGCTGGCGTCGTTGCTGAAGTCGCCAAAGCCCTTGACGGCTCCCCAGGGCGGCATCTGGCGGTTCAGAACCTGCTCCTTAATAGCCTTTGCCCACGGGCGAGCATCCTCATACGTCAAAAGGGACATCGGAGACTTGCCCTCCGGACGGTGGCAGCCCACGCATCGCTTATATACGATGCGCGAGATCTCCTGAGCCCAAGTCAGCTTCGTTGAGATCGGATCATGCGCCTGCACGATCGCGGGAAGCGCCAGGGCAAACGTCAACCACCGCATCGAGACAATCAATCTGCTTTCGCGGGTTTCTTCGCTCGAACCAGATCGGCGGGGTCCATTTTCGGATCGAGCGTCGTGTGGAAGAAGCCGATCATCATTTCTTCCCAGCTCTGCTCGCCAAACCGGACTTCGGTTTTCGGGTCGGGATTATTCGGGTTGTTCGGAGAATTATCGAACCACGCGGTGCATTCGATCCGGCTCCCCTTCGGCAGAACAATCGGTTTCACGGGAATGTACGTGAGTTGCCATGAGAAATCGTATTTCGGCACGCGCAGTAGTTCCTGCGTTTCGCCCGTCGGGTATACCACCCGGTATTCGAATGCCTTCCCGCGCAAGTGCATGTGAGGAAGCAGACCCGTGATCGTCGTGTCCTCCTGGAGCGTGAGTTGCGACTCTACCTTATAGTTATCTGCGCCGGCCGGTATGACGAACTTCGTGTCCATCGCCGCAAGGGTAACGACGCGCTGTTTGGGCGGTTCTTTCGCGAAGATGATTCCGACCTTCGATTGGTCAACCTGCTCCGTGCCATTCGCTGTATAGTGCATCTGCAGTACGATGTCGGAGCCGGCCTTCACGAGTCGTGCCTGACCCGGTTCCAGAATGTCCGGAATTGTCCCCGGCGCGTAGCCCACAAGGAACTGACCTCCGAACCCGCCGCCGCCATTCCTGGACTCTCCGGCTTCCTTTTTGGGCACAAACGGCTCACCTGGAACGGCATCCTTCATCCATTTCGATCCCGGTTCCCGGATGAACGCGATCACGTGGTGGACGACTTTACGATTTCCAGGCCGCACCTCCGCGAATTGGACCCATTTGTCATCGGTGAGGCCGGTCGGGATTACGTAGTAGGTGTAATCGATGGTCCCTTTTGCGGCAACTTGGTACGGCTTGGGCATTTCGATCGACCATATCAGGCACGCCGATATTCCACCCGGAAACAAACTTCACTGGAGCAGGAGCATCGCTCGGATTCCCTTCGGCCGCCCCGGTGTCGGCCCACTTGGCGAGAGTCTCGATTTCCGACGGGCTGAGTGAACGATCGTTCGAGAACTTGCCGACATGCGGGTCGGCGAACCATGGCGGCATCTTCCTGAGACGTACCGACTCGCGGATGGCTTTCGCCCAGGGACGCGTCTCCGAGTACGTGAGGAATGAGACCGGAGCGGCTTCACCCGGTCGATGGCACCCCTGACAGTTCTTCTGTAGGATGGGAAGCACGTCGCGGTTGAACGTCACCTGACCGGGCGCATCGGACTTGCCGGCGGCCGAAGCTATCAGACCGGTTGTCAACAAAAGTAATACGTAACGCATACACTATCTCCGAACACTCTTTATACGAGAAGAGACGCGCATCAGATCCGCGAATTAGCTCATTCCGTGCATCTAACACTCGGGACGAATGTTACAAGCAACGCTGCTTACACTCAGCTGGGTCTTGATTCTCGCGACGGCCCTACCTTTCATCAAACACGAGGCGTGGTGGATTCGCCTCTTTGATTTTCCCCGAAGTCAGATTACCGCGCTCGCCGTAGTCCTGATGCTGACGCTCTTCTTCCGTTATGAGAACGGACCGTGGCAGGGCGCGACCCTCTCCCTCCTTTTGGCTTGTACAGCATACCAGCTTTGGCAGTTGTCGGCGTACACGCCCCTGCGCAGGGTGCAGTCCCTTCCAAGGACCGAGGACGACCCGGATCGAACGCTCAGCGTCTTGGTCGCGAACGTTCTGATGACGAATCGGAATGTTAAACCATACCTTGACATCGTCACGAGAGAGAAGCCCGATCTTATCGTTCTCGCGGAGCCCGACACGTACTGGGAACACTGTCTGCGGTCGATAGAAGATGAGTACGCGTATACGATTAAATGCCCGCTGGGCAACACATACGGTATGCTCCTCTATTCGCGCCTGCCCATCTCCGAGCCCCGAGTCCGCTTTCGAGTGCAGCAGGATGTTCCTTCGTTTACATGTCTTGTTCGGCTGCGAACGGGAGATGAGTTCGAACTTCACTGTATTCACCCCCGGCCACCACATGTGGGTGTAGACACGGTCGAGCGAGACGCGGAACTCGTTTTGGTTGCCAAGGAAGTCAAGGAGCGACCGTACCCCGTCATTGTCACCGGCGACCTGAACGATGTCGCCTGGTCGCATACAACCCGCCTGTTCCTCCGAATCAGCGGCCTCCTCGACCCCCGAGTCGGTCGAGGGCTGTGCAACACGTTTCACGCATCTCATCCTCTGTTCCGGTGGCCTCTCGACCATCTGTTTCATTCCCGGGCATTCCGGTTCAACCGAATGGCTCGGCTGGAAAAGACGGAGTCGGACCATTTCCCTGTGTTGATCGAACTGAACTTCGAACCGGAGATTCGCAAGGCGCAGGAGCGTCCGGAGGCCGACAGGGAAGACCTTGTCGAGGCCCGAGAGAAGATCGCAACGGCCGAAGAGAAATCGGGATCACCCCAGATGGGGGGATGATCGGCCCCCGGAAAGTCAGGCGTAACCCCGAGTACAAGTTCTGTCAACGCCTGAGCCCTTAAATATTCCTCACCTATCGGCTAGGAAACGCTTCCCATTACCATTCTGATGAAGTACTATTGTTGCTTACGATAGCCAATAAATCTTGTCGGCCCTTTCACATCTGAGATCGCCCCGAGCGGGATATCATGCCCGCCTGAAAACAAGATAAGACCCTGGGAGTGTGCTCATGTCGTCAAGCACAACAATGCTTAGGCTGGAAGAGATCAGGAAACGACGAGGCGTTTCGCTCGAACAGATCTCAGACAAAACGAAGATCAGCACTCGTTTCCTTCGCGCGATTGAAACCGAGGAGTTCGAGAAATTGCCGGGAGGTGTATTCAACACCAACTACATCCGGCAATACGCCGCGGCGATCGATTTTGCCGAGGAAAAGCTCATCGAGCAATATACGGCCTTCGAGCAGTCGCGCCAACAGGCGGAGGCCACTATTCAGGCCGAATGTGAAGCACGTCGCGGACGTGTCTCTCGCTGGAAAAACTGGTTGCGAACTTACTCGCCCGCTGCTCGCGCCGAGTCCTAGAATCGCATCGCTCCAGACGCCGCCCCCCGCACGCGCCTGAAGGCGTGCTGTGTCCGCCTCACTCGCAGTAGAATAGAGGCACTACCCTATGAGTTCCCGACGCAGTTTTATCGGAACCGTCGCATCCGGACTTGCGACCACTATCGCCGCGCCGAATACCGTCCTCGGCGCCAATGACCGGGTGCGTTTAGGCATCATCGGTCCAGGTGACCGCGGTACCCAACTCGTGCGAGAAGCCCTCTCGCAGCCGGGGGTCGAATTCGTAGCTTTTTCCGACATCTACTCGCGCCGCCTGGAAGATGCGAAGAAACTCGTTCCAAACGCCGCGACGTATTACGACTATCGCCGGCTTCTCGACGACAAATCGATCGACGCCGTGCTGATCGCCACGCCGCAGCATTTGCATTGCGAACACTTTGTCGCCGCCCTGGATGCCGGCAAGCATGTGTACCAGGAAAAAACGATGGCGTTCACGGTTGAGCATGCCAAGCGGATGCGGACCGCGTACCACAAGGCGGGAAAGCGCATCGTTCAAATCGGCCATCAGGCCTGCTCGTCCGGGCACGTCACGGACGCGTTTTCCTTCGCCTCCCCCGAGAAACTCGGGAAAATCACGGCGCTGCATATGCACATGTACCGGAATACCCCGCATGGCAAGCCGCAGTGGTCGCGACCCGTTTACCCGGACATGACCCCGGAGAACGTCTTATGGAACGCATTCCAGGGCGAGGCGCGCGAAGCACGACTTTGATGCGAACCGCTACGTGAATTGGCGATTTTACTGGGACTACTCCGGCGGCAATTTCTATGAAAACATGTGCCACCAGATTGCGTTCTGGTACAAAGTCCTGAACTTGCAGATACCGACGTCGGTGGTGGCCAATGGCGGAGTCTATCTGTGGAAAGACGGCCGCGAAGTCCCCGACACGATGAGCGTCTCCATGGTTCAACCCGAGGAAATGCTGATCACGTGGAATTCCGGGTTCGGAAATGCCGCGCTGGGCACGACCGAGGATGTGCTTGGCACCGATGGCACGATTTCGCGAGGTCAACAAATCCGCTACGCCCCGCAGAAGGTGAACCGACCTGACGCTACAGAGTTGGTGGGGCAGACGCGGAGCGCTCCAGCCGGCCACATCGCGAACTTCATCGAATCCATTCGCGGCGCCTCGACGCCGAATTGCCCGTTTGAACTCGGATATCGCGTGTCGATTGCGTGCCGGATGGCGGTGGAGAGCTACTTGCACGGGCGTCGCGTCACCTGGGACGCGCAGAAGGAACAGATCGTTTAAGCCAGTTGAGAGGACGCCGACGAGAGCCCGGCAGGGTCCGTCGGCGTCTTAGAACCGCTTACGCCTTGAAGGCTTTCGGCGAAACCTTCCAGGTCTTCTCGTCGAAGTACAGGACGCGGCCTTCCCGGTACGACTGAACTGCCATCGAAATCAGCACCTGCGCCTTGGCTCCAGTCTCAACGTCCAGCGTCGGCTTCTGGCGACTGTGCATGCAACTCAAGAAGTTACGGATGTGCGCTTCCAGCGTATTGTTCTCTTCGACCGGGATCTTGATATCCTCTTCTCCCCACTTCTGCTTGTACTCGGCGCTGATGGCGTTCCGCTCGGGCCGGACCGTAATTTGAGGGGAATATCCCTCGAAACGGCCGTGCTCAACCATGATGAGCGAAGCATCATGTCCGCGAATCAGACCCGGAATGTGCTGGCTGTTAGCCATCGATGAGCTGAGAACGAGTTGGTGACCTTTCGCATAGGTTCCGATGAGAGAGAACGTGTCTGGAACCTCGCGATCCGGCAGACTTGGGTTCTCAGGCCGGTTCTTGAAGACAAAGATCCCGCCATCGGACATCACCCGAGAAGGAAATTGCGGCTCGCCCCAGCAGATGTTCATGGGCGCTACAACGTGATAGAAGAGGTCCGTCGCGATGCCGCCCGAGTAATCCCAATATTTTCTGAAACGGAAGAAACGGTCGGGATCCCAGGAGCGCTTTGCCGCCGGTCCTAGCCACATCTTCCAATCGATGTAATCCTCGCCCTTGCCTTCCGGACCTGCGCCGGCATCGATGGGCCAGTTCCACTCGCCTTCTTTCGAGTTGCGGTGGTATGAGCCCTGGCTCATCAAAATCTGGCCTAGCATCCCATCGGCAATCGCCTTCTTTGCCTTGTGCCACTGATCGCCCGATGTCGTCTGCGATCCGACCTGCAGCACACGCTTCGTTTCCTTCACCGTATCTACGAGACGCCTTGCCTCGTCGATCGTGTGGCACATCGGTTTCTCGAGGTACACGTCTTTTCCGGCGTCCATCGCAGCCAGAGCGATCGTGGCGTGCCAGTGGTCGGGAGTGGCAACCAGGACCGCATCCACATCTTCCTTATCGAGCAGTTCGCGGTAATCGAGGTAGCCTTTTACGCCGTACTTGTCGGCGTTCATCTTTTTGCGCTTCTCGTAGACATCGCAGACGGCTGCGATCCGGCATGATCCGTCCTTCTGACCGACCCTGTCGAAAATCGTGGCGACGCCTGTTCCGCGACCTCCGCAACCGATTACACCGACGTTGATCTTGTCATTGGCTCCGAGTACACGGCCGGTCTTCGCGGGACGGGCGGCGAAAGCCGACCCGGCCAGTCCCGTGAGGGATCCGGCGACGGACGCGGTTCTCAGGAAATCCCTTCGATTCACAGAGTTTTCGTTAGACATGGACTGAACTCCTTCAGGCTGAAAAAAAATCCCGAGCAGCACGGCAACGACAGACCGGAATATACCCGTTTGCGGCTAGGTTCTCTTCAGTGTATCGCGCAATTGCTACAGATCAGGCGCGCTTTGGCGAAACAAGGGCATCAACTTCCGGTTTGCCGAGGTCTGCCCGTCACTATCTGCTGTGCCGGGATATCGAGTCTCGTCGTGGGAGTGCGCCCCGCGAGTTTGTCGGCAATCGACCGGACGGCCTCATAGCCGATACGGAACGAGTCCTGCACGAGCATGACATCGATAGTCCCATCCTTCAGCGCCGAGACGTGTTCTTCGCTCGTGTCAAACGTGATGAGTTTCACCTTACCGGACAGTCCACGGCTTCGAATCGCCTGAATTGCGCCAAGCGAACTCGGCTCGCTCGATGCGAAGATCCCGCCAAGACCCGGCTGGGAGGTCAGAATGTTCTCCGCTGCAGTGAGCGACCGGGACGGATCCGACATGCCAAACTGGCGCGCTGCGATTGCAACGTTGGGGAATTCCTTTTTCAGCGTTTCCTCGAAGCCCTGCTCCCGCAAGAGGGTCGACGTTCCGCCGGGCTTGTGCATCACCATTCCGACTTTGCTGCCTCCACCTATCAGTCCGGCGAGTCTCCGGGCGGCGGTGCAGCCGGCTCCGTAATTGTCTGTCGCAATGAAACTGACGTAGCCGGTGGCGTTAACGCCCGAATCGAACACGGTCACGGGGATGCCCGCGCGAATCGCGCGCTCAACCGGAGCCGCGAGCGCTCGTTCATCGGTAGCCGATATCGCCAAGCCATCGACATGCTGCGCAACCATGGCATCGACGATCTGGATCTGTCGCGCGTGATCCGTTTCTTCATTGGGCCCGTTCCACAAGGTCTTCACACCGAACTCACGGGCGGCCGCGTCGACACCGGCGTGGATAGAAACAAAAAACAGGTGCGATGTTGCTTTGGGAACAACCGCGATAACCTTCTCGCCCGAGCCCCGGCACGCGACAAACCACGGCAGTAGCGGACCCAAGAGGATGTGGCGGCGGTGAAGCACCACCGCCATCATAGAACAGGCCTATTCGTAGCGCAGCGCAATCATCGGATCGACCTTGCTGGCCCGCCGGGCGGGAACAAACGCAGCCAACATCGTGACGGCAATCAATAAAACAGCCGCGAAGGCGAATGTTCCCGTGTCCGTTGGACTGACACCGAAGAGCAGAGCCGACATCGTGCGAGTGACCGCAACAGCTCCAATGATGCCGATGGCTACACCCGTCAACGCAAGCCCGAGCGCGCTCGAAGCAACACTCCGAATGATGTCTTGCCTAAGCGCTCCAAGCGCCATTCGGATACCGATCTCCCGCGTTCTTTGCGCGACGGAGTAGGCCATTAATCCGTAGATACCGATCGCGGCCATAATCAATGCTGTTGCGGCGAAGACACCCAGGAGAAACATGCTGAATCGCGGCCGTGCGAGTTCGCGGTTCACGATCTGATCCATGGTCCGTACTTCTGAGATCGCGAGTTTGTTATCGCGAGACCAGATTGCGCCCTGAATGGATCGGAGCAGAGCGTCCGGAGGTTCGCTTGTGCGGATCACGAGAACCATCGCACGCCAGCTATCCTGCATGTACGGTATGTAAACATTGTTAACGACGTCTTGTCCCAAGCCGCCGTACCGGACGTCTCCAACAACGCCTACAATCTCGCGGTACACGTTCTCATCGCGCCAGGAGCGGATGCGGCGGCCGAGGGGATTTTCGTTCGGAAACATCTGCTTCGCCATCGATCGGCTAATCAGAATTACGGGGTTCGATTTCTCCGTATCGCGATTGTCAAAAGCTCTTCCGGAGATCAGCGGGACGCCCATCGTTTCCAGCGCCTGAGGCTGCATCACGGTCCACGACGCTGGCGTGTCGCTCGATGCGGGGGGCTCTGGCTGACCAAGCGTGAGGAACACACGGCCCAGGTAGAATCCGCCACCTCCGATCGGAAGCGAGCTGATGGCCGCCGTGGATACCACCCCGGGCACCCGCCGAATCGATTCAGTGATCTCGTCGAAACCCTGCACGAACTGAGGCCGTTCCGCGTATCGCGACCGGGGCAGAGCCACCTGAAGGGTGAGAAGGTTCTTCGTCGCAAATCCCGGATCCACGCGTTGCAATCGCTGGAAGCTTCGGACCAGCAGTCCGGCGGATGCGACAAGAATGATTGCCAACGCCAGTTCGGATACGACGAGAACACTCCGAAGACGGGTGGCGCGCACCCCTTCCGACGACGATCGCCCGCCGTCGCGAATCCCGTCAACCGGCGCATTATGACAACCGCTGAGCACGGGCACAAGACCGAAAATCGCCGTGGTCAGCAGGCACAAAAGAATCGTGAAACCCAGGACAACGGAATCGATCTGAACGTTATCCAGGCGCGGAACTCCCGTCGGAGCAAATCTTACGAGGGCACGGACACCAGCGTAGCCGAGCATGACACCGGCGACGCCCCCCGTGATGGCAAGCAGAAAGCTTTCCGTCAGGAACTGCCGAGCCAGGCGTCTCCACCCTGCGCCGAGAGCGTTGCGTATGGCGACCTCACGCTGCCGCCCGGCGCCTCGCGCAAGCAGAAGGTTGGCGACGTTCAGACACGCGATCAGCAGAACAAGCAAGACCGCGGCTAGCAGGATCCATAGCGTTCGCCCGAGAGTATCTCCAATGATGTACTTCGACAAAGGATGTACCTTCCAGTTGGTCCCGGCCCGGTTAGTTTCTATCTTCGCGATCCGGGTGCCCATCGCCGTTAGCTTTGCCTGCGCCTGCTCGACGGGAACTCCGGGTTGCAATCGAGCGATCACACGAAAAACATGGTTGTCACGCCGCTGATCCGGTGGTGTTTGGCCAAACCCGATCGGCTTAAAGATCTCCACATCTTCGGGCCACGTAGCGTTGTTCGGCATCACGCCAATGATTCTGTGCGGTTCGCCGCCCAGTTCAATCACTTGTCCAAGGACGCTGCCGTCACCACCAAAGCGCCGCATCCACAGCGCGTACGAAAGAACGACTACTCGATTCGTCCGCGGCGCATCCTCCTCAACGCTGAACGTACGTCCGATTAGCGGCGGGTCCGTAAAAACGTTGAAGAAGCTGTGGTCAGCCGTCAGACCCCTTATGCGCTCCGGCTCATTGCTGCCGGTGACCTCAAAGCTCGCCTGGTTGAACACCGACACCGCTTCAAACAGGTCCGTCTGAGCTTTCCAGTCCTGGAAGTCAGGATAGGACACAGCGCCGCGGTCGCTGTTGAGCCGCTGAAAGATTGTCGATAGGACGACAAGCCGATCGGGCTCTTTGAACGGCAGCGGCTTGAGCATCAATGAGTTCACCACGGTAAAGATGGCCGTATTCGCCCCAATTCCTAGTGCCAGCGTAAGCACCGCCACGGCCGTGAACCCAGGATTCTTGAAGAACATGCGAGTTGCGTATTTCAGGTCCTGCCTGAATGCCTCGAGGCGCATCCATCCCCAAACTTCTCGCACCTCCTCTTTGATCGCAGTAGCATTTCCGAGGCTCTTTCGCGCCGCGTATGCTGACTCTGCTGATGTCATACCGGATGCCTGACGCTCTTCGGCTTCCAGCTGGAGGTGGTCCTCTATCTCTCGAGCGAGGTCCTGCTCACGCTGCTTACGGTTCATGAAATCTCCTCCTCCGGACGCGCCAGAACCTGCCCGATCGCGTGAGCAAGACGCGCCCACTTGGATTCCTCGGCCGTCAACTGCTTTCTCCCAGCCGAGGTCAGCCGGTAGTACTTGAACTCGCGATTGCGATCCTTCGCGGTCTCCCATTTGGACAGCACTAAGCCCTTCTTCTCTAACCGGTGCAGCGCCGGATAAAGTGATCCGTGCTCCACCTGGAGGACATCATCCGTGGTGCGCTGGATGTGTTTCGCGATATCGTGTCCATGCGCCGGCCCAAACACCAGCGTTCGCAGAATCAGCATGTCGAGTGTTCCCTGGAGCAGCTCAATGCGCTCTTGTGTTTGTTTTGCCATCGATGGTAGGCATTCTACCTTAGTTCGCTGTTCACGGGGGTAGACGATCTACTCTCGTGCCGGTTAGCCGCATGAGCGCAACTATTTTTGCATCGACTCAACGCAGCCGACACGCACGCGCGAGATACGATCTAATGGATAAATAGGGATGCGAGCCTTCGTTTCATTTCTGGTCCTCGGGTCGAGCCTTGTCGCCCAGACCACCCCCGAAGGGATCGAGTTCTTCGAAAAAAAGATTCGACCCGTATTTGCGGCTAAGTGCTATAGCTGCCATAACAGCAAAATGCAGACGCCGCTCGGCGGTCTGCGCGTCGATACACGAGACGCGCTGTTGAAGGGCGGGGACAGCGGAAAAGCGATTGTTCCCGGGGATCCTGCCTCCAGCCGTTTAGTCCAGGCTGTCTCGTACAAGCACGAGCTCAAGATGCCCCCGACCGGCAAACTGACGGATGAACAGATCGCCGATCTGGAAGCGTGGGTGAAGATGGGCGCTCCCGATCCCCGGACGGGAGACGCGCCCGCACCGGTCGCGAAGAAGGGAATTGACTTCACCGAAGGCCGCAAATTCTGGGCGTTTCATCCCGTGCAGCGTCCCGCGATTCCCGCCGTGAAGAATAAGAACTGGGTGCAGTCGCCTGTCGATGCATTCCTGCTCGCAAAACTCGAGCAACAGGGATTTGAGCCCGCTCCTCCGGCGGAGAGACGAGCATTGATTCGAAGGGTGACGTTCGACCTGATCGGACTGCCCCCAACTCCGGCAGAGACGCAGGCCTTTGTGGACGACAAATCGCCCGACGCCTTTAAGAAGGTGGTCGAACGGCTGTTGGCATCTCCGCACTATGGAGAACGTTGGGCGAGGCACTGGCTCGATCTCGTTCGCTACGCCGAAACGAATGGTCATGAGTACGACAACGACAAATGGGAGCCGTGGCGCTATCGCGACTACGTGATCCGCTCCTTCAACGAAGACATTCCGTACGATCAATTCGTTCGTGAGCACATTGCGGGCGACCTGCTGCCCACAAAGCGTGTCCGAAAGGATGGAGGATCGCTCGAGTCGCCGCTCGGCACGACGCACCTGTGGTTCAACGAGGTTCTGAACAGCGCGACCGATTCGGAAAAGTCGCGTGCGGACGATGTCGACAATCAGATCGACGTCGCAAGTAAGGCGTTCCTGGGGCTGACGGTCGCTTGCGCCCGCTGTCACGACCACAAATTCGATCCAATCCCCACGGCGGACTACTACTCATTAGCGGGTGTCTTTCACAGCACGGACATTCGCGAGGCGACGCTCGATACGCCGGAGCGAACAGCGAAGATCAACGAACTCAGCCGGCGCATCCGCGAGCTGAATCGTGAGCTGCCGCCCGAGACACCGTCAAAAGCGACCATTACGTATCGCGATGAGGACAAGATCTTCGAGCGCTTCAACGAGGGATCGTTCGGCAAATGGGTATCGCAGGGCATTGCGTTCGGTGAGCGCCCGATCAACGATGCTGTCGATTCCCGGTCCGCCGGCTCCGATGTCTTTTCCGGCACTTTGACATCGCCCAAATTCAAGACCGGAAAAGAGCTATACCTGCATGTCCGCATCGGAGGGACCAAGGCTGATCCTACGTTGAAAGAGCGCGGCCGGCTTCGCTTTATCGATTGTGGCGGACGGATATAAAGGCCAGCACATCGTCCCGGATGGCGGTCCGATGAAGTGGAAGACGCTGCGCCTGACATTCGAACGCGAGCGCATCTGCTACTTCGAAATTGTCGACCGTACGCGTGACGGTCACATTGTTGTGGATGAGATCGTCTTTTCGGTCCTCGCAAAAACCTCCGGAGACAATCGACACTCCGGGCACGACCCCTGAAATCCCGGAGGGCTTACTCTCGAAGAGGCGGGAACTCGAAGCGCAGGTTCCGGACTCCGAGTTCGCCATGATCGCGGAAGATCGTGACCCGCATGATGTCCGCCTGCATATCCGAGGCAGCCACAAGAACCTCGGCGACCCTGTGCCTCGTCATTTCCTGCAGGTGGTCGCGGGCGAGAACCAGCCTTCAATCGAATCAGGGAGTGGTCGATTGCAGATCGCACGCTGGATGGCCAGCAAGGACAATCCGCTGACCGCGCGAGTGATGGTGAACCGCATCTGGAAGCATCACTTCGGAAACGGCATCGTGCGTTCAACCGACAACTTCGGCAAAATGGGCGAGACGCCGAGTCATCCCGAATTGCTTGATTACCTCGCCGGCGAGTTCGTGTCGAGTGGTTGGTCCGTGAAGGCCATGCACCGCATGATTGTGCTCAGCAGCGCATACCAGATGTCGAGCCACGCGAGCGAGACGGCCGCCAAACTCGACCCGTCGAACAAGCTCCTTCAGCACATGCCCGTTCGCCGTCTGGAAGCGGAGGCCATCCGCGACAGCATCCTCGCCACTGCCGGCACGCTGGATGAAACGCTATTCGGCCCGAGCGTTCCGCCGCACATCAGTCAGTATCAGGATGGCCGCGGCAAGCCGAAGACAGGCCCTCTCGATGGCGCGGGTCGGCGGAGCATTTACATCCAGGTCCGCCGCAACTTCATGACGCCCTTGTTCGTGGCGTTCGACTACCCCTCGCCCATCAGCGCGATCGGCACACGAACGGTCTCGACTGTGCCGTCACAGGCGCTCATTATGATGAACAACGAATTCATCGCACAGCAGGCGTCGAAGTGGGCCGACCGGGTAGATCGGTGAAACCGCGGACGCAAATCAGCGTGTGCAGCAGATGTATAACACGGCGTTCGCGAGACCGGCGGAGCCGAATGAAGTCGCCTCGATTCTATCGTTTGTGAAAGCGCAAGGCGCACGGCCGGAGCAGGACGTCTGGTCCGACGTAGCGCATGTTCTCTTCAATTCCGCGGAGTTCCTGTATGTACCATAGCCGTCGTGAGATGTTATGCCGTTGCGCGAACGGCTTTGGCGGGTTGGCGCTCGCGTACCTGCTAGCCGACAAGAAAGCATCGGCCGCGGTGAACCCACTGGAGCCGAAAGCACCGCATTATAAGGCGAAGGCGAAGTCCGTCATCTTCCTTTTCATGGATGGCGGAGTCTCGCAGATTGACTCCTTCGATCCCAAGCCGCGCCTCCGGCAGGAACACGGAAACCCCATCCCGATGAAGACTCCGACGACGGTGTTCAACATCGGGAACAACTGTCTGGGATCGCCCTTCGAATTCAAACAGTACGGCCAATCGGGTACACCCGTCAGTGAGCTGTTTCCGAACGTTGCCACCTGTGTCGACGACCTGACGATCGTGCGCTCCATGGTATCCGACCATTCCGAGCACACGGCCGCCAACTACTTCATGCACTCGGGTTCGGGCTTCCAGGGGCGTCCCAGCATGGGCGGATGGGTCGTCTACGGGCTCGGCAGCGAATGCAAGAATCTGCCCGGCTTCATCGTTTTGGAGAGCGGGCTCGTCCCTCCTGGCGGGCTGGATTTGTTCGGCAGTGGGTTTCTTCCCGCGAGCTACCAGGGAACTCTGTTTCGCAAAGGTCAGTACCCCGTTGCCGATCTGATGCCGCGAGAAGCGTCCGCCGAGACGCAGCAGGCAAAACTCGGTTTGCTGAGATCCTTAAACAAGGGCGTACTCGATCGGTTTGGTGGCTTGTCGGATGTAGAAGCGACGATCAGCAACTATGAACTGGCATTCCGGATGCAATCCGAAGTGCCTGACCTTCTCGATTTGAAGTCGGAGACGGAGACCACTCGCAGCCTGTACGGGCTCGATCATCCTGATACCGAGGAGTTCGGGCGGGAATGTCTGCTCGCCCGGCGCATGGTGGAGCGCGGAGTACGCTTTATTGAATTGTTAACGCCGGCGAGGAAGGGAATTGACAGGTGGGATCAGCACCAGGGGCTGGACAATGGCCATCGTGTGAATGCGAGGGCGGTAGACAAGCCCATTGCCGGTCTATTGAAGGACCTGAAGAGCCGCGGATTGCTCGACGAGACAATTGTCCTCTTCGGCGGCGAGTTCGGACGTACGCCCTGCGCCCAGGGCGATGTGAACGCCAAAGAGGTCGGCCGCGATCACAATCCGTTCGGCTTCACCATGTGGATGGCCGGCGGCGGCTTCAAGCCCGGCGTCGTCCACGGCGCCACGGATGACTTCGGATACTATGCCGTCGAGGACAAAGTTCACGTGCATGATTTGCACGCGACCATTCTGCATCTACTGGGCCTCGATCATAAGCGGTTGACGTACCGGTTCAGCGGCCGTGACATGCGGTTAACGGACGTTCACGGGGAACTGATCCACGGGATACTGTCGTAGCTAACGTTTCCAGAGAGTGGCGTACTTCTTCCGATACTTGATGTCCTCTTCCGTATCGATCAAGTCCAGCGCTCTCTGACGAATCTTCTCATCCGCGGTCTCGTCGTAGATCTTGCGAAGACTCTCGATGATGTCGTAGCGGATCAACGTGCAGTTCTTCTCGGCAGCGCATTCTTTGAATCGAGCCGTCAAACCATCCAGCAATATTGCGCGCTG
Organism: Bryobacteraceae bacterium; assembly: GCA_963825845.1. Lineage (GTDB taxonomy): Bacteria > Acidobacteriota > Terriglobia > Bryobacterales > Bryobacteraceae > DASQDN01. The sequence goes on along the minus strand of CAWGVL010000049.1, from coordinate 22,524 downwards.
GGCCTCTCCAGCGATTCCGACCTTCCATAGCGATTGCATACAGTGCCGTGCGGTGACAAACTTTTCATCCTTCGTAACGGCGACCAGCGTAGGAAGGTCCTTCAACATTCTTTTCTCAGGGTCGCTCTTGGCGAGGTTGCATAATACCTGCGCCGATATTGCTCGGCGCCGGCTGTCCTTATCCCCCAGGTTTCTGACCAACTCATCCCACACGTCGTAAGCCCAATCGACGGGCTTGTCCGTAAGGGGGAGAAGTTGCTGAAAGGCCCGATTCTGCGCTTCCTTATCTTGCGACCGAAGGTCGACCAGGCTGGTCTCGACGATTTGATTCATGCCGCATCACCTTTCGTTGGCCAATGGTCCCGCACCACGTCCGCATTGACGACAGACTTCCATTGCGAGTCGAAGCGGCTCGCTATATCGGGACGCAATTCGAGTAGCGGACCGAGCCCGAGCTGAACGTGCGGCCGCTGAACTTCATTCTCGAACTCGAGGCGGCGCTCGATGTCTGTCCAACGATTCGTCAGGCCTCCTGTATCCAGAAGAACGACACGGTCGCCGCACACCCCGAAGTTCTTCAGGTGAGCATCGACGGAGAATAGTCCACGCTGCCAACCTGATTGTCTGAGCGCAAGAAAACGATCGAGCCATTCTTCGAGTTCCTCGAATGCGCCCGATATGGATAACTCCGTTAGCTTGTCGAACAGCGTGCAATCCACTCGTTCGGTGGCTTCAGATACCGTCACCAAGCCGGGCCAGCCGCGAACCTTCAGTCGCGTCGGTGGAAACTGGACCCGCTTCGGAATCAGGGGCGTCCCGGCGAGGTATGCTTCAGCGAGCCGCTCGCCCCGGACGTTCCGCTTGTGATAGAGCTTCCAGGCTTGCTGAATGTGCGTACTGAACCAGATGCTCTTCGGGACCACGGCCATTCCTCCCTGAACCAGCACGCGCAGGAATCGGATCTGCTTTGAAGGACCCTGAAACATCTTTCGGGCGAAAGATTTCGGCAGGATGTGCTCAATCCTTCTCAACATCTTCCAGAGAACGACAATGGCAACCACTTCTGAAGGCGATCGTTCGCGCTTCACTACCCAATGAGGCGACGCGTAGACAACCTTGCCTACCCCTTCCCCCAGCCGCCGCAAGAACGTGCCGGTGAGCTCTTCGGGAGGCTCAGGCAAAACGTCGGCTTGTAAATCGTCCTGCATCCGCCCACTTACAAGGTAGCGCGAGAGCCGGGACGGGAAACGGGGTCGATACCATGTAGGTATGCGAGCGTTTCTACCGATCCTGATCTGCATACCCGTACTCGCACAAGATGCGCTTATGCAGAAAGCCCAGAGAGCCTTCAAGCCGATACCTGCCACGGCGCCGGCCTTGAAGTCGAATCCGACGAACCCTGCCAAAGTAGAACTCGGCAAGATGCTCTTCTTTGATCCGCGGCTCTCGTCAAGCTGGCTGATCAGTTGCAACACATGCCACAACCTGAGTCTCGGCGGCGTCGACCTGCTCGAGACCTCTATCGGCCACGGCTGGCAGAAGGGCCCGCGAAACAGTCCGACCGTTCTGAATGCCGTCTTCAACATCGCCCAGTTTTGGGATGGCCGTGCGAAGGACCTGAAAGAGCAAGCCATGGGTCCCGTCCAAGCGGCAGTCGAGATGAACAGCAATCCCGACCGTACCGTGAAGACGCTGCGCAGCATACCTGCATATGTGGAACACTTCAAAAAGGCTTTCCCCGGAGAAAAAGACGCCGTAACGTTTGAGAACATGGCGCGCGCGATCGAATCTTTCGAAGCGACGCTGATTACACCGCAATCGAGGTTCGATCAGTACCTCTCGGGCAAGCAGGATGCGCTCAACGCCTCCGAGAAGAAGGGCCTCGACCTGTTCATGGCCAAGGGTTGCGTGAGTTGCCACGGCGGCGTCAATTTGGGTGGCACGGGATATTTCCCGTTTGGCGTAGTCGAACGTCCGGGCGGGGAGATTCTTCCGTCAAGCGACAAGGGCCGCTTCCAGGTGACGCGGACGGCAAGCGACGAGTACGTGTTCAAGTCGCCCTCCCTTCGCAATATCGAACTCACTGCGCCCTATTTCCATACCGGCAAAGTCTGGGATCTTCAGCAAGCTGTCGCGATCATGGGTTCCGCCCAGCTTGGCGCGACGTTGAACAACGCCGAAACCGAGGCGATCGCGGCCTTCCTGCGAACACTTACGGGGAAGCAGCCGGAGGTCGGGTATCCTATCCTGCCGCCGCACACACCGAGCACACCGCTACCCGATGTGAAGGTGACTCCCGTCAAAACGCACTAAAGGCGCTTGCGCCACTTCATTCGCGTGTATGCAATGCGGAACCCGTTGCGTTCCGCATTGCGTTGCGATGAGCTGCCGGGCAGGGCGCCCATCATCGCGATATCGCAACCTGCCTCGGCGCCATACTTCAGCCTCGCACTCAGTAACGCATTCTGAGCGCCCTGCTTCCTCGCTTCCGGAATCGTGCTGGCGCCGGCGAGCAAGACCACGCCGTCGACGATACTGACGCTGCCTGTTGCAATCGGCCGTCCATCCAGTTCCGCCACAAAGTCTGAACCACCTGAACGATAAGAGGTCACACGAGCCAGATCGAGAATCACGCCGGTCAGTTCGGGATGCTCACTCCAACCTTTAGCCACGAGTTGCGCCCACTGCTCCCGCTCATCGGGACCAATCTCACGCACGCGGATTCGCTCGCTCGCGGATCGGCTGGGTTGCTTTACAAGCGGCAGAAACAGAATGCTCGTGAACTCGAACGGCTCGTATCCTCGCATGGAGAGAAGATGCGGCGTGGACAAATCCGCCAGTGGGCACACCTCATGGAAAACGGGAGCACTGTGACGGTCGAAAAACGATTCCAACCTCTCGAGTTGATCGGCGGTGACGTCTTCGCGCATCCCGAGCCCGAACGTCTGCGTGCAGGGCGATTCCGGACCGTCGAACATCGCATAAGCGCCCCCGATCTCGATCCATTCAGCGCCGATTTGCGGCGAAACTGCCGAGCGTGCTTCGACGAAATTCGCATTCGCCCGTGCTTCCGCCAGCTCCAAACGACGCGCGAGATTCAAATCCGCAAATACCTGTTCCAAGCTGATGCCTTTGAAGATACGCGAAAAAATGCAGGAACCGATAAACTGGTATTATCTGCATGGCATACGTTACGCCGAGCCTCGGATCTTTGTTTGCCCTCGTGCTGCTCGGTCCAACAGTATCTCTTGCGGCGGAGGTCCATTTCAATCGGGACATCCGGCCGATCCTCTCTGACCGTTGTTTCTCGTGCCATGGCCCGGACAAAGGCAATCGGAAGGCGAACCTCCGGCTCGACATCGAAGCCGATGCCAAGGCTGCTCTGAAGGGCGGGCGATACGCCATAGCGGCCGGAAATCCGGAGAAGAGTGAAATCTACCAGCGCGTAACGAGTACGAACAAAGCGCTGCGCATGCCTCCCGCATACATGGGACATGATGCCGTTCCGGCCCGCGAGGTCGAACTCCTTCGAACCTGGATAGAGCAGGGGGCGAAGTACGAATCGCACTGGGCATTCATTCCTCCACAAAAGGCCGCGCTGCCGGCCGTGAGCAATCTTTCGTGGACGAAGAATCCTATCGATTCGTTCATACTTAACCGGCTCGACCGCGAAAAGCTCCACCCTGCTCCTGCCGCCGATAAGCGTACGTTAATCCGGCGCGTCACACTCGATCTCACCGGGCTCCCGCCTACACCAGCCGAAGTGGAAGCGTTTGTGAATGACGACTCGCCCAAGGCGTACGAAAAAGTCGTCGATCGACTGCTTGCGTCGCCGCGATACGCCGAACGAATGGCGATTCGATGGCTGGAAGCGGCGCGGTACTCGGACACGAATGGGTATCAGACCGACGGTCCGCGAACGATGTGGCCCTGGCGTGACTGGGTCATCAATGCGTTCCAGCGGGATATGCCGTACGATCAGTTCACGATCGAGCAGATCGCTGGCGACCTGCTGCCGAATGCGACTCGCTCGCAAAAGATCGCGACGGGATTCAATCGTAACCACCGCACAAGCGCCGAGGGCGGCATCGTCGACGAAGAGTTTCGCGTCGAATACGTCGCGGACCGCACCGAAACCACTGGAACCGTCTTTCTCGGCCTGACAGTCGGGTGCGCGCGCTGCCACGATCACAAGTTCGACCCGATCACCCAGAAAGATTTCTACTCGCTCTTCGCGTTCTACAACAACGTGCCCGAGAGGGGATTCGTCTGGAACTTCGGCAATGAGGAACCGGTGATCAAGGCGCCGTTACCCGAGCAGCAATCTCGATTGACCGCTCTCGACGCGCAGATCGCGACGTATCAGCAGCAGCGGCAGCAACTCGAGCCGAAGATCCGGAAGGCGCAGGCAAAATGGGAACGCGAACTGGCGCACGCCAAGAGTCCCGTTGACTGGACCCTCAGACATAATTTGCAACTTCATTTACCTCTCGACGATGCCGAACCTGGCAAGGTAAACACGGCGCGGCATTTTGATGGCAAGGCATTTCTCGACGCGGGTACGGATGGCCCCTCATTCGATTACCGGGATCCGTTCACCATTGCGGCGTGGATCAAACCGGAGTCGGCAACCGGGGCCATCGTTTCCCGCGGCGACGACTACTCGGAAGGCCAGCAGCACGGGCTCTACCTGATGGACGGCAAGCTTCGCTTACACGTAACGTTCCGTTGGACCGACCTCGCCATGCGCGTCGAGACGGTGGATCCCGTACCTCTGGGAGCGTGGAGTCATGTCGCTGTTTCCTATGACGGCGGGATGAGAGCCGCCGGGGTTCGCATGTACGTGGATGGTAAACCGCAGCAACTCAAGGTCCTGTTCGATTCGCTCCTCTGGCCGATCGACACGAAGAAGCATCCATGGCGTGTAGGCGCCGGCGGCGGACTTCGCTTCACGGGATCAGTCGATGACGTCCGCGTCTATTCCCGCGTACTCACGCCCGAGGAGACCGGTACCCTTACGGTGCTGCAATCGATCAATTCACTCGCGCGCATCGATCACACCAAACGCACTCCTGAGCAGTCGAACAAGCTACGTATGGCCTTTGTGGACATGGCGTCTCCGAAGGAACTCCGGGAGGTGGCCGCCAATCTCGAACTCGCCAGCACGGAACGCAAGGTATTCCTCGATTCCATTCCATCCGTCATGGTGATGAAGGAGCGTAAGGACCGTCGCGACACCTTCCTCCTCAAACGCGGAGCCTACGATGCGCCGGGCGACAAGGTAAGCCCTGCGCCTCCCGCATTCCTGAACGCGATGAAGCCGGAGTGGCCTAAGAACCGTTTGGGTCTCGCGCGTTGGATCGTCGATCGCGACAATCCGTTGACTGCGCGAGCAGCCGTCAATCGCTACTGGGCAATGCTGTTCGGAATCGGGTTGGTCAAAACGGTCGAAGACTTCGGCTCGCAAGGGGAATGGCCGGTCAACCAGGATCTACTCGATTGGCTTGCAGTCGACTTCATGGATTCAGGCTGGAGCATCAAGCACGTGCTGAAGACGATGGTGTTGAGCGCTACCTATCAGCAATCGTCGAAAGTCACGCCGGACCTGCTACAGCGCGACCCCGAGAACCGCTTGCTGGCGCGAGGTCCGCGGTTCCGTCTCTCGGCAGAAATGCTCCGGGATCAAGCTCTCGCCGCTTCCGGACTCCTGGTCGACAAGATAGGCGGTCCGCCAGTGAAGCCATATCAGCCTGAAGGATTATGGCAGGAACTCCAGGGCGGGGCCGGCTACAAGGAAGATCGAGGGCGAAGGCCTGTATCGCCGTAGTTTGTACACCTATTGGAGACGTACGGTGGCCCCTCCGAACATGGTCACGTTCGACGCGCCTACGAGAGAAATCTGCGTGATCCGTGAAAATCGAACCAACACTCCGCTCCAGGCGCTTGATCTTATGAACGATGTCTTATACGTGGAGGCTGCTCGCAAACTAGCCGAGCGCATGATTGCCGAAGCGCAAGCTGATCCGGCGCAGCGGATTAGCCGAGGCTATGAGATCGTCCTGGGCCGTCCCGCAAAGGAGCCGGAACAGTCGGCTCTCCGTACCGCCCTCAACAAGTTTGAAGCGTTCTATCAAGCGCATCCTGAAGATGCCGCGACCTTCGTAAGCCAAGGCAAATCGCCGCGCAAGACGACTATTGCGCCAACGGAACTCGCAACCTACACTGGCATCGCGAGCATACTTCTGAATCTCGACGAGGCAATCACGAAGCAATGAACAACATCACGCGCCGTCATTTCTTCGGAAAAACCGCGACCGGCATCGGCGTCGCGGCGCTCGCGTCGGTGTTTAGCAAAGACGCACGCGCAGCCGAACGTGTCGGTGGATTAGAGGGACTGCCGCACTTCGCGCCGAAGGCGAAGCGGATCATCTATCTCTTCCAGTCGGGAGGACCATCCCAGATGGAACTTTTCGACTACAAGCCGCGCTTGACGGAGCATCAAGGCATCGACCTGCCCGAATCCATCCGCATGGGTCAGCGGCTCACGGCGATGTCGGCAACGCAGCATAACTTCCCGGTGGTCCCATCGAAGTTCAAGTTTGCGCAGCACGGCAAATCCGGGGCATGGGTCAGCGAGTTGCTGCCGTACACGGCAAAGATCGCCGATGATCTCACGATCGTAAGATCTGTTCATACCGAAGCCATCAATCACGATCCAGCGGTAACGTTCTTCCAAACCGGATCGCAGATCGCGGGCCGCCCGAGCATGGGTTCATGGGTTTCGTATGGAATTGGCTGCGAGACGGAGAACCTGCCTGCGTTCGTCGTCATGATCTCGCCGGGGCAGGGAGGCGGCGGACAGCCGCTTTACGATCGCCTCTGGGGCAGCGGCTTTCTTCCCACGCGATTCCAGGGGGTGAAGTTCCGTTCAATCGGCGATCCCGTCCTGTACCTGTCGAACCCGCAAGGATTCCCGGCCGAGAATCGACGTGTGTATCTGGATGCGCTGAAGACCATCAACGAAGGCAATCTCCAAGACTACGGTGACCCCGAGATCTCGACGCGCATCGCGCAATATGAGATGGCGTTCCGAATGCAGTCATCCGTGCCTGAGCTGACGGATCTCTCGAAGGAGCCGAAGAGCGTACTCGATCTCTATGGTCCGGATGCGAACAAGCCGGGTACTTTTGCATACAACTGCCTTCTGGCGAGACGCCTTGCCGAACGCGGGGTCCGATTTATCCAGCTTTATCATCGCGACTGGGACCATCATGGCAAAGCTTCCCGAAGGCCTACCGAAGCGCTGCAAAGAGACGGATCAACCTTCAGCGGCGCTCATTCAGGATCTGAAGCAGCGCGGCATGCTTGACGACACGCTCGTCGTCTGGGGCGGAGAATTCGGCCGTACCGTGTATTGCCAGGGTCGCCTGACGAAGGATGATTACGGTCGCGATCATCATCCGCGATGCTTCACGATGTGGATGGCCGGCGGAGGCATGAAGCCTGGGATTACGTACGGGGAAACGGACGATTTCTGTTACAACGTCGCCAGTCAGCCGGTGCACGTTCACGATCTACAAGCGACGCTTCTCCATACGTTGGGTATCGATCACCTGAGACTGACGTACAAGTTTCAGGGCCGCAGCTTCCGGCTGACGGACGTTCACGGCAACGTCATCAAAGACCTGCTTGCTTGACGTACTCGAGGAACTTACGCGCATAGCGATCGAGAGTCTCGATGTCGCCGCCGTGCAACAAGGGTGAACACATCTCGTACGCGATGCTCCCGTTGAAGCCGCCCGCGCGCAGCGCCTTGAAGAACGCAGGATAGTCGATGAATCCTTCTCCCATGGGGACGGCCTGCGCATAAGGAGTCTGCGCTTCGTAATTCACCAGGTTCGACTGGTACTTGTACCGCGGCCGAAGCTGATAATCGGCGACTGTCGTATGAACCGTCAAGGGGGCTAAGCGCTGTGCTGCGAGCCCGAGGTCTTCGCCCTGCAGCGCCGGAGCCCAGGCATCGAACAGCGCGCGGCAGTTCGGCTCACCAACGGCTCCGATCAAATCGAATAACGATTCGTAGCCGACACCGATGTCATGGTGGTTCTGCACGCCGATCGTGACACCCAGGTCGGCTGCGCGTCGTGACGCCTCGCGCAGTGAATCCACGATGAGCCCCCACTGCCGGGTCAGCTCGAACCCCGGATTCTCGTACCCGGTGAACACCCGGACCAGATTGCCGCCCAGATCTCTCGCCAGCCGTGCCAATTCAACGATGTAGTGAACCTGCATCTCCCGCTGCGGAATGTCTCCATGCTCCAGATCCGCAGTGAGATTGCAATACCCTGCGATACACAGGTCCTTCATTCCATGCTGGTCGAGCCTGGACCGCAGCGCTTCGCGTTCACGTTGGCTGTAGTCGAGTATCGAGACGTGCGGCCGCTTCGCCATCAGCATCACGCCGCCGAAGCCGAGTTCACGCGCCTTCGCGACCACGTCGTCAACGGATAGATAGTCCTGGCCCCACAATCCTGCGTAGCTGACCGAGTGCAGTAACAGAGTGCTCATCGTACTTAGACTGACATAGGAAGGGGCGCGTTGTAACTCAGCAGCTCGTACTGTGTGATGGGATTCGCTTTCTCCGCCTTGCAGGTGAGTAACTCGTTGAACGCCTGCCGGCCGCGGAATGTCACCTCATGAACGCCGTCCGCCGTCGCTCTGAACCGCACGGTCCACGACGATCCGTCATGACGTTCGCTTTCGAACACGAAGTCTCTCAAGCCAATCCTTCCGGACAACTGCCGTATGAAGTACTCGCCGACCTGCACCGCTTTGGGATAACAGCATCGCCCGCGGTATCTCTCGATGAAAATCTCACCACGATTGTAGGTATCAACGATGGCCGGCACATCGCTCGGTGTGACGTGCCCGTAGTAGATGCCATGCGGGAGACAAATAACGTTTCCCGCGAACCGATCGCCCCCGATATGCGAGCACTGCCACGCCTGATCGCCAACAACCTTCTTCAGCTTCTCGAAAACTGGAATACCGAATTTCGCACAGCACTTGTCGTGATTGCCATGCGTGCAAACCATGAACAAGGGCGCATCCGTTCGCTCTGCGCGCGGGTGGGACGCAATGCCGGAGAAGTCGAAACTATCCACGTCATTACACACTGACAGGTCAAGTTGCGATATCCCCGAGGGAATCTCCGTAGCATCCATGACGAAGCACCTCATCCTGTCCGAGCGCCTGTGCGACTGACGCACGAACACCTGACGAAGCCCCGGTGTCGAGACGCAGACATCCGCCAGCCTCTTCTTCACACGATCGGAAAGGGTACTGCCTTCAATCGCGCTTGGCCGCCAGACTCCCGGGTATTCCAGAAGCATCCACGTCTTCACCCGAGACGCAGTGCCATACAACGATTCCGCCCGGCGCCGAGCCGACTCCGAGCAGAACGTGTGACTACTTGTCATACGACGACGATCAAACCATTTACCGCCAGCTCACGAAGGAACAACCGAACTGTCGATTCGGGAAGATCATCCGTAATCAGCTCAGTAACTGTATAACTCCGCCCCGAAACGAGTTTGTCGATCAAAAGAGCAGCCGCCTTGGCGAACCGCCATCTTCGACCGCGGGCAACGACATGAATCTCTCCCGCTGCGTCGGTGACCTTCGGAAGACGAGGGGAACTCCATCGAACACAAAAGCGCTCGTCCGGCGGCGGCAAAATATCGGGGGTCGCTCCCCATGGGAGGTTCATCCGCGCGCGAGGCTGGCTCCGCGAATCAAGATCGGCCAGATAGTGGTCCAGCAATTCCGGCCGCCACTCGTCGATGAGCATCTGACGCAGCCTCTCCATAAGAGCGGTCTGCTCGTCGTGCGAGGCAAACTGCGGAAGGTCGCGCCGAACGTCCTCGTTGGATCGCATCCGATTCACGAACCAGCTCAACAGATCCGCGCCGGTGACATTATTCACGCCGACAGTCAGATGCAGGGTAGGCTCATCGAGCGGTGTTGCAACGTGCCACCATCCACGCGGGATGTACAGCAGGTCGCCATCTTCCAGCATGCCTTCCCACAGTGGCGCATCGGGCTTCTCCACGGTCGGTTCAACATCGACCGCGAGCGGATACTTCCGGGTCATCCCGTAGACCTTCCACTGTTTCCGGCCTGCTACCTGAAGGATAAAAACGTCGTGATCATCCCAATGAAGATCGAATCCGTGGGACGTACGCCAGCCCGCATATGCATTCACCTGAATACGGACACGGAATAATCGTTCCAGCGATTCGGCTATCTCGGTGATTGGGGGATGTAGTTCATCGACAGCATCCAGGACCAATGTCGCGCCTTCGCGAAGTTCTCGACTCAGTTCAGCCGCTTTAACGCGCGGAATTGGCAGATTGGGACGCCTGCGATTGGTCTGGTGGCTGAGATAAAAGGCGGTGGGGATTGGCTGACCTTCGCGCGTCAGACGCATTCGCGGATGGTCAAGCCGGTGTTGTTCTAAGATGCGATTCAAAACGGGCCAGGGAAGGAACTCGGAAAATTTCCCTGGAGTTCCTGGAACGTGCAGGAATTGCTGGCCCCAGCACGTTCGCAGGAATGTTTCAGCATCAAATGGCGTAAGCAGGCCTTTCAGGTCGTGCGGCGCCACTTGCAATCTGGTTAATCCTTGCCGTCGGTTCCGTCGGAATCAGTACCATCCGAATCGGCGCCGTCGCTATCGTCTGAGTCTCCATCCATTCCGTCGCTATCTTGCGTATCGGATTTGTCGTCATCAGCCTGTGCCGAAGCACGGCGGTTCCGAATCTCGTCGAGTGGGTCTGAGCCTAACAGCAGCCCGGATTTTTGAGTATCGCCGTCGAGGGGGTTCTTCATGGTTGACCTCCGTCCTCATTGTAGGCGATCCCCTCAGATGGGGTTAATCAATCCCCTCTCAGTAGCCTTTCCATTGCGGATGAACAGCATCACAGCGGCAGTCGCAATCAGGGGCACCAGAGAGGCTGCGATCAAGATGGGTTCGAACGAGTACTTATCGGCCACGACGCCGGTCAGATACGTCGCCCCGATCGTGCCGATTCCGGCCCCGGTGCCACTCAATCCGCTCACCGAGGCGACATTGCCCGTTCGATACAAGTCCGCAGGCAGCGCCAGCACGATCGTTGAGAACGCCGCATAGCAGAGCGTCGACATGGCAAAACACATCACCATCACGGCGAACGAATCGAAAACGACGGTCAACGCAAGCGCGCTCATGCCGATGCCGGAAACCAGCGCGACAGCTCGACGAGATCGGCCGGTCGACCAACCGCGACCAATCAGCCAACTCGAGATGCCGCCCCCGGCGAAGTTGCCGATATCCGCCGCGAGGAAGGGAGCCCAAAAGGCCAGCAGGCTCTCTTCGGGCCGGAAACCGCGAGACACGAGATAGATCGCGAACCAATCGGTAATGAAGAACCACACGGGATCCGTGAGCGACTTGGCCGCCACGATCCCCCATGTCTGTGGAATCTTCAACAACGTGCGGTACGGAGCCGCGTCTTGCGATCCCGTTTCCGAAGTATCTCCCCGGCCTTTCAAAATGTATTCCCGTTCTTCATTCGATAAGCGCGGATGATCCTCCGGTTGGCGGTACAACCAGCGAAACAGCGGAATCCACAGCAGTCCGAGCAACCCTGTCACAAGAAATACGGGCCGCCAATCGCCCCAATATCGGTAGATCTGATAAACAAGGACGGGCGCAATCGCTCCACCGACTGCCGATCCGCTATCGAACAGAGCGACCGCCCAGCCGCTCTCCTTACGCGGAAACCATTCGGCGACCGCCTTCGTGGCGCCCGGCCAGTTCGCCGATTCTCCTGCGCCTAAAAGAAATCGAAACGCGCACAGACTCTTGAGTCCCACCGCGAAAGACGTCAGCATCGCCGCGACCGAGTAGAACGCGACTGTGATCGAAAGTCCCCGGCGAATGCCGACATGATCCAGGAAACGTCCGCAAGCGGATTGACCAACCGCATAAGCGATACGAAAAGAAATGATCAGCAGCGCGAAGGTGGAGTTGTCCCATTGAAAATCGCTCTTGATATACGGCCCAAGGACGCTGAGGGTTTGCCGGTCAATGTAATTTATGACCGTGGACAGAAACAGAATTCCACCGATGTACCATCGCAATCGAGGGATAGGTCTCATTAGAGGGATGTAATTGTTATTACACGCATTATGGTATCCTGAGAGAACTTTTCTTTACAGGATCACTCAGCCGTGCTGCGCGCCGCCATTTTATTTGTGCTGCTTGCTCACGCAAGCTTCGCCGCGCGAGTGCTTGTCCTCAACTCTTATCACCAAGGGTATGAGTGGACAGACGCTCAAGTACAAGGAATCCTGAACCAATTCAAGACTGATCCGGCGCATCCGGACGTTTTCGTCGATTACTTGGACGCGCGCCGAATTGATCGGGTATTGGACGGCGCCTATGCTGAGACTTTGGCGACGAGATATGCCGCAAAAACGATCGACATTGTTATAGCTACGGACGATTACGCGATCCACTTTGTACTCAGCCGCCCTGAATTGTTCCCAGGCGCGCGACTTGTGTTTTCCGGAGCGAACGAACACGGAGGATCAAGCGGATACTTGCATCGGAACTGGGAGCGGGAAATCGTCGGTGTCCTGGAAACCATCGATCTCCTGCCGACGGTCAAACTAGCTCTATCCGCTCATCCAGGCGCTAAGAATGTAGTTACGATCGGGGAAGCGGAGGATTCGACGTATGTCGACGACATCGCACGGGCTCATCCTGATCTGCGAGTGTGGCGGCTCAATACGCAACGTCTTACGGATACCGAGATTCGGAGTGCGCTACAAACGTTGCCGGGCCGGACCGTTGTAATCTTCTCGCCCTTTTCGCGCGATGCGAATGACCGCCAGTTCACCATTCAGCAAAGCACGCGATTCGTCACCGAAAACAGTTCTGCGCCTGTGTACGGACTCAATCGGTACGCCCTGGGCTATGGCATTGTCGGCGGCAAACTGATCGATGGGTACGACCACGGCTCCCGGGCAGGCGCGATGGCGAAACAGATTCTCGCGGGGGTTCGGCCGAACGATATTGGCCTTCAGAGCAGCCGCAATCACTTCATCTTTGATGACGCACAGATCCTCAGATGGAAGATCGACCGCGCTGCGCTGCCCGACGGCAGCGAGTTCATCAACAGGACGCGTAACCCATTCCGTGAATATTGGGCTTGGTCTTGGCGGCTCTTGCGTGTATCGGCCTTCAAGCCGCGATCATTGCGGCGCTGGTGATCAGTCGTCGGCGTCAGCGTCGCGTGCAAGCGGAATTAGTTCGGACGGAAGCTCGCTTTCGGCAATTGGCCGATGCCATGCCGCAGATCGTGTGGATCGCAGACGAAAAAGGTCAGGTTTCGTACTTCAACCGGCGATGGTACTCGTACACAGGTCTCTCGCCGGGAGAGGGCACTCATAACTGGCTTCGAGCATTGCATCGCGATGACCGGGACGCTTCCATGTCGGAGTGGCACGCGGCAACGCACGCGCGTACGCAGTATCAATCCGAACAGCGCCTGTGTAGAAGCGACGGCACATACCGATGGCACCTGACACGCGCGATTCCCATCATTTCGCAAGGAACCATTGAGTGGTTTGGAACAGCCACCGATATCGATGATCAAAAGCATACTGAGGCGGCGCTTCGGTCTGCTAATCGAGACCTTGAGCAGTTCGCATATTCCGCCAGCCACGATCTGCAGGAGCCGCTTCGGATGGTGTCGATCTACAGTCAATTACTGCAACGCCGTCACGCCGCGGAATTCACCGGCCCATCCGAGATATTCCTGCAGTATGTCCAGCAGGGCTCCACTCGGATGGAGCAGTTACTGCAGGATCTGCTTGCGTACACTCGTATCGCTCTCAACGATACGCAGGAAGCAGGCGAGTCGGACACGGCCGAGATTCTGGATCAGTTGCGATCGGATCTGAGTCCACGATTAACGGAGTCGGGAGGCCTGATCGAAGCGGCTACGCCAATGCCGGTTGTGGGAGCCGCGGACGTGCACGTCTATCAGGTCTTCCAGAACTTGATCACGAATGCGTTGAAGTACCGGAGCCAGCATGCACCCGTGGTGCGCCTGACAGCAACCCGTGTCGGTACATGGTGGAGATTTGCCGTCTCGGACAACGGCATCGGCATCGCCCGGGCGTACCATGACAGAATCTTCGGCCTGTTCCGACGCCTGCACACGCAATCCGAGTACGCGGGTACAGGAGTGGGCTTGGCGCTTTGCAAGAGATCGTCTCCCGATACGGCGGCGAGATCTGGGTCGAGTCGGAGGAAGGGGCAGGGTCGACGTTCTTCTTCACCTTGCCAGCCGCGGTGCACCGGGAAGTTGACATAATATCCGTTATCGGAACTAACTAAAGGACGATTCGGTAAAGCTGCCACTCGGCCATGTGCTTAGCGCCCATTCTTTGATAGAAATCAATCGCCAATTGATTCCAGTGAAGCACGGTCCATTCCATCCGGCCGCAGCCGCGCCGCCTGGCCTCTTCCAACGCAGCATCGAATAGCGCCCGTCCAGCCCGCCGCTTCCGATACTCCTCGAGTACGAAGAGATCTTCAAGGTAGAGGGTCGGCAGTGCTAGGAACTCGATAGGTTTCGAGTACAATGGCATACCCGACCGGGTAGCCGTCCATGAAGGCCAGGAAGCAATCGATGCGCAGTTCGGGTCCGAACAGATCGCGAATCAGCCGGCGTCGCGCCTCCGCCGACGGCCGATCGAGCTTTTCGTAGTCCGCCAGCGCATCCACCAAGGCGAGGATCGCGGATTCGTCGGAGGCGACGGCTTTGCGGACTACCGGGCTGTGAGTTGAGGCCATGCGATCTCCACTCCTTGGGTTTGTAGCAGCTTCTGGAATTCGGCCAGATGCTTGGCGTCGTTTCTTATTTGCCGCGGTCTCAAGTCGGTCTTCACCGAGTGCGCGGCGAGCGCGCCGGCCGACTCGCCGATGTTCCACTCGACCGGATGCAGCCGATAGCAGCCGTTCGTGATATGCGTTACGCCGAGGTTCTTGCAGGCGGGGATCAGGTTCTCGACTCGCTTCGGGATCAGCGCCCCGAGCGGGATCTGGAACGGCAGCGAACTGACATCGATGTAGTTGTCGCCGCCGGTGCTCGGATGCAGATCGATGCGATAACTCCCGACTCCGACCGAGTCCTTGAACACTTCCGCTTGTTTCGCTCCTCGTCGCCTCGGCGCCGACATGCTGTTCCAAGACGGTGAATTCGGCCTGAATCCGCCGCGATTCCCGGATGTAGGGATACTTTGCGAGTCCGTCTTCCGTACCCATGATGTCGGGCCGAAGGCGGAGGCCTTTCCAGCCGCCTTCGGTCTGCATCCAGTACAGTAGCGAGAGACTCAACTGCTTGGCTCGCTTCAGATGCGGCGTTCGGGACTCGAGATCCGAGCCAGTAGTCGTTCTGGGGCCAGTTGACGAGTGTCACTTCCGCGCCGTTGATCACGTGCTCGCCGGTTGCGATTCGCCTGTACAGCCAGAGATTTCGGGCTGGCCCGGCTACCGGTTCCGTCTGCTCAGGGTTGAACGCCATCGGACGCTTCTCCAGAGTGACCGGATGGGTCATCTCCCAACTGCAGGAGCTTGCCGGGCCAAGGCGGCCGCAGCTTTCGGACGTAGTCGCGCCAGAACTCGTATTCCTCTGGTTTTCAATGGTATGGTCCTCGCCTTTCAGGTATTCCATCGCGAAGCACACGGTAAACGACTGAATGTTGTCGGGTTGCGGCACTCCGGCGCATGGAGCTCGCCGGTTTGCTTCTTCGATTCGAAGCCAGTTACGTACTCCGTTTTCGTGAGCGGGAGGAGGTCGCCCTGCTCGGTTGCGTCGAGGAAGTACTTGGCGTGATGGTCCGGTCGCCGATCCCGGTCCGCGAACGGTTACCGAGCGAACCGATCTCCGTTCGGTATCGGCTGCGACCGGCTTGTGCTCGAGTAGCACGTCGAAGTTGGCCGCTGCTGATGTAAGGAGCGAGTATGGCTTCCAGTACGGCGAGCGAAACCCGAGGCTCGTGGGTGAGGCGCGAGACCGTTCCTCCGCCGGGATTCAGGTTTCCCTGCTCCGGGCCAGCTCGGTTAGAGGATAGTTTGTCCGGTAGATACTCGCGAACTCGGTCGCGATATGTGCGATAGAGCTGCGTTGCGCCGAACATCTCGATCCAGGGATGCTCGTCCGGCGGTACCGCCTGTGATGTGAGTTGACCGCCGATCCAGTCGGTTTCTTCGGTCAGGATGACGGACATGCCGTTGCGGAGCGCGGCCATGCGCCGCAGCGCAACCGCCGACACTTCCGCCGATGACGGCCACGTCACACTCGGAGTTCACGGGCGGCTAACAGGAGCGAGGCGAATAATTGCAGGAGGGTTCGGCGTTCACGCTGTTAATCATAAACGTATCGGGTATTGAAACTCGATTGAATGGAGCGTAAGATTGGGGGCACTGGAGGTTGAATGCCCCTCATGACACTATCGGCTCTGTATTGGAGTCGAAGGCACGTAAGATCTGGGCGGTGGCGCCGGGGACGTCCGTCTTTGATGCCCTGTCGGTTATGGCCGACCATGACATCGGCGCCGTCCTGGTGATGGAAGGAGACCGGCTCCGCGGAGTCCTTTCCGAGCGCGACTATGCCCGCAAAGTGATATTGTCGGGAAAGTCCTCGCGGGATACGCAGGTGGAGGAGATCATGTCCGAACCTGGCGTTGTGACCCGCCGACCACAGTCGATGAATGTATGCGGGAAATGACGGCGACCCGGTGTCGGCACATGCCGGTCGTGGAAAGCGGACGAGTCCTCGGGTGGTTTCGATCGGCGATCTGTGAATTGGGTGATCTCGTCCAGGAACGCACGATCAGCGATCTGCACGCTTACGTATCCGGCAGTTATCCCGGTAAATGAAAAAGCCCGCTGGGGTGACCGAGCGGGCTTTTTGAATTAATTGGGCGATGTCCTACTCTCCCACACACTTGCGCGTGCAGTACCATCGGGGCTGAAGGGCTTAACTGCCGTGTTCGGGATGGGAACGGGTGGAACCCCCTCGCTATGATCACCCAAAGTTGAGGATATCGTGGAATATCTGACGGGCTCTAGATGCAACTGACAAACTGAAACTGCTGTTATATAGAGTAAATTTTATGGTCAAGCCGAACGGGCTATTAGTACTGGTCAGCTCAACGCATTACTGCGCTTACACATCCAGCCTATCAACGTGGTAGTCTTCCACGGCCCTTCAGAAGGTATAAACCTTGGGAAATCTCATCTTGAGGAAGGTTTCGCGCTTATATGCATTCAGCGCTTATCCTGACCGAACTTCGCTACCCAGCGATGCCACTGGTATGACAACTGGATCACAAGAGGTTCGTCCAGCTCGGTCCTCTCGTACTAGAGCCAGGCCCTCTCAAATTTCCTCCGCCCACCGCAGATAGG
>CAWGVL010000049.1:0-2500 GCA_963825845.1 Bryobacteraceae bacterium | reverse complement strand
AATCCGTGTTCGCACGGATTGGGTTCCCCCATTCGGATATTCCCGGATCATAGGTTGCTTGCACCTCCCCGAGACTTTTCGCAGCTGGCCACGTCCTTCTTCGCCTACTTGCGCCAAGGCATCCCCACGCATGCTCTTAGTAGCTTGACCATAAAACTTACTCCATACACAGAGTTCGTTTTGATGCTATTGCTAGCGCTCCCTTACTTCTTTTTGAAGGCAGGTGAACTTGTTGCATCTACATTGATTTGTGATTTCAATGTAATGCCCGTCAGATATTCAATTGTCAAAGATCTTATATTGACTCTTCAGCAGCCTTCAATTCGAATCTCAGGTAAGAGAATCTGCTGAAGGTTGTTACATCGATGGTGGGCCTGGGTAGACTCGAACTACCGACCTCACCCTTATCAGGGGTGCGCTCTAACCACCTGAGCTACAGGCCCGTGGAAGAAACTGGTGGAGCTGGTCGGGATCGAACCGGCGACCTCCTGAATGCAAATCAGGCGCTCTCCCAGCTGAGCTACAGCCCCTATTGGATCGACAACTCACATCGCATGCTCGAGGCGACACTGTATCTCGGAAGCCTCAGAGAAATATTTCTCGAGGCCGATTGGACGCGAGACCCTGGAGGCAAGCTCACAGGATCGCGGAAGGAAACTCGAAATGATTAAGTGGAGAACACCGAGAACGATTATGGAATGCAACGGCTAGTGCTTACTTACGCTCTTTAAGTTCGCTCTCAGAATGTTTTCAGCACCTGCATCCACGTTCTCTCTTAGAAAGGAGGTGATCCAGCCGCAGGTTCTCCTACGGCTACCTTGTTACGACTTCACCCCAATCATGAATCATACCTTGGGCCGCTGCCTCCCTTGCGGGTTGGCGCGCAGACTTCTAGTACAATCCACTTTCGTGATGTGACGGGCGGTGTGTACAAGGCCCGGGAACGTATTCACGGCATCGTTCTGATATGCCATTACTAGCGATTCCAGCTTCATGCAGGCGAGTTGCAGCCTGCAATCCGAACTGAGAACGGTTTTTTCCGATTTGCTCCCCCTCGCGGGTTTGCAGCGGTCTGTACCGCCCATTGTAGCACGTGTGTAGCCCTGGACATAAAGGCCATGATGACTTGACGTCATCCCCACCTTCCTCCAGCTTATCGCTGGCGGTCTCCTGAGAGTGCCTATTAGTTGCAACACAGGACAAGGGTTGCGCTCGTTGCGGGACTTAACCCAACATCTCACGACACGAGCTGACGACAGCCATGCAGCACCTCGACTTCAGTCCCTTGCGGGAGGGCTCCTATTTCTAAGAGCTTGCCAAAGCCGTTCGAGCCCAGGTAAGGTTCTTCGCGTTGCGTCGAATTAAACCACATGCTCCACCGCTTGTGCGGGCCCCCGTCAATTCCTTTGAGTTTCAGCCTTGCGACCGTACTCCCCAGGCGGCATACTTAACGCGTTAGCTCCGGCACGGATAGAATGAACTACCCACACCAAGTATGCATCGTTTAGGGCGTGGACTACCAGGGTATCTAATCCTGTTTGCTACCCACGCTTTCGTGCCTCAGCGTCAGTGATGGTCCAGTAAGCCGTCTACACCGCAGGTGTTCCTCCTGATATCTACGCATTTCACCGCTACACCAGGAATTCCGCTTACCTCTCCCATACTCAAGCCTTCCAGTCTTCGGCGCACCCTCCCAGTTAAGCCGGGAGATTTCACACCAAACTTAGAAAACCGCCTACGCACTCTTTACGCCCAGTAACTCCGAACAACGCTCGCTGCCTACGTATTACCGCGGCTGCTGGCACGTAGTTAGCCGCAGCTTCTTCTTCAGGTACCGTCATTATCGTCCCTGCCGAAAGAGCTTTACACCCCGAAGGGCTTCATCACTCACGCGGCGTCGCTGCATCAGGGTTGCCCCCATTGTGCAAGATTCCCCACTGCTGCCTCCCGTAGGAGTCTGGCCCGTGTTTCAGTGCCAGTGTGGCCGTGTGCCCTCTCAGGCCGGCTACCGATCAATGCCTTGGTGAGCCATTACCTCACCAACTAGCTAATCAGCCGCGGGCTCCTCTTTCGGCGAATTGCTCCTTTCCTCTCGCGAGATTATGCGGTATTAGCCCCGGTTTCCCAGGGTTATTCCCCACCAAAAGGTAGATTACCCACGTGTTACTCACCCGTACGCCACTTTACTCATGGATTGCTCCACTTTCTCGTTCGACTTGCATGTGTTAAGCGCGCCGCCAGCGTTGATTCTGAGCCGGGATCAAACTCTCGTTTGAACCATACGTCCATCCTCTTGCGAGAATGAACTAACTTATAGAGATCTCGGCTGTATTTACTTGAATCGACGAGTTACGCTTCGTTATCGATCGCTATTTCTAGCGTCGATTTCGCGTCCAATCAGATTTTCAAAGATCTGAGCTACACCCACCAGCGATCTTACGAAAGCTGATGGTAAGCCGGCCTCACAAACTTGATTCAAGCGCAAGCGATACTTACATTG
>CAWGVL010000048.1:0-256020 GCA_963825845.1 Bryobacteraceae bacterium | reverse complement strand
GGCCGAGCATATCCAGGAATTGGCGGCGAATTTCAGGCCGCCGCCGATTCCAATCGTAGAGGTTGTGAATGCTCTGGAACTGATCGCGGGAAATCGCCGCACCGCGAAGCGCCAGGTTCTTCTTGAACAGCTCATATCGTTCGACCGCGTTGTGGCGGGCACCCGAAGGCGCGCGTTGAGCCCACGCCGCCGCGGCAAGAGCCAGCACAAACAGTGTTCGCATGGCGCCAATCAGAAATCCAAGCGAGCTCCAAATAACATCGCACGGCCGGCGCCGGCCAAGGTCACTAAGCCGAAAGAGCCCGATTGAATATTGAGATCCGGGTTGTTGAAGTTAGCCCTGTTGAAGGCGTTGTGCGTCTCCCAACGGAATTGCACTTGCGCACGCTCTGCAAACACCCGCCAGTTCTTGTGAATCCCCATATTCCAAGTGGCCGCGCCTGGACCTGTGAGGATATAGCGGGCGGAATTGCCATAGAATCCACGGCCTGTTGCCGGCAACCGGAAATCCGCGACGTTGAAGATCGGTTTGCCGCTCTTGATGGAGCTTCGCATCTCGCCCGAGTCGTAGTTGCCATCCCAGATACGGTCGGGCCGCCCGGAGAACTGATTGGTGTTCGCGGGGTCGGCATTGGAATAAGCGGGACTCAATCGCGCGCCGGTAAGCAGCGTCGTAATCCCGGCCAATTGCCACCCGCCGATGACGGAGTCGAGCACACGGGCGCTGTAGAGCCGAAGCCTTCCGGCCTCGCCCTACAGGCACGTCCAGAACGTAGCTGAATCGGAACTGCTGGCGCCTTATGGCTGGGTCATCAGAGCACTCAAGGGACCGCGCGTACTGATTCTGCTGGATGCTGGCCGTGTAGAGCCGTTCAGTCCCGTGTCGGTAAGGCCCTTGGCCCAGGTATAGTTCAAGTTAAACAACAGGCCGCGGCTCATGCGCCGGTCTGCTTGAATCGTCAGTCCGTGATAGCTCGAGGATACCGCCCGTCTGAATCAGGTTGGCGTTGCTGTATCTGGGATATGGGCGACGCGCTGTACTGAACGGAATCGTGCTAGGCCGCAGCAGATTCCGATGCCTCGTTGTAAGGGATCCGCAACGATCTCGTCCCGACATAACCAATGTCCACGGCCATGCCGAGAATCTGCCGCCCGACCGAGAAGTTCCACTGATGAGTCCGCTCAGCGGGGAAGTTGGCGCTCAAGCCGCTGATCGACTGAATTCCGGTGAAGGTGGAAGTGGTGGCGAAGGGATTGGGGAACTGAATCGTCGGGTCGTTCGCGTTTGGGAATGAAGTTCTGAGTCGATTGCCAAGGCCCACCCGTAACGTTCAGTCCGAGCAGACCCCGGCCAGAACTGGTAACAGACATTCCATATCCCGCGCGAATTACTGTCAGAGGCGTCGCCTAGCGGACGGTAAGCGAGACCAAGCCGCGGACTGAAATTGTTTCCGTCGTTGTACATCAGGCTTCTCAACGGCAGGCCCGCCTGCGCCGCGGTTCGAATGGGCAGCGTCGCCGCGACAGCCGGCACCAAGTCCTTCGGAATCGTGTCGCCCGCAGTCACCATGCTTCCCGTCGAAGGCTCAAACGTGAACATGCGGTCGAATTTCTCAACCCAAGGCGTCTGATACTCGTAGCGCAAACCGTAGTTCAGCGTGAGCCGCGGATGGACTCTGAAGTCGTCCTGGATATAGAAACCCGAAAACGTGCTTCGAGTGTAGGCGTTGGGCCGCGCGATGCCGCGAGTCGACCCGGATGGATAACCCAAAAGGAAGTTCGCATAAGCAAGCCCGCTCAACCGATCGTCGAACGTATATGAACCTCGGATGGTCAGCGGCTTATTCAGATTGTTGACCTGCAGGCGGCGGATATCGACGCCAAACGTATGTTGTGCCGGCCCCTGAACCAGGACGCGTTGTCGATTATCTGGTAAGTGTTCTGGGCCGTCGCCGACTGGTTTCTGTTGTTGCTCGCAGCGATCGGAATGGCGCCGCCGAACGTAA
The DNA here is from genome assembly GCA_963825845.1 of Bryobacteraceae bacterium. Taxonomy (GTDB): domain Bacteria; phylum Acidobacteriota; class Terriglobia; order Bryobacterales; family Bryobacteraceae; genus DASQDN01. Next base: position 254,014 of record CAWGVL010000048.1, on the reverse strand, counting down.
ATAACGGCATCCCGCTAATGGCGGGGTCATTGCCCGGATTGTCGATCCCGTTGATTCCAAGCTGGGATTGCACGTCTTTCCCGAAGTTGTAGTCCGTGGTCGCTGAATACGTCCGGTTGAAGCCCAGCTTGAACTCGTTGACGAGCGTCGCAGAAAACGTGTGTGTGTCTGAAACGACGGTGCTTATTCCGGGGATGTTGCCCAGCGTGCTGGAGCCGTAGCCTTCCTTCAACTGCCCGGGGTAAGTGTCGCCGTTGGTCGCCGTCCTTCCGAACCGGACGAAAAGCAGATTACTGTTGCTGATCTTGTGATCGACGCGGATGGAGTAGACATTCGAATCGTAGGCTCCGCCGGGATCGCCATAGAAGTTCTGAGTCATGCCGTAGATGCCTTGACCTGGCTGATTCGGGTCGGGATAAAGCAGATTCTGAACTTTCTGGGAGACGGGGCTAATTCTACTGGAGGGGATGGTGTTATTCGGGAATGGCGTCCGGTTATTTAGTGGATCAACTATCGTGATCAGGCCGTTCAGCGCGGAGAAATTGCCTTGACGCATGGCCGCGGTGGGCACGATCGAGAACGTCCGATTGCCGATCCGGTAGCGGGCTCCGCTGTAGGAGCCGAAGAAGAAGGTCCTGTTTTTTCCATCGTAGATTTTGGGAATTACGATAGGACCTCCGCCGCTGCCGGCGAACATGTTGTGGTTGGTGAACGACACTGGCTGGCGGTCCGCCCAACTGCGGGCTTGGGTGGCGGAGTTGAAGTTGCCCCAATAGAAGCCTCCGTGAGGAGGATTCGCGCCGGATTTGCTCACGGCCATAAATTGGGCAACCTGCGCGTATTCCGCCGAGGTGTTCGCCGTGAGGATCTTGATCTCCTGAAAGGCTTCTATGTCGCCCGAAAAGCCATTCGCCGTGTTACGACTGCTCACCATGTCATTCACAGAGATGCCGTCTGCCGTGAAGTTGTTCGCCGTGTCGCGCGCCCCGTTCACCTCAAAACCGTTCGTGCTCTGAATGCCGGCGGTGACGTTCGTGATGTTGGCCCAAGCTCGCCCGAAGACACTCATAGGCAGCTCCGCGAAATCGCGGCTTGTCTTCAGATTGGACAGCGTAGCCGTCTCGGTCTCTACCTGGGAAGTGCCACCTTCGACAGTTACTACCGTCGACACGTCGCCTACCTGGAGATTCATGTCGATGCGCTTGATCTGAGAGCTGGAGAGGTCGATCTGAGTCTGGGTGTATGACTTAAATCCGACTGCGGCGGCGGTCACCCGATAAAAGCCTGTCTCGAGGCCGGCCACGCTGTAACTGCCATTCTCATCGGTCTTGACTGCCCTTTCGAAGTTGGTTCCCTCATTGCGGAGGGTGATAGCAGCATTCGGGACAGAGGCCCCAGCGGAATCAGTAACTACTCCCAGAATGGTGCTTTGGATGTTTTGGGCATTGAGGCTGCGAGGCCCCAGGAAGGTTAATGCGGCGATCGTGATCGCCAGGGTAAACCACCGGTATCTCATCGCGAGTGTTCTCCCCCAGGAGGCTGAATGGTTGGCCTAGCAACTGCCGAGGATGGCCTCGGACGCAATATTTCGTGCAGTTAGTGTATATATACGCACTACGGTTGTCAATGAAGAAGTGCAGAGAATGACCGGGGTCGACTAAAGCTCGGCCTTGGATAGTTGCCCGGCATTGCAGCCGGCGGGAAGACCGGGACAATAGGTCAGAAGGGGCTTCGCGAGGTCACCTTTGCAGGTGTGCTGCCATTGCCATTGCTGGACGTAGCAGCTGTAAAGAAATGGGAGAGAACTAAGGCTAGTGCTCCCTTTAGACCGGAGTCACCGTCGTGCCTCGAAGGCATGATACGCAGCCGGTTGAGGTAACGGTTGGCTGACCGGCCCCGCAGGGTCTCCCAGACCCAGTCCTTCATCAAATCCCACCCGGACGCTAGGTAATCGCCCACCACAATGGCTTCCGGATTGAAGGTGTTATTCAGGTTTGCGAAGCCCATCCCGACGTACATCGATATTTCCCGCAAGGCGGCTAGAGCATTCGTATCCCCCTCGCGTGCCAGGTAAAGAATAGTATCCACTCCGTGTCCCGGTGCGGGCACTGCCGAGCCCAGACGCTCGGCGTAGAGCCGTTCCAGTGCCGCTTGCGAGGCGTACTCTTCCCAACAGCCGATGCCACCGCAGATACAGCGCCTGCCATCGGGATAGAGGCTCGTGTGACCAAACTCCGCGGCCTCGCCGAATGCACCGTGGAAGAGGCTCCCTTCAATGACAACGCCGGTGCCTAACCCATGGCGTAAAGCCACGAATACAAAATTCTCCAGCGGCTTGCTACCGGGCTCGCAGAACCAGAGCTCGGCCAACGCCCGTAGCTTTGCATCGTTCTCAACATGAAAGGTAGCCGGAATTCCGACCGAGAGGATGGGGCCGACGTCGACTTCGAACCAGTCGAGATGCTCAGCGGCGACCACGCGGCTTGTTGCGTGATCGATGGTTCCTGAAACGCTCACACCAACTCCGAGCAGGCGATCGGTTGGCACATTAGCGGCTAGCTTCCGAATTGCCGCCCGGACATTTGCCAGGAATGCCCGCTGGTCCGGGTGCCAGGCGACTGTGCGTTGCTTGATAATCTTGCCGTCTAGGCCGGCTAGGGCTACGCGCGTTTCCGATCGCGAAATTTCCACGCCAACGGCCATCAACGCTTCCGGCTGCAAGCGGAGGATGACAGGACGCCTTCCGACCCTCGCTTGACCTTCGCTGAAGGTTTCGATGAGCAGCCCGTCACGGATCATCCGGTTGACGATGAACGTCACTGAACTGGGCGAGAAGCCGGTGATTCTCACAATGTCGGCTCGTGACGTTCCCAGGTCCTGCCTGATGATGTTCAGTAGAAGGCGTTCGTTGGCGTCACGCAGGTCTGATTTTTTCCATGCGCTTCGGTTCGTCAGTGACATTGTTGACACACCTGCGTTAAGAGCATACCATTAGGCCAGTAACTGCACTAATGCCCGATCGAAGAACGTTGTTCTTGGGCTGCCGGTGGAATCCATGCGTGATGCCGAAGGGTGGTCTCGGATACCCGTAGGGTCAACAAATTCATGCGGCCCTGCAGTAATATCGAAGCAATCCGCCCAGCCTGTGCTTACTCACGATTCGCTCGCCAGCGGTTTGCGGCAAATTTTCGGTTGGGAACAGAATCACATTTCCCTTCCCCTGATGCGGGCGCTCGCTGTGGAAGTGCGCAACGTACTCGTTCAGCGACCGCCTGAGTGATCCCTCGCCGACGAGTATCAGCCTCGACAGACATTCGTCTTTTACTGAACCACCCATCGTTCGGCGAATGCGTTCAGATTTGGAGAACGCGCCGGAAGCCGTAGCGGTGCCACGCCTGCAGCGCGAAGCATGGACCGAAGCTGTCGCAGAACTTCATATCGCGGTCGTGCAGCACATACCGCTGGCCCTGAAGAGCGCCGGCTTCGGCGTCAGTCAGATTGCGAGCGACCTGCTGCATCCACTCCTCTGTCGGGTGCCGGGTGATGCCGGCCAGCGTGACGCGCCGGGTCTCCAGCTGGATCAGGAACAGGACATAGTACGTCACGGGACCGCGCCAGGTGAGCACCTCAGCGGAGAAGAAATCCATGCCTGCCAATACCGCCATGTGTGCCGCGATGAAGTCCTTCCATGCCGTCGTCTGGCTCCGGTCGGGAGCCGGAGCGATTCCGTTCCGGCGAAGCACGTTTCCCACTGTTTGGTCGGAGACGTCGTGACCGAGATTGGCCAGCGCACCGGCGATCCGGTCGTACCCCCAGCCGGAGTTCTCACGAGCCATCTGCACGATCAGGCTCTCCAGTTCAGCGTCAATTCTCGGCCGCCCCGGATACGACCTATGCTTTGAACCATCGAACTTCTGCGCCACCAGCTTGCGCCACCAGCCGAGAATCGTTTCCGGTTTGGCAATTTGCGCAACTTTCGCCAGACCCTTTCGCCCGAGTCGTTTCCCGATCTCGGCCAGAGTGCCGCGTTCCGCATCGGAGAGCCGCAGCCGGGCTGGCGCGTGTATCCGAAGGATTCGGTTCTCGGCGGCGAGATATTCGACCTGCAGCAGCAGTTCCTGATTCACCAAACCCGTCACGTATGCCAGAAGTCGGGCCAACTGGTAACCGGTGTTCATCCAACCTGCATCTTCTCAGGCCTTGGATTCTGCACCAGTTTCGAGTATTTTGACCTTACGGCCGCGGATCTTCATTCCGAGCCGTCGCGAGACTCGGCTGACGCATCTGGTAAGGTCAAACAAAAAGGCCCGGAGCCGAAGCCCCGGGCCTTTGTACTGTTCTAACCTTCAACCTACTCGGACAATTCTTCCGGAGTGCCCTCGTTGAGGCCGCCCGCATACTGCACGCGAGCATCCTCGTCGTAGCCTGGAATTCCTTCCGCCAAGCCGAGTTCGGTATCGGTCATCATCTCCTCTTCCACAACATCCTCGCCGGCAATCTTCACATGGCGGTAGTAGTCCATGCCAGTACCGGCCGGGATCAGGCGGCCCATGATGACGTTTTCCTTCAGACCGCGCAAGTAATCCACCTTGCCGTTGATGGCGGCTTCGGTGAGTACGCGCGTTGTCTCCTGGAACGAGGCTGCCGAAATGAACGAGTCGGTCGACAACGACGCCTTGGTGATACCGAGCAATACCGGCTTACCGGTTGCCGGAGCGCCTCCCGCTTCGAGCACGCGATTGTTCTCCTCGCGGAACTTGAACTTGTCCACCACTTCTTCGGGCAGGAATTCGGTGTCGCCGATATCCTCCACCTTCACCCAGCGCATCATCTGACGAACGATGACTTCCAGGTGCTTGTCGTTGATATTAACGCCCTGCAGACGGTAAACTTCCTGAATTTCGTTCACCATGTACTTCTGCAGTTCCTTCTCGCCGAGCACGTGCAGGATGTCGTGCGGATTGCGAGGTCCATCCATCAGCGGATCGCCCGCGCGTACGCGCTCGCCTTCCTGAACGTTGATGTGCACACCGCGCGGAATCGAGTATTCGCGCTGCTCGCCGTCATCGCTGACGATGTAAACCTTGCGCTGACCCTTCGCAATTTCGCCGTACTTGATGACGCCGTTGATCTCCGCGATCGCTCGCGCGTCTCCCGAGGCTTACGGGCCTCGAAGAGTTCGACCACGCGCGGCAGACCACCGGTGATGTCTTTGGTCTTCGTAGTAGCACGCGGGATCTTCGCGAGCACGTCTCCGGCGTGTACCTCTTCACCGTCACGCACCATTAAGTGAGCGTGGGTCGGCATGAGATACCGCTTTTCGTCGTGCTTGCCGCCGCCGGCCGGACGCATGATGATGGTCGGCACACGCTTTTCGTCAGGCGAATCGGTGACCACCAGCTGCATGTTGCCCGAGATCTCGTCCACCTGCTCCTGCATGGTGATGCCTTCCATCAGGTCCTTGAAGTGGACGATGCCGCTGATTTCCGTGAGAATCGAGAACGTATAAGGATCCCACTCCAGCAGGTCCTGGTTCTCCTTCACCGGAGCGCCGTCATCCACGAGTAGCTTGGCGCCGTAAACAACGGGATATCGCTCTTTCTCACGACCCTTTTCGTCGAGAATCGCGAGAATACCGTTGCGGTTCATAGCAATCAACTCGCCGCGCGCGTTGCGAACGGTGTTGATGTGCATGTACTTTGCGAATCCATCCGACTTCGCGTCCTGCTTTGACTGCTCGGCCGAGCCGGTCGCCGCGCCGCCGATGTGGAACGTACGCATCGTGAGCTGCGTGCCGGGCTCGCCAATTGACTGCGCTGAAATGATACCCACCGCTTCGCCGCGCTCCACCAGCCGGCCCGTCGCCAGGTTACGGCCGTAGCAAAGCTGGCAAACGCCGCGCTTCGATTCGCAGGTCAGCACCGAGCGGATATTGACGCGTTCGATACCGGCTGCTTCGATCTGCGCGGCGAGTTCTTCTGTGATCTCCTTATTAACGTGCGACGATCACGTTGCCTTCGTAATCACGCTGATCTTCGAGCGCGACACGGCCGACAATGCGGTCGCGCAACGGCTCGATGATTTCGCCCGATTCGATGATCGGCTCGACATAGATGCCTTCGCCGGTGCCGCAATCGTTCTCGCGTGATGATGACGTCCTGGGCTACGTCGCAAAGACGGCGCGTCAGGTAACCCGAGTCGGCTGTCTTCAACGCGGTATCGGCGAGACCCTTACGGGCGCCGTGCGTCGAGATGAAGTACTGCAGCACGTTCAGGCCTTCGCGGAAGTTCGCCGTAATCGGCGTTTCGATGATTTCGCCCGAGGGCTTGGCCATCAGTCCGCGCATACCGGAAAGCTGGCGGATCTGCTGCTTCGATCCGCGAGCGCCGGAGTCGGCCATGATGTAAATCGGATTGAGATAGCGGCCCGTGCGGTCGTCCTCCTCCATCGCCTTGAACATCTCTTCGGAAACGCGCTCGGTGACCTTCGACCAGATTTCGATGATCTTGTTGTAGCGCTCACCTTGGGTGATGGCGCCTTCCTGATACTGGTTCTGGACTTCGATGACCTGCCTTTTCGGCATCGCCAACCAGTTCCTTCTTCAGTTGCGGCACGACCATGTCGTCGATGCCGATCGAGATGCCGGCGCGCGTCGCGTACAGGAACCCGAGTTCCTTCATCTCGATCGAGCATCCGCACCGTGATCTGCAGGCCGAACTTCAGGTAGCAGTATTGAACGAGCTGGGTGAGACCCTTCTTCTTCAGAAGGCCGTTGATGAACGGCATCTCGTCCGGCAGCACGTCATTGAGAATGACGCGGCCTACCGTGGTCCCCATGTACTGCTTCACGATACTCGACGGGCTCAGCGCGATTGATGTTCTGGCTGTCAAACGCCTTGCGTCAGGTCGATCACCTTGCCGGTGTAGCGCAGCTTGATCGGGCGTCAGCGTTTCCACTTCGCCCATTTCGAGCGCGATCAGAACGTCATCGATCGAAGCAAACGTGCGGCCCTCGCCCTTGGTACCCGTGCGTTCCTTCGTCAGGTAGTACAGACCGAGCACCATGTCCTGCGTCGGCACCGCGATCGGCGCGCCGTGCGCAGGCGACAGGATGTTGTTCGCCGAGAGCATCAGCGTCGAGGCTTCGATCTGCGCTTCCGGAGAGAGCGGGATGTGAACGGCCATCTGGTCGCCGTCGAAGTCCGCGTTGAAGGCCGTACAGGTCAGCGGGTGCAGCTTGATGGCCTTACCTTCGACGAGCACAGGCTCGAACGCCTGAATGCCGAGGCGGTGCAGCGTGGGAGCGCGGTTCAGCAGAATCGGATGGTCCTTGATGACCTCTTCGAGAATGTCCCAAACGACCGGATCCTGCTGCTCGACCAGTTCCTTGGCCTGCTTGATGGTGGTGCAATGGCCGCGCTGTTCCAGCCGGTGATAGATGAACGGCTTGAACAGCTCGAGCGCCATCTTCTTCGGAAGACCGCACTGGTGCAGCTTGCAGCTCGGGACCGACGACGATGACCGAACGGCCGGAGTAGTCGACGCGCTTTCCGAGCAGGTTCTGACGGAAGCGGCCCTGCTTGCCTTTCAGCGTATCGGACAGCGATTTCAGCGGACGATTGTTGGCGCCGCGCAGCACGCGGCCGCGGCGGCCGTTGTCGAACAGCGCGTCGACGGCTTCCTGAAGCATGCGCTTTTCGTTGCGGACGATGACGTCCGGCGCATGCAGCTCCATCAGCTTCTTCAGACGGTTGTTGCGGTTGATAACGCGGCGATACAGATCGTTGAGATCCGAGGTTGCGAAGCGGCCGCCGTCGAGCGGAACGAGAGGACGCAGCTCCGGTGGAATCACCGGAAGCACGTCGAGAATCATCCACTCGGGTTTGTTGCCGGATTTGCGGAACGACTCGACGACGCGCAGACGCTTGGCATACTTCAGCTTCTTCTGCTGCGATGTCTCGGTCTTCATCCTCTCGCGCATCTCGATCGAGAGCGCCTCGACGTCGACCTTGCGAAGAAGTTCCTTGATGCCTTCCGCGCCCATCATTGCGACGAACTTGCCGGATGCGGCGGGATCCTGGTCGAGCTGCGCGCTTCCGCTCGTCGCTGATCACCTCACCGACGCTCAGACCCGTGCTCGTCCGACGTTTCCACAACGACATACGCTTCGAAATACAAACGCGCTCGAGCTCACGGAGAGTGATATCGAGCAGGTAACCAATGCGGCTCGGCAGACCTTTGAAGAACCACACGTGCGAACACGGGCTCGCCAGTTCGATGTGGCCCAACCGCTCACGACGAACACGTGACAACGTGACTTCAACACCGCACTTATCGCAAATAACGCCCCGGTGCTTCATGCGCTTGTACTTGCCGCACAAGCACTCCCAGTCGGCGATCGGACCGAAAATCCGCGCACAGAACAGGCCATCACGCTCTGGCTTGAACGTCCGGTAATTGATAGTTTCAGGCTTTGTTACTTCACCGTGTGACCAGCTACGGATTTTCTCAGGGGAAGCCAGACTGATTCGGATGGAATCGAAGTCGGCGATCAAGTTCGCTCGGTCGTATGGAGAAGATCGATACATGTAAGCCTCTCGTTTACTTCCGCAGGTATTGGGCCATGCACCCTTGCCTCTGCTATCTCGATTACGCCAAGGTCGCGCGATGGCGTTAACCACCGCGCGACGCGAAACATTTTAATCCGCCGCCAAGGCCGTATCCATGACGTCCCGCGGCTTCTTCATCAACTCCACATCCAGGCAGAGTGACTGAAGCTCGCGAATCAGCACGTTGAACGACTCCGGCACGCCTGGCTCGGCTGCCGCTTCGCCCTTGACGATGGCCTCGTAAATCTTGGCGCGGCCATAGACGTCGTCGGACTTCGCGGTCAACAGCTCCTGCAGGACATAAGCGGCGCCATACGCTTCAAGCGCCCAGACTTCCATCTCACCGAAGCGCTGTCCGCCGAACTGCGCCTTACCACCCAGCGGCTGCTGCGTAATCAGCGAGTACGGCCCGATCGAACGGGCGTGGATCTTGTCGTCGACCAGGTGCGACAGCTTCAGCATGTAGATCATGCCCACCGTCACAGGCTGCTCGAACGGGATACCCGTCATACCATCGTGCAGCTTGATCTTGCCCGAGCTCGGCAGCTCGGCTTTGGCCAACTGCTCCTTGATATTGACTTCCGTTGCGCCATCGAATACCGGCGTGGCGAAGTGCAGACCCAGCTTGTGCGGCCGCCCAGCCGAGGTGCGTTTCCAGGATCTGACCGACGTTCATACGAGACGGCACGCCGAGCGGATTCAATACGATCTCCACCGGCGTTCCGTCCGGAAGATACGGCATATCCTCTTCCGGAACGATCCGCGCGATGACACCCTTGTTTCCGTGGCGGCCGGCCATCTTATCGCCGACCGACAGCTTGCGCTTCATCGCGATGTAGCACTTCACGAGCTTGATCACGCCCGGAGGCAACTCATCGCCCTTGCGCAGCTTCGCAATCTTCTCATCGGTGATCTTCTCGAGCACCGCGATCTGCCGCGAGGTCATCTCCTCGATTTCGTCGATCTGCTCGTTGATGCGGACGTCCTTGTCCTTGAAGCGGAGTCGCTTCAAGTCGCGGGCACGCATCTTCTCGATCACATCGCGAGTGAGAATGACGCCTTTGGCAACCAGCTTCTTGTTGGTCTTTTCGTCGTGAAGATCAGCGAGAACCTCACGATTTTCCAACAGATTGCCCAGACGCTTGGCGCGCTCGTCGTTCAGAATGCGCTTCTCGTCTTCGAGGTTGCGGTGCATCCGCTCTTCCTGCGAAGTCTGAATCGACTTGGAGCGCTCGTCCAACTCGGCGCCCTTGCGAGAGAACACCTTGCAGTCGACGACCGTCCCTTCGATACCCGGAGGGCAGTACAGCGACGCATCCTTCACGTCACCGGCCTTTTCACCGAAGATGCGCGCGAAGCAGCTTTTCTTCAGGAGTGAGCTGTGTTTCGCCCTTGGGCGTTACCTTGCCCACCAGAATGTCGCCCGGCTTCACGGTAGCGCCGATGCGGATGATGCCGCTTTCGTCCAGGTTCCGGAGGAACGTCTCGGCGATATTCGGAATATCGCGAGTGATCTCTTCCGGTCCCAGCTTCGTGTCGCGAGCCTCGATCTCGAACTCTTCAATGTGGATCGAGGTGTAGTAGTCTTCCTTCACCAGCTTCTCGGACGACGACGATCGCGTCTTCGAAGTTGTAGCCGCGCCATGGCATGAACGCCACCAGCACGTTCCGGCCCGAGAGCCAGTTCGCCCTTGTCGGTACAGGGTCCGTCCGCCAGAACATCGCCCTTCTTCACGCGCTGGCCGACCTTCACGATCGGCTTCTGCGTGATACAGGTGTTCTGGTTGGATCGCTTGAACTTGGTCATCTGGTAGATATCCGCGCCAACTTCGCGCGACATCTGACCTTCATGCGCCGCGCCGCCCTCGACGCGAACGATGATGCGTTCTGAATCCACCGAATCGACGATGCCGGACCGCTTACAGATAACGACCGCGCCCGAGTCGCGAGCCGTCACGCGCTCCATGCCGGTTCCGACGTACGGAGCGTCGGCGCGGAGCAGGGGAACGGCCTGACGTTGCATGTTCGATCCCATGAGCGCGCGGTTCGCGTCATCGTTCTCGAGGAACGGAATCAAACTGGCGGCTACGGAGACGAGCTGTTTCGGACTCACGTCCATGTACTCGATCTCGTCCCGGTGTTTCAGGACAAAGTTGCCGGCCTGCCGGGCGTTGACCAGATCATTGACAATGTTGCCTTCCTGATCGAGACCGACGTTTGCCTGAGCAATGATGTACTTGTCTTCTTCCCAAGCCGACAGGTAATCCGAGTGCGCTTCGAACTCAGCAGGTTGCTTACTCGCCGCGAGTTTGCGATTGGCTTGCTCGGCTTCGTGCTGCAACATCACCTGGTTCACCTTGAATTCGGTATCTCCAGGATTCAGGATGCGCACCTCATCCACGACTTTGCCGCTGAGTACGCGGCGGTACGGGCTCTCGATGAACCCGTAATCGTTGATCCGCGCAAAGCACGACAGCGACGAGATAAGACCGATGTTCGGACCTTCCGGCGTTTCGATCGGGCAGATACGGCCGTAGTGCGTCGGGTGAACGTCGCGAACTTCGAATCCCGCGCGTTCGCGGGACAGACCGCCTGGTCCAAGGGCCGACAGACGGCGTTTGTGCGTGATCTCCGACAGCGGGTTGGTCTGGTCCATGAACTGCGACAACTGGCTCGATCCGAAGAACTCGCGGATCGCCGCCATCACAGGCTTGGCGTTTACCAGGTCGTGCGGCATCGCCGTCGACATTTCCTGGTAAACACTCATCTTTTCCTTGATTGCGCGCTCCATGCGCACGAGGCCGATGCGGAACTGGTTTTCAAGCAGTTCGCCGACCGCACGAACACGGCGGTTGCCGAGGTGATCGATGTCATCCACCGCGCCGATACCGCGCCGCAATTTCAGAAGGTACTGAATCGTGTTGATGAAGTCCTGCTGGTCGAGCACGCGCTTGTCGAGCGAGGTCGCATCCGCGTTGTCGTGCAGCTTGATGTTGAACTTCATGCGGCCGACGCGCGAGAAGTCGTACTTCCGCGGGTCGAAGAACATGCCATGGAACAGCTGAGTCGCCGTGTCCAGAGTCGGCGGATCGCCGGGACGCAGTTTGCGGTAGATCTCGAGCAGCGCGTCGTTTGGCGACTTAACCGGATCCTTTTTCAAGGTGACGCTGATGACGTTCCCGGCATCGTCACGCTCCGGGAAGAAAAGCTCCACCGCCTCGATGCCCGCTTCCATCAGCTTGTGGAAGCCAGTCTCGGTGAGCTCGTGGTTCGCTTCGATCAGTACCTCACCCGTCGACATGTCGACGACGTCGGCTGCCACAAATGCGCCCTGCACGATCATTCGGGGCGATCTCGACTTCCGTGATGCCCTGCTTGGTCATTTCACGGAAGACTGAGTTCGTGATCTTCTTGCCTTGCGGCACGACCGGCTCGCCCTTCGCGTTGTTGACCGCGTAGCTGAGCTTCAGGCCCACCATGCCCGTGATTCATTTTCCAGAACAGTTTTTTGTCCTGGACGCGAACGTGATTGATGTTGTAGAACGCCCGCAGAATGTCGGAATCGGTCTTCAGACCGAGAGCGCGGAGGAAGACAGTGCCATAGAACTTACGTTTACGGTCGATACGGACGTGGAGGAGGTTCTTGTTGTCGTACTCGAACTCGACCCACTGAGCCGCGGTAAGGGATGATCTTGCCGAGATAGTAGCCCTGGGCCGCCACGCGTTCGAAGAACACGCCGGGCGAACGGTGCAACTGGCTGACAATGACGCGCTCGGTTCCATTGATGATGAACGTGCCGTTCTCGGTCATCAGCGGGATTTCACCGAAGAACACTTCCTGTTCTTTGATGTCCCGGATACTCTTGTTCCCGGTCTCAGCGTCTTTGTCGTAAACCGTGAGACGGATTGTGACCTTCAGCGGGGCGGCATACGTCATGCCGCGCTCCTCGCACTCAGGTACGTCGTACTTCAGTTGCAAGCCGACCGGGTCGCCGCAACGATTACAAAAGGTGACGATGTTCCGGTTGAACGTACCGCACTTTTCGCAAAGTACGTCGCCGGGGTGAAACGGATCCGTGCGGATGGTAGCTCCGCAGTGGGGGTTCTTACAAACAGTCCGAAGGTGGTTTAAACCCTTCAAACTGCCGCACTTGCATTCCCAGTTACCGATCGAATAATCCACAAAGGCGAGTTCGCTGAGCCCGCGGAAGTCCGAAATCGGGAACACCGACTTGAACACACTTTGCAGACCGATGTCGTCTCGCTCGTCCGGCAGAAGCTCCATTTGCAGGAAACGTTCGTAGGACTTTTTCTGAACCTCAATAAGGTTCGGGATCGGGATCGATGCTTTGATTTTCGAAAAGTCGACTCGTTCGCGGGTGGCGGCGTTGGGCTGACTCTGCATTTTTAATCCACTCCTGATGACTCGCGCCGGATCAGAGCCTCACGGTCTGCCGGTTTCGCTCGCAAAGATGATTTTGCGAAACGAACCCAATGCCGAATTGGCCGATTCGGCATGGTTAGAGAACATACAATGCTGCCTGACTGGTTGCGCTGGAAGATCGAATTGAAGCTGATACACGTCGCCCTGGCGAAAAGCGCGCAGGGCTAACCGGTGCGCAGGCTCGAAACCGCACACGAAACAGCGGGAAATTAAACTCACGGGCAGATTGATCCGAGACGTCTCCGGCTATTACAATGTAACACAGCACGCCACCTCCGTCAAAGGGAATAGTGACCGCGACCCCGCGGATGGCTGGAGCCGAGAGGTGGACTTCAATTCGACTACGCCGCTCATCTTTCGCAAACACTTCCTAAGATGGGCGGAAAAAGGTAGGAACACCAGGGCCGCCGCTGATGCTGTTTCCGGCGGCCCCGATGTTGTAACTTGCAGAAATTACTTTACTTCGACAGTCGCGCCAGCTTCGGTGAACTTCTTCTTGATGGCCTCAGCTTCGTCCTTGTTTACGCCTTCCTTGATCGGCTTCGGCGCGCCGTCCACCAGATCCTTGGCTTCCTTCAGGCCCAAGCTGGTGACTTCGCGGACAGCCTTGATGACATTGATCTTGTTTGCGCCGGCCGCCGTGAGAACAACCGTGAACTCGGTCTTCTCTTCCGCCGGAGCTGCCGCAGCAGCCGCGCCGCCGCCCGCTGCCGGAGCTGCCGCAACCGCCGCAGCCGCAGCCGAAACGCCGAACGCCTCTTCAATGCCCTTCACCAACTGAGACGCTTCAAGGAGCGTCAGCCCCTTGATCTGATCGAGAATCGCGTTTACATCCGCCATGATCTTCTTAACTCCCTTACCCTCATTGAAATATGTATGGTCGCGCCCGAGCGCTTCCTGTTTACCAGCTCGCGACGCCAGGTCGAAACCCGCGGCCGCGACCGAAACCTTAGCTTGCGAACTTGCCTTCCTTCGCCGCCTGGTCGATGACCACTGCGAGATTGCGGGCCACACCGGTCAGCGATACCGCGAGACGCTGCGCCGAGGAGTTGATCAGGAACATCACCTTGGCGATCAGCTCTTCCTTGGACGGCATGCTCGCCAGTTCCTGAATATTCTTGACCTCGACGGCACGGCCTTCGACGAAGCCGGCTTTAAACGTAAAGCCGGGTTCGTTTTGGCGTACGTCGTAAGCGCCTTCGCCAGAGCAACCGGATCAGCCGTCGTCCAGGCGATCGATGTCATGCCCTTCAGGCTTCCGAATACCTCGTTGACGGCCAGCCCTTCAGAGGCCTTGTCCGCAATGTTGTTCTTGATGACCTTGTAGCTGCCGCCCGCGCCGCGGACCGTCTTACGCAGTTCGTAATCCTGCTGCACGGTCATCTTTTCGTAGCCGGTGACGAAGATTGCGGGACTCTGCTCGAGCTCTTTGCGCAACGCTTCCAGATCTTTGGCTTTATCGTCTTTACTCTTCATTTCGATACTCCGCAGTTCGATACCTGCGCCGAGCTCTAGCTCTTATCCGTCGTCTTAGCGTTGAAGGTCGCAACATCGAGGGGCACGCCGGGACCCATCGTGGAGCACACCGTCGCGCTGCGGACGTACTTGCCCTTCGCGGCGGAAGGCTTTGCCCGGACCACTGCGCCGATCAATGTGCTTGCGCTTCTCGAGCAACTTGCCGCGTATCGAAGCTCACCTTGCCGACCGGGGCGTGGATGACGCCGGTCTTGTCGACGCGGAATTCGACTTTGCCGGCCTTGGTCTCTTCAATCGCCTTGACGACGTCGGTCGTGACGGTACCGGTCTTCGGGTTCGGCATCAAGCCGCGAGGACCGAGAACCTTACCCAGACGTCCGACCGAGCGCATCATGTCCGGCGTGGCGATCACCGCGTCGTAATCGATCCAGCCTTCAGACATGATCCGGGTGACCATCTCTTCGCCGCCCGACGAAATCCGCGCCGCCGCTTCCTGCGCCTCGCGAATCTTCTCGCCGGCTACCCGCGATCACCAGTACTTTCTTCGACTTGCCGAGACCGTTCGGAAGAACGATCGTGCCGCGAACCATCTGGTCGGCGTGCTTCGGATCGACGCCCAGGCGCATATGCACCTCGACGGTCTCGTCGAATTTGGCGAATTTGATCTTCTGGACGAGGTTGATGGCTTCGTCGAGACGCGTAGGGACGCGTCTCGATCTGCGCGGCAGCAGCCACGAACTTCTTGCCTGTTTTCTGACTCATTAAGAACCTCTACTGGTACAAACGGCTTCAGGTAACCCTTCATTCAGGCCCTTCCGCCTCCCAAGTTGACATGGCTGGCTTCTGCCGACGCCACAGACGAGTGGGTTAAAAATCTGATTGTAGCAAAGCAAGTTCCATAGCGCAACGCGGCTATCATGGGAGTTCGCGTGATTCGAGCCCTTCAGCCGGCGTTGGCCGCAGCCCGTCCGCACCACTGGTCAAAAAACTTGCTCGTTTTCGCGCCGGTGTTTCTGTCCCACCGGTGGGGCGAAGCGGCTGTGCTCCGGAGCGCGGCAACCTGCTTTGTCAGTTTCTGCCTGTTTGCTTCCTTCGTCTACATTTTGAACGATCTGCTCGACCGGGAGTCAGACCAGGAGCATCCCGCGAAGCGCCGGCGCCCGATCGCTTCCGGCCGTCTTTCCCGTTCTCACGCCGGAGTTTTGGCCGTCGTGTTTCTAGTCGCCGGAGCCGCAGTCGCGACGGCTCTCCCTCAGCCTTCGCGCCTGGTCATCATCGCCTATGTTCTTGCATCTACACTCTATTCGACCTGGGCAAAGTCGCTGCTGGTCGTAGATGTCGTTCTGCTGGGTTCGTTCTACACCGTGCGGGTGATCGCCGGCGGATCGGCCACCGGAATCACCATTTCGCCCTGGACTCTCGCCTTCTGCTTGTTCCTGTTCTTCAGCCTTGCTGTAGCGAAGCGCTATGTTGAGGTCGATCGCCACGGGCCGTCCGAGCGGCGCAGCTACAAACCGGAAGATTCCCGGACCCTTGTGGCCTTAGGAACAGCATCAGGGTTAATGGCAATCCTCGTTCTTGCTTTGTACATCAACAGTGCGGAGGTTCGCGCTGCGTACGCCAGTCCGAAGATCCTCTGGTTGATGTGCCCTGTCTTTCTCTATTGGATCTCCAGAATCTGGCTCCTCGCCGGTCGCGGTGAACTATCCGATGATCCCGTCGTATTCGCGTTGCGGGATGCGGCGAGCTATGCGGTGGGAGCCTGTGCAGGTATGATCGTTCTCGCCGCCACGTTCATGGTTCCCTGACGGCCTAATGGCCTAACGCGACGAGCACCTGTTCGGTGATCTTGTCGATCATGGCCGGCAGTGCCGCATCCAGCGCGAGGGTCACAGCAGCCCGAACACGTTCGACATCCACGTCAGACGGCATAGTCGAGAGGCGCCAGTTCATTCGGGTCGGTAACGACCTTGACCGGCACGACACCGGAATGATGGAGCATCAGCGTCGGACCGTATTCTCCGCGATCCTTGTGAGCGGCCTCGACCAGCGGCTTTAGCGTCTCGATGACAACAGAGGCCTCGAACGGCTTCTTCAAGATGCCGTCGCACTGGACGGCCGAGGCTTGAACATCGTCAAAAGACTCGAGCAATCCGGCGGTCAGGATCACACGCACATGCTTATGCCGGGCATTTTTCTTGATATCCCGGCAGATGTCGTACCCGCTTTTCCGGGGCAGGGAGACGTCTGCAAAGACAACGTCCGGGTCAACGTCGGCCAGACGCATCAACGCCGTCTGACCATCGGTGACCGTAACGACCTCGAATCCCTCCTCTCGCAGGATACGTTCTCCCATGCGTTGCGCATGGGGGCTATCATCGGCGAGAAGGATCCGCGTCATTTCTTCTTCTGTTCCTTGTCCTTTTTCTTCTTATCCTTCTTATTGTTCTGCTGCTTGCCTTGTTCCGGCTGGGTGGCGCCGTTGCCGTTAGCATCGGCAGGGGCTCCTCCTGCGGCCGCGCCGGGCGCGGGCGCTACGGAACCAGTCACATCCGTCCCGGTCGCCGTTGAGTTGGCGCCCTGAGCTGGCTGACCTGCCTCACTCGTCGCAGCCGGCTGCGGTCCACGAGCGTCGGGTTTGGTGTCGAGCGTTGTCGAGTCCTGGATGGTCGTTGCGGTCACATCACCTGAGAACCCTGCGCCTGCGTCTGATGGGACCGGAACGCTGACCGGAATCGTCGGTCGAAGTGATGTCATCGCGGGCTCGCCTGACTTGGCGGCCATCCGAACATCGGGGCCACGCTTCAGTACTCCGAATGCCTGACTCGTCAGCCCGGCCTTATCCCGATTCTCCAACTCGTATTTCATTCGGTTGTAAGCGACGGGATCGGCTTCGGGAACAGCCATTTCCATCGAAGTTAATCGTCGCTTCGCCTCGTCGACGAAGGGGCTCAGGGGATACTCCCTGACGATGCGAGCGTAGGCCGCGCCCGCCTTGTCGCGGAACCGCGCGCCCATTTTGCCGTAGGAATCACCTAACAGCAAATTGGCTTCATCGGCCTTGCTGAAGAGAGGATAGTGATCCGCAAGCGCCTGGAGCCGGTTTGCTGCAGCCGGGTGGCTGCCCTTGGTGTGATAGAAGCTTCCGCGACGGAACTCGCCTTCCGCAATCACTTCCTGCACGTTTCGGAGGAATTGCTGTGCTCGGGGAGCGAACTTGCTGTTCGGGAACTGGACCAGAACGTTCCGGCATTCGTCTTCGGCACGAAGGGCATGCTGAGGATCGCGGTCAGCCTTCTCCATCTGCCGATAGTGAATCATGCAGACCTTTTCCTGGGCTTCGGCCGACTCTTCCAACGTCGGATAGAACAGGATGAAGTCCTTATACTCGGCTTCGGCCTGAGCCAGACCATGGGTTCCGCCTTCGCGGAACCAACTGTCGGCGTAAGCCAGCTTTGCCTTCGCCAGATACTCGCTGGTGTCGTACGTATTCATCAGCGTCTGAAGCGTCAGGCGAGCCACCTCATAACGGCCGCGTTCCAGGTCTTTGATGGCCTTATCAAAAAGGACCTTGTCCGGCTGCTCCGTGTCGCTCGCGATAGGGTTCTCGTACTTCTTTCGTCGGAAGCCGCAAGACGTCAGCAGTGCGAGCACCAGTACCAGTGCGGCAAGGCGCATCCACTTGGTGGAACTAAACTTCATAGTTGATTCCTGAATAAGAACTCTCAACATTACACGTGGATCAGTCGGGCATCGCGCGCCAACTGTTGCATCAGTGTCACAGTAGCGGCCGGATCGGCACTGTCGAAGATACTCGAACCTGCTACAACCCAATCACAACCTGCTCGTACCACGTCACCTACGTTATCCGGCGAGATACCGCCGTCAATCTCGATAGCGAACTGCACGCCGAGTTCCTTGCGCTTCGAATCCAGCGCGCGGACCTTCTTGAGCGCGTTCGGAATAAACCGCTGGTTTGAAAACCCTGGGTTCACGCTCATCACCAACACGTAATCGACGAATTCAAGCACCTCGTCGAGTACGTTCACCGGAGTTGCCGGATTAATTACCACACCCGCCCTCGCGCCTTCGCTTTGAATCATGCGGAGTGTACGATCCAGGTGCGGGCAAGCCTCTTGATGGACGGAGATCTGATCGGCGCCCGCTTCGATGAACGCAGGCGCAAATTTATCTGGATCCGTGATCATGAAATGAACATCTAAGGTAGCCCTAGTGACTTTCCTGACCGACTTGACGACAGGAACTCCCAGAGTCAGGTTGGGCACGAAGTGTCCGTCCATCACATCAACATGGAGCATGTTGATGCCGGCAAGTTCGACCTTGGCGATGTCGTCCGCAAGCCGGGCGAAATCGGCCGACAGGATGGAAGGAAGGATCTCGACCATGCAGGCTCCTTCCTAGGGTAACAAAATACTTCCCAGGCGCGGTAAACCAGAATGGCTGGAGTCCTAGTCTACGCCGTATCACGGTTAGTCGTTCCGAGGTCAATCGGCAAGACGACCGACGGTAGAATAGGCAGGTGCGTCAAATTCAACTGCTAGTGGCACTCAGCCTACTGCTTGCGCCAAACACGCCGGCAGCAGACGACAAACACAAGCAGCCGCCCGTTCCGATGCGCTCTAAAGCCAGGAAGTTTCTGGCTTTTGCGTACACGAGCGGGCGTCTGACCTCGGAGGGCGACAAGCCCATTGCTGGAACTACTATCGCGGCCGATCCCGAAGTTTTGCCGATGGGTACGCGAGTAATGATCACGGGCGCCGGGGAATACTCCGGTGTTTACACCGTGTCTGATAAGGGTTCCAAAATCAAAGGCCAGAAGGTCGACGTCTTCGTAGGAAGCTACGCGGAGGCGAAACAGTTTGGTCGCAAGCAGGTTTACGTCGCAGTTCTTGACCGGCCGGAGAAGACGGCACGGGCTCGGAGGCAGCCCGGCGCCACAGTGGCCGAATGCAGGGGATGCGGGCGTAAACAGCCGAAGGCTATGATAGCCATAGATGAAGCCGCCCGGAACAATGGAAACGTCGCCAGCCGCCCTGGAGCGCCTGGCGGAGTTGGAACGGGTTCTGGGGGGAGCGATACGCGGAAAGCCGGAGATCCTTCGTCTTTCGCTGGTGTGTCTGCTATCGAAGGGGCACCTCTTAATTGAGGATGTTCCGGGCGTCGGCAAAACTACGCTGGCGCATGCAATAGCCAGATCGGTACAGTGTGAATTCCATCGGCTCCAGTTCACATCGGACATGCTTCCGAGTGACGTCATAGGCGTCACCATCTATAACGCGCATTCGGAAGCATTCGAGTTCAAACCGGGGCCGATATTCACAAATTTTCTTCTCGCCGACGAAATCAATCGCGCTACTCCAAAAACCCAATCGGCTCTCCTCGAGGCTATGAACGACGGCCAGGTCACGATCGATGGCCGATCCCTGATCCTACCCGATCCCTTCATGGTGGTGGCGACCCAGAATCCGGTTGAGCACCACGGTACGTACCCGCTCCCTGAATCCCAGCTCGATCGCTTTTTGATGCGGCTTCGCATCGGATACCCTGACCGCCAAAGCGAGCGGGAGATCCTGCGCACGACCCAGCGCGCTGCGGACACCCAGGTACCTACCGTGCTGACAGCCGAGGAGATAACGGCGGCCCAGCAGACGGTTCATCAAATCCGCGTCGATGACGCTCTGATGGATTACATGCTCGCGATCGTTGAGAGGACTCGGACGTCGGAATCTCTAGCGTTAGGTGTCAGCCCTCGCGGTGCTCAGGCTTTGTATCGGGCGAGTCAGGCTCTGGCGATGCTCGAGGGCCGCGAATTCGTGATTCCTGACGACATCAAGCGTCTGGTCGTGCCTGTATTTGCTCACCGCGTCGTTATCAATACTCGTGCAATGCTGACGCAGCGCTCGACCGAGGTGGCGGAAAAAATCCTGCAGGAGATCCTTACGCTGGTCGACGTTCCGATTTGACCCCTTCTTCGGGCAGCACTGACACCGCCGCCGCCTGTGTCGCGTCTTGGGCCAGAATCAGTATCCGTGCAAGCAACTCGGAGAAACCGCTCAACTCCGGCCGCTGCAATCCCCGAAACGGCGATGCTTCTGCGGAAACCGCAATCCGTCTCCCGTCGCTTCGACGAAAGATTGCGCCAGTGGATACATGGATTTGGTACTGATCGAGATCTCCGTTGATGTAAACGACATCATCCGCGAAACCAATCCGTTCCGAAAGGCCGTTCAACGGCAAACCATTCATCTGTATCGAGAGTGCAGCTTTTAATGCTCGTTCGATGACCGAATCGCGCGTAGGCGCTCCTTGGGCCGGCATTGCGATCGGATCGGCCAGCCCGGCGATGTCCGCCGCCGCGCGTATGACTTTCTCCCCATTGCGCTTCGGTTTGAACTTGACTCCGGTGATGGCTCCGGCCACAGCTCTGGTTTCTTCGTCATGAAGTGAGGCGGCGAGCCAAAGCAGTGAGCGCAGCAGGTAACTGCCTTCTCTCGACAAGGGGTGTGTCGTGCCCGGCGCTAACGGCTTCAGCCACCGCAGGAGTTGAGTCCGGAACGCATCCTCTCCGATCGCCTTGATCCATACGTCCGATGCTCCCAGCCAGTGGTGCGCCGGGCGTACACCTTCGTCTCCATCGATACTGTGCAGAAGCCTGCGCCAGGGTTCCCGCACGGGCCCCTGCATAGCGCGAAAATCGGCGCGGACGCGTTCGCTCCAGCAACGTTTCAGATCGATGTCGCTCCATTCATCCCGCCACGCCAGCATGTCCAGTCGGGAGTTCACCAATTGGCACGTGGTCTGGTTGACGGAGTACCCCTTGTTTTTCACCTTGCGATGGAACTCGCGAATGGCGCTCGACAACGCGGGTGTCAACCCATGCTCCTGAACGAATGACATCAGGTGCGGCATTATGCAATACGGCATCACGAACCGGGCCAGAGCCCCTGTGTGCTCGAGCAACTCCATAAGATCGCTCTCCGAAAGCGACACCTTCCAGTCCTCAATCGCGACGGTTACGTCGTGCAACTGCGCGAAATACGGGCTGTACGGGTTTTCCGCGTGGAGCCACTCCAATCGATCGAGGAGCGCCTTCCAGATGTGTACTTTCAATCCCTTCTCACGGCGAGCGCTGAGCTCTTTCAACCCGACTTTCCACCCCGCGTCTTCGACCCGTACGAGATATGTGTTGAGGGAGTGATGCCCGTCGGCCAACGGGGACTTCGTATCTAGCAGGTATCCGTCAGGACAAGGCAGTTGATCCATGATGCATCGGATCTATCGGCTGACCGGCCCCGGTCGATTAGCGCCGTACGCTAGTCGCTGTATGTAGGAACTTGAGAAAGTACTAGGAAAGCGATCGCGATCGCGAGGCATGACCACGCGAAGATATCGCCGTATCGGGAATACGCCGTCAGGTCAGACACATAGGAGAACTGAAGCCGCCCTGACAATTCCTCGTGTGGTTTCAGTATCTGCCAAACCCGGCCCGCCGGATCGATCGAGGCCGTGATCCCGTCGTTCGTCGAGCGCAGGACCCAACGGCGATTCTCGGCCGCGCGCATGCGTACAAGACTCAAGTGCTGATCACGTGCCGCCGTGTCGCCGAAGTAGCCGTCGTTTGTTAGATTCACGAGCACAGACGCCCCGAGGGCAGGGAACTGCCGGACCAGATGCGGGATCGCCGATTCGTAGCAAATAAACGCTCCGACCTTCTGGGAACCGAGATCGAACGTGCTCGCCCTCTCGCCGGGCTCGAAGTCCCCGATCTCCTTTGTGATCTTGCCTACAATTCCTTTCAAAGGAAACGGAATATATTCGCCGAAGGGTACCAGGAAGATCTTGTCGTATCGTCCCTTCAACTGACCATCGGGAGAGATCTGAATCGCCGAGTTCAGGATCTTGCCCTCGCCCTTCTGTCCTACCGTACCGATGATCAACGGAGCATGCACGAATCGGGCAAGGTTGTGCAGCCGATCCCGAAGAGCGGTGTCCTCGAAGTAGTAAACCGGCGCAGGCAACTCCGGCCACATGACGAACTCGGGCCGGGGCGCGGAAAGGCCCGATTGCAGCGACAGCACTTCGAGCTTCTGATGGAGTTGTTGGGCCTCGGCCTGCGTCCAGTTGTCGCGTTCGTCCAAATCGGGCTGTACCGTAACCGCCACCCTATCCGGTTTTGTCGGCTCTGGGAGCGCCGGCACGACCGCCAGTACAACCAGCAGACCCAGCCATACGAGCGCGTTTCGCGGCCGCCGAAGCGCAATCCAAGTGACCGCCGTACCGAACAGCGCGAAGACGAACGATAATCCATAAACGCCTGTGTACGGCGCCAGGCGCATCGGCAGAGCCATGTCGATGCCCGCATTGCCGAGTGTGAGCCACGTATAGAAGAACGGACCGGGGATCCGTTCAATTCCTGCCCACAGAGCGGGAATCGCAATGACGGCGTAGCGTTTCTGGATCAACACGCCGGCCAGCAGTCCGAAACAGCCGAGATAGAGTCCTTTGGCGAGGCAAAACAGCACCCAGACCACCGAACCGCCAACGGTCCCAAGCCCGCCATGAACGGCGATGACGAACTGAATCCAATAGTTCACTCCAGCCCAGAACGTCACACCCGTAACGAAGCCGAGCAGGAACCGGTGCTTGGGAACCCATTCTCGCGATAGAGCGTACAGCAGCGGAGCGATCGCGATGGGCGCGAGAAACGCCAGATTGAAGCGCGGATGAATCAGGAACAGGAGAACGCCGCTAAGCAGCGCGAGAGCGTAGTTTAGGAGCACAGGTTCGAAGCGGCGCGCTCGCTCACCATGTCCGCCATGTACGAACTCCGGACGAACGGGCCGCTAAACACCATCTTCAACCCTGCGGCCATTCCGGCTGCACGATACCTCTCAAACTTCTCGGGCGTAACATACTCGGCGACCTTCATGTTGCGGCGTGTGGGCTGCAAATACTGGCCCACAGTCGCGACATCCACCTGATTCGCCGCAAGATCGGCGAGCAGTTCGTTCACCTCGGACTCCTGCTCTCCCAGGCCCACCATCAGCCCCGACTTCGTCAATACGTCAGGACGATACCGCTTCCCGAACCGCAGGACATCGAGCGACTGCTGGTAGTCGGCCTGCGGACGCACGCGAGCATATAACCGGGAGATCGTCTCCATGTTGTGGTTGAAGACGTGAGGGCCGGCATCGAGCACGCGCGCCACAGCCTCCATGTCGCCGCAAAAATCCGGGGTCAGGACCTCGACCCGCGCTTCCGGTAACGCTTGTCGGACTTCGCGTACCGTCCGGGCCCAGTGCTCGGAGCCGCCATCCGGCAACTCATCCCGATTCACGCTGGTGATGACAACGTACCGCAGCTTCATCGCCCGCGCCTGACGCGCAACGTTGTGGGGTTCGTTCGGATCAGTAACGAACTCGCGTTTGGCGGGCGAGCCCTTGGGTACTGAGCAGAACGCGCACCCACGGGTGCACAGGTTGCCAAGGATCATGAAGGTGGCCGCCCCGCGATGGAAGCACTCGTGGATATTGGGACACCGTGCCGACTCACAGACCGTATTCAGACTTAACCGGCGGAGATCATGCTTCAGCTCGGTCACACTCTGAAAGTGAGTTTTGCCCTTCCGCAGCCATTCGGGGAGGCGCGGCTGCGGTCGGTCGATCTGGATCAAGTCCATCTAGCTAATATTTTTTGACAAACGGTTTGAATCCCGCAGCTTCGAGATCCGTCTTCAGTCTACCCGTGTCGCTCGCATCTTTCGCAGGACCCACCAGGACACGGAAGATCTTGTCGTTCGGGCCGGGCGCCACGAGCGCACGAAAGCCCTTCTTCGCCAGTACTTCGGCCAGAACCTCAGCCTCCGGCTTTGCGACCGCGAGCACCTGAAGGTACGTTTGCCCGATCTGAGGTTGCGTGACAGTCACCGGCGGGATCTCGATCGGCTTCTGCGCCGGAGTCTCAGACTTTGGCGCCGCCGGTACGGATCGCTCCGCCGTGGCGCTCTGTGTCGAAGCTTCGCTGGCCGCAGGAGCAGCCGAATCACGTTTGGCCGATGACGCAGCAGGCACCGCGCTCGGCGCATTCTGACGTTCGTACGTGTCCGTCCGCCGAGCCGCATCCACAGGAGACGAGTTCCGGCCCACGACATAGCCCATCGTGAAGAAGATCCCGAGCAGGATCACGACGATGAAAAACACGCTGAGGAGTTGCTTGTTCCCAAGCACCAACTCGAATTCGCTACCGTCCATTTCGCTGGCGTCGTTACGTGGCATTGTCGCGGATCTCATCACTCGTCCTTAGTAGTTCGAAAGTCAGAACGAGTATAGCGTGAGGTTTGCAGCAAACCTATTCTATCGAAACCTTATTTCGCCGAGCTAGAACGGCCGTTCTAAGTAAGAATCCGGTGATTCCGCTGAGAGGAATCGCTGCCAGCGCCGGAATAAATCCTATCCTTGGCGTAGTCAGAGAATGGACGCCCCAAGTCAGTAAAGCCGCTGCAACCGAGATCGAAGGCCAGAAGAAGCGTCGCAGGAAAGCCTGCGCGACCAGCAATCCGATAGCGCCTAAAACCGCCAGTACCGCCCAGGTGTTGAGCGGTTTCTGAACCAGCGAGTAGATTGCCAGCGCAACTGCCACGGCCCCAAGGACCCCTGGAAAGACACGTCCCGGAGCAACGCACTCGCGATAGATCAGGACCACTCCGATAATCAGCACGACCCAGGCGCGGTTCGGGTCGTTCAAAGCAGCTAGAATTGAATCACGCGTCATTTTCTTAGTGCCTGTACAAACTTCGGTCTAAGGAGCATCTAACGTCGCACATGTTCAGCCGCCGCCAAAGCCGACCCGAGTTCTTCCTGACATCGTGGACGGTCGGGCTTGCGCTCCTTACAGCCGTGATCCTTCTCGGGGGAACGCTTCTGCGCCACGGAAAGCCTAAGCTCAACCTTGATTTGAAGATAGCCGATCAGAACGGACGCATGCGCATCGATTGGGATCCGTCGAACCCCGCTATCCAGGCTGCGCAGGGCGCCACGCTGGAGGTCGAGGATGGCGGAGTTTTCAACAGGTATCCCGTCGAGGCGAACATCCTCCACAGCGGCGGACTCGATTATGTACGCCGGTCCGAGGACGTCTTCCTTACCCTCACGCTGTATCAGGACGGGCGTCCCGGCCTGCAGAGCAGCGTCCGGCGCATTTCACCCATCCAGGTCGAGGTCGCGGGCTCAAAAGACAAGCCGGACACCAACGACTCACGCACACGCAGGCGCTAAGCCCCGATCAACTTCTTCGTGAACTCCTGCTGCCCGTGAACATCGGTCAACCGTTGATCGCGTCCCTGGTACAGATATGTCAGCCGCTCATGATCCAGCCCCAGCAACCGCAGCAACGTCGCGTTCACATCGTGCGAGTCGACGCGCATATCGGACGCCTGCACTCCGAACTCATCTGTACCGCCGAGCGCCTGCCCGCCCTTTACGCCCCCGCCGGCGAGCCACATCGAGAACCCATAAGGATGGTGATCCCGTCCGTTCTTGCCCTGGGAAAGCGGCGTCCGTCCGAACTCGCCACCCCAGACGACCAGCGTTGAATCCAGTAGACCGTGCGCTTTCAGGTCCTGCAGCAGACCCGCGATCGGACGATCTGTCTTCTTCGCCATGCGAGTATGCGACGCGAGAAGATCGTTGTGCGCGTCGTCCCAATCCTCACCGACATTGGTCCCCGAATACAACTGAATAAAGCGTACGCCGCGCTCGACCAGACGCCGGGCAAGCAAACACTTACGGCCGAAGTCGGCCGTCAAAGGATCATCGATTCCATACAGGGCCTTCGTCGCGGCGCTTTCCTTGCTGATATCGACAGCTTCCGGAGCCGCGCTCTGCATCCGATAGGCAAGCTCATACGAAGAGATACGAGCCTCGAGAGTACTGTCCGCCGCACGCTGTGCCACGTGCATGCGATCCAGGTTCGAGATCAGATCGAGCGTATCCTTTTGCGCTTCGGTAGTCAGGCTCGCGGGCGTGTTCAAGTAAAGAATCGGATTCTGTCCGCCGCGAAAAACCGTCCCTTGATACACAGCAGGCAGGAATCCCGCGCCATACGCAGGGGGGCCCGACTTCGTCGAACCGTCCGTCATCACCACGAACGCCGGAAGATTCTGGTTTTCGGTTCCGAGACCATACGTCACCCACGATCCAAGGCACGGACGACCCGGGAACTGCGACCCGGAGTTCCGCAGATAAATTGCGGGCGCATGATCGAATACATCGCCGTAACAGCCGCGAACGACGGCGATATCATCCGCTCGATCGCGCACATGAGGGTAAAGGTCGCTGACCGGCAGACCGCTCTTGCCGCCGGGCCGGAACTCCCAAGGGCTTCCACGCAGGATCGCCTTGGTCGGATCGTGAATGAAGCTGGTCTTGATTGTCTTCGCAAGCTCGACCGACAAGGGTCGTCCGCTGTGCTTGGTCAACTCAGGCTTCGGATCGAATGTGTCGACGTGGCTCACGCCGCCATGCATGAAGAGGTATATGACGCTCTTCGCCTTCGCAGGACTATTGGGCGGCTTGGCCGCCAGCGGATTCGACGTCTCGGCTTCTAACAGACCGGCTAGGGCGACCGCGCCGAAACCTCGTCCCGTTCTCAACAGCAATTCACGCCGGGTCATGACTTGTTACTCCACGTAAAGAAATTCGTTTGTGTTGAGCAGACTCCGGGTCAACTCCGTCATCGCCGCTGCGCGCGACCCCAGCCGCGCTTCCTGACGTTGTACGAACTGCTGCCGCTGCAGACGACTCAGCGGCCGTAGGCGCGCGTCCCAGAACTCGCGTCCAAGCGTCTTCAATGCTCGAAACCTTCTCCGCCGTAGCTTTCGCCTGCTCCATACTGAAGCGGCTATTGAGTAGCGCCAGCGACTGCGGCGCCGTTGTGCTCTCGTTTCTTCGCGAGCACGTAAGCACCCCATCGGGAGCATCGAAAGCTTCCATCATCGGCTGCTGGAATGTGCGCCGCTTCAGAAGGTACACGCTACGCCGCACGTGTTCGGTGGGATCAGGAGTGACCATCCAAGCGGTCTCAGGCTTTCCGATGATGCCGAACAACTCTTCGGATTCGAGCGGAGGAACCGCAGGGGCGCCGCCCACTTTCAGATTCAACTGACCGCTGACCTGGAGCATCGCGTCACGGATCTCCTCGGCCGCAAGCCGCCGGCGGTTGAAGTGCGACAACAGATGATTCGTCGGATCGATCGCGGCGGCAGCCTTCGGCGCTTCCGCGCTTCGCCTATACACGTCGCTTGTCATGATCAGCCGGTGCATCGCCTTGATCGAGAACTTGCGATCCACGAACTCTGTCGCAAGCCAGTCCAGAAGTTCAGGATGCGTGGCAGAGCCTGCCCGAACGCCGAAGTCGCTCGGAGTTCGTATAAGCCCTGTGCCGAAGTGCCCCTGCCAGATTCGATTCACCATCACGCGGGCGAACAGCGGGTTGTCCTTGTTCGCCATCCACTCGGCGAGAGCTTTGCGACGTCCCGTTGTCGTGGCATGAAGCGGAGGATCCGGTATATTGCCGCCTCCGACGCACGTAAGGAATCCGGGACCAACCTCTTCCCCTGGATTCTGCGGATTTCCGCGAAGTGCAATAAACGTACGCGGCGCTTCACGACCCACATCGATGATCCCAGGAGCCATCGGCGGCGCGGTATAGGCGGTGAACATCGACACCAGCCGCTTCTCGATGCTCGCGACCACTTCCTTATCCGTCGGTGAAAGAAGCGCGCGAACGTCATCGTCGGCGACCTTCACGCTACTCTCGGAAGCCGTCACGATCGCCTGCTGGGCCGGGGTTCGGTCTTCCGCTTTCACGGCAAAGGCCGCCTGTGCCTCAGAGCCGAGCTTTGCGATCTTCTCCTTCCGCAACTTCTCGCGATAAGGCGTGAGAATTCTCGAAAGCTGATCGCCGATCTGGCGCAAGCGGAACTCCCGTGAATTCGCGGCAATATCATAGAAGCGGGCCGAGTTGTATTCGAGAAATACCCGATCATTCACCGCCGGCGCAAAGATCGCCTCCATCCGATAAAAATCCCGCTGCGGAATCGGATCGAACTTATGGTCATGGCACCGCGCGCAGCCGACCGTCAACCCAAGAAACACCTGTCCGGTCGTGTCGACATAATCCGTCAGCTTCTCAACGCGATTCAAATCCTCGACCTTAAACAGCATGTCTCGATTCGTGCCGACCCGGTAATACCCGGTACCTGTCCGCGCTTCCGGATCATCGGGCCATAGCTCGTCACCTGCGATCTGCTCCTGTACGAAGCGGTCATACGGCTTGTCGGAGTTCAGTGACTTAATGACGTAGTCGCGATACCGCCACGCCTCCAGCGTGTACGGGTCCTGCTCAAATCCGCTCGTGTCCCCATAGCGAACGAGATCAAGCCAATGCTGGCCCCACTTCTCACCGTACCGTGGCGACGCGAGTAGGGAATCGACTAGCTTCTCCCAGGCATCAGGCGATTTATCGTTCACGAAAGCTTCGATCTGGTCGTGTGTGGGCGGCAGGCCGAGAAGGTCGTAGGAGGCTCGCTTGATCAGCGTGGCGCGGTCAGCCGCTGGGGCCGGGGTTAGGTTTTTCTCGCGAAGCTTCTGAATGACGAAAGCGTCGATCGGCGTGCGCGCGTCTGCGGCTTGGGGTGGCGTGGGCTTGACCGGCTTGCGAAACGCCCACCATGTCGACTCAGCGGCTTTCGACAGAGTCGTCTCCGGCCAGGGCGCTGACTTCTCTACCCAGGATCGAAGGGCAGCGATTTCGTCCGCGTCAAGCTTACGGCCGGGTGGCATCTCGAGCTTGCCCCGGTGTTCGATGGCTGCAATCAGTAAGCTATCCGCGACGTTGCCGGGCTTCAAGGCCGGTCCGCGCGTCCCGCCTTTCAGCAGCGCCTCCCGGGAAGACAACTGCAGGCCTGACATCGAGACCTTCTCGCTATGACACTGCGCGCAGCGCTGCTGAAGTATGGAAACAGCCTGCGAGGCGATCGGATCGCCGGCGGCGAAGGCGATGCTCACTGCGGCGAGGCAGATAAGTGCGACACGCATCCTAGTTCCCTATGGTACTGCGGCTAGGGCGCCGCCTCAGCGACGGAATCAAACGCGCAGTTCGTATCCTCGCGCGCGCATGCCCTCGATGATCTTCGTCCGCACGCCACCCACCTCATCCGAAGACAAAGTCCGGTCGGCAGCGGCGAGTGTCAATCGATAAGAA
Organism: Bryobacteraceae bacterium; assembly: GCA_963825845.1. Lineage (GTDB taxonomy): Bacteria > Acidobacteriota > Terriglobia > Bryobacterales > Bryobacteraceae > DASQDN01. Next base: position 224,202 of record CAWGVL010000048.1, on the reverse strand, counting down.
ACGCTCTTCGTACCTTCGGCAAGCGGCGCGCCCGAGTACTGTCGAACAAAGTCGATTGTTTCGAGCGTCGGACCTGCAAGCGAGGCAAGCTCCGCCTGGATGTCACCCACCAGCGCGCGTTCTTTCACGATGACCGACAGGTCGAATGCGCTTGACGGGAAGCGGCGAATCGGGACATAGCGGGTGTCCGGCGCACGCAACCGCATCAGCGCGTCCAGGTTCACATCGAGTACGCTGCCGCGACCCTTCACCAGAGAAGGATGGAACTCAAAGAGTCGCCCAATACTCTCGCCGCGCAACTTCACCTCTCCCGTGCGCGCGGGATGCTCGTATGCCAGAGCCGTCGTTGGGCGTATCTCGCTGCCCGGGGCAATACACTCGGCCAGCCGCTTCAACTCGAATAAGCCCTGAGCCCCGGTCTCGCGGAAATACACGGCAGCGCAGAGATGATTCACCTCATCGGGTAACTCGCCGGTGCGCTTGTGAATCTCGTGCCCGATTTCAAACAACCGAAACTCATCCGAGAAGCGGCTGTTATCCACGATGTTCTTATGAATGCCGGGCACGAGAGATTTGCGCAACAATCCCTGGTCGGCGGCGATGGGATTCAGCACCTTCACGTGATCCGCCGGATCGAAGCCGAACTGCTGCACCGTCTCTTCGCTCAGGAAAGAGTAGTTATAGACCTCATGAAACCCTTGCGCCGCAACGAGCTTGCGCAGATCGAGAAGGAACTCACGTTCGGGATTTCCGACCGCGACGGCCGCAGGCAGCAGCGGCGACGTGGGCGTGATCGAGCCGTACCCGATCATACGTCCAACCTCTTCGACGAGATCGTCCTTGATCGAGATATCCTTTGTCGCGCGCCAGGAGGGCACAGTAACCGAAAACACCCCAGGTTCCTGCTCGGTCACCCCGAACTCCAACGCTTCGAGTATCTGACGTACTTCATCGGCAGGTATTTCCCGTCCGAGCTTCCGATATAGCCAAAGCAACGGAAGCTCAATCGGCTCTAGCGTGCGCAACGGCCGAGCCGTATCAGCCACTCCGCCCACCACACGGATGCCCGGCGACGCGATCTTCAATAGCGAGACCGCGCGGGCCAATCCACGGACCGTATTTACCGGATCTTGCGACTTCTCGAAACGCATAGAAGCATCGGTGCGAAGCTTCAGAGCCGAGGACGTCTTCCTCACACTCGCCGGATGGAAGCAAGCGCTTTCTAAAACGATGCGCTTGGTTGATGGGCTGATGGCGCTGGCTGCTCCGCCGATCACACCCGCCAGGGCAATCGCGCCGCTGTCGTCGGCGATGACCAGATTCGACGGATTCAGCTCATAGCTCTCGCCGTTCAGCGCCTCCATCGTTTCGCCGCGGTACGCAGACCTGACTCGGATCGGACCCTTCAGCTTGTCCGCATCGAACGCGTGCATCGGCTGCGCGATCTCGGCCATGATCCAGTTGGTGATGTCGACAACGTTGCTGATCGGATTCAGGCCGATCGCCTCCAGTCTGTATTGGAGCCACAAAGGTGACGGCTGAACCGTGACATTCTCCACCACCAGCGCACTGTACCGTGGACACGAGATCGAAGTCTTCGATGCTGACACCGATCGCCGGCACGCCGTTGGGCAGCACGGATACATCCACAGGATCGAGCAGAGGCTTCCGCAAAATCGCTGCCACCTCACGCGCCATCCCGTGATGGCCCCACAGATCCGGCCGGTGCGTCAGCGATTTGTTATCGATCTCGATGATCCAATCAGGAGCGACTCCAATGGATTCGCCGGGCTCCAGCGTCAACTCGAGAATTCCCGCGACGTCGGCCGCGTTAAGGCCGAGTTCCGCGCCGCTGGCAAGCATGCCATCGCTCTCGATGCCGCCAATGACGGCTTTCCGGATCTCGCGGCCATCCTTCAGCTTGGTGCCGGAAGGCACGTAAGCGGTCACAATACCTGGCCGGCAGTTGGGCGCTCCGCAAACCACCGTGCGTTTCCCGAACGACCCGCATCGATAACCGCTTTGACATTCTTGCTGCCGTCGATGGCCTCTACTGCTTCCACCCGCGCAGCCACCACGGACGAAAGCGCCGATCCGTACTCCTCGACGCCCTCGCTTTCCGCCGTCTTCAAAGTGATCAGGTTCGATAGCTCCGATGCAGGTACATCGAGCCCGCTGACCAGTTCACTGATCCAGTTATGAGAAAACTTCATCGGAGTTTAGAATTGCGAGATAAACCGCACGTCGCCGCTCTGCAGCAGTCGGATATCGTCAATGGCATAACGCATCATCACAAGGCGAGTAAGCCCCAGGCCGAACGCGAACCCGTTCCACTGCTCGGGATCGATGCCGCCCATGCGCAGCACATTCGGATGCACCAGACCACAAGGAAGCAGTTCCACCCACCCGCTCTGCTTGCACACCGGGCATCCCGGGCCGCCGCAGATCAGGCATTGAATATCGAGTTCGAATCCCGGTTCGACGAACGGAAAATATCCAGGCCGCAGTCGCACTGTCACCTCACGCTTGAACACCGCGCTGAGCAGTGTCTTCATGAAGTAGATCAGGTTCGCGACCGACACCTCGCGATCCACCATCATGCCTTCGAGTTGATAAAACGTGTGCTCGTGGGAGGCGTCCACCTCTTCGTTGCGAAACACGCGGCCAGGCGCGATCATCCGCAGCGGCGGCCCGAGTTTCCGCATGCCGCGCACCTGTACCGGCGAAGTGTGCGTCCGCAGCAGATGCCCGCCTTCCAGCCAAAACGTATCCTGCATGTCGCGCGCAGGATGGTCCGGCGGGATGTTTAACGCATCGAAATTGTTGTACTCCGATTCCACTTCCGGCCCCTCCAGAACCGCGAAGCCCATCGACGTAAACACTTCTTCAATCTCGTGCTGAATTTTCGTGAGCGGATGCAAGCTGCCCGGGTCGTGTGCCGGGCGCCGGCAGCGTGAGATCGACCCATTCTGAATCCAGCCGGCGACGCTAGCGCATCCTTTTCGAACTGCGCCTTCTTGGCCTCGAATACGCTTTCCAGCGACTGCTTGGCCGAGTTCAAGAGTCTTGCCGACGCTGGCGCGCTCCTCCGCCGAAAGCTTGCCCATATCCTTGCTGATTTGAGCGAGCGTGCCCTTGCGTCCGAGCACTTCGACGCGAACCGCCTCCAGAGCCTCCGGATTCGCAGCGGATTGAATCCGCTCACGGGCGCTGGCTTGCAACTGCGAAAGTTGGTCTTCGAGCATTATTGCTTTGAGCGGAACGGCTACTGAGCCGCAACCTCCGCCATGGGATTGAAAACCTTATCCGATTTCGTCAATTCCCAATCGAGGTGGTTGATATAAAACACGAGCAGCGCCTCAGGATACTTCGTTTTGAACGCTTCGTGGACCCGCTCCTGCCACCCTTCGGTCAGCTTGTCCGACGCGTCGAGATCCTTCGCGAAAAAGCCGTCCTCGTGCGGAATTCCCAACAGGTTAAGTACGTCCTTGATCATCTCCAGATGCGACACCAGAATCGTTTGTGCAACGTCGGTCGCAAACTCTTCATCCCGCTCGGCAATACGAGCCCAAAGGCGCGGCGCTACTTTACGCAGCGATTCGGTGTTCAGCTTGTTCATGTGAAAACGCATCTTCACTCGCTCATATAGCTGGTAAGTCTTGAGCTTACCGATGGATACCGCGCGTATGAGCTGCTGGAACGCGGGTTCGCCGAGCGCCAGGAAGATGTCTGAAAGCTGCATCTTTCCGAGCGTATCACGCGTCCCGCATACGGTACAATCAAGGGTTTTGGGCATTTCGATGTGCTTTCGACGAATGGAGACGAATGAGTAATTTGATTGTGCTTGGCGCCCAATGGGGCGATGAAGGGAAAGGCAAAGTTGTCGATTTGTTCTCTGAACATTTCGACATCGTTGCGCGCTATCAGGGCGGTCATAATGCCGGGCACACGGTGTTTATCGGAGAGAAGAAGTTCGTTCTCAAGCTGATTCCCAGCGGCATCCTTCGGGATGGGTGCAAAGCAGTCATCGGCAACGGCGTCGTCATCGATCCCGCGGCTTTGATCGAGGAAATCGACACCTTGACAGCGGCGGGCATTCCCGTCGAATCACGTCTCGCGATCAGCAATCGCGCCCACGTCATCTTCCCGTTTCATCGATTGGCCGAAAAGATCTCGGAAGGGCGGTCGGATCGTGTGCCGATCGGCACGACCTCGCGCGGCATTGGTCCAAGCTACGAAGATAAGATTGGCCGGCGCGGTATTCGCATCGCCGATCTGATTAACGGCGATGCGCTCGCCGATCTGTACCGCGAATTAGCTGCGGATAAAGCTACGATCGCGCAGGCATTTAATATCGAGGATACGATTCCGTTCGGGAAATTCTGGAGCAATACCGGGACCTACGCGAAGCGAATCGCGCCCATGGTTTGCGACGCTGCAAAACTCCTGAATTCGGCCATGGACTCCGGCAAAAAGGTGCTGTTCGAAGGCGCTCAGGGAACGATGCTGGATATCGATCACGGAACGTATCCCTTCGTCACCTCGTCCAGTGCGTCCGCCGGCGGGGCCTGCACCGGCGCCGGGTTCCGCCAACGCGGATCGACGGCATCATCGGCGTGTCCAAGGCGTACATCACGCGTGTTGGCAGCGGCCCGTTCCCCTCGGAAGAGCGCGGCCCACTCGGGGATCAAATCCGCAAGGCAGGAAACGAATTCGGTTCGGTCACAGGCAGACCGAGGCGTTGCGGCTGGTTCGACGTTCCACTCCTGCGCTACACAGCCATGATTAATGGCTTCGACAGCCTGATCGTCACAAAAATGGACGTCCTCGACGACCTGGATGAGATACCCGGTCTGCGTAGCCTACAAACTGAGACGGACAAGTCATCGACGAAATGCCCGCCCGCAACATCGACCTCGAGCGGGTCGAACCCGTACTGGAGCGGCGCAAAGGCTGGAAAGCGAGCACGAGAGGAATCTCGAAGTACGACCAATTACCGGCAGCGGCCCGATCCTATCTGGATTTCTTGCACGATCAAACCGGAGTAGAAATCGGCTGCATCTCAACAGGCCCGGAACGCACAGAAACAATGGTCCGAGCCGGATCCAAACTAGAAAAGTTATTGTCCAGATAATCCGTTCATCCGCGTTAATCGGAGTTAATCGTCGGCTAAATATCCGTTTTCATCGTTTTTATCCGAGCAAACGTCTAGTCGCCGATAGCGGAAATAGTTCCAACCGATGCCGCCGGCTCACTCTGTGTGAATCGGCGTTTCTCTGCAGCCATCCGTGTTCATCTGTATGTATCCGTGGCAAACTTCCCGTCGCCGGCGCTCATGGCGCGTGATCGTAAGACTCCGCCAGGACGAATTCCCGGCCTGGTCATAAGCGCGAATCACGATCCGGTTGTCCCCGACGCGGAGAGCGAAATCGGAAATATTCCAACTCGTGGTCCCGTCGGCGACACCCGATCGTCCCCCGACGCCGTCCAGGTAACCTTGGCGATGCCGACGTTATCGGACGCGATACCCGTGATCCGAGCCGAAGCCGCCGCGGTAGAAAGAATCGTAGTAGCCGGCGATTTCACAGCAATCGTCGGGGGTGTCTTATCTTTATCGCTCGAAGAAGCAGGCACAGGAGTAACCGGCGATTCAACGTTCTTTTCCTGCTGTCTGGCTAAATACAAGTCACGAATCGCCGTGATGTCATCGGCTTGCAGCTTATCGAGCGCCCGGTAGTACGGATACATCACGGCATTCGGTTGGTCCGCATGACCCAGTCCCAAAGCATGCCCGAGTTCATGCAGAACCACCGAGTAAAAATCGGGGTCCACGCCGTTACCCCAGTTCTCATCCGCATCGAAGTGGAGATCCCCGGCGATCGGCTCCGGATTCACTCCCGCCGGATAAAATGTGTGCGCCAGCGCCTTCCCTCGTCCGTCGAACGGGTACGCATCCCCATGCGCGCCTTCCGCAAACAGAATGTGCAGGTTTCGAGAGGCGTCAGCTTTCGATGTGTACGCGAACTCGAGTTGCACGTATCGTGACCACTCCTCGAACGCTCGCTGCAGAGAAGCCGCAACCCGATCGGTACCCAGGCTTGGCGGGATATACCCGTACGAGTATGTCAATTTCGCGGCGATCTTTTTGCCATTCGTCCAGCCCTTCCCCATCTTCATCACCAACTCGCCCACGAGTTCTTCCTCGGTGCGGGAGCAGCCGTGTACCGGAATTCCTCGCACCAAATCTTCCGACGCCGGATAGATCAACGCGACAGCGGGTTCATCCTGTAGCTTCTGTAGTTGCCTTTCCGTGACGCTCACCAAAATCTCGTTCTCCCGCAAATCCGGATTGACGATTTCGATTGCGCCCGTACGAGTGACCACATGCCGGTAGCTCGGATCGTTCAAACGGACGACGACATAGGATTCGTTTTCAAACGCCCCAGCCGCGCCACTGAGCAGAACTGCGCCGAGAAGTGCTAATGCGATTCGCTTCACAATGACCTCTTCGGCAGCTTCGGATGCGGCTTGAGAATTTTTTTGCCGGATTTCCACCTATGTGAAGAGGAGATCTGCGTGCGATTCGCCGTTTTCATGCTCTGCGTGTGTTCTGCCGCCGGGCAGAGTCTCTACCGCATCGAACCTTTCGCAGGCACTGAATACGCCGGCGATGGAAGGGCTGCCGTATTCGCTCCGCTGTTGCAGCCACAAGGGATCGCGGTCGAACGGGACGGAAGCATCGTTGTGGCGGATGCAGCGGATCACCGCATACGCCGGATTACACCATCGGGGATCATCCACACCGTCGCCGGAGACGGGATTGCAGGTTTTCGCGGCGAAGGTTCGCCCGCCACCGGATCGCGCCTGCAGACGCCGTACGGGATCGCGCTCGGGTTAAGCGGCGAACTCTACATTGCGGATCTCGGGAATTGCCGGGTGCGAGTCATCTCGGCGGACGGAGCGATTTCGACGTTCGCGGGCGGCGGGGAGATCGTACCGGCGGATATGCCAATACGGGCGACCGAGGCGAAACTGGTACAGCCTCGTAACGTGGCCGTAGATCGGACGGGCGCCGTCTACATCTCGGACTTCGGGGGGAACAAGGTTTATCGGGTCACATCCGACGGGATGTTGTCGGCGATCGCGGGAACAGGTGAGGAACTCTCGGGGCCGGCAGGTCTTGCCATTGACTCGAACAGTGCGCTTCTGATTGCAGATTCCGGCAATCATTGCATTCGAAAAATCATGAATGGCTCGATGGCGGCCATCACCGATTCGGCCGGGAACGCCCTCGATTTCGGCGCGGTGACGTCGATCGCGCTCGACGCGGCTGGCCGGGTGCATGCCGCCGGCGGCACCCGCATATCTGTCGTGACGTCGACCGGCACTGTCGGCGCAATCGAGACAGCGGCGGACGAAGTCTTCATCGATCCATCGGGACGCCTGCTTACTGCGGCTTACCGGCAGGTTCGGTCTTATGCCGGAGGAGCCATGAAGATCCTGGCCGGGAACGGCTCGGGAGGATTTGCCGGAGACGGAAGCTCGCCCGAGGAGTGGCGATTCCACCATCCGACAGGGATGATCCGGGACGCGGTGGGAAACCTCTACATTGCGGACACTGCAAATGGCCGTGTCCGGCGGATTTCAACCGATGGTTCGCTCTCGACCGTCGCTGCAGGGCTGGGATACCCGAGCTATTTCGCGCTAGATCGTTCGAATCTGTTGTACTTCTCGGATTCGAAGACGGGTACGATCCACATGATTGATCGCGCCGGGCGGCTTCAGGTGTTCTCGCGCGGAAGCGGAGCGAAGCCATTTCGCGCGCCGACCGGAATCGCGTTCGACGCTCGCGGGGATCTGTTCGTGGCCGATACCGGAAATAACGTGATCCGAAAAATCACCCCGGATGGGTTCGTTTCGACAGTTGCAGGAGGAGGATCTTCGGAGAAAGATGGCTTCGCACTCAGCCTGGAACTCAAAAGCCCGGTCGGACTTGCGGTCTCTCCCGAGGGGGAGATCTGGTTCACCGAAACCACTCGACTGCGGAAACTGACGAGCGATGCCCGTGTGTCAACTATCTCCGGCGTCCTGCTGACCGAAGGGAAGGGAATTGGGTTCGATTCGAAAGGTCGGCTACTGGTTTCAGACACCGGTGGCCATCGGATCATCCGCGTCTCGCAAGACGGAAGATGGGAGCCGCTGGCCGGGTCAGGAGATCGGGGATTCTCGGGGGAAACGGGAATGGCACTCCAGGCGATGCTCGATTCTCCGGCGCATGTCTGGCCGGAGGCGGACGGCTCGATCCTGATCGCCGACACCGGCAATAGCCGAATCCGGAAAACGAACCCGACAACCGAGGCATCGTCCGAGGTGAAATTGGGTTCGTTTCGTATTCTCCATGCCGGCACCTTGAAGCCCGGAGCCGTGGCGCCGGGCCAGTTAGTCTACATCGAATACGAGCAGGCCTTTCCGGCGGAAATCGTTGAACTGCGCTTCGGCTCGGCAACGGCGAAAGTGCTGTCGGTCGACCCGGCGCGCATTACGGCGATCGTACCCTCGTCAGTCAACCCCGGCATCGTCGACGTATCCGTAAGCGACTCGAAGAGGAAATGGGCGGCCAGCGAAGTCGAGATCGCCACGCTGGCGCCGGCGATTGTCGGCAACGTCCAAAATGAGAACGGAAGCTCGAACACCCGGGACACCCCGGCGCTGCGAGGGACATTCGTCGACGGTCTATTTGACTGGAGAAGGGACGTCAGCAGAACCCGGCATTACAGCGGAGGTGGGTGGGATCACGGCAGCCGTGCTGTCAATCGAACGCCTGCAGGAACGCGCGGGGCTGCTCAAAATCACCCTTCAGGTCCCGAGCGGCTATCTTCCTTCGGGCTCCCAAGCGCTCCGCATATGGGTTGACGGTGTCAAGGTCGCGGAGGACGCGATTCTTGTCTGTCAGTGAGTTGCCGCGATAATAGCTGTCGTGGACAATTCGCGCTCAGAAGAACTTTTCGCCCGTGCCCAGAAAGTAACGCCGGGAGGCGTTAACTCGCCCGTTCGCGCCTTCCGAGGCGTGGGCGGTACACCTCGATTCATCGCCCGAGGCGAGGGAGCGCGTCTCATCGATGTCGACGGAAACAGCTACATCGACTACATCTGTTCCTGGGGACCTCTGCTCCTGGGGCATCGTCCGAAGGAAGTTATCGAAGCGCTGCAAGCTGTCCTCGAAATTGGTACCAGCTTCGGAGCGCCCACCGAACGCGAAATCGAGTTGGCCGAGCTAATCCGCCTGGCCAAGCCGAGCATGGAATTGGTCCGTTTGGTAAATTCCGGCACCGAGGCGACCATGAGCGCCCTTCGGGTCGCCCGCGGCTTCACTGGCCGCGACCTGACCCTCAAGTTCGAGGGCTGCTATCACGGGCATGTCGATTCGCTGCTCGTAAAGGCCGGCTCGGGAATGGCGACTCTCGCAATTTCCGACACGGTCGGGGTACCGCAAAGCTTCGCGGCCACAACGATTGTAGTGCCGTTTAACGATCTGGATGCCGTCGAGGCCGCCTTCCGCGAGCAGGGGGACAGGATCGCTTGCGTGATTCTGGAGCCCGTGGTTGGAAACATGGGCTGTGTGCCGCCGCGGCCCGGATTCCTTGAAGGTTTGCGAGCCGTCACGGAACGTCACGGCTCGCTGCTCATCTTCGACGAGGTGATGACGGGGTTTCGGCTTTCGTTTGGCGGGGCGCAGCAGCTGTACGGGATCAAGCCGGATCTGACGACCATCGGGAAGGTCGTCGGAGGCGGACTGCCTATAGCAGCCTACGGCGGCCGAGCCGACATCATGAGCAAAGTCGCTCCGTCGGGACCGATCTATCAGGCAGGAACCCTTTCGGGCAACCCGCTGGCTGTGAGCGCAGGCATTGCGATGCTGAGTTACTTGAGGGATCACCCGCAAGTGTATACAAGAATTGAGGAAAGAACAGCCGAACTCTGCGCCGAAAAGTTCGCAGGGCGTGACCGTCAACCGGGTTGGCTCTATGTTCACGTTTTTCTTTACGGATCAGCCTGTAACTGATTGGGACAGCGCGAAAAAATCCGATACAGAGCAGTTCAAGCGCTTCTTTCACCACATGCTGGAGCGAGGAGTCTACTTAGCGCCATCGCAGTTCGAAGCTGGGTTCGTTTCGTACGCCCACGGACGCGAGGAGATTCGTCAGACTGTTGATGCGGCCCGGGACTTCTTCAAGTCCGCAAGAACTTGACGGCCGAGAAGACAGACCACCGCGCCGAAGAACAACAGGCTCAGAGCGACCGTGGCATGCCGCCGAGTCGCCGGGACGTAGCGCACTTGCGAATCGTTGGTCTGAGTAAGCTCGAAACGCAGTGCCACCTCTGCCGGGAAGCGTTCCAGTCGGTTGTCCAGCAGCAGAACGTAGTCACCGGCGTCCGGTACCAGGACCCGAAACTGATCGCCCGTTGTGAAGCCTGACGAGAACAACGGATGAACGGAACGTCCCCGGTTTAGCCGCTCCGCCTCTTTGCGGCTGAGCACCATAGCCTGAACCTTTGCGCCATTTCGGACATCGAAGTCGGCGTGAACCGTGGCGCTATTCTGTTCGATTTTGAGTTCGATCGCAATCCAGTGCGATGCCGGGACCTTGATGACCGACTCGGTCAGAAGCAATAGTAGCGCCAGCAGCATCACTGCGCCTCGTAAAGAACGGCTCCCCCGACCACTGTCATCCGTACCTGCGTTTTCGGGATCTCGGCAGGCGGGATCGTCATGATGTCCTGCGACAAAACGACGAAGTCAGCCAATTTCCCAACCTCGAGCGAGCCTTTATCACGCTCCTCGAATGCCGCGTATGCGGGGCCCAGAGTCCAACTCCGGAGCGCCTGCTCACGAGTAAGCCGCTCCTTCGGAAGGAAGCCGTCCGGCGGATGACCAGATTGGTCCTGCCGGGTAACCGCGGCATAGAATCCGAGCAGCGGGTTCGCCAACTCGACCGGGAAATCCGAGCCGTTCGCGATCGCGACTCCCGCCTTAAGGAAGGTTTGCGCGAGCCATGCTCCGGCCAGGCGGTCCTGCCCGAGTCGATCCACCGCCCAACGCATGTCGCTCGTCGCGTGGGTGGATTGGATTGAAGCAATGACAGAGTTTTCTGCAAAGAGCTTGACGTCCTCGGGCCTGACAATCTGCGCGTGCTCAATTCGGAATCGCTTATCGTTCTTGCCCTGTAATACTGCGGAATATGCATCGAGCACAGTCCGATTGGCCCTATCGCCGATCGCGTGCGTGTTCACCTGAAATCCGCGCTGCACCGCTTCACGGGCGATCTGCTCGATGCGACCCTTTGTGAGCATCAGCAGGCCGGTGTTCTTCGGGTCATCGGCGTATGGCTCGAAGAATGCCGCGCCTCGGGAACCCATGGCTCCGTCTGCCATGAGTTTGATGCTTCGTACGGTCAGGCGCTCGCCGACTTCCGGTCCGTTCGCGAGGTAATGTTTCCACAGCGGACCCGCCCCTCCGATCATTGCGTAGATCCGGATTGGCAACCTTCCTTGACTCGCGAGTTGATGGTATGTCGCGTCTTCCGCCGGCCCAATCCCCGCATCCTGAACTCCCGTGAGCCCGGCCCGCAGGCATTCCTGGGCAGCGCGAAGGATTGCATCTTCCGTTTGCGACGCCGTTCTGGCAGGGATCTTCGAAGCGACCAGACCCTGCGCTTTGTCGATCAGGATGCCCGTGGGTTTGCCCGAAGAGTCTCGGACAATGCGGCCACCGTGCGGATCGGGACTCGCGGAGTTGATGTCCGCCATCTCGAGCGCTCGACTGTTCACCCATGCAGCGTGACCATCGACTCGCGAAAGGTACACCGGATGATCGGGAGCCGCTTTGTCGAGCGATTCGCGATCGGGGAACTGCCCGCCCCACTCGGTCTGGTCCCATGCCCGGCCGCGAATCCACTCGCCTTTCGGACGCGAGGCCGCAGCCTTGCGAACCAGATTCGCGATGGCAGAAACGGATTTTACGCCCCGCAGATTCAGCGACTGTAATAGATCGCCGAGTCCGGACATGTGCCCATGCGAATCAATGAAGCCGGGGACGACAGTCGCTCCTTTCAGGTCGATGCGGCGCTTCGGATTGAGCTTCGATGTGTCGTCACCTACAAAGGTGATGCGCCCGGCATGTACAGCGATGGCTTTCACAGCCGGTTGTGAGGGATTAACCGTGTAGATTCGAGCGTTCTCGAAAAGGACATCGGGAGGCTGTGCGCGCAAACTCTGACAGGACAGGAGGATGAGAACGGGAACCCACCGCGCCCCGTGCAAAAACAGGGCTAAAATGGTAGGCATGGATGACAGTATTGCACAGGCGACTGCTCCCGCCGGTGCTCTAGAACTTCCAGCGTGGAAGAGTGTGCTGAGTGTGTCTTCGGCTGTTTTGCTCGCCGCTTTGTTCCTGGTTGCGGGCGTCTGGAAAATCACCGAACCGTTCGATGCAGCGGCTCGCATGGTGCAGGCGAAGATTCCTGCCAGCCTCGGCTTAACTACCGCGATCAGCTTCGGAATCGCCGAAACCTTCGCCGCTGTCCTGCTGCTTGTGCCGCGGTTTCGCCGCTGGGGAGCATGGCTGACGGGCCTGATGCTGATCGCGTTCATGATCTACATCGGCTACTACTACGACGTGCTGCGCGGCGAAGAATGCAGTTGCTTTCCGTGGTTGAAGAGAGCGGTTGGCCCAGGCTTCTTTGTGGGTGACGGCATTATGCTTCTCCTCGCAATAGGCGCGGGCGTCTGGGCCCGGCCCTCGGAAGGGAAGCGCACGGCAGCGATCATCCTCGGCGCGGTGAGTGTGTTCGCGATGGTCTCCTTCGGCGTCACTTACGCGCGGCAGACCGGCGCCAAAGCTCCGGATACCATCACCGTCGATGGCAAGCCTTACTCCTTGCAACACGGGAAGCACTTCCTGTACTTCTTCGATCCTGAGTGCTCGCATTGCTACCAGGCTGCCAAGACGATGTCGACCTTCGATTGGGGGGAGACAAAGGTAGTCGGTATTCCGACCGCGATGCCCCAATTTGCACCGGGCTTTCTGAAAGATACGGGGCTGAAGGCGCAGATATCGAACGATCTCGGGATGCTCAAAAAGACGTTCCCGTTCGGCGATGCCCCTTATGGGGTAGCTATCGAGAACGGTCGGCAGAAGGAGTCGTTCCCGCAGTTTGAAGGCAACGATCCCGCGTCAGGACTCAGGAAGATCGGCTTCATCCACTAAGCTATGCCTTGCTTACTGGCGATCCTTGTCGTTGCGTTCCCCCGGATCGCTATATTGCTGCTGTACTTGATGACCGACTTCTTTCGCGGAGTCTACGATACGGTTCTGGTTCCATTTCTCGGCTTCATCTTCATGCCGCTGACGCTGGTCGCCTATACCTACCTGACGAAGTCCGGGCAGCCGATGGATGCCTTCTATCTCGTGGTGATGTTTCTGGCCGTGATTATAGATCTTGGATTTATCGGGGGCGGGGAGAGGATTCGGCGACGGGGCTGAAAGGCTGAAGTTTTCCGATAAAGAAATCACCGACAGGCGTCTACCGTCCGTGATCGTACAAAAACAAAAATACCGGTGAGTCGCTCGGAGGACACGCAACTCACCGGCGGCCGATCTTCACAAGGAGTGCATTTGCGGCCAATACCCGGAACGGCCAGACTGGAGGGGGAATCCCGTCTGGCTTTGCCCAACCTATCCCTTTGGGCGTTCCTACCTTGTAAGATGAGTAACGGCCGCGCTCGGTTCCCGGAATCTTCGCCTTTTCACCCCCGTTTTGCCCAATGTTGCGCCGACGCGCTACTTGCTTTCGGTTGCAGCATCTGCAAAGGGCTCGTCGGCGCTGCCGCCGTAAATACTCGGCACCTTCGCTCCCATGGGGCGCAGATATGCTGAGAGCTGCCCGCGATGGTGCACCGAGTGCTTCTGCATGAATTCCAAGTAGGTCACGTTGGGAAGAGTCATCGTGTGGAACTTGACGTCTTTGGCGAGTTGTTCTCCCGACAATTGCTTGAGTTTGCCGATCAGTTCGGCGCCTCGCCGCGCGTATTCGGCCGCGAGTTCGGCTGAGGAGAGCTTCTTTGGTTCCGGGTGCGCTCCGAAATTGCCGTTGAGGACGCTTTCAAGAAACCACATGTCGGCTCCGAGAAGGTGCTCGGCTAAGGTACCTGCTGTCATGCACTTGGGGGCGGGACAATAATCCTTCTTGTCGTCCGGACGGCGGCAATGACGCGTGCGGTCGTCTGAATCTCTTGTTCAAGCTGAGGGAGCAGGAATCCTGCGATGGTGCTGGCTTGCTCGGGTGTCATACGTAAAAGGCTAGCGCGGTCCAGCTGACCCCGCAATGGAAGACTCACTGTTGAGAATGAGCCCTATAAAAATGTTCGATGGGGAAAGTGGTTGAAACTACTTCCGGTTACCGGTTCCGTCCTTCATAATTGAAGAGAATCAACGAGCCACACCGGAATAGGCTTTGTTTGCCGGAGCCGGGCCGCAGCCGACCCTCCGCCTGACAAGTGTACTTTCGTCCGGCTTGGATCTTGGCAAAACATAAGCCCAAGGAGAGGAATGTTTACGCAACTACAGGATCGTCTGAGCCTTCCCTACGCGGAGTTGGAAGAACTGAATCTGAAAGCCAAGGAGCAGCGTAAAAATCGTGTTCCTGCGGACAAAATTCAGGAAGAGCGTCTGAAATTTCTCACCGATGAGAAGCGGGTGAAGGCTGTCACGCTTTTGTTCAGCGACCTTGAAGGCCGACTGCACATGCTCGATTACGACAAGAAGTTCCTCATAAAGAGCTGGGACAACCTGACCTTTGATGGATCCTCGATCCGCGGATTTACGGCTCAGCGCGAGAGTGACCTCCGGCTGGGCATCGACTGGAGCGCATTCTACATGGCGCTGGCGGATATCTTCGGCGCGGGCAAGGCGCTAGTTTTCGGTGAGGTCATCGACAAAGATGGCTCTCCATATTCCGCCGACATTCGCGGCGTCTTAAAGGACTACGCCGATCAACTGCACAAGTCGAAGGGCTACACGCTCAACGCTGCTAACGAAATCGAGGGCTTCCTGTTCAAGGGTTCGGACGCGGAGCGCTGTTTTCACGAGACGGCCAATTTCGAGTATGTGAATACCGGCGGTTACTACCACTCTCTTCCTGGCGACCCGCTGCGTGAATTTATCGACGCTGCCGCGGAAGTGCAGCGCGCGATGGGCTTTGAGAATGAAAAGGATCACCCGGAAGTCGCTCCTTCGCAGTTCGAGATCAACTATAGCTACGCGGACGTAGTGACAGCGGCGGACCAGATTCAGCTTTACAAGCTGATCTGCCGTCAGATTGCCACCCGCATGGGACTGACTGCGAGTTTCCTGCCGAAACCTGTGGTCGGTGTGAACGGCAGCGGAATGCACACCAACGTATCGATCACGAAGAACGGTAAGAACATCTTCTGGGATCCGGACGGCGAGGAGAAGATGAGTTCCGAAGCCTGGAAGTTCATCGATCGCGTGCTGACGCACGGCAATGACATCTGCCTGCTGCTTAATCCGAGCGTGAACTCGTATCGGCGTCTGGACCCGCACTTCGAAGCGCCGAATCAGATCAAGGCTTCTGCTACGGATCGTGGCTCGATGGTTCGTATTCCGATCGGAAACGAACGCAGCTCGCGCGTGGAGGTTCGTTCGGTCGCGCCCGACGCGAATCCGTACATGGTTCTGTACTCGGTGTTCAGGACGGGCATCGAAGGAGATATCGCAGATCTGGACACCTGCGGACGCTGAGCGCTACCTGCCGGACAACATCTACGACGCGCTCGAGAACTTCCGTAAGGCTCCATATTACGAAGCTGTTCGGCTGCGATGTGAAGACGCGCTATGCCGACCTGAAGCAGGCGTCGGCCGATCGCTGCCCGCGGCTGCTTGGGACATTCGTCAAAGCCCCGGAAGTACAGTATCACCACGAAGTCTACAATCAGTTCCTCTGGAATTTGTTCTAGACTCCCTGATTGGTTACATCACGGGCGCGATTCCAGCTGGTTACAGCAGCCTAATGGAATCGCGCCCGTTTGCTTTTCGCCTTGACACTATATTGGATCTGAATATAATGATCCAAGATATATGCCCGGCGTTGGCGACTTCATCCCGCTTTCTTCTGCTGCTTTTCAGATTCTCGTCGCGTTAGCTTCCGGTCCAAAGCATGGCTACGCTGTAATGGGCGAGGCCCGCCTCAATCCAGGAACGTTATACACGACCATCAAGCGTCTGCTCGACGACGAACTCATTCGCGAAACCGCCACGCCTTCTGCCGCCGATCATGACGACCGGCGCCGCTATTACAGCATCACCGTGCTCGGCCGGCGGGTGGCTCGGCGGAACTCGAGCGCTTGCAGGGCGTTATCGAGCGCGCCGCCGGTCAGCTTCGCGAAAAGCCGGCAAGGTGAACGCATGCGGCGTCTATGGGTCTGGCTCCTCCGAGCTTATCCGGACGACTTCCGGAACGAATACGGGCCGGAAATGCTGCGGGCGCTGAACGATCGGTGTCTCGAGGAGCGCGGCGCGTCTCGTGTATGGTTTTGTCTCGAAGCAATCGGCGACGTGCTCGCGACCGCTGCCAAGGAGCGTTATCGCATGATGATTCAGGAGATCGTTCATAGCACGCGGCGGCTGCTGGCTCAACCGTCGATGACGGTGATTGCCGTCCTGTCTCTCGCGTTGGGTATCGGAGCGAACACCACGATGTTCAGCATCGTGTACGCGTCGCTGCTCCGGCCGATCGCCCACCCCGATGCCAGACCGCCGCGTGGTGGTATTCACGCGATCCCTGAACAGCCCGAATCGTGGATCTCCGGCGGCGTGACATCCGCCGATTTCATGGACTGGCGCTCGCAAACCACGGAGTTCGAAGACTGGCATCTGTTTGCGGGATCGAGCGCTTCGACTGTAACGGGAGCGGGTCTGCCCGAACGCATCCGCAGACAGCAAATCACGCCCGGACTGCTGGATTCCCTCGCGGTCCGCCCTGTGATCGGACGATTATTCCGTGCCGGGGAAGAAGCCGAACGGCCCGCGGTGATCAGCGAAGGATACTGGCGGCGCCGGTTCAACGCCGATCCGAACGTCCTCGGACGCAAACTGATTATCGATGGCCGCGTGTTTCCGATCGTTGGTGTGATTCCTATAGGGTTCGAAATCCTCGAGAGCGATCCGGGCGTGGAGATGTGGACCCCGATCGATCTTGCACCGGGGTCACAGTGGGTGCAGCGTTCCGCGCCGTGGCTGCTGGCTACGGCGAAGGTGAAGCATGGAAGCTCGCTCGAGCGCGCGCAGGCCGAGTTGGACCGCATCGCGGCGAATCTCGGCGAGGCGTACCCCGATACGAATCGAAATCGCGGTCTGCTCGCGATTCCGATGTTGGAGGAGCGGAACCGCCAACTCGGAGCGACGCTGTACCCGCTGTTGGGAGCAGTAGCATTCGTGTTGTTGATTGCCTGTACCAATGTCGCGAACCTGCTGCTGACGCGGGCGATCGCGCGCAGGCGTGAGATCTCGGTCCGGGCCGCTCTTGGCGCTGGACGACAGCGGCTCATGCGCGAACTGCTTGCGGACGGAATGGTGCTGGCGGTTCCGGGCGTACTGGTTGGCCTGGCGGTCGCGTACGGCGGGATCGCTTTATTCCGAGTTTCTGCGCCGCCGGGATTTCCAGGCGCAAGCAAGATCGAACTGAATTTGTACGTTCTTGCGTTCACGGCGGCCGCGGCGGCGTTATCGGGGATACTGGCTGCCTTCTTCCCCGCGCTGGAAGGCTCGAAGGTGGACCTGACGGAGGCTCTGAAAGATGCGGGCCGGGGATCAGCAGGAAGAAAACGGCAACGGCTGCGGTCCCTGTTGGTCGCCTCCGAGATCGCGCTCGCCTTGATCCTGCTGGTGGGCGCGGGATTGACGGTAAGCAGTGTTTATCGGCTTCAGACTCATGAAACGGGATTCGATCCTACAAACGTTACGATCGCGCAGCTTCATATCTCGGGAACTCGGTACATGACGGATGCGCCGCAGCGGGACCTCGATATGAGATATGTCGAGCCGCCGACGGCTCAGTTTGTCGAGCACGTGCTGCGAGAAGCGCGAGCGATTCCGGGAGTGGATAAGGCGGCCGCTCGCCGGGAGTGTGCCCATGGGTCCGGCTCATTCCCCTGGTGTGAGCGTTCGGATCGTGGGAGGGACGGAGTCCGAGATTGAACTCCGCCGTGCCGAGTTCAATGTAATCACGGACGGGTTCTTCGAGACGCTCCGGATTCCGCTCCGGCGCGGCCGCTACTTGACTGAAGCCGATACGGCCGCCGGAGCTTGGGTTGCGGTGGTGAATGAAGCGTTTGCGCGTGAGTTCTTCCCGGATGGTTCGGCCGTCGGAAAGGTCGTAAAGCTGAGTATTGGGCCGGAAGAAAGGCCGAGGGAAATCGTCGGCGTCGTGGCTGACTTCACCCAATTCTCCCCTCGTGTCACTGTTCGGCCCGAAATCTTCACGTCGTATCTCCAGCAGCCTCGTGAGATCCCGGGGAATTTCCAGGGACAGCGATTCCGGCCGAACCTGATCCTGAAGCAGAAGGCGGACGGCGCCGTAAAGCAGGAGACGATCGCGAAGATTGTTGCCGATTTTGACAAAGAGCTGGTGATTTTCGATATGCGGCCGCATTCGGCGCATATCACGATCCGGTCATCAGGAACGCAGTTTTATGCGAGAGCGCTCGGGTTGTTTGCGGCGATTGCGCTGGCGTTAGCCGTGATCGGGATTTATGGCGTGATGAGCTATTCGGTGAGCGACCGTTTCCATGAGATCGGAATTCGTTCGTCGCTCGGCGCGCCGCGAACGGCAATTCTTTGGCTGATTGTCTCGCATGGATTGAAACTCGCGTTTGCCGGGCTCGTTGTAGGCATCGCGGGCGCGCTGTCCATGACGCGGCTGCTGGAGAGCATGCTGTTCGGCATCAAGCCGTCGGATCCATCTACATTCGCGCTGGTTGCCGTGTTTCTAGTTGTTGTGACGGCGACCGCATCGGCCGTACCCGCTGTTCGCGCGACGCTGATCAATCCGGCTAGCGCGCTGCGCAGAGATTGAGTTTCAGACGGAGGGATACTCCCACGGTTTGCGATAGGCTCGGCGGAGGAGTTTATTTGCTGCGGCATCCTTCGGACACTGATTCCCGTCCCACTGGATACTTCTGCCGAGGCGCCAACTCACCATGCCTAGCAATGCAGCGTTGGTGGCTCGATAGCCGATCTCGATATCGCGGACCGGTTTGCGCTTGTGTCGCGATCGCCTGCATGAAGTCGGCCCACAGTTCTTTGATGTTCTGGCCGTCAGGGTCATTCAACTGCGGCTCGACATGAATGATCTTTTCGCTCTTCTTTGCAGGGTAGAAGGTCCAACCGTCGCGCCAGCCCATGTGGAATGTGCCTTCCGTGCCGTAGAAGTAAGCGCCGATCAGATGCTGCTCGGCGTTGTTGCCGGCATAATGCCGCTGCTCCCATGTGCAGCGGAACGTATCGAACTCGTAGGTGACGATCTGGGTATCGGGCGCGTCGGTCGAGTCCTCGCGCACGAAACGGCCGGCGGTAGAGTACACGGATTTCGGATGTGTCTCTTCGGTCCACCATAAGACCTGATCCATCCAGTGCACGCCCCAATCGCCCGAGCGTTCCGTTCGCGAAGTCGAGAAATTGCCGGAAGCCCCGCGGATGAATCGCCTTGTTGAAAGGGCGCTTCGGAGCCGGACCCAGCCAGAGATCCCAATCCATGCCTGCCGGCGGATCACTGTCGGGGCTCTTCGTTCCGGAGCCTCCCGCCGGCGTGCGCGAAGGTTCGGACCATTCCGATTTTGCCGACCTTCCCGGATTTGAGGAACTGCATGCCCGTAATAGGATGCGGAGAGACCCGGCGATGCAGTCCGACTTGTACGAGCCGGTCGGATTCGCGAGCCGCCTTCACCATCGCTTTGCCTTCGTCGATGGTGTGGCTGATCGGTTTCTCCACGTAGACATGCGCGCCTGCTTCGACTGCGTCGATGGTCGGGAGCGCGTGCCAGTGATCGGGCGTGGCGACGATTGCGATGTCGGGTCGCTCCTTCTTGAGCATCTCCCGATAATCCTTGTATCGCCGGGGCTGGTCGGATGAGAGTTTCGCGATCTCCGCGGCCGCCTTGTCCATCTGGTTCGGATCCGGGTCGGCGAGCGCTACGGCAGAGCATTCGCCTGAGGCGAGGGCCTCGCGGAGGATATTCATTCCCCACCATCCCGAGCCGATCAACGCTGTTTTGTATTTCTTGCCTTGAGCCCTCAAGCAGCGGAGTGGCGGATAGGGCGGTTTGGAAGAAGACGCGGCGGTTCATCTCGCGGGCATCATATCGCAGGGGCGCACGATTCACGCTCCTTTATAGTCGCGGCTCGGTTGCATTTACGATGGGGCGATTACTTTATCGATAAGATAGAGCGAAGTATGCAGTTCGGGCACGCGCGACTTGTCGTCTTCGTGCTGCTGGTCACCTCGAGTGTGGCACGTGCAGCGACTCCCACGGTCAAATTCAATCGCGATATCCGGCCCATCATGTCGGATACCTGCTTCCGTTGTCATGGACCCGACTGCGAAGTCCCGTATGGCGGGCCTGCGTCTCGATATCCGGCAGGATGCGCTGAAAACAACCAAGTCCGGTGTGACACCGATCGTTCCTGGCGATCCCGGCGAAGAGTGCGATTATCCAGCGATTCTTTGCGGAAAATCCGGCGAAGATCATGCCTCCGAAGCAGGCTCATAAAGAGCTGACGGCAGCGCAGAAAGACACGATCAAACGGTGGGTGGCTGAAGGCGCGGAGTACGAAGGCCATTGGGCATATGAACCCATCCGCAAGTCTCAACCTCCGACCGTCGTAGATGCATCGATGGTGCGCAACCCAATCGACGCGTTCATTCAGGCCGAGCTCGAGCAAGAGCATCTCAAGCCTTCCCCCGAGGCGGATCGAAGGACACTCCTTCGTCGAGTGACGCTCGATCTGACGGGTGTTCCTCCGACGCAGGAAGAGATGAAAGCCTTCCTCGAAGACAAGAGCGCCGATGCGTACGAGAAAGTCGTCGATCGGCTGCTCGCATCGCAACGCCACGCAGAAATGCAGACGATGCGGTGGCTTGATGCGGTGCGGTATGCGGATACCGCCGGGTTCCATGGTGATAATCCCTGGCCGGCATGGCCCTATCGCGACTACGTTCTGCAATCGTTTCTGAAGAACAAGCCCTTTGATCAGTTCACGCGCGAGCAGTTGGCCGGCGATCTGGTTCCGAACGGTACGAGGGAGCAGAAGGTCGCTTCGGCGTTCAATCGTCTGAATCGAGCTTCGGCGGAAGGCGGCATTCAGCCGAAGGAATATCTCGCGAAGTATGGCGCCGATCGGGTCCGCACGGTCAGCACGGTGTGGCTCGGAGCAACGGTCGGATGCGCGGAGTGTCACGACCATAAATTCGATCCGTACCTGGCAAAAGACTTCTATTCGATGAAGGCCTTCTTCTCAGATATCAGGGAGACTGGCCTGATTCCCGACCGCGGAGCCAAGGCGTGGGGTGTGAAACTTTCGCTGCCAACGCCAGAGCAGGAGCAACAACTGGCGAAACTCGAAGCCGAGATCGCGTCGGTGCAGAAAGGCCTGCTTGCGACCGCCAAGACGCTCAAGGAGCGCCGGTGGGAGTGGGAGGAGAAAGACACTCGGCGGGCCACGAGGCCGGGAAACTCGCCTGGAAATATCAGCAGCCCGTATCCGCATCGAGTTCGAACGGCGCGAAGCTGACGATCTATAAAGACGAGCCGCTGGATGCAAGCTTCTATCTGGCGGGGTCAGTGTTCACTGAGCAAAAGAAAAAGAGCCCGGGTCTGATTGTTGCATCAGGTCCCAATCCGGATAACGAAACATACGTAGTGCAGTTGAAGCCCGGCGCGGGCACATGGACGGCGCTCGGGATCGATGTGCAGCAGGACGAAAGCTCTGCCAGGGAATCGCGTCTCGCGCGGCGCGGACCGGTTTGTCGTGACGGAAGTGGAAGCGGATGTCGTCGAGGGCGGTCAGTCGCGCAAGGTCGATTTTGTCCTGGCGAACTCGACGGAGTTCGGCGAACCTGTCGAGCATACAGCCATGGCAGCGATCGACGGCGATCCGGCGACGGGTGGGCCGTCAGCTTCGGTGAGCATCGCAATCCGTTCCTGGCGCTGCGGCTTGAAAGAAAAGGTGACGACGACGGCTGAATCTGTGATCACGGTGCGGATCAAGCACGATTCGAGTGTTCCGTAAGGCGACGATGGGCAGATTTCGGATGGCGTTGTCCGATGCGGAGTATTCGGCCCCTGAAACGGGTGATTCGAATCAGAAACGCCGCGTCGCCAAGAAGGATTCCGACCTTAGCCTCTTAGCTGTCCCGACAGATTTCGGAGTGCCGCCGCTGGTTCTGAAAGCGATGGAGACGGAGGAACCGGAACGCACGGAGGAACAGCAGGAACTGGTCACCAAGCATTTCCTTTGGTCGCAACCTGATCTGCAGGAAAGCATCGTTCGGCTGGCAAAGCTCGAGGCGGAGCGCACACTGCTGCAGGCCGCGATTCCAAGTGTGATCACCACAGAGCGAACCCGGCCGCGAGAAACCCGCATCCTGCGGCGGGGCAATTTTCTCGATGAAACGGGTGACCTCGTGAGCTCCGGCGATTCCTGTTGTTTTCGGAAAATTGGAGACTCCCGAGGGCAAAGCCACTCGGCTCGATCTGGCGAACTGGCTTGTTTCGAAGGACAATCCGCTAACGCCTCGAGTTTTCGTCAACCGGACCTGGCGGCAGTACTTCGGGACAGGGCTATCCAAAGTGCTGGAGGACCTCGGATCACAGGGCGAATGGCCTACGCATCCTGAACTGCTGGACTCGCTCGCATCCGAGTTTCTGCGATTCGCTGGGATGTACGGGCGCTGACGCGATTGATCGTCACGAGCCACACGTACAGGCAGTCGTCGATGAGTAGCGCCGCGCTGGATGAGAAAGACCCGTACAATCGTCTGCTCGCGAGGCAGAACCGATTCCGCGTCGATGCAGAGGTTGTCCATGACACCGTGCTGGCGGTGTCCGGACTGCTGGCGGAGAAGTTCGGCGGGACCGAGCGTGAAGCCCGTTCAGCCGGAAGGTTATCATGGCGCGTTGAATTTTCCCGAAGCGCGAGTACTCGGCTAGCCGCGGGGATGATCTGCACCGTCGCGCGCTTGTACACGCACTGGCAGCGGACGTTCCTGCATCCGAGCCTGGTGGCGTTCGATGCTCCGAGTCGCGAGGAGTGTACGGTGAATCGGGTGAACTCGAATACGCCTCTGCAGGCGCTGGTGCTGCTGAACGATCCGATCTACGTGGAGGCCGCGCACGCGTTCGCGAAGCGGATCGGCGCCCATGGGAAGAATCTGGATGGCGCGTCTCGATTGGGCGTTTCAGCAGGCGTTGAATCGTACTCCGGACAAGACGGAGCGGCAAGATCCTGACGGACCTGCACAAGAAGTACTTTGATTCGGGAACGAAGCAGACTGCGAGGTCGGCGAATCCGAGGCCGGCGTTGGCGGCGTTGACTACCGTTGCGCGAACGATCCTGAATCTGCACGAGACGATCACGAGGAATTGACGTGAACGAGATACACTTTACGACGAACGTTTCTGCGGCAAGGGCTCGCGAGCCTTGGGACTGGTTTCGTTGAACACGCTGCTCGATCCGCAGCTTCTGAAGGCGCGGACGAACCCACGATGGTGTCCAAGGGTGTTGTGAATCCGCTGCACCACGCGGCCGAAAGCGAAGCGGGTGATCTTCCTTTACCAGGCAGGCGGGCCGTCGCACCTGGAGACCTTCGACTACAAGCCGAAGCTGGCCGAGATGCACGGCAAGGGCATGCCCGAGTCGTTTACGAAAGGGCAGCAGATCGCGCAGCTTCGCGGCCAGACGCTGACCTGCTTCGGACCGCAGCACAAGTTCAAGAAATTCGGAAAGTCGGGCCAGGAGATGTGCGAGCTGTTCCCGCATATCGGGCAGCGTGGCGGACGACCTTTGCATCGTGCGGTCCATGTGGACGGAGCAGATCAACCATGATCCGGCGCACACGCTTGATGAACACCGGCTCCATCATCACGGGCCGGCCGAGCATGGGCTCGTGGGTGCTGTACGGGCTCGGGCGCCGAGACGGAGAACCTGCCCGGCTATGTGGTGCTGATGTCGTCGGGCAAGGGCGGGCAGATGCAGCCGATCGCGGCGCGGCAATGGTCTGCGGGGATTCTGCCGAGCCGTTTCCAGGGCGTGAAGTTCAACTCGATCGGCGATCCGGTGCTGTACATCACACAATCCGCGAAGGCGTCGCACAAGACGACGCAGGACGAGACGATCGAGGCCATCAACGCGCTGAACCGGCACGGACACAAGCAACTGGCCGATCCGGAGATTCTGACGCGCGTCGCGCAGTATGAGATGGCGTTTCGGATGCAGGCGAGTGTCCCGGACCTGGTGGACATGTCCAAGGAGCCGCAGAGCGTTCTCGACATGTATGGGGCGCAGCCGGGCGATGGATCCTATGCTTCGAACTGTCTGCTCGCGCGGCGACTGGCTGAGCGGGGAGTGCGGTTCATCCAGCTCTATCACCGCGATTGGGACCACCATACAGGCGTGAAGAACAACGTCATCAGCAAGGCTCAGGAAGTGGATCACGCGACGGCGGCGCTGATCACGGATCTGAAGCAGCGCGGAATGCTCGAAGACACGCTGGTCGTGTGGGGCGGGGAGTTCGGCAGGACGCCGATGTCACAGGGCGGCGACGGGCGTGACCATCACATCAAAGGCTTCTCGTATCTACTGGCCGGCGGCGGGATCAAGGGCGGGATCACATATGGGACGACGGATGAACTCGGTTACGCTGCCGAGGAGAATCCGGTGGCGGTTCCGGATTTCCATGCGACGATGCTGCACCTGCTCGGCATCGATCACAAGCGATTGACGGTCAAGTTCCAGGGGCTGGATGCGCGGTTGACGGGGATTGCGGGCAATGTGGTTACTGATATTTTGGCTTGAGTGGTGTGTCTGTCGGATAGTCACCGCACATTTCTGTTAGCGCCGGAGTATCGGACGAGTGCCCCGCTGCGCAAGCCGACACTTTCGCGAGTAGGTGACGACACGTCCAAGGGGATTGCGGAACCCGGCCGGCGATCGCGAGCGGTGCGAATCCACGAACCGAAGCCGGACTGAAGCTACCCCTCACCCGTATATGGATCCCGCTGGGCGGCGGGGAGCGCGATCAGCAATCCGGCCGTCAGGTCCTCGTCACGCTGCTTCCGCAGGCAGAATCGACGGTCTTGTCACTTGAGAGAGGAACTTGGTGGATGACGCCTTCCAGCTCACCAGTGCTTGGCAGGGGTGTGGCGCCGGGAGTTTGCGTTCGCGCTCCCCCATCTTCCTAAGCGCGATTGGTGAACGGCAATCCCATCGCCACACAAATCGACAATAAGCTTTTGATTCGCTCAGATACTACGAGAATGCCAACGCCCGCCCACAAGAAATCGGCGCGAAGACGTGCTGGAACGTCAAAGTAACATGGCCGAAAGCCATCCCCTGGACGGAGGTCAACGAAGGGCTTACCGATGAATATCGAGCTCCTTAAAAAGTTGTTGTTGTAGCTCAGCGTGTTCATTTCGCGCTATGGGCCAGCGGTCTCTGGCTCTCTTGTGATTCGGGAGGGATGAGGTCTACTCGAAGGAGACCACCCTGGAACCGCCCCACGTCTTCGCACAGACATTACATGCAATGCCGGGCAACCCGAATCGTTGCTCGACGCTGCCGTTGGTATGCGAGCGCTCGTAGTCGGAACGGTAACACGGGGAGATTGGCTGCCAGAACTTCACCAGGCTAGATTGCTGTCCGATAGAGAGCTTATGCGATTTGCGCATCTACTCACATCTTGTTATAACTCCGCGGGAGTCTGGGTCTTCGATGGAGTTGACGTCCCCGCCGGACTGTAACCATGCCCCTCATGGCTCCCGCGACCAAAGCCAATGAACGTAACGGCGACAAACCGTCAAAGTGGATATCAAGCTTCGGCTTCCACCTGTCATATTATGGGCCAATTAAGAATCGGATATGCTCTACGCAGCCGCGATAGTGCACCATGTTGCCCGGCTAAATAGGCTGAATTACGGACATGGCGCTTTCCGCGGGCGATAAACTCGGGCCATATGAAATTCTCGCGCCCATCGGGGCGGGCGGCATGGGTGAAGTCTGGAAAGCGCGTGACACGCGGCTGGATCGCATCGTCGCCATCAAAACATCCAAAGCCCAGTTCAGCGAGCGCTTCGCCCGCGAAGCCAGCGCGATCGCCGCGTTGAACCATCCGCATATCTGCCAGCTCTACGATGTGGGACCCGATTACCTGGTGATGGAGTACGTCGAAGGCTCGCCGCTCAAAGGTCCGCTACCCATGCAGAAGGCGGTCGAGTACGCGGGACAAATCTTGAGCGCGCTCGATGCCGCCCATCGCAAAGGAATCATCCACCGCGATCTGAAGCCCGCCAACATCCTGGTCACGAAGCAGCACGGGATCAAGTTGCTGGATTTCGGATTGGCGCGCATCGCGTCCGGGTCCGCGGATTCGACGCTGACGCAAGCCGGCGAGAAGATCGGCACGCCCGCGTACATGGCGCCCGAGCAATGGGAGGGCAAACCCGGCGACGCTCGCACCGACATCTACTGCTTCGGATGCGTGTTGTACGAGATGCTGACGGGCAAGCGCGCGGCGCAGGATGGGCGCGCACCGGTGGAATCCGCCGCTGCTCGACAGCATCGTGCGAACGTGCATGGAGCAAGCCCCGGAGGATCGCTGGCAAACGGCTAGCGATATCTGGCGCGCGATGACTTTGCCTGCTCCGCCCGCTCCGAAGCCCAGTCGGACCTGGCACTGGGCCGCCGTGATGGCGCTCGTGATGCTCGGAGCCGGGCTGTCTCTCGGCCGGTGGTTTGGTCGCGCCCCGGCTGCTGGCGAAGTGGTGAGCTTCGCGATCTATCCGCCCGAGAAGACCGCGTTTTCGAACTCTCCCAACTATCACGCTCAACGTGCCGCAGTTCGCCCTGTCTCCGGATGGACGCACGATCGTGTTTGCCGCCGGAGCCGAGGGCGAGCGCCCTTTGCTGTGGCGGCGGCCTTCGATGATGTGACCGCGCAGCGCTTTGCCAGGAACCGAAGATGCCCAGGACCCGTTCTGGTCGCCCGACAGCCGCTGGATCGGCTTTTTCGCAGAAGGCAAGCTGAAGAAGATCCCCGCAGCAGGAGGAGCAGTCCAGGTTGTCGCTTCCGCGATCAGAGACTTCCGGGCGGGACATGGGGAACGGACGATACGATCCTCTTCGCGAATGGTGGCGATCCCATACAGCGCGTGGCCGGCACGGGAGGGCAGCCAAGACGCCTGCCACAATCTTGGAACCGGACGAAATAGGCGCATCGCTACCCTGCATTTCTTGCCCGACGGCCGTCATTTCCTGTACCTTGACGCGTTGGCGTAGCAATGGCCAGAATCGACCTGTATGTTGGCTCCCTCGATAACAACGTCAGAAAGCTTGTCGCGCGGATCGACAACAGCGCCGTTTATGCCAGCCCGGGATATCTGCTGTTTCGGACGGCGGCAATCATGTTCGGCCAGGTCTTTGACGCGGCGCATCTGAAAGCAAGTGGTCAGCCGTTTCTTGTTGCCGAGCATGTCGGGCAGGACGAGCACTTTCAAAAGCGCTGTTTCCGCATCCGCCACAGGAGCTATTGCCTACGCTGGCACTCTCTCGCCGAAGGAACTCTGACCTGGCTTCGACCGAGATGGCAGGCAACTGGCATTCGCTGGGCCCGGAAGGTTATTATCCGGATTTTCGCCTCTCGCCAGATGAGAAGTCGCTCGCCGCTTCAATGCTGGACCCCAGGACGGGCAATGTCGAGGTCTGGATTATCGATCTCGAACGCGGCAGCAGGAGCCGCGTTGCCAGGGAAGGTGCAACGTTCAACGCGAGCCCTCTCTGGTCGCCCGATGGCACACAGTTTGTGTTTCGGAGCCGTTCGAGGCATAGTCGAGTTCTACCAGAGGAGCGCCGGCGGCGGCGGAAATGAACAAGTGCTGTTGTCGTACCAGATGATTCGCGCGGCTGGGATTCAGGCGAGCAATCTGGTTAACACGGACTGGTCTCCCGACGGAAAGAGCATCCTTTTCTCAGTCCCGGCGCAAAACTCTGGCCTGGATCTCTGGCTGCTGCCGCTCACGGGCGATAGAAAAGCCGGTCAAGTTCCTGGCATCGCCCGCGGATGAAATGCACGGCAATTTTTCACCGGACGGCCACCTGGTTGCCTACACGTCGAACGAATCCGGCAAATTTCAGGTGAACGTGCAAACCTTGCCGTTATCCGACAAGAAGTGGCAGGTTTCAACCGACGGCGGCTACGAGCCGCGCTGGCGCGCCGATGGACGCGAGATCTACTATCTTTCCGAAGACCGCAAGCTGATGGCTGTCGCCGTCGGGCCGGGACCGTCCTTCGGTGTTCCCAAGGTTCTCTTCCAAACGCGAGTGCAGCCAGGTGTCACCGCCAACCGCACGCACTACGTGCCTAGCCGCGACGGCCACGATTCCTTGTCAACACTCAGAGCGACGACGCAACGACCACTCCGATCACGGTGGTCATGAACTGGACGGCGGGACTAAAGTAGCGCGGGATCTCACATTGTACGCATGGATAACTGCCCAATTCGACCAGTTTCTCCCGGACCGAGCACTACTTCAAAGCTGCTCGAGCGTTTGCTCTCCGGACCACGTTGACGTACAACGCCCGTTGCTGAGATCTCCCGATGAGGGATCGATTCTTCGTGTCATTAGCGTGACGATCTTGCCTGTGAGGTCGCGCTCGCCGAAGTACGCGGGTAACGATATCTGAGACTGGCCAGTTACCTGATAGGCAAGCGCGCTTAGTAATATGACAGCGAAGTCTGGCCTGTTGCACGATCGCGGGTGCGATGCGGCGGTCGGACTTCGCGGTCACTTGTCCGATAGTAGCCGCGAGAGCCGGGAGATGCCATAGAGCGCAAGTACTCACCGGACTGTAATAGTCACCCCTCCAACGCACCGGGTAAGACCACCTCCAAACGGGCTCCCCGGCCCTGCCGATTCCCTGCGTGAATGCTCCCCCCGTGCTGCTGGACGATACCTTGGGCGACCGTTAACCCGAGGCCGGTCCCTTTCGCATCCAAGCGGCTGGAAACAAAAACATCAAAGATATCCGGGAGTACGTCCTCGGGGATTCCGGGACCATCGTCTTCCACGGTTATGCAGACCCAGGGTTTTCCGTTCCTCCCGTACCTGCGCGCGTGGGTCCAGATATGCCCACCGCCTTCGATTGCAATCAGAGCATTCCTGAAGAGGTTTACGAAGACCTGGACGAGTTTATCGGGATTCCCAACCACTTTTTCGTCATCGCGGATGTCCGATGCGAATTTGACCTGGCCGGCTTTCTCATCGATACCCACGAGATGCCACGCTTCGTCAACGATGGCCTTGACTGCGACGGGCTCCATCGTTTGCTTTCGGACACGGGCGAAATCAACCAGGCTATCGCTTATCTTGCGCAGCCGTTCTGTTACGCGGAGGATGCGTCGCAGGCGTTCCTGCGCGTTCGGATCGGGGACGGTTTCGAGTAGCTTTTCGATGGATCCATGCAGGACCGCAAGCGGCGTATTCATCTCATGCGCGACGCTGGCGCTGAGTAAGCCGAGGCTTGCCAGCCGGTCCTGCGCTTCGAGGTGATCGAGCGCCTGCCTGAGCTGTGTCACTGTCTGGTTTCGAGACTGCATGATCTGCCCGATTTCGTCTTCGGTGATGTGCCGGGCGTCGATGAGTTCATGCTGGCGGTCGCCGCGGCGGGTAGCCTCGTCGGCCGAAAGCATAAGTTGTATCGGCCCGTAGACATACCTGGGCATGATCACGAACTCCAGTGTTGCGACGGCGAGTGCATACAGGGCCGCCATTACTAACAGGAGCGTGACTTTGGCGCGTTCGACAACTTCGTCGTAAACGAGATTCGGCAAAGTTATGCGTCGGTAAAGCCCGGTTTTGGTGTCTTTCCGATAAATCAGGTCACTTGCCGGCGTATTCTGCCACACTTCGCCCGGATGCGCATCGAGCCAGGCTCGGACGTCCGGTGGAGGGTTGATCTGTTCCAGCGTGCCTTCGCGATAGTCGTAGCTGGCGATCTTCGGTAAGCGAAGAAGCGGCCGGTCGGTCGCGAGGATTTCGGTGATCAGGCTGATTTCGATCGTCTTGGCGGTGGCGACACGGCGCTCAAACGGCGGGATCACGGCGAAATAGACCGAAATACCCAATAAGAAGAAGAAAAGGTTGTGTAAGACGATCAGCTTCGGCCGAATGTGAAGGTTGTCGAAGGTCCGGCCAAGACCGTTCGTCGGTGTGTAATCAGCCCTCAAATCATGAGTATGGCGCACGCAAGGGGCTTCTCGCGAAACAAGAATTCTTGTTGCTATTGCGTAATCCTGTACCTATGTGATACACAAGTAGAAGTTCCGTTCGGAACGTTCAATGGCTCTAATCTTTCCGAAATCGACCGATAAATTCGTCAGAATCGGGGCCTTGGCCGCGGCCGCTGTTGCTGTGGGCGGCGGAGCTTTGGCGATGTATGTAGGCTACCCTACAGTAATCATGACCGGCTATCAGCCGACGCAGCCTGTGCCCTACAGTCACAAACTGCATGCGGGCGACCTCGGCATGGATTGCTACTACTGCCACTTCACCGTAGACAAGGCGCCGCATGCGGCGGTACCTCCGACCGAGACCTGCATGAACTGTCACACGCGGGTGAAGCCGAATAGCCCCCGACTCGAAAAAGTCCGGGAGAGCTTCACGACCGGCAAACCCGTCGAGTGGGTACGTGTTCACCGGGTCGCCGATTTCGTGTTCTTCAACCATCAGGCCCACGTGACCGCCGGTGTGAGCTGTGTAAGCTGCCACGGCCGGGTCGATCAGATGGTGGAAGTGAAGCAAGTAGAGCCGCTGAATATGGCGTTTTGTCTTGACTGCCACAGAAATCCGGCTCCGAATATCCGGCCTGTCGATCAGGTCACGAATTTGGCCTGGAAGCCGGATCGCGACCCGGCGGAAATTGGCCGAGAACTTATCAAAGAGCGCGGTATCAATCCGCCGGAGCATTGCTCAGGTTGTCATCGATGATCCAGATCACAAAGAAGCTGACCGGTAAGAAATACTGGCGCAGCCTGGACCAGTACTACCAAACGCCCGAATTCCAGGAATGGCTGAACCGGGAGTTTCCGTCGCAATCGGCGGAGATGCTCGACGAGCCATCCCGGCGCAACATTCTGAAGCTGATGGGCGCGTCGTTTGCGCTCGGCGGTCTGACAGCATGCCGCCGTCCCGTCGAACACATCCTGCCTTTTTCGAAGGGCGTCGAAAACTTCGTC
Source organism: Bryobacteraceae bacterium (assembly GCA_963825845.1). Classification (GTDB taxonomy): domain Bacteria; phylum Acidobacteriota; class Terriglobia; order Bryobacterales; family Bryobacteraceae; genus DASQDN01. Next base: position 192,621 of record CAWGVL010000048.1, on the reverse strand, counting down.
CACGGTAAGCCCCTCTACTACAACACCGTGATGTCTCTTGGCGGCGAAGCCATGGGCTTGACGGTCAAGACGAACGAGGGTCGTCCCACGAAGATCGAGGGGAATGCTGCGCATCCTTGGAGCCTCGGAGCGACGCGCGGATATCATCAAGCCTCCGTTCTCTCGCTTTATGATTCCTCCCGCGTTGTTCCGGTGCGTGCGGACGGCAAAGAGTCGAAATGGGAGGAGTTCGTCAGCTTCGCCCGGAATCTGCAAGGTTCGCTAGGCAACGGGGCGGGACTCCGCTTTTTGAGTGAGCCCATTAACTCGCCCTCGTTCGCTGCGGTGAAGCGGCACGCGTCCACTCGTTTCCCCGGCGCGAAGTGGGTGGAATACAGCTCGGTACACACAGTTGCTACGGCTCAACCGGTAACGCCGCGGATCTCCTTCGATAAAGCAGCGGTTGTGGTTGCGCTCGACAGCGATTTCCTCGGACTTGATTCGACAACGGTTTTGCCGGTGAAAGAGTTCGTTCGCGGGGGACGCAAGCTTAAGGACGATGCTCCGGTGATGAACCGGTTATATGCGGTGGAGCCGCAGTTCTCGGCAACCGGCGCCGCGGCCGACCACAGGTTTCGTCTGAAGGCATCGGAAATTGGCGCATTCGCTACGTCGCTGTTGAACGCGATTCAGTCGCAGGCGAATCCCTTGAAGGTCGTGGGGCAGGGCAGCAGTACGGCAGATAAGGCTCTTAATGCGATCGCGAAGGATTTGGCTGCGAATCGCGGCAAGTCCGTGGTTGTGGCGGGTCCGAGGCAGCCGGCGGCTGTTCACCAGATCGTTCACCAGATCAATCAGGCCCTTGGCAACGTGGGGCCGGTAGTGAGTTATCTGAAGCCGCTCTCGGAGCAGACCCGGCCGCAGATCGACGCAATCAAGGAACTAGCCGGAGAGATGGCCGGCGGTCAGGTGAACACGCTGGTGATTGTCGGCTGGAACCCGGTGTTCACAGCTCCCGCGGATCTCGAATTTGAAGCGAACCTGAAGAAGGTCGCGAACACGATTTATCTGGCGCAGGATGCGGACGAAACGGCGGCGGTTTCGAAGTGGGTGATTCCGGCGGCGCATTATCTCGAGAGCTGGGGCGATGCCGTGGCTCCCGATGGAACTGCGAGTATCCAGCAGCCTACGATTCAGCCTCTTTATGGCGGCAAGACCGCGTCGGAAGTCGTTGCGGTTATCAGCGGATATAAGGACCAGAAGGCGTACGACATCGTGCGCAACCACTGGCTCCCGACTTTGGCCGGAGGTGAGAAGGCCTGGCGGAAAGCGCTGCATGATGGCCTTCTCCCCTCGACCGCACCAACATCGGCAGCTCCCACCTTCTATACGAGCTCTCCTGCACCTGCGGCGGCGAGTGGTTTTGAAGTTATTTTCGTTCCGAGCTGGTCGGTGTTCGACGGACGCTACGCGAACAACGGATGGCTGCAGGAAGCTCCGGACCCCATCACCAAGCTTACGTGGGACAACGCAGCCTTGCTGAGTCCTGCGACGGCGAAGAAGATCGGTGTCGGCTTGGGCGACGTGATCTCGATCGAGAAGAATGGCCGCAAGGTTGAAGCTGCGGTTATCGTTCAGCCGGGTCAGGCAGACGACACGATCGTCGCGGCCGTCGGGTATGGGCGCACGAAGGTCGGATTCGTCGGGCAGGGAACTGGTTTCAACGCGTACAAGATCCGGACGTCGGATTCGTTTGGCTACGGGACCGGGTTCAACGTTACCAAAGCCGGACGGACGTACCCGCTGGCGCGAACGCAGGAATTCGATTATCAGGAAGAGCCTAAGCTCGTCAGCTTTCAGCCTGAGGCTTCCCGTCCCATCGTTCGCGAGGGGACGCTCGAAGAATTCAAGAAAGAGCCGAACTTTGCGAATGAGATGGTGGAGCATCCGCCGCTCAAGTCGCTGTATGGAGATTACGACTACTCCAAGGGCCAGCAGTGGGCGATGGCGATCGACCTCAACGCCTGCATCGGATGCAACGCCTGCATGGTCGCTTGCGTGGCCGAGAACAACATAGGAGTTGTCGGCAAGGAGCAGGTGGCGCGCGGTCGTGAAATGCACTGGATTCGCCTCGACCGCTACTATACGGGCTCTGTCGATGAGCCGATGGCGGTGACGGCTCCTGTCCCGTGCATGCAGTGCGAGACGGCTCCATGTGAGAACGTCTGTCCCGTTGCGGCCACCGTTCACAGTCCTGAGGGCTTGAATGACATGGTGTACAACCGCTGCGTCGGCACCCGGTACTGCTCGAATAACTGTCCGTATAAAGTACGCCGCTTCAACTTCCTGAACTGGCACAAGAACGAAGAGGAAGTCACCAAGATGGTCTACAACCCCGAGGTGACGGTCCGGATGCGCGGCGTAATGGAAAAGTGCACCTATTGCGTGCAGCGAATCCAGAACGCGAAAATTCAGGCAAAGACGGAAAATCGCCGGTGGCTGAAGGACGGCGATGTGACTACGGCATGCGCTCAAGCCTGTCCTGCTGAATGCATTGTCTTCGGAAATGTGAACGATCTGGACAGCGCGGTGGCAAAGATGAAGGTATCGCCGCGAAATTACGGAATGCTCGCTGAGTTGAACACGAAACCTCGTACGACTTACCTGGCGAAGCTGCGCAATCCGAACCCGGAATTGCAGCCAGTGAACGCCGTGGAGGAACACCGTGGCTGATTTAGCCGTACTCAAAGATCCGCATATATCGCCGGTGCTGGTGGAAGGCGATCCTTCCCTGCATCAGGTCACCAACGATGTCGCGCAGATCGTAGAGGGCATCAATCGAAAAGTTCCGGTCCAGTGGTACATGGCCTTGGCCGTGACGGGCGGCATTACGATGATCCTCTTCGCGATGCTCGGTTACCTTGTCTTTACCGGCATAGGTGTGTGGGGCAACAACCAGCCGGTCGGCTGGGCGTGGGACATCACGAACTTCGTTTTCTGGATCGGTATTGGTCACGCCGGTACACTGATCTCGGCCATTCTGTTCCTATTCCGTCAAAAATGGCGTACATCCATTAACCGCTTTGCGGAAGCGATGACGCTGTTTGCTGTTGCCTGCGCTTTGATTTATCCGCTGTTCCATACGGGTCGTCCGTGGCGCGCCGCGTACTGGCTGCTTCCCCTGCCGAATACGCATCTGATGGTGTGGCCGAACTTCCGTAGCCCGCTAGTTTGGGACGTGTTCGCCGTGTCGACGTACGCAACTGTTTCCGCGCTGTTCTGGTATGTCGGCCTGATTCCCGATCTTGCGACGATGCGTGATCGCGCGAAGGGGCTGGCGCAGAAGATTTACGGCGCATTGAGCTTAGGCTGGCGCGGGTCGGCCAGGCACTGGCGCAACTACGAAATGGCGTACCTGATTTTGGCGGGCGTTTCGACTCCGCTGGTGCTGTCGGTGCACTCCGTCGTTTCGTTCGACTTCGCCACTTCGGTTCTTCCCGGCTGGCATACCACGATCTTCCCGCCGTATTTTGTTGCGGGCGCTATCTTCTCCGGGTTCGCGATGGTTGTGACGCTTATGGTGATCGCGCGCTGGGCGTTCCAGATCGAGCACCTCGTTACGATCAAGCACCTCGAGAACATGAACAAGATCATGCTCGCGACGGGCACGATCGTCGGGTATGCGTATGCGACCGAGTTCTTCATCGCCTGGTACAGCGGCAACCCGTATGAGCGGTTCGTCTTTATCAATCGGGCCTTCGGTCCGTATGCGTGGGCGTACTGGACGATGATCAGCTGCAACGTGATTTCGCCTCAATTCTTCTGGTTCAAGAAACTCCGGACGAGCGTGCCGTTCATGTTCGTGCTGTCGATTTTCGTGAATATCGGCATGTGGTTCGAACGGTTCGTGATTATCGCGACGTCACTGCACCGCGACTTCCTGCCATCGAGCTGGGGTTACTTCACTCCAACCTGGGTCGATATCCTGACCTTTCTCGGAACGTTTGGCTTATTCCTGACGCTGTTCCTGTTCTTCGTCCGGTTCCTGCCGATGATTGCGGTGAGCGAAGTGAAGGGCATGATGGCGAATGAGAAGATGCATCACGCTGTTCATGGCACAGCGCACGGTCCTGACACGCACAACCCGACGCCCGGCATGGCTCCGGTGATCCGCGGAGGTTCTCACTGATGTCCGTGCGCACGAATTCGCCTGAATTGAGAGATAAGTCCGTGTATGGAGTGGTTGCGGAGTTCGATCGCCCGGAAGACCTGGTCGCGGCGGGACACCGAATCCATCACGATCACGGATACAAGAAGCTCGATGCGCTGAGCCCTTTCCCCATTCACGGAATCGACGACGCTATCGGAGTACCGCGATCGATTCTCGGTTACATCGTGTTTGGCGGTGGGTTATTCGGCCTAGTCAACGCCATCTTTATGGTCTGGTACACGAACGGCTACGATTACCCGCTCGTGATCGGTGGTAAGCCTCTTTTTGCCTGGGAGTTTTCGATTCCGCCAATGTTCGAGTTGACGGTCCTGTTTTCGGCCTTCGCTGCTGTATTTGGAATGCTGGCGTTGAACGGTCTGCCGCGCTTCTATCATCCCGTCTTTCAGACGCAGGCCTCGGAGCGAGCAACAGACGATCGCTTTCTGCTGGTTGTAGAGGCATCCGATCCGAAGTTCGACATTGACCGTACGCCTCGGCTGCTGAACGAGTTGGGCGCCCTGCGGACGGAGGTGGTTGCGAAATGAAGCGGGTCCTCTTGACCGCCGCCACTCTGGTTCTTGCGGGATGCGCAGGTTCGGCGTCGAAGAACACGCCGGTCGTGATCTTTACGGACATGGACTACCAGGGTCGTTATGAGCCGCAGGGTGATCGCAGGTTCAATGGAGAGCATCCTATTTTTGGGGATGATCGGGCAAGCCGGCGTCCCGTCGAGGGTACGGTTGCAGTGGGTTCGCTGGTTGAGGATGACTCGTTCTCGACCGGAGTGGCCAGCAACATGTATGTCGGCCGGAACCCCTTGAAGGTGAATGCGGATCTGCTGGCGCTCGGCCAACGGCGATTCAACACCTACTGCACTCCTTGTCACGATCGGACCGGTCAGGGCCGTGGAATCGTGGGACAGCGCGCAGTGTGGATCCCGACGAATCTCCAGGAAGCTCGTGTCAAAGACATGAACGACGGGGAAATCTTCAACGTAATTACGAACGGACGGCGGTCGATGCCGCCTTACCGCTTCCAGGTTCCCGACCATGATCGATGGGCGGTAGTGGCGTATGTTCGCGCATTGCAGCGCACATCGACAGCTACCGTTGCGGATGTTCCGGAAGACAAGCGGGCGGATTTGAAGTAGATGAGAGCTGACGAAAGAAACGCTGGTTGAGAAACGGATGATACAGCACGCCACTCACGCAGAAGACTCTTACCGCATCGATCCGGGGCTGTGGACGCGCGGCCGCAACGGCATCGCTTTTGTCGCGCTCATTAGCTGGATCGCAGCGATCGCGGGCTACTTTCTCGAGCCGGCCCGGTTTTTTCAGTCATACCTTGTCGGGTTCCTGTTCAGTATTTTCATTCCGCTTGGCGCATTGTTCTTTTTGATGGTGATGTTCCTGACGGGCTCGGCGTGGAGCGTTACGATGCGCCGCATTGTCGAGAATATGGTTGTCACGCTGCCGCTCGGATTGTTGTTGTGCATTCCGGTATTGATGGGGATGGGCACCCTCTATGAATGGGCGCATCCTGGCGCTGCGGATCACGACAGCTTATTGCGTGCCAAACAAGCGTATCTGAATCCCTCGGGATTCACCTGGCGCATGGTGATTTACTTCCTGCTCTGGAGTTTATGGGCCACCCGGATTTATAAGCACTCCACGAGACAGGACCAAACGAAGAGCCTCGATCAGATGCATGCGATTTCGCGCTGGTCCGCGCCAGGATTGCTGATGCTGGTTCTGTCCGGCACGCTGGCGTCGTTTGACTGGAGCATGTCGCTTGACCCGCACTGGTATTCGACGATTTTCGGGTTGTATTGCTTTGCGGGCGGAGCGTTTGCGTTCATGGCGCTCTGGTTGTTGATCCTTGTCGCCCTTCGAGAGAAGGGTGTGCTTCGCAACACCGTCAATCTCGAGCACTATCACGACATCGGCAAGTGGATGTTTGCGTTGACGATTTTCTGGGCGTATATCGCTTTCTCGCAGTATCTGTTGATCTGGTACGCGAATATCCCGGAAGAGACCATCTGGTACCTGCATCGATTCCAGGGATCGTGGGCATGGGTGAGCGCGCTGCTGCTGTTCGGGCACTTCATCTTCCCGTTCCTGGTGCTGGTGCTGCGTTCGAGCAAGCGAAACCTGAGAACGCTGACTTTGATGGCGATCTGGTTCCTGGTCATCCAGTACATCGACTTCTACTGGCAGGTGATGCCGAACTTCTACCATCACGGTGTTGCTCCGCACTGGTTGGACATCGCGTGTTTACTGGCGCCGTTGAGCGCTCTCGGGTTGTTGTTCTGGAATCGGATGCGAGCTCACGCGTTGATGCCGATAGGCGATCCGCGGTTTGAGCAGGCGCTTCATTTCCAAAATGCGTAACGTGGAGCAGGACGAAGAGGGGAACGGATAGGAAAGATGGATCACTCCCAATATCGCGAAGAAATCCCACACGGAGACCATCCTCTCAGTTACGACCATTCTGAGCCGGGCTACAGAACGATCGCCATCTATATGTCGGTGACGGTCGTTCTCCTGATCTTCATTGGGATCGCCGTCCAGGGCTATTACGAGCTGACGTATACCCAGGATGAATACAAACGAGTGCTGTCTCAGGAGAATTGGGCCCTTCGGGATCTCCACAACAAGGAACAGTGGGAACTGACCCATTACGGCTATGTCGATAAGAGTAAGGGAACAGTTCGCATTCCGATCGAAGAAGCGATGAAATTGGTGGCTCAGGACGCGGCTGCGAACGCGCCGAAGTACCCGACCACCGCGTATCGAGTAAAGACCCCGGAAGAATTGGCGGCGGGCGGAGGCCCTGTTTCGCAACCGGGCGCAGCGGCGGTAAAAGCCGCGCAAGACAGCGGTTCACAGAGTAGTCCCAATGTTCAACCACCAGCGGCGGCGCACAAATAGTTTCGTAGCGATGCTCCTGGCGCTGGCCGCCGCGCCAGTTCTGGAAGCTCAGGTGAATACACTCCCGTCCGAACTCGTCGGCGTTGACGTCGTCGAGCATATCGGTCAAAAGGTCGACCTGGATCTCCAGTTCACCGCGGAAAACGGGTACCAAGTCCCACTCCGGCAGTACTTCTCGAAGGGCAAGCCGGTCTTGCTGAACTTCGTCTACTATCGCTGCCCGATGCTGTGCAACCTGGTGCTGAACGGGCAAACGGCTGCGCTCCGCGAACTCGCGTGGACCGCCGGCAAAGAGTTCGAAATCGTGACGATCAGCATCGCGCCGGAGGAGCAGTTCAACCTGGCGCAGGCAAAGAAGAAGTTTTACCTGGAAACGTATGAAAGAGATGCCGGCAATGGATGGCATTTTCTGACCGATTACCAGGGAAATACGAAGCGTCTGGCCGACCAGGTAGGGTTCAGCTACCGGTGGGATGAAAAGACGCAGCAGTGGGCTCACACGGCGGCCATTATGACGCTGACACCCGACGGAAGGATCTCCCGATATTTGTACGGGGTTCGTTTCGCCGAGCGGGATTTGCGGCTCGGGTTGACTGAGGCGTCAGAAGGCAAGCTGGGCTCGATGGGAGACAAGCTGCTGCTGTTCTGTTTCCATTACGACCCGGCAGCGAAGGGTTATGTGCCGTTTGCGCGCAACATCATGAAGATCGCAGGGGCGTTGATGGTCTTGGTGATGGGACTTGTACTGAGGTTTCTGTTTCGGCGGGAGCGTAACAGCTCACTGCCGTCTGGAGTGGCTACCGTAAAATGACCTGGCTTCGCGAATGGATAATGGGCCCTCAGGCCTCGACGCTGGCGCCGAACATTGACAACATCTTCATGTTCATCACGGCGATTGGTGTTTTCTTTTTTACCTTAATCACGGTATTGATCGTGATCTTCGTCCAGCGATACCGCAGGCGTTCGGCGGATGAGATTACACCGCATATCACCCACAACCCGACGCTCGAAATAGTCTGGAGCGTATTGCCGCTTTTGATCCTGATTGGAATCTTCTTCTGGGGTTTCCACGGCTACGTCGTCGCGCAGATCGCTCCGGCGAACGCGATTGAAATCCAGGTGACGGCCAAGAAATGGCAGTGGCAGTTCGAGTACCCGGACGGTCTGCGGACATTGAACGAATTGAGTGTGCCGCTGAATCGCCCCGTGCGCCTGGTTATGAACGCAGAGGACGTTATTCACAGCTTTTTCGTCCCGGGCTTCCGGATCAAGAAAGACGTACTACCCAATCGATATACGGAAGCATGGTTTCAGGCGACCCGGCCCGGCACCTATCCGGTGCTTTGCACCGAGTACTGCGGAAAGGGCCACTCAGACATGCTCGCCAAGATCAATGTTTTGGATGACGCGGGCTATCAGAAGTGGCTAGTTGAAGGTGACGAGTCGTTGAAAACAATGCCGTTGAATGAACTCGGGTCGCTGATCCATGAGAACCGCGGCTGTGCGACGTGTCACTCACTTGACGGCACTCGAGGCCAAGGACCGAGTTGGAAGGGAATTTGGGGACAGACGCACAAATTCCAGGATGGCAGTTCAGCTGTCGTTGATGAGAATTATATCCGGCAGTCGCTTATGGAACCGCAGGCGCACATCGTTCAAGGCTACGAAGGGATCATGCCGACCTACCAAGGCTTGCTGAGACCCCGGGAAATCTTGGGCGTCATTGAGTTCATTAAGAATTTGAAGTAGGGCATGCGTCCTATAATGTAAGGAATTTCACTATGGAAGCCGTTCACACTCATCACGCGGCCGGGGAGAACTACCTCAATTCGCCGAAGGGCCTGAAGAGCTGGCTCACGACGGTGGATCACAAGCGGATCGGGATCATGTATCTCGGATTCGTCCTTGCCTTCTTCTTTATTGCCGGGATATTGGCGTTGGCGATTCGCATCGAGATGCTGTCGCCGAAGCAGACCATCATGACCGCAGAGGCCTATAACCAGGTCTTTACCTTGCATGGGGCGATCATGGTGTTTCTGTTCATTATCCCCTCCGTACCTGCTGCGCTCGGGAACTTCGTCTTGCCCCTGATGCTGGGCGCCAAAGACGTGGCATTCCCCAGGCTCAATCTTTTGAGCTTGTACATCTACTTCGTCGGCGCGCTGATGGCTGTGTGCTCGATCTTTCTGGGCGGGGTCGACACCGGCTGGACCTTCTACACGCCGTATTCGACGACAACGGGCGGCGCAGTTGGACTGATGGTGCTTGCTGCATTTGTTCTCGGCTTCAGTTCGATCTTCACCGGCGTGAACTTCATCGCGACCATTCACAAGCTGCGAGCCCCCGGCATGGGTTGGTTTCAGCTGCCGTTGTTCGCATGGTCGATGTACGCTACGGCGCTGATTCAGGTCATGGCGACGCCGGTTCTGGGTATCACCCTACTGCTGTTGTTCATGGAGCGTGTCTTCCACGTCGGCATCTTCGATCCGAAACTCGGCGGTGATCCTGTTCTGTTCCAGCACTTCTTCTGGTTCTACTCACACCCGGCCGTGTACATCATGATCGTTCCCGGGTTCGCGATCATCTCCGAGATCATTCCAGTGTTCTCGAAGAAGACGATTTTCGGATATCGTGCGATTGCGTTCTCGTCGGTTGCGATTGCGGTCGTCGGCTTCCTGGTGTGGGGCCATCATATGTTCGTGAGCGGCCAGTCGACTCTGGCAGGAGCAATCTTCTCGTTCCTGACCTTCCTTGTAGCGATTCCGTCCGCCGTCAAAGTATTCAACTGGCTTGCAACCATGTACCGCGGATCAATTGATCTAAAAGCCCCGATGTTGTACGCGATTTCGTTCCTGATGTTGTTCTCCATCGGTGGATTAACGGGAATCTACCTGGGCGCCATGGCGGTTGACGTCCACCTGCACGATACGTACTTTATCGTCGCTCACTTCCACTACGTGATGATGGGCGGAACCGTGATCGCGTTCCTCGGCGGCCTGCATTATTGGTGGCCGAAGATGTTCGGCCGGATGTACAACGAGAAGCTGGCGCGTATTGCGTGCGCTCTCGTGTTTATCGGCTTCAACGTCACCTTCTTCACGCAGTTCCTGCTGGGTACGCGCGGCATGCCGCGACGATATTACAATTACCTTCCGCAATTTGCGGAACTACATCAGATTTCTACAGTTGGATCGTGGATTCTGGGCGCAGGGTTGTTCTTAACCGCGGCTTATCTGCTCGCGACGTTCCGCAAGCCAATGGATGCTCCCATGAATCCCTGGGGCGGACGGACGCTCGAGTGGGAAGCGCAGTCACCACCGATCACGTTCAACTTCGATTTCGACCCTGTCCTGAGGCATGGACCGTATGACTTCCGACCCGAGAGGCCAAAGCTAGATGAACCAGTCCATCACGGCTAATCGCGATTCCGATCACCATTTGGATAAGCTCGGCGAGCATCACGCCGAGCACGATTCGCGGCTACAACACCATTTCGCGACTTTTGAACAGCAGCTTGATGCGGGCAAGATCGGCATGTGGCTGTTCCTGGCGACGGAAATCCTGCTGTTCGGAGGACTGTTCGTAGGCTTCGCTCTTCAACAGGCGGCCCACCCTCTTGCTTTCATCGAGGCGCATCATCACCTTGATAAATCGCTGGGCGCTCTGAACACTGTAGTGCTTCTCTTCTCGAGTTTCACGATGGTGATGGCGGTGCATTCGGCGGCGACGAATAAACAGAAGGCTCTTCAGATCAACCTGGTTATCACGTTGATTTGCGCGGCAATCTTCCTTGTTGTCAAATATTTCGAATACAGCCACAAGTTCCACGATGGGCTGTTGCCGGGCATGTATTACTCGCATAAGGGCGATACGGTTCCGAACCAGTTCATCTTCTTCAGCTTCTACTTCATGATGACCGGCCTGCACGGTCTGCACATCCTCGGCGGAATGGTCGCGATCACCTGGGTGCTGCTGAAGGCTCGGAAGGGCAGGTTCGATTCTACTTATTACGCGCCTGTAGATCTGGTCGGCTTGTACTGGCACTTGGTCGATCTTATCTGGATTTACCTGTTCCCACTGCTGTACCTGATTAAGTGAGGACCAAATGGCTTTGACTACACACGGGGCACAGACCCACGCTCACGATCACGAATCGCATGTTCACGGGGGTCCGAAACTGTACGGCCTGGTGCTGGGAGGCCTATTGTTGTTGACCGTAATTACGGTCGCAGCTTCGATGATCGACTGGGGCAGCGCGATGACGAACGTGATCATCGCTATGCTGATCGCTTCGTTGAAGGCTTCGCTCGTTGCGCTTTTCTTTATGCACCTGCGCTGGGATAAGCCGATGAACGCGATTATCTTCTGCTCGACGCTGTTCTTCCTCGGCCTGTTTCTCATCGGCTGCTATACGGATGCGGTCAGCAGGCCCGCATTGGAGCCGACGAACCTGAAGGTGACTGCTCCGCCACAGCAGATCGGTCCGCAGGGTGGGCAGCTCGCTCCCACAGTGGGCCACGGCACTCCTGGCGCGATGAGCCCGTCGGGTGGTGGTCCTGCGATCACCGGCGCTTCGCCTGAAGGCTCTTACGGTGGCGCCGCCACCGGTACTACGACTCCTCCTCCGGCTGCACCTCCCGCGAAGCACTAGATCGGCCGCTATTTGAGCTTCAACTGCTCGCTCAACCAAATCATCCGGTCCGTCACGGCTTGCTTGTTCAAGCCGTGACCCGCCTCATACCAGATCACTTTCTTGGGCTCACTAGCCGCGGCGATACTCGCGTTCGCGCGCTCCTTCGACACATGCTCGTCCATTGTTCCGAACTGCAGCAATACAGGCGCGGGTGCTGCCTTGCTAAGGTGCTCCACTGCATCCATTGGCTTCAGCTTCGTGACGAACTGGGAGCGATCGGGCTCGGGCATCTTGGGACCGTACAGGTACCAGTGACTCATCTCATTCGAGAAAGCCTGAAGCGCATAGAGTGTCGGCCGCTTGTCGGCGGTTATCAGAATCGCTCCGTACATGGCGCCAAAGTCGTGGCCGACAAAAGCGACGCGCTTCTTGTCAACGCCAGGTTGCTTGAGTAAAACGTCCAATGCTCGACGCAGGTCCTTCACGCTACGGATGGAAGCGTCGTAGTCATCAGAGCGGTTTCGCGACGGGAACCACTTCGGCTCGGACCACATGGTCTCCGGTAGAAGGCTGACGACTCCCTGCTTTGCTAAGTCGAGAGCCTGCCCTAGGTATTGAGTGCGATTCGAGTCGTGCTCCTCCGGCGCATACCAGTGGACCATCAACGCTGCCGGGTGTGGAGCTTTGGTCTTTGGCACGACGAGATCTGCCGCGGTACGTCCGCCGTTCGCGTTTGCGAACGTGACGTCACGTACCTCGACGCCTTCGCGCATCTCACTTTTTACGATTCTTATGTCGATGGGAGCGGACTGATTGTAATCGTAGATCCCAGCGGCGGCGAGCAATAACAGGGCAAACATTAGAAAAATGCTGGCCGCCGATTAACGCCGATGAACGCAGATTGAAAAAGGGGGTATCTGCGTTTATCGGCGGCCGATACCATCAAGCTGGAAGCGCCGCTAAGCAACGCTTCACGTTATCCTCTTCAACCTCGATTTGCTTCTCCTTCGATAAGTTCGATAGCATCGGAAGCTTCGATTTTTTGTCCCGAACCAATCGCAGGGTGCGCGCCATGTAGATACCGCTGCGATCGGGGAAGGTTGCCCAGTACTTGTCGGTGTAGACCGGCACTTTCAACGGGTCGCGAGTAATCATCTCGAGAACCATGTTGATCTTCGGGCGCGCCTTCCTGATGATGCTGACTATATTCGGAATATTCAGGAATCCCTCGCCTATGACCACCTCCGATAAGAGGAAGCCGTCGGGATACTCCGCGACACCCATGTCTTTGATGTGTGTCGCGATCGCGAACGGAGCTAGTCTCTCGACGACCTCCATTGGGTCATCGAGGAGGGAGATGTTATTGCCCGTATCCAGGAGCGCTCCAAAATACTCGGAGCTGTAACTCTTCAACAGAGTTACCATCTCATCGACTGTCCAATCCTTGTGGTTCTCAAGAGCCAGCGGGATGCGCGTCTTTTCAACGACGGGTACAGCACGGGCAATGGCTGCTTTGGAGTCACTCACAAACTTGCGCCAATCATCCAGAGTTGCGAACGTCTCATAGCGACGTCCGCTTAACGCGCCGGCTCGAATGCAATGTGCTCCGACATGCTTTGCGCCATCGACAGTGGCGAGGAATTGAGCCATGTCGACCTTCGGAAGGGCCGCCATGACTTCGATATACATTCCGGTTTCGTGCAAGCGGGCCTTGACCTTGTCCAGGTAAGCTCGATCGAGCGAGGTCAATGCGGTCTGTATCCCGGGAGCGCCCAGTTTATGGCAATGCTCGAGGAACTCCAGGGTATCCCTAAATCGTCTCGCCGTCATGTAAGACGTTGTTGCAATGCCCAACAACTTCTGCTTTGCATCCGGCGCTGGGGTCGCCATCGCAACCGCGGCGGAAGAAGCTAGAAACGTTCTTCTGTTCACGATAGGAGTGACCTCAACACAGAATCCCAGGGTTTACGATACGGCCGCTCCAACATCGCTGCTGCCTGTTTGTTACTCGTGATCTGCTCTTTGTCCGCATCCCATTCGATCATGCTCTTGGTGCGAAGGGAGATGTTCGCTAAGTGGCAGGCGACGGCCGTCCGGTGACCATCCTCGGCGCTCGCGATGGTCTTCTGACGGGTTTTGATGGCATCGAGGAAGTTTCGAACATGAAGATCAAACTGCTCGTCAGAGGAGCCCTTCATGTTGAAGGCCTCCGTCCAAGGTTCGGGCGCTTTGTTGACCCGCTGAGGGCCCCCCGCGCTGTGTCCTTTGAATTGCGGAATAGCGTTTGCCGGATCGCTCCTCATGTCGGGAGTTATCTTCAGCATCGGACGTTCGATGGTCAGGCTTCCTTTTGTTCCGAAGAATTCCAGCGCTGAACCGGCCCGCGACCCGGCGCTGACCTCTCGGATGGAGTACGTCAGGTTCAGGCCATTTGCATACTCGAAGATCGCATCCTGGACATCCGGCGTCTCCCCGTTGTCCTCCAACGCACGGCGTCCACCAAAGGAGCATACGCGGCTCGGTCCTTTCAGATCGAGATACCACTGCACGATGTCGATCGAGTGCGCCCCGAGGTTTGTCATCTGACCTCCGGAGTAGTCCCAGAACCAACGGAAATGATAAATGCCGCGGTGATTGTTATACGGGCGCTTGGGCGCGGGCCCGAGCCACATGTCGTAATCGAAGTCGCTCGGTGCGGCCGAATCGGGTGGAGCGCCGAAACCGGGCATCACGTTCCGATAGCCGCCCGCCTTGGCTGCAACAACCTTCCCGATGTGACCCTTCTGGATCATCTCGCGACCCGTGTGATAGTGCCTGCCGCTACGCTGTTGTGTGCCGACCTGAACGATTCGCCCGTGCTTTTTCGCGACGTCAGCGAGCCATCGGCCTTCTTTGACGAACACGCTGAGCGGCTTTTCGACGTACACGTCTTTGCCTGCGGCGCAGGCCATCATCGCCATCAGGCAATGCCAATGGTCGGGCGTGGATACTACCACCGCCTGAACATCCTTGTCGTCGAGGAGCTTCCGAAAATCGCGATAACCTTTGGCGCCGCTGCCGCACGCAGCTATGCCTTGCTCCATCCGCGGTTGGTAGGTGTCGCTCATGGCGACCATGTCGACGTCTTTCTGGTTCTTGAAGTCGAATACGTGCTGAGCTCCGATCAGCCCGTATCCGACGAAGCCAACGCCGACACGATCATTGGCGCCGAGGATGCGCCCATAAGACGCGGCCGCCGTGGCGGCGATAACCTGCCGTCTCGTAATAGACATGACTTACACTCCGTTCTGCCGGAGGAACCGGCCTATCAGAGTCTCGTAAAGCGCGCCGCCGGCGAGTCCACCGATCAGCGGAGCCACGAGAGGAACGAGAAATTGGTTCGATCCATCCGTGAGACCGTTATTGCGGAACCCTGCGAGAACCGTGAACATACGGGGTCCAAAGTCACGTGCCGGATTGATCGCATAACCATGCATGCCGCCGAACGACATGCCGATCAGCACGACAATCAAACCTATCAGAAGAGGAGCGATCTGAGGTGGCGGCGCAATGTTATTCTCGTCCGAAAGCGCAAAGATCAGCAGGACCAGGAGCGCAGTGCCGATCACCTGATCGAGAAACCCTGCCATCGGGATGGCTGGGAATGCCGGAAAGGTCGTTAAGACACCGGCCGTGTGCGACAGGTCGGGATCCGTTTTCAGAAACGCCGGCCGGTAGTTCAGATACGTCAGCGCCGCGCCGCAAAATCCGCCAAGCATCTGAGCCAAACAATACGGAGCCACTTTGTTCCATGAAAATCCTCGAAACGTGGCAAGGGCGAGCGTCACTGCCGGGTTCAGATGAGCTCCGCTGATCTTTGCGGTAAGATACACGGCCATTGCAACGGCCAAGCCCCACGCCCAGGTGATGTTGGTGAATCCGCCATTCACGACTTCACCCGGCGTCCCATGTCCAAACAGTACAACCATTGCAACCACACCAGTGCCGAAGAGTACCAGCACGAACGTTCCGAATGCTTCAGCGACGACTTCCGCAATGAGAGGATTACGCACGGAAAGAAGTGTATCATCGCTCAACTGACTTCGTGATCGGATAAGCTAATTTTTCAGCCGATGATACAAAAAATCCTAATTCCTCTCGTACTCGCGCTTGCGGCGGGGGCGGCCGAGAAGGCGACTCCCTCACAACTCCTGCAGATGGCCAAGAAAGATCCGCACAGCGCGTCGTTTCGCGAGACGCTGCTGGCGACAGCAACTCCCGAAGCAGTCCAGAAGGGCACTGCATTCGTTGGCGAAGGACCGGACTTCGTGTTTGCGGTGGAATCCCCGACGAAGCCTCAGATCATCATTGACGATAAGCCCGGTCCGGCGATGTCGAAGTTGAAGGATAGTAATGTGTGGATGACGACCGCTCAGTTACGCACCGGTCACCCCCATGTCTTTCATTACATGGTCGATGGAACACGTGTCGGAGGAAATCTGAATGTTCCGGCCTATGGACCGGATTCCTATCCGCAGCCCGGTGTTCCCGAAGGTAAGCTATCCGAGAAAATCGTACATACGAGCAAAATTTTTGACGGGATGGTGTCGGACTATTGGATCTACGTGCCGGCGCAATACGATCCTTCGAAACCTGCGGCAGTCATGGTGTGGCAGGACGGTCAGGGACATACGAACCGAAACGGCGGATCGCGGCTGATGAATGTCATCGACAATCTCACGCATCAAAAGAAGATCCCCGTCATCATCCACATCTTTACGTCGCCCGGTGACATCGAAAAGGCTGTCGGCACACCAACGTACGAATATGTTTCCAACTTCTCAAAGGCGACCCGGCGCACCATGAAGGATTCAATGCGTAGCACCGAATATGACACGGTCTCGGATCGATATGTCCGATTTCTGCGGGATGAGCTGATCGCGGAAGTTGGCAAGAAGTACAACCTCCGCAAGGACGCTTATAGCTACGCCATTTCGGGCAGTTCGTCAGGTGGTATCGCCGCCTTCAACGCCGCCTGGCAAATGCCCGATCTCTTCAGCCGGGTCCAATGCTACGTGGGAACATTCACGAGCATTCAGTGGCAGCCGGGCAAACTCGAAGGCGGTGAGATCCTGCCTTTCCGTGTGCGCAAGGATCCCAAGCGGAATATTCGTGTATGGCTCCAGGACGGCTCGGAAGACCTCGAGAATGCGCACGGAAGCTGGCCTCTGCAGAATATTCAGATGGCAAACTCACTTAAGATGCGTGGTTATGACTTCCACCTGACATTCGGGCCCGGACCTCATTCCGGCGCACATGCCGGGGCGCAGATGCCTGAGTCGATGACATGGCTATGGCGTGACTACGATCCGGCAAGAACCGAGCAGCTTTACGAGCAGGATGCCGCGGAGAAGGAAAAACCTCTGTTCCGGGTCCGCATCTACAACCGGGACGCCGAATAAATTATTGCTGTGCGTACGCCGGCTGAGGTCTCCGGTGGCGGGTTGACCGGACCCATTTGACGATCGAGAACACGCTGCCGATGATCGAGATGACCGCCAGCGCGATGACGACATATTCAATTTCGGGCCGGCGGATGATTCGCAGGATGTGCCGCCCGTGTTGAACGGCAAGCAAGGCGAGGACGAAGAAGCGAACCAGCCGTCCCGTGCCGACAGCTCCAAGTACCTTCCAGCGCGACATCTGTAATCCTGATGCCGCGATAAGGAATACGGTAAACGGGAAGGGAGGGGGAAGCAGGGCAGCAGCGCCGAGAATCCACCATGCGTGCTTCTCGATCTTCTCTTGCAGTCTCTTGACACGCTGAGGATTCGCCATCCGCTCCAGCCCGGATTCGCCCAGCTTGCGGCTTACGGCGTCGGTGAGCGTGCACCCGATCAACGACCCGAGTGCCGCCATCGACGCGTAATACCAGAACAACTCCGGTTTGCGCGCAGTCAGAACGATCAGAAGCAGGTCATTCCCTAAGGGTAGGAATAAAAAAGAGGAGTCGAGGATGCCGAACCCGATCAGCCCGAATCCGCCCATCCGGGCGAAGAAGTGAAGCGCATGTCGTATAAGTTCGTGCATTCGAGGGTAAAGCTCCTCGTGTTAGACGACGGGATGGCCCGCGGTTTCACGAACCTGACTGGAACTTACTGTGCGCTGCCCGCCCGAGTGCTGGCTGTAGTACGTCGTGGCTTGCCGCTTCCCGTGTGATGGACGTTGTAGATACTCATAAGCCGGCGCTCATCTTCAGACGACAGGCCCGAAACCTTTTGAATATCTTCCCGGGTCTCCAACTTACGGCGGTAACGGCCGAAGAAGTCGAGGATGTTCCCGCCGTATTCGAAACTATACATGACATCATTGAAAGCGCGAGTGTGCGGCAGGCCCAGCGCGTGTCCAGTCTCGTGCAGACAAGTGATGTAAACCACCGTGTGCCTGAACAGCCGGTCCTGGCTGCCGACGCCCTCAATTTTGTGCCCCAGCGCGTGCAGGCTTGGGCGGATGTCGACCTCCGCCCCTGGCTTTCCGTCTACCGTGATCGCGCGAGCCTCTCCGTACAAGCCGCGATTCCCCGTAGAGGCCCAATACAGGCGAATCCGAGCCTTGCTCAGCGGGGAACGAACAAAATCGAGGTTTCCATTCGATGCCCGTGCCCAGGCATCCAGCGCCCATTCAGCCAATTGCTCGTCCGAAGCTTCGCACTCGGCCTCGGGTCTGGTGCAGGGCTCGATCCAGTAGGTAAATGTCTCGGCCGTGGCCGTTGCGGCCAACGCCAGAACAAGAAGGACGGTTCTCAACGGCTGTTCCTGGAGGAAAGCCGCTCCTCAGCTAGTTCCCGGAGCGTCTTCTCCAGATCGTCGACCCGGCTACGCAATTCATCGAGCGCCTGACCTTCGGGATCAGGCAGTTTTCCGTGCTCCAATTGGTCACAGCTCTCGGAACGCATTCTTACCACCCGGCCGGGAATTCCCACCACAGTAGAATTATCGGGAACTGGCTTCACAACTACAGAGCCAGCGCCGATTTTTACGTTATGGCCGACAACAATCCCGCCTAGTACTTTCGCGCCCGTGCCGATTACAACGTTACTTCCGATAGTAGGATGCCGCTTCCCCTTCTCCTTCCCAGTACCTCCGAGAGTCACATTCTGGTAGATCAGAACGTCGTCCCCTATTTCGGTCGTTTCGCCGATCACGACTCCCATACCGTGATCGATAAAGAACCGCCGGCCGATTGTCGCGCCGGGATGAATCTCGATGCCTGTAAAAAAACGACTGATCTGGGAGATAACGCGAGGAATCAGTGGGATACCCGCAACGTACAGCCAGTGCGAAAAACGGTGGAGGAGAATTGCATGAAATCCTGGATAACAGAGGACGATCTCGATCACGCTCTTCGCGGCGGGATCTTCGCGGAAGATCGTATCGATCTGCTCCCGGATGGTACGGAACATTGTGATTTTATTATCGCTTAGACGCAGTATCAGGCGTTTGGCAACCGTTTCATAGGATCTATGATGGAAGATAATCCTAGTACCGCAAGGCTTCCCCTATTGAGCAACGAGACAGGTCGCCTCTATTACGAAGATTCGTATCGCACTGCCTTCCGGGCGCGCGTTCTTGAAGGCGGTCTGCGCGTAGTACTGGACCAAACGGCCTTCTATCCTACATCGGGCGGCCAGCCGCACGACACCGGACGCGTAGGCGGACTGGCGGTCGCCGATGTTCTCGACGAGGATGGGCGGATCGTTCACGTCCTCAAGGAGCCTCTTTCGCTGCCGGAGGTCGAGTGCGAGGTCGATTGGAGTCGCCGATTCGACCACATGCAGCAGCATACCGGTCAGCACCTCCTCTCCGCCGTGTTCATCGACCTGTATGACATCCGGACTCTCAGTTTTCACATGGGCGCGGTCTCCTCTACGATCGAACTCGCTTGTTCTTCTCTGACCCCAGAGCAAATCACCTCCGCTGAACTCAGGGCAAATGAGATCGTGCAGGAGGACCGACCGGTGTCCGTGACGTTTGAAGATGCTTCGTTGGTTGAGGGTCTGCGGAAAGCCTCGGACCGATCAGGTACGTTGCGAATCGTATCTATCGCGAATCTTGACCGGAGCGCTTGCGGCGGAACGCACGTTCAGACTACAGGCGAGATCGGCGCGATTCTGCTGCGTTCCACGGAGAAGATTCGTGGAAATTCGCGTTTGGAATTTCTGTGCGGCAACAGGGCGATTCGGCGAGCTCGCGCGGACTTCACTGCTCTGGAAGCTGCGGCCCGTTCCTTCTCCGCCTCGCCCGACGAAGTACCGGCTCTTGTGTCGACGCAAGCGGAGAAGTTGAAGGACGGAGATAAATTCCGCCGTAAATTGGAGTCCGAACTGGGCGAACTTCGCGGACGGATGCTCTACGCGAAGACCGAAGCGAATGGGCGAGGTTTGAAAGTTCACTCGCGTCTCCTTGCGCAAGGTCCATTTCCAGATGATATTCGCGCGGAAGCCAAGTCGTTTGTCGCGGAGGGGCATGCCGTTTTTTTCGCAATCACGGAGCAACCACCTGCGGTGCTGATCGCGAGCGATCCGCGTACGGGTATCCATGCCGGCAACGTTCTCAAGCAGCTATTTGCGGACGTCGGCGGCAAGGGAGGCGGGTCAGCGCAGATCGCGCAGGGTAGCTTTGCCACCGATCCGAAAGCCGTACTCGATCGGCTGGATTCGCTGTTAGCTGGCGTATAGTGGGGCTACGGAGACCATCCCTAACCCAATGACGAACAAGACAATCATCACAGTCAGCAGGGTTCTGACGCGAGAGGTCGCGCCTGCAAACTCTTTCCAGACCAGCAGCCCCCATAGTGCCGAGATCAACGTAGCGCCCTGGCCCATCGCATAGCTCATCGCGGGTCCGACGTTAACGTCCGGCGGCGCGCTTGCGGCGACGAAGTTCGTGATCGCGCCTCCACACCAAATCATTCCTCCGATAAGCCCGAGGAGGTGATTCTTCATCCCGCCGTGGAGATATGCGGTGATCGGTACCGGCTCGCCTTGCACCGGAAGGTTCATGAAGTATAGATTGAAGATGAACGTGGTGATAAGAACACCGATCGAAAACATCACGCCTGCCGCATAGGGACCGAGCCCGATCTCGCCCTCTCGCGACATCTCCACGAGAGGATAAAACGAACCCATAAGGACGCCACTAACGAGGCTTAGAATCAGGCCTTTGGCACTAAATTTTGCGCCTCCCGCCTGCGATGTTACGGCGTGGTTGCGGTAAGCCAGCGCATCCACCAGAATCGCAAGAATCACGATGGCCGCTCCTCCGAATAAGAGAGCTGGGTTTCCCGCAGGGCGCAGGATGTAATTCCAAATGACTCCGATGACGAGTGCCAACCCGATACCTACCGGGAAAGCCACCGCCAGACCGGAAATTGAAATCGCGGCTACCAGAAGCATGTTCGCGAGATTGAAGATTCCGCCGGCGGCCATGGCCATGGCCATTTGCCGCTTCCCCGTGATCAGCAGGTTGTCCATGAATGACAGTTCGTCGCCCATACTGCCGAACGTGAAAGCCGCGATCAGGGCCATAATTAACACGCCAAACGCGTAGTCGAAATAAAAAAGTTCAAAACGCCAATTTTTGCTAAGTTTGAATGTGTTCGCCCAGGAACCCCAGCAGATCATGGATATAAGCGTGAGCAGCAGGGCGGCGGCGTAGGTTGTAGGCAGTATCATTCCGGAAGCAATTGAGATTACACCCTTCCCGGCCTCGTGGTCAACTGACTCACCGCAGGGGTTTAATTCTTGGCAAACGACTCAGTCAAGTCACCTATCCATACTTAGAAATAAGTGTAATGCCAGTGGAATTATAGTTACCGGCGCCATCGAAATAGTACTCTATCGATCCGACGGTATATAGGTCTGAAAGAAGAAGAAGTGTATCATTTTGGAGCTGTCGTGCCGCCGAATTCCTTCGCTGACTTGGAAATCGGCGTACCGGCAGACGGTAGAAGAATCATTGACCTGATAAACTCCTGCCGGAGTTACGCCGATACGGGGAAAGGAGGACGCGCCGATGTCACGGATATTGCTTGTGGTACTTGTTTGCGCCCTGAGTTCCGCGACCATGTTCGGGCAGAAACTGCTGATCGAGATCGATACGCAGGAGGGACAACTGCTCCAGCAGATCGATAACGAGAAAGACGCGGCAAAAAAGTTCTTCCTTCTCGAGCAATTTGCGGCTCAGTTCCCTAATCACGAGGCTGCCACATGGGTGTTGTCACACATTCAGCAGCAACATCTGGAGAACAAGAACTACGACAAGGTATTCGAGACGGGCGCCAAGATCCTCAGTATCGATCCTCTGGAACTATCGGCTGCCCATAACTGTCTCCGTGCCGCCGAGGCAAAGAAAGAGTTGCTACTGATCAGGCTCTGGTCTTCACAGACATCCAAGGTTGCCCACAAAGTAATGCAACTCAAGCGCCCCGAGTACGGTGACGACGAAGAGATCGCCGTGTGGAAGCAGAAGATCGAGTACGCTCGCCAGGTGGAGCAGTACACAGAGTACTCTTTGTACTTCGCTTCGATCCAAACAAAAGATACAAAGGTCAAGTCTGAGCTGATTGAAGCGCTGGAACAGCGGAATCCAACGAGCGAATATCTTGCTCAGATGCGAACGTCGCACACGGCGGTTGTCCGGCAGGTGGATATCGTGGAGGCGGTCGCGTCTGCGGAGATTCAGTTCGAGAAGGGTGAGTGGAACGAGGACCTGCTACTCATGGTCGCGACGCATTACATGGAGAAGCGCAAGGAAGAGGCGAAAGTCATTGCATACTCCCTAAAATTGCTGGAACTGCTCGAGACGAAAGCGAAGCCCGAAGACATTTCCGACGCAGAGTGGGACGTCAAGAAACGTCACATGCTCGGCACGGCAAACTGGATGGCGGGCTTACTATTCAGCACACAGGAAAAGTTCGCGCCCGCGGACAGGCACTTGCGAGCCGCCGTGCCATATCTCAGCAACTCCGACATGCTTGCGGGGGCCTTTTACCACCTCGGATACGTGAACTATCGGATGGCAGAAGCGGGGGAACGAATCAAAGTTCACGAGGCGATTCGCTTCACGCAACAATGCATCGCGATCGATAGCGCAGTTCAACGTCAGGCAATAGAGAACTTGAAGGCCATCAAGGCCGAATATGGCTTACAGTAGCTGCGAGTCGGCAGCGCCCACTGAGGGCCGATCATTGCACGTCTAGTGGCCGGCGCTGACCGGCTCTTCGTTGACCGTCACTGACCCCGTGGCGCCTGCCGGTAGCGGAGCCAGCAACTGCTCTTTTCTGTAATTCAACGTGGATGTATTGAAGCTCGCGATCTCAAAACCGTGGCCGTGCGTGATGGCGTCTGTCGGACAGGCCTCCACGCAATATCCACAGAATATACAACGGCTGTAGTCGATGTTGTATACCTCGGCGTATCGCTCGCCGCCGCTGATCCGTGCCTTCTCGGTGTTCTCAGCAGCCTCGATGTAGATGCAGTCAGCCGGGCAGGCGGCGGCGCATAAAAAGCAGGCAACGCATTTTTCCAGCCCGTTCTCGTCGCGCTGCAGTACGTGCACTCCGCGATACCGCTCCTGGAAATTGGGCGGAGCGTCGGGATAGGCATCCGTCAGCGTCGGCTGCATCATCTCCCGGAAAGTGACACCCATGCCCTTGGCAATCGCGGCAGCGGACCCGAGAATCTCGTTGATTTTCGACATCGTGTGCTGTTTTTAGATTAGCGCACGCGCACAGGGTCCGCATTACTTTCGAGCCCAACTGGGCTCAATTCTTGGATCCTCAGCCGGGGCGGAATGCCGGGATGTCCTCATTCGTTCCAAAGGGGGGCGTATGAAACCTGTGACCGATCGCAGCCAGATCGTCTCGAGAGAATCCCTGGACGGCCATCGAGATACTGCCGTCGGGTTCAATGAGGAAGCAGGATGGCACGCTTCTCAGCTTGTACGCATTGCTCAATGGATACTTGCTCCCGGCCGCGTCCAGCAAAACAGGGAATCGTACTCCGTAGGTTTTCACAGAATGCGCGAGTTGGCCCGGCTTCGTCCTGCGAAATACCTATTATTGTCAGACCTTTCCGGTCAGCCATGCGCTGGAGAAACGGAAAAGTGTACTGGCAGGTCGGACAACTGACCTTGAAGAAGGCCGCTAGAACCGGCCCCCGGGCGAGCAGGTCAGAGACAGCTACCTGAGTACCGTCCAGTTCAGTAGCGCGGATTTCAGGCGCTCGGGTACCCGGTGCAAGCATTCACTTCTCCGGAGGATTTTCTTGTTGTTGAACGAAATCCAGGATGTCAAACTTTCGGATCTGTCGATTAGGGAAGAAGCTGTTGATGGCGTCCTGCTCGTCCATGAAGATTTCGAAGACAGTTGTAAGCTTCGTTAAGATCAATAACTCGATGTTCCGTTTGCTCAACTTGAGAATCTTAAGGGCGCCGCCGGCTTTCTTGACGCTGGTGAAACTAATCACGAGCCCGCCTAGTCCGGTCGAATCGATGTAATCGACGTTTTCGAGATCCAGGATGATGTTGAGTTTCCCGTCGTCGATCAATTCGCGCACCTTTTCGCGAAGGCCCGAGACGGGCTCGCCGACAATCAATCGGCCTTTCAAATCGAGGATGATGATCCCCTCCCGTTCACGTTCTTGTATTTCGAGAGCCATGCCGATGTGTCGCTCCATTCTAACGTGACCCGACCGGTGGGCGTGACCGCATTTGCGGTGACGGGAGCCGGGTTGATGTCGGTGGGAATATCTTTCAGCGCATCCAAAGCAGTCCTGAGATCAGGACGCAGAATGGCTAACTCGGTCAACATCTTCTTGCCCCCGGCATAGTCACCGGTAGCTTCAATCGTGAGCAAGTCGTGCGCAAGGTCGCGAACGGCTACCTTCATCTTTGGTAAATCGAGGGCGAATCTCCCGTTCGATGTTTTGAATGCGCCTTTGTCGGTCAGGTAGTTGAACTGTAAAGCCATTCCCTTGCCATGTGCCTCGCTAATGCCGAATCGTAACGTGCGGAATGATGATGCCAGGAACGTTGTGTACAACTGTCGCTCTACGTCGGCGCCTCCGGGGAGTAGCTTGTGATCAAACATGTACTGCAGCATGAACAGACCACAAATATCGGCTTTGGCTTCTTCGATCGCGCTGTACAACTCTTTCAACTCCTTGCGAGGCGAGGATTGGCCGACCGTGTGCGGTCCGATGCCGTGCGTTAATTCGTGCGCGAGAATGTGGGTGAAGAACGCATCGAAGCTCAGGTCGGCCCGCACCGAAGTCTCGAGAACGCGCGCCGCAATAGGCTGCAGGATCGTTTTGAACTTAGCTTCCTGCACGTTCTTCAGCATTACTCGTTTGCTCCCTTTCTCACGGACGACACGCTCGTCGTTCGGAAGGTTGAAAGCAGCGGTCCGTACTCCATGCGCAGCATCGCCGGAGGAAATGATCTCGTTTACTACCCTGATCGGCGCCAAGGCTCCAATTTTCGCATTGCGATATTTCGGATCAATGGGAAGGTTATTTTCGATCTCCTGAAGTCGCGAAGAAAAGAACTTTACCTTGTCCGTTTCGGCGTCGTCTCGCAGGGTGATGTAGGCCTCGAAGGCGGCTTTGTAGCCGAACAACTCATCGTTATAGGTCTCATAAGGTCCGATTGTGATATCTAACGGGGCGTCAAGATCCATCCACGCGACGTCGCTCTCGTAGTAATCGTTAGAACCGAAAGCCGTCGCTCGCGATGTGAGGAACCTCTTCAACGTGGCGTTCGATGTAGCTGCGGCGGCATCGCGGAGCAAGCCTGCCAACCGCGCAAGATCAGCCTTGTACTCTGCGCTATAGGGGACGGCCTTCAACGTACCGTTATCACGGTGAATGACGGTAAAGAAACCGGTCGCTTCGTGCTGACGGGCCGGATCCAGGGTCTTCACCCACGATTCGAACTCCGCCTGCGACATGTCTTCCGGGTAAAACGCTGCTCCCGCAGGCTTCCTGGGGGGAACATTCGGAAGGAACGCCTGGTGGTCATTCAACGATGACCAAGGGCTCTTGTTGAGCCAAAAATACTCAAGTCTCGCTTTCCCCAAGGGGGAGGGGTCCTTTTGGAGTTCGGCGTAAAGCTTCAGATTGCCGCTCCACAACTGCTGGAGGAACAGGTGATCGATCAAGCGAGCGGCTTCAATGAGTTTCGCGAGCGCCTGCTTGTCTCCGCCGGAGAGGTTGGAGGTGTCGACGCGCAACTCCACCGGCGCAAACCGCGCCGTCATATTCTTCAACTCATTCAGGGTGGGTATGGCAGCCACGGCGAGAGAAAGGGACAGGAAGAGTGGAAGCGTTCGCGTCGACGGTCGCATCAGCCACTATGATGACCGATCTTTCGCGTAAGAAGATCAGACACGACGACACCGAGTCGCAGGAAACCGTCCAAGTCCGTCGGTTTCCAGAAGTAGCAGGCGGCGCCGTGGTCGAGTGCGCGCTGACGGTCCGTTGGGGATTGGGACGAACTCATAACGACGATCGGACATGGGGCGGAGGCGAGGCGCTGCAGCAGTTCGAGTCCATCGATCTTAGGAAGATTGATGTCCAATAGAACAATGTCGGGCCACTGTTCGGATTCCGATTGAAATCCATTGACTTTCGATCGGGCCCGCTCCCCATCGGACACTACTTCGATATCAGCCGCAATGGCATACTCGCTCAGAGCGGATCTGATCAGGTAAACGTCTGCGGGATTATCCTCCACCACGAGAACGCGATAGCTCATTGAGCGCGCTCTCGAGTGAGCTTGCGTGGAATTTCCCGTTTATTCTGCAATTGGTGTAAGCGCATCAGTGCTCTCCAATTGTAACGTCGCCTGCTCGAACGTTCCTAACGGTGATCGCTGTATGTGATCGAAGCGTCGTCACGACTATGCCACATGGAAGACGGACAGGCCTGCGGTGCGTTACGGGATTTTCTTCACGAGAATCGTGAGCTTGCGCTACACGACTGCAACTTCGTATTTCCGCCGATTCATATAGTCTTGGACCGCCTCACGCATCGGAGGCATCGGTGTTATGCCGCATCGCTCCATTTTTGAGTTTGATAAGGCGGAGAACTTGGGACGGCGTGCAAGCGTACGATGTTCGCGTTCATTGCTCGGCTTTAACTCCGGCGCAATACCGGCGACTTCGAAAATGAGCTTTGCGTAGTCGAACCAGGAGACTGCCGCGCCTCCGCCGACATGGAAGACTCCCTTTTGCTTCTTATCAACGAGGTCAGCGGTTCGGAGAGCCAGTTCGGGGGCGTAGGTAGGCGAGGCAACGAAGTCTTCGACGACCCGGATCGGCTGGCCCGAGTTGGCGAGACGTAGCATCACCTCGACAAAGTTGCCGCGAGCCGTATGCAGTCCTCCCGGCCCGAAGACTCCGGATGTTCGGATGATGAGCGGTTCATCCAAGTAGGCCTGCGCGTAGAGTTCACCTGCCAATTTGGAGACAGCGTAAGCTCCCACCGGGTGCGTGGGATCTTCTTCGACGTAGGGCCTCCCTAGCGTCCCATCAAACACATAATCAGTAGAGAAATGAACAAACCGTGCATCGGCCTGACGGCACGCAACCGCCATATTTCTGACTGCTAGCGCATTCCCTGCAAAGGCGGTGTCCGGTTCCTTTTCCGCAACATCCACCATGTTGTACGCAGTTGCGTTGACCACGATGTCCGGGGTGGCGGTGGCTATGGCATGTTCCACGCGAGAATCGTCGGTCACATCAACTTCAGAGCGTTGAAATCCGATCACCTGATGGCCCCGTCCGGAGAACACCCGCACCAATTCGCGGCCCAACTGGCCGGATTTTCCGAAGACAACAACCCTCATTCAAGCCCACGATAGCACGTGGATTTGTCGACCTGCCCGTAATCTGATCGTCATGACTTCACCGTGTTGAACAATCATAGGCCGGCGTCTTGGATCGGACCTATAAACATTCTTCTCCGCATCTAAAACAATTGAGAAAACCTATTTGCGCAGCCCATCAGTGGTCTATACACCGTTTTCTTAATCTTTTGAATTGCGGATTTAAAAATACTCCGCTCGTTACTCGCCATCCGTGTCGCTGCTGCTTTAAACGGCGCACCCAGGTTAGGCGTTGCGTTTGCGCCCGCTACCTCCTGTTCAAAACGCGCCCTGAATCAAGCCGTCGGTGACGCACGGATAACCACCGAAGTTTGAGACGCGGCGTTCAAGATAGACCCGTACTGACGAAAGTCTGCTTCCGACGTGTGTACTAATCACCATCACGTTGTAAGGTGTGTAATCGCACTGCTCAAGCTCGTTCTGCTCCAGCAGGTGAGCGCACGAGTCGTCTGGTCAAACACGTATCTCGTGCGTTGCCGCTCGATCGTCCTTGGTCATCTGCAAGGACCGGGTTACTATTACTTTCCGAAATGAGTGGCAAGGTAGTCGACGATTGCCTTCATGTCGGTCTCCTTGACCTTCGCCCCTCGAGCCACCATGTTCTCGATCATCGCGGTCCACGCTGCGCGATCACGCCGCACCCCGGTCACGGTATCCATCCCATGACACGCGCCACCGCAGGTCCGCTGGACGAGAGCCTTTCCCGGCCCATTCGGCAGGACCACGGGTCCTGCCATTTTCGCTGGCATTTCTTTGGGCTCGGCGCGTGACAAGGGCGGCAGGGGTTGGGGCGCTTCATCTTTTCCTAGCGCGAACGCCATCACACTGTCGCTCGGCGTGCCGCCGAAATAGCCGCCACCTCCGCCCGCCATGATGGCAACGTATTGTTTCCCGTCCTTCCCGAGGTATGTAATCGGGATCGTGTGACCGTTGGCATCGATCGGCTGTTCCCACACCAGCCGGCCTGTCTTCGACTCAAACGCGCGGAAGCGGCTATCGTTCGTGGCGGCGATGAAGACCAAGCCGCCCGCGGTAGCGATGCTGCCTCCCAGGCTGGGCGCCCCCGTGTTCTTCATACCAAGCGCTTCCAGGGCAGGAATGGTTCCCAGAGGCGTGCGCCAGGCGATATCGCCTGTGCGTACATCTACGGCCACGAGTTCACCGAACGGCGGCTTGGAGCAGGGGATTCGCGTGTCACGGTTCCAGAAGCGCGCATACGTACCGTAGGCCGAGGTTCGTCGATACGTCACCTGGCCTGTCGCGGGATCCGTCTTCTTCTCCATGTGACCCCATTGCCCTAGATTGTTCACGTTGGTAAACAGGTATCCGAGAGTCGGATCGTTCGATACGCCGCCCCATCCGCCGCCACCCAGCGTGCTCGGGAACATCAGCACATTCCCTTCGAGCCCGAGAGGCGTGTACAGGCTGCCGATTTTCATTTCATTGCGTTCGAAAAGATCGCGACAAAACGCGGCGTGCTCTGGTGTCAGGTCGTAGATTTCTTCTTTCGTGAACTCGACTCGTGAGAGTGGAGGCGGCTTCAACGGGAAGGGCTGCGTGGCTGCAGTTTTCTCCCCGGGAACCGTGCTCTGCGGCACCGGACGCTCCTCCATCCCGTACAGAGGTTTGCCGGTCACTCGATCGAAGGCGAACAGAATACCCATCTTTGTGATTTGAGCGACCGCGGGGATTGTACGGCCGTTTCGCGTTGCATCGAAGAGGATCGGCGCAGCGGCCGGATCGAAATCCCAAAGATCATGACGGACGAGTTGTTGATACCACTTGAGCTTTCCGGTTGCCGCATCCAACGCGACGAGACTATTGCCGTACAGGTTGTCGCCATGGCGATCGGCTCCGTAGAAATCGTCCGTTGGTGATCCGAGCGGCACATAAACGATGCCGCGCTTCATGTCGAGTGTGAGAAATCCCCAAGCGTTCGTGCCGGAACGATTCTTCCACGCGTTTGGTGGCCAGGTGTCATAACCTGCTTCTCCCGGCCGAGGCACCGTATGAAAGGTCCATACGAGCTTCCCCGTGTATGCATCCCAACCTCGAATGTCCCCGTACAATCCCGCTGACGGAGCGCCTTCACCATTGGCGCTTCCGGTGATCACGATGTTCTTGTACACAGTAGGAGGCGACTGCAGTGAGAGGCGACCGTCGGGCAGATCGCCCAGGACTCCCTGCTTCAGATCCAGAAGACCTTCGTTCGCGAATCCGGTAGCAGGTTTACCGGTAATGGCATCCACCGCGACCATTCCGCCTTTGACGCCGGCGAACACGCGGGGATGCGTCGTCTTGTCTCCGGGCCAATAGGCCATACCGCGCAGCGCGACTTGCGTCGCCTCGTAATGCCAGATCTGTTTTCCTGTCTCGGGCTCGATTGCGAACAGGCCGTTTGCCGCGGTCACATACATCACACCGCCAACGACGATCGGAATACCCTCCGATCCCGGTTTGCCCGTGTGAAACGTCCATGCATGCTGCAGGCGAGCAACGTTTCCGACATTGATCTGTTTCAACGGAGAAAAGCGTTTGGCTCCAGGATCGTGCCCAAACACCGGCCAATCCGTCTGGCCTGGAAGGAGCGCTGCAGCGAGCGCGGAAACGAGCATAACGCGTTCATACATCATTGCCGGGAATATTCGGTTCCATTGTAGATGTTTGATCAACGGGGCCGCATCACTTGATAAAGGGTCGACCTTGCGGAGCTTCCATCGTCTCGCGATTCTCCTTGCGCAGACGAAGTGAAAGCCGCTTTTCTTTCGCCGCCAGATCTTCCTTTCCTATGCGGAAGTAGAGTTGCGACAGCATCAAGTGGGGTTGCGGATGGGCCGGAGATATCTCGACGGCTCGTCGTAACTCCGCTTCCGCCTCGTCATAACGGCCCGCGCTCATTAGCGCTCGTCCAAGCGCAATCCAAGCAACGATATAGTCGCGCCTGAGCTGAGTCGCGCGCCGGAAGGACTGCGATCGCCTCTTCCCACCGTGATGCGCGCGATAGGATCTCGCCCTGCAGAAAGAAAGGCTCTTCGTAGTTGGGGTCAGCGGCGATCGCTTTCTTCAGGAATGGCTCCGCTTCGTCCGGACGGCCCGTACGGTTCAACTCGTAGGCGTATTCGAAATTCGCGCGGGCAAGATCCGGAAATTTCCGAACCATCTGTCCGGCGACCTTCAGCGCAGCCTCATGATCGTTACTGTCCTGATGAGCCTTGATGGCGACAAGATACAGCGCAGGATCATCTGTTTTCAACGCGAGCCCACGTTCAGCCACTGTCGCCGCTTCCCGGAAGTATCGTCCCTTCCCATACTCGACAGCCATCACCTGAATGAGCTTCACATCATTCGGTCGCAAGTCGAGGGCCGCTCGCCATTGCTTCAATGCATCATCCACGCGCCCGGATTGCGAGTACACCACGCCGAGCAGATAACGTCCGCCGAACTCGTTCGGATTGGCCGCCACAGCTTGGATTAGATACGGTTCTGCTTTCGCTGGCTGCCGCTGGGAGTGGTACATGTACCCGAGGTTGAAAGCCGCGGAATACAGCTTGGGGGACATCTCCAGCGCCTGCTTCCACAACTGCTCAGCCTCAGTGAAGCGGCGTTGTTGCGCCATCTCGAGACCGCGCGCCGAGAGCGCCTCCGGATCGGCGCCCTGAGCCCACAGCAACAATATCGCCAACCAACTCATTTCGAGAGTGTGATAATTTTCGCCGTACCGGCGCCTTCCGTAAGCACAACCGTTGTGTTCACGCGAGCGCCGCCAAACTCTTCAGATGCGCCCGACGGCCATCTGACCGAAATCCGGCCTATTTTGTCGTGAGAGCCCAGTCCGAAATGAAGACGCGAGTCGTTTACTGAAAGATAGCTCGATTGGCTCAACACGGCCGCTGTCTGGGATTCACCTGCCGTCTGCACCGTAACCACCGCCCCGATGGCCGATCGGTTGGATTTCGTTCCTACCAATTTCACTTTGAGCCATCGATTGTCATTTTGCAGATCGTTGCGCAGCAACGAAGGCGGCTCGTCCATGTTCATGATGAGAACATCGACGTCTCCATCATTATCGAAGTCACCGAATGCCGCCCCACGGCTCGAGTGCTTTGCAAGGACACCGGGTCCTGACTGCGAGGAAACATCCTCGAATTTACCGTTCGGCAACTGACGATAGATAAGCCTTGGTGTGGCATAGCTCTCGCTCGGGTCCAACGTCTGCAACTCCGGGTAAACGTGCCCGGACACTTGAAACAAATCGCGGCGGCCATCGTTGTCGAAATCCTCCAGTCCGACACCCCACAACAAATACTGAGGGTTTACGGCAAGCCCCGCCGATACGGCAAGGTCTTCAAAGAAGCCCTTTCCGGAGTTTCTGTAAAGATTCGGATAGTCGCGAATAAAGTTCGTCTTTGTGATGTCGAGAAATCCGTCGTTGTTGAAGTCCGCAACCGCGACGCCCATTCCCGCCTGCTCTGTTCCATTCTCGTTGTAGGCAATCCCGGCTTCAGTCGCTAATTCGGTGAATGTGCCGTTCTTGTTATTGCGGAAGTAGAGGCTGGGCGTCGAATCGCTGGCGACATAGATATCTGTCCACCCGTCACCATTGAAGTCGGCTGCCGTCGCAGTGAAACCATAAAACCCATTCGCTTTAGCAACTCCGGTGGGGACTGAAACGTCGGCAAATGTCCCGTCTCCGTTATTGCGATATAACTTCGCGCTACCATGCGGCAGTCCCCTGGGACCGCAAAACACGGGCCTATCACGAAACGTGCAGTAGGCATGCTGTCCAGGCAGTGGTGTCGTCTTGAGGTCGAACTCCACATAGCTGGTGACGAAAAGATCGACTTGACCATCGCGATCATAGTCCAGAAACGTACAACCTGTACTCCAGGACTCCTTGGGTCCTGCTACGCCGGCCTTCTTGGCAATGTCCTCAAACTGCCCGCTGCCCTTGTTACGAAAAAGCGAATTCAATCCCCAATAGGTGACGAAAAGATCTTCTTTGCCGTCGTTGTCAATATCGCCCGAGCACACACCATTGCCCCACCCGGACCGCGCCATACCGGAAGTGGAAGTGACGTCGGCGAACTTGCCTTTGCCGCGATTCTCGTACAGATGACTCGACGATTCTTTGCCTTTTGCCATCGGCTCAAAGCGCGAGCCATTCACGAGAAAGACGTCAAGCAGACCATCGTCGTTGAAGTCGAGGAACGCCACGCCTGTACCGTTTGCCTCTATGATGTACATCTTCTTCGAAGGATTACCCTGAACGAATCGCGCTGTGAGGCCCGCCAAAGCCGCGACATCCACAAAAGTTGATTCAAATTGAGCGCCCGAAGGCTTCGCGCGCGGAACCGGCGGAAGGTTAGGTGTTGCGATCCCTTGACAAAAGCAAATCCCGGTGAGTCCAAAGCTCACCGGGATCAGGACAACGATTCGAAGGAACATCCACATCAAGCCCGCTCAGAACGCATAGCGTAAGGCTAATTGTATCTGGCGTGCCGCGGTGGTCGAATTGATTACGCCGAACGTCGGTGTTCCGAGTACGTAACCGCCGGAACCTGGAGCGCCGAAATTCGTATGATTCGGGAAGTTAAAGAACTCACCTCGGAACTCGAGCGTGTGTTCCTCGACTACGCGGAACCTCTTTGCGATGGAGAGATCGAAGCTTTGCCTTCCATCGTCATGAACGAGGTACGCGCCTGCGTTGCCGAACGTGTACTGAGCCGGCAATACGAACGCGCTTGTATCGAACCAGCGGTCCACCGTGCGTTCCTCGGTCGGCAGATTCGGGTTGCGCAGGACATCTGGTCGTTCGTTCGTTTTGCCGACGTTCGCACGATCCCCGCCGGTACGGACATTCGAAGGCGTACCGGATTGCACCTGCACGATGCCTTCCAATGCCCAGCCGCCCAAGAAGGCGTCTGTAAATCGGTTCCAGTTGCCGCCGAATTGGCGGCCGCGTCCGAATGGCAGATCGTACACGTACCCGACCTTGAAGGCATGGGTGATGTCGTAGCTGCAACGCGACCAGTCGGCACGAAGATTCATGATGTCCTGGTACTTGCCTTCCGCAAGTGAGGACTGATCGTCCATGCACTTGCCCCAGGTGTAGTTTCCCAGCACCTGCAGTCCACGGCTGAATCGCTTCGTAACCTTCACCTGAAGGGCGTTGTATTCGGAATTGAACGTGTTGCTGCCGCCATCCATGTTCCCGGTAAAGCCGGAACCCGCCAGCAAGCGGCGCGGATCGACCGCGCCCGGACCTGGCGTAGGCGCGTTGTTCCAGCCGTAGATAGCCGATCTGCTTTCGATTCGACGAACCCGACATAGCCGACGTCGACTGCGATATCGTCCATCAGCTGATGCTGCACCATGAAGTTCCATTGCTGTGAGTACGGCGTGCGATTGTCCGGGTTCTGCGGCCAGCCGCCGATCGCCTGCGTACTCCCGAAGCCCGGTCCTGGATCGGTGATGCTGAAGTTAACCTGACCCGCCTGTGTTCGGGCTGATCTCCTGCTGTGGCAGATAAGGCCAGAACTTACGCAGGTCGTTGATCTCCTGCATGAACGTGGTGTTGAAGAAGATGCCCACGCCCGCGCGGAGCACCGTCCTGTTCGATAAGCTGGTAGGCGAGGCCGAGACGCGGAGCGAAGTTGTTCATGTCGCTCGCCATCAGCGAACGGCCGATAACCAACGTCTTGCGGCGGCGAGTTTACTTGACCCGTCGCGGATCGGGAAGTGGATTGACACCAGCCCACATCAATTCGGCCTTCAACGCGCCGTTGCGCATCGCGGGTCACCAGCAGGTTGCCGAGCGCGTTGTTGGCGTCCCATGGTCGAATGCCCGACTCCCAGCGCAAGCCGACGTTGACCGTCAGCTTGTCCGTCGCGCGCCAGTCGTCCTGGATGAAGGCTTCGTAGTACGGCTGCTGCGCGAACAGCGCCGGAATCGTGAAGCCGCGCCGGATGTAGCTCGGGTATCCAAGGAGCATTGTCGCGAAGGAGTTCCCCGAGCCCGCATCATTGTCAGAAGCAGTAAGAGCCGTCCAGAACGTGCGCGTCGCCGTTTGTCGGATTCGAGTACTGCGCATCCATCGTGCGCCAGGTGTAACCGCCGCCCATCTTCAGCGAGTGGCGTCCCCATGACATGCGACAGCTTCCCGGTGAACTGATGATCCCGATCCTGAATCGTCTCACCGCCACCGCCGCCGGCCGTCAGATACCCTGCGCGCGAAATTCACTTGCGTGTCGCATAGTGCGGCAGTGTCGAACAGAGTTGACGTTCGCGCGCTCAATACTCCGGCGCGCGTGAGTCCATTGCGGAATACCGGGCAGCCTGGGTTGTTCGGATTGTTGAAGCCGTACCTCGCTTCCAGCACAGTGGAGGGACCGAAGATGTGGTTCCATCCAGCTCCGTAGTTCTGAACATCGTATCGATTCTCACTGACGTAGAGCGCAGAGCCAGCAGGAGTGAGTTCACCGACTTTCTGCCGGAGCATCCGGCCCCAGATCACGTCGTTTCTGGCCGAAGCTGTGGTCGACTCGAGCAACGAACATGTCGCGATCGTTGCTGCGCCTTCCGTCTGGAGAAAGTTGTTGGTTAAGCCCGGGCGGTTTGCACGGGGCATCAACTTATCGACTACGGCCTTCATGCCTGGATTGATCCGGTTCTGCAGGAATGATGTTGCCCGGAAATGGCTGGCGAATGATCTGGCCCTGCGCATTTGGCGTGCCCGTCAACGGGTCATAGATTCTCGTTGTTAATCCGGAGAAATCTCCGTTCCGCATGGCGTCCGGTTGGTACGGCATTTTGAGCCGTCTGACCGCGCCGCCAGCCGGAACCCTTCCCAACTTGCGAACCAGAACGTCTTATCACGGCCGCGTACATCTTCGGGATGACGACCGGACCGCCAAGCGAGACGCCATACTGGTTTTGACGGAATGGGACCTTGCCCCGGCCCTGCCGGTTTGCAAAAAACTCATTCGCATCCAACTTGTCGTTGCGGAAGTACTCATACAAACTGCCGTGCAGGTCGCGGCTGCCGGACTTGATCGCCACGTTAACGTTCGCGCCGGCCGACCGTCCGTACTCCGCGGAATTACCGGTGGCGACACGAAACTCCTGAATGGAATCCATGGGCGGCGAACCGCCCGGGCGAGTTCATGAACATCATGTTGTTGTCCACGCCATCGAGCGAGTAGTTGTTGTCCTGTGTGCGCTGGCCGTTAACAGAAACCATCTGCGCGCCCGACAAGATCGCCGCGTCCCTGGCTCCGCCGGACGTCGCTGGTTCCGGGCATCAGCACGAGCAGTCGCGTGTAATTGCGTCCGTTGACCGGGATCCGCTCGAGTTGCTGCGTCGTGATAACGCCGCCGACCGACGTCTCCTGCGTCTGCAGCATCGGAGCTGTCTGCGGTGACCTCCACACGCTCGGCAATGTCACCGACGTCGAGAGAAAAGTCCACCTTCAAGGTCGCGCCGGTTTGAAGAATAACGTTGTTTTGGATCTTCGGATCTTGAAGCCCGTACGGCTTGACCGGACTTCGTAGGTACCCGGCGTTAACGGTCCGATCTGATAGGCGCCGGTCTCATTCGACACCACCTGACGAGTAACTCCGGTAGCTGTGTTGGTTGCAGCAACTGTCGAGCCGGGCAGCACAGAACCGGATGAATCAACCACGATGCCGACGAGAACGGCATCAGAACTTTGCGCGAGGATAAACCCCGGAAGCATCATCACAACGAGCAGAGTTATGACTCGGCCGATTGGATTCATTCAGATTTAACTCCTTGGAATTCGAACTGCGGAATCGTACCGCAAAAACGTTATCAGATCTTATCAGGGTGAATTTCGTGTTCAACGATGGGCAATGGCGATGTAAGATTGTCGCCATGCGTTTACCGGGTTTATCGTTTGTGGTCGTCGCGCCGGCCTTATTTGGATTTGGCGCACTACCCGAGGGGATTACATTCCAGGAGAGGGCGCCGCGAACACGGTCATGCTCGGTGGCCCCACGGCCATATATGGTGTTCCCCAGGGCGCGCGCAGCGTTACCCGGGTGCTGCTCACACACGCCAGGCGGGACATTATTTCGGGTACGCTGCCGGTCGGCAAGGGAGGCTACGTTGTGCCGGCAGCCGAACGCGAGTTGTTTGAGAATCCATCCCAATTCTGGGTGACACTGGAGAACGCCCGATTCCACGATTACGCGCAGCGAAGCACGAAGGCGCCTACCGAGGCTCTCCCGATCGCAAGTACAGTATCTGATGGAGACGCCCTCGAGGAAGGGAAGAGTCGAATCCGGGTAATCAGCACGCCTGGATATACGCCGGGCGCCGTCTGTATCTGATCGAAGCGGGAGGAAAACGAATTGCCTGTACCGGAGATCTGATCTATGGGGACGGGCAGATTTTTGATCTGTATAGTCTCCAGGACGCAATGCCGGAAGCGAAGGCTCGCGGTTACCACGGCTACGCGGCACGTGCAGGCGATCTGATTCAAAGCCTCCGAAAAATTTCCGAGGCCAAACCCGACATCATCCTTCCGGTAAGGGGTCCTGCTATTACTGACCCCAAGACATCCATCAACCGGCTGATAGTCCGACTCCAAACCTTTCTAGCCAGCCATTTCGAAACAGACGCCCTGCGCTGGTATTGGGGCGATGAGAACCATGCCATCCGCTCGCGTGGCGTCGAACGTTCGATGAACGTGATGCCGATGGCCGAGCAGGCGAAGTTGCCGGGTGACATCACGGCGATTGGAAACTCCAGGCTGATCGTGTCGCGTACGGGAGCCGCCTTTCTGGTCGACGCGGGATATCGCAAGATCCTGCCGGAACTCCAAGCACTGCGCGCGAACGGAAAGATCAATCGCTTGGACGGAATTTGGATCACGCACTATCACGATGACCATACCGATTACGTGAATGATGTGGCGAAGGAGTTTGGATCGACCGTGTACTTCACAGAGCCGATGCGCGAAGTGCTCGACAATCCCGGCGCATTCCGTCTGCCCTGCCTGACAACGCGGCCAATACGGACAAAGGGGTCCAAGCGCGACGGCGAGACACTTCGGTGGAACGAGTGGGAGTTTACGTTCTGGTATTTCCCAGGACAAACGCTCTACCACGGTGGCTTGGTTGCCAGGCGCGATGACGGCCAGACATTTCTGTTCGTCGGTGATTCGTTTACACCCTCAGGCATGGATGACTACTGCATGCAGAACCGAAACATCCTGCGCCCCGGGGCAGGATACGAATACTGCCTCAGGCGAATCGCATCGCTCCCGCGCAACACGTGGCTCCTGAACCAACACGTGGAACCTATGTTCCGCTACTCAGAGGTGCAGATTGCGCGCATGCAGAAGGAACTGGTAAACCGTTCATTGCCTTTGAAAGAGATGGCGCCGTGGCCCGACATCAACTATATGACCGATGAGTCGTGGACCCGAATGTTTCCATACGGCTCGACAGTCAGCACTGGCGACATAGTAGAACTGCAGCTACGCATTACGAACCACGATCCCAACCGCCAGACGTATCGTGTGAAGTGGAATCTGCCGTCCGGATGGACCGCCGTAAGCGCCGAGAAGGACCTGACCTTAAATGGCCGCGCCGACGGAGCGGTTACTCTCCGTGCGCGTGCGGGGGAGAAAGGCCTGCACATCCTGACCGCAGATATTGCTTTCGGAGGTCGCGAACTGAATAAGTGGACGGAGGCCATCGTTCGCGTACGCTAGGACGGCGTCGAACACCCAAGGCGATTCTCACATTCGGTAAATCCGAAATCCAGTCCGCCCCGTAGTGTTATTGTGGGTATTACAAAAGTGAGAATCGTGCTACCGGACGTGTATACGCGGCAGTTCCTCTTCTTAGGCCTTTTCTGTTCGATGGTGCGGTTGTCGGCTCAAGTGGCTGGCGACACCGATAAAGCGGCGGCGTCGGAAGGGCCGGTGATTCCGCCCGTCCACACGAGTATCGTGATCACCGCCTCTCCCATACAGCCCACTGTAGATCGCCGTGATAGCGAAGTGTTCAACCGGACGCTGTTCGGACGGGATGACCAACTCCTGCATGTGCTCGGAGCCGGTATTAACGCGGGCCAGCACGAAGGTGGGGGCAAATCGCTCGAGATTCGACGTTTCGGTTTCAATCTCGATCATGGCGGCGTGAACGGGGGGCTGAAAGTGCTGGTCGACAATGTTCAGCAGAACCAGACCACACAAGGTCACGGCCAAGGCTATCTCGGATCGTTGAAGAGCATCTCGCCCGAGTTGGTGCAGGAGGTTACGCTCATCAATGGCCCGTTCAGTCCTGAGTACGGCGATTTTAGTGGATTGGGTGTGGTTCATATCCGGTTGCGTGAATCCTTGCCCGATAAGCTCACCACACGCATCCAGGGTGGGTCTTTCGGCAGCCTGCGAGGCTTTATGGGGTACAGTCCCGAAGTTCGGAATGGCGACGCTCTGATTGCCTATGAAGGTTCCTATACGGACGGACCGTTCATCACTCCACTCGGCTATCGGCGCGACAACCTCACGGCAAACTGGCTCCGGCGGCTGTCGGCCGCCAACACGTTTGGCGTGAAGCTCAATGGTGGACGCAATGAATTTACCTCCTCTGGGCAAATTCCGCTGGACGAGGTCGTTGCGGGTCGATTGGACCCTTTTGGCGGCATAGATCCCACGCAGGGCGGACGTGTGGGCAACGGAACGCTCGCGGCATATTGGCGTCATGAGGGAGAGAGCGGAAGCGTACTTAAACTCGATGGCTTTGTGGGTCGATCGTTGTTCGATCTATTCTCGAACTTCACATATTTCCTCAATGACCCCGAGCGCGGCGATGGCATTCAGCAGCACGACTCGCGCTTGATGCAGGGGGCAAACGCGCAGTACATCCGACCTCATACAATCGGTGGTGTCCAGGCGCTCTTTACGGGCGGCGCGAACTATCACGACAATCACATTCTCGTTGCGCTGGATTCACGCATCGGCAGAGTTCCGGTAGATATTCTGACGCGGGCTCATGCGCGGGTTACGAACGGCGCGGGCTACGTGCAGGAGTCATTGAACCTGTTCGAAAATCGCTTGCAGCTTGGTGGTGGATTGCGGTACGACTATTTTCGCTTCGGCTGTTGCAGACCAGGTAACGCCCGAAGGAAGCGGGACTCAGACAGCCGGGCGGTGGCAACCAAAGGCGAGCATTGCCTATACGCCATCTCACCGGCTGCCTCTCACGTTGCACGCGAATTACGGACGTGGCATCTCCACGGCCGACGCCCGGGTGATTGTCCAACGGCCCGACAGTCAGCGGATCGCCAACACTGATTTCTTTCAGTTCGGCACATCGCACCACTTCGGGCGGATATCGGCAACGACGGACTTCTTCCTGATCGACCGGTCGGCGGAGCAAGTTTACCTGGCTGATGACGGCACCTTTGAGTTTCAGCGCCCGAGTCGGGCTTATGGCTGGGAAGCAAAGCTCGGCGTGGAAGTGAACCGTTACGTATCGCTCTTCGGTGGTGTAACGGATGTAGGGAACGCGCTATTCCGGGGGACGCTGCCACGTGAATATGTGACCAACGCTCCGCGACTCGTGGCCAATGCAGGTCTGACCGTCTCATCCTGGAAAGGTTGGAGTGGAAGTCTCCGCATGCGCGCTATTAATCATTACCGGCTTGATAGTCTGGACCCAGCGATCCTTGCCGCCGGACACACAGTGTGGGACCTCGGTGTTGCGCGACGGGTGCGACGCGGCATCGAGCTTAACCTCTCGGTTGACAATCTATTGAACCGCTCTTACTGGGAAACGCAGAACTACTACGAGTCACGTCTCCTGGGACAAATGCCCGGTACGCGTATTCACGCAACACCGGGCTATTCACGTACGATCATGGTTGGGATGACGTTTCGCCTGTTCGGCAAATAGATACCGTCCCGGTTTATCAACTCGTAGGCTCCCCGGCATTCCCCGTTGCGCAATGGATGTGAAACGTATGATTTCGTTCGACGTGATCTGGCGCGAAAACTCGGAGATGGGCGCGCGACATACATCGGCAACACGGCATCATTCCTCTGTCGTTCGAAGCTCCGAGAGCATCACCTCTTCCGTGGCGGCGTCTCCCCTTCCGCGACCCCGGACGTCCGCTACGAATACTCGATACGATCCTCGCGAATGTAACATGCAAAGTGGTGATCCCGCGGACGGCGGGCCGACCACGATGAGGGCGTGCTTTTCGAAATTTCCGACCGGAACTGTCGTTGACTTGTCAAGTTGTCCGGTTTTATTAACAAGACACTTGTCCGATCAAATGTTTTAGGCGGCGGCCTTATTCTCCGCAGCTGTCAGGCACAGCTAAGCAGGGGATTCACAAGGGGGCGGCAGCCCCACCCGGACCATCTCGTTGCCGCGCGGGCGATTGAAGCGGCGTGCTGGATGGCTAGCGGTCGCAAGGATTACTCCGAACACCATCGTGCCGGCCTCAAGCCGACGCGTGTGCGCGAGCAGTATTCCTGGCAAACCGAATCGTCGATATCACTTCCTATATCGACCAGAAAGTGCGCGGCAACGTAGCAAACAAGGGCAAAGGACCCGCAGACGGGTTCCCGGCTTCGTTCCGACTTGGCGGCACAGGGAAAACGCCTGCCTTTCTTGGCGTGGACAACGAAGCAGCCAATTTCCAGTAAGTGAAGCACTTCCTGATGGAGGACTGGCGTTTACTGGGGCAGCGATTTGACTTGCAATACGCCGACGAAGTATCAGGAGAACAGTCGCCAATATGTGGACAGCCGCTCGGTGCGGCTGTAAAAGGCCCAATGGCGCGAGCAGATACAAGCGAAATTATCGAAGAAAAAGACCAGCCCGGGCAGCCGCACAAGGGCAAAGTCTTTGCGGCTATTCATGCCCACCTGGATGACGTTCCGTTCTACGCCGGTGGGCTCTGTGCGAAAATTATCAGCGAGTTCCGGAAGAAGGATTTGTTACAGCGCCGGAAGGTCCGGGGCTTGGAGTCGAGCTGCGCGAAGAGGCGTTTCGCAATGGCGATGCTGTGGCCGAGACTGTGGCCGAAGGCTAGTTGCTGTCGACTCTGTGTGTTATTGATAAGAGCTACTGGCGCGTAAGGAGACTCCCTTGAATAAAAAGTTGCTCATCTTTTTCATCGCCGCCGCGGGAATTCTCCCCGCGCAACGTACCGCTAAGGAAATCACGAAGGCCACAACCGTCGAAGGCGATTCGAAACCAAACAGCGATAAAGTGCCGGAAGTGTTTGCGATATCCGGACAGCTACAGCGGGTTGTCGTTTTGCGCTTCAAATATCAGGCGGATCTGCTTGCCGGCATCGAGAAGATGGTAAAGGAGCAGAAGATTAAGAGCGCAGTGTTTCTGTCTGGCGTCGGGTCGCTGCGGAACTATCACATTCACTCGGTGAGCAATCGTGAGTTCCCATCAAAGAACACTTACGTCAAAGACCCCACCGCGCCGGCGGATATCATCAGTATCAATGGCTATGTTATCGATGGCCGGGTGCATGCGCACATGACGCTGGCAAATGAAGATAAGGCATTCGGCGGACATATCGA
This sequence comes from Bryobacteraceae bacterium, assembly GCA_963825845.1. GTDB lineage: Bacteria > Acidobacteriota > Terriglobia > Bryobacterales > Bryobacteraceae > DASQDN01. Next base: position 150,366 of record CAWGVL010000048.1, on the reverse strand, counting down.
ACCGAACAATACTGTCTTCACATTTGCGATCGTTACGCTCGGCGTGTTCGATGACACGGTAGATCTCAGCAAGGTCGACGACAAAACGTATCGCTGACACAACTCGCACGTCGATTTCCGTGAGATGGCGTGGAAATCCAAGAACGCCGAATCGCCGGCAATGATATTCATGACCCTGTTTGCGTTTGGGTCGTCTTTGGCACGAAACATTTTCGCTCTAGTCGAAGTGCGTTAAGCGTGCCATAATCCGGGAATGGCGGTGCCGGCGATTTCACTTGACGGTTCAGCTCCCCGCGCCGGAAGCGTTGACCGCGACACAGTTGCTCGACGTCTTGGAGCACGCGATGCATAGTTCGCAAGCCGAGTGGCTCTACTTTCGTGAACTGCGCGTTGGAACGGGAAGAAGGAACGGCGATTCGCAGCGGATGGACGCATTCGCGTTGAATTCTCTACCGCATACTGGGATGAAGCGCATCTGTTATGAAGTGAAGATCGCTCGAAGCGACTTCTTGTCGGAACTCAAACGGCCGCTAAAGCGACGAATCGGCATGCGCTATTCGAATGAATTCTATTTCGTGACTCCGCCCGGACTAGTGGATGTACGCGAAATTCCAGACGCCTGCGGCCTCATCGAGGCTGGGTACGCGACGGCGGACGAGTGGAAGCGGCTGATGGGCCGGCATGCCGGATTTTTTCACTTCGATCCGGAGACTCGCGCGTTTTGCATGATCACCGTTCCGGCCCCATGGCGCGATACGCCCGGTCCCACATGGCAGCTCGCCGCGGCGATGTTGCGGCATCAGCGGCGGGAACTAGTTGAGAGACCTCCCACTCCGCCGGCGCAGCAGCGGCTCACGTTCGGTTAAATTACTGCACGGCATTCGGCAATTACGCGTGCCAGCTGGCGCCCGAATTCCAGCCGGTCCGGTATCCCGGGAAAGTGCGACAACTTGCGATGAAACGCGATTCTCTGCTCCATTAGGAATCCTGGAATCTTAAAGTCTCGATGAAGACCTTGAATCACTGTCATTCGGCCTTTCATGCCTTCTGTGGTGGTGTTCGCGGCGTAAAACAGAGGTCGACTCGGATCAAAGGATGTGTTCTTCGTCAAGCTGGCAAAGAAGCGTTCCGCAAGTGATTTCACAGCCGGGTTGGTATCTCCGGCAGGCGGGCCTTCCAGGTACTCCGATGTCTCGGTGTTATGAAGCGAGAGAAAGAACTCGATCTTTTTGCCGGAACGAACCCAGTTGGCGATTGCGTTCCGTTGTGCCGTGATCTGAGGCATTGACTCCGCGTCTACGACGTCCCAATTTCGGTTTAAGTCGTAGCCTTTGTCATTGAAGCGCACGCCGCCGCGTGCCACACCATCGGGGTCGCACATGGGAATGATTTTCCACAAAATTCGATCGCGTAACGCGTCTTCCGGCAACAGCGTGCGCATCAGGCCTTCCCCGACCCAGGAACTTCCCGACTCCCAGCTATGCTGCCGGAACAGGAGCCACACGGTCTTCTGCGCGGTAGGGTTGCCAATCGACCACAGATACATAGGGCGGCCTTCGGGAGTTTTGCCGATAACCTCTTCTTTCGTGGCCCTATGACCAGTGACTTCCTTCCGTAATCTAGCCAAATGCTCGTTTGTGTACGGCGGCGTGTGCGCTAGCCAGAATCTCGATGCGGTTGGAACAATGCGGATCTGCAGCTTTGGTTCTTTCGGGTCATACGTGATGTCAGTGACATGGGTCCATGTTTTACCGTCATAACTGATGACCGGTGGAGTTTTGTCGGACAACGGCCCGCTGTTCTTCTGAAAATTGTATTCGCCTGGAAGATCAACCAGATCGAACCGCATCTCGGTGCGAGGTGCTTTATCGACTCGGAAGTAATACCAACTCGCCTGGCGGTTTCTCCCGGCCTGATCCGTCTCGCCGATCACACCCAGTCGGAAATGGTCAGGTGTGACCTGACTGACTTTGCCGATGGACCCGCCTTCAAAGTCGGAGGAAACGACCGCGGCGGCACAGACACTCAATGGAACCAGAAGTAGGGCAATCCCATATCGACCGAACATTATTGTTCTAGCTTAGACTTCATGTTAGACCTGCTGCATGAATGATCCGCTTCGACCGTCGGCTCCTATCGCGCCTCGGTTTGATTCCCAGATGAACGCCTGGGTTCTCAGCCGGTACGCGGATGTGATTACGGCACTCCGCGACACCGATCTGAAGGCAGCAACTCCTGAGGGAGCAGCGCATGCCCGCATGCGGCATTCAGCCATGGCATGGTTGTCGTCTGTCCGGTTTTCTCCAGCGTGTGCGCATTGGGACGTGCCGCAAACGTCGCGCATCGATCTAATTCGTGAGATCGCAGAACCGTGGTGCTTGAACGTGGCGGCGGCTATAGTAGGGTTGCCACTTGAAACGGCAGCAGAATTGATGCCGTTCACCGATGACATCTTTCAGGCCGCCGCCGATCCTCTGCACGCCGAGCTGCAGCGGAAAGGAGTCAATGCAACGGCCGAGTTAGGGAAGTTCTTCCGTGGGGAACACGGACCACTGAGCCTGCAGGCGTTCGTTGCGCTTTCCCAAACGCTTCCGCGATTCCTGACGAACTCTTGGCTTGCATTGCTGTTGCATCCCGAGCAGATGCAAATCCTTCGCGAAACTCCGCGGCAGATGCCCACCGCTATCGAAGAACTCCTCCGATATGCCGGGCCGGCTGCTGTCCAATTCAGGACCGGGTATAGCAAACCTGATGATCGTGTGATGTTGATGATTGCATCGGCCAATCGCGATCCGGCGCAATTCAAGAGTCCGGATGTCCTGGACCTAACCCGGACTCCGCCGCGGCATCTCGCCCTCGGTCATGGAGTTCACGCCTGCATCGGAGCAGCCTTGATCCGCACTGCCGCAAGTTCGGCGATGTCGATGTTCGTTACGCGATTTCATCACGCGGAAATCGTGGAATGTAAGGTTAGTCAGGATTTTGCAATTCGCTCGCTCGAAAGTCTGGTTTGTATATAAAATCATTCCATGAAGTTTCACCTCGCGTTCGTTCTTTCGCTGACTTGCGTGATTGGCTTCGGGCAAGAAACACTTCAGTCTCCTGAGCTTAATGCCGACAAGACGTTCACCCTCCGGCTGTTAGCGCCGAAGGCGTCGGAAGTGACGGTAGCGGGCGAATGGAATCTCAACAAACCGCAAGCTCTGAGCAAGGATGGTAAGGGCGTGTGGACCATCACGGTCGGGCCGGTGCCGCCGAATATCTATATCTACACGTTCAATGTGGATGGCGTGACAATCACGGACCCGATCAATCCGTCTGTGAAGCTTCGGGCGCGAACCTCAGCGAGCATGGTTCATATTCCCGGCGATCAGCCGTGGGACTTCCGCGACGTGCCACACGGCTCGATCGAGATCAACGTGCATCGGTCGGCTGTTCTGGGTGGCGCGCAGCGACAAATCTTCGTATACACTCCTCCGGATTACCATAAGAGCCGCTCCACGCGTTACCCGGTGTTGTATCTCTTGCACGGCAGCAACGATCTCGCCGCAGGTTGGACGTTCGCCGGCAACGCCAATCTCATCCTCGACAACTTCCAGGCGGACAAGAAGGCAGTGCCGATGATCGTTGTCATGCCCTGGGGACATGCCATTCCTTTCGGCTCACGTCCGGGGCCGAATGAGCCTGGCAACAACGCACGGTTTGAGGAGTATCTGCTGAAAGAAGTCATGCCGTTGATGGAGGCCAAGTATCGAATCTCTCCCGGCCGGAAGAATCGCGCTCTCATGGGGCTGTCGATGGGCGGCGGGCAGACGCTGCAAATTGGGTTGACTCATCTCGACCTATTCTCAGGACTCGGTGTCTTTGGCAACGGCATGACTCGAGCTGACTTCGAAAATCGGCACAAAGCCGTGCTGGCTGACGTCGCGGGAACAAACAAGAAACTGGATTTGTTCTGGATCGGAGTTGGCAAGGACGATCCTATCCGCGCCAGGGCGAAAGAGCTTTCGGACACGCTGACTTCCAACGGGATCTCGCACAAGTACCACGAGACGGATGGTGGACACACGTATCCCGTCTGGCGCAAACTCCTGACCGAAACGGCCCCCCTGCTTTTCAAGAAGGGCGCGTTGTCGGCATCCGATTAGGTCGAACGCGAGTTCAGAGACCCCAAAGCGCGGCCGATGGCGCGCGCGATATCGACGAGAAGGCCATCCTTGTCACGATCGGCAGAGATGCCGGCTTCGGCGCAAGCCTCATCGATGTTCTTGTTCTGATCGAGTGCGTAGAGGAACGCTTCGGCCTGCGTGTCCGATACGCCAAGACCTCGGGCAACGTAGTCACCCCAGCGCTCGTCCTCGCGCGGTTCGATACCGCGCTCGACAAGGAGTTCCTGCACGGCTTTTACCGCTTCTGCATGTATCATTCGAATCCGCTCCTATACCGACGCGAGAGCCGCTTGCAGCATCGCCTTTGCGTAGCCGACGTTATATGAGAACGCAGCATACCCGCCCCCGCCGGGATAGGCAGTGCGGAAGCCCGGATGTTCCCGGTCGTAGTCGATGGCGCGAGGATGCTCAGGATAGATCGTCCGCGTATACTTATTCTTCACGAGCTCCTTCATCACTCCGAACATATCGACCTGGCCTTCGTCGAGCCAGACCTCGGCGTACTTCTCATACGGCTTCTCGACACGCACGTTACGGAAGTGCACATGGTTAATACGATCGCGTGATGCAAAGTACTTGCATACTTCCACCGGGTTCTCGCCCATCTCACGAGTGACACCGCAGTCAAATGTGATTCCGTTGGAAGGACTGTTGACTATTCCGATAAGTTTCTTCCAGCCTGCAAGTGTGCCCATGATCTGCTCCGATCCGCGACTCAGCGGGGCAGGCGGGTCATTCGGGTGTAGGGCCATGCGGACGCCGGCCTCTTCAGCCACGGGAATCACAGCTTTGAGGAAATATGTGATGTTCGCCCACATCTCGTCAAGGCTATGCTTGCCTTCATTTTCGAGTGGCGGCAAGTCTTTCATTTTCTCGTAATCGAATGCGGTGTATCCGGAACCTGCACGTCCAGGCTGCTCGTAGTAACCTTCCATCGCGCGGTGCGCATAGAAGTTGTATTCCACGACCGGCAATCCTACCTTGCCGGCCACGCGGAGCGATTGGCGAACCTTATCAATCTCCTCGTCGCGGCCAGGTTTTCCATAGATTGTGTTCTGGAACCCACCGATCATCATGTTGTATAGAGTGATGCCTCCGGTCTTGAGCTTCTCCATACGTGTCCGGAGTTCGGCTTCATCCCACGGAATCCGAGGACCACCCGTGAGGACGTACGAGACGCCAAGCTGGGTTATGCGGCGGATTCCCGCATCATCGAAGTTTCCAGCTGCAAGTGAACCGCCTCCCATCTCGAGGCATATCTTTGGCGTGTTCGGCCCTTCCATCCGCATCTCTGGGATGGTCGCCGAAGGGGCAGGCGCAGCACTGGCCAACGCGGCCGCGCCAGCCACTTGGAAAATGTCTCGTCTTGTCAAATCGTGTCTCATCGGTTTAAATGCCTTGCGAAGAACGCCAGTGTCTTTTGCCATGCATCGCACGCCGCAGTCGGTTCGTACGCGGCGCCGGTATCGTTGTGAAATGCATGGCGCGCATTCTGATAAATATGTAACTCGTAGGGCTTCTGAGCCTCGTTCAGAGCTGTAAGCACCGCCGGAATGCGGCCGGTAATTCCGCGATCCTGCTCGGCAAAAAGGCCCAGCAAAGGAGCGTTTAGGTTCGCGAGTTGCTCCACCGGCGGAGGTGGCCCATAGAAAACTACCGCCGCGGCAAGTTGATCGGTGTTGACGGCGAGATCGAAAACGTTCCCTCCGCCGGCGCAGAAGCCAACGGTCCCCAGCCGATCTCCTCGAACGTACTTCTGATCGCGATATCGTCCACAGTGCGGATAGCATGTCTTGCCTCCGCTCCTCTGGCTGCGTGCGGTTATATGCAGCTGTTGCCTGAACGGGGTCGGTAAACTGCGACGAACCACCCTGCCGCGAAAGCAGATCCACGGCAACAGCCACGTAACCGGCCTTGGCTACACGCCGATTTACATCCAGGATATGATCGTTCAATCCGCGGTTCTCATGAATGACGAGGACCGCCGGTCGCGGTGCGGATGCGTAATCCCGTGGAAGGGATTGATACACGAACAACGGACCACCTTCTCCGTGAATCGTGATCATCTGCGACAAGACCGCAGGATCGGTTTCTGACACGCGCACTTCAGTAAGACAACCCGCTGCGGGTGGAGACTGCGCCAACCCAGTGCTTTCGACCAGCGCCGTCGCCGCAGCCATGCTGCCGGTGTATTTCGTCAGCCGCGTGATCAACTCCCTACGGTTAAAGGCGCCATCCTCGTAAAGATGGATCAAATTCTTTATGGGATCATTCGTCATACGAGACCTCGTGGAAATACGCTATCACTTCTTCAGAAGGCGCGTGAACCGTTGGTTGCGTGAGCGAACGCTAGCGACGTCCTGTCGGTTGCGGGCGGCCGTTCTATGACACGGTCTGAGCGATCTCCGAGAGCTTGTCGAAAAAGCGCTTGAGCATCATCCTTGATGTTGTATCCACCAGCCGCTGACCGACGGCGGCAATCGTACCACCAAGTTGGACATCGCCGTCGTAGGCCAGATTCGTTCCAACGCCGTCCGCGGACAGGTTGATGACTCCTTCGCCTTTCATCCAGCCGATTTTGCCGTTGCCGTCGACCCTCATGCGAAAGCTATGCGGCGGATTCGGCTCAGTCAGCTTGACTTTGCCATCGAATTTTCCAGACAGGCTCGCGATAAGGAGCTTCATTTTGATTTGATACTCGTCTTCGCCCGTCTTGACCATCTCGTCCGCGCCCGGCATGCATTTCACCAGGACATCGGGGTCCTGCAGGAGCGCGTAGGCGCGCTCCTGGGGGACGTTGTCCAACTTATAGTTTCCGCTGATCTTCATGCGAGGGCAGCTCGAATCGCTCTCACCGTATGTACGGACGCGAGATGCTTGCGGTATTCCGATGATGCGTTCAGGTCTGTCGTCACGTCGATCCCCGCGGCTGCTTGTGCGGCGGCAGCTTTGATTTCCGCATCGCTTGCTGTCGTACCGGTCAGTTTGGCTTCAACGGCACTCGCGCGGTACGCGGTCGGACCTACACCGGTGATGCCGATTCGCACGAGGTCGATTGTCCCCTGGGCCGACTTACGGATTCGGGCCGCGACACCCACAATCGCGAACCCCGAAGCAGGCTGAGACATCTTCACATAGGCTGTTCCGGTCCCAGCCGCTTCAGCGGGCACAATAATCTCGGTGAGAAGTTCGCCGGGTTCGATGGACGTCGTGAATGGGTCGGTGACGAAGTCGGAGATGTTGATCACCCGCTCACCGGACGAGGAAGCCAGCTTGACCTTCGCCTCGAGCGCGAAGAGCGCTGCCAGATAATCAGCCGCAGGGTCGGCATGCGCAACACTGCCTCCTAGCGTGCCCATGTTTCGTACCTGGACATCACCGATGCATGACGCTGTCTTGGACAACAAGGGACACACCGCTCGTAAAATTTCCGAGGACTCCACCTGGTGATGGCTGAGCGTTGCACCGAGTCGTACACCTTCAGGACTGACCGTCACGTGATTCAGTTCCTTCAGTCGGCGGATATCGACGACATGCTCCGGCATCGCCAGGCGCAACTTCATCATCGGGATAAGACTCATCCCTCCCGCGAGGGGCTTGGCTCCGTCCGCCAGCAGCGCTAGCGCTTCGGTAAGCTGAGTTGCCGGGGAGTATTCGAATTCGTGGGCGATCATGCTTGACCTCCGGTTTGGATGAGATGCCAAATTCGTTGTGGTGTCATCGGCATATCGATGTGTTTGATGCCAAGCGGACGTAGCGCATCGACAACAGAGTTAACCATCGCCGGTGAGCAACCAATCGTTCCCGCTTCACCGACACCTTTCACTCCTAGCGGATTGACTGGAGATGGCGTTACCGTATGGCTGGTCTCAATCCACGGCATCATGCGAGCACGGGGGATGGCATAATCCATCAGCTCTCCCGTGAGCAACTGACCACCCTCATCGTAGATGGCGTGTTCGTAAAGCGACTGACCGATACCCTGTGCAACGCCTCCGTGGACCTGACCGGCCACAAGCAGCGGATTGATGATGTTTCCACAGTCGTCGCACGCGACGTATCTGAGGATGGACACCTCGCCTGTTTCTCTGTCGATCTCAGTTACGGCGATATGCGCGCCGAAGGGGAAAGCGAAGTTCGATGGTTCCCAGAAGCGTGTCGCTACCAATCCAGGATCGACTCCGGGCGGAAGCTTCAACGCACGATAAGCTGCGCCAGAGATGTCTCCGACCGATACGGATTTGCCGCTCTTGTTACAAACGCACCGGCCATTGGCCAAGGTGACGTCCTCCGATTCCAGGAGCATCTCACCGAACCGGCGCATCTTCGTTTTGATCTCCTGGAGCGCGAGATACAATGCGGCTCCGCCAACAGCCGTCGCACGACTGCCGAACGTGCCGATACCGTACTGCACTATCGCCGTATCGCCGTGGAGTACGACGACATTCTCGATGGGCACGCCAAGTTCGTCGGCCGTTATCTGCGCAAATGTTGTTTCTTCTCCCTGTCCGTGAGGGGAGACACCGGTGAGAACTGTCACTTGGCCGCTCGGCTCCACTTTGACTGTGGCGCTTTCCCAGCCTCCGGCCGGCGTCGCGGGTGAAGGACCGAATGCGCAGATCTCGCCGTACGTGGAGATGCCGATACCCATCAGCTTTCCAGCCGCGCGAGCCTCGGCCTGCTCACGGCGAAGTTGCTCGTACCCGATCGTTTCGAGAGCTTTCCGAAGAGGCGCCTCATAGTTGCCGCTGTCGTACATGAGACCGGTTGCCGTCGCAAACGGAAACTCGCTCGGCTGCGGAAAGTTCTTGACGCGGATGTCAACCGGATCCATCTTCAGCTCCGCTGCGAGCATGTCGACCATGATTTCAATCGCGTGGGTCGCTTCGGGCCGACCAGCGCCGCGGTACGCATCCGTTGGAACGCAATTCGTGAATACACCTGTGATATCGGCCAGCACGTTCTGAAATCGATAAAGGCCAGGAATCATGAGGACGGAGAGTGTCGGGATCAGCGGTGTCAGGAGCTGATGGTGTGCGCCCAGGTCCTGCAGGATGTGAATCTTCAAGCCAAGAATCGTCCCGTCGCGTTTGGCTGCAATTTCAAGATGATCCACGTGGCCACGCCCGTGGATCGTAGCCATACAATTCTCACGTCGCGATTCGATCCACTTAACCGGCTTACCGATCTTCATCGATATGAAGCCCATGAGCACTTCGTCGGCGTAGATATTTAGTTTGCTGCCGAATCCGCCACCCACTTCGGGAGCGATCACGCGAAGATAGTTTTCAGGAATGCCCAGCATCCCTGCCATCAGTGTGCGGGCGAGGTGGGGTATCTGAGTCGATATGTGCATGGTCATCGACTTCTCACCGGCATTCCAGTTGGCAACGACACCGCGAGTCTCCATCGACGTCGGGATCAGACGCTGGCTCACGATGCGTTGCTTCACAACGACATCCGCTTCAGCGAACGCTTTGACGATATCGCCGCCCTCTTGGTGGTAACGGAATGCCACATTGTCGCCGTACTCGGGATGTACGAGCGGCGCTCCTTCCTTCATCGCCAGTTCGGGATCACCAACGCCGGGGATCGGGTCGTAGTCGATATCGATAGAATCGGCGGCATCGCGCGCGATGTACTTGTCTCTGGCCACGACGACCGCGACAGGGTGGCCGACGTAATACACGCGATCCTGGGCCAGAATGCGATGATCCGGGACGCGCAGGCCGGGCAGGGAAGCGCCGCACGGCACCGGTCCCACATCCTTTACGTCGGCTCCTGTATAGACGGCCACAACGCCGGGCATCCCGACAGCGGCTTCAGTTGAGATCTTGCGAATTTTTGCAGCGGCGTGGGGGCTGCGGACGATGCAGGCGTGATGCATGCCCGGAATGCGGATGTCGTCCACATAGGTGGCGGTGCCAGTCAACAGTCGAGGATCTTCCCGCCGGCGAATGCCTTTGCCGACAAGTTTCTCGGTTTGTATAGGGATAGTCGTGGTAGCCATGGTTGCCTCTATTCGTCCTCGACTCTACACACTCGCGGCAGCCGCTGAGGCTGCTTTGACCGCATTGACGATGTGCTGATATCCCGTGCAGCGGCACAAGTTTCCATCGATCGCATGACGAATCTCCTCATCGGTTGGGACAGGATTATGGTCGAGGAGTTCTTTGCACGCCATGACCATCCCAGGAGTGCAGAACCCGCACTGTAAACCATGTTCATTCCAGAAGGCTTCCTGGACACGATCGAGTTTCCCGTCGGTCGCGAGCCCTTCGATGGTCGTTATGCGAGATCCGTCTGCTTGCACTGCGAACAGGCTGCAAGACTTCACGGCCGCCCCGTCGAGGGAAACCGTGCAGGCGCCGCAAAGCGATGTTTCGCAACCGATATGCGTGCCGGTGAGTCCGAGCTGGTCTCGCAGGAAGTGGACGAGCAGGAGGCGCGGCTCGACTTCAGCCGAGTGGCTGCTTCCATTCACGGAAATGGTAATGGTGCGCTTCATAGTATACCTTCGCTGATGTTGTTGATCGGCTTACGCTATCAGATCTTCGGCTCGGTCGTCAATTCCGGCGGATTCGTCTGTCAAGGCAAAGTGAAAATGTCCCCTTCGCCAGCAAAGTAAGAATGTCCCCTGATGCAGGACGAGGCTAAGAGTGCGTGTTAGGGTGCATGAGTCCGTGAGGGGGCGCGCCCAAGCGGATGCCGAAGGCCGAGGCAACGACGGAACTGGCTCCGAAGGAAGCGTCGGCATCTGCCCTCTGGAACTAGTGCCGTAGTGGCGCGTTCCAGAGGGCTTGTTATTTATCGACTTTCTTTGGTGAAGTCTCCCGAGGTGCCGAGGCCTTCGGCATTCAAACGCGAAGACCACCGGGTGCAGTTTGCCCGGTGCTCCGAATTTCGTTTTGTCTGCTTCAGCTGTTTGCATTCGCGATCCCGATGGCTTGCCTCAGTGTCGGGCTCGGGCGATCCCAAAACGTTTTCATCCAGGCGCTTTTGCCGCCCGCGTTTGGTGCTCGACGCGGATGAGCACTCGCCGCCGGGGCAGCGGCGTTCACCGGCACCGGTTTTTCACACTGTTCCACCCGCAAATAGGCATCGTTGAAGCGCACTGCCACCGATCCATCCAGACGTGCTTCGACCCGAAGATGCGCCTTGCGCAATCCGGTCCGGATATCGCGCCGATCGATGCGATAGAACTTGGCGTCGAGTTGTAAGATGTAGCCGTTGTCGACCTGGCGCTGCTCAACGTGGCTAAGGATCGCAGCCAACTCATGCGTTCGTTCTGGCGAGCGGTGCGCGTCAGAATCATGGGCCGGATGGACTGTCCGATTTGCATTCCACCACGGCACATACTCTCGTTCCAGGTACTGATTGGCTTGTTCCAGCGTGCTTGCACCAGCCACTCGTAAGCCCTTCACCAGGCGATCTTGTGCCGTCAGAAATCCTCGCTCGACTCGCCCTTTCGCTTGCGGGCTGTGTGCCGGGATCCAGGCAATCGAAAGCTCCTGCAGTGCCCGTCCGATCTGCGTGGGCGGCATTTCCACAGGGTCTTTCTCCACCCCTGGTTCCTCTCGTTTCCGCCGCTCTGCTGTCTGGAACAGGCTCGCTTTGTCCGTATATAGAACGCCAGCGGACGTCCGTACTGCTGCAGGTAGGCCCAAAGCACCCGCATGTTCTCTGCCGTCGAATCGCGCGCCACAAACCGCGCATGCAATCGACTGGTTGCGTCATCAATCATCGACACCAGGTAAAGGCGCGGGCCGCGTCCTTCTAACCAATCGTGATCGGAGGTGTCCCACTGCACCAGCTCGCCGCAACGGCTCCGCCGCGGTCGCCACGGATGCACTGTTTCCATCCTTCGCCTCTTGCCGCGCCACAAGCCGGCTTCTATCATCCACTTCCGCAACGTTTCTTTGCTCACGTGGATGTCATGCCTGTTGCTCAGGTACTCGCACGCTAGCGTCGGACCAAAGCCCCGGTACACCTCTGTCGAGAGTATCTCGATTGCATGTCTGCGCTCGTCCTCGCCGATCCGTCGCGGCGACGGCCGGCCGCGAAGACCGTGAATCACACACTTGTCCCCTTGCTCCTTCAGCCCTCGAACCAGTCGCTTTACGTGCCTGATGCTTACGTCCAGTTCCAGAGCCGCCTCACGCTCGGTCATCAGACCTCGTTTCGCTTTCCTCAGTACCACCAGCCGATCCCGCTCGGCTTTCGTCATCAACAGCGGTCCTTCCTGCACCCCTCCAGCCTGAAACCTGTCAAGAGGACCTTTTCACTTTGCCCTAAGGTGACATTCTCACTTTGCTGCGACATTCCGGCGGATTCGTCCCGTCGAATTGTTTTGCCGGCAAGACGAGAATGTCAGGGTAGAGCAATCAAGAATGCAGCTTGACAGGCGCTTGGAAGAGGTCAGCGCAAGACTCTGCAAGCGCTTGGCTGCGACCGCCGCGGACGTATTAGGCTGAGACGAGCCGCCCAGCGTGCACTCAGGCACTGAGGGTCCTACTTTGCTCCGAGCGGCTTTAACCCCGGAGTCCTGCGAACGCCGCGTCGATTTCCTTCTTCGCTTCGAGACTCGGTGTCACGAGCGGAAGCCTGGGTGGGCCGCCGTAGTAGCCCATCCGGTCCATCGCGTACTTCAGGCCGGGGACACCGTACTTCGTCGTCACGAGTTGGGCCGCTTTCGAGATTCGTCCCTGCCAATCCTTGGCCGCTTCGAAATCTCGACTGCGGTGCGCTTCCCAGATCGTGATGCAGGCGTACGGCGCGGCATTCGCAAACGCCAGTACTGCTCCGACCGCCCCCACCGAGAATGATGGCGCGAGCGTCGGCGCCGAACCCACAAGCACCTGGAATCCCGGCTTCACCTCGCGAATCATCTGCATGACCTTCTCGAGCGATCCCGAACTCTCCTTGATCGCAATGATGTTCGGGTGCTCGGAAAGCATGGCGACCGCTTCCGGCGCGATGTCGATCCCGGTCGCCTGCGGCCAGTTGTAAATCATCAACGGTATCTTTGCCTGATCCGCGACCGATCGAAAATACAGTACCTGCGCATCCGCTCGATTCAGCAGATTCTTGTAATAGAACGGCGTGCGAACCATAGCCGCTTTGTATCCCATCTCCGCGGCTTTGTTCGTGAGCCATACAGTCTCGCGAACACTTTCGACTCCGGTACCCGCGATCAGCAATTTCTCGGGCGCGGCGGCTTTGGCAACCAGTTCCCAGCAGAGGAACTTTTCCTCGGCCGTCAACATTACGCTCTCGCCAGTCGAGCCGCACACGACGTACCCGGCGAGTCCGGTACGATTCCAGGCTTCTACGTTGTGCGTCAGTTTGATCTTGTAGATATCGCCGTTGTGGTCAAACGGGGTCGTGATGGGAGGGTAGATGCCTTGGAGTTTCATCGGTAGATATGCGAAAGGCCTGCGGCCCTTTCTAAAAGGACAGCAGGCCTCGATGTGAACGTTGCCGCGATTAGAACTTTGCGGCGATGACGACGAAGGTGAACAGCGCCAGGGATTCGATAAACGCGAGACCTAGAATCAGCGCGCCACGAATGACGTTGCCGGCTCCTGGGTTGCGCGCGATCGCCTCAGCAGACGAACCGAGAGCGCGGCCCTGGGCGAGAGCGCAAAGACCCGAAGCGAGAGCCATCGCGATGCCCGAGGTGATAGTGATCGCGGAACCACCGCCGGCAGCAGCAGTCTCCTGGGCGAAGATCGGGGTCGCCAACAGGAACATGGCGAACAGGACCAAGAACATTTTGGACTTCATTGTTTTCTCCTAATAAAATCGCGGACAGGAGGTGGTTCCACACCGTGCGTTGGGACGCCGGGGGCTCACACTGCCAGCGGCATAATGCCTAGTGCTCTTCGTGCGACACCGCGCCGCCGATGTAGATCATCGTCAGCACCATGAAGATGAAGGCTTGTATCAATGAAACGAATACGTGCAGGCCCATGAAGACAGCCGGCACAAGGAAATAAGTCAGCGCCAGGAACACCAGCGTCACCTTTTCGCCTGCGACCATGTTCGCGTAAAGACGAATCGTGAGCGACATCGGACGGGCAAGGTGGCTGATAACCTCGATCGGAAGCATCAACGGAGTCAACCACGGAATCGGCCCCGTAAAGTGCTTCAGATAACCCGCTCCATTCGAGCTAAATCCGAGGATGTTGTACACGAGAAACGTCGCCATCGCGCAACCGGCCGGCACGGGAGCGAACATCGTAGGTGATTCGAACGAAGGAACGACTCCGATCAGGTTTCCGAAAAGTACGAATATGAACAGTGTTCCCGCGAATGCTACATATTTCGGTCCTTCGTGGTGACCGATAATCTCGTCCGCCTGTCCCCGTTGGAAGTTATAAATCAGCTCGAAAACATGCTGCAACTTGCTCGGCTTATCCACCGAAAGCGATGAACGCAGTAGCGCGAATAGAACTACCATGATCAGCGCAACCAGGATTTCCATTGCGACAAAGTTCGCCCATGGACGCGCAGGATCAGCGGCCTGCATGCCAACGAGATTCAGGACTGCTTGCGCAGGAGCAGCGAGGTAGTTGTTCAACAGCTCTGTAAACCAGAGCTCATGATGTCCCATACGTGAGTTCGAATACGACTTCCAGAACGACTGCGATTATGTGAACGAAACAACCGGCCAGAGCGGCCAGGAAGCCGGATTCAGAAACACCTAGGATAACATACAGACCGGCCAACATGATGAAGTACCGAAGCACCGCGAAAATCGACGCGGTGGCGGGTTTCCGGCCCTCCGCGCCGATCGACATGGCTATTCGATGCATCCACCAGGCATTACCGAAGGAAACGGCGGCTCCGAGGGCAAACCCCAGGGCTCCGGCGGGCCCCAGCAGCCAGAACCCGGCCGCAATTCCACCGCCCGTAATTGCCGCCATGATCTTGTAAACGCGCCCGGCGACTGCCGCGCCGTCAGTCCTCATGTTTCTTCAGAAAGCGAAAGATCTGGATGAATCCCGCGATGATTCCAAGAACCAGAAATACCAGGTACAAATAGTGGGTGCCGAATTGTTTGTCAAGCAGGTAGCCGATCAGATAGCCGGCGAAAACAGAACTCGGCAAAACGAACCCGAGCGCACTGTACTCGCCCGCAATAACCCAGATGCTTTTTTTATCGTCGCCTTGCTTTAGGTCTTCTTGCGCCATAGGATCGACTCGACTTGTTCCGCAGCCTCCTTCACCAGGATCCCAAGTTTTGGATGGGAGGGCTCCAGGTCAGGGGTAAATCCATAATCTGCAAGAGCTTCGGTAGTTGTAGGACCGATCGAAGCGATCACCGTCGACCGCAACCCCTGCGCCACTGCGTCCTCCCGATTCATCTCGCGCGCAATCTGCATCAAGTGAACGACCTGCTGTGACGTGGTGAACATCGTCACGTCGCAGCCGTTCTCCGATAACAGATCGACAGCGCTGCGGAGAGGGCCGAGGTCCGTCGGCAGCGCGTACGCGTACACGGGTACGGTAGTTACTTCCGCTCCGCGCGCTTTCAGCCCCGCGACGAGTTCGTCATTGGGCTTGCCGTATTCCTGAATTGCGACACGGCGTTCCGGGCGACCCTCGGTAGCTTGCAACAGTTCCCGCCAGGTGTTCGGCTCCGGAGCATTGATCTGCACCGGGACATTCAGTTCGCGAAGAGCGGCCGATGGCTTCGGTCCGCGCGCGACAACAGTGACCTTTCGCAACGCTTCTATAATGGGGACCGGATCATACCTGGTCGATAGCACGTTGAGAAGGTGTCGCGTGCCGACACCTGTAAGAAAAATCACCATATCGAAGCTGCCGCCTAACAGCCTCTCCGCGAAGCGAAAAGCGTCCTCATTCTCATCGAGCGGAACTTCCCTCATTGATTGAGCGACGATCGGTTTCCCGCCGTTACGCCGGATAAGTTCAGCCGTTTCCGTTGCGCGGCGGCTTTCAAAGCATAAAACTCGTTTGCCAGCGAACGACATGTCCACCACAGTATACTGGCCGGTATGTTCCAGGTTGGCCGCTCACAGTCGACGTATGACGTGATCGTCGTTGGTTCCGGCGCGACAGGAGGATGGGCGGCTAAAGAGCTCACCGAAGGCGGCATGAAGGTGGCGTTGCTCGAGGCAGGAAAGCCTGTGTCGCCGAAAGACTTCACAGAGCATGTGCAGTCCTGGCAATTGAAATACCTTGGGTTCGATCCTACGATCCTCGAGGACCGGCCAGTTCAAGGCAAGTGCTACGCCTGCACGGAATCGAACAAGAACTGGTTCGTAAACGACCGCGAGAATCCATATACGCAGGAAAAGCCATTTAGTTGGATCCGTCAGCGAGTCGTCGGCGGGCGGACCCTGAGTTGGGGCCGTCAAAGCTACCGCATGAGCGATCTCGATTTCAAGGCGGCGAGCCATGACGGATACGGCGATGATTGGCCAATCTCCTACGCGGAAATGGTTCCATATTACGAAAAGGTGGAGCGCTACGTCGGAATCAGCGGTATGGCGGAAGGCCTGCCACAATTGCCTGACAGCATCTTCTTGCCTCCGATGGAGATGACCTGTTCGGAACTGGCGGTTCGTAAGGCGATCAAGGCAAAATTCGACCGCACTTTGACCATAGGTCGCACGGCGATCCTGACGAAAGCGCACAACGGACGCGCGGCCTGTCACTATTGCGGACCTTGCGAGCGCGGCTGTGTTACGAACTCGTACTTCAGCAGCCCGTTCACAACGATCAAGGATGCGCAGAATACCGGGCGTCTGACTCTGATTACGAATGCAGTAGCCGCACGAGTCCTCATGCAAGACGGAAAGGCCTCAGGCGTCGAATATGTCGATGCCGCGAGCAAGCAGACCCGCGATGTGCGCGCGAAGGTCGTGATGTTGTGCGCTTCAACGCTCGAATCGACTCGCCTGCTCTTGAATTCGGGGATCTGCAACTCGAGCGGTGTGCTGGGCAAATACCTGATGGATCACATCTATCAGGGAGGCGCAAGCGGCATCATGCCGGAGCCGGAAGCGAAGGCCTGGGTCGGAATGCCCCGGCGTCCGAATGGGATCTACATCCCTCGCTTCCGCAATGTCAAAGAGAAAGAAACGAACGGCTTCATTCGCGGCTACGGCTATCAAGGTGGCGGTATGCCGGCGTTCAACTACGGGGCTCCTGGATTCGGCAAAGCCTACAAAGACGCCGTTCACAAAGCGCGATACGCCATGCAGATCGGGCTATGGGGTGAGTGCCTGGCCCGCAAGGAAAATTACGTCGAGATCGACAAAGAACGGAAAGACGCGTACGGGATCCCGATCTTGAAGGTGAACTGTGAATGGGGTCCGAACGAACTCAAGATGTTTGAGGATGGACGCGAGCAGGCCGTGGAGATGTTGAAAGCCGCCGGCGTTCAGGAGATTCGAAAGACCGGCGAGACGCCCTCCGTTCCTGGTCACTGCATTCACGAGATCGGGACGGCTCGAATGGGTACGGATAAAAATACGAGCGTTCTGAATCAATACAACCAGGCCTGGGATGTGCCGAATATCTTCTGCACCGACGGAGCTGCCTGGGTCTCGAGTGGATGCCAGAATCCGACGCTGACGATGATGGCCATCACGGTTCGCGCTTGTGACTACATCAAGCGCGAGTACGCGAAGTCGGCGTAAACACCAGGTGCGGTAGTGACTCTAGTGTGCCTGCTCGCTGCAGCCGCAAGCACGTGGAGGTTCCAGCCGCGAAGCTTTACCCTGCACAACCGCGAGACGGCCCGGAAGTACTATCCCGCCTCGGTTCCGGGCGGCATTGCCGTGTTCGACTATGACAATGACGGCAATCTCGATCTTCACCAGGACGAGAGTTGCCCTCTGGCCGCAAGACGCTCCCGGAACATCGCAATGTTCTCCTTCGCAATAGAGGATCAGTGCAATTCGACGATGTCACAGAAAAAGCGGGCGTCCAGGGCTCTGAGTACGCTTTCGGAGCATCTGTCGCTGACTACCGGCCGGCAATTTCGAATATTCGGAAGGAAATCGGGTCTTCGAACGAGTGTACGAACCGTCTATCACCACGCTGTTTCATGACGCGCCAGTTCCTATAGCAAGCTGACTGCGTTCGGCCGTAACGCTACAATAGCCGCTAAATGACCGCGACCACGACCCACTCCGCGACACTCGTCCGTCAGCTCGGCGTGGTAAGCGCCACCGCTCTTGTCGTTTCCAACATGATCGGAACCGGCATCTTCACAACGAGCGGATTCCTTGCGGGGCAGCTTGGCGATCCCACGCTCTTCCTTCTGATCTGGATTGTCGGCGCGATCGCCGCATTGGCGGGTTCGTTTTGCTTTTCAGAACTGGGAATCAACTTCCCGGCGTCCGGAGGCGAGTATGTCTACCTGACACGAGCGTACGGCCCCGTATGGGGCTTTATCACGGGATGGGTTTCGTTCTTCGCGGGATTCTCGGCCCCCATTGCAGTGGCCGCTCTGGCGTTTGCCGATTATCTTGGGTATTTCGCCCCGGCATTGAAGCAGGCAAATGCGCCTGCGATTTTCGGATCGGGTGACTGGATGTTCAAGCTGGGCGGCGCCCAAATGGCAGCCTGCGCACTGATCCTTCTTTTCACTGTGATCAATATCTTCGGAATCCAGCGCGTAGCAAGGATCCAAAACGTTCTCACGTTCATCAAGGTCTTTGTCGTGGTGGCATTCGTTGGGCTTGGGTTTCTCTTCGGTTCGGGCGACATGTCGCATTTTGGCCAGAAGGCAGTGCGCACAGTCGATACTCCGTTGGTGCAGCAATTTGCCATCTCGCTATTTTGGATTTACGTGAGCTACAGCGGGTGGAATGCTGCAACATACGTCGCGGAAGAGATCAAACAGCCGGACAAGACACTTCCAAAGGCTTTGACCTTCGGAACCGCGCTTGTAGCGGGGTTGTATATTCTGCTGAACATGGTATTCCTGTACGCCGCGCCTCTGGAGGAGATGAAGGGCGTTATCGCGATAGGATCCCTCGCCGCGTCCAAACTCTTCGGACCCGAGATCGCCGGCGCCTTCAGCGCCTTGATGGCGATCTCGATCGTCTCCTCCGTCAGCGCGATGGTAACGATCGGTCCCCGCGTCTATTACGCCATGGCAAAGAACGGCGCGTTCTTCGCTTCGGCTGCAAACGTCCATGCGCGCTACCGAACTCCTGTCGCCGCCATCATCGCGCAGGGCATTTGCGCCAGCGTGATGACATTGACGCCCTTTCCGCAATTATTCTTTTACATCGGCATGACGTTGAACTTCACTGCGGTATTGGCTGTTGCGTCCATTTTTGTATTCCGCCGTCGCCGCCCCGACTGGCAGAGACTCGGAGTCGTGAGTTTCGCGTATCCGCTCGTTCCTCTCACGTTCGTGT
Source organism: Bryobacteraceae bacterium (assembly GCA_963825845.1). Taxonomy (GTDB): domain Bacteria; phylum Acidobacteriota; class Terriglobia; order Bryobacterales; family Bryobacteraceae; genus DASQDN01. Next base: position 130,790 of record CAWGVL010000048.1, on the reverse strand, counting down.
TGATGGGCGCCTGGATGACAGTGTATGGAATCACTCTACAAACGCGTGTGTCGTTGCTCGCCATCGGCACGATCCTAGCCGGCGCTCTCGTTTATCATTTCCGGATCGCAAAGCAGGTTCGAGAGATTCAATGACCGGCAAGGTTCTGCCTCGCCGGTTTTATTCCCGCTCTACCATCAAGGTTGCGAAGGATCTGCTCGGTAAGGTGCTGCGGCATGGTGAAACAGCCGGCATCATCGTCGAGACGGAAGCGTATCTCGGCGGCGACGACTTGGCATCCCACTCGGCGCGAGGAATCACCGAGCGGACGCGCGTCATCTTCGGTCCTCCGGGGCACGCGTACGTTTACCTGATCTACGGCGTCTACGAATGCCTGAACATCGTCGCCGAGCCCGATGGCATCGCTGGCTGTGTTCTGATTCGAGCCGTGGAGCCGACGGAAGGAATTAACGTGATGCGCCGTCGCCGTCCGGCCGCCCTCAAACCCGAGCAGTTGGCGTCAGGCCCTGGCCGTTTGACCCTCGCGCTTGACGTTACCCGATCTCACAACGGCGCAGATGTGACCAAGGGCCCTTTAACCATCCATGAACCTGCGGCGCCGTCGGCCTTTGACATCGTGACCACTCCACGAATTGGCATCACCCACTGCGCCGATTGGCCGCTGCGTTTCTATATAGGTGGAAACAAATTCGTGAGCCGGGCAAATCACCCGCGCTAAGAAATTAGTAAGAAATTAGAATGAAGCGGTGAACTGGGGAATCAAATAAAAGTGCCTCTACGCCGACCAAAGGATGAATCGCCATTGCGCCTCGGGTTCCCCGTCAAGGTGCTCGGCCAAAAGGGTCTGAAGAGCAATGACAGCCGGCGCTGGCAGTCCGAGCCTCACCTCCGAGTATCGATCGGATATCTCGCCGAGATCTTTCGGTACCTCGAAAAGAACAGCATTTCCATGTATCGAATGTCCTCCGACGTCGTGCCGTATGCCACCCACCCCGATCTGCCGCAGTTTCACAACCAGATCCGGGATTGCGCCCAGGAGCTTCGCGACCTTGGAGCCGAAGCGAAACGGATCGGGTTGCGTCTTTCGATGCATCCCTCGCAGTTCATCGTCATCAACAGCCCGGATCCCGAGATCCAGCGGAAAAGCGTCTGGGACCTGCAGAGTCAGGCAGACCTGCTCGATACCATGGAATTGGGTCCCGAAGCGGTGCTCGTCATACACGCGGGCGGCTCCTATGGCGACCAGCAGGCGAGCCTGGAGCGATGGGTCCGTGCCTACTCAACGCTTTCCGAACCCATCAAACGCCGACTTGTTTTAGAGAATGATGACACCCGGTTCAGTGCCGCAAACGTACTCTGGGCGCATGAGCGCACAGGGGCGTCTTTGATCTTCGATATCCAGCACTTCTGCTGCTTGAATCCCGAAGGCCTGCCGCTGCGACCTACCTTCGAGCGCTTTCTCCGCTCCTGGCCGACCGGAATTCGTCCCAAGATGCACTTCTCTTCACCGCGGACCGAGATGCGGCAAGTCGAACGCGTAAATCGAAAATCCGGCAAGAAGGAGGTCGTGCTTCAGCCTCCGATCTGGACTGGTCACGCCGACTTCAATCACCCGTTCGAGTTCATTTCCTTCATGCGGCAGATGGTTGATCTCGAATTCGATGTGATGCTGGAAGCAAAGGCGAAGGATCTTGCGCTGATCCGCTTACGACAGGATCTCTTGCGCTATGCTCCAGATGTAGCGGGCCGATTCGGACTTACGTCTGCCGCCGTTCCGCAGGATGAAGACATCGAGATCTCACCGGAGGCCCTCACACTTTAGATGGACGAACAACGATACGGAGCACTTCTCGTCGACGCGCGACCACGAATTATCGAAACGGCCGAGGAGCATGAGCGGCTACTTGCGCTCGCCGAGTCTCTGATGGAAAAAGGCGATGACCTGCCGGAAGAAGAGGAAAAGCTTCTTGCGCTTATCGTCCTGCTCATCGAAGCGTATGAGGTCACCTCGGCCGCAGACGACGAAGAGGAGCAGGCGGAAGCAGACGAACCGCCCCCTCCGCACATTACGCTTCAGCGCCTCATGTACAGCCACGATATCAAGCTCGATGATGTCGCGCACGTTTTTGGCAACCCTCACCTTGCTCGCGAGATCATCGACGGAAAGCGCGCCATTAGTAAACGGCAAGCAAAGGAACTGGCCAAGTTCTTTCGTGTGCCGGCGAGGCTCTTCGCGCCGAACGCTTGAAGATCAGCGCGCTTGGGCTGTTTCGAGCGGGTGTGTTACCACCTTGTTCTCTACTGCTCGCTGCTCCATCAGATAGGTGTAGATTGCTCCCAGATCGCTGTCGCTCATGTTTGCGAGCTCGCGCCACGGCATCAGAGTAAACAAGGCCTTATCGAAGGCCGGCAACGATTCCGCGGGCACTCGGTGCTTTCGAAACCGTTCGAGGAACCGGTTCAAATCCCAATCGCCGATGCCAGTCGCTTTGTCCGGAGTGATATTCGCCGATACCACCGAGTTCCCCATGACATCGAAGCGCCGTCCGCCTGCGAACAACTTCTCCCGGATGAGCGAGCCTTTGTTCTCCTGGGTATGGCACACCACGCAGACGCCTACGCTGGTCAGATATTCCCCATATAGGCGCTTGTTCGTCGGATCGGGGGTAGCCACTGGCTTCGTGACAGGCTCGGGCACTCCCTTGATGAGAAGATTCACCGGAAAGCCAACCGTCGGACAGGGCGAGTTGTGCCGCACCGGCGGCAGAGAGTTCAGATATGCCACGAGAGACTGAACGTCGTCGTCGGACATGTTCCTGTACTCCTCGTACGGCATCATTGGGAATAGCGCGGTGCCGTCGCGATGGACACCCTCCCGAATCGCGCGGATCTTTTCTCCATCCGTCCACTTTCCAATGCCGAATTCCGGGTCCGGAGTGATGTTCGGGATATCCAGCTTGATAGGGCCTTCCTGCCCCAGGAAGTTGCCCCGCCCGCGGCCTGACTCCACCACTGGCCAATACTGCTTCGTCGTGTCATGCTGCGAATGGCAACCATCGCAATCCGCGAGTTCGAAGATATATTTCCCGCGTGCGATTCGATCGGGAGTCATCGCGACCCTGATGTCCGAAGCTGGCGCTGATGTCGGCTTTCTGAAGTACAGGAACGCGAACCCGCTGCCCGCGAGCACAACAATCGTAAGGAGGCCGTAGCCGAGAATCTTCTTCAGCATGGAGTCTATTGAGAATACGCGATTTCGAGACGTAATTTTGGCTCAGGCCATTAGCACGCTTGCGAAGAATCCATCTCCCGCATCGCGTCCGGGAATTCGATAGTGCATATCGAGGACGTGAAACCCGGTTTCGCGAGACACGCGCTCCACTACTTCCTCGTTTTCCCGCTTTTCCAGAGAGCAAGTCGAATACACGAGCCGTCCTGCGGGCGCGAGGCATGCGAGTGCATTCTTCAGGATGCGAATCTGCTTCTCATGTAATTCCTCAATATCGCTAGGTCGCAGCCGCCAGCGGATCTCGGGATTGCGCCCCAGAGTTCCTGTACCGGAACAAGGCGCATCCACCAGGATGCGGTCGAATTGTGACCGGAAAGGGATCGACTTCGTTGCATCCAGCGCCACTCGCGCACAACCCGTGACCGTTTGCAGCCTTTTCCAGTGCAAATCGCAGGCGATCCCGAGTACACCGGATTCCAGAGCCTGAGACGTTTTGTTTCCAGGCGCGGCGCACACGTCCAGAAACGTCTGCCCCTCTCGCAGCTCGAGCAGCGGTACGACGGATTGCGATCCTATGTCCTGGACTCGGAGTCCGCTCGTATCTCCGGTCACAACGCGAAACGCGCCTGGGACGTCCGTAGCTTCGACCCTCAAGCCCTCTAGATCCGGCGGATTTCGCACATACGTTTCCGGAGCTTGAAGAAAAACTTCGGCAATACCATCCGCTGTCGCTCGTCCGAACTGCCGGTCCCATCCGTCGAGCAGCCACTCAGGCATAGATAACTCCACCTCGCGGCTCGGCCATTCCGTCGCGCCTCTGGGAGCGCGACGCAGCACGGCATTGACCAGTCCTGCGGCGCTGGTCTTCTTGGCCGATTTCACGAGTTCCACGCTTTCGTTGATGATGGCGTGCGCCGGCACCCGGTCAAGATGTCGTAGCTGATATAGCCCCATGCGCAGGGCGAGCCGAACCGCCGAGTCCAGCCGATCCGCGCTCCGCTTCGTCATTTGCAGGATCAACCAGTCGAGTTGAGCTTGGCGGCGCAGACATCCAAAGACGATCTCGGACGCCAAACCGGCATCGCGCGAATCCAGGCGCGCCGCATCGGTGACCAAAAGATCGGATGCGTAGCCTCCCTCTTCCGTCTTTCGGAGTACCCCAAACGCGACCTTCCGGGCAGGCGAGATCATTGTCGATATCGTAAACCTTGAGTAACGCGAATCTGCGAACGCGAGATGGCGCAACCAAATTGTACGCCCCATTACTTCGCTGGATCATTAAGATGGCGTAATGTCAATTGCGCCGAACTGCCATTTCTTCCCTTCGCTCGGTCGACATGATAACCTCGACGTAACGGGACATCGAAACTGTTTCTATCCCACAGAATCTAAAGCTTGATGCACTCCGGCTTAGTGCGAAGCTAGTCAATCGGTCGCGATTGTAACTTTTCGGTGTAGTGTGGGTGACACGCTGAGAGGGCCCAGACGGGTTGCCGGACGTCTGGTATGATTCTCAGAATCAGTTTCGTAGGACTGCTTTAACGCCGGGCCAAAGGAGCCAGCATGGAAAAGCTAACACAACAAAATATACAAGAAGCTTTTCTAAATAACGCACGGAAAGACAAAACTTTCCTGACCATCTACCTGATGAGCGGGGTCAAACTGTCGGGTCGGATCAAGAGCTTCGACAAGTATTCAGTAATTCTGGAGGCAAGTAACCAGGAGCAGTTGATTTTCAAGCACGCGATTTCAACGGTGGTTATCTCGAAGAGTGCTCACTCTTCGGGGCCTCATCCGGGTCCGGGGTCGCCGGGTCCGCCGCCGCTGATGCCGCCTCCCACGGCGGACACCAGCCAGGAGTAGCTCAGCCGATTGCCCCCTGAAACCTGCGAACGCGCGATCCTGGTCGGGCTCGACCTCAAGGGCCGCGTGTCAAGGCCCGGAGCGCCCAAACCAGAGTTCACCACCTCTGCTGAAGAATCGATAGGCGAACTGGAAGTTCTGGCCGAGAGCGCCGGAGCCCAAGTCGTAGATCGGGTGTTGCAGTCACGAGAAACGCCCGTCGCGGCAACGCTCATCGGCTCCGGGAAGGTCGACGAACTTGCAGCCAATGTGAAGGCCGCTTCTATCGACGTTGTCATCATTGACGGCGATCTGACTCCAACTCAGCAAAGGAATCTCGAGCGGCTTCTCGACTGCAAGGTGGTGGATCGCACGCAGTTGATCCTGGACATCTTCGCCAGGCGGGCGCGTACACGAGAAGGTCAACTGCAAGTTGAACTCGCGCAATTGAACTATCTGCTGCCGCGCCTTGCGGGACGCGGCCTGCAGATGTCACGTCTCGGCGGCGGCATCGGCACACGAGGTCCCGGTGAAACCCAGCTCGAGATGGATCGCCGTAAGATCTCTCAGCGCATCCGCAAGATCGAAGGTGATCTGGATTCCGTTCGGGCCGGGCGGGGCATTCAGCGCCGGCAGCGTCAGTCCGTACCTCTCGCCACCGTCAGTCTTGTCGGATACACCAACGCCGGCAAGTCGACACTCTTCAACCGTCTTACGGGAGCGGGTGTCGTCGCGGACTCCCGGATGTTTGCGACCCTCGACCCAACCGTTCGTCAATTCGTGCTTCCGTCGAATCGACGCGTGCTTCTGAGCGACACGGTAGGTTTCATCCGAAGCCTCCCCACGACGCTCGTAAAAGCCTTCCGGGCCACTCTCGAAGAGGTGACTGAAGCGGCGCTGCTTCTACATGTCGTCGACGCATCGTCTGAGCAGGCGCCCGACTATACGCGCCACGTCATGGAAGTTGTTCGTGAGATTGGAGCCGAATCCACTCCGCAGATACTCGTATTGAACAAGCTCGATCTGCTGCCACCGGGTCAAAGTGATCCTGAACTCGTGCGTGAGCGCGTAGTGGGCAGCCTTGGCGCCGGAACCACTGCTCCCGGCGCGGTTGTCGTCTCCGGTCTTACTGGGTCGGGCATCCCCGACCTTCTCCGTCGCATCGATGCCATGCTTCCCATGGATCTCGTCACCGTCGAGCGATTCCATATTCCCCACGCGGAAGGAGCGGCCGTGCACATGCTCCACGAGTACGCCCACGTGGTGAGTAAACGAGTCGAGGAAGAGTATTCTGAGATCGTGGCCGAAACCCCTGAGTCCGTCAAACGGCGGCTCATCCGTTTTCTGGCGCCCGGGCGATGAATCTTCCCAACGCTCTTACGCTCCTGCGGATCTTCTTCGTACCCTTGCTCGTTGCGGCTCTGGTGCAGGGACACGTAACTATCGATCTCGGCTTCATGGAGATCACGAATGCGACGCTCGCGTTGAGCCTCTTCCTGGCAGCGGCCGCGACCGATCTCCTCGATGGATACCTGGCGCGCAAGTGGGGGCAGGTCACGACCGTGGGCACGCTCCTCGATCCGATTGCCGACAAACTGCTCGTATCCTCGGCACTGATTGCGTTGGTACAAGTGCGGGTCGTTCCGGCTTGGATGACGATCGTGGTCATCGCTCGTGAGTTTGCCATATCGGGGCTCCGAAGCATTGCCGCCGCGGAAGGCTACATCATTGAGGCGAGCGATTTCGGCAAAGCGAAACTGGTCGCCCAGGTATGCGCGATCAGCCTCCTGATGCTCAGCATGCACTGGGATGGCTTGCGGCCTGTAGCAATTGCATCGATGTGGGTCGTTGTATTCATCACGCTCTTCTCCGCACTCATGTACTTCCGCAAGTTCTGGCGTAAAGTAGACGACAAAGTGAAGCGGCGTCGCCGCCGTGAACTCATCCTCCAGCAGGCGCGGCAGCGCCGGGCCGCTCGGAACGGCTGAGAAATCGAGGAACGGCGGCTACTGTTTCGGGCGCATATTCAGAATGACGACTTCGTCATTTCCTTCCTGGCCGAAGGCCAGTCGAGACGGCATTTCTCGCATCATCACGAAGTAGCTCGTCGAAGGCGTCGCAGGAGTACGGGCAATCTGAAAATACCACTCGGCATCATCGCTGAAGCCCTCTTCGGACTCAAACGGCCGAATCTCGGGAGCCACCGTGGCTCGTTCCTCCGGCAAGATAGCGAACAGAAACGAATCCCATCTCCCCATCTTTGGCCGGAACTCGAACATATGCTTGAACTGTCCCGAGCCCGGATGGAGCTTCGCGATATAGGGAGGCAGCCCTTCATCGGACGACTTCGTCAAATCAAGTCCCAAAGCCCGTCCTAGCTTGTCTCGCCACTCAGGATCATCCGCAGCGAGACGGTCTGTCAGCGGCAACTCGTGTGCCTGAACTCCCGCTTCCAACTCCCGAAACACCCCAATCACAGGGAATGCTCCCCGCTTTTCGAGAGAATTTGCCAGAGCCGTAGTGATCCGCTCCAGGCGCCCGCCTTCCAGCGTTTTTCGCGACGCGTACAGGATCCAGGCATCGCTCTGATCGGGCCTGCCCAGGAACGCAGGCATCAAGCGATCGATTTTGTCATCCTCTCCAACAAACAACGGATGTTGTCGCGTTCGCATCCCACCGCGGCTAATCTCCTGAGCGAGATAGTCCACGTCGCCATCGACGTTGTCTTCGGTCGCGAACGTGATCCACACGGTACCCATGGCCCCACTGTACAACCACGCCCCCTGTGTGCGTCCACATGGCATGTGGAAAGCGCTAGTCAGCGGGCTCGCCGGAGCCTGCGCCGTAACCTTGATGAATGAGACAATCCGGCAATTCGATGATGAAGCTCCGCGACTCGACCTGCTCGGGATGCGTGCCCTCTCCGATGTCACCTCGCCGGATAATTTACGCGCGAAAGCGCTCGTAGGCGATCTCACGCTCAATACCCTTTACTACTCGATTGTCGGAGCTTCGGACGCGGAGAGCGCGCCTCTTTGTGGAGCCGCTCTGGGCATCAGCGGTGGAATCGGTGCCGTCACCTTGCCCGGTCCCATGGGCTATGGAGACGACGTGACAAACCGCACACGGAAAACGCAGGCGCTTTCCGTCGCCTACTACACCGCGGCCGGTCTCATCGCCGGTTTGGTCTATCGGAATCTGGCCAGAGCCTGATTACGGAGTCGCCGTCTTGGCCTTTGCCGCCGCGGACTTGCGAACTTCTTCGAAGTAGCGTTGTACGTACGTCTGGTACATCAGCGGTATTTCATTGCGATTCGATTCTGTGATCGCGCCCGAGTGTGTAGCTGAGCTGCGCGAGTACCCCGTCCTCAACTGCTGGTTCCCCGATGGCACCTCGACGCTCATCTCGCCCTTGATCTCAGCTGCGCGCTTGCCGAAAATTTCACTGATCTTGCCCATCGCGGCAAGCTGCTCGGCGTCTTGGATGGTCTTGTCTCCGTCCGACTTACCCATGCCGCTTTTGGCGTTCTCGTCGCCTTTGTTGCCGTCCTGCTGTGAGGCGCGCTGCTGCTGACTTGCCGACTTGTCACCCGCGTCGGCATCCTGCCCGCCTTGCGGGTCGGGTGTTTGCTGGCTGTCGCCCTGCGATTTGCCCTGGCCCTGAGTCCCCTTTTGGCTCGCCTGCTGTTTTCCGCCTTGCTGCTGCCCTTGGTTCGACGCGCTTTCTTCGCTCTTCTGCGGCGGATTCGCGCCTAGCTTATTCAGCAGATTCGCCAGGGCGTCCTTCATTTTGTCCATCACTCCGGGATTCGTATTGTTCCCATTCTTCGGCGCCGCTTTGGGCGATGCGCTCGGATTCGGCTTCCCCTTCTCGGATGCAGAAGTCTCACTTCCAGCCTCGTCTTTGGTTTCGCCGGTCGGCTTTCCCGTCGTATCCTGTTGCGACTGGCTGTCCTCGGCGCCTTCCGAGCCTGGATTCGGTCCCTTGCCGGGAGTTCCCTGCTGTTGATCTGCCCCAGGCTCATCCGCGACCGCCTCCACGTTCATAGGTGTTGGCGCTGTCGGCGTCTTCTCAGCCTCTTGAAGATCCTGCGTCGAAAGCCCGAGTTGCTGAAGCTGCTTTTCGAGATGCTCCTGGATGACGCTCTTCTTCGAACTCGCCTCCACCTTCGGCGGTGTACGGAACGTATCGAAACTGATCCGGGCCAACGGCTTCTGCAGATCGAGCGTTTTCGTCATCAGATATCGAACGCCGAACAAACCCACGGCCGCCAGAGCAAGCGCCGCCGCAGTGTAGCCCGACCGGGGGAAAATCAGAGGCATCGCCCGGTCGACATCCCCTGCGTGAACTCGCTCAATTGCCTCGCGTTCAACCACATCCACGGGCTGGGGAGCCGTCGGCGCTATCCGGCGGAAATAAAACACCGTTGACAAGCGATCCTGCAATCCGAGTGAGCGGTCGAGCTTTTGGGCGACGCTGTACGATGGCAGAATGCGTCGCGTGACACGATAGAATCCAAGCGCGAACACCGCCGCGAAAAGGAGAACCGGCCACTGCCAGTCCAGGATTTGAGTCCCGACCAAGAGAAGAAGGATGAAACCCGCGGCTCCGGCCGACACGGCGATGGCCGCTTGGCGAAGCAATAGATTCGCCAGATACCGGCGCCGAGCTCGTTCCAGAATGTTATCGAGGCTGCCCGTAGGTGAACTCCTGTCTCTGCCACCCTGGGCAGACGAATCTCTCCATTATGGACGAACACCCGCGCCGCACGTTACGGCCAACCTGTAGAACTGAAACCAACGGATGGATGTCCTATATAGCATCGTAACGTTCTTTCTAGCCATCGCGCTCGGAGCCCTGCTTTGGAGCTATCTCCGGCTGAAGAACAGGATCGACAAACAGGAGTCGCGACTGGCGGCTTTGACCCGGCGTGTTTTCGAATTGGAAGGGGGTCAGACACTAACTTCCATCGTGCCGTCGCCCGAGCTCCTACGAGAGGCCACGGCCATTCCTGAACCTGAACCGGAACCGGAGCCGGAACTCGCGCCGCCCCGCCCGAAAGAAGATTGGGAGACGATCGTGGGCGCCAGTTGGCTCAACCGGATCGGCGCACTCGTGCTGGTCATTGGCATAGCACTGTTCCTCGGCTACTCGCTGACCCAACTCGGACCCGGCGGCAAGGTCGCCATCGGATTGGGTGTAGGCGCCTCCATGCTCCTCGGCGGCGTCGCCCTCCGATCTAGCGAGCGGTACGGAAACTTCTCTACCAGCCTGGTGGCGGGAGGATGGGCTGCCATCTACTTCACTGTTTACGCTGCCCATGCTCTTGAGCCTGCTCGTGTGATCGCCAACCCCGTGATCGCCGGCATCGTGTTGTTCGCGGTTTCCGTGGGGATGATCCTGCACGCTATCTCGTACCGATCGGAGAAGGGAACCGCTCTGGCATTTCTGTTCAGCTTCGTCAGCCTGAATATCAGTCCACTTACGGGATTCTCCATCTACGCCACTATTCTTCTAGCCTCCTCGATGCTGCTGCTGGGCTACTTGCGACATTGGTTTTCACTAGCGGTCGCAGGCATCGTGCTCGCGTATCTTACGTTCATACTCCGGCGCGATGCATCGGAGCCGCTTGCGCAATGGGCCATTTGGATTCAGTGGTTTGTGTTCGAAGCGTTCGATCTGATCGACGTCCGGCGACGTGGCTTCAACCGCGGCATCACTCGCTCGATATTTCTTCTCAATGCCTGCGGCTTCATCGGTGTCGCGCTGCTATACGACTGGCAACGCCTGGGCTGGTTCCTCTTCGCATCCGCGATCGCTTACCTTGGCAGCACCTTCGTCCGTGCCCGGTTCATCACGGGTGAACCAGACACGCGCACGCGCGTTCTCGGCGGAGGCTACGAAGGCGCCCTTACGGCGTCGGCGGCGCTCTTTGCCGGCGCGCTGATCGAACAATTCGAAGGCGTCAGCATGACGCTAGCCTTGCTGGTCGAAGGAGAAATGATCGCCTTGGCCGGTCACTCCATTCGAAACACCTTTGTGCGGACACTTGGCGGAGGAGTCTTAGCGCTCGCATTCACCCGGTTGACGCTCGATGACGCGCTCTCCGGACCGAACGATCGGCTTTGGACACCGACCGGCGGCATCCTCTCCGGCATCTTCATCGCGAACCGGATGCTGTTTGGAAGCGGTTGGGCCTATACGGCTGGAGCCGGCGTCGTTCTGGCGATGGTCGCTGAAGCCGAACTCCCGCGGGAATGGTTTCCCTTCGCATGGGCGGCTATGGTTCTGATCGCCATCGCCGCCCGCATTCCGATCCAGCCGCTAATCGGCAGCCGGCGCCACCTTCATCGCGGGCGCAATCGCGAACACATACGGATCGGAAGCGACTCTCCCCGTCATCTTGACCGTGGCGGCATTCTACGCGGGTGAGTTCATTTCGCAAGAAAAATACAGTCGCGTTTGGTATTCCGTGCTTGGAAGCGCGCTTCTCACTCTTTTGCTGTTCCGCGAAGCCGAAGGCCGCCCGCTCACGGTAGCCCTGGGAATCGAGGGAGCAGCACTCCTGATCGCAGGAATGTTCACATCCGAGCGCGTGCTGCGCCTCTCAGGACTGGCGCTGTTCCTGCTCTCGATTGGGAAAGCGTTCATCTACGACCTGCGGCAGCTCGACACCTTTAGTCGAATCCTGTCCTTCATTGGCCTTGGCTTGCTCCTGCTCGGAGCCTCCTGGGTTTATACAAGATTCCGTGAGAGAATCAAGCGCCTGCTCTAGATCGGACCGAGCGCCAAATACAGCCAGCAACGACCTGCCCGCGTTCCGCAACAGAGTGCGTCAATCCCATTAACGCCAGTCCAAGCCCCTTACCACGAGCGTCGCGATGCACCATCCACCACGCGACCATCCACCTGTAATCGAGCGCCTCATCGACCGACAGCGGAGGCAAAAACCCGATCTCCACTGTCCACTGCATCGAAAGCAATTCGACCAGCGAATCCTCGCGCGCACGAGCTTCTTCACCCGTCCGCGTCCGTATCCCTATCGATGCGTTGTCACGTTCATCGGCGTTTATCGGCGGCCAATATCCCGCCATCACAAACTCACTGTGCCGTGCCAACCAACACAGCAGCCTTGCTCCGAGCCTTCTTCCTCGCAAGCCCGCCCGCAATCAGCACCAGCACCGCACCCACTACCGAAGCGCCGACGATATAAAGCAATCCCGCGCTGAATCCGTCCGTCCGATTGGCCAGGTAGCCAACCGTGTAAGGTCCGACAAACCCGCCGAGGTTCCCAAACGAGTTAATCAACCCGATGCTAGCCGCAGCCGCCTTACCCGACAGCAAAGTGGTAGCGATCGCCCAGAGCGGACCCTTCACCGACTGCATACCCGCGGCTGCAATCGCGAACAGCCCGACCGCAGCAATCAGAGGCAGGCCCTCCGATCGCAACGCAAACAGAGCAGCGCCGCAGCACAGCAGCGGAAGCGCGCAATGCCACCGCCGCTCTCCCGTTTTGTCCGAGTGCCACCCGATCCAAAGAATCATCGGAGTCGCGACCAGGAACGGCACAGACGTCAGCAGAGTAGTCGCAAAGGTAGTCTTCCCATAAGTCGACTTCAGGATCTTCGGCAGCCACATCACCAGCGCATAGCTGACGTTCATCAATGCGAAGTATGCGCCAAGCAGTAACAACACCCGGGAATCCGTCAGTCCGCTGAACACGTTCTTGTGCGATCCGCGGTCGGCGCTCTCCGCGTCCAACTCACGTGTAATCCAATCGCGTTCGTCCGGCTTGAGCCACTTGGCGTCCTTCGGCCGATCCGTCAAATAGAACAGCGTGACGATCCCGAGCACAACGGCAGGCACGCCCTCGAGAAGCAAAAGCCACCGCCACCCCGCCAGTCCCAACCAGTCGATCTTCATGAGATAAGCGGAGATCGGCGCCCCAATAATCTCGGATGCCGGAATCGCGATCATGAAACTCGCAACGGCCTTGGCTCTATCGACCCCGCGATACCAGTGGGACAGGTAGACGATCATGCCTGGGAAGAAGCCGGCCTCCGCAAGCCCCAGACAAAACCGGATCACGTAAAACTCGTTCTCGCTGTTCACAAGTCCGGTACACGCCGACAGCAACCCCCACGTGATCATGATGCGTGCGATCCATTTCCGCGCGCTCCACACCTCAACCAAAACAGCGCCGGGTATTTCTAGAAGAAAATAACCGAGGAAGAGATGCCGGCGCCAAACCCGAACGCCTCATGCGTCATACCAAGGTCGCGCGTCATCTCGAGCGCCGCGAAGCTGACATTTACGCGGTCGAGATAAGCAATCAGGTAAAGGCAAAAAAGGAACGGAATGATACGCCGCGTGATGCGTCGTACCGTCCGGCTTGGGAGATCATCGCCGGGCGATGCGGCAACACTCTGCGTCATGTTGGATGGCAGCATATCATACGCCCCCGATCACCCCGACAGCGCTCGACAATAAACCGGGCCCGGGATGCCGGTGAAGCCTTCGGTAACTCGAGCAGCTCGTAACCGCAGTCCCGATACACCTCCGTCATCTGCACGAACGTTCTCTTCGCCTCGTCAAAGTCCCGCTTACGCTCGCTGTCTGTTTCATAGATTTCTCGCCATGCTGGGGCAAGCAAGACAACAGACGCATATCGGTACCGCCGGCATGCCTCCTCGATCGCGTGTACATCCCGAAGACCGATAAGACGCGCGTAGCAGAGCGTATCCGGTATGCCGCGATCGGAAAACATCGGCTGATCTGACGGAGTATGCTCTACAAAGGAATCAATCGAACGTTGAAGCATCGCATATGTATAGGCTTCACGATCCTTCCACGGGACGGCTGTTCCGCCCACTTCCACTTGGTCCTGAATGATCTCCCTTGCCACCTCGGGCGCACATCGAAACCCGAACGTCTCCAGTTCGCGAAGCACGGTCGTCTTTCCCGATCCAGGTCCGGCTGAGATCACAAAAAGGTTGTAATTCTTAACGCGCTTCATCGAGGCGCAATTATCGTTCATAATCATTCCCATGAAATTCGTCGCCCTTCTCATCGTGATTGCCGCGAATGCCAAGGCGCAAACCGGGGACTGCGAACGCCTGAAATCGTTGTCCCTGCCCGACACCACCATCACGGCGGCCGAGTCCGTCCCGGCCGGACCCTTTGTGGTCCCCGGCCCCACACAAAGCAACCAGCCTCCGCTGCAGGCCGCCGCAAGGTGCCGCGTCACCGCGATGATCCGGCCGTCTTCCGACTCCGAGATCGAGATCGAAGTCTGGATGCCTCCCAGTGGATGGAACGGCAAATTTCTTGGTGTAGGAAACGGCGGATGGTCCGGCGCTATCAGTTACGGCGCCTTGGTGACCGGGCTTCGCGACGGCTATGCGACCGCATCCACGGATACGGGGCACAAAGGGCCGCGCGCCATGTTTGTACTCGGCCATCCCGAGAAGGTCATCGACTTCGGACACCGCGCCGTGCACGAAATGACCGTGAAAGCCAAGGCCATCATCAACTCCTACTATGGAACCGCGCCTCGCCGGTCGTACTGGAGCGGCTGCTCATCGGGCGGAAAGCAGGGCCTCAAGGAGGCTCAGATGTATCCCGCCGACTACGATGGAATCATCGCCGGCGCGCCCGCCAACCATTGGACGCATCTCACCGCCTCGCTCCTACATGCTGGCGTGACGAATCTGAAGGACCCTGCCGCAACCATCCCTCGAAGTAAGTTTCCGCTGATCCACAACGCCGTTCTCCAGGCGTGCGACAAGCTGGATGGAGTCACAGATGGCTTCCTCACCGACCCGAGGAGTTGTCGGTTCGATCCTTCGGTCCTGAAATGCAAAGGAGAAGACACCGCGGAATGCCTGACAGCAAAGCAGGTGGAAACCGCGAAGACGATCTATGGTCCCACCAAAGATCCGCAAACCGGCAAGATCATCTATCCCGGTTTGGCTCCGGGAAGTGAGTTGTGGTGGGCGCCCGCGCTCGGCGGACCTGAGCCGTTTCTCATCTCCGTCGACCATTTCCGGTACTTCGTCCATGAAGATCCGAACTGGGATTGGCGCAATTTCGATCTCGCCCGCGACACAGCCTTGAGCGACGAAAAGGACAAACATATAGCAGCCTTGAATCCCGACCTGAAAGCCTTTAAGGCCCGAGGCGGCAAACTGCTTCTCTGGCATGGTTGGATTGACCAGCTCATTGCGCCCGAAAACAGCATCAATTACTACAACAGCGTGCTGGAAGCGATGGGTCCGAAGCAGGAGAACTGGATGCGCCTGTTCATGGCTCCCGGCGTGCTGCACTGCAGTGGTGGTCCAGGTCCCGATCAGTTTAACGCGCTTGCGGTCCTCGAACGCTGGGTCGAGCAGGATGAAGCCCCGGCACAGATGACTGCGTTCCACGTCACCAACAATCGCGTCGACATCACGCGTCCGCTTTGCCCATTCCCGCAGGCGGCGCAGTACAAAGGAAGTGGAAGCACGAACGACGCCGCCAACTTCGTATGTAAGTAATTCAGCGTAACCGGGCCTTCTTCGCGGCACGAGCGCGTCCGGCCATACGGGTTGCCTTCAGGATGGCCTTGATGGCTATCCCTTCATTGGCCTCATAGGTTCCAGAGCCTTTCAAGTGCGGCAGGTTCGTGTCGCCTGCATGGTGCAGCGCGATCAAACTCCAAAACTTCTCGTCGAACACCGGACTGCCGGAACTGCCCGGCTCTGTAGGTGTCCGGTAATGCAGAACCTTGCCGTTCGTATCGAGCCAGTAACTGTCTTGAAGTGAAACGGAAAGTCCGCCGCCGAGCGGATACCCAATAACATAAACGCGCGGTTTTCTCTCGGGATCGAAGGCTTCGGGCCACGGTTTCAACGGACAGATCTCGGTTTCGTCTTCGATGCCGTGGAGGGTAACGAAGGTCGCGTCGAGTTCTGCCCTGCGGTGAGGACCACACCAGTGACTTCACTCCGTACGTCTTGCTCGTCGCTTCAAACACCACACGTGCAACATCGAAGCGAATTGCGCCTGGAAATGGTTTACTCGCCGGGCTGATCACGTGAGCATTTGTCAGGAACAGGACTTCCTTGGCGGCGCGGTGTGGGAAGAAGTCCGAGGCCCGCACCAGAAATCCTGTACCGATACGCGTGCCCGTAACATCCTCCACGCGTCCGATCGCATCGCAACGTTTCAATCCGGTTCGCAGCCATCCAAGAGGCTGATACCGGTCGGTCCCAAATACCTTCTCGAGGCGATCGTGTGCAGTCTCGGTATTACTAGCCTCTGCAGGCGTCATTTGCAGGCTGCCGCCCTCACGCTTCAATAAAGCGGAGCGCAGGATGGGAAGCAACAGATTGCCGGGTTCTTTAGCGTCAGTGAGCCCCCAGACCTCTGTAAGCTGTCGCAACAAGCTACCCACTTCGAACGCGTCCACCTCGGGATCCAAGCCATACTTCATGGCATGCTCGAATGCGCTTTCCATATCGCCGAGAGCAACGGCCGCCTCTACGGCGGTTGCCGATCCCAATATGCAAGTCGCTTTTTACGGCGCAGAACCGCCTGTATCTCGGACGCGATCTCCGTGCATGCCGGACACCGCCTCATCGCAATGCCGTCACGTTGTGCGCGCGCCAGCAGCGCGGCAGAGTTGATGCCGTGCCACAAAAAATTTTCCTTGTCTGTCTTGTAAACGTCGTAATAGTGTCCGATGGCATAGTGGAGATTCTGTTGCTGCCGCACACTCGACGGATCACGCGCATCTACATAAAGTTGCTTGGCGCTCCTGCCAAGCAAACCTCGAGCTTCCGCTTTCTCGCCAGACGGAGCTTTGCTATCGCGCAGAATCGATTCCAGCATCAACCGGGCAGCGGCCAAATTGCCTTGGTCAATCATGGCCTGAGCATATTGCCGGACAATTTGTGTCGAGGTCTGCCCTCCGCGCAGCAGCGCATCCGCCACCCGGCCCATGAGCGCAAATCGCCGTTTGCGTCGCAACAGGCCTAAAATCGTTTTCGCGTCTTCCTCCGGGTACGCCGCCTCGGATGAGTTCAGTTCGCTAATCAACGCATCGCAAATCTTCTCTACTTCAGTCCAATCGAACGTACTCAACGCCCGCGAAAGTTGTGAGATAACAACCGAAGTCCGGCTTGCCAAAATGCGAACCCTCCTGAGATCGCTTCGAGGATTATAGCGTCACAGAAGCCGGACTTTCTATCCGTGTTCATTTGTGTTTATCCGTGGCCAATTTACCCCGTCATCACACCGACACACGCAAATCTCAGCCGACGCCAAAACCCGGTTCACGCAAGTAGCCGAACAAAATTTCTTTTATTTTCAATACCTATTCCCAGAAAGACGGCAAAAACGCTTGACGCGCAGGACACACTAAAGACGAAGGAAACCGTATGTCTAGCTTGCAGTCTGAAAACGCCCGCGCGAATGGCTCGAAATCGAAAGGCCCCATTACACTCGAAGGCAAAGCCAAGTCGTCACAGAATGCGATGAAACATGGTCTGGCGGGTGGTCTCATCGTACTCCCGCACGAGTCCCAGCAGGAATTCGACGCGCTCCACGCCGACTTCATCCGTCACTTCCGGCCCGCGAATTCCGTTCGAGCGCGACCTGGTTCACGAGATCGTCTGTTCCCGGTGGCGTCTTCGCCGCATCGAGCGCATGGAATGCGCATTAATGTCCCAAGCTGTCGAGCAGCAACTGGAGATTCTCGGCGAGGATGCCGATATCGCAACCGCCGAAGCTCTCGCCTTCTTTGAACTGGCGGAGAACTCCAAAGGACTGCGCTTGATCGAGCGATATAGCCGCTCGTTGCGTCGGAGCTACGAAAAAGCTTCGCAGGAACTCGATCGATTGCAGCGCGAACGCGCTGAACAGAACGAACCCGAGCCCGAGCTCGATACCGATTACTTAAGCCGTATTGGTGATCCGCGTTTCCAGGACAACGGGTTTATGAATGCAGTGTTGCCATACCTTCACAAACAGAACCAGCTTGCGCCCGAAACTCGAAAAAGCGGCATGAACGGACTAATCGTGATATATTCTGTCCCCCGGAGGATTTTAAGATGAAAATTCAGCGTGGCTCATCTGGATCCGATGTAGCGAAAATTCAAACACGTTTAGCGGAACTGGGATTCTACAGAGGGCCCGTCGACAGCAGCTTTGGCGGTGGGACTGAGGCCGCTGTGAAAGTTTTTCAGCGAAACAGCGGATTGAAGCAGGACGGTTGCGTTGGTGACGCCACATGGGGCATTCTCTTCCCGCAAGGCGAACCTCCGACGCCATCTACCATGCTCGACCAGCCGGTCTCACTGCGCTGCCTCGCGCTGACGTCGTCTTTCGAAACAGGCAACATGCCGCCCGAGTGCTTCTGCGGAGTCACAGGGGATTTTGACGGTCAGGGTATCAGCTTCGGCGCGTTGCAGTGGAATATCGGACAGGGAAGCCTGCAGCCATTGCTTCACGAGATGTTTCAAAAGCACGAGCAGGTCTCTAGGGACATCTTCCATGAAAACTTCGAAGTCCTGAGAGCGTTGCGCTCCTCCGATAAGCAGGAGCAGCTCGATTTTGCCCGATCCATCCAGAATCTCCGCAACTTCAGGATCGATGAGCCATGGCGCGGCATGATGAAGCAACTTGGACGTACATCAGAATTTCAACAGATTCAGGCGAATCATGCTGCCAAGATCCTGGGGAAGGCGCGCGCAATGTCCACGGACTACGGTCTGACGACAGAACGGGGACTCGCCTTGATGTTCGATATCTGCGTTCAGAATGGATCCATCAGTCCGGTCGTGCAGGCGCAGATTCATTCCGACTTCACGGCCATGTCTGACAGAAACGATCAGGTAGAACGCATGCGCATCATAGCCATCCGCCGAAGCGCCGCGGCCAATCCACGGTTCGTAAATGATGTTCGCATCCGAAAATTGACAATCGCGGAAGGCAGAGGGACGGTTCACGGCATCCCCTACGAACTGGAGGAGCAATTCGGCCTCAGGCTGCTCACGGCCGCCGGCGCCTAGGTCATGATCTTCGTAGCGACGACGCCCGCGACATCCGTCAGCCGGAAATCGCGGCCGCTGTACCGGTACGTCAGCTTCTCGTGGTTGAGCCCGAGCAAGTGCAACACGGTCGCGTGGAAATCATGGATATGCATACGATCTTCGATGGCGTGATACCCGATGTCGTCCGTCGCGCCATAGATGAACCCGGGCTTCACACCCCCGCCGGCCATCCAGATCGTATACCCGTAAGGGTTGTGGTCGCGGCCGTTGCTTCCTTGCGACACAGGAGTCCGGCCAAACTCACCGGCCCAGATAACGAGTGTGTCTTTCAGCAGTCCACGGGCCTTCAGGTCCTTCAATAATCCCGCGATCGGTTTGTCGACCTCATAGGCATTCTCGGTATGCTTGTTGAACAAATCTGAGTGCTGATCCCATTTATAGCTGTGGGTGCACTGGATGTATCGAACGTCGCGTTCGGCCAGTCGCCGAGCCAACAGGCACTGCCAGCCGAAGTCGGCCGTCTTCGGGTCGTCGAGTCCGTATAGCTTCTTCGTAGCTTCCGACTCTTTGTCCACCTCGAACGCTTCCGGCGCCTGAGCCTGCATACGGAACGCAAGCTCCAGCGCTTCAATCCGTGCCTCGAGTTGCGGATCATGTTTCCGCATCTCGGAATGCTTGCGGTTAATGTTCTGGATCATATCCAGTTCGAACCGCTGGTCCTCTTTGTTCAGCCGTTTACTAAGGAGGTATTCAATCGGCTCACCGCGAACGTCGTCAACCTTCAGGCCGGCATGTCCAATTGCCGTTCCCTGATACGCCCCCGGCAGAAACGCCGAACTCCAGTTCTTCGCGCCGCCGTGCGACAACGCGGGCTTAATGGTAATGAACCCGGGCAGGTTCTGATTCTCGGTTCCGAGACCGTACACGACCCACGCGCCCATGCTCGGCCGTGTAAACGTGCTCGTGCCGGTGAAACTCTGCAACAGAGCGGCGCCGTGATCGACGCCTTCGCCGACCATCGAGCGCACCACACACAGATCGTCGACACATTCGCGCACGTGCGGAAAGAGATCGCTAACTGGAATGCCGCTCTGTCCGGAATTCTTAAAGGACCAGGGCGATTTCATTAGCGGTCCGGCTTCTTCGTCGGCGAAGGCAAGAGGACGTTTAATCGGAAGCGGCTTGCCGTGGTCTCTTTCCAGCCGCGGCTTCGGATCGAATGTGTCGATACTCGAAGGTCCGCCATGCATGAACAGGAAGATCACCCGCTTCGCGTGCGGCTCGAAGTGCGGAGCCTTCGGCGCCAAGGGATTAAACGAGGTCGCCTGCGCCTCCCTCGCCAGAATGTCCGCAAGTCCCAGATACCCAATGCCGCAACCTGCTGCGCGAAGCATGGCGCGCCGCGACATCGGTCTTTCTTTTTGCATCACGAGTTGGTGTAGTGTCTTGTCCATCAGTCAACGTAGATAAACGCGTTTGAGGCCATCAACGAGTGGCAGTAGCTCTGCCATGCTTCCCCTTCGGTATGCCCTCGCTTTTGGAAGGCTTGCATGTAAGTCAATGCCGCGTCCACTTCGTCCGGGCTTGGTGTCCGGCTGAGAACGCGAATCTGAAGTTGCTCTACCCGCTGGGATGGCGTAAGTCCGGCGATCTTGAGCACCTGCGATGAAATCGTGCTGGTGCGCTCCGAGACGAAGCCGCTGTTCATCATGAAGAGCGCCTGCGGCGCGACGTTCGTGGATTGCCGCTTGCCCATCACAGTCGCGGCGTCGCCGAAATCGAACAGGTTCAGCAGCGAGGGAAGATTCGCGCGTCGCAGCGGCAGATACACTGTGCGGCGTTTGAGTTTCTCGGGGCTCAGGCTGAGTCGGTCATTGCTGTTCTCGCTGTCCGTCCCGGTACCTTTCTGCAGCGTTCCGCCCATCGTGAGATCCAGCGACCCATCAATGGCGAGCATGCCATCGCGAATCTCTTCGACGTTCAATCGGCGGCGTGGGAAGCGCGACCACAATTTGTTCTCAGGATCGATGCGTTGCTGATCGTCTGTCACTGCGCTGGACATTTGATACGTGTTCGAAAGAAGGATCATGCGATGAAGCGCTTTTACACTCCAACCGTTGTCCGTGAACTGCTTGGCCAGGTAATCCAACAGCTCCGGATGCGAAGGACGTTCGCCCATCAAACCAAAATTGTCGGGTGTCCGAACGATACCCTCGCCGAAATGCCAGTACCAGATTCGATTCGCCATCACGCGAGCAGTAAGGGGATGCTCAGGCTGCGTCAACCATTGCGCAAGCTCGTACCGCCCGCTTCCCTTCGTGATCTCCGGATCATGAGCGCTGGCCAGGACCAGTGGAAATCGCTTCGCTACGGGATCCCCGAGGCTGTTGTAATCGCCGCGAACAAACACTCGCTGCTGGACGGGTTCGCCTTCCTGCACGGCGCAAGCCATGTCGGGTTCCGGCATTGCGTTCTTTTTCAATGCGGCGACTTCGTCGCGAAGCTTCTTGAATTCAGCGCGCTCACTGTCTGTCAACAGCGATTCTCCGGTGTCTCCCTTACGACCGATCGCAAACGGACCCCCCGCCAGGAATACATCGTTGAAGAAGCGGTCCATCGTCACATCGAACTTGGGTCGTTGCGGAGGCGGCATGTCGGCCGCGACCACTGCTCTTTTGTAACTCTCGCGCCACTTCTGGATACGCTCGGTCCATCCGGCCAGCGTCTTCAGCGACTTCTCCTGATATTGCGTCGCCGCTGCGAGAACCTGGTCAGCGGTTGCGTCAGCCTTCAAGTTGACCCACGGCTCCAGGTCGGGACCGTTCGCAATCCCTTTACTCAGATAAGTGACCCACCGCTTAACGAGGTCCTCACGGAGCGAAGCTTCGCGTGCCGTGTCCGCCAGGCTTGCTCCGGCGGCAACTTTACGAGCCGCAACCATATACGACGCCAGCTTCTGCGACTGCTCATGGTGAAAGCGCTCTACGCCCACTTGGAGCAAGTCATCCGCAGCAAACTGCTTGTTTCGGATGTGATCCTGCTCTGCCTTGTAGGCTGCAAATACGGGCGCCGGTACCAGCGGTGTGTTCAACAACTTCGATACGTTCGGCTTCCAATCGTCGAAAGCCCTGGTGCTGGCGAACACCGACGTCAGGGCGTAATAGTCCTTCGTCAGAATTGGATCGAATTTATGGTCATGGCAGCGGGCGCACGCAATGGTCAGCCCCATGAACGCCTTACCGACAACCTCGATCTGTTCGTCGTAGACGTCGTAGAGCATCTTCTTCTTGTCCTGCTGCGCGATCGCTTTCTGACCTACAGCGAGAAAGCCTGTCGCAATGATTCCCTGGCGGTTGATCCCGCTGCCGTCTTTGGCGGGCAGAAGATCCCCGGCGAGTTGCTCGCGCACGAACCGGTCGTACGGGAGATCCTTGTTGAACGCATCGATCACATAATCGCGATATCGCCAGGCGTGGGGATACCGGTGATCCTCGTCGTTGCCGGTCGAGTCTGCATAGCGCGCCACGTCGAGCCAGTTGCGTCCCCACTTCTCGCCGTATCTCGGCGAGGCGAGCAGCCGGTCCACAACCTTTGCAAACGCGTCGGAAGAGGAGTCAGCCGCAAACGCGCGCATCTCCTGCTCCGTCGGCGGAAGCCCCGTCAGGTCAAACGTCACACGGCGAAGCAGCGTCATCTTGTCGGCGGGCGCTGCCGGAGCCAATCCCTTTTCTTCGAGCTTCGCCAGCACGAAATTATCGATCGGCGACTTCAGCCAGGCCGCGCTTTTGACCGCCGGCGGAGTCTGCGGCTTCACCGGCTGAAACGCCCAGAACTTCTTCCGTTCTTCAAAGCTCGAATTGCCTTTTATGTCGCTCTTGGGCGCCACACTGCCAGGCCAGATCGCGCCGTTCTTTACCCACTCCGTGATCGCTTGTACATCTTCTGCCGGCAACTTCCCGGTCGGCGGCATCTTGACCTTGTCTTCCCATCCCAGCAGGCGGAGCAATCGGCTCTCGTCCGGCTTCTCGGCCGAGATCAAGGCGCCTGCCTCTGCCGATTTGTGGAAGGCATCCCCGGAACTCAGGTCAAGACCACCCATCTTCGTCTTGGCGTTGTGACAGCCCGAGCACTTCGAGGCGAACACCGGGCGAACGCGTTTCTCGAAGAAATCGGCTGAGTCGGTAGACTGGGCAAACAGGGGAAAACAGGCCAAAAACGTGGAGAGTAAACGATAAAGATGGGGCATTGCGCTGGGTAGTCTACTGTAATGATACGATTCCTCGACCCTCGGTTACACTTAGGTCTGGTTGTTCGACAAATGACGGATACCGCTCCGCTATACCTGCCACGAATCAGCACCGGAATCTCGGGTCTCGATACAATCCTGCATGGCGGATTCCCGAAGGATCGTATCTATCTCATTGAAGGCGACCCGGGTACGGGTAAAACAACCTTAGCTCTCCAGTTCGCCATGAATGGCGTTGCGAATGGGGGCAAAGCGCTCTATATCACGCTGTCCGAAACGCAAGATGAACTCCGTGCAATGGCCGTGTCTCACGGGTGGTCTCTGGATAGCGTAGAGATCTTCGAGATGATCCCCGTCGAGGCGGCTCTTACCCCGGAGAGTCAGTACACTTTCTTCCATCCGGAAGAGGTCGAACTCGGCGAAACTATCAAGACGATCCTGGACCGGGTTTCCGAACGCCAGCCGACACACCTGATCATCGATTCCCTCGCCGAACTGCGTCTGCTTGCGCAGGATCCAAGACGATACCGTCGTCAGGTGCTCGCATTGAAGCACTACTTCGCCGGCAAGAAGACTACCGTTCTCTTCTTGGATGACCGCACATCGCAGACTCAGGAGAACCAACTGCACAGCATCGTACATGGTGTGCTCACATTGCAGCGTCTCCCTCGAGAATACGGCAGGAACCGCCGCCGGATCGAAATATCGAAGGTCCGCGGATCGAGCTACATTGACGGATTTCATGACTACGCGATTGAACGCGGCGGTCTGGACATTTTCCCGCGGCTGCAAGCGTCGCAGCATCACACGGAGTTTAGTCGAGACGTAATCTCGTCGAGTGTCCCGAATCTTGACCTGCTGATGGGCGGAGGCATGGATCGCGGTAGCGCATCTCTGCTCGTGGGACCCGCCGGTTCCGGTAAGACTACGCTTGCCATAAAGTACGCCCTTTCAGCAATCCGTCGCGCCGAGCCGGTGGTGATGTACACCTTCGACGAAGGTCTCGGAACGTTGCTTGCCCGCTCATCGGGTTTGGAACTTCCCTTGAAGGAATTGATGGATGACGGGAAGATCACGGTTCACCAGGTTGACCCGGCCGAGATGTCGCCGGGCGAGTTCGCATGGAGAGTCCGGAAGAGCGTAGAGGATGACGGGGCCAAGATGGTCATCATCGACAGCTTGAACGGGTATCTTGCGGCCATGCCGCAGGAGCAGTTTTTGGCCCTTCAGATGCATGAACTCCTCAATTACCTGAACCAACGGGGCGTGGTGACGATCATGATCCTGGCTCAACAGGGCCCGTTGGGTCAACTCAACACGGCGGTCGACCTCAGCTATCTTGCCGATACCATTGTGCTGCTTCGATTTTTTGAGGTCGCAGGCGAGATCAGGCGCGCCATATCGGTTATCAAGAAGCGGAGCAGTGACCATGAACGCACCATCCGCGAGTTGCAAATTTGCTCGCCGGACGGTATCCAGGTCGGGAAATCACTTACCCAATTTCATGGTGTGTTAACGGGCGTTCCGCAGTTTGTAGGCAGTATGGGCAGTTTGTTCTCAACCCAGGATGACAGCGCAGAATGACACGCGAGTGCTCGTGCTGGCTCCGGTCGGCCGTGACGCTCAGTTAGCTTCGGATGCCCTGATCAGATCTGGCCTGGATGCGCGAGCGTGTAGCGGTATCGAGGAACTCTGTTCATGTATACGGGATGGAGCTGCCGTCACCATCGTAGGCGAAGAAGCTCTCACCCCTCATGCCATCGAATGCATTCGGCCGGTCCTCGAGGACCAGCCGTCTTGGTCCGACCTGCCGTTTGTAATTCTTACAACGGGCGGACGATCAACGGAGTTATCGCTGTCTCATGTCGCGCTCATTGAGAAGCTTGGTCACGTAACGCTGCTGGAGCGACCCATCCGATTTGTCACATTGATCACGGCGGTTCGTGCAGGGTTGCGGTCACGGCAGAGACAATACGAACTCCGTGACCGCATCGAGGCGCTTCACGCGAGTGAACGCCGCTTTCGGTCCTGCTTCGAACATGCCGCCGTTGGCATGGCAATGATCTCGCACGAAGGGAAGTTCCTGGAAGTGAACTCCGCGCTCGCGGACATCACCGGATATTCTCCGGATGAACTCGTACGACTGTCGTTCGCTGATATCACGCATCCTGATGAGCAGGAGCGATCGGAGCAACTTCATAAGCAACTCGTGACAGGGGAGCTTCCCTTCATCACCACGGAAAAGCGCTACATACGAAAAACCGGAGACCCTATCTGGGTGAGGCTTAGCGCATCGGTGGTTCGTGATGAAGAGAGCAACCCGATAAACACGATCTCGTTAGTCGAGGAGATCACGTACCGCCGTCAGGCCGAGGAAGCATTGGCCGCTCAAGCTGCTGAGTTGGCGCGATCGAATGCCGATCTGCAACAGTTCGCCTGGGTGACGAGTCACGATCTGCGCGAGCCTATCAGAACGCTGATTGCTTTCTCGCAGCTCTTGCAGACACGATACAGGAACAATTTGGATGAGCAGGGGGCGCAGGCGCTCGAGTTCATCCAGACCAGCGCCAAACGGATGGACTCGCTTGTGCGGGATCTGCTCACTTACGCGAGGGTTGTGAACGCTGAACAGCGAGCTTTTAGCCGCGTATCGCTGAACTCGGCCGTCGATTGGGCGGTCTCAAACATGCAGGCGACTATCAAGGACGCGCATGCGATCATCCGGTCGGCGGATTTGCCGGAGGTTGTTGGCGATGAGGTTCAGGTCGTGCAGTTGCTCCAGAACCTGCTCAGCAACGCAGTCAAGTACGCGGCGAGGCCCGATCCACTAGTGGAGATTACGGCTGCTGTATTGGACAGGGAAGTCGAAGTGTCATTAAAAGATAATGGTGCGGGTATCGATCCGCGCTATCACGAGAGAGTCTTCGGTCTGTTCAAACGGCTACACGGAGCCGAAGTGCAAGGTACCGGGCTTGGCTTGGCAATCTGTAGGAAGATCGTGGAGCGACACGGCGGGCGGATTTGGGTGGAATCGGAGCCGGGGCAGGGCGCAACGTTTAAGTTCACCCTGCCCGCGGCTGCCGGGAACTAGAAAGCGAACCGCAGCGCGAATTGGACTTGGCGCGGGTTGCCTACCAGGCTGGTGATGGTTCCTGCAGCGGGCGAACCGACTGCAGAGTTCGGCAAGCCGAACTGCGGAGTATTCGTCAAGTTGAACGACTCGACACGGAACTGCAGGTTCGTACCCTCCGTGAATTTGAAGTTCTTGAAGATCGAGAGGTCGAGGTTCACGCGTCCGGGTCCACGGAGAATGTTGCGTCCTGCGTTGCCGTAGGTGAATTGCGCCGGAACGCCCCAGGCCGCGTCCGCCGTGCCGAGACTCGTGTCGAACCACTTGTTGATGGTCGGATCGTCGATCTCGCCGCTCTTCAGGCGATTAGGACGGCTGCCACCGGCGTTCGAGACGCTCGTATTCAGAGTCGGCGTGTATGGCAATCCAGTCTGCCAGGTGAAGATCGTGTTGGTCTGCCAGTCACCCGCGATCGCGTTCAGAACGCCGTTTTCGATGCTGAAGTGTTTACCCCGGCCGAACGGTAGCTCGTAGTTCATGCTGTGGGTGAAGCGGTGCCGGATGTCGAACCCGCTGTCGCCCCGGTCGTTGTTACGGTATCGGATGTCCTGCGGGAAGGGACCGTTTGCCGCGCCCCCGAACGCATTCGGGACGTTGTCGATCGAGTGCGCCCAAGTGTATGCGGTAAGAAAGCTCAGACCGGAGGAGAAGCGCTTCTCCATGGTCGCCTGCAGCGAGTGATATGCCGAACGGCCATCGCTCGTCATGTAGGTCGCATCGACCACGTTCGGAGCAACGAATCGCAGCGGCCGCCGAGACGCCGGTGTTCCCGGGCCGGGGTCCGGCTGGTTCGCGTTATATGTGTAGTCCAACTGGCGGCCCAAGTTGCCGACGTAACCGACCTTCGCGACCAACTGCCACGGTAGTTCCTGCTGGATCTGCAGGTTGTATTGCATGACGTAGCCGTTCTTGAAATTGGGATCGACCGCGAGGAAACTTCCCGTCGGGTTGGCTGTCACGACCGCAGGATCAAGATTTTGCAGAGGCCGGAAGCCTTGCGACATCGTTCTCGGCGTGTTGGAGAACTGGTCGATGGTTTCCGTCTGTATCGGACCGAATGGCGTCTGCCGGTGCATACGCAGCGACACCGATTCGCTGCCTTGAGTGTTGTAATACACGCCGAATCCACCACGAACTACCGTGCTCGAAGTCGCTTTGTAGGCGAACCCGAACCGGGGGGCCCAGTTATTCTTGTCCGGTGTGACCCCTGCGCGAGCATCCGTGTTGAAGCCCGCGATCAGAAGCTTGCCGGTGTTGATGTCGAAGTTCGTCCAGCGATTCGCTACTTCTGTGTATGGCGTGTCGTACTCGTATCGAATGCCCAGGTTGAGGGTCAGCTTGTCGGATACGCGCCAGTCGTCCTGGAAGAATCCGCCCCACTCGGTTCCACGGATGCCGGGGAACACAAGCAGGAAGTCCTGCTCGATAAGCGCCGGCGTCCCCAGAAGGAAACTCGCCATGGTGTCGCCGGTGTTAGCGGTGGTTTGCGGATTGGTCGTGAACGTCGGATCGAAGTTGAACCGGCCGCTGCCACGGTTGGTCTGGAACTGGCTCAACTGGCGGCGCCGTAAATCTAAGCCGTACTTGAAGGTGTGACGACCGCGAAGGTTCGTAAACGTAACGGTGGGGTGATACGTGTTCTCCACGCGAAGAATAGGAAGCGATCGCGTCTGCCCGATCCCCTGATACCCTGACATACCCGTAATCGGGATGCCGTTGGCCTGCGGGCCCTGATTGGCATTCGGAACACCGAGCTTCTCGCCGAGACGAGCTCCTTCCACGGCGCCTTCCTGACGATAGTCGAGGTTGAAGCGATTGAAGCCCATCTTGGCGTCCATCAGGAATGTCGGTGTGATCGTGCGCGTCCAGCTCAGAACGGCGTGATGCGCCACCAGCGCGGAATCACCGGCGAAGGTGCCTTCGTTGCCGAGACCGACCGGCTGATCCAAACCGGGCAAGGAAACGTTCGGGAACGTTGACGGTTTCGTCGTCGTCGTGTCCTGACGCGAGTAGCGGCCGAACACGAAATCCTTCTCCGAAACGTTCCAGTCACCGCGACCGTCGCCCTGGTTCCACATCTGCTTCTCTTTGAGAATGCTGGTGTGGTTGTTGACCAAGCCGGGACGCTGCGGCAGCGGATAAGCGTTGATGAGTTTCACAGCAACAGGATCCCAGCGGTTCTGCGGGATCTGACGGTTGGGAAATGCGTCACGGATATAGCGGCCGGGGTTGGCCGGGTCCGCCGTACGGAGAACGGATCGTAGATGTCGCGAACAGCGCTGAAATCACCGCGGCGCATTGCTTCCGTAGGAACGGTGTTGACCGAAACGTTTTCACGGCGCTTGGTGAATCCTTCGTAGTTCGTGAAGAAGAACACCTTGTTCTTGATAATGGGGCCGCCGAGGCTCGCGCCAAACTGGTTCTGACGGTAAGCCGGTTTCGCCTGACCGGCAGGAGCGAAGAATTCTCTCGCATCGAACTTATCGTTACGAAGGAATTCATACGCGCTGCCATGGAACTCGTTGGTCCCGTTCTTAGTGATAACGTTGACGGTTGCGCCGGCATTACGTCCTTGCTCAGCGGCGAACATGTTGGTTTGGATCTTGAACTCGCGAACGGCTTCGACGCTCGGCCGCAGCGTGATCGATAGTGTCAGACGCTCGTTGTTGTCGATGCCGTCATACAGAAAGTTGTTAGAGCCCTCGCGATTGCCGTTTGAAAACAATTCCGAACCGGGGCGCGAATCGTCGGGGCGAGTACCGCTCATGATGGTTCCGGCAGCGCTGAATCCGACACCGGTTACACCCGGTCCAAGCGTTGCGAGCTGAACAAAGTTTCGTCCATTCAACGGCAACTCGGTGATCTGCTTGTTCTCGATGACCTGGCCGATGGCTGATGTGTCGGATTCGATCAGAGGCGCGGCAGAGGTGACTTGAACATATTCAGTGACGGCGCCGAGTTCAAGCGAGAAGTCAGGCGCGCTACCTGATTGACCTCGAGTGTGACGTTCTCTTGACGACCGGCCGGAAGCCCTCTCTCTGGATGTTTACGCGATAACGTCCTGGCAGGTAGCAAAGGCAGTGAGTAGCTGCCCGATGCGTCGGTGGTCGCTTCTCGTGTGACATCTGTTTCGACGTTTGTGACTCGGACAGTGGCGCCGGAGACTACTGCTCCAGTTTTATCAGACACTGTTCCGTTGATTTGTGAAGTGGTTTGTCCGAATATAGATTGGACAGTAAGTAGTGCAATCAAGACAATGACTGCAGTATAAACTACGACTGAACATAGTCGACTCCCTTAGCAACGAAGCAAAACGGTTCTTCGCCGACTGTAGCACAGATAAGAGAGTGCTCCAAAATGGTTCTATGGAACCATGGCTATCAGGTACTATCACAGGAACTCACCCTGTACTAGCCGCGCTGCTCGTATTGCTTTCAACACGCACGCCAAGACTTGGACCAGTGGACCCGCGGGTTTTCAGATGAGCAGATGTGGCGCAAGGTGGGAGACGTCGCGCCGGTAGGATTTCACATTCGTCACATCGCGGGAAGCGTGGATCGGTTGATCACGTACGCGAACAACGGATCATTGGACTGAAACGCAATTGAAAGAGCTGCGCTCCGAGCAGGAGAGCCAAGGTCAAAGTCGTGATGACTTGTTTGCGCTATTCGACGGGAAACTCGCTCATGCGGCTGAGATGGTGAGAGGCATCGACCCGAGTACTCTTGCAGATATTCGAGAGATCGGGCGTAAGAAGGTACCCGTGCCGCTTGGAGTGTTGCTGGTGCACATCTCGGAACATACTCAGAGACATGTGGGCGAGGCGATCGTCACCGCCAAGATTGTCAAGGCTTGAACAGGCCGGAAGCTTATGCGGGCATTCCGGCCTTTCCTAGGAACGGAAATTAAACGGTGACGGGTGTTTCCTTGTAACGCCGCGCCATTTCTTCGAGCGGAATCGGCTTGTAATCCGCCGGCGTGGCCGGCCTGACCGAACGCGATCATGCGCGCCTTCACCACTTCCTTCATCGCTTCGCGCGCAGGCTTCATATAGGCGCGGAGATCGAACTCTTCGGGCTTCTCGGCGAGCACCTTGCGAATCGCGCCAGTCATCGCCATGCGGTTGTCCGTATCGACGTTGATCTTGCGCACGCCGTGCTTGATGCCGCGCTGGATCTCTTCCACCGGAACGCCGAACGTCTGCTTGATCTTGCCGCCGTACTTGTTGATGACGTCCTGCAACTCCTGTGGAACGCTCGAGATCCGTGCATCACGAGGTGCGTGTTCGGCAGCTTGCGGTGGATCTCCTCGATCCGCTCCATCACCAGCACTTCGCCGGTCGGCTTCTTCGTGAACTTATATGCGCCGTGGCTGGTGCCGATCGCGACTGCAAGCGCATCGATTCCGGTACGCTCGACGAACTCGACGGCCTGGTCGGGATCGGTCAGGTGGACAGCGCATCGACATCAGCGCCGTGGCCATCTCTCAATGCCGCCGAGGAGTGCCAAGTTCGCCTTCCACGGTGACGCCGCGGTCATGCGCCATTTCCACGACTTCCCGGGTAACGCGAACGTTGTACTCGAAGTCCGCGGGTGTCTTGCCGTCGGACATAAGTGAGCCGTCCATCATGACGCTGGTGAAGCCCATCTCGATCGCCGACTTGCAGGTCTCGGGGCTGTTGCCGTGATCCTGGTGCAGCGCAATCGGAATTTCGGGATAGAGTTCCGTGGCGGCCAGCATCAGGTGATACAAGAAACCGGTCATTCGTGTAAGAGCGAGCGCCGCGGCTCGCCTGCACGATTACCGGTGACTTGCGTCTCACGCGCAGCTTCCATGATCGCCTGGATCTGCTCCATGTTATTTACGTTGAAAGCGCCGACGCCGTAGCCGCCTTTCGCAGCCTCATCCAGAAGCTGCCGCATCGAAACCATTGGCATATGAATTCCTCCCTATCGGTAAGTTGCGGGTTGTACTGGATTTACTAAAGACGTTCGGGGCTTTTCCCTAAGTTGAATTTTATCACACGGGCCTCAAAACGCCCGTCCGGCGGAAGTAAGTATTCGCACGTTTTACATCCTGCAAAATCTGCGATTTCAGGGCTTCGGGCGAGTCGAACTTTCGCTCATCCCGGACGCGCTTCAAGAACTCCAGGCGTATGCGACTTGGTGTGACGCCATCGAAGGGGGAGAGCAGAAACGTCTCGATCGTACGCTTCGACCCGTCGAACGTCGGACGCATTCCGATATTGCTGATCGACTGCCA
Organism: Bryobacteraceae bacterium; assembly: GCA_963825845.1. Lineage (GTDB taxonomy): Bacteria > Acidobacteriota > Terriglobia > Bryobacterales > Bryobacteraceae > DASQDN01. Next base: position 99,047 of record CAWGVL010000048.1, on the reverse strand, counting down.
TTGACGTCCGTCGTTCAGGTCCGTGGTGCGGGTAATATAGACGCCATCTGCCGGCAGGATTTCGGCGGCGGTATCGAGATTCAGGGTCGGTACGGTCTCTTCGATCCAATACCGAATCCGGTCACGATGCTGCCCTGAATCCAATAGGGCCGCTCCAGCAGTCGGCAGGCTAAAGAGACCTGGCCGTTTAGTAGAAGGTTGCGAACTTCAGTGCTCGACGCCATCCGGCCGCGCACGTAGACGCTGGGCACAACCTCGACGAGGAAGCCGAGTTGCTCCCCGAGTTGTTTCAGCAAGCGCACATCTCCAGCCTGGCGCGCGCCGAACCGGAAGTTCTCACCAACGTATACAGCCGCCGCTCCCACGCCAGCGACGAGGATCTTTCGAGCGAACTCCTCGGGGCTCAGGCTCGCGAACTCACGGTCAAACGGCAGCACGATGACCTGCTGAATACCTTCTTCGCGCATCATCGGCCAGCGTTCTTCGGCCGTGGTCAACAACTGGGCTGCGCGGCTCGGCGCGACAACCCTGGTCGGATGCGGATCGAACGTGAGTACGGACGGAATCCAACCGTTTTCCATCGATGCTTTCACCACACGGCGGAACAATCGACGATGGCCGGATGAACGCCATCGAAGTTGCCGACCGCTACAGCAGCCGGCCTGGCGTCCGGGCCGATCTCAGCCAGGCTGCGGAAGACCCGAAACATTCAGCGAGAGTCTCCGACCGTGATTCGCAAGCCGTCGAACGCAAGCCGCACGCCTTCCGGAAAGTTCCGTTCGGTTTCTTCATGGGGCAAATCGTGGCTGATGTGGGTGAAGAACGCCCGTTTCGGTGAGAGCTGCTCCACGTACGCAAGAGCGCGCTTTACCGTGGTGTGGGTCGGGTGCGGCTTGTGACGAAGCGCGTCGAGGAAGAGGACATCCAAGTTGCCGAGTTTCGCAATAGATTCCTCTGGAATCAGGCTATGGTCCGTCAAATATGCAGCCGAGCCAAACCTGTAGCCATAGACGAACGAGCGGCCGTGATGAAGGAGGATCGGCGTGAAGTGCACGCCAAAGAGTTCTACGCCTTCCGACGGCAGCGGATGAACACTGAGTTTGGGGACCGTCGACTCGGAATTCGAGTTCTCAAAAATATACCGGAACGAGTCCTGAATTCTGTTGAGAGTCTCGGCCGAACCGTAAATGGGAATCTCCTGCTTTTGACGCAAATTCAGGGGTCGCACATCGTCGAGCCCCATGATGTGGTCAGCATGCGAGTGCGTAAACAGGATCGCGTCAATCCGCGCGATACGCTCCCGCAACGCCTGTTGCCTAAAATCGGGTGTGGTGTCGATCAATACCGTGCGGCCGTGATACTGCAGCATGATCGACGGGCGCAGACGATTATCGCGCGGATCGTCCGAATGACAGACAGCGCAACTGCATCCGAGCGTAGGCACGCCCATGCTGGTGCCGGAACCGAGCACCGTGATATTGACTTCTGGCATTACTCTGCTTGCTTCGGCCGTGATTCGCTTACCTGTACGAACCTGAATCGCAGTTCAGTGAGGGAGTTCTCGATCAGCCGCTGCTCGTCGAGAGTGAGGTTTCCCTTCGTCTTCTCCGCAATCATCGAGAGCAGATCAATCGAGTGACGCGCGACGCGCAGGTCAGGCTCGGGCCGATCCTTCTCCTCACCAAAATGGATGAGGCCCATCGACATCTCGGCTTGCATCTTCATGGATAGAACAAAGAACTCAAAGGTAGCCGGAGGAATCGGCATCTCATCGGCTTGCTGGACTTCCGAATCGCTCATAAACCTTCCAGTTTTACACACGCGCGTTAGCGGAGGTGCTTGTAGATCAGGTCAAGCAATTCGTCGTACATAGCGCGTTGTTCGTCGGGTGAGCCGGAGTGCAAAGTGTGCGCGGCGCAGTGATGAAGATGATTCCGCATGAGCGACCGCGCCACTCCGCGTAAAGCCTCCTGTACGGCAGCGACTTGCACGATGATGTCGGCACAGTAACGATCTTCCTCCACCATCTTCTGTATGCCGCGAACCTGGCCTTCGATCCTTCGGAGGCGCTTGATATTCGCGGTCTTCGTATCCGGATCGACTGAGATAGCTTTGCGTGTTGATGCGGCCATAAGCTACGATTCCAATCTGGCGTGGCGCAGCCGGAGACTGTTCGACACGACACTGACGGAACTCAGCGCCATGGCTGCACTCGCGAGTACCGGGCTAAGTAGAATTCCGAAGAGCGGATACAGCAAGCCGGCCGCGACCGGAATTCCGATGACGTTATAGATGAAAGCCCAGAAGAGGTTCTGCCGCATGACGCGCATTGTGGCTCGGGATAGCGCGATTGCTTTCGCTATACCGGAGAGATCACTCCTCATCAGTGTTACGTCCGCTGCCTCCATCGCAATGTCCGTTCCTGTCGCCATGGCAATGCCGGTGTCCGCCGCGGCTAACGCGGGCGCATCGTTGATACCGTCGCCAGCCATGGCCACGATCCGGCCTTGCGACTGCAACCGTTTGATCGTCTCCAGCTTTCCTTCGGGCAACAAGCCCGCAGAGACCTCATCGATTCCGGCCTGCTTTGCTATTGCTTGGGCGGTCTGCTCATTGTCACCGGTGAGCATCACGACACGAAGGCCTTCGCGTTTCAGCGCATCGATGGCAGCAGGGGATTCAGAACGGATCGTGTCCGCGACGGCGATAATGCCTGCTGCTTCCCCGTCGATTGAAATGAACAATGGCGTTTTCCCTTGTTGGGCAAATGCTGACGCGCGCTGGTCCGCGGCGATGCTCCAGTCAGCCATGAGGGCTGCGTTCCCCACGAGCACTGCGTGTCCTTCGACAACTCCGGAGGCGCCCTTGCCCGTGTAGGATTGGAAGCTCTCCGCACGGGGCGGGTTGATGCCGTGCTCCTCCGCATAACGAACCACGGCTTCCGCCAAGGGATGTTCGCTGGAGCGTTCGAGACCTGCGGCAACTCGGAGAAACTCGCCTTCGGTCCACTCCGGGTTCAACACGATTACGTCGGTTACATCAGGTCTACCCATCGTGATCGTGCCCGTCTTGTCGAGCACCACTGTGTCGACTTGCTGCAAGCGCTCCAGCGCTTCGCCACCTTTGAACAACAGGCCGAATTCAGCGCCGCGTCCGGTGGCGACCATTACAGCCGTAGGCACTGCAAGCCCCATTGCGCATGGACACGCGATGATCAGGACTGAAATAGCGGCAGCGACGGCCTGAGCGATGGGCGCGCCTGGCGCAAGGAACCACCAGGCTGCGAATGTCACAACGGAAATCGCGATCACAGTCGGGACGAAGATGCTGCTGATGCGATCGGCCAGACGTTGGATGGGCGCTTTCTCACTCTGCGCGTCGCGGAGCAGGCGGATGATCTGAGATAAGGTGCTGGACGCGCCGACCGCTGTCACGCGGAAATCGAGCGCGCCCGTCTTATTGACTGTTCCGCCGATGACTCGGGAGCCTGTCGTCTTTGCGACGGGAATGCTTTCGCCGGTGAGCATGGATTCATCGATGTCCGTGGAACCGTGAACGACCTGACCGTCGGCTGGGATTCGTTCGCCCGGCCGCACGATGACGATGTCGCCAATCGCGAGCGTTTCGACAGGGATATCGACTTCCGCGGAGCCGCGTCGCACGCGGGCCGTTTTGGGTTGAAGCTGAACGAGCTTTCGCAATGCGGCCGCGGTCCGGCCTTTTGCGCGAGCTTCGAGCGTCGAACCAGTCAACACGAGGGCAATGATGAAGATGACGGCTTCATAGTAGACGTCCGGATTCAGACCGTGCCGAACGAAGAGTCCAGGCGCGATGGTCGCGGCGGCCGAAAAGAGGAAAGCCGCGCCCGTGCCGATGGACACGAGTGTGTTCATGTCCGATGTGCGGTTACGCAGCGCGGCCCAAGCTTTGACATAGAACCTGCGACCGGCCCAAGCCATGACGAACAGCGTCAGTGCCAGCAAGCCGTAGCTCAGGAGCGTTCGATTCATGTTGTACAGCGAGGGAACAATTCGCTGCAAAGCCGGATCGAGGGTTTCCATGGTCCAGCGCAGCAGCGGGTCCGCGGCGGCGTGCGCCCCGTGATTGCCGCTGGCGGTCATCAACGGCATGGACAAAACCATCGCGATCGCGCCTGCTATAAGGCTGAAGATCGCTTTGCGCCGGATCGCGATGTAGTCGGACCGGAGCTTTTCATAATGCGCCTCCTGTTCCTGCAACACCGATGTCTCGAACGACGGCAGTTCGGCTCCGTATCCGGTCTCTCGGACCGCGTCAACCAGGTTTTGCGGTGTGACTACTTCGGGGTGGAACTCGACGGTTGCACTGTTCATCATCAGGTTGACCGACGCAGCGTCAACGCCCGGCTGCTTTGCGAGTGTCTTCTCGAGGAAGGACTGGCAAGCTGCGCATGTCATTCCCGTGACTGGGAAGGTTACCTTCGCAGTGGCGTCATTGGCTTGTTCGAGCTTCATACCCGATGTCCTCGACTGCCTTGACGACGTCCTTGGGGCGCACGGTTGCGGGATCAGTAGTAACGCGCGCGGAGCCAAGCGCGACATCCTGCACTTCGACACCCGGAACGCGGCTGAGGGCGGTCTTTACGCGCCGGATGCAAGCGTCGCAGTGCATGCCGTCGATTTTCAGGTTTACGATTTCTGACATCGATGAAGTCCTCCGAACTCAGTATATACCCCAGGGGGGTATGATGCAAGTTGCAATGATGGGCCCGCCCTTGTTCGCCCTTATTCTGAAGGAAGATGCCGTCGTATCCAGCCGACTCGTCCCGATTGCGCGAATGGGCAGGGAAAATTCGGAGCCGGGAAGATCACGTTACGCTTGGACTCAGCATCGTTATCGGGGCTTTCGTCGGCCTCGTGATTGTTGCGTTCATTCTGCTGACGGGACGATTGGCCGCGCGGATGTATCCGGCGGATGGAGCAGCATTCCGCCGCGTGTTGATTCCCACGATTGGCTCGCTAGTGACCGGCTACCTGCTTTGGAGATTCTTTCCGGATGCTCGCGGCAGCGGAATTCCGCAAACGAAGTTCGCGATCTTCATTACTGAGGGCTACATCTCAACGCGGACCGTTCTCGGAAAGTTCTTTTGCTGTTCGGTGTCCCTGGCTAGCGGCATCGCTCTGGGCCGCGAAGGGCCTTCGGTGCAAATCGGCGCAGGCATCGCGTCGGTGCTGGGACGGCGTTTCGGATTGAGCCAGAAGAATGTGAAGGCGTTGATCCCCGTAGGATCGTCTGCGGCTCTTGCGGCAGCGTTCAACACGCCAATTGCAGCGGTCCTGTTTTCGTTGGAAGAGATTCTCGGCGACCTTCATGCGCCGGTTCTCGGCTCCGTAGTTCTGAGCTCCGCTACGTCGTGGATGGTGCTGCATCTGATTCTCGGCGACGAGCCGCTCTTTCACGTGCCTGCGTATCACCTTGTCAATCCTGCTGAGCTGTTGATCTACGCTGTGCTCGGCCTTGTTGGCGGACTGGGTTCGGTCTTCTTCGTCAAGCTTTTGCTGAGAATCCGGAGCTGGTTCATGAAGCTCCCGGTATCGACCAAATGGATTCAGCCTGTAGCCGGCGGCCTGTTCGTAGGCAGCCTGGGATTGTTTGTGCCGGAGGTGCTTGGAGTCGGGTACGACTACGTGGAACGAGTGCTCGGCGGAGACATGCTGCTGACCAGCGTGGCTATGCTTGCGATCTTGAAGATCTTCGCCACAGCGACCTGTTACTCATCCGGGAATGCGGGCGGCATCTTCGGGCCAAGCCTCTTTATCGGGGCAACGATCGGCGGTGTGGTTGGAAGTATCGCTCATTCGCTGTTTCCTACGGGGACGGCGGATCCCGGCGCGTATGCGCTTGTCGGAATGGGAACTGCATTCGCGGGTATCGTGCGTACCCCGTTGACGTCGGTCATTATGATCTTCGAAATGACGCGCGACTATTCGATCATCGTGCCGCTCATGATCTCGAATTTGATCAGTTACTTCGTTTCTTACAAGCTTCAACCTCAACCGATTTACGAGGCTTTGGCGCATCAGCAGGGCATCGTGCTGCCCGGGGCTGAATCACGAGAGCACTTTGAGCGCATGAGGGTTGCCGACATCATGCGCAAGGATCATCCGATACGGGCCGATTCCAGTCTCGCATCGATCGCGGAACAACTTAAAGAAAAGACACGCAACGCCTGGCCGATCACCAACTCGGAAGGTCTGTTGGGGGTAGTAACACGGACGCAGGCGATGGCGGCGAACAACGCCGCTACGGCAGGGGATCTTATTTCGCCGGGAGGGTCATTCCCTTATATTTATCCGGATCAGCCGCTGAGCTTGGCGCTCGAGAAGATGGGCGAAGCCGGGATTGATGTGTTGCCCGTCGTGAGCCGGGCGGACGTTCACACTCTGCTCGGAGTGGTGACTCTGGGCGAAACGCTGGACGCGTACGGATCGGACGAGGGACGTTGTGAACCCATCGGTCAATGTGACTGCCGCAGAGTGGAAGGGCTTAACGCCGGGTTTAATCCTCGCTATTGGCGGCATCATGGCTGGCCTTTTTGTGGTTGACCGATTTCTGGCGGGGATGGAACACAACGAAATTCGCAGTGAAGCAAGCCGGCTGGCAGCGGATGGTAAGCGACTCCTTGCGGAAAACCGGGGCAAGGATGCCGTGTCCCGGTATCAGCGCGCACACTCCCTGGTGCGAGACGATCCTGAGTATGCGTTGGGGTATGCGCAAGCATTGTTGTCGGCAGGAGATCTTGACAGAGCGGAATCGACGCTTCGCGACATGTTGACCCGCAGGTCTAACGACGCCCGCGCGAACCTACTGATGGCTCGTGTCCTGATTGCGCTGGGGCGGCCGGAAGGTGCGGACTCCTATTATCACCGGGCGATCTATGGGGCGTGGCCAGGCGATGCAGCGGCGAACCAAACTCGCGTGCGGATGGAACTGGCCGAGTGGCTTGCGCAAAGACATTCGAATGACGAACTGATTGCCGAACTCCTCATTTTGCAAACTGCAGCGCAGCACGATCCGATTATCCTCCGGAGAAGCGCCGAACTTTTCGCGGCGGCTGGCTCACCGGCGAGGGCTGCTGGCCAGTATGAAGCACTGATCACGGAGAACCCGCACGATGTTGCGGCGTACAAGGGGTTGGCCAAGGTGGAACTCCAGGCTGGCAACGACCGGACGGCGCAACGGGCATTGCAGAAGGCGCTCGAACAAGATCCTTCGGACGATGAGGTGAAACGACGGATAGCAACGATCAGCGCCGTTACCGAATTGGATCCCACTCCTCGGCGCCTGGCGTCGCGCGAGAAGTACAACCGGAGTATGCGCCTGGTCTCGCTTGCTTCGGAAGCTTTACGAGCTTGCAAAAGGCCGGAATCCGACGCCGGAGAGACTCTGCTGAAAGAAGCCGATCAATTGCAAGCGAAGCGCGTCAAGGGGCCGATCACAAACGAATTGTCTGAATCGCGCCTTAAACTAGCCGAGGATCTTTGGAGTACGCGCCTCACGGCGTGCACGTCATCTGCATCACAGGATGATCCCTTAACTTGGGTTATGAAGAGAGTGAAGGCTCAGTGAACGAGGGACCGTTCGTGTGTTCACCCACAAAGAATACGTTTTCTACGGGTGTGACTTCACTTGCGGCGATGCTTGTGAACTGTGCGGGCAGGTTGCAGGTGTAGCTTCCGCGTGTCACTCGGATGGTCGACGTAGCGCTTTCGGTTCTCTAACGCCATTCATTGACAGCTCATGAATTCTTCTTTGCCCTCATCGTGGATGATCTCCGACCGAACTCGCACTACGTCCGGCGCGTCACAGATGAACAAGGCTCTCTTAGGTGTCGTGTTCTTCGCGTTTATGAACTCCGCCGTTTGTCCTCTGAGCGCAAGCAATCTCAAGTCGAAAGGATTCTCTCCATACCGTTGCAACAGCGGTCCGAAACTTCGCGTTCGCAGCACAATGCCGTGTTGATCTTCGGTGATGGTTCCAAGTTGGACGATCATCGTTTATCCTGGGTGGTCATTCGAAACATCACGCTGATGCTGCCACCCTTGGCGGCTGAAAAACCCCTCTTTATTCAAACGCCCCTCCTTGGCTCCCGAAGATCGACCCTCGAGACATGCGGAAATTATTCAACGAAGGCTTAGGTTGCGCGATGACCATTACCTGAAGTAGCACGAATCAAATTACAACGAGCCGCATCGGTCAGCCATATTTATCCATCGATACGGATTGTGCCTCTGATTTCCTACGTCAAGTCCAGGGAATGGAGCCGATTAGAAACAGCATCGGCTGAGTTGCGTCTCAAGAGGTAACCGATCCGTGTCCTTCGCTGCTCCGGAAGCAAGGGTCAATTCTACTCCGTGAAGGCGCGGTTGCGATTCACGGTTTGCAGGGTGTGCGCGTAACTACGCGTCTACTCCCAAAACAGGGTACCCCCATGATGCTGTACCGACTACTCCTTGCCCTCTCTTTGGTTCTGTTCGTTCCCGCAGCCAGTCAAGCTCAGTTCCGCGCATCGGTACAAGGCAACGTTCTTGATCCGTCCGGAGCCGTAGTTCCGAACGCGACGGTGACACTAATCAACTCGGAAACAGGCAGACAACAACAGTCCCATTCAAACGATGACGGTTTTTATGTATTCAACGGCCTCGCCCCGGGACTTTACACCGCAACGGCCGAGAAGGTCGGGTTCAGAAAACTGACACTCGAGAGCATCCGAGTCGAAGCAGAGCAAGTGCGCGGCTTGAATTTGCAGTTGGAGACCGGCGAGATCACCCAAAGCATCACCGTGACCGCATCCGGTCCCGCCCTTCAGACGGAGAACGCGAATATCTCCGAGGCTTTCTCATCCGAGGAGATTCGAGCCCTGCCGCAGCTTAACCGTAACCCGTACGAACTCATCCGGCTCGCGCCTGGCGTACTGGGTGACGGAGCGCGATCCGGTGTCGGCAATGCGGTCGGGCTACCGAACACAACGGGTCCCGGCGGATCCAACACATCGATCTTTCAGACCGAGGTGCAGGTTCCTGTGTCGGCGAACGGCCAGCGAGTCTCTTCCAACAACTACCAACTCGATGGCGTAAGCGTGAACAGCTTGAATTGGGGTGGAGCCGCCGTGGTGACTCCCAACCAGGAATCCGTCAAGGAGATGCGTGTAACGGCTAACGCATATTCGGCGGAATACGGAAGAAATTCCGGCGCGCAGATTGAGATCATCTCGCGAAACGGTACGAATGAATTTCATGGCAGCGCCTTGCTCAAGCTGAATGAACCGGGTTTGAATGCGTACAATCGCTACGGCGGCGTCGAAGCCCCGCCAGTTCGTGTCAATAATCACTTCCGGCAATTCGCAGGAAGCGTGGGCGGACCGATTATTCGCGAGAAACTGTTCTTCTTCGCTTCTTATGAAGGGCTGCGCAACCAGAGCACGAGCTTTGACACGAACTTCGTCGAGACGGACGAATTCCGTCAGTCCGTGATCGCCGCAAGATCGGGCAGCATCGCTGCAAAGGTTCTCGGGGAATCGGGTATCCAACCGCGGATCGCTGCCGGACTTACGGTTCCGTGCCCGACGGGTTTTGCGTCTGGATCGTGTCAGCAGGTACCAGGCGGTCTCGATATCGGTTCCCTGTCCGGGCGGGCGGGTGGATATACCGGTATTCCCGGTGGTGGTCTGGACGGCGTACCGGACATTCAGTTTGTCCAACTTGCGTTGCCGAATCGTTTGCGCGGGCATCAGTACAATGTCCGTGGCGATTGGAACCTGCGCCAGCATTCGCTCGCGATCAGTACTTTTGTCACGAACCGGAGCGAGACGGGAAGCTATGCAGGCGGGCGTAGCCGACCTCTCGCTGACCTGACAACGAAACCCTTGAATCTTGCGACGACCCTAACGCACACGTGGACGATCAGTCCGTCGCTGTTGAATCAGGCGCGATTCAATTTCACGAGGTTTGCGTTCAATGGCGTGGAGTCTTCACCCCTCACCAACTTCGGCATTCCACTGATTGAGATCGAATCATTACCTTTTGATCGTATTCGTTTCGGAGCAGAACGCTCCGAATCCACGCCGGCGATTTTTGCGCAGAATACGTACGAGTTCCGCGACATCGTCAACTGGGTTGCGGGCAATCATGCAATGAAGTTTGGAGTAGAGGTCCGCCGCGAGCAGGACAACAACAATCTGGTAGGAGGCGCACGACCGATCTACACTTTTGACGGGCTGTTCAATTTCGCGAATGATGCTGCGAAATTCGAGGGCGTCAATGTTGATCCGATTACAGGCGCACCCGCGGACGCTCAACGGTACTTTCGCACCGGCTTATACGCCGGGTTCATCCAGGACGACTGGAAACTACGACCGGGTCTAACGCTCAACCTGGGCGTACGATACGAGTACTTCTCGCCAATGACAGACAAGCGCGGCCAAATCAGCAACCTGTTGTTCGGGTCGAACTTGCTGCAGGATGCTCGCGTGGTTCAGCAGGCGCGCTTATATGAGCCGGACCGCAATAACTTTGCGCCGCGCATTGGGATTGCATGGACGCCGGCAGCTTTGAATCGGCTGGTTATTCGCGGAGGGTTTGGAATCTACTACAACCGCATTCCGAATGTGTTGTTCAGCAATACCAGAGGGAATCCACCGAACTTTGCGCGGTACTCGATCTGCTGCGGCTCCGCTGACACTCCGTACGCAGGAGGCCGCATTCTGTATGCGCTCGGTTCGGGCCGCGATCCGTTTAGCTACCCTCCGAACCCATCGCTAGCGGTCGGGATAGATCCAGCGACGGGAACCCCGCGCGATCCGGTCGAAATCTGGGGCGCGCCCCGCGACATGCCGAACGGCTATGTCTATGTGTGGTCGACGGACTTGCAATACAGCCTGACTTCCAGTTTGGTGGCGACGCTGGGCTATCAGGGGAGCAGCGGGCACAAACTGATTCGTATCGTTAATCAAAACTTTCTCTATCCTGCTAACCCGCGCTTCTTTCAGGTCTTATTCCCACAGCCGGACGTGAACTCGAACTTTCACGCGCTCAATGCCCGATTGACACGCCGGTTTGCGCAAGGCCTGCAGATCAACGTCGGTTACCGGTTCAGCAAGAGCATCGATACGCTATCGTACGAAGGTCCGGGAGCTGAAACGAACCAGACGTTCCCTCAGGATCTTCGCACCGAACGTGGCCCGTCCGACTTCGACGCCACGCACTTTTTTGTTGCGTCGGGACTATGGGAGCTGCCGTTCCGGCGTAGCCAGGAAGGTTTCCTCGGACGGCTGCTCGGGGGATTTCAGATAAGCGGGATCCTGACAGCGCGGTCCGGTTTCCCTTGGACACCGAAGACCGGGCAGGCTGTCACAACGCCGGGTGGACCAACGCTCGCGCCGACACGTCCAGTCGGGTACTTCGGTGGAGCGCTGGAAGACTATTCGGACGACGCATTCGTACGTCCTGGCGGCAACTTTCCGGGCGGGGGACGACAATACTTCGACATCACGCATCCGGGCCCGCCGGGAATCGGACGCAACTCGTTCCGAGGTCCGCGGTACTTCAGTACGGATTTGAGTGTGGCGAAGCGGACACGACTTTGGAGCGAGATATCGGCGCTCGATCTGCGCATCAATCTTTACAATGCATTCAACGAACTCAATCTTGCACCGTTCGGATTCCTCAGCCAGAGCACGTTTGTTGAAAACAACACGTTCTTTGGACGTGCGGACCGCGGTCTTGCGGGTCGTGTTGTCGAGCTACAGGCGCGATTCGAGTTTTGAGTAGGAGGGGATTCGCATGAGCATCGCACTCCTGTTAGACTGGCCGACATCCCAGAGCAGAGCAGCAGGTGAAAGAATGTGAGCTCTGTGGAGTTTGGTTAAAAGGAGATCCCGCACAATGAAAGGTTCGTTTGCACTACCTCTCTTGATACTTGCCGGCGTCAGCCTTCTCACAGCACAGGAAAACCCGCTTAGCACCGAATTGCAGCAGTCCTGGACGCGGACGAAGAATAATCTGCTGGCAGCCGCTGAAAAAATGCCCGAAGAGAACTACGGATTCAAACCAGCTCCCGAAAGCCAGAGCTTCAAGGATCTTGTGGCACACACGGCCGACTCGGCCATGGGTGTATGTTCCGGATTCAGCGGCGAGCGCCGGCAGATTGGCGCCGCTTCCAAGACCAGCAAGGCCGATCTGGTCGCTGCATTAAAAGAAGGACTCGCCGAATGCGATAAGGCGTACTCATCCTTAACCGACGCCAAGGCGACAGAGATGATCGAAGCTCGCGGCGGCAAACGTACTCGCCTCGGCGTGCTCTATGGCAATGCAATCCATTTGGAGCATGAGTACGCGCAAATGGCAGTTCACCTCCGGCTGAAGGGAGTTGTGCCGCCGTCTAGTGAGGGTCGCAAGCGCCCCTAACGCAATTGAGGTTGGAGTCGGCTGGGGTCAGTCCGTTAGCATCCACGCCTGCTCGCAAGCCGATCGGCGGGCTCATTCAAATAGGGCGGCCAAGATGCGTGTGCCAAATGCCTTGCCGTTGATGGGTGAGCCACTCCGATTTCGTTGACGAAGGGCTCAGCTGCGGGATTGTCACGGTGAAGTAGTGCGCTGCTCCAATTTTCTCTACCAGATCTAATTTGGAAAGCTGTTACTCGTAATACGCTGTTTAGCCATCCGCCGGTGAGCTCAGAGCACACTGCAGCATGTTCGTTCGGCGTGCGATAGGCCAGAGTGCTGTGCGGTCTCTCGGTGGTGTATTCGTGTGCCATCTCTCGATCTTTCCCTTTGCATCTTCGGGCGTGATAACCAGTTCACGTTCAGGCACTCATCACGTACCCGATCGTTGAAGCTTTCTACGTACCCGTTGGTTTTCCTGGCTGGATATGGACCACTTTGATGTGTCGCGCTTCGCACCATTGCAGAAAGTGCCTGCTAGTGAACTCAGGCCCGTTGTAGCACCGCAGGCTGGCCGGCGCTCCGGGATGTGCGATCACCCGCTCGAGCACTCGCGTGACCGGCTGACCCGACAGACTCGGCGTCACTTCAATCGCCGGGCATTCGCGCGTGAAGCCATCTACCATGGCCAGCAGACGAATGCTGCGGCCCTCGCCAGCGCACCGACATGAAATCGAGAGCCCATTCCTGGTTCGGCCTTGTCAGCAATGCGTTCACCACAGCGCCCGTCCGCAGCTTCTTGCGTGCGATCCGCCGAACCGACAGACGCTCGTTCCGGTATAGTCGGTATACACGGCTCATGCTCAGTTCCGGCCGGCTTTTCGTCAGTTCATACCAGAGGCGTCGGTACCCGACGCGCGGTTTTGGTCGCGCCAGCGCAACCAGTCGCTGCTTCAGTTCCATGTTGCGGTCCGGTCCGGCTGCATACCGGTAGCTTGCGCGGTCCAGGTCCAGCAGCTTGCAAGCCTGGCGCTCGCTGTACCGATACTCGGTTATTACGAACGCCACCTCCCGCCGACGCTCACAAGCTCCACCCGTTTTTCGCGGACCGCCTTGAGTGCTTCCTTGTCCAGACTCAGATCTGCGGCCATCGTCTTCAGCCGCCGGTTCTCGTCTTCAAGTTCCCTCAGCCGTTTGGCCTCGTTCACTTCCAACCCGCTGTACTTCGCTCGCCAGTTATACAACGTCTGCTCCGATACGCCCCAAGGGCGATCTCAGCTGCCGCTCGCCCAGCCTCCAGCTGCTTCACGGCCCCAATCATCTGCTCTTCGTTGGATCGTGTCCTCTTCATCTCGAAAGCTCCTCTTCGTCTTCATCTGAGGAGCTTTCCAAATTATGACTGGCTAACTTTTTTCGGAGCAGGTCAGCAGATCCAAACTCATTTGTTTAACAAGCGGGGCCCTTTGGATTGAAACAACATCAACGCCGTTTGTTCCTTCAGTCATTGCGGCCGTTCAGTTGGTTGGACAGAGCAAGGAAGTACATTGGATCTAAATGGACTACAAACAGCTAGGATATGCAGGATTGAAGGTCCCGGTCCTCAGTTTCGGCACCGGTACGTTCGGCGGCGGAAGTGAATTCTTCAAAGCATGGGGCAGCACGGATGTTGCTGAGGCGACGCGACTGGTAGATATCTGTCTCGAAGCCGGCGTGAATCTCTTCGATACGGCGAATACTTACTCACGCGGGATGGCAGAAGAGATCCTTGGACAAGCAGTTCATGGGCGCCGGAATGAGATTCTGATCGCTACCAAGGCATCCTTCCGCACGGGGCCGGGCGTGAACGACATCGGGAATTCAAGACATAACATCATCCGCGCGTGCGAGGAGAGCTTGCGGCGTCTGCAAACGGATTACATCGATTTGTATCAGATGCACGGGTTCGATGCGCTCTCTCCGGTTGAGGAGACATTGAATGCGCTGGATACGTTGGTACGCAGTGGGAAAGTGCGATATATCGGCTGCTCGAATTTTTCTGGTTGGCATTTGATGAAGTCGTTGTCGATCTCTGAGCGATATGGCTGGTCCCGCTACGTCTCACATCAGGCGTATTATTCTCTGATTGGACGTGACTACGAATGGGAACTGATGCCGCTGGCCATAGATCAGCGCATCGGTACGATAGTGTGGAGTCCACTCGGATGGGGGAGGCTGACGGGAAAGATCCGTCGAGGTCAGCCGCCTCCCGAAGTAAGCCGGTTACCAGTGACAGCTAAATCGGGTCCGCCCGTAGCGGACGAGCACGTATTCAAGGTTGTGGATGCGCTCGATGAGATCGCGGCCGAAACAGGAAAAACGGTTCCTCAGATTGCTCTTAACTGGCTGATTCAGAGACCCACCGTATGCTCAGTGATCATAGGCGCTCGCAATGAAGAGCAACTACGGCAAAATCTAGGCGCCGCCGGGTGGAAACTCGCGCCCGAGCAGATATCGAAGCTGGACCGCGCCAGTGACGTTCAGATGGCGTATCCATACTGGCACCAGCAACAGGCAGCTGGAGAGAGGAACCCGCTCCCGATCTGACAAGGAGGATGTTAAGTTCGGGCCTTAGCGGCTCGCCAACCGTTATCTAGAAGGGTGCGCATCTTGAGGAGTGTGGCGTTCGAGGAGGGCTCTTTTGCGAGGTTCGTAAATTCCCGAGGGTCCTTCTCACAGTCGTATAACTCCTCGGCTGCTTCTGGCCCAGTCCAACGGATGTAACGATAACGTTCCGTACGAATCGCACGACCAACGATATCCTCAGGTCCTGCTACCTGAGTGAATGCTGCGGATTTCCATCTGCGACCGGGATCATCCAGCAGGGGCACAAAGCTCTGACCTTCGATGTTCGGAGGCGGCGTGGTCTTGCACAGATCGGAGATGGTGGGGTAGAGATCGATCAGTTCTACCAGACTGCGCGATGATCGGCCATTGCCGTTGCGATTCGGAGCCGAGACGATGAGAGGCACCCGGACGGATTCTTCGAACAAGCTCCGCTTCTGCCACCGGTAATGCTCTCCCAGATGCCAGCCATGGTCACCCCAGAAGACGATTATCGTGCGGCTTGTCTGATTTGCCTTTTCCAGATGATCGAGTACCCGGCCGACAAGAGAATCCATGTACGACACCGACGCATAGTAGCCGCGCAGCGCTTCGCGTTTATCGGCGTCGTTCATACCCATGTCGTTGCCTCGACCGGTGATGGTTTTCTCACTTGCTGCGGGGATATCGTCACGATCATTGACCGGGTTGCGAACCGGTGACATCCGACTGAGTGGATACAAGTCGAAAAAGCGGGACGGCGCCACATGTGGAACATGCGGCCGGAGGAAACCTAGTCCGATGAACCAAGGCTTCGTGCGGTTGCGATCCATGTAGGCGATGGCGTCCTCGGCCGCTTTGGCATCAGCTTGCTCGACATCACTTCCGCTGAAGGAGATCCAGTGCATGGCGTTGCCTGCGCTGTGCGATGGCGTGATATTCCTGCCCGTGCCCGGTGTGGTGTTTTCCAGACCGGCAGGGCTGACGGCAACATCCCACGATGGTGGATCATCCCACAGCGACTTGCCGACGGACGCCGGAACATTCATGTGGTACATCTTGCCGAAGCGCGCGGAAGTGTAGCCACTCTGCCGAAACAACTGGGGCAATGTGATCGCGTCCGGCATTGTATCCCGCACCGCCATCTCGTTCTTCCAGATCTTCGTGGTATCCGGGCGCATTCCGCTAAGAATCGATGTGCGGCTGGGCCCGCACAGCGGAAACTGACAGTAGGCGCGGTCAAAACGTACACCCCGGGTTGCAAGCCTGTCGAGGTTGGGCGATTTAACGATTGGATGTCCGTAACAACCCAACGAGTTATTCAGATCGTCCGACGCAATGAAAAGGACGTTATGCTTTTCGGTCGAAGACTTCTGTCCAAGCAGCAATGCCGGCGCCGCCGCGAGCATCGAACCTGTGAACGACCGCCGGGTTAATCGAGTTTCCATGAACGCACCTTCTTCACTTGCGAGACTGCGGATTAGCGTTTCCGTAATACGGGCTCGTATCCCAGATGACCTCTTGGCCTGTGGCGCGTGGGTCCCCGGTGCGCATCATTTGTTCGTGGAGCATTTTCGAGAGCTTCTCTCGGGGCGCCGCATAGTTTGCTTCCGCTACTATATTCACCTGCTGCGCGGGATCCAGTTTCAGGTCATATAACTCCTCCGCAGGACGTTTCGCGCAGGCGAGTCTGTAGAACTTCGCGTACTCAGCTGAGTCTTTGTGCGTAATTACAAACTCTTTCGAAGGTCCGTTATCGATGTCACCGAAGTCAGGTGGATCACCCGAAGGCCAGCGGTCGGGTTCATAGTTACGTAGGTATAAGAAATCTCGTGTGCGAACCGCCCGGATCGGATAACCGACACCGCCCGCTCGCATCTGTGTGTGCCTCTCGCGGCCCGTGAATACGCGATCACGCGCCTTCTCTACTTGACCTTTGTTCCTAGATTGAAGGATCGGAAGGAGGCTGCTTCCCGTCATTGATTCGGGCACGCGCAGCCCGGCGGCATGGAGAAAAGTAGGAGCGAAATCAGTATGACTGACGAAGTCATCCACCACTCGCCCACCCGCTATCGCTGCCGGCCAACTGATCGCGAGCGGCATGCGCGTACCCGAATCGTACAGGTTCGTCTTCGCGCGTGGAAAAGGCATTCCGTTGTCGCTGGTGATCACGACCAGTGTGTTCTGGAGTTCTCCTGCTTTTTCGATGGCATTGAGAATCGAGCGGACATCGGTGTCAAAACGCTGGATCTCAAATAAGTAATCGGCGATGTCCTCGCGAACGGCAGGCACATCGGGTAACCACGATGGGACCTCGACGTCTTCCAGGCGGAAGCCTGCCTTCAATGCTGAACCCTTCTCGTAGGGTCGATGAGGGTCGGTGCTTCCGAACCAGAAACAGAACGGCTTATCTTTGGGACGATGACTAAGGAACGCATCGAAGCTTTTGTAGTTAGGCCCGGCTGGATTTCGTGAGCGACCCGCCGGCTCGAGGCTCCCGGGTCCCCAGCCTTTGCCCTGCAAACCGATGTGGTAACCCGCCGACTCCAGCATGTCGGGATACAAAGCGAACTTTTGTGGCAAGCTGCTCCAAAGATTCCCGCCTTCCTCAAGACGCCAGAAATGCTGTCCGGTCAGAATAGCTCCCCGAGAAGGAGTACAAGAGGGGGAAGAGCAGAACGAATGCGTGAATCGCACGCCTGTTTGGGCTAAGCGATCGAACGCCGGCGTTGAAACAGATTTGTATCCCGCGGCGCCGGTGTGAAGATACGATTGATCGTCGGCGATTGCGAAGAGGATGTTTGGTCGTTTATGGCGAGCCTGTCCGATCGCAGGCGCCGCGCCGGACAGCGCCAGGGCGCCCGAGATTACCTGACGTCGTGTCAACGTATCCGTATTCGTCATTCTTGCGCCTTCGCGAATCATATCGAATCCACAAAGAGCTTCTATTCTTTTGCCTGCCTTCTCGGGACGGGATTCATCCATATGACGCGATCAGGTCCCAGGGTAATGCCAGGCTGAACACCCACAACTGACTCGTCCTCGCGCCGGAGCGACCAGTGTTTTGCAAGAGTCGCAAGTACAAGCACGCCTTCGAGCTTCGCGAAAGAATCGCCGATACACATCTTGGCGCCGCCGCCGAATGGGAAGTAAGCAAACCTCGGCCAATCCGGGTTCAGCCAGCGATCAGGATTGAACTCTTCAGGCCTGTCGAAATAGCCCGGATTTCTTTGCGTGATGTACGGGCTCAGAATGACACTCGTTTTCGGCGCTATACGAAACCCGCCGAGTTCGACGTGTTCGATGGGTCTTCTCCCGAAAGCTAGCGCCGGCGGATAGAGACGAAGCGCTTCCGAGAAGATCATGGACGTGTAGGAAAGACGAGGCACATCGTCGAATGTTGCCTCTCGATCGCCGAGTACCGTGTCCGCCTCTTCCTGCAACCTTCGTTCGATGTCGGGATGTTTTGAGAGGAGATACCAAGCCCACGTAAGCGCCGTTGCCGTGGTCTCATGGCCGGCAAGGACCAGAGTGACAACTTCATTGCTGATATCTTCTTCTGACAATTCACCGTATCCGAGCAGCAGCGACAAAAGGTCTTGCGCCCCCCGTTCGCGACGGCTATGTAGGATGGGCGCGATAATTTGATCGAGTTCGGATCGCTCTCTTCGGAAGAAGACGCTCGGTTGATCAGGCCTACGGCGCCGATATGCGACGAGAAGCGGCTCCAGGAGCGGAAGCGCTAATGAGATGTATGCCGATCGTCGTATCGCACGCTGTAGGACATCGGCGATGCGCGCCGTGCTCGTACCGAAATCGACACCAAACAATGCGGAACCTACGACAGAGAGCGTCAATCGCTTCATCTCGGCTCCGATGTCCACGCGATCCGCGGATCGCCAAGCCAAAGCCATACGCTCGGTCTCCGTGGTCATTGCTTTCGCGTACGATGCCACCTGCTCACGATGAAAGACGGGTTGCATCACCCGCCGCCTCTCCCGGTGGCGAGGTTCATCGCTGGTGAGGAGTCCGTCCCCTACGAGTTCCCGTAGGAGCGTGGCCCCGCTGTCGCGGACAAATTTGTGCTGATCCGTAACGAGGATCTGCTTGATGATTTCCGCATCGTCGACAAGGCAGATGCGCTGGTTGAGAACGCGGAAAGAAGAAATCGGTCCATAAGTTTGCGCCGTGCGTTGGAGAAACGCGACCGCACGTCCGACGGAACCGCGGCCAAAGAAACCGTATGCATCGAACCCTCGCGGGCCTGGAGGAAGTGAATTACTCATCGTCGACCGCGCAAGTAGTTGTGGATCGTTTGAGCCGCTGTTGCAGATCCGTTTTCCTCTCGGATTCTGGTTCCCGCAATGGAGGCCGCCTGCGCGTACGAAGAATCGTGGAGCAACGTATGAAGGACCTGCTCGGCTGCGCGCGCGTTGTACTTAGCACGGCTTACCCACGTTCCCACGCCCAGTCTTCGAATTCTATCGGCGTTATCGAATTGGTCGTGCGCAAATGGTACGACTAGCATCGGCCGACCCGATCGTAGAGCTTGCGCTGTCGTCCCAACACCTCCCTGATGAACGATGACAGAAGCCTTCGGAAATAAAAGTTCATGAGGAGCATAGGGCCACGCCAGCACGTTGTCGGGCAGATTGTCGGGAAGCCCTTGAGGATGAGGGCCGGTGAGTAATACGGCGCGGGCGTTCGATCCGTTCAGAGCCTGCAGACTATCGGAATAGAATGTTCCGGCGGCGCCGACAGCCGAAGATCCTAACGTGAACACGACGGGAGGTTCACCTCCGCGTATGAACGCGTCGAGCTCAGGGGCCAAACTCGCTTTCCGGCTGTCATAAAAAGGGAAGCCGGTGAGAACGGCTTGGGCCGGCCAGTCCGGTTGCGGGTCTGCTAAAAGACGTGAGAACAACGCCAGTACGAGATCCGGCGAGTGCCCACCCTCGAACATGGGATGCGCTCCGGAGGAGAGCCCGATCTCACGCCGAAGGTCGAGCACGGGCTGAAGCCACTTCAGGGACTCTCGTTTGGCGAGATTCCAGATTGTACGCATGACACCGGGTCCAAGCATCCTGAGTTTTGCGATCCACGGGAATGGCGCAGGAATCGGTGGGTCGTGCGCTGACACGAATGAGATAGGCGCGAGTACGGTTGAGATCCACGGAAGCTGTCGCTTTTCGGCTACCAAGACAGCGGCCATTGTGATGGGATGGGTCACAACGACATCAGCGTGCCGGGCGGCCTCGAGTGTATCTTGATAACTCTCACGCGCGTACGCCGCGACCTGCCGGAGGACCCGTTCGGTTCCACGCCTCTGGTCGAAGAGGAATTGCATCATCTCACGGTTGTCGAGGGAAATGTCGGGACGAACAGGTGCGAATCCGATCCCTTCGGTTTCGACTTTGTCGCGATATGTTGCGCTCGTTGCGATGGTGACGCGGTGACCCAGTTTCTTGACGTCACTGGCTACGGCCAAGTAGGGGTATAGATCGCCGTAGGACCCCAGGGTCGTGAACAGAACGTGCGCCACATCCTCTAGCGTAGAGCTTCGGATTGCCGGCGTAGAAGCGTAGCCGCTTTGTAAGGCAGGCATGTATCGCCCTAAGAACTTTACTCGTGCGGCGTTTTCGCGTGCCCGCCACAAAGATGACTGCTGATTCTTGGCCGTAAGCATCGAAGGGAAGCGACGCGCGGGCATTTATGCGACGATACTCGAATGCGACGCTTCACGAGCCCCGTATTGCTGTGCCTTCTGCTCTGCCAGCCTTCCTGGCCGCAGTCGACGATGTTTCCTGCCGTTCGCGGAACGCGGGAGATGATCGCAGCAGCGAACAACTTCGAAGTGGAGGCCGGCTACCGGCTTCTGACGCAAGGGGGTAACGCGGTGGATGCCGGAGTTGCGGCAGTGTTAGCGGCCAGCGTGACTGAGCAGGCGCGTTTCGGCCTGGGGGGCGAGATGCCTTTACTCCTCAAGATGCAAGGTAAGCCTCCGATAGCGATCAGCGGCATTGGGACGGCTCCCGCCTTGGCAACGGTGCAGGCGTACAAAACTCGGACCGCCGAAGCTTGGGAAAAACCTGACAGAATGCCGCCGATTCCCGCGCAGGGAATCAAAGCCGCCATTCTCCCAGGCGCGTTGAGCGGACTTCTGCTTGCCCTGGAGCAGCACGGCACGAAGTCATTTGGTGAAGTGGCCGCGCCCGCTATCGAGTACGCCGATGGGTTTCCGCTCGGCGAAGAATTCGCAGTATTCATTCGCAACGGCCAGCGTGTTCTCGAACTATGGCCCGCATCGCGCCAGTTCTTCATGCCTTCTGGAGCACCCCCGTCGCGTGGCGAGATGTTCCGCGAACCTACGCTGGCGAAGACACTTCGTGAGATGGTAACGGTCGAAAAGAAGGCTCGCGGAAATCGTGTTAAGAAACTGCGGGCCGTTCATGACTACTTCTATAAAGGAGATGTTGCGAAACGAATTTCAGCATTCTCCGAAGCGAACGGCGGGTTCATCCGCTACAACGACATGCAAGCTTTTCGGGCGGAAACCGACAGTCCGCGCAGCATCACCTATCACGGCTACGAGATTTACAAGCCAGGGTTCTGGACGCAAGGGCCTGTCATGCTCCAGGCGTTGGCAATTCTGGAAGGCTTCGATTTGAAGTCGATGCGGCACAACAGCCCCGAATATCTTCACACGGTAGTCGAGGCAGTGAAGCTTGCATTTGCTGACCGCGATCGCCATTACGGCGACCCCAAGTTCTCCACCATACCCGAGCAGACGTTGCTATCCCGGCAGTATGCGGACGAACGGCGCAAACTGATCGACCCCGCGCATGCTTCCCTGGATCACCGTCCCGGCACAATTGATGGTGTGCCCCCCGTGTCCAGTGCCAGTTCATTTAGCGCCGGCGTGGTCGTGCAGGACACTACGTGCGTCAACGTCGTCGACCGGCAGGGTAACTTCTTCTCGGCGACGCCTAGCGGAGCGTGGCTGCCTTCCGTCATCGCGGGGGATACAGGCATACCGCTCAGCACTCGATTGCAGTCTTTCGTGGTCCAAGACGGTCATCCCAATCAGCTAGGGCCTGGCAAACGTCCGCGAGTCACCCTGAGTCCTACTCTGGTGATGAAGGACGGCCAACCCGTGATGGCCATGTCGACTCCAGGCGGAGATAACCAGGATCAGGCAATGCTGCAAGTTCTCTTGAACATCATCGATTTCGGAATGACACCGCAGGAGGCGGTGGAAGCGCCGCGTTTCCAGACTGAGCATTTTTACACCTCGTTTGCGTCCCACGAGTTCACCCCTGGGAAGCTGACTCTGGAATCACGAATTCCGAGATCGACCGCCGAGAAGTTGATGGAGTTGGGACATCGTGTCACCATCATGGGCGACTGGAGCAACTCGTCCGCTCCGACGGTAATCTTGAAAAACGAAGGGATCTTGCACGGCGGCGCAGATCCGCGTAGAAACAGATTTATCTTCGGTCGTTAGGGGGCGTGGCCCCTTACCGTCAGCGCTGACCAATAATCTCGAACGCGGGACTCTGGACGCCGGGCACCGTGAGTTCCGGCATCGGCTTGGCTTCGAACAACCGCCGGCAGGGCTCAGCCAGCCATCGAGCCCATCGGTTGGACGTTTGCCTGCGCGCACTGTCCGTGGCGATGCCGGTATTGGCATACATCTGCCGGTACAGCTTTGAAATGAAGAAGAATGCCAGCCGCGACTTAAGTGTTGGCGCGCATCTCGATCGCTTCCAGATCTCCCGCACACTGTAGAAGTCGTCCCATACCGATTGCGTGCGGATACGTATCTCTTCGGGGCTCATCTTGGGATGCGGCATGTACAGCTTGGGACGGTTGTGCCCGGGAAGAAGCCAATAGCGAGTCACAGGAATGCCCTGGATTCGTTCAGCGTTCTCACCGAGACTCTTTTCCCACTTTTCAAAATCCACAGTCCCTGGAAACGGCGTCATCATCACGAATTGTGCAAATGTCAGGTCCGCCTTCTTCGCCAGTTCGGACGTCGCCATGAACGTGTCTTTGCCATCCGACGGTAAGCCGAAGATAAATGAACCGAGCACGTGAACGCCGTGCTTGCGAAATACCTGGAGCTTTGCTGCAAGGGCGTCACCGCTTGCGTTGAACTGCTTGTAAACAGATTTCAAGCCTTCAGGAGTAACGGATTCAATGCCTACCAGCGCGCCCTTAATCCGCGCGTTGCGCATCGCATCCAGGAACTCCGTATCTTCCGCTGCTTCCATTGTGATCTGCGTGAACAGAATCAAGTCTTTCGGCAATTGAGAAAGACCTTTCATCAACTCGAAGCGTTCGGCGCGCATCGCTGTCAGGCTATCGACACGATCCTGATTTTTCTGCTTCTTCGCTAGCTCGATATCTTCGAGGGTGACCGGATAGAAATTATCATCTGCAAGCGCGATAAACCGGTATCCCAATCGCCGTAGCGTAACAATTTCCTGAAGCACAACGTCACTCGCTCTTTGTCGCGGTGTCTGGCCATCCGTGCGCCACACGGAGCAGAAGGAGCAGTGTTTCGGGCATCCCCGGACCGTTTGGACTGAGGCCCACATATACCGCTTCTGAGGAAGGAGATCCCATCGGGCAGGGAGGAAGCGGTCAGCCGCAACCCGTCCGCCGTCATAGATAGGCTCCAGAGTCCCTGCAGACGCATCTGCCAGAACCTTGGCCCATACGACATCACCGTCGCCCTTCACGACGGCGCTAGCCTGTCCGACGTCGCGGGCTTCTTCAGGATAAAGGCTGGCGTGAATGCCGCCGTATACTACAACCGCGCCATGCTGACGCAGTTCGCGACCCAGGGCAAATCCGCGGTGCGCGTTCGCCGTGTGGATTCCGATGCCGACCACGTCCCCTGGTGAGAGGGTGGCGAGATCGAACTGTTCGAGAGTCTCGTCTGTGATGATCGGGTCTCCGTACTTTGCCGGCGTTGCGGCCGCAAGTACAAACAACCATCTCGGAGTGATGACTCCAACGCCAAACGAGACGTCGCTCGGATTTATCAGGTGAACTCGCAAATGCCCTCTTTCCTACGGATCGCGGTGCCATAACGGTAATATAATTTGCACGCACAGAGATGATACCAGAAAGCGTTGGGTGACGAACACCCGCAAGCGCCGTAGTTTCCAACGTTGATATTGAACGATTTCACAATCGTTTGGCGTCGTAAGTAAGCAGGCCTGCGAAAACATGGGTGAAACTGGATTGCTTCAGTACGTTTTAGTCTTCTTCGGCTCCATGGTTGAGGGAGACGCGACCCTGCTGACGGCTGCTTTCCTGGCCCACAGTGGGAAGTTGAATTTCATCGGGGTTTTGCTGACGGCCGGTCTCGCAAGCACCATCCTTAACGAAGCCGTCTACCATCTTTCCCGGACCCGGAGTCGCCTCTATTTCGAGCGCAAAATCGCGCAGCATCCCAAGTACGCGAAGGTTCAACACTGGATTCGAAGACGGTCTGTCCTCTTGCTGCTGTTTTCCCGCTACGCTTTCGGGTTCCGTCTAGCCATTCCGGCAGCCTGCGGAATGACGGGTATGAATCCCATACTTTTCTTTATTGTCAACGCGATCGGAGCCGCAATATGGGTAATCCCACTCGGTTACGCGGGTTACGCGTTTGGAGGAGCGCTTGCGCGGTTCTGGTCCGGTCTTCATCAATACGAGTGGCATATTGCGGTAGCGGCCTTGGCGGTGGGTTGGATCTTGCTCGTCCGGTACGACCCGGAACTGCACATGGTAGCTGCGTTATTCTTTCGAACACGATCGTTTGCCATTACAGAGTCTGCGCGCTTGCGGCATCTATTGCGACGATCCAAATGGAGGAGACATGTCGAGCAAAGCGCATGCGACCATGAGGAAGTCTAAGCTGCGGCCCATCTGAATAAGACTGCGCTCTGGACGCGCTCGACGCTGTAGCAAAAATCGGCTCAACGAGATCGTTGCGGGACAGCACTTGAAGTTTGTCGCTATTCGCGTCAACAACCGTCACCACGCCTTCACCAGACGCGAAGTATACTCGATGCTGCGCAACCGATGATGAGTAGTATAGCCCGGTAGCGCCCACCCGCCTCGGTAAATCAGCTTACCTGTGTTCGTATCGAACGCCGAGGCGATCCCTCGTTAATCACCGTGAACAGCCGGTTTCCTGTAGACGAGTGGTGTCGGTATTTCCGGAACTGCACGCCTACAGACCGGACGACATTCGTCCTTGTGCAGTCCTTGTCGCCGCCCAACGAATGGCGACCACCCCGTGTGGTGGCGGTGAAGGCTGCTCGCTAAACTTGAGGACAGCCACCCACTCCGGTTGTTCGATCTGGCCGTTTTTATCGCCGTCGAGCATCGCGAAGAACTGCTCGAGCGTTACAACGGCTCCTGGAGTCGCGTCTGCGTCTATTCTCCTAAGCACCGCCAGGTCGGCCGGAATTCATCTTTGCTACGCGTCCCATCGCCGTGCTGATGACGGGCGTGCCCTTCCGTTTTGACCCAAATCGTACCCACCAGCGTCTCCATCCATCGCTCACCGAGTACGCAGCGATTTCGCCCGCCCGGGTGTAGGAGATTTGATCCTTCCACACCCCGGGAGTCGCGCGCCCGCCGTAGTCGCCGATGACACCGCCAAGATCCACCGTCGAGAGCGTGTTGCCGGTCTTTTTGTCGACCGCGATCATTCGTTGCTCGCCTGCGTCATCGCGAGGCGCGACAAAGCATGTCACCGATCAAAACTGGGGAAGGTCCGCTTCCGAAATTAGCTTGGCAAGCGGCAGCAGAACACTCCAGACGGGCTCGCCTTCCAAGTTGTCGGTGAATAGTCCAGCGGAGCCGAAATACGTGTATACACGGTCCCCGTCTACGATCGGAGTCGCAGTTGCGGACTACTTACCTCGTGGACTTTCCATCTCGGTTGTCGGAATCGAGCGCCGCCAGCGCAATCGTCCTGACTTGCGATAGAAAGCCAGGAGTCCAATGTTCTTGGTTCTTTCGTCGTAACCCGTAAGGAAGTCGTCACCCCAGATACTTGGCGAGGAATGCCCTCAGGGCGCTTCAACTTTCCACACCAGGTTCTGCTTGGGATTGAAGTGCACGGGGCCCGCGCTTTCGGCGATGCATACGCCGTGCGGACCGCGATACTGGGGCCCTCGGCTGCGGACAGACCGATGGGCAGAATCGGAACGGTGAAGCTGATCCGGAACCGGATGTACCCTAGCTCCTCGGGCTCGGTCTAGCGAGTAAACAGGAAATATGCCGCGCGGAGGTCTGCTATCCTCCGGCTGATGGCGAAACAGTTCAAGCCGGTGGGCTCGGTCAGCGTAGCGGTACCCGGCGAGTTGAAAGATGGTCCTGTTACTGAGATGTCCGTCGGTGCGATATCTGGGCCCCTCGGGTCGGTCGTGCACGGCCTACGTATCGAGGTAGCCTTGCACGTTGGCTCTGAGGGGAAAGTGACGTTCTCAATGGCTGCTGCCGATGCGCTGCAACTAGCCGAGGAATTACGCGCCGCGGTTCATCGGCGGGACGATGTGCGCCGGGGATGAATTACGGCCGCTTCTCATCGCCTTCATCCGCCAGGCGGGAAAAGGCTGATTCCACTTACTACGAGGCAGTTCGAAGACCGCGGATCGCATTCGATTTTGCTACCGAGTGGAGATCTGATTCGAGTGTCGTGTTCGTACCGGTGTTCCACAGGTTCGAAACTGCCGGCTTATAGAGTACGACGTCGAGCGGAAATCGAGGGCCGAAGCGCACAGGAGAGTCTTCATAAATTCAGTGATCGTTCGAGGATTGGCTTGCCGTACCCCGAGTTGTCGATGATTGATACGGCGTGTCTGCGCTGACCGGGTCGAGCGGTCATGGCTCTTCCGAATCTATGGAATAGCCCGAGCTGGGCAGGATAGCGGAGGATCTGATCTTCCGGGTGCCACTGGATGCCGAGGACGAAGGTTCGGTCCTTACGTTCTATTTCCTCAACCACGGAATCATCGGGATGGCGCGCGCTGATGCGGAGATTGGCCCCGATTCTGTTTACGGCCTCGTGGTGTCGTGAATTCACTTGCCATGCATCGGCTCCCGTGATATCGCCGAGCAGAGACCCGGATTCTATGGATACGGAATGAACCGGCAGGCTGCGGTCTTCGTCTCTCCTTCGATGTCGTTCGGGTGGATCGAGGTGTTGAATCAGGCTCCCGCCGTGATGGACGTTCAGCAGCTGCATTCCTCGACAGATGGCAAGAATCGGGAGATCGCGATCGAGCGCCTGGTCGATCGCACACATCTCGGCGGCATCGAGTTCGGGGTCGGGCGTGTCAGTCTCATCTCCCTGAGCTTCGCCATATAACTTCGGATTCACGTCCTGGCCTCCGATGAGCAGTAGTCCATCGTGCTTTTTCAGACCTGCGACGTTGACATCGGGTTCGAGGTCGGCAGCGAGTAGGGCATCTCGATCCGGTGGAACCCGTTTGGCATCCCGGTACAAGACGAGCACTCGTTTGGTCCATGATCGCCTCGAAAACTGCGCTACGATCCTATCTCTGACAGAGATCTCGTCCGTCGTTCTTGCTCGGGCTGCAAGTAGTATTCGTCAGTTGCATTTGAGAGTGTCGGCGGGCCGATTCGGTCACGTTGCGACATCCATTTCGATGTTCCAGTTCCTGTCGCGATCGTAGCGCTGTTGAACGTGCATCTGTTCCGGAGGACATGGGTGAGCATGATGAATCGCAAGTTATGCCGGGGTGCGGCCCGCTTCTTCCCGATGGACTTCAAGCGTTTATGGTCGTCACCGAGGAATTGGCTTCGGTAACCGCGTAAGGCTACGGTATACTTTTCTTGTAGGTCCCACCGAGCCGGCCGGCGTAGCTCAGCTGGTAGAGCATCTGATTTGTAATCAGAGGGTCGCAGGTTCAATCCCTGTCGCCGGCTCCACTGCTTTCCCGAAACAAACCTTAAGGGTCCAGACGTAGAATGGCCGCGTTCCGGTCCTCCACTGTGAGCTCCAACGAACCGCGTTCGAGTTTCACCTTGGCGCCCAACTGCCAGACATCGTGAACACCTGAGAAGACCGCCATGTTGTTGTCCAGATTCACGACCACTGTTCTCGGCTGTCGCGTCGGATTGACCACCCATAAATAGTTGCCGCCGGCGCCGGTATGCAGACGAGCTTTGACGTCCGGAACGCTTACCTTAACTTGTTGCTTGACACCTGCCCAGTCAAGAAGCGCCGCGAAGAAGGCCTTCGTGTCAGGCGAGTGGTGGAGAAAATACGCAGCGCCCGGAAATGTTCCGATCAACAAGGCGCGTCCCTTACCGAAGCCGTGCTCTATCGCCGATGTCGCGCCATTGTCGTAACGCCCCGCCGCCTTTCCTCCGGCTGTCGGTTCGTATTGCTGGAGGAAGAATCGTCCACCTATGCCCTTATCCAAGACCTGCAGCTTCAAACCTTCGAGTAAGTCAGGCGTGAATTCGACATAAGTCTCTCTCGCCCCGAACAGCTCATGAAGTCCGAGGTTCGGCTGGCGCGTTCCGACCTTCCCCCGCTCTCCGAAATACCCGGGTAGTCCTTCACTGACCAGCATTCCACCCGCAGCTACATAGTCGATAAGCTTCTTGGCCGTTGCCTCCTTCAGATGAACAGGGTAGGGAAGATAGACCAAACGGTAACTATTAATGTCATCAATGTGGACAAAATCAGCCTGAATATTGGAATCAAAGAACGCTTGATAGGCCCCTCTAGCCGACTCGGCATAGTGCTTCGTAGAGCCCTGCTGGACAAAGTTGAAGATCTGCGATTCCGGTACGAACACAATGCCTACATCGCCTTTCGCGGGCCGTGACTTCCATATATCGGGGTGCTCGTTTGCCCACCTTGCGATCCGGCCCGTCATTTCTGCACGGGGAGTAACACTGCCGTCCACACCAAACGCGCCGAAGGCTCCGAACAAAGGACCATCGAGCAGGGGACGCCAGCGTGGATACAGAATGCCCGTGGCGCCTCCTGTCATGGAGATCAGGTTCCAGATGCGTATGTCCTTTTCATCGGTAATGCGACCGTCCTCGCGGGGCCGACCCGTGACTTGCGGTTGCATCCACAGTGGGCCAGCCTGAGCCTCCGCATGCCAGAACGGTTTTCCGCGCGCACCCGCCCGAACAAGATCGACGGCATGAAACTGTTTCCAAGGCTCGCTGCCCTTTCGCGATGCTACCCATGTGAAACCCCACACGTCAACGTCAGCAGCGGACCGCCATTCGTTATTCGTGGAACTTGGCAGCGCTTCCAGAGTCGAAGCTACGCCATGCGCAGTCACCTTGTTCTTCTTATCTAATTTGCGGACGAGATCAACCCGCCATTTGTGAAGCCGAAACTGATTATCGACGCGAAATTCTAACCAGTCGAGGCTCTCGGGGTACCCAGTGAAGTTGCGAGGCGGATGGACATTGTCCCAGTCGGCGTAGCTGTAGCGGTACCAAGCTTTTCCGAGATTCTCTAGCGTCCCATACTTCGCCTTCAGCCACTCGCGAAATTTCTTCTGCGTAGCGTCGCAGTAACACAGCATTCGTGGGGGACCGCCGCCCGGAAAAGAATGCTCATTCCACAGGTCCCATGCCCACATTGCAGGATGGTTTTTGTAGTGCTCCACCATGGCGGTGAGAAACCGCTCCGCGCGTCCACGGACGTCCTCGTTGTCGAGGCAGAGGCCAGGAAATCCGCCTACAGCGCTGGACCCGGAGATCTGCGAGTTAACCACGCTATCGTCAGATGCCTTGTATCTCGCGTGGGCATACTTATCGAACATCCACTCAGGAGCCGCGGTAATCATCTCGGCGAGCGTAACTCGTATTCCTGTATTCGCAGCTAGATCCATCATCCTGTCGTAATCGCGCCAGTCGTACTTGTCCGGCGCAACTTCTACGGCCGACCACATGAGCCAATGGCGGAAGTTATTCATCCCGATCTTCGCAGCAATTTTATGGTCTCGTTCCCAGTCCTCTTCCGGCGGATTGGATTTGCGGAAGTACACCGCTCCGTACGGAAAGACGGGATCTTCGGCAGGAGCCGGACTCAACAGGCAAACGAAGGACAGCAGGACACCGGACGACACTTGGGCTGTCAGTGCCGATGCAGCCCACAGGAATAGAATGCTGCATGCTGACACAGTGCGCATATTCGGTCGCCTCTCTTGTGTGAATCTGGATTCGCGGCAATTCTATAACAGACGGAGCCCTGTCTGGCGCTGTCGTTTAAGGCTTGGCATTGAGAACCGATATCCCGGTGCAACCGAGATTCACTTGTCCAGGCGCAGCAGCACGATGCCATAGCCGACACCAGCCTCATCACTGGTTCGCGCTATCTGGAATGCGATGTAGTGCCCGTCGGTCGAGACAACCGGATTCGATGCTTTCCAACCCTGGTAATCGTTGAAGTTCGTGATTCGAACAAAATCCTTCCCCGTTCCGTCCAGACGCAGCTTCCAGATGTCGATTTCCCGGGAACCATGCTCCCCACCGAGAGTCTGTACTTGCTTGGATGACTCGACAAGAGTGTATTTGCCGTCCGGAAAGATGCCTTCAACTTCGTTGTATATGTCCGGCGCTTGCGAGAAATCAACAACTTTGCCGGTTCTGAGATCGATGCCCATTACGCCCCCGAGTCCTTTCGGACGATAACAAGTAAACGTCATCTTCGTATCGTTGTCATAGAAGTCCTGGGCTTCCAACCGGCAACCGGCATCCTTGCTCTCATAGATTGTTTTCTTGTTTACGAGCTTTGCGGATCCACCGGAGTATTCGATATCGGCGACTACAAGCCGCGAGTAATCCTTGGGCAGATCGGGAAATTGCGCATCGGTCTCGGACCATGCCATTCGCAGATGTTTCTTCGAAATCGCGGTCCCTTCACTCATCTTCTGGCCGAGTTTCACAGGTTTCGATCCCGATTCCTTGCTCAAGAACCAGAGTTCGTTATCTCGCCGTCGGCTCGTACGTAGGTCGCTGAACCTCTCGGGCCCGATCAGAATATAATTGGCGTCGGACAGGTGCATGATCCGCAGGAAGGCCGCTCCCGGCACGCCGCAGGTCAGACATTTGATAATCCGCGTCTTCAGGTCGATCACGAACGCGTCACCGAAGCTCTTGGCCATAAACGCAATGCGCTGATTGTCCGGGGAGAAGTCTGCCCGTTCGCCGAAGTGCGTGACCACCTCCATGTTCTTCGGCAGTTGCCCGAGAGGACTGCCCTGTTTGCGGGCCGCCTGCGTCATCGAGGCTAGCAGCAAAGGAAGTATCAGCGACCTCAACATAGGTTCTCCTGTCTGGCAGATCTGTGTCGAAAATTCCGAGTCTGAACAACAATCTTTATATACGCGGGTGCGAAATCTTGCAATAGCTGGAACCGCCCGCGAACTGCAGATCCCGCGGCTGAAAAAAGGGAAGAACTCTAGCGATACTCCATATGCTTATATATTTACTCGCGTTCATGGGCTTCACAGAACCGTTCCGGCACCGTTCGCGAACGGTTGTAACCGGCTTAAAAGTATGTTGGCAGTTATATACTTGCAGTCACTCGAACTCTCGCTGACTCATGCTTCGACACACCTGTCTCAGCACACTCTGTCTGTCCCTGAGCCTTAGCGCAGCGCTAGTGCGCATTGACGTTCATACGCGGGGCGACGTTTTGGATGGTCGAGCATTCGGAAAAGCCGGCGCATACGAAGGCCTGAATGGCACTGCGCATTTTGCGATCGATCCCAAATTCGACTCCAACCGAAATATCACAGATCTGGAAAAGGCTCCCAGGAATGCCGCGGGTCTCGTCGAATTCTCGGCCGACCTTTATATCCTGAGGCCGCGCGATCCGGCGCGCGGAAATGGGACGGTGCTGTTTGAGCCCCCTAATCGAGGTGGCAAAGGCATGCTCGGCATGTTTAATCGTGCAATCACCTCGCTGAATCCGACGACAGCAGAGCATTTCGGGGACGGACTGCTACTGAACGAGGGATATACGTTGGCTTGGCTGGGATGGCAGCACGACGTGCCGGTTAGACGAGACTTGATGCGCCTGACCGTTCCGGTTGCGCGAGGTGTAAAAGGCTGGGTACGTTCTGAATTCGTCCCGGATAAGAAGATGACAAGGTTTTCGCTCGGCGATTCGGCGCATGTTCCCTATCCGGTCCTCGATACGGAAACAGCCGTACTCACCGTTCGCGATGGCGTCAGGGGCAAACGTCAGAAGATTGCGCGAGACGCGTGGCACATCGAGAACAACACGGACGTGGTCCTTTTACAACCGATGCAGCCGGGGCGCATCTACGAGGTTATCTACGAATCGGCGGATCCTCCGCTCGCTGGCCTTGGATTGGCGGCGATCCGTGATTTCATCTCCTATCTAAAGCACAATGCTGAGGGGATTCGGTCGAAATATGCAATTGGATTCGGGACCTCGCAGAGCGCCATGGTGCTCAAGGCGCTAATCTACGAAGGCTTCAACGCAGACGAGAAAGGCCGGCAGGTTTTCGATGGCATCTTCTCGAACGTCGCCGGGGGACGCCGAGCTACGTTCCATCGCTTCACCCAGCCCTCGCGTACGGCGGGTCCACTTCGGAACGCGTCCTTTTCAACGACAGATCAGTTTCCCTACTCAGATACAACCACGACAGACCCGGTATCCGGAATTAGTGATGGCGTATTGGTTCGCGCGGAGAAATCACGCGCGATTCCGAAGATCATTCACACGAACTCTTCGTATGAGTACTGGGGATCCTCGAGCGCTCTGCTTCACACCACAGTCGATGGAAAACACGACCTCGCGCTGCCGGCTACATCTCGAGTCTATATGCTCGCGGGAGGCCAACATGGTCCCGCTTCGTTCCCACCAGTCAGGGGCCGTGGTCAGAACTTGCCCAACTTCAATGACTATCGCTGGGTCCACAGGGCGTTGCTCGACCGTTTGCGTTCATGGGTAATAGAGGGCAAGGAGCCGCCGCGGTCACTGCATCCTACGCTGTCGACGAAGACGCTCGTACGCATTGACCAGTATCGGTTTCCAGCGATTCCGAACGTGCTGCTGCCAAGCAGTCCCCACCTGAGCGAACGACTCGATTTCGGACCTTCGTACCGCAACGCCGGAGTGATTCACTACGAGCCGCCTCGTCTCGGTAAGCTCTTCGCCGCGCTTGTACCGCAGGCGGACTCGGACGGCATCGACATCGCCGGCGTGAAGATGCCTTGGATCTCTGTACCCTTGGGTACCTTCACCGGCTGGAATCTTCGAAACGAAACCATTGGCGCCCCGGCCGAGTTGTTGGGCCAGACGGGTTCGTATATCCCGTTTCCGCCAACGAAGGCAGTCCGAATCGAGCGACGCGATCCGCGCTCGTCGATCGAGGAACGATACACAACCGAGGCAGATTATTTAGACAAGATCCAAGGAGCTGCGAACGCCTTGAGTCGCGATGGCTTTCTACTCGAGGCGGATACTCCGAAGATCATTGCGTTGGCGAAGGACCTGTGGGATTGGGCGATTCAGGGTCCTCAAAAGCGACCGCCGGATGCGCGATCGAGCGCTAGCCGAAAGGCCGACGGAAACCGGCGCGCAGTGCGTGACCGCTTGTGATGGTTTGACGACCGGAGTGTCATCGGCAATTTGAAACAGAACAGCGCGTCTTGAGAGCAGGGCACGGCTGGATGATTTTAAACATTAACGGGGGCAATTGTGCAGAAAAGATCTTCGCGTCTACCGCAGCTTTTACATGTCATGCTGGCGAGCCTGGCATTGGGGACGGTGCTGGTGACAAGCACCCAGACCGCCTGGTCGCAAGCGAATACGGCCACATTCTACGGCAGCATTACTGATCCGAGCGGCGCCGTCATACCCGGGGCGAACGTTAAGCTCACGAAGCAAGATACACAGGCGACGCTAACGAAGACCGCAAGCAGCAGCGGTGACTTCGCGTTCACCTTCGTTCCTGTAGGTGTCTACACGTTGAACATTGATGCAGAAGGCTTCAAGTCATTCGCGAGCACGGGAATCACGCTTACTGCCGGACAACAGGTACGACAAGCGTTCACTCTGGAATTAGGTGCGGTTACCGAGACTGTCCGCGTCGAGGGCTCAGCGCCACTTATAAACACCGTATCTGCTCAGCAGCTTCAAAGCTACAGCATTACGGATGCCCGTGAACTGCCCTTACAAAACCGGAATGTGACTGGTCTACTCAAGATCAACGCAGGCGTTGTGCCGAACTTTGGGGAAGAGGGCAGCGGAGTCAACCTGAATGGAATCGGCAGAAATGGCACCGTGTACTCCGTCGATGGAACGAACGCAAGCGGAAACTCAGGAAGCAATAATCCTGGCACGTACCAAGGCGGCAATCTGATCGACCTGGTTAGCGTAGAAGGCGTGGAAGAGGTCAGCGTGGTCAAGGGCGTCATTCCCGCAGAGTATGCAAACGCGCTTGGCGGGCAAGTCAATCTGGTATCGAAGTCCGGTAGTAACAGCTGGCACGGCAGCTTATTCGAAAACCATCAGAACAGCGCCTTGAACGCCCGTTTCCAGCGTGTCAGCACTAAACCACGACTAACATTCAACCAATTCGGTGGATCCCTCGGCGGACCCATCAAGAAGAACAAGATTTTCGTCTTTGGCGACTATGAGGGCTACCGTCAGTCGCAGTCCAGTTTCGTTCAGGGCAATGTTCCGACGGCAATGGTGCGTGAACAATTGTTGAGAGCCGTGCCGGATTATCAATTGGCTTTACAGGCTTTTCCGTTGCCGAACCAGCCCACGGCGCCGAACGCAACCGTCGGCTCCTTTGCCACCACCAAAAGAGCGATTCGAACAGACAATCATTACGACGCCAAGGGTGACATCATTCTCACGAACAACAGTCGTCTCTCGATCACGTATAGCCATGGAAGTCCGTACCGGCTGATCCCGTCCTATCAGATCGACAACCCGCAGTATCTACTTCAACGCCATGGATCGCGGCAACGTGAGCTATATAACTGGCGGAACGAACTGGACTTCTGAAACTCGATTCGGGTACAACAGAACGATCCAAGACCGCATTGGACACTTCTTCTCGCTTATCGATCCGAAACAACCGAACGAAGCTATTGCTTACGGCCGACGTCTGCCTCGACTTTCCACGACCCTAGGCTGGAGTGGACCGGGCGGCGAGATAAACCACTCCGGCGGGCCTGCTTTGCAGATCGAGCAGAAGTACGCCCGGTACCTCGGGCGACACTCTCTGAAATTCGGTGGTGGCTACTTCCGTTCTACCGGCACTCGCAATAACCCCGAGATTCCCGGATTCTTCTATCGAGCTTCGATGCAATGCTCGAGTAACACCCCGAGTGAGGTTGTAGCGACGCTCGGATCGGGACTCTATTCCGGGCGGGCTTATAGCTTCGGTGTCTTTGCTCAAGACGATTGGCGCATCACTCCCAAGCTTGACCCTCAATCTTGGACTTCGCTATGACTTCTACTCGAACTTTTCGGCCCAAGGCGAAGGCGGTACTCCTCAAGCCGGGCTGTACAACCCAAGCTATATGAGCATGGATGGAAAGTTCGACGTTGGGCCACTTCGTTCCCCTTTCAAGCCTTATGAGAATGACGCGAATGGTGTGGCTCCCAGGGTGGGCTTTGCGTACAATCCTGACGGCGATGAACAAAACCGCCATCCGCGGCGGATTCGGACTGATGTTCAGTAATATCGTGCCGGAGGATTTTTGGAACCTCGTTTCCAGCGCTCCCAATGTTCCATATCGCGTGAACTTCACGTCAGCGGATATCAACACCTTCGGGATCAAGTATCCCGACTATAACGACAACTTCATGACCTATGTCCAGCAGCTGATCAAGACTACCCCAATTACAAACGTAACGGGCATCTACAACCCGAACCTGCAAAGCCCCTACACATTGCAATACACGCTCGACATTCAACGGCAGATCACGCCGAGTTTGATGTTCCAAACGGCCTACGTGGGAACTCGCGGAGTCAAGTTCGTTATGTTCCGGTTCGCGAACCAGGTGGACAGAATCACCGGGTTGCGAGCGAATCCGAACCTGCGGCAACCCTATTACGTAGACAACTCACAAATGTCCACCTATCACGGATGGCAGAACTCGTTGCGGAAGAGGTTTTCTCATAACCTGAGCTTCGATGTTAACTACACATGGTCAAAATCAATCTCTAATGCCGGCGGAGACACGGGAGCGTACTATGACGGCGAAAATGGCGTACGCAACCAGAACTTCTTCGATTTACGAGCCGATCGCGGTCCGAGCATCTCGGACATTACCCACTATTTCAGCGGAGCTTGGGTTTACCAGTTACCGGCTCTGACCGGTCAGCACGCCATCGTTCGGCACACGCTGGGTGGTTGGCAAGCTACGGGGATGGTCAGAGCGCAAACCGGCCTTCCCGTAACCATCACCCAGAGTTCATCTACGCCTGTGCAGCGCGCCGACTACGCCGGAGGTAACGCCGTACTATCCAACTACCGCGAAACACTGCAATACCTGAACCCAGCCGCCTTTCAAAGGATACCTGTATCTAGCGCCTCAGGCGCCCCCATTCGACCGGGAAATGCGGGCGTAGGTCTAGCTCGCGCGCCGGGAATGTGGAATGTTGACTTCAGTCTCGCGAAGAACTTCTCGCTTCGCGAGAACGTAAGGCTGCAGATCCGGACCGACATGTTCAATGCGTTGAATCACACGAACCTCTCCGGATTGCGGACGAGCGTCAACGACGTCTTCTTTGGTCAGCTCTTGAGCACGATGGGGGCACGCATTATGCAGTGGAACGCCAGATTGAGCTTCTAATGGAGTAATGGAAAGGCCCCCATAGCTTGGGGGCCCCTTTTCCGGAAATAGGCTTCGAAACTTAGGCCAAAAGTTCCTTGACGACGTTACCCGATACGATGGTTGGTCGCTCTGCCCGGCCATTGTGGAGATATGTCAGGTTGATGTGGTTAAGGCCCATCAAATGCAGAATCGTAGCGTGGATATCATGCACATGGGCATGACGGTCAATCGCGCGCAGGCCGAGTTCGTCAGTTGTCCCGACGGTCTGACCCGGCTTGATGCCGCCGCCGGCGAACCACATCGTGAATCCCCAAGGATTGTGGTCTCGCCCTTTGCCCTTTTCATTAAACGGAGTTCGGCCGAATTCACCGCCCCAAACTACGAGAGTGTCGTCCAACAACCCGCGAGCTTTCAAGTCAGTCAGAAGGCCGGCGATAGGCTTGTCCGAGATTTTGCAGTTCTTCGTGTGGTTTTCTTCCATATCCACATGAGCATCCCAACCGCTGCCGCTGCTGCAGTACAGTTCAATAAAACGAACACCGCGCTCTACAAGCCGACGTGCCAGTAAGCAGTTGCGTCCGAACTTCTCCGTGACCTCTTCATCCATCCCGTAGAGTTTCTTGGTAGCCTCGGACTCCTTCGTAAGATCTACCGCTTCCGGCGCAGCTGATTGCATCCGGTATGCGAGTTCATATGACTGGATGCGCGATTCCAGATCTTCATCCGCCTGCTTGTCGCGACCGAAGTAGGTATTCAGCGATGCAAGCAAATCGAGTTTGCCGCGCTGCTGCTCATTCCCAACCGACTTCGGAGGCAGGACGTCGAGGATAGGCGGCCCCTCGTTGCGAAACAGTGTCCCCTGGTAAGTCGCGGGAAGGAAGCCGTTGCTCCAGTTGCTCGGACCGCCAATGACTTCCTTATCATCCGTGAGCACCACAAAAGCCGGAAGGTTCTCGTTGGCAGCGCCTAGACCGTATTCAACCCACGAACCCAGCGAAGGGCGGCCCGCCAGAATCGACCCTGTGTTCATCTGACACACGGAGCCGACATGGTTCAATCCGTCCGCCTGACACGACCGCAGGACAGAGATGTCATCCATGTGCTGCGCGATATGCGGATACCAATCCGACACCCATTGCCCGCTCTGTCCGTACTGTTTGAAGGTACGCTGCGAGGGCATCAAAGCATTGTTGCTTGTGCCCATGGCAGTAATCACCTTGCCGAACGAGGGCGGCAACGGCTGGCCCGCCAGTCTCTTCAACTCGGGTTTGGGATCGAATAAATCGATGTGGCTGGGGCCGCCTTCCATGAACAGAAAGATGACCGATTTTGCCTTGGGTGGAAAATGTGGCGGTTTCGGCGCCAGCGGATTCTTTCCTTTTATGGCGGCGGCGTATCCGTCAGCCGCCAACAGAGATCCGAGCGCTAACGCGCCGAAGCCCGAACCCGCATTTGCAAGAAAGTCTCGTCGTGATGTGACAGGTTTGAAATGCGGCATTGTGAGCTTTTTCATTACAAAGCTCCTCCGTACTAATCCTGATAAACGAACTCGTTTGAGTTGAATATCGTGTTGCAGAAATCTACCAAGGCTGCGAGGCGCGCAGGCTCAGCGTTCGCCGGGGCGTTCGCGGGGAGCGCAATCTGCTCACCCTTCTCGATGCGGCTCCGAATCAGTCCACTCTGTTTTTCCAGAAAGGTCAATACCGTATCCGTCTCCCAGCCGTCTGGTTTTCTGGAATAAGCCAGTTGGTAAGCGGTTTCGACCTGCGCTTTTTGATCCAGACCCGCCTTTGAAATCACCCGGCCGGCGAACTTCTGTGCCCAATCGATTGCCGCCCGATCGTTCAGCAGTGACAACGCTTGAGGAGCGGTGATGGTCCTGTCGCGACGGCCGCAACTCATCGTCGCATCGGGAAAATCGAGCGCTTTCAAGATCGGATACGGTGTGTTGCGGCGTACGAAGACGTACACGCTTCTCCGATAATTGTCGTCCTCAGTGGACTTCTTCGCCCATCCGCCGCGGGGCATCGGCATGTTGTCCGGAAGGACCGGGAACACGCTCGGTCCGCCGACCTTCGTGTTGAGCGCTCCGGCCACATAGATGGCCGAATCGCGAATGACTTCGCCTTCCAGGCGGGTGCGCGGAAAACGCCAAAGCAACCGGTTACGGGCGTCGAGCTTGGCAGCATCCTCGCGAGGAGCCGAAGCCTGCTGGTACGTGTTCGACATCACGATCAGTTTGTTCAGCTTCTTGGTACTCCAGCCCTTCTCGATATATTCACGCGTTAGCCAGTCCAACAATTCGGGGTGGCTAGGCTTCCCACCCATGCTGCCGAAATCGCTCGGGGCAGGAGCCAGACCCTGTCCGAAGTGGTAGTACCACACACGATTCGCCATCACTCTGGCCGTAAGCGGATTGTCGGGACTTGCAAGCCAGTTGGCCAGCGCGGTCCGTCGCCCCGTCGTACTCGCGTTCGCAGGCGAGACAATCTCTGGCGGGTTCGATGACAGGACGGACAAGAACGCGGGTTCTACGGCTTCCTGGCGTCCCAAGTACGTCCCGCCGTTAAGCACATAGGTCGGGGGGGCCTGGCCGCCGACATCCCTCATGCCACTTCCAACCGGCAACTCTCCGGGGTGTAAGTCGGCGAAATCCTTCAGCTTCTTCGCGAGTTCGGCGTAGCGTTCTTTGTCTTTTCCTTTAAGCGATTTAACGACGGCGTCCTGTGGAGGCTCCAAGTAGAGTTTCGCCTGATGATATAGCTGGACTTCGTAAGGTGTCCGCTCTTCAGCCGGTTTAGTGATCGCTTCCTGAACTTCCGGCGGATACTTATCGAAGAAGTCATCCCAGATCTTCTTCCGGGCCGGGGCGAGGATCGCTGACATTTCGTCGCGGATCTCACGCGTCTTACCCTCCCACACCGCTAGCTTGCGCTGATACTCCTGAAGTTCCTGTGGCGAGGCCATCACGATCCGGTCGTCAGGCGCGGTATTTGCGAAGAAAGCTTGCAGACTGTAATAGTCCTTGTGGCTGATCGGATCAAACTTGTGGTCGTGGCACTGCGCGCACTCGACCGTGAGCCCCAGGAAAGCGCTCCCGACCACGTTGGTCACTTCGTTGAGGATCTCCTGACGGCGCTGCATCAGGTTTCGGGCATTGTACTCGTCGGGGTAGTGACGATTGAAGGCCGTTGCGATCCTCGCTTCAAGATTGTCGGGCCAAATCTCGTCGCCGGCGATCTGCTCGCGGATGAACCGATCGAAGGGCTTGTCACTGTTAAAGCTTTTGATGACATAGTCACGATATCGCCACGCGTTTGGCCGCGTCTCGTCCGCTTTGAACCCCTGACTCTCGGCGTAGCGCGCCACGTCCAGCCAATGTCGACCCCAGCGTTCACCGTAGTGCGGCGATGCCAGGAGGCGATCCACAACCTTTTCCCAAGCGTTCGGGGACTGATCCTTTACAAATGCGTCGACTTCCTCAGGGGTCGGAGGCAGTCCGATGAGGTCCAGACTGACGCGGCGGAGTAAAGTCACCCGGTCGGCTGCCGGCGAGGGCTGCAACCCTTTCGCTTCCAGCTTGCTGAGGACGAAGGCATCCACCGGATTCTTCACCCAGTTCTTTGCCTTTGTGTCTGGAATTGAAGGGCGCTCCACCTTCTGAAGGGACCAGAGGTTCCGCTGTGCTGGGGTGAAGCCCTTCTCCGCGACGTTTGCAGCGGATGCAGAAAAAGACATCGCAAACGCGATCAAAATTTTCAGAGAGCCAGACGTCCGCAAACGCATGTTATAGCCTCACTCCGCTGGGACGGACTCAAGGTCGCATTCCCGTCACCGGCTATAGATTAACAGAGTTGTCATGACGTTCGTCAAGGCTATAGTCCAGTCGAACCGTTCGCGGACGGTACCCTTACCTTCTTGGAACTGATTGACACCCTGAAACTTGCGTGCGTAACGTGTGATAGCTACCCCGTCCGCCCTGGGCGCGCGCGAAGGCGAGTGTGAACAGCCCCGGTCTCAGCTCGCCAGAGGACGGCCGCTATGGGAGCCCGGCTACGATGTGCCTGTATTCGTCTTCCGTGAACGCTCGGCAGGTTTCGGACATGATGCTCCCCATGGAGGTTGTCGCAAGAAGCGCCTTGGCCAACGTCGCATCGTCGGGAGCTTCAACGACAGCGATCATGTCGTACCGTCCAGTGACCATAAAGAAACTCTTCATGGTCGCACCGGCCGCTTGGAATCCTTTCCGCGCCGCATCCAGCCGCGACGGACTCTGTTTGACGTTTTGGAGCCCCTGGGGGGTCCATTTGAGCATAGCGATGTAAGTTGGCATCGGTTCTCCGGTGGAATGTATTGTATGCCAACCGAGCGCAGCCCGGACAAACCACTCTGATTGTGTGTTACCGACGCGTCAGCAGGAGCGCTTCGGACGTCGTCCGTTCTACCCCCACTACTTCCCGAGCGTCTCGGATATATACCAGGACACCGTTTCCTCGAGCCTCGTCACGGATTTCGGCGGCAAGATAGCGGTCATTGCCGCCCGGAAGATCGAAACTCGTCGCTCCGTCCACGCTCCGCAGCGTTCCGCTTCGATTGTCCAAAGTGTGCCATTGAACCTTTAACGCCTTAGTGGTACCGAAATGGCTGGCCTCCAATTCAACAAATGTCAGTCGCCCGTTCCGAACGTCGAATCGATCGAGGGCGGCCACTCGTGAGAAGAACGTACGCCCAACCTTATTTCTACGCTCCTTCAGGCACTGGACCACCCACTCTTCGGCTTTCGCGCTCGAGAATTCTCCGGTGGCAACGATCGCCCGGATTTCCTCATCGCTAAAAGCCATCACCTGCCTGGCTGCCCAGAAGGCATCGTTTGCGTCCATGTTGATGAAGGCTGCATTCGGGTATTCCGGGACCCAACGCTCCGGATCGAACATCGCGTACTCAAACGCGCCCACCGCCGGGATGTCGGGATACTTCGCCTTTGCCCACTTCGGAACCCAAAGACCGAACGACACGAACTGACGGCTCGCAAGACCCCAGTCAAAAAGGTAATCATTGCCGGACCTGGGGCTATTCGGGCCGTAGCTCGCACTGCCGAGACTCGCCCCGAAATCGATCAGGTAATGCCGGATGAACTGTGTGCCGTTTTCTTTTACAAGCGTGTCAAGAGTGTTTAGCGACTTCGAATCGTCATGACCGAGCCACGCAGCAAAGACGCGCAGACCACGCAGATCCCGGCGATGCTCATGTGCAATCGTGTCGTTGGGGTCGTCGGATCGAGTTCCGTGATACCGAAACGGACCGACGGGTGATCCCGGAATGAAACGGCTCGCGAGAGCGCGAATCATCCCGCCCGGGCTTGCCTTCACTTTTGCCAACACCGAATCCAGATCTCGCTGCGTCATGACGCGGCGCTTGCCATAGTGGTCCACGAACGTGGTATTCGCATCGATGACTAGTTGCTCGGGCCGGAACCGCACAATGTAGTTCTCCGGCACGTTATATCCGAGCGCGTACAGGAACTTCGATGTAATGACATCCGCCGCGCTCGCCATTTCGGGATTCGATGGTGGATCGAATTTCAGCAGGTAGCGACGGCCATCGCCGTCGACGATCGAGAACCCCGGTGTGATGCCTTCGGCCTTGGCGGACGTGATGCGCCACACTTTCTTCATGGAGGGCGACGCAGTGTTCCCCGGTCCGCGCTGGAGTTCTTCAATCGTCATTCGATGGTGTCCGTGCCGGTTCGTATACCATTCGCTGTCGGGGACCTCGCCCAGTGTGTTCACACCGCGAGCCGGAAGCCTTTGGCCGGTCTTCGATGGAACTTCACCCGGCTTGAACATCAGGTTCTGGAAGAAATCATAGTATTCATTGATTCGCCTGGCCCGAATCGTATCCACGTTCTGCGGGGCAGGGTAGGACCGCATGGGATCGTCGAAATAGAACTTCTCGGCCTGCAGCACGGATGCTGCAAACAGCACGGCAGCTAAGGTTCGGATCGTCATTTTAGAAATCCCCCATCGTCGAAGATGTGCGGCTCGGGCCGCTGCGGAACAGGTTGTTGAACTTCATCGCGACTTGAAACCCTTCATGACTGAAAGCCACGTCGAGGCGCATGAACACGTTATTGCGAGCGTTGAATCGGAACCCGAATCCTGCGCTGGTTTCAAGGTTGCTCAGGTTCAACTGCGACTTATGAGCGAAGACCTTCCCAGCGTC
Source organism: Bryobacteraceae bacterium (assembly GCA_963825845.1). GTDB lineage: Bacteria > Acidobacteriota > Terriglobia > Bryobacterales > Bryobacteraceae > DASQDN01. The sequence goes on along the minus strand of CAWGVL010000048.1, from coordinate 55,985 downwards.
TCCAAAGACAGCCATGTCGAGCCCGCTGAAGACCTCCCATCGATATTCCGTGTTGAAGAGGAGCAGATTGTTGTCGCGGAATCGAAACGGACGAAAGCCACGGAGGTCATCCAATCCTCCCAATGTGGGTTGCATATAGAAGGGCACGCTCTGGTTGCCATCGGCGAACGTCATCGCCGTCTTGGCGCGCATGGCGATCACTCTGCGCTTGTTGAAGAACGGCACGTATTGTTGCGCCTCGAGATCCAGTCGCCGGAAATCATGCCTGCCAAGCGTTCGATCAGCGTACGTAGAAAACTGAGCGAAGTAGTTGCCGCCGCTGCGTGGTCCCGGCGCGTAGTCGCGACGATCATATTGGGTGAAGACTGATGTCCTCGTGAAGTTCGCCTGATCCGCGATCCCGATGGTGTTGTAGATCTTCTCAGAGGAGATAAAGCGGGTATTCGTGCCGGGCCCGATGTTGTTCATCAGATATCCGGTCGTGACGCCGGTCGTCAGTCTCGGCAGAACGCGCATCGTGAGAGAGGCATCGAACGCAGTATCCTCCAGCCTGTAGTTGCTGCGGCCTTCGCGGTTTGAATCCGGTCCGGAGCCGTAGTAATTCAGCCCGGGATAGTCGTGGTGGACTCCGTAAACATCCAAGCGGAAACGATCACTAAGGAACCGGGGCAAGCTTACTTCGATGTCCTGCTTATGATAGCCGCCCGTGGATATCTGGGCAGATGTCCTGAAATCGAGAATGCCGTTGAACAGTCCCTGGTGGCTGAACTCAGGTCCGGCGGCGAAGCCGCTCCCTGTCACCAGTCCGCCAACCTTCACTCGCAATCCAGGATGTACTTCTCCGAAATTCTTCAGGAACGTGGAATCCCTCAGCCAGTCGAGCCGCCGCTCGAGCTTTGTCGGATCGTCCGGCTGTAGATTGCGTGACTTCTCGGCGCGTTCAGCCAGGATCTCGTCCAGTCTCGACGTCGGTTCGGCCTTCATGCCCGCTGCCGCAACGAGAACCAGTATCACTTGGATCGTTTTCATGCCCACCTCTGCAGATCTAACGCGCCTAAGCGCGTTCCGGCGGCTCAATGATTGGCGCAAATTGTGCAATGGAAGTCAGGAACTAGGATCAAAACAGAAGAGCCGGACACGGGAGTGGTCCCGTTCCGGCTCATGGGGTTAAACGCGGAAAGCTGAAAAGTTAATTGCGCGAGCGGCGAGCGATGGGTGCGCTACTTGGCTGATCGAACACGGCATTGAGACTCACGGAACTGCCAGCAGTGACTTGAAGGTTGCGCTGCCATACCTGCGTACCTTTCCGAACCGTGACGGTGTATTGACCAGGCGCGAGCTTCACCGCGGTAGGAGCGCTGCCTACGAAGTTTCCGTTGATCTCGATATCCGCATCCGGATTCGTGCATGTGATCGCCACCGTCGCCTGATCGGCGGTATTCGCTGCCGGAGTTGGCGCCGGCGCGATCGGCTGAGTGAATGTAGCGGGTTGTGCACTGATGGGTACGATGGCAGGGCTTGCTGGCTGAGTCCTCGCGGTTTGGTACTGATTGGGAGCGGCGTTGACAGCGTGGTTGCCATCGATGAAGACGTCAAACGTGACACCCTTGTTGATCGTTGTATCTTTCCCGTGACGCAGCAGCACGAAGGGCGCGGCGGGCCAGAACACTACGGCAACACCCGCTGTGATAACTCCCGTTGACACGGCTTTGCTATCACCTTCTTTCTTGGTCAACGTATAGCGTACTGGCAGCCATTCGCCATTCGTTGCGCGCACACGATCAACGGAAAAGTCCAATTTTCCGGACCTGCCCATCCGTCGCTTCTCCTGCGCAAGCACGACCGTTCCAGTGGCGCGCGATCCTTCTTGGACAACCGTGGCGCCGTCGACCTTGATGGCCTCTGCGACGCTCAACTCAACGGTCTGGCCTTCGTCGGCGGTCGCGGAACTGAGCGTTTGGTCCAGTCGCAGACGCAGCTTCGTTCCATCCGGCACCACGATCTGAGCGGAAGCGACCGCGGTCAAAACCGGCAGCATTAATAACTTCTTCACATTCATGTCTTGTCTCCTTGAATGTCTCTCACGGATAGAACGCGCGAAGACGCGACTATTTGGCGCAGACGAGGGCTCGCGCAGATCGAGAAACGCTACGGAGCCGGTGGGTTGGTCAATCCGGGTCTAGCCCAGTTTCCCTCCGGCTCGTACGCACCTGAAACGCCGCATTCGAGCACTGAACGCCTCATATAACCCCGTCTCCCCCTTACGTATAGTACGAGCGATCCAGTGACAAAGACTGCGATTCAAGCTTCAATATCGTTGGGGCGTACGCGGGATACTTGAACGCCTGGCGGGCTCGGAGGGCGCCGGAAGGAGAGTCGCTGTACGCCCCGTCGAGGTGAACGGAATATGGACCTTGATGGCGAAATCCGTGAGTACCAGTGGCGGCGGAAGTTCGAGCGCGGGCCGCGACGTACGTTCCGGGTGGCGATACTTGCAGCGACCCTGGCGGCCATTCTCCTCGTGATCGCCCGCTCGGTCACGTGATAGTCGTCACACGAACTCGCGAGCGCTGGAATCGCCAGATCTGGCTTCCACTGACGAAGTGCCGGCAGGGATTCATTTCCGGATTCGTGTTGCAGACCCGAACTGATAGTTACACGGGCGGGGTCTCGTCGCACTTTCCGCATCTTCGTCACACGCTTATAGCGGCCTTGCTGCGCTTTGAACGGCGGAAACGCTCGCCTAGACCCAGCACGCACGCTTAACGAATCCGCCGGCTGTTGCGGCCATTCCTTTCGGCCTCGGCGCCTTACTTAAGCGGCGGGACGGATATTCTGGTTCACGCGAAAGAAATTCTTAGCGTCGTACTTTGCCTTGATTCGGGCCAGTCGGTCGTAGTTGTCGCGGTACGTTGCGCGAATTCGATCTTCACCTTCGCCGTCCATCATGAAATTTATGTACGCGCCACCAGCCCCGTGTGGATGAAGCGCTTCCCAATAATTTTTTGCCCACGCGATAATGCGATCCTTGTTGGCCGGCTCCGGATCCACGCCGACGATTACCTCGCTCCAGACGGCATCGCGATAGCTCCACGGGGTCTCTTTGTTTCCCGCCTTGTGCGCGGTCCCGTTGATAGGGTACAGGTGCATCGTGGAGTGCAGCGTGGGTAGCTCCGAGCCATGCTTGATGTGAAGGGCGATAGCTTCGTCATCCAGTTCTTTCACAAAGTCCGCCTTCCAGTACCACTGCAAGCCCGGTGTATAAAGGCCGTCGAACATACTTTGCAGCATCGGAAAAGGCATGGGAGCAAAGAATTCGAAGGCCGGCCGCCGGAAGTTGCGCAGCGGCTCCAATATCTCATTCGCCTGCTGCAGCGGTCCGTTGTAACACCAGACGAGGCCGCACATCTTTCTAAAGTGCAAGGCGTCCGGAAACGGCGGCCCTGGAGGCACCGTTAGAAATGCAAAGAAGCCGCTGATCTCTTCCGGGGCCTGCACGATGAACTCGCGATACCACTTCATGATGTCGGAGGCCTGGTCCAAATCCCACAACATCGGCCCTGCACACACTGTATCCACAGGATGCGCTTGGAAGAGAAACGACGTGACCACACCAAAATTCCCGCCACCTCCCCTGAGCGCCCAGAACAAGTCGTTGTTCTCATCAGCGCTCGCAACGACAATCCTGCCATCGGCTAGAACGACGTCAGCCGCCAAGAGATTATCAATCGTTAATCCATATTGTCGTGTCAGATGTCCGATGCCGCCGCCGAGAGTCAAGCCTCCGACGCCAGTGGTCGAGATGATTCCGGATGGCACGGCGAGCCCAAACGCATGCGTCGCATGGTCAACATCGCCCCAAGTAGATCCAGCGCCTACACGCACCGTCCTCTCCGCCGGATCGACATGAACGTACCTGATGAGGGAGAGATCGATGACCAAGCCATCGTCAACAACCCCCAACCCTCCCGCGTTATGGCCCCCACTTCGAATCGAAACCGGCAAGGCATTCTGTTGGCCGAAGTGAACCGCGGTAACCACATCGGCGACGTCGGCGCATCTAGCGATCAACCGAGGTTTGCGGCTGATCATTGCGTTATACACTTTACGAGCTTCCTCATAACGCGTGTCGTGCGGCTCGATCAGTTCGCCCCGGAGCTGACCTTTGAATTCAGTGATGGCTTGCTGTTGCATGGTTGATCTCCTCGCCGGAAAACGCCGGCTTTGATCTCTACTTTGCCAGGCGCGGCGTTCTGAAACCGTTCTAAAGGCAATCCGATCACCGTTCGGAGGCTTTGTGGGCGCTGCTTCGAAGCGTGGGAGGTCTCACACATTCGATCGGCGGCCCGAAGCTCAAGCGAACTTGCGCCAATCTGCCGGGCCGATTCGATCGCGCGCTGATAACTCACCTGAGATTGCGAAGCATCTCCGCTACGCATGAGGACATCACCATGGATCCGGTGCAGTTCGGGCGCCGACCACATTTCACCGTTCTTGCTCTGAAACGCAAATCCGCTAGCGACGTTGGCCAATGCTTCACCGATTTGACCAGCCATGCCGCACACTTCAGCCAATAGCCCGTAGTAATAAGGAAGGCGAAGCTCGGCTCCCGTCGCCTTCAATGCATCGAGCCCATGGCGGAGACGCAGTAACCCTTCGGCGGGGTCCCCTTGTACGGCTGTGGCCCAGCCCTCTAATATTTCTGCCCACGCCAGATAGTAGACGAATCCATGTTTTCGGCAAACAGAAAATGCTTCCCGGGCCCGAGCCAAGGCGAGTTGGCCCTCCTGGCGGAAGGCGTTAAACATCGCCGCGTAATCCAATGCGATTGCCAGACTGAAAGGATCGCAAATTTCGCGAGCCGAAGCGATGGCCGCTTCGCTGTTCGCTGCGGCTTGCTCCGTTTGGCCGAGATGCCAGAGCAGATGCGATAGATAAACGCGACGGAAGACACCGACATCGGGGCCTGCGAAGAGCGCCAATGCCGGATCGGAGCGAGCGGCGTCTGTCTGTGCCGCCTGATCCATTTGCTCTCGTGATGCGGCGAGCTGTCCTAAATGAAAGAGGCTGGTTCCCAGCAAAAAGCGACCGCCCATCTCCGCCGCTACGGCGCCCTGATGGCATGCAGCATCAACGCAGTATGCCCCGAGTCGCCTGGATTCCTCCAGGTCACCGCGAACGATACGAAAAAGCCATGCTCCGCTCACGACCGAAAAAAAGTGTTCGCCGCCCAACCGCCCCGACAGCAGCAGCCCTCTTTCGTACGTTTCGCCCACTTCAGGCATGCTATAGCCCAGCGTGGTGACAAGCGAAGGACCGAGTGTCACAAGCAGCCCGAGTTCCTGTTTGTCACGCTTCGCAGTTTCCGGGAAATCACGACAAAGCCGGAGTGCACGTCGGATCAGGTCGGCCGCCTCGGCATCAGCGAATCGTTGCTTCGCTATGGAAGCAGCTGCGCGGTAATACGGAATCGCTTTTTCCGGTATGCCTGCCGCCTCGTAATGTGCAGCCAGCCATCCGGTCACACCCTCTATATCGGGCGCATACAACTCTTCCAATGCACGCGCTACCCGCTGGTGCAAAGACCTGCGGCGTATCGGACTTAATCCCGAATAAGCCACCTCGCGAAGAAGGTCGTGAGTGTAATCGTATGAACCTGCGCCCTGTCCGTCGATGATTCGCCGTTGCCACAATTCCTCCAGCGCGCGAGACAGACTGTCCTCGTCCCAATCTGTGGCTTTGGCGAGCAGATCAAGGGAGAACGGACGGCCAACAGTGGCGGTGAGCCCCGCTAATTCGTACGCCGGCGGCGAAAGTTGCGCAAAACGCGCCTCGATTACCGCTTGTATGCGCGGCGGCGTCGATCGCTTGGACGCTTGATCGTCAGCTTGATGCCCGCTCCGATTCGCGTTCTGGTTCTCGCCCGTATTCTCGAATGATGCACGCACGCTCTCAACTACAAAGAGAGGATTGCCTTTCGTCGCTTGATAGATGCCGTTTAGGAAAGCGGGATCGCATTCCCGCCCGGCAACCTGGACCGCCAGAGCAGCCGCTTCTTCCATGCTCAGTGGGGAAAGCGGGAACTCTGTCAACTTTCCGGACAGCCGCAACTCGCTTACGAAGACGGCCAGCGGGTGATCGCGGCTCACCTCTTCTGGTCTCACCGTGCCGACTACCAATGTCCTCCCAGCGGCGCCGGAGCGCAAGAAGGAATGTAGCCATTCGAACGAATCGTAGTCGCACCACTGGAGGTCATCGACAACTAGTAAGAGGGGTTTCGGAGCTTTCGCGAACGTAGCGTTTAGTGCTTCGTACAAGTGGCGCCTCTGCCAACTTTCTGTCAGCGGCTGCGGAGGACCAATCTCTGGATTTTCGGTAAGGATCTCCGGCAGCACTCTCGCCAACTCGGTGAGCTGCGGTCTCGGTAATTGTGCCCGCGCAAGCTGCAATGATTCCGCACGTAGCCACTCAGCTACGGGCCCGTAGGCAAGCCGGCCTTGAGCGAAGTAGCAGCGAGCCCGTACGGCCGCTCCTTCCGGATGTTGCGAGCAGTACCGAAATAGTTCTTCGGCCAGCCGGGATTTCCCTACTCCGGGCTCACCAAGAATCAGGGCAAAGCGCATTTGTCCGTGCGTTACGCGGCTCCAGCAGCGAAGCAGTCCCTCCCATTCCGATGTCCTTCCCACCATCGGTAGGGGCACTGTAGCAGCATAAGGAGGGAGTTCTGCCGGAGCAGCGGGCATCGGGTCCGCTTTGAGAGCTCGGGTAAACAGATCCAGTGTTGCCTGCGTCGGGCTGATCCCTAGTTCGCGCTTGAGAGTGCGCATGCATTGGTGATATACGCGCAAAGCGCTCGAGCGATCGTGATTCCGGACATGCAGCCGCATTAGTAGTTGATACGAGGGCTCGCGCAACGGGTCGACGGCTACCAGCCGCGTGGCATGACGAATCGCAGCCGGGTAATCGCCGGTGGTCTCGAGTAGCGCCGCCAGCCGGCTGAGTACTTCCGCATGCTGCTGCCGCAATTGCTCGCGTTTCGTTTGCAGCCACTCGTCGTACAACCCCGGCAGCAGGTCATCCTGATAGAGTCGTGCTGCCTCTTCCAGTGCTTGGCGGGCGGCCGTGAAATTGTTTCTCTTTTCGGCATCCGCTGCTTGCGCCACTGCTGCCTCAAACTCGTTCACGTCGACGGAGCACGAGTTGTCCAGCCGCCAGCGTACGGTACGGTTGTCCGTTATGAGAAGCGGGCATTCGACCGGAAGCGCGCGACGCAGGTTGTGGATCAATTGCCGCAGATTCGTTCGTGCTTGGGATTCGTTCGATTCGGGCCACAGGAGGAACGCGAGGTGTTCACGGGACTGGGCGACATCGCTGTGCAGCACTAGAAACGCAAGCAGCGATTGTAGACGATTTGTACTAAGCGACGTGAGAAGATGCTGTCCGCAAGCGAATCGCAGGTTGCCCAGCAACTCAACGCGAATCGGCGCCACTTCTGTATCGTACCGCCCGACCGTTCTCCTCACCTGACCGCCACCGACGTTTCAGAGCCTTCGGCGCTTGCGTTAGCTTGCGGTGGAGGTCTCATGCCTGGAGCTCAGACCAATTTTGTGAGGACTGCAATAGGCTTCTTCCTCCGGACTTTTTCTGGAAGCGCGAATTTGCACCCTCACAGCCGCCTTGCTGGTGGCTAGTTGACCAGATTCTTTCACTTCCTAGATCAGAAAGGCCTCCCCCGGGGCGATCTTTCCCGCGCCTGGCTTCACGGGACGTACACCCAACGCAGAATTATTTCTAACCCCACGGCTGGGGCAGCTTTCTAGTCAGTCATCCAGCTCGGGACATTCTCATGGGGAGCGAATTGTGCGTACCAAACGTTTACACCGCGCCGGGCTAGAAGACTAAGCGTAGCCCGAATTGAATGTTTCGCGGATTGGACCCTTGTAAAATGCGCCCGAAGTCAGGATTGGTAACATCGGTAGTCTGGTTTCGCGCTTCGAAGAATGGGGTGTTGAACAGGTTGAAGAACTCCGCGCGAAACTGAATATTCAGCCACTCGCGCGGACGTGTGTTCTTGAACACAGACATATCGAAGCTCGTGCGACCAGGCCCCCTGAGGTCAGGTTGTGAGAGAGAATCGGTCGGCACCGTGTATGGAGCGGCAGCCTTAAATGAACCGGTATCGAACCAGTGATCCAGTGACTGTCCGCTGTCGAGCACACCACTCTTTACCCGGTCGGCACGGCCATTCGTGTAGGAGAAATCGAGGAGGCCGGTATTGTCGGGGGCGGTGATCAGGACAGGTCGACCGGCCTGCAGAACCGTGATGCCGTTCCATTGCCATCCTCCGAAAACCCAGTTCGCAATACCGGATTGCGCCCACCGTTTTCCCCTGCCGAACGGCAAATCGTACACGTGGCTGATCACTAGCCGATGAGGAGTGTCGTTCGCTTCATGCGAGCGATTGTACTTGGGATCGTATAGCGCATTCGAGGGTCCTACGACCCACGTGTTGCTTTCCCCCGTAGAAGACAGGCTCTTCGACAGAGTGTAAGCGACAGAAAACGTCAGATTACTGGAGTACCGCTTCTCGAAGCGCGCGGTCATGCTTTGATAGCTTGCATCCCCATAAGGACGGCGGATCGCGAGGATCTGCTGGTATTGAGGAAATGGGCGCAAGAGTTGTTTCCGGCGTACCGTCGGGAAACTGAGCGTACCTGTGGTTATCTTTCCGTAATAGGGATTAGGCACCACATCGTCTAGCTTCGAGCCCCACTGCGACAGAAGCAGAGGGTCGTTGGCATTCTCCTGACGGTTCCAGAACAAGTGCGTGATCTTACTGCCGACGTAGGCGACCTCAGCTACCATCGTCGAAGTTATCTCGCGCTGAAGGCCAAAGTTCCAATTCGCGATGTAGGCGAGAGGGTGGTCCGGAAAATCCACGCGAATATTCTGTCCTGCGAAAGTCGTCGTACCTTTCTCCGGGTAAGTGAAGCCGGCGGCGAACGGATTTGACCAAGATCCTCCGACGGGAGGAGTAAATGGAATCGGGTTGGGCGGGCCGAGGGAAAGAAAGTTCGATACGAATGTCCCTGAACCGAAATCGGTAGCGGCCGCATTCAAGCCATTGTTCGCCGCATTCAAGATAGCGGCGCCGGTTCGAATGACCGTCTTCGAATTCACCATATAGGCCAGTCCGAGACGTGGGCTGAATGTCTTGTAGTTGGGATCGGTGTGATATCCGCCAGGAGGCACCCACTTGAAGGCGCCCTGCGTTCCGGTGATCGGCTCGGTAGCAAAGGCGTCGAATTGTCCGATGTTACCCCACTTCTCCGCATATGGAGACGTGTACTCGTACCGTAATCCGATGTTGAGCGTCAGGCGGTTTGTGACGCGCCAGTCGTCGTGTACGTATCCTGCTCGATAACGCTGATACAAAAACATCCGCGGGGTAAACGTAAGGGTTCCACTCGCGGGGACGCCGAGCAGAAGGCTCGCAAATCCGTGGCCTGAATTCGAGGCCGTCACCGACGGGTCCGGACCTTGGGTGTAAACGCGGTCAAAGAAATACTGTCCGGCAGAGAACTGCGAGTTGTACGCGTTCATACGGAGCAGCTGCGCGTCAAAACCTGTTTTGATCTTATGCCGGCCCTTCACCCATGTCACGTGATATTGAGCATGCCACGTATCCTGGGGCGCCAGAGTCTTAGTTGCGCCTCCTAACTGGTCAATCTCACTTGCATTAAAGGTGGAGACTACGAGACCGGAGCCGGAATTATACTGTTGAACGGTGATCTGTGGAAACTGCTGATAAAGGACATTCGAAGTAACGTTGGTTCCAAAACCGAGCGTCGCCATATCGAAGCCTTCGCTCACCGGATACGAGTTGAATTGCAGACGCGTATAGGAGACACGCGCTTCACCTAGGATGTTGGGTGTAAACGTCGACGTAAGACTGATGAGCGCCGTACGAGTCGGATTCGAGTTGATCGTCTTTGCAGGGAACGCTTGCTCCGCAAGAGTGGAATAACTATCGTTCTGAGAGCCTCCAGTGCGCCCAAACAAGCGATGGCGCGAGCTCAGCTGATGATCGATACGCGCAAACCATATGTCCACGGGATTAATGTTCTTGCCCGCGAGGAAGTAATTCCGTTGATTCGCCAGTCCGTCTCCCGCCCGGTTGGGAGCCGGCCAGTAGTCTAATACGTTCTTGGAAATTGGGTGGATGCGGGTATCCGGAATACGGTTGCCGGGGAAAGGATCGCGGATATATTTCCCGGGGTTACTGGGGTCGGGGCGCGTCGTCAAATAATCATAGACGATGATCGGGCGTCCTTGACTGTCTAGAGTCTTAGAGAAATCTCCCGCTTTCTGCTCAGCCGTTGGAACCGTCGCAAGAAACTGATCGGGGCTGCCCTGACGGACCGCTTCGTAGTTCGCGAAGAAGAACGTACGATCACGAATAATACGTCCTCCAATGGCAGCGCCATACTCGTTGCGAGTAAAAAGCCCACGCTCCACGTTAGTCTTGTTGTTTGACCAACTGTTGGCGTTGAGGTGGTCATTGCGTAGGAACTCATACAATACCCCGTGGAACTGATTCGTGCCGCTTTTCGTAGCAACGTTCACTACGCCGCCGCCCGCGTGTCCAAACTCGGAAGAGTACGATGCCGTCTCTACTTTGAACTCCGCGACAGATTCTAGGGGGACTGAATAGGCTTGTCCTCCACTGGTAAATCCCCTTGACTCGCCACCATCCATCAGAACCGCGTTTTGCATCGCCAGTCCACCACTGATGCGGGAGTTCGTCGCGCTTCCGATCGCCCCAGCCCCGTTGCCGCCCTGCGCGGAAGTCGGTATGACCCCAGGTGATATAGAGGCGAGTTGCAGGGGGTTGCGACCGAGCAACGGGAGTTCGACGACGCGCCTGGTCTCGACCGTAGAACTCAGACCGGACGTCTGCGTTTCGAGTTGGACGGCGGACGCCTGCACGGAGACCGATTCGGTGACCGATCCGACATCCATCACGGCGTTGATCGTCGCGGTCAGGCCCGTGCTAAGAGGTATATCGGAAACACGGCGAGTTCTGAAGCCCTCCTTTTCAAAGGTCAGTTCATAGGAGCCGGGGCTGAGCGAAGGGAAGACGTAGATCCCCGCAGAATTCGATTCTGTCGTGGCCATGATGTTGGTGGCCACGTTTTTAAGCGAGACCTTGACGCCGGGAATGATCGCTTGTGTATTATCTGAAACAGTTCCCGAAATGGTAGCCCGCTCGCCCTGAGGGAATGCCGTAGACACGAGCAAGAATAAGGAGCAGATGATCGAGGAACGGATCTTGCCGACACGCATAGAAAATCTCCTTCGAGAAGTCTTGGAGAACTATATCGCAACTTCGACGCTAGAGTTCTGAACGGCAAGTTTTTTTTTGTCGCGTGACACGCGCCCGATGGCCCCAGGGCTTTCCAACCGACGACGATCTGTCAATGCGAGTGCCGAGGAATGATTCGGCGGAGATCGCGATACTGTGTCGCAAATTCGAAGCACGCTCCTGACTCGAGTTGCCCCACATGAGAGCGGTAGAGTTCCTGCCATGGAGAGTCGTTACGCAATGAAGGCTGTTGTTGCGCAGCCCGTCTGCGGGCGATCTCCTCGTCGCTAATCAGCACGTCCACTCGCCGGCTTCGAAGATCGACCCGAACCCGGTCTCCATCCTGAAGTATTCCGAGGTTGCCGCCGACAACCGATTCCGGTGACGCATTGAGAATAGACGGACTGTCCGCTGTGCCGCTCTGCCGCCCGTCTCCCATGCATGGGAGCATTCTTATGCCGTTCTTCACGACATAATCGGGGGGTGTCATGTTCACGACTTCGGCCGATCCGGGATAGGCAATTGGACCTGCGCCTCGGATCACAAGCATGCAACTTTCATCGACGTTAAGATCTGGATTGTTGATTCTTGCCCTATAATCTTCGGGACCCTCAAAAACAACGACCCGCGACGTAAAACAATCTTCCTCGCCTGGCGTGCTTAAGTAGTGTCGGCGGAAATGTTCGCTGATAACACATGTCTTCACAATGGCTGATGAAAAGAGATTTCCGGAAACAACGATCAATCCGGCATTCTCCATGAGTGGATCCTTGCAGCTACGAATGACATCATAGTCGAGACTGCCGGAACTGCCGTAACTGGAGCCAATCGTGCAGCCCGCCACAGTCATGGCGTCCGTGTGTATCTTGTTGGCGCGAATCAGCTCGCCTAAGATAGCCCGAACACCTCCCGCACGGTGATACGCCTCACCAAGGTATCTGCCCGACGGTTGGATATTCGCAAGCAATGGGATGGGATGGCCTACGCGCTCCCAATCCTCGATTTGCAGCGACACTCCCGCATGACGGGCAATCGCGATCAGGTGCGGGACGCAGTTCGTCGAGCCGCCGATCGCCGAGTTCACAACGATGGCATTTTCAAACGCATCACGCGTCAGAATCCGCTCCGGAGTGAGATCTTCGTGAACGAGGCCAACGGCCCGCAGCCCTGTGGCGTACGCCATCTTCGCGCGATCACCGTAAGGCGCAGGAATAGCAGCACAGCCCGGAAGTGACATTCCGAGAGCCTCCGCCAGAGAGTTCATCGACAGCGCGGTCCCCATCGTGTTGCAATGCCCTGCGCTAGGCGTGGATGCACAGACGATATCAATGAGCTCTTCTGCATCGATTTCGCCCGCCGCAAGAAGTCGTCTAGCCTCCCACAGCGCCATACCTGATCCGGCGAGCTTGCCCTTGTAATAGCTGTCCACCATCGGTCCACCCGAAAGCACGATGGCAGGAAGGTTCACAGTCGCAGCCGCCATGAGGCATGCGGGAGTGCTCTTGTCACAGCCCGTCATCAGAACCACGCCATCGAGAGGGTAGCCACAAAGGATCTCGACCAAGCCGAGATAGGCGAGATTGCGATCCAATGCCGCGGTCGGACGCCGGCAGCTTTCCTGCATCGGGTGCACAGGAAACTCAAATGGGATGCCGCCTCCGTCGCGGACGCCCTCTTTTACCCTCATCGCGAGTTGCATGTGGTGACGATTGCAGGGCGTGAGATCGTTGCCTGTCTGCGCAATGCCGATCACCGGCTTTCCGGATTGCAGTTCCGCTCGTGTGATGCCGTAGTTATTGAAGCGCTCCAGGTACACCGCGGTTTCACCCGGTTCGCTCATATCGTTGAACCAGATCTCGCTGCGTAATCTTCTTCGGTTCTGATTGGTCATGTGTGGGCAGCAACTAATGTACCCGACGTCAACCGCGCTCCCAGGCCGCCTCATAGATCACGTCTGCTGACGGTTCGTAAGACGAGCATCTCGCTGCAGACGCGCGCAAGAATCGAACCTTCACCTGAGCGCGCACGTTTTCAATTCGCGAGCGGCGGTCCCGTTGGAACGACTATCGGACCGCGCGCTCCCGGATATTGATGGCGCTTAGCAGTGAATTTCGCAGTCAGGTATTCTCCCATGTGAATCGGACCGGAAATCGAACCGTCGGAAACAGTGCCGGAGAATATGAAGCTTACCGAGTCCCCGGTACCGCGTTCGGAACTCGTGCTACGCAGCTTTACCTGTTCTCCCTCAATGGTGCCGAACACCTCTCGAACTGAGAAATCCCCCTTGTGCGTGCCCTCGATCCGGTTTCCTTTTTGCTCGATGAACAATGAGTGTTCGCTGCTGCTACTGAAGAACTCTATTTTCACGTCCCAGCGACCACTGAGATCAATTGCGGGCGGCTGCAACCCAGTGGGTTTGGGGTCGCGTTTCTTGGAAAGGAGATCGTAGATCCGTTCGGCGACGATCTTGTCTTCTCCAGGCTGCATCATCCAAGGAGTAATGGAGATGGCGGAGGTTCCAGCATCGAGACTATTCGCGCCGCGACCTCCTCCCGTTCCAAGCGCAATCCGCGGCTTATTGCGAGCCACGTCCTCCGCTACTTCTTCGTCGGTAATGTGCAGCTTAGATGGATCCCAACTAATCATCAGCACCGGGCTGCGGTTGGAGAGGCCACTAGGCTCGCGCACCGTAGTCTTCACACTGTCGATTGTCGAAACGCGTTTCGAGATCGTATCGAGCCACGAAAGCCACGTTTTCCATTCGCTTTGATGATCACGCTTGACCCAAGCCTCAACAGCGGCCAGCATGCCCATGGTCTCTTCGCGGCCGACCTTGTTGTCCCGGCCCGGCCCGTGGTGTGGAGAACTGGCCTGCCACGCCGACATCAGAAGGTCCTTACGGCCTAGCAGGAGGCCAGCACATTGCGGTCCGCGAATCGCCTTTCCGCCACTGTAAGCAACGACCGTAGCGCCTCGCTGCAAGTGTACGTTGGGAATCGTCAGCACCTCGGCAGCCGCATCCACGAGGATCGGGATGTTCCGAGGTTTCGCCATCCTGGCTACAGCGTCCAACGCAAGGGGGCCGGTGAGAGATGGACCTCCAGCCGTAAGGTAGATCATGGCGGTCCGCGAACTCAGGGCGTTTTCCATCTCTTCCGCCGTGTCCACTGTGATTACCTTGACGCCGATGTTGCGGACCGCGTGATCGTAGACGCTCCGCGAAGAACGGGGAATGACGACCTCGGTCTTATCGAGGCCGGTCAGATCGGGGATTCGGATCAGCTTCTCGGGGTTGCCGCCGGCCACACACGCGGCGGTGACGTGCTTCAGTCCGGCGGCACAACCCGCCGAAACCATGCCCCATTCCGCTCCTGTCAGTTCCGCCAGACGCCGGCCGACGGCATCGGCCAATTCGTCCAGTTGTACATAGTGCTGGGACGCAGCTTCCATCGCTGCTCGGACTTCCGGCAGCTCAATCGAAGCGCCAATGATAGTGAAAGTGCCGCGGCAATTGATCACCGGTTCGACACCGATCGACTGATAGATCTGCGGGCCTGCCTTTAGGGAACCGGTCGCCGCTTTCGCATCCAAACCTCCCAAGACCACCGGCACGGCGAGGGCGTTTGCAATGTGGAACAGCTCGCGACGCGTCGAGCCCCCGGAAGAATTCTCCTGACGGCTTATAGGTGCTTTCTGCGACATAGTTCCTTCAGTTTAGATCGGAATTGCATGACGTGGCTTCTGGCCCCTTTAAGCCGACTTCGTTCCAGGTGGGACATCCGATAGCATAATTGTCCTGTGTATGAAGAAACTCGGTCTCAGTTTTCTGGCAGTTGTGATCTGCATGTGCGCCCAGCCGAATCAGCCCGCGAACCAAGCGATTTATCAACTAACGGCTCAGCTTAGCGACGAAGAGAGGCAGGCGAAGGACCTTCGGGAATACGTCAAGGCAAATTACACCAAGCATGAGTTCCTGATACCCATGAGGGATGGCGTGCGTTTATTCACATCCGTGTATACACCGAAGAACACAGATGAGGCGTACCCAATCCTGATTACACGAACGCCATACACCGTGGCGCCGTATGGTATCGACAACTACCGGCTCAACCTGGGACCGTCGGAGAAGTTCGCTCGCGAAGGTTTTATCTTCGTGTATCAGGACGTCCGCGGAAAGGGACGCTCCGAGGGCCAGTTTGTGCATGTTCGGCCACACAATCCGAACAAAAAATCACCAAAAGATATTGACGAGTCCAGCGACACTTACGACACGGTTGACTGGTTGATAAAGCATGTGCCGAACAACAATGGCAAAGCGGGTATCTATGGGATCTCCTACCCAGGCTTCTATGCCGCTAATGGCGCGATCGACGCGCACCCAGCCATGAAGGCAAGCTCTCCACAAGCGCCGGTCTCGGAATGGTTCATTGGCGATGACTTCCGACACAACGGAGCGTTGTTTCTCGCCCACGCGTTTCGTTTCTTCTCCGCGTTTGGGCAGGATGTGCGACCTAGCGGAGAGCCTGGTTCTGCGGGTGTGATGCCGTTCAACTACGGAACGCCGGACGGTTACGAGTTTTACCTCAAGACCGGCCCGCTGCAGAATTTCGATGAGAAGTTTTTCCACGGAAAGATCGAGTACTGGAAAGAACTCATCGAGAACGACACCTACAGCCCGTATTGGCAGGCGCGAAACATCCGGCAGCACATGAAGAATATCAAGCCGGCGATGTTAACGGTCGGCGGCTGGTTTGATGCTGAGGATCTATTCGGCGCATTGCGGCTTTATCATTCGGCAGAAAAACAAAGCCCCACGACGCAGAACATGATTGCCATGGGCCCATGGATTCATGGCGGGTGGTCTCGTGGCGATGGAGATCACCTCGGAGCGATTCCGTTCAACGCTAAAACCGCCCTGTTCTATCGGGACAATATCGAATTTCCTTTCTTCCTGTTTCACCTCAAAGGCAAGGGAGAGCCGAAGCTGCCGGAAGCTTACATGTTCGAGACGGGACGCAACGAATGGCACAAGCATGACGAATGGCCTCCCAAAGCAGCCAGACTGACGACGTTCTATCTAAGCGACGGCGGCACGTTGGCGAATGAAGCGCCGTCAGGTCCGGTCGACCTTTTCGATGAGTATGTCAGCGATCCTAACAAGCCGGTTCCGTTCATGGGTGACGTTCAGCAGAATATGGCTGCGACCTATATGGTCGCGGATCAGCGTTTCGCGTCCTCGCGCACGGATGTGATGGTGTACCAAACCGGGCCGCTCGAACACGATCTGCGTGTGGCCGGGCCGCTCAAAGTCACGTTGCACGTCTCAACGAGCGGCACGGATGCTGATTGGGTTGTGAAGATAATCGACGTTTATCCTCCCGATTTCCCTGATGCCGACTCGCCGCCGCTCGCGCCGGGACAAACCCAGGCCTCTGCCGATCGTGTCGTCAGGATGGGTGGTTATCAACAACTCGTTCGCGGCGAGCCTTTCAGAGGCAAGTTCCGGCGCAGTTTCGAAAAACCTGAGCCGTTCACTCCGGGGAAAGTGGAAAAGGTCGAGTTCGAACTGCCCGATGTCTACCATGCGTTTCGTCGGGGACACCGATTAATGGTTCACGTGCAGAGTTCCTGGTTTCCATTAGTGGACCGCAACCCGCAAAAGTTCCTCAAAATATCCGAAGCGCGCGTTGAAGACTTCCAAAAGGCCACACAGAGAATCTATCGGTCGGGGCAGCACGTGTCGTCAGTGCAACTCCCGATTTTGGAGTAGTCTCGCGTGTTTACTCGCCGAACTCTCAAAACGATGATGCGCGCCGACCTTGCCGGATCCACGGCGGCTAGCAGTTCGAGGTGAAAGTCCGATAAAAAGCATTTCTCGTAGTTAATGTTTCAGCTTAGAATTGGGCATGGTGATGGGAACAAAGCGGGACGGCAGCGGCAACAGGAGGTGTGGTTGGGAACAGCAACTTTGGCGCGACCGGCGGGCCGCCCTTTCTATGAGCGGCTGAACCTATTGGTGGATAAATGCAGCTTCGACGACTTTGTGGAGCACGTCTATCGGCCGTTCTATGCCGTGCGCATCCGTCGGCGCCGGGCTTCTACTGCCGATCTATTTCCGGCTGCTGTCGCTCAGATACTTCGAGGGAATCGACAGCGAACGATGAATCGCCTGGCGAGCAGTAGATTCGCTGAGCATTCGCGCCTTTATGCGACTCAGTTTAGACGAAACCATCCCAGATCAAACGACGATCACGCGGACGCGGCGGTTGATCGACGTGGAGACGCATCACTTGGTGTTCGTCTGGGTTCTGACGGTGCTGGCGGAACACGGTTTATTACGGGCAAAACGATCGAGATTGATGCGACGACGCTGGAGCGAACGCAGCGTTGCGAAGCATTGTGCGACGGGATACCGGCCAGAGCTATGAAGAATTCCTGCGCCATTTGGCGAAGGCGTCCGGAATCGAAATCCCGACCCGATCACAATTGGCGCGGTTGGATCGCAAGCGGCCCAAGAAGGGATCTAACCAGGAGTGGGCGCATCCGCAAGATCCCGATGCGCGAATCACCAAGATGAAGAACGGGCGTACGCATTTCGCGCATAAGTCCGAGCATGCCGTGGACATGGAAACCAGCGCGGTGGTTGCAGTGACGGTGGAGCCAGCCGACGCCGGAGATACGCAACGGTGCAGGAAACGCTGGGGCAAGCAAGCGAGCACATCGTATAGTCGCCGAAGCCGTTAATTGAGCGGTTGAGGCTGAGATGGTCAACGCGAACGGACCCGTGGAAGTCATGACCGACAAGAGTTATCACGGCCGGCAAGTGGTGCGGAACATCGAGGAGGCCGGGATTCGGACCTATATCTCGGAGCCGGACCGCGGGGCGCAGCGTTGGACCGATCAATCGGTCGAGCAAAAGGCAGCCTACAGAAACTGGCGACGTGTGAAGCGTGGCGCAAAGCTGCAACGCCACGAGGAGAGCGGCTGGAACGAATCAATGCCCATCTTTATGAAACAGGGAGAATGAGGCGAGTGCACCTGCGCGGTCGCGACAACATTCTCAAGCGGCTGTTGATTGACGTAGGCGGCCTAAATCTTGGATTCCTGATGCGGTCGGTCTGCCGACTCGGAACGCCTCGGGGACTGCAAGGGAGACAAAATAGTCCTGTTGATGATTCCAACAGCGTCTGCTTTGCATCATTTGGTTGATGATTTGTAAAATTCGCGCCAAGAGGCGTCCCCAGTGATGTCCACAACGCAGGCAACACCTGCTCATCCACTCTTGGTTTGCCTACACTCCTTCTTGGATTTTGTAGCGATGTGATTTCCACCTCGGACTGCTAGAATAGAACCTTGAAGCCGAACTGAATCTGCCTCGGGTCACCGGCGGAAGTGATGCGCCCGAGCGATCCGGGGACAGATATATTCGCGCCGGGGTTCCCGAAGTTTGCGTGATTCGGCAAATTGAAAAACTCTGCGCGAAACTGCGTGTTGATTCTTTCGGTCATTCTCGTCTCCTTGATCACGGAAACGTCAAAAACGATATCGCCCGGGCCGAACAGTAAATTCCGAGCGGAGTTGCCGAATGTAAAAGGCTCCGGAATCGAGTAGCCGGACGCATCAAACCACCTGGTGATGTTCCGCTCATCGCGAGACAAAGCGCCTACATTCGTGACATTCGCCCGACTACTGCGCCATCCTTGGACGCTGGATGTAAAGCTCACCGAGAACGGCTGCCCGGTGCGGAGATATGTGATACCCGAAATGGCCCATCCGCCTATGACCTTGCCGCCGATGCCGCGAACATTTGAAAACAGCGGTTTGCCGGCGACG
Organism: Bryobacteraceae bacterium; assembly: GCA_963825845.1. Classification (GTDB taxonomy): domain Bacteria; phylum Acidobacteriota; class Terriglobia; order Bryobacterales; family Bryobacteraceae; genus DASQDN01. The sequence goes on along the minus strand of CAWGVL010000048.1, from coordinate 36,787 downwards.
AACGGAAGCTCGTACGAGTACGCTGCGCTGAAGATGTGACGGCGAACCTGGTCAGAGTTGCCCCTGTCTGCCGCGGCGTTGTAGGGATCCTGAGGTCCACCGACGATCGGTGTGTTGTCGAGCGATCGATTCCACGAATATTCCAACTGGAAATTTAGCCCGTAGGAGTACCGCTTGATTGCTTCGAGTTGTAACTGATGAAGCGTGGAATCACCGGCGAAATGCAGATAATTGATGTCCGACCATGGCTGGTACGGACGATTAGGCTGAAGCTGACCAGCTACTTGCTGACGCGACAAGTTGATATTGTCGTTGTAGAACGGCAGGTTGGACGTTTTATTGCCCACGTAGGAGGCGCGCAAGCCGAAGTTTCCAGCGATCTCCCGTTCAAAGGTAAGGTTCCATTGTTGAGAGACGGAGTTCTTGATCTGATTCTCTACGATCGTGATTGCTGGGTTCGGGGAAAGCGCGCCAGCTCCCGGGAACGGTTGCGCGAGAGTGAGCGAGGGCGTATTTCCAGGCGCCGATTCGAAGGTCTCGGACAAAAGGAACGGCGGATTCGAAAAGCCCATCTGGCGGAAGCCGATGTACACGGGCAGCATGTTGTAGTAGAGGCCAGCCCCACCACGAATCACCGTCTTGTTGTCGCCGAACGGGCGGAACGCAAATCCTATACGGGGAGCGAAGTTATTCGTATCGGCACGTTGAATCTGGAAATTCGGGTCAGTCACGATCGGATAGGCGGCTGCCAGGCGGCCCTGAGCTTGCGGCGGCAAATCTGAGCGTGGAATCACGAGTTTTCCGGTAGCAAAGTCGAAATTGGCTTGGGCTTGGTCGCGCTCTTTCCATGTGGTCTGCAGGAAATAACGGACCCCTATGTTCAGAGTGAACCTCGACGATACCTGAAAATCGTCCTGGACGTACGCGGCATACGTCGTGTTGTAGAACAAGTTCACAGCCGAGGGACTCGATCTGTAAGTGGAGTTCGGATAGCCGAGCAGGAAATCCGCGAATGCATGTTCCGCGCCCGCATTGGTCCCACCGCTGGTGAACCTGCCAGTGAAATCGAACCGGCCGAAGCTGGCGTTCTGTGCGGCTCCGCTCAGCAATCCGAATGCCGCGGGCGGCGATGAGACGCGGAAATTCGAGATGTTGATGCCGGTCTTGAAGGTGTGCTTGCCGCGAATGAAAGTAAGATTGTCTACGATCTGACGAGTGAATTGCTTACCGCGCTCTGACCCGCCGTAATCTCCGATCGCGACATGGTTATTGATGTTCACGTTGGGGAGCCCTCCCAACGGGAGCTGAGAACTCAGGTCGGGGAACAAAGTGCGCGGATCGAAATCCGTGTTCATGCCCAGCCGCATGGAGCCGTGATACAAGTACCCGAAACGCGCCTCATTGAGCACTGTTGGCGATATGGTGCTGTTCCAGGTCAGGTTCAATACCTTCGTGTCGAATCCGCCGTTTTCCCAGGAACCATAGCCCAACGGAAAGGCTTGTGCAACGAAGTACGGGTCCCCTTTCGAAGAATTGAAATTACCGGAGATCTGATTTTTTGCGGAGAAATGATGATCGATCCGAGCAAAGTACCGGTTTATATCGAACTTGTTCGGCACGTTTACGGCGAGATTGTTGATGGTACCCGCGGCGCCGGTGCCCGTCGCGTTCGGCAGCTGCACACGATCGATCAATGCTTTTGCGCGCGGATCGATTCGATTAGCGGGAATCTGATTGTTGGCGAAGGCCGATCCCGTCAGAGGATCGATAATCGTCCTCAGGCCCGTGAAATCACCGGCGCGCTCGGCCGGGGTTGCAACGGACAGCGTGTAAGTGTTGGACGACCGCTCGCGAAGGCCCTCATAACCGCCGAAGAAGAACGTTTTGTCTTTGATGATCGGACCGCCCACGGTGAACCCGAATTCGTTGCGGTTGAAAGGCGGATTCGTCGGAGCAAAGAAGTTGCGAGCGGTATAGGCTTTGTTGCGGTTGAACTCGAACAGCGAGCCGTGGATTTCATTGGTGCCAGACTTGGTCACAATCGTGACCGAAGCGGCTCCTTCGTACTCGGCCTTTTGATTGTTCGAGTCCATCTTGAACTCGGCAACCGTGTCGACGGAAGGAAGCGTTGCCATCCCATGCCTGTAGGAATAGGCGCCGCCGCCGTTTCCCGGATCGTTAAATGCAGCCCCATCGACGTTGAATTGAACGCCACCCCAATAGGAGGATCCCGCAACGCGAGGATTCGATGCTGAGTCTGTAGTCACGCCGGCGGAGATTCGGATGAGTCGGTCGAGCATTCGGCCGTTGAGTGGTAGCGTCGTGATTTGCTGCGACTGCATGACGTTACCAATCGTCGCGTTTTCGGAGTTTACAACCGGCGCGGTCGCGGTCACTTCAACCGTCTGTTGAACCTGGCCAACCTGCAGAGTTACATCTTGACGCGAGGATCGATTCGCCAGGACAGTTAACCCTTTGACAACGTTCGGACGGAATCCACTGACTTCAACGGTGATGGTGTAGTTACCACTCGGCAGAACAGGCGCCGAATAATCCCCGGAATCATTCGTTGTGGCTTGGAACTCCGCATTAGTTCCTTCATTCGTGATTACGACCTTGGCATTCTGCATTGGTGCTCCGGTCGAATCCCGAACAGTGCCCACGATTGATCCTGTGACGGTTTGGCCAAGTGCAGCCGAGACAAAAAGGACTACGGCAGCAAGAGCATAGGAAACAAACACCGGAAGTTTCATAGCCATCTTTCCTAACCTGAGCTCCTAAAATGTGGATGAGGGCGATTTGGACCGAATGTATTGTGCCAAACGTGCGACCCCGTACTTACAAGTTGCGGTTAGTATGGCATATCTAAAGCACGGGCTCAACTGGCGAACTCTTGCTGCGACCGGTTTCGACCGGCGGCTCCGGATGCGCGTGTTATGGTGGGGCACTCCCGCGGGGTCGCACCTGACCGGGTATACAAGACCGATGGGACCGACGGCTCCGTAGGTTATCGGCAAGCGCTTCAATAGTGAAGGCTTTTCATGTGTGCCGAGCATACTCGACGGCTCAAGGTGAAAGTCTCTCTGGCAACATGACGGAGGTGAAGTCATAGCCAAGCGCATCCGGCGGTTGCACGTTGAAGGCAATCCAACTTACCTCGCGAGACGTTTGTCACGGACTCGAGACTGAGGATCGAGTGTTCGATGCCGACCGGACGGACGGCAGGAGTTAGCAGCAGGCGTGGTAGTCCTGCAAGGGATTAAGGCCCCGAACGGTCCCCAATTGGGTTCATGGGAGTAGTAAGTGAGTGGTGGGACTCATGCGACAAGCGGCGGAATAACCAGGGCTACCCACTTCAAATCTCCCGGCTATGTCACAACGCCTTCGTTGGCCGGCAACTCGGCACATGCTCCCGGGCCGGTTTGACAGCGCAAAACAGCGTGACGTGTGGCTCGGTTTTCAGGAGTTTGCCGAATTCTCCACAATGTTACAGATGGGCAGGCGAAAGCGTAACGAAGCGAATTCTTCCAGTTTCTGCACCCGCGGAATAGCGGCAGGCATCATTCTCGCGCCGAACCATAGGTTACCGTGAGTTGCGTTACGTTCAGGAGGGATGAATGCCATTCAGAGGTCAGATAGCTGTTCCACACGCGCTTTTAGGGGTCGCCTTGCTGTCATCCGGGCTCTGTGCCGCGCAGACCGCTCCAGCACAGGGAAGCGGGACTGTCAAAACATCGATCAGAGCGGTGGGTTATCAACTTGGGACGACGTCGAAGATCGATCTCAAGTCCAGCAGCCTGGCACCCAACGCAGCCGGTGAGGCGACCGTCGAGGCCAAGCAGGGTGTCACCAGGATTGAGGCCGCTGTCGCCGGATTGGTTGAGCCTACAAAACTGGGCGCCGAATTTCTGACTTATGTTGTTTGGGTTGTTTCTCCGGAGGGTCGGGCCAGCAATATCGGCGAAATCCAGCTCGACAGTTCAGGCAAGGGGAAACTGAAGGCGACGACACCTCTCCAGACTTTTTCGCTGTTTGTCACCGCCGAACCCTACTTTGCGGTGCGCCAGCCCAGTGAAATGGTCGTATTGGCGAACGAACTACGAAAAAACACGAAGGGCAAGATTGTCGTTGTAAACGATTACCAGCTCATCACGCGCACCCAATATAACAAGCTGGGGAACCCGCTGGCGCTCACCCTTGATCTCAAGAAAGTTCCGATCGAGCTGTATCAAGCGAGAAACGCTGTAGAAATTGCAAAGTCACGTGGAGCGGATAAATATGCACCCGAAATCTTCCGCAAAGCCGAGGGCGGCCTGCAGCTTGCGGAGAACGCACTTACGCGAAAGGCAGACCGGAAGGAGATAATCTCAACGTCGAAACTGGCGGTACAAGCTTCCGAAGATGCGCGCGCGCTGGCTGTCCAGCGGCAGGAGGAAGAGCGGATCGCGAACGAGCGCGCTGCGGCAGCGGCCAGAGCGAAGGCTGACGCAGAAGCTACGGCCGCAGCGGAAGCCGCGGACGTCAAGCGAAAGGCGGATGCAGAAGCAGCTGCACTCAAACGTCAGGCTGAGCAAGAAGCGCAGAGACAAGCAGAGCTGGCTCGTGCGAAGGAATCCCAACTCAAAGCGGAGGCGGCCTCCGCGGCGCTCAAAGCCAAGATGGAGGCCGACGCACTGAAGGCTAAAGAAGAAATGGCTCAGGGAGAAGCCACTCGCGCGCGGCAGGCGGCGGAAGCTCTCCGTGGTCAGCTGCTTGACCAGTTTAACCGGATCCTGGAAACGCGCGACAGTCCGCGTGGGCTCGTTGTCACCATGGCCGATGTACTATTCGATGTGGGCAAGTACGACGTTCGCCCGAACACGCGTGAGAAACTCGCGCGACTTGCGGGAATCATGCTTGCACATCCGGGATTACAGTTGGAGATTGAAGGACACACGGACAGTACCGGTAGCGACGAACTTAATCAGAAGTTGTCCGAACAACGTGCGATGACAGTCCAATCGTATATGGTCCAACAGGGATTACCGGCCGATTCGGTCAGCGCCAAGGGCTTCGGCAAGACAACGCCCATCGCCGATAACGCAACCGCGGCCGGTCGGCAGCAAAACCGGAGGGTCGAGATTATTGTTTCCGGAGAGGTCATCGGCGCGAAAATCGGGAAGTGACACCTTCGGACGGGGCACGTCAGCATAACGAGGTAGTCTGCTTCGTCGTTCGCGAAAGCGCTTGCTGGTCCGCAGGGCAGACGATCGATTCCTCGTGAGGCCGGCGGCGCCTACAGCATAGGGTGAGATGTGCAAAAGACTTTTTGGCTCATCGAATCGAGCCAGCCGAAGATGAAAAGCGCCGGCGCAAACAACAATGCGCTGGTCACCGCAGTGCGCCATTTCACTCGATTGGTAGCGGCCCATGGACACAGCTCAGAGATGGGTGTCTGTCGAATCTAATCGGCGAGTGTTATGCGAGTTGCCGGCAATTTTCAAAACTCGGCTTTGAACTGCAACTGCCGCGCGTCAGAGATCTCGATCTGACTCCAGATCCCGATGAGACCTCCATTCATCCACGACCGTGCCGCTCCAAAGCGGTACCTTCGTCAGATATCCTGCCCTCGCAATAACATGGTTTGACACTGGCGAGGTCAGCATCATGAACGCTCCGATGCTGAGCGCGCGAACCACGGCTGAGGAGTCAGCGAGTGCTACCGCAGCCGCAGCGAGCAGGCAGCCGAGACCGAGCGTGGACGCCTTCGTGGCCGCCTGCATTCGTGTGAAGAGATCCGGCATTCGCACGATCCCAACGGCGGCCAGCAGTACCAGCGTAGCTCCAATCAGCGACAAAACACCAGTTATCCAATCCATCATTCCCTCCTCCTCCGTCTCAGCGTACCGGGCGTACGCCACCGTGCCGAGAAATCCAAGCAGCGCTATCACAACCGCAGCATCGAGAAACGCAGGTTCCTTGCTGCCCGCCGCCGCAACAACCATGAGACAGACGGCCGATACGCCGATGAGATCGACGGCAACGACTCTGTCCGGTAGCGTAGGGCCCCGGACGACTCGAATCAGCGCGATGAAAAATGCGGCGGAGATCATCAATTCCGCCAATATTGACCAGCACATCAGGCTGCATCGGTCAACCTCCTTCCTCTCCCCTTAGCTCGAGAATCCGACGCTCGAAACCGTTCTTGATTTCGCGCTTCGCCTCTTCGACCGTCGTGATGTGCATCACGTGCACGTACATGGCTCTGCCGATCTGCTGAAACATCGAGCGCAACGCTCCCGGGGGTGATGTTGATCATGGCCGACAACAGCAGGATCTCCCCATCCGTTGTGACTGACAGACGGCAGACGGATCACGCCGGGCCTCATTCGATGTTCAATACTCAGAACATCTCTTCGTCAGCCGAACATTCGCGAGAATGATCTGCCACAGAAGGTATACCAGGAGAGAAAGCGCACGCTCAACGCGACGGACCTCGGCGTGCGATAAGACGCCACCCTTGGCGAGGACCACCAGCACAAATCGCCCGATGATTGCACCCATGATCAGGCTGTCGAGAGTGAAGCGTCCGTTCAGCCCTACCCACGCTAGCGCAAGCAGAAGATTTGCAAGGATCATCTGCCCTGTCCTCCTTTCAACACCGCATTGATGTAGATCTGCGGATTCAGCAACTGGTCGGATGCACGCAGACGACAGCTCGAACAACGGCCCTGCAGCGACGACTGAGCGTAAGGTTATGGCCGCCAGACCAGCGATCGGAAGCAGCATCAAGCTGACTCATATCCGTCTTGTCCGGTTCGCGACGCAGGCTTCCAGAACGATTCGTCCCAAAGCCGCGCCATGGAGATGATCGTCAGCACGCCCACCACGAGGATGATGCCGCTCGTCCACCAGGCGCCAGCCTCCACAGTCGCTCGGACCAGCGCAAGCTTGCCGACGAAACCGGACAACGGAGGCACACCCGCCAGCGAGAATAACGGGATCATCGAAATGGCGGCGACGACTCGGATAATCGCGGAAGATCGAACCCAAGGCGGCGAAGTCGGTCGTTCGGCGAAGCCGGAGAAAGATCCCGCTGATCAGGTAAAGGTTCGTAATGACAAATATGTGGTGGAAGATGTACAGGATGGAAGCGGCCATTGCAGTCTGCGTCATCAGGCCAAGCCCAACAGTCGTGTATCCCAGGTGCCCCACGAGATTGAACGAAAGAACCCGACGGAAGTCACGCTGCGCCAGAGCGCCGATCAAGTCCCACGATCATGGTCAATCCTGCCTGAAAAAGCAGCAAGTTGTACAACTGCGGCGGAGCGTCGTGAAACAAAAGCGTGAATACCCGGATCAACGCATAGACACCAACCTTGGTCAGCAGACCCGCGAAAACCGCGCCGACAGCTGCGGGCGGCGTATGGTAAGAAGCGGGAAGCCAGAAAAATAAAGGGAAGAGCGCCGCCTTCACGCCGAAGGCAGTGAAGAACAGCATGGCGAGCACGAGTTCAAATGCGCCCATCTGGCGCTGCCGAAAAGCAACGGCCAGGTCGGCCATGTTCAGTGTTCCGGTCCCACCGTAAAGAAGGCCAAGTGCGGTCAGGAACAGTGACGACGCAATAAGGTTCAGAGTGACGTACTTGAATGCGCCCTCGATCTGTGCCCGTGTACGATGCAGAGCCATCAGAACGAAAGACGCGACCAGCATCACTTCGAACCAGACATACAAGTTGAACAGGTCGCCCGTGAGAAATGCGCCGGATACGCCCATGAGCAGCACCTGGAGAAGACCGTGGTAACCGGAAGCCTCCCGGAGCGGGTCCACTCCGGCAAAGGACGAGCCTGTAACAGCCACGCCGACGATGCCGGTCGCAACTAGCAGCATGGAGGCAAGGAGATCGAGCAACCAGAGTAATACCGAACGGCGCCGGCCATCCGCCCGCTTGCAGGACGATGATTCCCTCTTGCTGGACGCGTACGAACAGAGACAACGGCTGAAGCCAGCCATGCCGAGCGACCCGACGAATGAAATCCAGCGCTGAAGCTTGGGTTCCCGCGGAGCCAGCAGCAAGATCGCTGCAGTCAGAAGCGGCGTGACGATTGGCAGGACGAGCAGCGTTCATCAACTCTCCTTACTCATCTGGTCGATATCATCGGAGCCGGTCATAACGTGCACTCGATGAGCCAGAACTAAGGAAAAGGCGAGGACTCCAAATCCGATGACTATCGCAGTGAGAACCAGAGACTGGGGGACCGGGTCGGCAGACGTGCCGCGTCAGTGCGTCCGCCCTTCGGGAATGATCGGGGCCCGGCGCGCGTGTCAGCCCGCCGCCGGTGAAGATCAGAAGATTTGTACCATTGCTCAGGAGTCCGAGACCGACGATCAGTTGAGCAAGACGGCGCCGGAGCATCAGATAGAAACCGGCGCCGTACAGTGTGCCCGCGGTAATGGCAAGTAGCAGTTCCACGACTATTCCTCGCCCAGCGTAAATGTCATCGTCAGTACAACGCCTATGACCACGCAGAACACTCCCACATCGAATATCAGCGGAGTACCCAGACCCATAGCTGGAGCAATCCACTGTGCGGTAAGGAACGGCTCGCCTTTCAAAACCGGGCAGCAATGCCGCTTCCGAGTGCGAGAAGCAAGCCCACGCCGATCAATCGCGACGGATCTACGATCAAGGCGCGCCGAGCTGCCGCGCGTCCGAAAGCGAACGAACTTAACGAATAAGCGGCGGCAACGACGAGACCACCCGCAAATCCTCCACCGGGGGCGTTGTGGCCGCGCAGAAGCAGAAAAATTCCATACATCAGAAGCAACGGCATCAGTACCCGAGCTGCTGTCCGGACAATCAAAGAACTCATGGCTTGCGCTCGCCGTTCCTGCCTATCTGAAGCAATGCGCCTACGCCGAGAGCTGCCGTCGCCAGTACAGTAATCTCGCCCATCGTGTCCATCGCACGGAAGTCAACCAGGATTACGTTGACTATATTGCGACCGTGGGCCAGTGTGGCGCTGTTCTCGGCGAAGTACCTGCCCAGGTTGAGTGGTGTCGGAGTCGTTCCAACAAAGCAACAGTACGAGTGCGATGCAACTGCCAAACAGGACGGCAACCGAGAGATCCCGCACGCGGACCAAACGCGGTGAAAGGGACCTGAACCGTCGGAAGTGATAGAAGACCATCGTAAAGATTACTGCGGTCAAAGTCTCGACAGAGAACTGCGTCATCGCGAGATCCGGTGCGCCGAAAAAGAGAAACGTCAGCGCAACACCGTAACCAGTAACGCCAAGAGACAAGACGGCAGTAATCGTGGCGCGCGCTCGAACAGCAGAAATCGCGCCCGCGATTGTCATTAGCGCCACTGCCGCTTCGCCCGGTCGCACTCCGCCAACTTCTGGCAGCGGGGGCAGCCCTCGCCAAACGAACACTCCTATCGTCAGCGACGCCGCGGTCAAAATCAGCACCAGTACGTAGGAACGCAGCGACGCGCTCTGTAAGGCTGGCAAAGACCACGCGCTCACCGCATCGAGCGCGCGGAGCGACCCGGTGTACAACCGTTCAGATGCCAGTGAGCGTGGCCATATCTGCCGGCCGAGTTGTTCGCGCCAACGATACAGCACTGCGACGCCGGCGAGCGTGAACATCGAAAGCAACAATACAGGAGTGAATCCGTGCCAGATTGCCAGATGTATTGGCGTACTTCGCCCTAGCACACTAGTTCCCGCCAGACTGATTGGGAGATTGATGATGGCTGGATATAGCCCCACGATGAGTCCCGCGGTTGCGAGAATCAACGGGGGTACCGCTAGCGCGGGTGCAACTGTATGTGCCGGCTCTGATGCTTCCGCGACCCGACAAACGGAGAGATGCCAGCGACCAGTCCTGCAACGCCCAGTAGCACACTCGCCGCCACCGTAATCGCGAGTAGCGCCACCGACCAGGTCGGCCCTTGACTCAGTAGCGTCTGGTAGACAAGTTCCTTGCCCACAAACCCGGCGAACGCAGGAACGCCCGCCATTGAACATGCAGCCAGAAGCCCGGCAACCGCAGTTACCGGCATCGCGTGCCGGAGACCGCCGAGAGCCTGAACGTCCCGTGTTCCCGTTTCATGTTCCAGTGTGCCGGCGATCAGAAACAGGGCGCCCTTGTAGCCCGCATGGGCGACAAGGTAAACCAACGCGGACGTAACAGCCATTTCACTACCGAGTCCTAACAACATCATCAGCAGGCCGAGTGCGCTTACGGTGGAGTATGCCAGCACCCGCTTCAGATCAGTCTCCGCTACTCCACGCCACGCGCCCAGCACCATGGTGATCGCACCAGCCGCTACTGTCACACCGGTCCAAAGCACCGTGCCGCCCATCAAAGGCGTCATTCTGGCGACCAGGTATAAACCTGCCTTTACCATGGTGGCCGAATGAAGATAAGCGCTAACCGGCGTTGGCGCGGCCATCGCATTCGGCAGCCAAAAATGAAACGGCGCTTGGGCGGACTTTGTGAACGCGGCGAGCAGAACGAGTGCAGCGATCCAGGGATATGCTGCTGATTCTCGTACCGGCGCGCCGCTGGACAGTAAAGCCGACAAGTCGTGTGAGCCCGCCGCTAACTCGATGAGTACAGCCGCTGCAAGCAGAGCCATTCCACCTGTACTTGTGACTACGAACGCCTGGATCGCTGCGCTGCGCGATTCCGGCCGTTCCTGGTCGAAGCCTATCAACAAAAAGGAGGTAAAGCCAGTTAACTCCCAAAAAACAAATAATGCAAAAATGTTGTCCGCAAGCACTACGCCGAGCATGGAGCCCATGAAGGCGAACAAAGTCGCCAGGAATCGCGGTGCTCGGAGATCACCCTCGAAATAGCGGCTGCTGAAGATGACGATCATGGCGCCAATTGCGGTGATCACGATGGCAAAAAGCAGGCTTAAGCCGTCGCCCAAAAACGACAGTGTCAGCCCGAGCGATTCCGCCCATGGCAGCGAGGACGTCACGGGGCTAGACGCGACGACCGTTCGCATCATGATACCGAACGAGATTGCAAGGAAGCCAGGCCAGACGGCGAGCCAAGCGGAAAAACGGGAAGATCTTCCAAGCCAGAGCGCCAACGGCATCATCAGAAACGGCGAAAGTGTGAGAATCGCAAGCATCGGTTATCGCGTACGCGGACCAGAAAAGGACGAGTTCACAAATTCCAGGATTGTGCCCCAGAATCTCAGCCTAAGCCTAGTGACGTTCATCGCATGGGGCGGAGACGTCTGCTTCGAAGCAGCACGCATCTCATGCGTGAACCGGTTCATACGCCGGGGGATGACGAATAGGCGCGACACCTGACAAGGGATGCCACGGGCATGTCAGGCCGTGCAACTGACGCGCGGTCGCCTGGGTGTACGACCCGTTGCGGCATTCTGAGTGCCGCTTCCAGCCCGAGTATCGACGCATTCCAGTGAGTGATCCCTCCAATCCAGGTCCTGCATTGGCACGGGAAGAGGCACTTCGCAACCGTGTTGTGTTTGATTCAATCATCTGCGTCGTCGGGTCCAGGCTCAACTCATCTTACTGTCCGAGTCGGCATACTCTCTAGTTGTACACGTCACGGCCGGCGGTCAGCCATATGTGAGTGCGTGACGACCCTGATGGCCCGTGGATTCAATTTACAGGCAATCCGCCAGTACCCATCCATCTTACCGGCTGTCTATTCAACCATACTGCCAAACACGTTCGCGCGGTGCATATCGGCCCAAGGTGGTGGTGTCGAGGGCACCGGCCGAGGCAATTGTCAGCTCCTCAATTAAATCGATTCGGACCTGATCATCGTGCCGAGCCCTTGGTACTGAACTTTGAAAATTGATCATTGGATCCACGACCATGGATGTGGCGCGGTCGATCGTGACAAGAGAGTCTTTGAGGCGGGCCAAAGCGCGCTCCTGCCGGCGTATAGGCTGCGGCATTGATCCGGCGCTGAAGGTCATACGACGATGAAATCCGCCAACACTCGCCGGAGCTTGTGACCCAGACCGGGCTTTTGTTCTCAGGCTTAACGAACCTGAAGCGGCTGTTTTGCTGTCCCTTGCTGTGCGCCGAAAATGCATCGCAATGGCTGCGACGGCGGAGGCGACGTTTGCACTGGACGTCAGTAGTGGCGATCCAATCCAGACGTTGTGCCATGCAGCGACGCTATGCCGCCGATTTGATCGTTATTGGGCGGGGTAAGCATACCCCACTCCGGCTTAACGGGACGTCGGCGATATCATCGCGTGCTTATCATGCCTCTGCTTACGCTTCGTCCCGAACGAACCTTTGTCGCCTATCGCAGGATACACCTGATGCCAGCCTGGAAGTCCTCAGTCCGAAGCTGTATCACTTTACTGATTATCCTCTTGGCAGGGACTGTGCCAAAACAGGCACTACTGTCCGAACGCTGCCTGCGGGGCTGTTCGCTGGCCCCGAGGATGCCGCCTGAATGGGAGGGATTCCGGGCGTCGGCACAGCGTGTCCACGCTCGGCAGGCGGCGCTTGATGCCGCTTAGAGTTTAACTCGCCGGCCCGGATTGCCCTCTACTGCGACTCCGGCTGACCGTGTGCGGGATCGCTGGGCGTACCTACAATCTCCAGAATTTGGCTCAGAGTTTTATAGCTTTGCTCGACCAGGGCGCGCAAGCCGAGAACCGTAGCCCGATCCCGAACGATCGCTTCGGCCGGGCGTAGAATCGTGACGGATTTTTCCTGTTCGTACAGGACAACTGGTACGGGAAGCCAGAGCGCCGCCGAAGCATGTGTCGAAATGGCGGTCGCGAACAACTCTGGTTCTGTGACGTACAGGATTCGACAGAGCCCCGAGTTCCTGCGCCGTTGCGGCCGGCTCCGCGACGCGAGATCACATTCGCGTATAATTTCGAAACCACCACGGGACAGTGCTCTCCTGAGCCTCTTCAGTGTCTCTTGGAATGGTGTGACCGTACTGTAGGATTCCATAGTGGGTGAGGTCAGCATGTGATCGTGCCGACGACGCGGTGACGGCACCCACGGTCCTCCCAGGCGACCAGGTGGAAGACGATGATCCATCCGCGTCCGCTCCGCATCAGCGCTGTGTATTTTCTCCAAAAAGTGTCGCGTGGGGTGCTGTACCTTGGTAGTCATCTACTGAGATCTGCAATTATCAGCCCACAGGCGCGCCCCACCGGGTCTAGACCGGCTGAACGGCCACGAGACGGCCAGTAAAACGGCACTCGGCGTGCATCGTACAAATCGAGCACTTCCACGCATTTCGTTTTTGGCACAAGGAGCCATTCGATGCGCAACTGCTCGAATCAAAACGCAAAGGGACACACATGGAACTCTCTATCCGCACACGCGATGTCGAACTCACGGATGCGCTTCGGGAACAAATCACGCGGCGCCTGGAGTTCGCTTTCGACACGTTTGAAGACCACATTGAGGACGCGTTCGTGTATTTGATCGACCTGAACGGGCCGAAGGGCGGTGTGGATAAGTTGTGCCAGATCATTGTTCGTGCACGCGGACTGGGCGAACTTCCAGTACGTGAAACCGGCACAACCCTGCAGGCCGCGATAAACCGAGCAACCCGCCGGTTGAAGTACCGCCTGTCAGAAGCTCTCCATATCAGCGAGACAATTTCTCGCGCATCAATCAGGACCGCTCGAGCGGCCTGACACTTGGCAAGGGCGTCAACTCAGCGACAGCCGGACCACCTCGACGATCCGGCTGTACTGGGGTGCGCGTCGGGACAGTGCTGTCCGCTTTCGGCCACCCGCACAATGTCCTCGCGCGCAGATGAGAATGCCCGCAGGAACGGTATCACTTGGGATGAACACTTATATTCAAGGGGTAGATCAATGAGCACGGACGTGTTCGGCGATTTTCGTGAGTGGAACGGGGTACTTAAACAACTCGAACGCTCTACCGACAACGGCCATTTCGATGAGCGCCACGACGCGCTTGCACGGCTCCTCAAGTACAGATTTAATTGGCGTATTCGTGCAAAAGCAGTAAAGTGTATTTCTCTCTTGTCTGCGCCGGAAGATCGCACTCTGTCACTCGTCCTGGAAATCGTCGTCGACGAGTATACAGAGTTCAATCTGCGCACACTCGCGGCCGACTCCCTTTGCGGCCTCATCCGTGAGCGTCAGAAACAAGGCCGGTGGGACGGCGAGCTGAAAGAGACAGCAATCGAGAGATTGACCACGGCCATCAATCCACATCATCCTGTCGATTTCCAACGCGCCGTCGATCGTGTCATCGACTGTGCCAGGGAGCAAGAACGCGTTCTACCCGCATTCTGACGACGCAGCGCATCGGCTCAACCCACTTAGCACTGTTCGCAGAAGCCCTCCGCCAACCGTCAGCGTTCGTGGTCATAGCCGTGTCCCCGACCACCCGAAGCAGCCGAGAATTAATGTGCGTTTTTGGCCTGCTGTGTGCTCTTTCGGACCCTCTACTCGTCGAATCCAAGCACAGAATTAGTTCGTCACGCATGGCCGCGACTAATGGGGGTGTGGCCTCGCGATTGCAATCTGTCCTGGTACTACTACGTCCAGGAGGTTCCCCCTTGAATAGAAACAGTTCTTCCCATGTCCCTGTTGTGGAGTCAATGCATGCCGCGCCGGTAATGCCGATGTATGGCCGGTATGCAGAAACAGGACAAGTGCCGACCGGCATCATCGACGTCCTTACGATCGGAGAGGAAGCCACTGTTTTCCGTCCGCTACAGCGAGCCGTCCGGCCGGCTGGTTGGGCAGTGGCCCATGTGAGCAGTGTAGAGGCGGCAATAGCTTATTTGCAATCGAACGTCGCCGCAGTTGCGGTGACTGAGGCAGAGGTGACGGGCCGAAAATTGGAAGACATTGTGTCCTCGTTGCGCCGCCTCGCAGATGCCCCGGAAGTCGTCATCCTCTCATGGGACAGGTTGCCCCTGCAGTACGTGCTCAGAGCGGGGGCCTTCGACCTGATGCGGCGTCCGTTGGACCATTCCGACCTGCTCTGGACGGTTGCGTCCGCCTGGCACAACTGGATGACCCGTCACGAACGTCGATCCGGAGGCGGACCGTGTTCCGATGTTTGAAAGTCCGGATGCCCTGGCACTGTGTGTCCCGTAAATCGCCGACTTGTGCAGAGACGGTGATGATGCGAGGAATGGCTTCATTACTCTCACTGACTCTGCTCGCGAGCGTAATCGTTGGTGCTTCTCTCAATCAATTAGGAACGGGCGAGAGCCGCTGCTTCGCGACACCGTTATCGCAGATGGCAAGCGGATTGCAATCTCCTCGGTTAATGAGACTGCTGAGGTTGCTGCAATGATACCTGATGGACGGATTGTCACTTTCATCGTCGACGAACAATTCGATGCCGCTCTTCGTATGCTCCGGAGGGCCCTTGCTATCGAGGGGCTGCGAGTGCCCTGCGAAGTCGACACTGCAGGCAGAGTCAAACAGGAGTTGGGTGTCGGTCTGAAGCAGAATATCGTGCTTTATGTGGACGACCCGATCCGCTTGCTGGAAGCCACAGTCATGAATCCGGCCGGAGGACTGTTCATTCCGGAACCCGTAGTCCTTTCGAGCGTGAATGAACGCAGTTGCCGCGTGTCGATCCGTTCGATGGAGCCGCTGTTCTCGAGCGATCTGCCTGCAGGACTTCGAGGAGCGGTCGCAAACCTGCATGAGAGGATTCTTGTGGCGCTTCAGAGAATCGGCCACAAACAGACATCGGCGAGCGAGATGATCGGCTACGATCCAGTCCCTGCTTGAAATACATACGCTCGGGTAGCGGCCCGTTCCGGACGTTGCTGGTGAAGTTCGATATAGCGTTTCAGGAGGCTCTTCGCCCAGTGGCTGCAGTCTAGGGTACGCTCAGAGTGAGGACCCTCGTAAAGATGCCCGGCGAGCTTGGAGGGCGAATCACGCGCGACTGGCATCGGAGAGTTGGTCTCGTGCTGGTGGTAGCTGCTATCGCGGCCTTTCAGCACGTAACCCATTCCGATCGCACTCATTGGCATTACATCTTCCCTCGCGTGTACTACTTCCCCATCGTCTTTGCGGCGTTATACGATGGCTGGCGGGGAGGACTCGTGGTTGCATTGCTCTCCGGCCTGGCGTTCTTTCCGCAGTTCCTATACAGCGACGATTTGTACACCGAACGCGTCGTCCATCGATATCTTGAGCTGATTTCCTTCTGCAGTCTTGCCGTACTGACGGGCGTCTACACAGACCGTGAGCGCCGGCAGAAGCGACAGTATCAGGAAGTCGCATCGAAACTGTCCGACGTTTATGAAACACTGCAGGCGAACTTCGAAGGCATGAAGCGCGCCGAGCGTCTGTCGGCCATTGGGCATCTTTCCGCCGGGCTCGCGCACGAAGTCCGAAATCCATTGGCGAGCATCTCCGGCGCTGCCTCGATCTTGCGACGGGCCTGCCCGCTGATGAAAAACTTGAGCGCTGTGTTGAGATCATTGACTCAGAGTGCCGGCGTTTGGACGGCCTGCTGACGAACTTCCTGAACTTCGCCCGCCCGCGTTCGCCTAAGTTTCAACAAACGAACTTGCGTGCCGTATTGAGCGACGTTATCCAATTGGCCGAACATGCGCTCGCCAGGAAGAAGATCATGTTTCGGGAACAAGTCGGTGAAAACGTGCCCGATGTGCAGTGCGACCCGGACCAGCTTCGGCAGGTTCTGCTGAACCTTTTAATCAATGCCATAGAAGCGAGCCCTGATGACGTGATCGCTACCCTCTCCTCCACGACTCATTCGGATACCCTGATTATTCAGGTTGTTGATGAAGGAAGCGGGGTTGCGCCGGAAGACATTGAGAAACTGTTCGATCCGTTCTTCACGACGAAGGAATCAGGTACAGGGTTGGGTCTGTCGGTAGCGCATCAGATCGTTGGCCACATGGGTGGTCAGTTGTCGGCGCGAAGAAATGCAGATAGAGGAATGACATTCTCCGTGGCCTTGCCGCTAAAACAACGTAACGCTGCATGAGGAAAACACGAATACTCGTCGTAGATGATGATGACAACCTCCGCTGGGTTGTCCAGACGCAACTGGAGGACGCCGGCTATGAGGTGGCGACTGCCCCCGATGGTCCAGCAGCGCTGGCCGGCATTGAGGAATCCCGGCCCGCGCTGGTTCTTACCGATCTGAAGATGCCCGGTATGTCGGGTCTGGAGGTGCTCAAGAAATCCGGGCCGACGACCCTGAAATTCCGGTGATCATGATCACTGCGTTCGGAACAATCCAGAATGCCGTTGAGGCCGTCAAGAGCGGCGCCTACGATTATCTGACTAAACCAATAGATTACGAGGATCTGCTGCTGGGGGTCAAACGTGCCCTCGACCACACGCATCTGATGCAGGAGGTCCGTACTCTGCGGCAGAGCCTTGACCGTAAGTACGGCTTTGAGAACATCATCGGCCACTCCGAACCGCTCGTCGCCGTCCTCGAGATGGCGGGACGTGCGGCCCGCACCGACTCTACTATACTGATCCGCGCCGAGACCGGTACGGGAAAAGAACTACTGGCTAAAGCGATTCACTTCAATAGCCTTCGTAAAGATCAACCGTTCGTTACGATCAACTGTGGCGCTATTCCACGCGAACTGCTCGAATCGGAGTTGTTCGGACACGTAAAGGGCTCCTTTACCGGCGCGATGGCCAACAAGAAGGGCAGAATCGAACTGGCGGATGGCGGTACCCTCTTCCTCGATGAAATAGGTGAAATGCCGATGGAATTACAAGTCAAGCTGCTGCGCCTCGTGCAACAGGGAGAAATCGAGAAAGTTGGCGCGACGCAGCCGGCGCAAGTGGATATTCGAATCGTCGCAGCCACCCATCGCGATTTGAAGGTGATGATCGAGGACGGAACCTTTCGGGAAGACCTCTATTACCGTTTAGCCGTCATTCCTCTGGTCCTGCCGCCGTTGCGTGAACGCGCGGCAGATATCCCGGATCTCGTGCAACATTTCTTCCTTCGTGCCAAAGAGCGAGTGCGCCGTCCGGGTGCGGTGCTTCCCGCGTCCTTGATAAAGTACTTCCAAAACTACAGTTGGCCCGGAAACATACGCGAACTGGAGAACGTAATCGAGAGGATCGTAGTGCTGAGCCGGGAAGATGAGATTGCTGTCTCGGATCTGCCAGATTTTCTGCTTCAGGAACATGTGCCGGTCGACACACTACAGCTTAATATGCCGCCCCAGGGCATCAGTTTGGAAGCGGTGGAAAAGGAACTGATCGAGAGGGCTCTGAACAAGTTCAGCTGGAACCAGACCCAGACGGCAAGATATCTGGACATCAGCCGTAAGGCGTTGATGTACAGAATGGAAAAGCACGGAATTCGCCGTCCGGCCCACGTAGGTCCCGCGCCCGATCAGGAGCTGGAAGAAGCAGAAATCGAATAGCTTTAAATGGCGAAGGCGACCTTGGATGGTGCGAACGCGAGGGCGGGTCACGTGGGTATATGCTCCACCCGCACCCCCGTGTTGGCTGCAGTACATTGGACCCTACCCCTGAAAATGCATGGCGAGGTACAGCACTCCGTAAAGCGCGGTGCAGATCATCAAACTTATGATAATGGCTGCGATCCGCTGCTTCCGCTCGCCGTTGGGTGCTACGCTTCCCAATCTGCTCGATCGTGTGGAATATATGGCGTTCCGTTGTATTCCGGTGTACGTCGTTTCTATCTCGAAAGGTATCGACCTCATCAAGGATGTGTTCCTGTACATTAGGTCCCATCTTTTCCTCCCTTGTGAACTTGAATATCTCCGGCCTTGAGTGGCTGGTGTCTACACCTCTGTGATGCAGTCCGAGCACCAGTCCACACAGGACAGAACACTCGGGTTTACGCACAAGCTAGAGCAAATTGACACGGCCTTACAGTCGCTCGACCACAGGTGTGGAAGATCGTAACTGGCCGAACATCGAGGAGCGTCTACGGGCGCTGCGTGGGACACACACCACGATCGTGCCGCCGGATATGGCGCGTCCACGGTTTTCACGGATACACCACGCAGGAATCTCAGATCATCTGGGCATGTCGCTCCATCTCGTCCGCTCGCTTCTGCGGCTCGCTCGGCGATACCTGAAAACTTCGCCGCGAAGGGAGTTCGGAGCGCGCGGCCGTTTGCTCGCGTTCGAGTACGGCAGCAAGAACTGAACGAGCGATCTTCCGACCGTGGGCGTGATTAGGCTAATCACAAAACTGGACGTCTCCGACCATGGTGGGAGCGTGCACTCATTGCGGATTCCGAAATATCCGCAGTGGAGGAGGTGTTCCGCGTCGCATGGCAGCCGCACACCTTGCCCGAAAGGGCGCACTAGCGGTGCGGTTCGGGACAGCGTGATTGTTCCTAACGTCTTGAATCCACCGGAATCGCGTGCGAAACCCGTAAAAGATGGCTGCCTTGGGTGTTGGCTCGCCAATTGCAAAGTACAGATTGCCATGCGAACCAAGAGCAACCGAGAAGCCCGGCTGCCAGAACTGCGCGCTAGCCTGCTGGCTGAGCGAGCCAGAATAACATCTGACCGGCAGAGTCAGCTTCAGGTGCTAGTCACTCCTGAAAACACTGCCACTGAGGATCAGGTCCCCTTGCTGCACGAGCAGTTCGTTGCGATAACCACGAGCAGCAGGGATCGCCAGAGACTCGCTTCTATACAATCCGCTCTTGAACGACTTGAACGTGGGGAGTTCGGAATCTGCGAATCATGTGAGGAGGAGATCCCACTAATGCGCTTGCAGGCAATTCCGTGGGCCTCATGCTGTGTCCCGTGTCAGGAGCGGATGGAGCGGACTGCCTCGGTTGATGAACAGGGACTGCTGCTGACCATAACCGGCCACAACTGAATGACGACGTCCCCGATGTTACGGGTCGATGTATATCTATTGCTCGCCAGCGGCCGTTAGGTGATTAAAGATCATCGGTCCAATTGCCGTGACATGGTCTGTGTAGCGAATTTGGGCGGAGCACTTTAAGTGAAGTCTGCGTTCAGCCTGCGTGATGTGCGCAGAAGGGCATTTACCGCTAACCGAAATGCTTCGCTAGGCGCTGGGATGAAATCGTGAACCGCCGAGCTACATACGGTCGGGAGGTCGTTGACTGCAGGAGCAATCTCCTTGCAGGCCCAAACGCCAGCGATGGACTTCTGTGCGAGCGCTCAACAACAATCCCCGGCTGTTCGGATCGCCAACGCCTTCCAGGCGAGAGGCAGGTAAGACAGAGTTTCTCGCATTTTGGGAATGGTCGAGAATTACCTCTTCGCGTCGTGGTGCAGAACGTACCATCTGGCGCCTTACCCGTCAAGACGTCCTTGTCTATTTGGGAATAAACAAAAGGGACATTCTCCCGTGGCGACAATGGCGCGAAACTCTTCTATTGGAAGCGCTGCCAACGGCGAGGTAGCTACTTTCCGTCGCAAAATAGGCAACTCTGACTTGGGCGGGCGATCGTCGCGTGCTTTCTGAGATTCAGAAATGGGACTTCTCCGGCGTCGACTCCGGAGCGGAGCCGCCGGCGGCGTCCGGCCTTTCATGCTCTCGCCGCCAATGCATTGCCCATGTTGATCAAGGTATCGGCGAGAACACCCAACCCTACCCAGCGCTTCATCCCGTCTTCGCCTCGATAGCGACAGCGGTTGAGTCCATGCCGGCGCTTGAGTACACTGATTCGGCCTTCGCAGCCGGTGCGCCAGCGTTGCGCTTTCTTGAACCATCGGGTCTTTTCTTTTACCTTGCGCTCAACGCTACGAGTGCTTCGGTTCGGGATGGCAACCCATTTCACACCTTGCTCCTGCGCGGCTCGTTCCTGGACCTGTGAGTAATAGCCCGCATCCGCTGTTGCCAAATTCGGCGCGCGGCCCAGAATCTGCTTATGTGTTGCCACTGCCTCGGCGAAGAGTTCGCGATCGCTCGGGCGCTTGTCGAACACATCGTAGTGCGTGACGATCTGGTTCTCGGCTTCCAGCAGTTGCACCATCTTGCCGAACTCGGTTGGTTTGCTCGCCTTGCCTTTGCGAATGATCTCGGTATGCGGCTCGAACAAGCTCACGATCTTGCCCGGCAACTGCGTCACACCATCGAAGATGCGCACCTTGGTCTGCTTCACCACTTGCCGGACCCGGCCCGCCATGACGCTCAAATGCTCGCGCAAACTCCGCAGATCTTTCTGCTTCTTGGCAGGCATTTGCTCGACTTCGGCGATTACTCGTTTGGCATCATTGAGGACTTGGCGTGAGTAGCGGAGCAGTTCCCGATATTGCTTCTTGCGCTTGGCCTCACCTTCCGGACCCTTATGGCGGCTGGCCGTGGCAATCGCGATAACCCGCTTGTTGATGCTCCGCGTCCGGTTCCGCACCTTACGTTTCAGCTTGCCACCAGTCTTTCGCTCGATCTTTTTCATGGTGCGCGTCAACACGCGCGCTCCATCACCGAGCATGCTGGAGTCGGTCGGATAATGAATGTTGGTCTCCACCACTGTGGTGTCGACGCGCATCTTCCTCCCCCGAATCACGCCCTTCTGCTGAGCGATCTCAACCAGCCGCCTATGCAGTTCCGCGATCACCTCTCCGCCCAGCGCTTGTGCGATTCGTGCCAGCGTCTTGGCGTCCGGCACCTTGCCCAGACCGATGCGGGCGAAGTCGCGGTAGGCGAGGTTCATTCGCACCTCACGTTCCAGCACATCGAAGCTCCAGTTGCGAACATGCTTGAGCAGCAGGAGACGCAGTACTATTTCAGCCGGTGTTTGCGACCGGCCCTTGGTGGCACTGTATTCATGCCGCTTGCCTTGCGCCTCGAACACCTGCTGGATCAGTTCTTCGTCTTCCAGAACAGAGTCGGCTTCCATCATCCACGGTTCCCAAAGCGCACGGACATCCTCGTCCACAA
This sequence comes from Bryobacteraceae bacterium, assembly GCA_963825845.1. Lineage (GTDB taxonomy): Bacteria > Acidobacteriota > Terriglobia > Bryobacterales > Bryobacteraceae > DASQDN01. The sequence goes on along the minus strand of CAWGVL010000048.1, from coordinate 14,917 downwards.
TGCCTTCCCAGAGTGTTCGTTGCCCTTGTTTGCGGCGCGTCATGATCCATTGTGCGGCCACTCTGAAACAGGATCAATAGTGAATGTTTTAGCACCAACCGCACTGCCCAAATCTTCGCCCGTCAGGCGCTCAGCGGTCCATTTTGCGATGAAAAGTAGCTAGTCAGCGCGTCGTAGCCGATCAGGTCTGAGCTCCACTGCATCCCGCCCGGATTCACATTCACCAACAACGGTGCGTACGCTGACATGATCACGACATCGCTGTTCCGTTCGAGTCCTGTCAGGAACGCGGCGTCCCCGAGCGCAGCGCCGAAGTGCGGAGTCGGCGTGCCTTCGCGCGTGTGGCCCACTCGCCAACAAAGATCTTCGAACCATTGCGTTCCGTATTGTCGTAGTGCCGCGCTTCCGCGAACATGCCCTGCCCGCGCTTGTAGTTGTGATCATCGATGACATCAGGAGTGATGCCCTTGACCGGAATGGTCGCGATCACCCCAATTCCTGGGTACTTCGCCTTGATTGCCTTGTAAAACTGAGCATAGCGGCCGTCATAGGTCCTGGCTTTGTCGAACTGGTCCTCATTCCCCAGTAACCTTCGTTGATAAAACCCGCCGGACTGCTGGGGTCCGCCTTCGTCACCTCGAGTTTGGCGCTCGTAGTGAGTGCTGTCGAAGGACCAGTCTTGTTATCGACCGACATCTTCGCCGAGGAAGAGCCCTTCTCAACGAGATACCAGTTCAGAATCCCGCTCCAGTCAGAGCGGAACGTACGGTTGTGTACCAGTTCCGCATAGAGCCCGCCATCGTACGAGTAGTTGTTCTCCTCGGTCATCAGACCGTAGAGCGTGGGGCTCACCGCAGCTTTCGGCTGCTTCAATTCGATACTGAGGTTCGCCTGCGCAAATGAAGCCGGCGTTGCCGCTGTTGCCGCAAGGAGCGCGATGGAAAAAATGATTGAGCGATTCTGCATGAAATCCTTGTCTCGATCAGTCGCGGAACAGCAGCGGTGCGTACCTGGAAAGATACACCTGCCAGTTGGGCCAGCTATGCCCGCCGCCGGATTCGTTCCAGACGTGCTTCACGTTCTTGGTCGTGAGCAGATCGTCCATAGCCTTTACGCCTTTATATCCCGGATCTTCGGTCCCGCAGCCGATCCACAGTACCTTCAGTTTTTGGTTGAGCATCGACGGATCGGCTTTCTCCCACTCCGCCCGATTGCCACCGCCGCTGAATGCTGCGATGTATGCGAACTGATCCAGATTGTGCAACCCGATAGACAGGGACTGGGCAGCGCCCATCGAGAGTCCTCCAATCGCGCGGTGATTACGATCGCTGAGTACGCGATACTTGCTCTCAACCAGTGGCTTAACGCTGGTCAGGAGTTCCTTCTCAATCGTGGCCGAATCGTTCGGAGAAGCACCGCTGCCCGAAGCAGTTTTTATCTCGCGAGTCACGTGACCGTACGGCATCACGACCACCATGGGCTTGATCTTGCCGTCGGCGAGGAGATTATCGAGGATCACGTTGGCACGTCCCGTCCACGTCCACGACGCCTCGATCTGTCCATTTCCGTGGAGCAGGTAGAGAACCGGATACTTTTGATTGCCAGTCTCATACCCCGGTGGCGTGTAGACATAAACCATTCGCTCAGTGTCCAGATTCGGCGAATCGTAGAAGCTCACATGGACCGTCCCATGCGGCACACGCCGTTCTTCAAACACTGCCTTTTCTGTGCCGGGCACGATGAACAAGCTCGTCGAGCCCCAGCGCCGAAGTTCCAGGTTTGGATTCGAGGGATCGGGCATCCGCAACCCACCATCAATCGCGTACCCATAGGTGTAGAAACCCGGCGCAAGCGGACCCAGAGTCAGGCTCCACACGCCCTTCTCATCGCGCTTCAGCGGCATGGGCTTCCTGATCACCTCGAGAATTCCAGGAGATCCCATCAGCAGCACTTCGCTCGCCTTCGGTGCAAAGAGCCGGAACGTCACCGTTCTGTCGCCGTGAATCTCGGGCGAGACCGGGATGTTGTTGGTGTCCTCGTAATAAGGTGCCGGCGGCCGATTGCCAGACGGCGTCTGACACAGGCCGGTAACCCCGGTCATACAGCACACCGCGGGAACCACTAAGACACGAAGAGTACTTCGATTCATTGCTTCACTCCATTGGCGTGGAATTGGCCAGCGTTCACCAGAACATCCAGAATCTCTTTGGTCCGCGCCGGACGAGGTCTACCCTTCATCGGCGTGAGCTTATCGTGCTCGGATTTTATCAACGGCAGCGTTCGAACTTGATTTGATATATAGGGTATGCCGTTCCATTGGAGTAGTCGCCATCGGCGAGACTTTGTCCCCATGCCGGTAAGTCCGACAGCCTGGCAATCTCGGCGATGTCGGCAGCGGTTTGTTGTCCAGGATTTCGAGAAGGGCCTGGCCTTCGAACCTGTCCTTAAGTGGAGGCATTTGCAGCGGGAGCGGCCGCGGGCGATATGCAGGGAGTGGATGGAATCTGGCCGAACGCAGGAAGGACGACCAGAGATACGATAAGGAGTTTCATGGGTTCAGAATTGCCTCCGGGCCGAGCACACAGCACCCGAATTGGCTAGCCGAGAACACTGCAGCCGACATCCACGACAGACGCGAATTCTGCAATATCAGACATTTTAGCCGGAGGTTTTCGAAGGAACACCCATGGAAGTTGTTTGTCTCTAAATTGTGCATCGATGGTGTTCACCCTGTTCATCGGCATGCATCGATTTTCCGCCTGTTTGTGATGAAAGCTCGTTTTCGCAGTAAGTGCAACAGGCATCCCAGACTCCGCTGGAAAGCAGTGGCGTTCGGCAGCAATCGAGTAAGTGCTACTTTATCCGAGCATGGATGGACTCAGCCGGAAGTACGCCAGCTTGCTGACGGGCAACTACGATTGCGTGGACCGGATCGTGCTGAACGGATATTTCAGCATGGCGCACGACCCGGGCGGATTCAGAATCTGGTGGCGTCAGCTTACTGGATCAGAAGATACGCTCGACAATGCGCACCTGATGCGAATGGCAGGGCGGTTCAGCCGGCGGTTGCCTGGTGGGCAATTGCAAACGGCATTCCAATCAGAGATTGCAGTGCCGGCGAGCAGAAACATGAGATTGGAGAAGACTACCTCGTATGGCCCGAATTTGCAAACGCAACGCAGACTCACCGAAGCACGGCGCCGACGTCACTAACTGTCTCCATGCGACCAAGGTCATACACTCAAGATGTCCTAGCTCCTGTTGATCGCTTTATCGCACGGCACCAATACTGCGCTGTTGGACTTCCTCGTAGCGCGAGTCAGGCCGCAGTTCGATAGTAGTAGTTCAGCCTTCCACCCAGACGTTCCCGGCATTGGACCGCGCCTGTGTTTACGAGGTGGTCTGGGTCCGGCTGAATCAGGCGGTTGCCCAAGCCCTGGTGGTTTCGCTCGCTGTGATAATGGGCTACGAAGTTTTGAACCGCTGTTCGCAACGAACTTTCTCCGAACAAGATCAGCCGTTCGAGGCAGGATTGCTTGATGCTTCGCACGAAGCGCTCGGCGTAGCTGTTCAGATTTGGACTTCGCGGTGGTAGTTTGACGGATTTCACACCGGCATCCTTGAGCGTCCACAGAAATTCGTCCGTGAACAGCGGGTCCCGATCATGAATTAGGTAACGCTTGCCCATCAGCAGGCCATCGACTGAGTCAGTCAGATTCCGGGCAATCTGACTCATCCACAGACCGTTTGCGGTTGCTGAGATTCCGGCGATCTCCACTCGCCTGGTAGATAGTTCGATAAAGAACAGCACGATGAATCGCTGTAGCCCTTTGGTGGTCCAGACCTCAATGGTGAAGAAGTCAGCCGCCACGATCAGATCCCAGTGTTGCCTGAGAAATTCCTTCCAGGTAGTCTTGCGAATCCGCTCCGGTGCCGGTTCAATCCCGTGTCGTTCCAGAATGTCAGCGATTGTGCTGCGAGCGAGTTTGTGTCCCAGATTCGATAATGCACCCTGAATGCGGCGGTATCCCCAGTCGCGGTTTTGTTCCGCCATTTGAACGACGAGGTCCTCGACCACGGCAGCCGTGCGAGGCCGGCCGGGGCGGCGACAGCCGCTGCCATCATATTTCTGCGCAATCAACCGCTGGTGCCAGCGCAACAGCGTCTCCGGTGTCACGATCGTTGCCAACTCGGCCAGAACCTTCCGCCCCAGTCCTTTCGCCCTGGCGGCCAACCGGCGTCGCTGGTCGTTGGTGAGCCGCAAGCGCCGCTCGCCGAGTTGCTCACGCAGCACCCGGTTCTCCTCGCGCAGGTATTCGATCATCTGAAGTTGGCGTTGATTCATCCATCCGGCAACAGCGATCAGGACAAACTGAAATGGATCCAGAACGGTCGGCATCTTGTCACTTCAGTATCCGCGCCCTATCAGATCCGGGCCCAGAACTGCATATTCAACAACATCCAGTTTCCGGTCCATACGCCATCGGTCATCCAGCGTATTGAGAACTGTACGCTTCAACACCGAGTTCTTCGGCCATGGTCGATTCAACGCGGGGCCAAAACTTTGCTCGGATCTGCCCATCAGAGCCTGTGACCAAGCAGCCGTCCAGAAGAACAGCAGCAGGAAGGTGATTATGGCCCGGATTCAAAATTGTTGGAGATAACCCTCCTCATCGAACAGACAGAAATAGTAGGACTAGCTGCTCGTTTTTATCATCGAGGTCACATAGGAGGAATCGATCAGGCTAGTCAGGCATGCCGGAACTCACGGACGCGCCCGCGCAGCTTCCGTGAAGGGGCGGTTAAGATAACGACCGAAAGGGCTACAGTGTGGATCGCAGTACATGCATGCAGACATGGCGATACCAACTGTTGAGGGACCCTCCTCTCCGTCGTACCGATGATGCGCGAAAAGCAACCGAAGTTTATTATTTGCCTGCTCGTACAGGAGATTCGTCACGCGGGTGCATGGGCGCGAATGGATTTCGCCGGTGCAGCGTCGGCCACGCCGTTTCATCGATGGTCGCGCTCTCTCGCAGTGCACGGCTGCCGGGGATCCGCGTCGACCCGCCGTCTCCTTAAGCGCCTCGATCATCGCTGAAGTCCCAAAGGTGGATCTCTCCGGTTGATGATCATCGATTGTTTGCATGGACAGGTAAGCACCCGCTTCAAATGCCCGGTCAAATCCGCGATGTTTCTAAGCTGCTACCCTTGCGTCTTCGGTCCTATCCTCGGGTGCAGAGTCGTTCGTTGTTGTCAGAAGGTGTTCAGGCCCACCGCTCTGAAAATCCGCACGCACTGTCCACCTGCTCGGCGGAAGGCGGCGCGGCACCTTCGAGCGTATAATCGAGTCCAAGGTGTTTCCACTTGAAAGCGCCCATCTGATGAAACGGCACGACGTCTGCTCGCTGCACGTTGCCCAGATCCGAACAGAACTCCGCGACATGAGCGACATCCTCGCTCCGATCGGTCAGGCCAGGGCCCGAGGACGAAGCACTCCTCTGCGGCGGCCTACGGCAGACATGGAACGGCGGAATTTGCGGAACCTACGCAACCCTCGCGTCCGAGTCCGCCTACGAAAAGTCGTCGCCCGATACGCACCCATGTGAATCAACGTGTGCGTTGAATGCTACTCGCTCGGTTTCGGAGCGCTGACGCTTCTCCTCTTTCGCGAGGCGAAGCTTCTCGAATTCGTTCCGTGGGGTGAGAGTTTGGTTATTGGTGAGCGCAACAACAGCTTCGGAGTAGAGGCGCGTAGCAATAGCAAACTCCTCAGCTAGCTTCCGCCTTATAGGACAGTTTGTCATGTCGACCTCCACACGGCCCATTAGTTGCACCGGCTTCCAAGTCAGCCGACGACGGAAACCGTTAGCGGAATCACACATTCATGCGCGAATCGCCGACTTGTGTTCGATTTATTGGTAACTGAGTTTATCAACAAATCAGGTGTGACTGCATGGGTCCACGCCGACAGGTGTCGCTGAGAGGTGTTCGTCGCATTCGGTGGTGCCTCGCTCATGCGCCACTCTTTCGAGCGTGGCTTACAATCTCCGCGGCCGAGCGTGCCTGAAGTGCAAGATCGACTGCAAAGAAGAATGCGCAGTGCCGCTTTTGTCGCCAGCTTTATCACCCTTAATGCGCGTGATCTTACATTTAGTACATCCATGGCGTCTCAGGCGCAATCCTCTGGATTGACAGAAACAGTCGCGCCTCGCGTTCGTGCGGTGTGTGCGAACCGTGCAAGGGTCCACTGCACACTTCACTTCAATTGATGGCACGCGACGTGAGTCGGTGTGGCCGATACGAAGGAGAGGCTTATGCCTTTACAGGGTGTAGTCGACGTTGTCGAACAAGGGCGCTTAAATGAGGCACGAGAGGCTGGCATCCCCTGGAAGAAATGGGGACCCTACCTCAGTGAGCGGCAGTGGGGCACTGTCCGAGAGGATTACAGCGAAGACGGAAATGCGTGGGACTACTTCTCTCATGACCAATCTCGCTCACGGGCGTACCGGTGGGGCGAGGACGGCCTCGGGGGCATCTGCGACGATAAGCAGCATTTGTGCTTTGCCCTGGCGTTTTGGAACGAACGGGACCCGATTCTGAAGGAGCGCCTGTTCGGGCTCACCAACAGCGAGGGCAATCACGGCGAGGACGTGAAGGAGTACTACTTCTACGTTGACAGCACACCCACGCACTCGTACATGAAGTACCTGTACAAGTATCCCCAGCGGGAGTTTCCCTATCGAGACCTTCTGGAGACGAGTCGGACGCGTTCGCGGGAGGAGTTCGAGTACGAACTCCTGGATACCGGGATCTTCGACGATGACCGCTACTTCGATGTCTTCGTCGAATACGCCAAGGCTGGCCCGGAAGACATCCTTATCCGCATCACCGTGCACAACCGCGGCCCGGAGCCGGCCCGGGCTCGAGTGCTGCCGACATTATGGTTCCGCAACACGTGGTCCTGGGGAGATCGGCAATCGGAGACCCTTGCTCCGTGTCGAGGAACCGGACGTAATTCATGCCTCTCACCAGGACATGGGCGAATACCGGCTGTATTGCGACGGCGGCCCGGAACTGCTGACGACGGAAAACGAGACGAACGCGCAGCGACTTTGGGGCCAGCCAAACGCCAGCCAATACGTCAAAGACGCATTCCACAACTATGTGATCTCAGGGAACCGCGAGGCGGTCAATCCCGACCAGGTGGGAACCAAAGCCGCCGCCCACTATTCTCTCGAGGTGCCCGCGGGCGGGAGTTGCACGGTCCGACTGCGGCTGGCCGCCGGGAAGGTCGCCAAGCCCTTCAGCAGCTTCGAGACTACCTTCGATAGCCGCATCGGAGACGCAAACGAGTTCTACGACCGGATCACTCCTCCCGCACTCAACGAGGATGAACGGCGGGTTCACCGGCAGGCCCTGGCCGGGCATGCTGTGGAGCAAACAATTTTACTACTTCGATCTCGAGCGCTGGCTCGCCGAGCACAAAATCGACCCACTGCACCAATCAGACACCACTGGTGTTCGGAACGTGGAATGGTCCCACATGCTGAATGCCGACGTCATTTCGATGCCGGACAAGTGGGAGTACCCCTGGTACGCGGCGTGGGACCTGGCGTTCCATACACTCTCTCTGTCGCTGGTCGATTTCGATTTCGCCAAGGACCAGCTACTGCTCATGCTGCGCAGCCTCTACTTCCATCCCAATGGCCAGATCCCTGCCTACGAATGGAATTTCAGCGACGTGAACCCCCCAGTGCACGCGTGGGCGACGCTGTTTCTTTACAAGATGGAGCGCGCACTGGGCCGTTCCGACCCCAGATTCCTGGAAAAGGCGTTCCAGGGACTGATGCTGAACTTCAACTGGTGGGTCAATCGCAAAGATCCAGCCGGGACGGAACGTTTTTGCCGGAGGCTTTCTCGGGCTGGACAACATCGGCATTTTCGACCGCAGCGCACAACTCCCCACGGGAGGATCGCTGGAACAGGCGGACGGAACTGCCTGGATGGCATTCTACTGCCAGTGCATGCTGGAGATGGCCCTCATCCTGAGCGATCACGACGCGATGTACGAGGAGGTCGCTTACAAGTTCATCCAGCATTACAGCCGGATCGCATACGCTATGGACCGCATCGGCGACCACAGCGACAAAATGTGGGATGAGGAGGACGGCTTTTTCTACGACGTACTGCGGTTGCCAGACGGCCAGGCTGCCCGTATGAAAGTGCGATCGATGGTCGGACTTCTCCCGCTCTGTGCCTCCACCGTCTTCGCGTTTGATGTCGAGAAGCGCCACCCGAAGCTGATGGAACTCATCGCTCTATTCAAGGAGCGTCATCCGGAGTTGATCGCACATCTGGCGCCCACCGAACATGGCTTCATCGGATATGAGGGACGGCGTATGTTCTCGATTCTGAACAAGGCCAAGTTGGAACGCGTGCTTGGTTATTTGCTCGATGAGAACGAGTTTCTGGGGCCGTATGGAATCCGATCGCTCTCCCGGTATCACCTGGATCATCCAGCCAGCTTCTGGACCGGCGGCCAGGAATACAAGGTGCAGTATCTTCCAGCCGAATCCAATACGGGCATGTTCGGGGGCAACTCGAACTGGAGGGGGCCTGTTTGGATGCCTGTCAACACGCTGATCGTTCGAGCACTCTTGAACCTATACGCTTTCTTCGGCGATGAATTCAAGGTGCAGTGCCCAAGTGGTTCCGGCCAGCACATGACGCTCTTCGAGGTGGCAAAAGAGATCGAGCGCCGGCTTGCGCGTACTTTCCTGCGCGATGAGAACGGGCGGCGGCCGGTGTATGGGGGGACGAAGAAATTCCAGGAAGACCCGTACTGGCGCGACCTCATCCTGTTCTACGAGTATTTCCATGGCGATAACGGTGCGGGGCTGGGCGCCAGCCACCAGACCGGGTGGACCGGCCTGATCGCCTTCCTCATGGACTTCTTCGGCCGCATCGATGCGACGTGGCTCCTGGATGTGGATGTCGAGAGCAGGCAGAAGCGCCTCGTGAGGGAGCAGGTCGGCGGCGCAGCGGCAGGGGGTAATTGACGGAGTCCCCGTACGGTCAACATATTCCCGGCGATTGTGAATCAATGGCCTGAGAAGATGCAGACGGCCGGGGTGATCGCGTTGACTGCAGGCTACGCGTCAGCGGCCTGGCAATGACGCGCGTGCCGCATGAAACGCGGCCGAATGGGACGTTGGGTTCACAACTATGACGATCGCTCACCGACTGACCCTGCTGTTCGCTGTGCCTATCGTAGTTCTGATCGGCCTGGGCGTCGTTGTGGTGAACAGGTTCGATCGGATCGCGCACCAGAGCCGGTTCGTAGCGGAGACGCAGATCGGAAGCGTCACGCAACTGGCGAAGATCTCGCGCAGTTTGACCGCACTGCGGGTCGATATCCGCAACTGTCTTCTGGCGGAGGACAAGGATGTCCAGGCCGACTCCGAGAAGCTGTACCGCCACTTCGAAATTGAGCTTGACCGTCAGTTGGCAGTCTACGGCGACACTCTGATCTCAGATAGTAAGGATCAGAGGTTCTTCACCGAGTTTCAGAATCTGCAGCATGAATGGCGCGAATTGGCAGACCAGATCTTCGCTCTAATCGCCGAAGGTCGCCGCGCCGAAGCTAGCCGGCATACCGTCTCGGGACGCTTCTTCCAGACCGGCCGGCAACTGAATGATCTTCTTGTCAAGTGGAGCGACTACAACGCAGAACTGGCCGCTAATGCCGGCAAGACGATTGTGACGACAACCGAACAGTCCGAGAAGCAACTACTGATCATCATCGGCGTGATCACTCTGCTTTCCGGAGTTCTGGGATTCCTCACGCTCAGCTCCGTCGTGCGTCCGATTCGTGCACTGCAGACGTCTGTTCAGTCAATTGCCGGTGGCGACTTTACGCAGAGCATACCTTTCACCTCGGCAACAGATGAAACCGGCGGGCTCGCGCGGTCCATCGACGTCCTCAAAAGCGGGGCGGCAGCGATGGAAGAGCAACGATGGGTCAAGGCCAGCCTGGCCAAATTGGCCGAGGCCCTCCAGGGTGCAGCGTCGATACCCGATTTCGGCCAGCGCTTCCTCGCCTGTCTGATGCCTCTCCTCGGCGGCGGCGTTGCCGGCTTGTATCTATTCGGCAAGGACGACGAGCGGCTGGACAGAATCGCGGGTTACGGCCTCCCTGAAGCTGCGACTCAAAAGGAGTCGTTCCGCCGCGGCGAGGCGCTGGTGGGCCAATGCGCCGTAGTGAAATCGACGATCACTCTGACCGAACTGCCTGCCGACTACCTTCGCATCTCTTCAGGCGTGGGTAGCGCCGCCCCGGCGCGAGCGACCGCCTGGCCGCTGATTGCCCAGGACAAGCTGCTTGGTGTGCTCGAGGTTGGATCGTTTGCCGATCTGAGCCGAGCCAGAAGGCCCTGCTCGAGGAAGCGCTTCCCGTGATTGCGCATGAGTCTGGAGGTCCTCGAGCGCAATCTCGCCACGCACGAACTGCTGGGTAAAACTCAGGAGCAGGCTCGCGAATTAGAGGAGCAAACGGAGGAGCTCACCAGGTCCAGGAGGAGTTGCTCGCCCAGAAAGAGGAATTGCTCACCCAGCAGGAAGAGCTGATGGCCCAGCGAGAGCAGATTGCAGGCCAGTGAAGAGCGCACACGGCTCATCCTCGACTTCACTGCCGAGGGTATTTTCGGCACCGATACGAACGGAAGCATTACGTTTATCAATCCTGCTGCCTGCCAGGTGCTCGGGTTCACCGCGGACGAACTTCTCGGGCAACCGTCCCATGCAGCGTTTCACCATCATCGGCCGGATGGCACAGTGTACCCGCGGGAAGAATGCCCGATGTTCGCCGCCTTCACGGAAGGTCGGGCAAGCCGCGTAGACAACGAATATCTGTGGCGCAAGGACGGAACGGGCGTGCCCGTGGAATACGGCGCGACGCCGGTGCTCAAGGACGGAGTGATCGTCGGGTCGGTAGTCAGCTTCACCGATATTACCGAGCGCAAGGAAACCGAAGAACGCATCAACGCTTACTTCAACGCTTCGAGCGATGGTCTACTACTCTTGTCACCCGAGCGCGGTTTCATCGACGCCAATCCGAGAGCCGCAAGCATGTTTGGGGTCGGCAGCGTGGCCGACCTGCTTAAGCTCGGTCCTGTCGAGCTTTCGCCGGAACGCCAGCCCGACGGCAGCGTCTCGGCCGACGCTGCACTCGATCGTATAGCAACAGCCTTACAGATGAGCACGCCGTTCTGTTTCGATTGGCTCCACAGGCGTCTGGACGGCACGCATTTCGAGTGCGAAATTACTCTGACCCGGATTACCCTGGGGGGCAAGCCGGTCCTGCATCACCTGCATCCACGATGTCTCAGAACGTAAGCAAGCCGAGCAGCGTCTCCGCGACACCGAGCGCTTCTTCCGAAGTGTTCTGGAACTGGCGCCAGACGCTCTGTTAGTCGTCGACACGAAGGGCATCATTCAGTTAGTCAACGCAGAAGCAGAGTCGGTGTTCGGATATACACGCGACGAACTGGTCGGTCATCCTGTGGAGATGCTCGTCCCTGAGGATATCCGACCCGGGCCACATGGCGCTTCGGGCATCCTTCCACCGCAATCCGGTGAAGCGCGAACTGGGCGCTGGGCGTCAATTGCGCGGAGTTCGCAAGGACGGCTCTATGTTTCCTGCCGAGATTGGATTGAGCCCTCTCCCGAGCCGGGATTCGGAAGAGCCGCAGGTCGCTGTCTCGGTCCGTGATGTCACGGTTCGGAAGCAGCAGGAGAAAGAGATCCTCGACGCCAGGCAGAAGGCCGAAGAAGCCACCGCGGCGAAGTCGCTGTTCCTTGCCAACATGAGCCACGAGATCCGCACGCCGATGAACGCCATCATCGGCATGACGCACCTCGCCCTGAAGACTGACCTGACACCAAAACAACGCGACTACCTGGTAAAGGTGCGCGGCGCCGCTGGAGCCCTTCTCGGCATCATCAATGACATTCTCGACTTCTCGAAGATCGAGGCGGGGAAACTCGACATCGAGAACGCCGATTTCCGTTTCGACGACGTGCTCGAAAACCTGTCCACCGTAGTGGGCCAGAAAGCACACGACAAGAACCTCGAGTTCCTCATCGGCTCCCAGCCGGATATTCCTCCCAATCTGATAGGCGACCCGCTGCGTCTGGGCCAGATCCTCATCAACCTGGTGAATAACTCCGTGAAGTTCACAGAGAAGCGGAGAGGTCATCGTCAGCGTGGGGGTGGAAGAGCGGGATGCCGACCGCGTCAAACTGCGATTCTCCGTGCGAGACACGGGCATCGGCATGACACCCGAACAGTCCGCACGGCTGTTCCAGGCGTTCTCACAGGCCGATACTTCCACCACGCGCAAGTTCGGCGGCACCGGGCTCGGCCTCTCGATCAGCAAGCGCCTGGTGGAAATGATGGGCGGCGACATCTGGGTCGAAAGCGAGCTCGGAGTCGGCAGCACATTCATCTTTACGGCCTGGTTCGGCATCGGCGCGGCTGTCGAGCGGAAACGCTTCGTTCCCGATATGGCCGGCATCCACGCTCTCGTCGTCGACGATAACGCCCAGGCCCGCGAGATCCTCACGGACTCGCTGCGCGGTTTTGCGCTGCGCGCGGACGCGGTGGCATCGGGAGAGGACGCGATTCGGGCGCTCGCAGCCGCCGACATGTCGGACCCCTACCAGTTGGTGCTGATGGACTGGCACATGCCGGGCATGGACGGGTTGCAGGCGAGCGCGATCATCAAACGCCAGGGCCGGCTCCAGAACGTGCCGCGCATCGTCATGGTCACGGCCTTCGGACGCGAGGAGATCCGCGCACAAGCCGAGCAGATCGGTATCGACGGGTACGTGCTGAAGCCGGTAAATGCCTCGGTGCTCTACGACACCATGATGGACCTGTTCGGCGGAGGTCAGGAAGTCGAGGGCCGGCAGCAGAGCAAGGGCGAGTCCCCGTCTTACGACGCCCGCGGTATCCGCGTCCTGCTCGTCGAAGACAACGAGTTAAACCAGCAAGTCGCCACCGAGTTGCTGGAGAGTGCGGGCGCCATCGTCACGGTTGCGGGCAACGGCAAGATCGCCGTGGATCTGCTTCGGGACGGACCGCAGCCGCCGGCATTTGACATCGTGCTGATGGACTTACAGATGCCCGAAATGGACGGCTTCACGGCGACCCGTCATCTCCGCGCCGACTCGCGATTCAACGATCTCCCGATCCTGGCGATGACTGCGCATGCGCTCGTGGAGGAACGGGACCGCTGCCTCCAGGCTGGAATGAACGGCCATGTGACAAAGCCCATCGATCCCGATGCGCTCTTCGCCGCTTTGACTCAATCGGCGAAGCGGCGGGAGCCGGCGACTCCCGCGCCCGAAAAGAAAGCCGCGCCGCGGATGGACGTACAAGTTCCTCCAATTGAAGGAATAGACATTGCGGGCGGTCTGAAACGGGTCGCCGGCAACCAGAAGCTCTACCGCAGCCTGCTTGAGCAGTTCGTAGCGAAACAAGCAGACGCAAGCTCCCAGATCGCGGATGCACTCGAGAAGAACGATCGGGCACTGGCCGAGCGGCTGGCCCACACGGTGAAAGGTGTGGCCGCGAACCTCGGCATGTCTCTTACCCAGGAGGCAGCCGGCAAGCTCGAAAAGGGACTGCGCGAGAGCGACCCCGCCGTACCGGCGTTGCTTTCGGATTTGGAATCGGCAGTCGCCAGCCAGGTGAAAGCCATCCGTGCTGCCCTTGGAGAGGCCCCTCCGTCCCCTAAGCCAGTTCATCGGCAGTTCGATCCCGCGGTGGCCGCAGCTGCGATCGCGAGATTGAGGTCGCTGATCGAGGCGAATGACGGCGATGCCGCCGACGCCGTTCAGGCGGTCACGGAAGCTCTGTCCGGAACGACTGATGGTGAGCGGCTCAAGTCCCTCGCCTCATCGATCGACGATTTCGATTTCGACAGCGCCCTGAAGAAACTGGACGAGATCGGCGCTGTTTGTCAATGTCGCGAAGGTATGACCACAGGCGCCTGCAGCACCGTCGTGAAAGCCCCAGCACGTTCAGGGTTTTCGGTCGCCGATGCGGAGTTTGCGCATGTCCGCAACCTGGCTCTGCAAATCGCCGGCATCCAGTTGCACGGGCGCAACCGTGAGCATTTTTCCCGCCGATGCGAACGTGTCGGAGTCTCGACCGATGCCGGGGTCGCAGCGGCTGCTCGGAGCGGTGGAGGCGGGTGATGCCGCGGCACGACGGCAGTTCATTTCGCTTCTGACCACCAGTTTCACCGGCTTCTTCCGCAATTCCCTGCATTTCGACATAGCTGCAGAGCACGCTTTGAAGACGATCCACCGTCGCGGCGCGGCGCGACTTTGGTCGGCTGCCGCGGCAACGGGCGAAGAGCCGTATTCGCTCGCTATGGCGTTGATTCTCCTGCTGAGGCAGGACAACCCGGCAGCCACAATCCTGGCTACCGATATCGATGCGGACGCTCTCGACTTCGCTCAGCGCGGCGAATACGACGAGCGCTCGTTACAGTCGCTGGATCCCGCGCTCCGCAACCGATTCTTCGTCGATTCCGCAGGCGCAGATCGGCGCGCATCGTGGCGGCGATCCGCCGCTTAGTGGAGTTCCGGGAACTGAACCTGGCCTCCTCAGAATGGTCGGTTGCCGGGCCTTTCGACGTCATCTTCTGCCGCAATGTTTTGATGTATCTGGAACTCCGGCACCGCGAATCGGCTCTGATGCGCATGGCCGCATTGCTGTCTCCAGATGGCTTGCTCATCCTGGACCCGGCCGAGTATCCGGGCAAGGCTGAGCACCTGTTCGGAAAGGGCAACAAAGGCATATACACGCTTCGAGCCGGCTGACCCGCGACGTAGTAGTTGTAAA